>NZ_CACVCH010000001.1:7500-443645 GCF_902729425.1 Magnetospirillum sp. SS-4 | reverse complement strand
CCCCCCCCTGATGGTGGTGGTCGAGGCCGGTGGCGGCGACTATCTGGCCGGGCAGTGCGCCGCCCTCGGGCTGCGGCTGTCCGATCATCCCGTGGCGGGGAATGTCTGCCTTCTGGCCGGGGTCGCCGAGGCGGATTCGGTGCGGCGCGGTCTGCGGCCCCCATTCGGCGGCTTCGTGGAACTGGGGGGGGAAGGCCTGCTGGGCGTCGGCCTGCGATGCTTCGACACGGCGCGCGGCGGCGGCCTCGCCCTGTCGCTGACCACCGCCTCGGCCTATGCCCTCGGCGTCATGGAACTGCTTGGCGAGGCGGTTCGGCGCGACTTCATCCTTGCCGACCGGGACGTCGCCGACATGATCGACATCTGCATCGCCGAGGCGATCGGCAACGCGGTGATCCACGGCAATTTGGGCATTCCCGGCCATCTGCGCGCCACTGCCAAGGGGTTCCAGCGGTTCTGCCGGATCATGGAGGAACGCCTGAACGATCCGGTCTTGTCGGGGCGGCGCGTCGAAATCAATATGTCGTCGAATGGAGCCGGATATGTTCGCGCCTCGGTCAGCGACCAGGGGCACGGTTTCGACCTGGCGGCCCGGCTGAGCCGCGCCGCCGGTCCCGACGCGACCCATGGCCGCGGATTGGGGGTGATCCGCAAGGCCTGTTCGGCCCTTCATGGCGAGGATGGCGGCCGCACGCTGGTGATGTTGTTCAACGGCCGGTCCCCCGCCGAAGCGGGCGACGAAGATAACGAGGAGGTACCGGGACCATGCAGTATCGAGTGAAGGAGGATGGCGGCGGCGTCCATGTCATCTTGGAGGGTCAGTTGAATTTCGCCGCCAACGAGGATTTCCAGGGGCTGCTGGCTCAGCTTGGCGGCAGGAAAGGCTGCTCCGTCGTCTTCGACCTGGCCGGGCTGACCCATATCGATTCGGTCGGCCTCGGCCTGCTTTACATCGCCCGCGAGGATATGGCCGACGCCGGCAACACCATCACGCTGTCGCATCCGCGCGACAACGTCTATCGCATGCTTGAACTGACCGAGGCCCACAAGACCTTCAGGATCGAGCGCTGATTCCGGCCGTCACCGCCTCGAAGAACGCCAGGTAGCGCCCCACCACCGCCGGTTCGGTGAAGCGGTCCAGATAGGCCTTGCGGCCGGCCTCGGCCAGGGCGCGAGCGGCGCCGGGCTCGGCCAGCAGGCGGCGGATGGCGGCGGCCAGGGCCGCGTCGTCGTCGACCGGCACCAGCAGGCCGTTGATTCCGCCGATGATCAGCTGACCCGGCCCCTGCGCGGCGCAGGCGATCACCGGCTTTCCCGCCGCCCAGGCCTCGATCACCACGTTGCCCAGCGGCTCGTGCCGCGACGGACAGACGAACAGGTCGGCGGCGGCGTACAAGGCGGCGGCGTCGTCGCGCCAGCCGAGGAAGCGCACGCGCGGCCGGATGCCGAGATGGGCGGCCAGCATTTCCAGTTCCGCCCGCAATTCGCCCTCGCCGGCGATCCACAGATAGGCGTCGTGAACCTGTTCCATGGCCCGCAGCAGCACGTCGAACGCCTTGTTGGGGTGCAGGCGGCCCATGGCGACGATCAGGCGGGCGTCGGCCGGGGTGTCGAGCGAGGCGCGCGGCACCGGCGCCGCCCGGGGCTCGGTCACGAAGTTGGGGACGTAGTGGGCCCGGTCCTCGGGCCAGCCCTGGGCGACGATCCAGTCGCGGATATCCGGGGTGTTGCCGATCAGGTGGCGGCAATTGCGGTAGTATTTCAGGTCGTAATAGCCGCCCAGCCGGCCGACCGGCACGAAATCCCCGCCGGGGACGAAGCGGCTGGCCCGGTTCATCCAGCTCAGCACGATGCCGGGACGGAAGGCGCGGACCTCGCGGGCGAACCCCCAGCGGGTGACCAGGTCGAGGGCGCCGCCGAACGGCAGTTCCACCACGTCGATTCCGGCATCGCGCAGCAGGGCGGCGCGTCTGGAATTGGCGCGGATCAGCGCGCGCTGGGCCACGCCGGCCCGCGCCAGGGCGGGAACCAGACGTTCGAAGAAGGCTTCGGCCCCGCCGTGGGGGGCGCCGGCCATGGCCTGGATCAGCCGGGTCATTTCAGCCAGCCTTCCAGGGTCGTCGCGGCATTCTCCCAGGTGCGGCCCGCGTACAGCGTCCGGGCTTCGGCCCCCATGGCCCGGCGCACCGGGGCGTCGTTCAGCAGCAGGGCCGCCAGATTGGCGAAGGCGTCGTCGTCGGGGGCCACATAGCCGCTCAGCCCGTCCACCAGCCGTTCCGCCGCCGCCCCCAGCGGGCGGATCACCGCCGGGCAGCCGCTGGCCTGGCTTTCCATCAAGGTGAAGCAGCCCATGTCGTCGGCATGGCCGGGGAACAGGTGGACGCAGGCCTCCTGCCAGGCCACCGCCATCAGGAAATCGCCCTGGGGCCGGGTGATCACCACGCCATGCTCGCGCGCCGCCAGCGCCTTGCCGGCGATGGGGCGGATGGCCTCGTCCACCGCCCCGCCCTCGGCGGCGGCGGCCAGGGTGTTGGAATGGATGTGCAGTTCCGCCGTGGGGGCCAGCGGCCGGATGCGGGTGATCCACAGATCCAGCAGCCAGTCCATGCCGTGGGCGGGATGGGTGGTGACCATGGCGCGGGGCGGGGTGGCCGGGCGCGGTTCGCCCGCCAGATAATCCGGGCGCACCGCCGGCGGCATCAGTCCGACCCGAAGGCCGCGTCCCTTGAAATCGCGGGCCTGGGCCTCGGCGGTCAGCAGGATGAAGGGCTTGTGGCTGTCGAGCAAGTCCCGAACCGCCGGCCGTTCCAGTTGCCGGCCGGGGCCGGTGAACCACAGCACCCGGCGTTCGGCCTGGCGGACGAATTCCAGCAGCGACGGCTTGCGAAAGGCGATCAGGACGTCGGTGCGCAGCGGCTTCCTGCCGTCGAAGGTCTCCCACTGGGCGCCTTCCACATGCATGCCCCAGCGGCAGCGGTTGATGACGTGGACGGCATGGCCGCGCCGGGCCAGGGCGCCGGGCAGCGAGGCGAAGGCCTTTTCCGCTCCCCCCAGCGGCCGGCTGGAGGCGGAATAGCCGTCGAAGGGAATGGAATCGTCGACCAGGGTGATGTGCATGACGAAGGCGTTCCCGCCCCTCCGGTCCTTGACCGGCCGGAAGGGCGGGAACGAACTATCCCCGCGCCATCTTGGCCAGACGCATGCGCAGCGCGTTCAGCTTGATGAAGCCCTGGGCGTCGCGCTGGTCGTAGACGCTGTCCTCCTCGAAGGTGACGTAATCGAGGCGGTAGAGCGACTTGGGCGACTTCCTGCCGACCACCGAGGCGACGCCCTTGTAGAGCTTGAGCCGCACGGTGCCGGTGACGTTCTCGCTGACCTTGTCGATCATGGTCTGGATGGCGACGCGCTCCGGGCTGAACCAGAAGCCGTTGTAGATCAGCTCGGCATAGCGCGGCATCAGCTCGTCCTTGAGGTGGCCCTCGCCGCGATCCAGCGTCAGGCTTTCCATGGCGCGGTGGGCGACGATCAGGATCGAGCCGCCGGGGGTCTCGTAGACGCCGCGGCTCTTCATGCCGACAAAGCGGTTTTCCACCAGGTCGAGACGCCCGATGCCGTTGGCGCCGCCCAGTTCGTTCAGACGGGTCAGCAGGGTGGCCGGGCTCATCCGCACGCCGTCGATGGCCACGGCGTCGCCCTTCTCGAACTCGATCTCGATATAGGTGGGCTGGTCCGGCGCCTTTTCCGGGCTGACCGAACGGGTGTACATGTCCTCGAACGGCTCGACCCACGGGTCTTCCAGCGCCTTGCCCTCGTAGGAGATGTGCAGCAGGTTGGCGTCGGTGGAATAGGGCGCCTCGCCGCGCTTGTCCTTGGCGATGGGAATCTGGTGCTTCTCGGCGAAGTCCAGCAGCTTGGTGCGGGAATTGAGGTCCCACAGGCGCCACGGCGCGATCACCTTGATGTCGGGCTTCAGGGCGTAATAGCCCATCTCGAAGCGGACCTGATCGTTGCCCTTGCCGGTGGCGCCGTGCGACACCGCGTCGGCGCCGACTTGGTTGGCGATCTCGATCTGGCGCTTCGAGATCAGCGGCCGGGCGATGGATGTGCCCAGCAGATAGACCCCCTCGTACAGCGCGTTGGCCCGGAACATGGGGAAGACGAAGTCGCGGACGAATTCCTCGCGCAGGTCGTCGATGAAGATGTTCTCGTCCTTGATGCCCATCATCTGGGCCTTCTTGCGGGCGGGTTCCAATTCCTCGCCCTGGCCGAGATCGGCGGTGAAGGTCACCACCTCGCAGCCGTACTGGTCCTGGAGCCAGCGCAGGATGATGGATGTGTCGAGACCGCCGGAATAGGCCAGAACGACCTTCTTGACTTCGCCCTTCATGAAAGACGCCTTTCCGAGATGGGGGGATTTTGGCGGCGCAGTATAGAAGATGCCGCGCCGGGAGCAAGAGCGGCGACGAGTCGCCTCTGCTTCGTCCCGCCCCCCGTCCGGGGAAAGGGACGCCTACCCCAGAAGATAGAGGACGGCGCCGGTCACGCTGGTGAAGACGATTCCGACGGTGAACAGATAGGCGATCGCGGCCACGGCCCGGCCGGCCGGGCCCCAGTCGGCGCTATCGGCGTGCCCGGTCCGGTAGGTCATTCCCATGGTGGATTGGATGGCGCTCATGAATCTCTCCTTCGCGGGGCGTGTATATTAGCTATTGCGTATATAGACGCTTCCTCGCGAAAATCAAGATCGACATGGAATAATTCCGAACTGGGACGGGTGTATGGCTACTCCGCCGCCCGCCATGCCGGCGTTTCGAACGGCCTCAGGTTGTCCATGAACTGGCGGGCCGACGCCGCCCACGAGAAGCCCAGCGCGTGGTCGCGGCATCGGATGGAATCCGCCGTCAGGGCGATCAGGGCCGCCCGTTCCAGATCCTCGTCCAGGGCTCCGACGGGGCTGGTCCCGATCACGTCGGCCGGTCCCGGCACCGGATAGGCCGCCACCGGCAGGCCGGAGGCCAGCGCCTCCAGCAGGACCAGGCCGAAGGTGTCGGTGCGGCTGGGAAACACGAAGACGTCGCCGCCGGCGTAATGAACCGCCAGGTCCTCGCCGAGGCGGGCGCCGGCGAAGTGAACCTGGGGGTGGCGGCGGCGCAGGTCGTCCAGCAGGGGGCCGTCGCCGACCACCGCCTTGGTTCCCGGCAGGTCCAGGGCCAGGAACGCCTCGATGTTCTTTTCCACCGCCACCCGCCCGACATAGAGGAAGATCGGGCGCGGCAGCCCGGCGAAGGGGCCGTGCTCGCCCCTGGCCTCGGGACGCGGGCGGAACAGTTCGGTGTCGACGCCCCTCGACCAGCGGCGGATGTTGCCGAACCCGCGCCGGACAAGCTCGTCCTCGATCCCTTGGGTCGCCACCATGATGCAGGACGACGGATGGTGAAACCGGCGCATCACCGCGTAGGACAGCGGCAGCGGCACCCGGAAGCGGGCCTGGAGATATTCGGGGAAGCGGGTGTGATAGGCGGTGGTGAACGGCAGCTTCCGGCGCAGGCAGTAGCGTCGCGCCGCCCAGCCCAGCGGCCCCTCGGTGGCGATGTGGATGGCGCAGGGCTGGGCCGCCTCGATCATGCGGGCCACCCCCGCCGCCGGGCCGACCGCCAGCCGGATCTCGGGATAGGTCGGGCAGGCGATGGTACGAAAGCGATCCGGCGTCACCATGACCACATGGTGGCCGCAATCCTCCAGCTGGTCCTTCAGGGTGGCGAGGGTGCGGACGACTCCGTTGACCTGGGGAATCCAGGCGTCCGAGACGACGAGTATGCGCATGCGGGTTCCTTGCTCTCGGCCATGGGACGCGAGACGCCCTGCCGGCCGAGCCAGTGCAGGATCTCCAGCCTGCCGTCGAAATGCTCCACCAGGGCGGTGCAGCTTTCGACCCAGTCGCCGTCGTTGCAGTAGATGATTCCGCCGATCTCGCGCAGTTCGGCGTGGTGGATATGGCCGCAGACCACGCCATCGGCGCCCAGGCGCCGGGCTTCGTCGGCCATGGTCTCCTCGAAGCGGGTCATGTATTGAACCGCGTTCTTGACCTTGTGCTTCAGGTAGGCCGACAGCGACCAGTAGGGGAAGCCCATGGAGCGCCGCGCCACGTTCAGCCAGTGGTTGAGGGTCAGCGCCGCCGTGTAGGCGCGATCGCCCAGCAGCGCCAGCCAGCGGGCGTGCTTGACCACCCCGTCGAAGGCGTCGCCGTGCAGGACCAGCAGCCGTCGGCCGTCCACGGTCCGGTGCATGACGGTGTTTTCCACCCGGATGTCGCCGAACAGCAGGCCGTGATAGTCGCGGACGAATTCGTCGTGATTGCCGGGCACGAACACCACCCGCGTGCCCTTGCGGGCCTTGCGCAGCACCTTCTGGACCACGTCGTTGTGGGCCTGGGGCCAGTACCAGGACTTGCGCAGCCGCCAGCCGTCGACGATGTCGCCGACCAGATACAAGGTCTCGGATTCGGAATGCTTCAGAAAGTCCAGCAGGTCGTCGGCCTTGCAGCCGCGGGTGCCGAGATGAAGATCGGAAATCCAGATGGTCCTGTAACGCCGACCGATGTCGATATTGGCGTTCATCGCTTACCCATCCGTACGGATATCGGAACACTTCATGGGCATGGATTTAGTCGTCATCCCTTGTGTGTGTATATATATTTTGATTCAGGCGATGATCATTTCATTGATCCGAAATCAAACTGTAACGTTAATTTCATGATCGTCCTTGAGGCGCCACGCTATACATGAGTCCATGCGACATCAGGCCATGACGGGATCAGACCTCACCCCACCCCCGCCGGCACGTCCCCGCCGGGTGCTGGTCGTCCACAACCCGGCCGCCGGGCGCCACAAGCGCAAGCGGCTTCTGGACGTGATCGGGCAGATGGAGGGCCTGGGCTGCGCGGTGACCGTCCATGAGACGCGGCGGCGTGGCGATGCCGAGGACATGGCCGCCCTGGCGCGGCCGGCGGATTTGGACGGCATCGTCGCCGCCGGCGGCGACGGCACTGTCAACGAGGTGCTGAACGGCCTGTCGCACGGACCCGGCGGCCTGGCCCTGGGGGTGATTCCGCTGGGCACCGCCAATGTGCTGGCCTGCGAGATCGGCCTCGATCCCGCCGATTCCGCCCGCGTCGCCCGGACCATCGCCTTTGGTCCGGCGCGGCGGGTTCATGTGGGTCTGGCCAACGGCCGCCGTTTCCTGCTGATGGCCGGGGCCGGCCTGGACGCCGAGGTGGTGGCGGGGGTCAGCGTCGCCCTCAAGCGCCACGCCGGCCGGCTGGCCTATGTGGTGGAAAGCCTGAAGCGGGCCATGGGCTACGATTTCCCCAAGCTGGGCATCCGCGCCGACGGCGTGCCCTACGAGGGCCGCATGGTGGTCGCCTGCAAGGGCCGCTTCTACGGCGGTCCCTTCATCGCCGCCCCCGACGCCGACCTGGAGGCGCCACGGCTGGAGGTGTGCATCCTGCCTGCCAGCGGACTGGCCGGCATGCTGCGCTACGGCCTCGCGCTGCCCATGGGCCGGCTGTCCGGCCTGCCGGAGGTGCGGGTGATTTCCGCCCGCTCCATCGTCATCACCGGGCCGCGCGGCGCTCCGGTGCAGGGCGATGGCGACATCGTCGCCCGCCTGCCCGCCGAGATATCGGTGGACGAGGACACCGTCGACCTGATCTGTCCGGAATGACGGCGGTTCAGCGTTCGTGCAGGGCGGATTCGGCCAGGCCGATGAACGGTTCCATGATATAGGCCAGCACGGTGCGTTCGCCGGTGCGGATATGGGCGACCACCTGCATGCCGGGATACAGCCGGTAGCGCTGGCTGCCGTTCTGGAAATGGTCGCTGACCGTTTCGATCCGCACCTTGTAGAAGGCGGCGCCCTTGTCGGTGACGCTGGTGTCCGGCCCCACATGGACGACGCTGCCGTCGATGGTGCCGAAGCGGACCGCGTCCTGGGACGTCAGCTTGATCCTGGCGCTCTGCCCCTCCGAGACGAAACCGATATCGTAGGTGGGCAGCCGGGCCTCGACGATCAGGCGGTCGCCGGCCGGCACGATGTCGACCACGGTGCCGCCCGGCTTGATGACGCCGCCCCGGGTGGCGATGTGAAGCGTCTTGACCACCCCGTCCACCGGCGAGCGGATGACGGTGCGTTCCAGATTGTCCGACAGCTTGCCGAGGCGCTGCGACAGTTCGTCGAACTCGCGCTGGGCCGCCGCCTTCTGTTCGGCCACTTCCTGGCGATAGGCCTGCCGGGTGGTCTCGACCTGGGCGCGGGCCTCCTTGATGGCCGCCTGGGTGCGCCGCAAGGCCGCCTCGTCCTCGTCGATGCGCGAGCGCAGCGCCGAGCGGTCGCGCAGCAGCGCTAGGTGGGTGTAGCGGTTGGACAGCCCTTCCTTCAGCATGCCCTCGCTGATGCCCACCTGCTCCTCCAGGTGGCTCAGCGTATTGCGGGAGTTGCGCAGGCGCGCCTCCACCTCGCCGGCCGCCTGCTCGCGCTGGGTGGCGGCGTCGCGCAGCCCGCCGATGGTCGACGCCAGCCGGCCGCGCCGGCTGTCGAACAGGGCTTCGGCGGCCATGGCCACGTCGGGATGATCGTGGCGGATGTCGTCGGGAAAGGCGATGACGGCGCGGTCCTCGGTCTCGGCTTCCAGCCGGGCGAGGGCGGCTCGCAGCGTGGCCAGCCGGATGGTCATCTCGTTGACGTCGGCGCCGCTGGCGGTGGATTGCAGGACCACCAGCGGCTGGTCGCGGGTGACGCTGTCGCCCTCGCGGACGGAAATTTCCGAGACGATGCCGCCTTCCAGGTGCTGCACCGACTTGATCTGGGAGGACGGCACCACCTCGCCGGTGGCCTGGCTGACCACGTCCAGCGCCCCGAAATGCGCCCAGACCAGGAAGCCCGCCACCATGGCCGAGGCGCAGCCGACGAACAGGTGGGTTCCGCGGGCGACGGGCTCGATTTCCGGCGAATCGGAAGCCTCAGCCATGGCCGCCGTCCTTCAGCACCGGGCCGGTCAGCGACGGCACCGGCTTCAGCCCGAGGTCGAGCAGGTAGGTGGCGCCGCGCATCACCAGCGGATCGTGCGAGAACACCACGATGGTGGCACCCGAGCGGGCCAGTTCGTTCATGGCGGCGTAGACCGCCTGCCGCCCCTCGGCGTCGAGGGATTCGGTGGGTTCGTCGAACACCACGAAGCGGCCCCGCGACGCCAGGGCGCGGGCCAGCGCCACCCGGCGCCGCACCCCCAGCGCCAGATTGCGCCCGCCGTTGACGATGGGGGTGGCGATTCCGTCCATGGAGGTGTCCAGCCACGCGCGAAGGCCGGCGGCGCGCAGCACCCGGTTGAACTCGTCGTCGCCCATGCCGGGATTGGCGCCGCGCACCGCCTGCTCGACGGTGCCGTCCAGCAGCTCGGGCTCCTGCGGCAGATAGGCCACCTGCTTGCGCCACCATTCCATCGACAGCTGGCGCAGTTCGACCCCGTCCACCAGGATCTGGCCGCGCGCCGGCTCGATCAGCCCCATCAGCAACCGCGCCAGGGTGGTCTTGCCGCTGCCGTTGGGGCCCGACACCGCCAGCACCATGCCGGGGTCCAGCCGCACCGACAGATGCTCGGCCAGCGGCCCGCTGGAGCCGGGATGGGCGAAGGCCACGTCCACCAGTTCCAGACGCCCCGCCACCGACTTCAGGGCCATGCCCGATTGCTGTTCGCGCGGCAGCCGCATGAAGTCGTGGACCCGGCGCAGCGCCAGGTCGGCGCGGGCGAACATCTCGGCCATGCCGGCCATGCGGTTGATGGGGCCCAGCGCCCGCCCGGCCAGGATGTTGGCCCCCACCAGCCCGCCCACCGACAGGTCGCCCTTCACCGCCAGGACGGCTCCGACCGTGACGATCACGATGCCCTGAAGCACGCCGACGGTCTGGGTGATGGACTGCACCAGACTCTGGCGTTCGCCCAGCTTGCGCCGCGCCGCCAGGACGCGGGCGCGGGCGGCGCGCCACAGGCCGATGGTCTGGCCGCCGGAATTGAAGGCACGCAGCGTGTCGGCGCTGTTGATGGCGGCGCCCAGCGCCGCCTGGGCCTGGGTCTCGCCCTCGCCGGCGCCCCGCGCCACATCCTTCAGCAGGCGCTCGCCCACCACCACGGTGGCGACCGAGGCCAGCATGAAGCCCAGCGCCAGCACCGCCAGCAGCGGACTGAGAAAGGCCAGGGCGATCAGGGTCAGCACCGCGAAGGGAACGTCCAGCGCCGCGCAGAGATTGGCCGGCGTGAAGACGCGGTCGACCACGTCGAGACCGCGCATGACCTCCTGCAACAGGCCGGCGGGCAGACGTTCCAGCACCGCCACCCGGGTCTGGGCCAGGGCGGCGAAGGCGCTTTCGCCACGCAGGGCCTCGCTTGGGCCGGTGACCGCCGCGGCAAGGCGGATGCGGGCCTCGCGAAAGCCGAATTCCAGGGCGGCGGCCAGAAGAACCCCCATGGTCAGGGTGACCAGGGTGGCGTCGACGCCATAGGGGACATAACGGTTGAGCACCAGCATGACGAACACGGTGGTGGCCAGTCCCAGCAGATTGATGAACAGCGACGCCGCCAGCAGTTCGGTCAGGATCAGCGGGTGGGCGAACAGGCGGCGGAGAAGCTCATTCATTCAGAAGTCAACGGATGGCGTCGGGTTCCATGCTGCCGATGACCGCCAGCACGGTGTAGGCGGCGATCACCACGTCGGCCTGGGCGGAAGCCGCCTGACTCTGGGCGCCGATCAGCGCGGTCTCGCCGGCCAGGACGTCGATCAGCGAACGGTTGCCCAGCTGGCGTTCCTTGCGGGCCAGTTCGAGGAATTCGTTGGCCAGCACCGCCTGATTGCCCAGCATCTCGGCGCGGGCCTTCTGATGCACGTAGTTCTCCCAGGCGTTGCCCACCTGCTCCTCGGTCTGGTCGCGGCCGGCGGCCAGTCGGCGCTCGGCGGCCACCACTCCGCTTTCCGAGGCCTTCAGGCTGTTGACGGCGGTCATGCCCAGATTGATGGGCATGGAGACCTCGACCTTGGCCAGATATTCCTGCTGGGCGCCCATGGTGCCGGAGATGTTGCGCTTGTTCTTGGCCTCGCCCACCAGTTCGACCTTGGGGAAGAAGCCCTGGGCCTTGGTGGCCTCCATCTGCCGGCGGGCGGCCTCGACCGCGTGGGTCGCGACCTTGATGGAGGGGCTGTTGGCCCGGGCGATGGCCAGGGCGTCGGTCAAGGTGGCGGGCAGGCGGTCCAGCGGCACCTTGGGCAGCACCATGGAGGCGGCGTCCTCCATGGGCTTGTTGAAGATGTTGCGGAAACGGTTCTGGGCCTGGGCCAGGGCGAATTCCGACTGAATCCGGTTGGCCTGGGCGCCGGCCAGCTGGGTCTTGGCCTGGAGCACGTCCGACGACAGGCCCGATCCCAGGTCGACCTTGGCCTCTTCCAGGCCGGTCTGGCGGCGGATATTGGCCTCGGATTCGCGGGCGAAACTCAACTGCCGCAGGGTGCGGGTCAGGTTGGCGTAGGCGGTGACCGCCTCCAGCATCAGGCCCTGGCGGGTGCCCTCGCGCGTCGATTCCGCCTGCTTGTGGGTGGCCTCGGCGCGGCCGATGGTCGAGTTGGTGGCGCCGAAATCCCACACCAGCTGTTTCAGCGAGGCGGAATATTCGTTTCGGTAGGCGGCGGTGTCGTCCGAGCCGCTGGGCTTGTTCTGCTTCTCGTAGCCGTAATTGACGGTCGGCGTCAGGGTGGGGTACCAGCCGCCGCGCGCCACCTCGATGGAGTTGCGGGCGCCCTCGACGTCGGCCTCGGCCCCGACCAGACGGTCGTTGGTTCGCAGCATGTCGTCGATCAGCAGGCGCAGATCATCGGCCCGGGCCGGCGCGGCGGCCAATCCACAGCACAGCAGCGCCGCCATGCCGGCGTACTTCCCCAAAGCCATGCGAGGTACCCCCTTCGAAACGTTTCCGGCGCATGATATGATTTTCCGGTTGAATTGACCATACGCAGAAACAGCGAATGCATCCGGGCCGTATCCTGATACCGCGGCCGGGGGGTGGGGAGCGGGAATCATGCTGACATCGACGGCGCCAATTTCGGACCAGACCGCCACCCCCGTCGTCCTCGATGCGGCATCCGGCCCCGTGCTGGTCCTGCCATCGGGTTTTCCGCTGGCCGACGCCGTCTATTCCCGCCTCGGCCCCAATCTGGTCATCGACGGCAGGGATGGCGGCCAGGTGGTGGTGACCGACTTCTTCGCGGTGGCGAGCGCCCCCGCCCTGGCGTCTCCGTCCGGAACCGTCATTCCCGGCGACCTGGCCGGACGGCTGGCCGGTTCGGCGGCGCCGGGGCAATACGCCCAGGCCGCGCCGGCCAGCGACGCCGCGCCCGACGGTCCGGCCCCCATCGGCGAGGTCAACAAGCTGTCGGGCATCGCCCAGATCCGCCATGCCGACGGCACCACCGTGCCCGCCGCCAACGGCATGGCGGTCTATGAGGGCGACGAGGTCACCACCGGGGCCCAGGGCAGCGTCGGCATCGTGTTCGTCGACGGCTCGACCTTCTCGGTGGGGCACAGCGCGCGGGCGGTTCTGGAACAGCTGTCCTACGATCCCGGCACCAATACCGGCACCTCGACCCTGCAAGTCACCAGCGGTCCCTTCAGCTTCACTTCCGGCGAAATCGCCAAGACCACCCTCGACGCCATGACGGTGAAGACCCCGGTGCTGAGCATCGGCGTGCGCGGCACCACGGTGGCGGGCGTCGCCGCGCCCGAGGGCGGCAACAACACCGTGTCGCTGCTGGCCGATTCCGGCGGCGGCATCGGCCAGATCGCGATCAAGAGCGGCGGCGGCGTCCAGGTGATGTCGCAGATCAACCAGACGGTCCAGATGACCAGCTTCAACCAGCCGCCGCCGCCGCCGGTGATCATTCCGCCGCAGCAGATCCAGCAATTGTACGGCAGCGCCACCGCCACCCTGCCGCCGTCGCAGCCGCCGCTGCAACAGCGCACCGAGCCGCCGGCGTCGCCGCAGATGCGCCAGCAGCAGCAGCAATTGCAGCAAAAGAGCGAGGCCGCCAAGGCCGCCACTCCGGCCGAGGCCGCCAAGGCCGCCGCCGATGCCAAGGCCGCCGCCGCCGCCAAGGTCCAGAGCGAGGCCGCCAAGACCGGCGTGGCTCCGCCGCCGGCCGCGCCGGTCGGTCCCGACGGGCAGCCGGCGCAGCAAGGACCGCAGGGGCCGGCCGGCCCGGTCGCTCCGGGAGGTCCGGTTCCTCCGGGAGGGCCGGTTCCTCCGGGAGGGGAGGGGGCGCAGTTGGGGCCGGCTCCGACGCCTCTTGGTCCGCAGGGGCTCCAGCAGGTGATCGGCCAGGTGGTCGGACAGGTTTTCGGCCAGATATTCGGTCCCGTGGGCGACCAGGGCGGGCTTCCCGTCGGCCTTGGTCCGGTGGGCGGCTTCGGCCCGTTGCCGGGAAGCGGCCCGCTGGCCGGCTTCGGCCCGCTGGGCGGTTTCGGCGATACGGGCGGCTTCGGCGCCCTGGGTGGTTTCGGGCCGCTGGCCGGCGGCGGCGTCCTGCTGGGGCCTGCCGTCTACGACCCCCTCGCCGGCAATCCCTTCCTGCCTCCTCCCGGCGGCACCATCGTCGAGCAGAACGACCCCACCAAGCCCAACAATCCCATCAACGAGGTGCCGTTCGACCAGACGTTCTCGTCCTTCACCACCGGCAACGACGCTTTCGGCGGCAACAGCGCCAACACCGAATACGTGGTCCAGCGCGCCAGCATCGGCGGCACCGACGTCCTGACCGATTCCGGCGGCAGCGTCAATCGCCTGACCTTCAGCAATCTGACCGACGCCATCATCACGGTGCTGGAAGATCCCAACCACACCTCGTCGCTGCTGCTGTCCATCACCGATCTCAGCAGCAATTCGCTGGGCACCATCCAGGCCGCCAAGACCATCAACCAGATTCAGGCCTCGGCCTCGGACATCGCCCTGGCGCTCGGCAGCGGCGTCGTCCTCAGCGGCACCAACGCCATGACCGGCGACGACCGCGGCTATATCGTGTCGGGGACCGGCGGCAACGACACCATCAACGCCGCCACCCTGACCGCCAGCGGATCGGGCACCCTGATCGGCGCGGTGATCTTCGGCGCCGACGGCGACGACACCATCACCGGCGTCACCACCAAGAACATCATCTATGCCGGCAACGGCAACGACGTCGTCAACCTGAACGGAACCGGCAGCAGCAGCGTGCACGGCGAGACCGGCAACGACAGCCTCAGCTATGCCGGCAGCGCCTATTCCGCCGGCATCTCGGTGGCGATGGACACCACCATCGGCAACGGCGTCACCCACCACACCAGCACCCTCGACACCTTCAGCGGCTTCGAGAGCCTGACCACCTCGTCCGGCAACGACACCATCAGCATGAATCTGGGGACGACCCTGTCCTACGTCGACGGCGGCGGCGGTACCGACAGCCTGAGCTGGACCTATGGCCCGACCGCCACCACCGCCACCATCGCCAACGTGGAGACGGTCAACCTGACCGGCATGGGCACCTTCACCGGATCGCTGTCCGGCACCGGCACCATCACCGTCAACAAGACCGGCGACGGTCCGCTGGACCTGACCATCGCCAACGCCACCGCCGCCGTCAACGGCGCCGGCGGCACCGACAAGGTGACGCTGAGCGACGCCACCCACAGCCTGACCGTCACCGGCGTCGAAAGCATCGTCGGCGGCACCGGCAACGACAGCGTCACCATCGGCAGCTCCCTGTCCGGCGGCTCCATCGACCTGGGGGCCGGCACCGACGTTCTCACCTTCGGCGGCACCGTCACCAGCGCCACCGTCAGCAACGTGGAAACCATCACCGGCGGCGGCGGCGCCGACACCGTGACCATCGGCGGCGGCGGCGTCAGCTTCATCGGCGGCGCCGGCGCCGATGCGATCACCCTGGCGACGGGCGGGGGCGCCGGAACCGACCTGATCATCTACACCAACATGACGACGGAAAAGCTGTCGACCGACACCGTCACCAATTTCAGCCATGCCGCCGACAGCTTCGTGTTCTCGAACACCACCTACAACACCGGCCTTTCCAACGGAGCCCTCGGCCTGGGCTTCACCATCAGCGACACCGCCAACAATTACGACTTCAACGCCGCCAACCTTCTGATGATCAGCAACGCCCAGACCTACGCCGATGCCGAGGCGGCGGTCGCCACCGTCACCAGCGGCGGCGGCAATGCCGGCACCGGGGCGCTGTTCGTGCTCTACACCAAGACCGGCGGCAATCTGATGCTGGCCTACGACAGCAATCGCGCCGACGGGTCGTCGGGCGGCACTGCCCACGATGTCGCCATCCTGGCGAGCGTCGACGGCACGTTCGATCAATCGGATGTCATCATAACCACATGATATTGCTCGGTATCGGACGGTTCTATACTTTAGAGCCGTCCGAATCGAGGCCTATCGAGCAACGAGGGCTTGACTAAATCGGTATTGATATACCACTTTAGTCGGACGAGGGCGCGTCCCTATAATAACCAGCGCTCCAACAGGGTGGCAGAACGGTTGTTTCGTGGACCGGGACGGATTCGAGCCCCCGGACAACTCAAATCACGACTCTGGGAGTGTCCCGTGCTCGCCCATATCACCAACGCCCGCATCGCCGTCAAGGTGTTCATCGCGCCGCTGCTGCTGATCGCCTCCATCCTGGTTCTCGGCATGGTGTTCCATTTCGCCATGGACCGGCAGGGGGCCTCCATGGAACAGATGGTCACGGTCTCGTTCGCCAACAGCCGCTCCGCCGCCGAGTTGGACGGAACCGCCGCCGGCATCCAGTCCAACATTTACCGGCTGCTGGGCTGGCAGGCCGCCCGCGAGGACAAGGACAAGATCAAGGCGCTGGATACCGAGGTCCGCAAGGACCTGAAGGACTGGCAGGACAAGGCCGCCAAGGTGCTGGCCGCCCTGGGCGCCGACGCGGCCGCCGCCAAACAGGTCAAGGATTACGGACTGGCCGCCGGCGACGTGCTCGACATGTACGCCAGCGACCATATCACCGCCCTGTCCATGATGGGCGCCACCGAGATCGAATATGACGGCCTGCACAAGCTGCTGGGCGGGCTGTCCAATCAGGCCGCCGCCAAGGCCTCGTCCGATTACCGCAACACCGCCGATCTGGCCGCGTCGACCAAGCTGCAATATTTCGGGGTACTGTTCGGCTCGCTGGCGGTGTGCGTCGTCGTCACCCTGGCCATGACCCGCCTGATCGTCGGTCCGGTCGGCGGACTGACCGCGGTGATGGGGCGGCTGGCCGAGGGAACCACCGCGGTGGAGATCCCCTCGCTGGACAGCCGCGACGAGATCGGCGCCATGGCCCGCGCCGTGGCGGTGTTTCGCGACAACATGGACAAGACCGCCCGCCTGGAGGCGGAACAGCGCAGCCAGCGCGATCAGCAGGCCAGGCTGGTGGCCCGCCGCGACGAATTGATCGCCCGCTTCAACACCACCATGGAACACATCCTGGCTTCGGTGATGCAATCCATCGAGCGGGTGCACCAGGTGTCCAACTCGTTGCAGGCCACCGCCGAGCAGACCAGCCAGCAGGGCGCCGCCGTCGCTTCCGCTGCCGAGCATTCCGCCGCCAACGTGGCGACGGTGGCCACCGCCGCCGAGCAGCTGGGCTGTTCGGTCCAGGAGATCAGCCGTCAGGTGGCCGAGACCACCACCATCACCGCCGAGGCGGTCAGCGGCATCTCGGCCGCCAACGGCACCATGGACGGGCTGGCCAAGGCGGCCGGCAAGATCGGCGAGGTGGTCAGCCTGATCAACGCCATCGCCGGCCAGACCAACCTGCTGGCCTTGAACGCCACCATCGAGGCGGCCCGCGCCGGCGAGGCCGGCAAGGGTTTCGCCGTGGTGGCCTCCGAGGTCAAGACCCTGGCCAACCAGACCGCCAAGGCCACCGACGAGATCGCCCAGCAGATCGCCGGCATTCAGTCGATCAGCCAGGAGGCGGTCGACACCATCCGCAATGTCGGGCAGACCATCGACCGGGTCAATCAGGTGGTGTCGTCCATCGCCGCCGCGGTCGAGGAGCAGAGCGCCGCCACCGCCGAGATCGTGCGCAGCGTTCAGCAGGCCTCGGACGGCAACGCCGAGATCACCCGCAACATCGCCGACGTTTCCAAGGCGGCCTCGGCCACCGGCGAGATGGCGGGCGGCATGTTCAAGGCCGCCGACGAACTGGTGGCGGAATCCGGCCTGCTGCGCAAGGAAGTCAGCACCTTCCTCAGCGACATGAAGACGGGCTGATCCCTTCGCCGGCGGCGGCCAGCCATTCGGCGGCCCCCAGGCCGGCGCGGCGGCCGGTGGCAAAGCTGCCGGTCAGCAGATAGCCGCCGGTGGGGGCCTCCCAGTCCAGCATCTCGCCGGCGACGAACACGCCGGGCAGCGTCTTCAGCATCAGATGTTCGTCCAGGTCCTCGAAGCGGATGCCGCCGGCGGTGGAAATGGCCTCGGCCAGCGGTCTGGTCTGAAGCAGCGGCAGCGGCAGGGCCTTGATCTCGGCCGCCAGCAGGACCGGGTTGTCCATGACGTCGCGGGGCAGCAATTCCCGCAGCAGGCCCAGGGCCGGCGGCGACAGCGGCAGAACCCTTTTCAGGAAGGTGGACAGCGAGCGCGAGCCGCGCGGCCGCGACAGCGCCTCCAGCACCCTCGCCTCGGGCCAGTCCGGCATCAGGTCGAGGGTGGCCATGGCGATGCCGGATTCGGCGATGGCGTCGCGCAATCCGGCCGACAGGGCGTAGACGGCTCCACCCTCGATGCCGGTTTCGGTCAGGGTCACCTCGCCGCGCACGGTGACCCCGTTGAAGGAAAGCTCCACCGTTTCCAGCCGCTGTCCGGCGAAGCGCCCGGCGAAGCGGTGGCTCCAGCCCAGGTCGAAACCGCAATTGGCCGGCCGGATCGGCGCGGCGGCGACGCCCCTGCCGGCCAGCAGGTCCACCCACGAGCCGTCCGAGCCCAGCCGCGGCCACGAGGCCCCCCCCAGCGCCAGCACCACCGCCGGCGCCTCCACCTCCACCATGCCGGCGGGCGAGTGGAAGCGCAGCCGTCCCGCCTCGCTCCAGCCCCGCCAGTAGTGGCGGGCATTGATGGCGACGCCCATGGATTTCAGGCGCCGCAGCCAGGCGCGCAGCAGCGGCGCCGATTTCATGCCCTCGGGAAACACCCGCCCGGACGAGCCGACGAAGGTGTCGATGCCCAGTTCCCTGGCCCAATGGCGCAGGTCGTTCGGGCCGAATTCGGCCAGCAGCGACTGGAACAGCCCGGCCCGCGCCCCGTAGCGGGGAATGAAGCTGCCCAGGGCCTCGGAATGGGTGAGGTTCAGCCCGCCCTTGCCGGCCAGCAGGAACTTGCGCCCCGGCGACGGCATGGCGTCGTACAGGGACACGGCGACACCCCGTTCCGCCAGCATCTCGGCCGCCATCAGCCCGGCCGGCCCGCCGCCGATGACGACGGCGCCGGAGTGAACGCGGACGACGGGGGAGGCCGGATCTTTCATGGACGCCAGTCTACATCAGGGATGGCCGACAATCGACGGCTCTTGAGGCCGCCCGAACCGCCACCCGCCCCGATCAGGTGTTGAGGAACCTCCGGCCGGCCCCCTCCAGCACCAGGCAGGTCAGCCGGCCGGTGCGATAGGCGCCGGTGTCGATGGCGATGCGCCAGGGATGAATTTCCGGCTCGGACACCACGGTATGGCCGTGAACCACCACCTTCGGCAGCGGCTCGGCGGCACGCAGGAATGGTTCCCTGATCCACATCAGGTCGTAGGCGTCCTGGCGTTCCAGCGGCACGCCGGGACGGATGCCGGCATGGACGAACAGGTAGTCGCCCTCCACATGGCGCAGCGGCATCCTGGACAGGAAGCGGAGATGGGTGGGGGGCAGCGCCCGGTACAGCAGCCGCTGCATGGCCGGATAGTCGGCGATGAAGCCGTCGGGAAGGTGGCCGACATAGGAACGGACCGCCTCCAGCCCGCCGTTGCGCAGCCAGCCGGGCGCCGCCGAGAAATCCGCCAGGAATTGCATCATGTAGTCTTCGTGGTTGCCGCGCAGCGCGATGAACTGCGCCCCGGCCAGCGGTCCGTCGGCCGGGGCCCCGGCCAGCAGGCGCTCGATCACCGGCTTGGAATCCGGACCGCGATCGATCAGGTCGCCGATACAGATTACCACAATACGTTGGGGTGGGTCGCCATCGTATGGGGCATAGGTAGCGTCATCGGCGATATCATCCAATAAGTGCCGCAGCAGATCGGCACGGCCGTGGATGTCGCCGATGGCATAGACCCTGGTTCCGTCGGGAACTTTGGCCGCTTGTCCTTCGGGATGCTCTGAAGAATGCTTGGTCATTTCCCCTGGGACACCAGTGCCGGCCAATGGTATTTTCACGGCTGGTAACTTTGCCTTTATATGTCCCGGACAACAATGGTCGATTGAACCGGTTCGGAAAATGGAGACGAAATGAACGCCGGCGCGTTCGGAACAGGGCGACAGGAAGTCGTGACGTCCGAGAACCTTCTCTTCGATGCCGCCGAGCGTGTCGGCCGCATCAGGGAGGGGCGGCTGGCGTTGCATCTGCACCTGTCGCGCCTGCAACCGGCCAATCGCGAGGAAGGCCGCATCCGCATCGCCTTCCGGCTGTTCGAGACCATGGTCGACGCCTATCGCGGCCAGATGTTCCTGCTGACCAATTCCGACATCATCCTGATCTGCAAGGACGCGCGGATCAGCGAACTGGATTCCATGGTCTACAAGCTTCGGGCCCTGTTCTCCACCGATCCGCTGACCTACGCCGAATCCCCCGACGGGCAGGACCGCTTCGTCACCTATTACGACCTCGAGGCCGATTACGACTCGTTCTTCGCCCTGTGCGGCCAGATGGTCTCCTCCGCCAAGAAGATGGCCGAGACCCAGCGGACGGCGCCGCAGATCCAGCCGCTGGACGCCCAGACCCTGACCTCGGTGCTGGAACGCATCGGCGCCACCGACATCGCCGGGGTGGTGCGGCGCCAGGCCTGCATCGTCATCAACGAGAAGATGACCGCCGAGGTGGCGTTCCAGGAATTCTTCATGTCCATCGCCGACCTTCAGAAGGTCCTGGCGCCCGACGTCAACATCTTGTCCAACCGCTGGCTGTTCCAGCATCTGTCGCAGGTTCTCGACCTCAGGGTGCTGTCGGTGCTTCAAGACACCGGCTTTCGCAAGATGCCGGCGGCGTTCTCGGTCAACCTCAACATGGCCACCATCGAGACCCCGGTGTTCCAGCAGTTCGAGGCCAGCATCCGGGGCAAGGCCGGCCTGGTGGTGGAGTTCCAGTTGCTGGACATCTTCAACGACCTGGACGGTTTCTTCCGGGCCCGGGACAAGCTGCGCTCGCACGGGCATAAATCGGTGCTGGACGGCATGAGCCCGGTGACCTTGCAGTTCATGGACGCCGAGCTGTTCGACACCGACTTCATCAAGGTGAGCTGGAGTCCCGACATGATCGACGACATCAAGACCGCCGAGATTCAGCACGCGCTGGGGCCGGTGGGCTTCGACCGCGTCATTCTGTCGCGCTGCGATACCGAGACGTCGATCTCGTGGGGACTGTCACAGGGCATCCGCATGTTCCAGGGCCGCTTCCTCGATTCCATGATCTCGGCGGTGACCATGGCCGAGTGCGGCAAGTCGTCGGCCTGCACCTTGAACCAGTGCACCCAGCGGCACGGCGTCATCTCGGGGCGGACCCGCGCCGAATGCGGCGACAACGACATGCTCGACGCCTTCCCGCCGCTCAAGGCCATCCGGTAGGACCAGCCGATGCAGCACCCGCCTCCGCCCGTCGGCCAGCCCAGACCGTCCAGTCAGGAAAACCTGATGCTGGACTACGTTCACCGGCTGGAACGCCACCGCCAGGACCGCAAGGCCGCCCATATCCACCTGTCGGGCCTGATGGCGCAGAACCGCCGCGAGCACCATATGCGCATCGCCGGCAACACCTTCGAGACCCTGGTCAAGATGATGCAGGCCCAGGTGTTTCATCTGGCCAATTCGGACCTGATGGTCATCTACAAGGCCCAGGCCCAGGACGAGGTCGAGGCGGCGGTGGTCAAGCTGCGCTTCCTGTTCTCGGACGATCCCCTGGTGATGGAGGAGCAGCGCGGCGTCCAAGGCCATTTCTGCACCTGGTACTCGCTGGACCGCGAATACGACCTGCTGCTGACCCTGGCCCAGAAGATGGTCCAGGACGTGGCGGCCCAGCGCACCGCCCTGACCCAGCAATCGGGCGCGGCCGCCCGCCTGCCCCAGAAGCCGTCGGGCTCGCCGTTCACGCCGGAACTGCTGAAACGGGTGGAGGCCTCGCTGGGACAGGCCGATCTGGCCAACCTGATGCGGCGTCAGTCCATCTGCGCCATGGTGGGCAAGGCGCCGCCCCAGCCGGTGTTCAACGAACTCTTCATCTCCATCGCCGACCTGCGCCAGACCCTGTTTCCCACCGTCAACG
Source organism: Magnetospirillum sp. SS-4 (assembly GCF_902729425.1). Taxonomy (GTDB): domain Bacteria; phylum Pseudomonadota; class Alphaproteobacteria; order Rhodospirillales; family Magnetospirillaceae; genus Phaeospirillum. The sequence goes on along the minus strand of NZ_CACVCH010000001.1, from coordinate 422,032 downwards.
TCAATTCCAGCCCCTGGCTGTTCCAGCAACTGACCGAGACCCTGGACCGGCGCGTCCTCAGCCTGCTGAACAAGCACGACGACCGCACGCTGGAAGGCGACATCAGCATCAATCTCAACGTCTCGACCATCCTTACCCCGGAATTCCTGGTGTTCGACGACAACGTCAAGGCCGGCATGCGCGGCACCATCGTGCTGGAATTGCAGAAGGTGGACATCTTCGCCGATCTGGGCGCCTATCTGTTCGCCCGCGATTTCGCCCATGACCGCGGCTATCGCATCTGCATCGACGGCCTGACCTACAGCCAGCTGCCCTTCGTCGACCGCGAGCGCCTGGGCGCCGACCTGATCAAGCTGGTGTGGGATCCGTCGCTGACCGAGGAGAAGGACAAGAAGACCGAGGCGCTGCGCCGTATCGGCGTGACCCGCATCATCTTGTGCCGCTGCGACAACCAGGCCGGTATCGAGTTCGGCCATTCCGTCGGCATCACCTTGTTCCAGGGCCGCCACATCGAATCGCTGATCCAGGGTGATCCCAGAAAGCGCGGCCTCCGGTCCCGTCCCCGCCCTTGAACGCCATCGAGGTCCGCTCCGTCAGCAAGGTCTTCGGGACCAATCGCGCCGTCGACGACATCAGTTTCGACGTCGCCGCCGGCTCGATCACCGCGCTGCTGGGCGGCAATGGCGCCGGCAAGACCACCACGCTGTCCATGATCCTGGGGCTGCTGGTGCCCAGCGCGGGAGCGATCGCGGTGCTGGGCGAGGACATGGTGCGCGACCGCTACCGGGTTCTGCCGCGCCTCAACTTCTCCAGCCCCTATGTGGATCTGCCCCACCGCCTGACGGTGCGGCAGAACCTGACCGTCTACGGCCGGCTGTACGGGGTTGCCGGCCTCAAGGCGCGCATCGCCGAACTGGCCGGAGAACTGGCGCTGGAAGACCTCCTCGACCGGGCCTCGGGCCGGCTGTCGGCCGGGCAGAAGACCCGCGTCGCCCTGGCCAAGGCGCTGCTCAACACGCCGGAACTGCTGCTGCTGGACGAACCCACCGCCTCGCTGGACCCCGACACCGCCGACTGGGTCCGCGGCTATTTCGAGGCGTATCGGCGGCGCACCGGCGCCACCATCGTGCTGGCCTCCCACAACATGGCCGAGGTCGAGCGCATGTGTGATCAGGTGCTGATCATGAAGCAGGGCCGCATCGTCGACCAGGGATCGCCGGCGGCGCTGATCGGACGGTTCGGCCGGGCCAACCTGGAAGACGTCTTTCTCGACATCGCCCGCGACCGCCAAAGGCCCTGAGGCCTTACCGCCCCCAAGTCGCCAGGCCGCCGAAGACCAACGCGGCGGAGACCGCCAGCAGCGCCAGGGCCAGCGCCGGGCTGGCCTGGGGCGGTGGCGGCGCATAGTCGTCGGCCTCGCCCCGCCCGGTGAGCATGGGGGTGACCAGGTCGACCCCCTTGCCGAGGCGGTAATAGGCGATCGCGGCCAGATGCAGGCCGACCAGCCCCAGCACGATCCATGAATTCAGGCGATGAAAGGCCGACAGCGTCCGGGTGGCCGCCGACGAGACCATCCAGGCCAGCGGACCGTCGCTGGCGATATCGTCGCTGGCGAACAGGCCGCTGGCCGCCTGGGCCAGCAGCAGGGCCAGCATGGCGACGACGCTGACGGCGCCCAGCGGATTGTGGCCGATTCCCGTCCAGCGTCCGCGCAGATAGGCCAGGATGGCCGACGGTCCGCGGACGAACGAGGCGAAGCGGGCGGTGGCGCTGCCGGCGACGCCCCAGCCGAGGCGAAAGGCCAGCAGGGCCAGCACCGCCGTGCCCAGCCGCATGTGAATGTCCAGTTTCCCCATGCTGCCGCTGACCCACGCCACGGCGAAGCCCAGGGCCAGACTCCAGTGGAACAGGCGGGTCGGCAGGTCCCAGACGGGAACCAGCCGGGGCTTGGAAGACTTGGGCATGGCCGCCGCGTTCTCCTTTGCGTTCGTGACACTACGGCAAATCCAGGCTAGGTTACCCACCAGTACCGTCGCCGCAACTCATTTCGGGGAGCGCCGTTGAACCGGCCCACCGCCATCGCCCTGATCGGGCTCGCCGTCGCCGCCATCGCCCTGATCCTGGCGCTTCTCCAGGAGCGCGACGACGCCGCTCCGGCGATGCCGCAGGCGATTCCCCAGACCGTCGCTCCCGTCGCTCCCGCCGCCGCCGTCCCCGACGCGCGGGAACCGTCCTTCGACGTGGTCCGCATCGACGCCGACGGCGATTCGGTCATCGCCGGCCGCGCCATGCCGGGCGCGGTGGTGACCATCATCGACGGCGATGTCGAACTGGGCCGCGTCACCGCCGACGCGCGGGGGGAATGGGTGTTCGTGCCGACGGTGGCGCTGCCGCCCGGCGCCCGCGAACTGCGCCTGAGGGCCGCCAATCCCGACGGAACCACCATGGACTCCGGAGAGCCGGTGGTGCTGGTGGTGCCCGAGCGCGGCAAGGGGCCGGCCCTGGCCGTCAGGCCCGGCCGCGACGGCGCCAGCCGTATCCTTCAGGGACCGGGCGGAACCGGCGGCGGCATCTTGTCGCTGGACGTGGTGGATCACGACGGCCAGGGCCGCCTGTTCGTCGGCGGCAGAGCTCCGGCCGGGGGCACGGTCCTGCTCTACATCGACAACAGGCTGGCGGGCCGGACGGCGGCCGACGGCATCGGCGCCTGGCGCATCGCCGGCGCCTTGCCCGGGCCGGGGGCCCACATGCTGCGGGCCGACCTGATCGACGACAAGGGCAAGGTGCTGGCCCGGGTCGAGGTGAACTGGACGCCGGGCGACGACCTGGGCAAGGGATCGACCGGCGTGGTGGTGGAGCCGGGCAACTCGCTGTGGCGCATCGCCCGCCGGCTCTATGGCCGCGGCATCGCCTACACCGTCATCTACGAGGCCAATCGCGACCGCATCAAGGACCCCGACCTGATCTATCCCGGCCAGGTGTTCAGCGTCCCCAATCGCTAGAGCGGCGAGCCCTATATGTGCGCCGCCCTGACGGAGCGAATTTGGCTCAGGATCGAGGCAAGGGGCGCAGGCCATGGTTGTCGCCATGGTCAAGCCCGTTGCCGATGATAATGGGGCAAATCCGCCCGTTCCTTCGGATTTCCATGGGGTGGGCATCGGCGGCGTTCCGCTCCTTGGCCGATGCGCCGCATCGACCGGCGAAGCGCGCCTTGCCGCTGCCTCGCCCCATGAGAAACAGGGCTGGTGCAGATATAGGGCTCGATGCTCTAGAGTCGAGTGGATCAGAAATCCAGGTCGGCGTAGTGCCGGGGCGGCGGCATGCCGGGCAGGTGGTCGTTCAGCAGGGGGCGGAAGCTGGGGCGCGACTTGACGCGGGCGTACCAGTCCCTGGCGCCGGCATGGCGCTCCCACGGCACGTCGCCCATGTAGTCGATGGCGGAAATCTGGGCGGCGGCGGCGATGTCGGCCAGGGTGAAATCGCCGCCGGCCAGCCAGGTCCGCCGCTCGGTCAGCCAGCCGATATAGTTCAGGTGTTCGTGAATGTTGGCGAATCCGGTCCGGATCTTGCGCGAATCCGGTTCGGCGTGCTGGGTCGACAGCCGCTTGAACACCTTTTCGCCGGACAGGTTGACGGTGACCTCGGCATGGAACCTGACGCAGAACCAGCCGACCAGCCGCCGGACCTCGGCGCGGGCCGCCGCCGCCGCCGGCAGCAGCGGCGGGTCGCGGTGAACTTCGTCCAGGTATTCGGCGATGGCGACGGCGTCGGCCAGGGTGGCGCCGTCCTCCTCCACCAGGACCGGAACCTCGCCGGCCGGATTCATTTCCATGAACTCGGGGCGGCGTTCCCAGAATTTCTCGATCCGGGCCTCGAACTCCAGCTTCTTCTCGGCCAGCACGAGCCGCACCAGGCGCGAGAGGGCACAAAGCGGATGATGGTAAAGCGTTATCATGAATGCCGTTTTATCCCGGTTTTATGGTCCTGTCACGACGGGAACTGGGGTACCAGCGATCCTCGCTGGTCGGTGCGTCCAACCGCAGCGGCATGGACAGCAGCGCCTCGCGCAAGATGGTGCCGTCCACCGCCAGCGGCAATTCGTCCACCAGCTCGATCCGGCGCGGCACCTCGGCCGCGCCGCGACGCAGCGCCACCCAGTCGCGCAATTGGGCGGCGGTGACCGCTCCCCTCGGTTCGACGAAGGCCCGCAATTCCCCGGCCGGCAGTTCGACCACGCCGGCTCCGGCCACCTGGGGGTGGGAGGCCAGGGCCGCCTCGACCTCGTCCAGGCCGATCGCGGCCCCGTCGATTCGCGCCACGCCGTCCGGCAAGGCCAGGGCCTCCGGCCAGATGTAGTTGTCGAGGTCGCGATGGCCCAGCCGGCCGGTCAGCAGCCAGCCGTTGACCCGCCGGGCCGGCCCGGCGACGCCGTCGCCCCAATAGCCGAGAAAACTGCCCGGCGCGTTGGGCGATACCGCCAGGATGCCGCGCTCGCCGGCCTTGAGCACCCGCCCCCGCTCGTCGACGGCCTCCACCGTCAGGCCCGGCGCCGAACGGCCCGGCGAGGGGGGGCGCAATTCCATCATTCCGGCCAGATTGGCGGCGACGGCGCCGGTTTCCAGCACGCCCCAGGCCTCGTTGGCGTGGATGCCGAACGCCTTGATCACCCGTTCGTGCAGTTCGGCGTCCAGCGGTTCGGGCCCGCTGGACAGGACGCGGGGCATGGCGTGGGGCCGTCCGGCCGCCACCTCGGCCAACCGGGCGAGGTGATGGGCCGGCAGATAGGCGGCCCGCACGCCCTGGCGCGACATCAGGTCCAGCGCCCGGCCGGGGTCGAAGCCGTCCGGCCCCGCCACCACCGGCACGCCGTGATGCCAGGCGGGCAGAACGGCGCGGAACAGCGCCTCGCCGCTCATCCAGTCGGCCGAGGTCCAGACGATGTCGCCGAACTGGGGGAACAGCCCCAGCGACAGTTCGACCGCTGGCAGGCTGCCGGCCATGGCGCGATGGGGCAGCACCGCGCCGGGGGGCGTGCCGATGCCGTCGGCGGGATAGAATACGAAGGCGGGATGGCTGGCCGGCGTCACCAGCGGCTCGAAGGAATCCGAGGCGGCCTCCACCGCCTGCCACATCGCAACGCAATCCGGGCCGTCGCCGTCGGGGGTCAATACCGCGCGCAGCGTCCTCAGCCCCGGCCGCGCCGCCTCCAGCGCCGGCAGCGCCCGGGAATCGGCCAGTGCCGCCACCGCTCCGGAATTCGCCAGCCGCCAGCCCAGCGGCTCCGCCCCCAGCCCCATCGGAACCGGCACCATCACGGCGCCCATGCGCACGATGGCCAACAGGGCGATGGCGGCTTCCAGACCGGCCGGCAGCATCACCGCCACCCGGTCGCCAGGGGTGATTCCCTGGGCGTTCAGCACGTTGGCCAGCCGGTTGGACAGCATCCGCAGCACATGGAAGGTGTAGCGTTCGCCGGCGCCGGCCCCGTCCTCGACGATCAGGGCGGTGCGGTGCCCGTCGGCGCCGCCCATGGTGTGGCGGTCGCAGACGTCGAACGCCAGGTTGTAGCGTTCGGGAATGCGCCAGCGGAAGGTCCGGCAGGCCTCTTCATAGCTGCGGGGATTGTTCAGCATGAGTCCTGCCCCGCATCGTCGGCGACGTGGAAGCCGTGAACGATTCCGCCCGATGTATCGAAGCGGTGGCTGATAATATCGAAAAATTCGGAATTGCCGTGTTCGTATTTCTGGAATGCCGCGTAGGCGATCAGGTCGGCGAGTTGGACCAGCCTGGAGTTGCGTGAATCGAGAAAGACAGGAACCTCCGCCATGTTCCGTAATACACCCCAGCTGTGGCCATCCTTCTTGAACCCCATGGCGAGATGCTGAATGGCCTCCTCCCTTGCGCTCTTGTCCAGGATGATGATGCCGCGCTGAGGGTCGCCTGCCTTGTAGAGGCGCATCAGGTACTGATCGAAGCGGCTGCACACCTGTTCGAAGGCGTAATCGACAGGATCGCGCGGCGATATCCACACCTTTCTTACGACGGCAGCGAAGAGACGGTTGCTGTTGTGGCTGGAACCGATCACGCCAAGGGCATCCATCATCGCCCGATTGCGTTCGGCACGGGGAACCGATCTCCAGAATTTGGAACCTTTCAGCATCGGCGAGCCATGGAGTTCGATGCTTGCTGGGTCCGCCGGGTTAAAGCGTGCCGCAATCGTGTCAAGCTGCTCCGAGAGCCAATGTCCTTGCCGCTCGAACACCGATATGCCGGCAAGCACGAAATAGCGCTGGCTGGAATCCGTCGGACTGCCGGAATCGTCAAGGTAGAGGAGATGCATCAGGCGTCATCTCTCACCAAAGAAAAAGGTGGTCAGGCGGAAACCATGTTCCGACGGTTCGCTTCGGGCGAACCTCCCAACCACCGTTTCATAAATAGATATGGACGCCATCATGTCAATACTCTCTCGCGACCGGGCAGTCATCGTCCCAGCGGCATCAGCTCTTCGAACCACAGATAGGTGCCGACGTCGTCGAACATCACGCCGTCGAAGCCCAGATCCATGATGCCGGCCAGATACTTGCCCAGCACGCCCCGCCACTCGCCGCTGCCGGTGTCGGTGATGAACACGCCGGGCGTGTCGTCGTGGGCGAACAGGAAGGCGGGGTTGCCGGCCTCCCAGTCGCGCAGCCAGTACCAGCGCCAGTCGTAGGCGCGGCCGATGGGCATCACCGCCAGCACCAGCCGGCGCGGTCCCAGCTTCTTGTATTTGAGTTTGGCGATGTCGGCCTTGACCAGCAGGTCGGCGCCGCGATGGGCCACATCCACCATCACCATGTCGTAATTGGTCTCGGCGACGGCGTCGATGAACCGGGCCTTGGTGCCGAACCGGTCGGAACGCAGTACCGGCAGCCAGTTCCGGACATTGGCGATGGTCAGGATCTCGCCGGGATTCTCGAAGGCGGGGCGGGCGCGCGGAATGTCGTCGAGGGCATCGCCGCCGGCTCTGGCGAAGACGGGCGCCTTGTCGCGGATGCCGGCCCGATGGGCGGCGTCGGCCTCGGCCTGGCTGGCGCAGAAATCGAGGGCGAACAGATTGCGCCCCTCGGCGCGCATGGCGTTCAGGCCATAGATCATCCGGCGCTGGATTTCGGCCCGCATCTGCATCTGCTTGATTTCGGCGGCCTTGCGCAATTCCTCGGCGGGATCATTGCTGAACGGGCCGACCTCGACCGGAATCGGCGGCCGGTGGATGCCCTGCTTCCTTTCCCGGTCCAGTTGGGCGTCAAGCTCGGTCCGGGTCCTGATCGCCTCGGCCAGCGGCTTGTCGAATCTGTAGGGGCCGCAATACAGGCCGTCGGTGACCAGGCCGTCCAGTTTCTGAACCAGCTGGCGGAAGGTCGAGCGCAGCGGCGGGCGGGTCAGGAAGTTGGTGCCGCCGGGGTCGCGGATATCCTCCCATTCCACCTCGATCTCGCCCTTGACCAGCAATTCGTGGCCGCCGCGCATCAGCACCTGGAAGGATGGATTGCGTTTCTTGGCGTAGGTGGCCAGCTCCAGGATCACCTCGCGGGTCTGGTCGCGGAAATTGGGAATGCGCTCGATGGGCGGCGGCACGAAGTCGCGCGGCTTGTCGAGCGCCAGCGCCGGGGCGGTGGCGAGCAGGCCGAGAGCCAGGGCCAGGGCGGGGTGCCACGTCATCCCAGCAATTCCCCCACATGACGGGCGATGGCCAGGCACGAGGTCAGGCCGGGACTCTCGATGCCGTACAGCGCCGCCACCCCGGCGGCGCCGGTCTCGGCCGGGCCGTGAATGACGAAATCGCGGGCCGGCTGGTCGGGGGCCTGGATCTTGGGACGGATGCCGGCATAGGCCGGCTCCAGCGCGCCGTCCTTCAGCCCCGGCCAATAGCGGCGGATGGCGGCGTAGAACGAATCGCCGCGCCTGGGATCGACCACGTAATCCTCGCGGTCGATCCATTCCACGTCGGGGCCGAACCGGCCCTGGCCGCCGAGATCCAGGGTGAAGTGAACCCCCAGTCCGGCCGCCACCGGCACCGGGTAGACCAGCCGCGAGAACGGGGTCTTGCCGGTCAGGCCGAAATAATTGCCCTTGCACAGGAAGGCGGGGGGGACGTCGCGCAGTCCCAGGCTGGCGGCGACCCCGGGCGAGGACAGGCCGGCGGCGACCACCACCGAACGGGCCAGCAGGGTCATGGGCTCGGCGCCGCCCGCCTGGATCAGGATGCCGTTTTCCGCGCATCTTCCGCCGGTCACCGGCGCATGGAAGGCGATGGCGGCGCCGCGCTCTTCCGCGTCGCCGCGCAACGCCAGCATCAGGGCGTGGCTGTCGATGATGCCGGTGGCGGGGGAAAGCAGGGCCTTGACGCAGTTCAACTCGGGCTCCAGGGCGCGGGCCTCGGCGCCGGATATGGCGCGCAGTCCCTCGACCCCGTTGACGCGACCCTTGTCCAGGATGGAGTCCAGTTGGGCGGCCTCGGCCTCGTCGGTGGCGACGATCAGCTTGCCGGCCATGCGGAACGGCACCCCCCGGCTGGCGGCGAAGTCGCGCAGCATGGCGTTGCCGGCGACGCAGAGACGGGCCTTCAGGCTGCCCGCCGGATAGTACATGCCGGCGTGGATGACCTCGGAATTGCGCGACGAGATGCCGGTGCCGATGGCGCCTTCAGCCTCCAGCACGACGACCTCGCGCCCCGCCGTCACCGCCAGATGGCGGGCGATGGCCAATCCAACCACGCCGGCGCCGATCACCACGCAATCGACCCGCTCGGCAGCCGTTTCCGTCAACACGTTGTCATGCCCCGGTCCGCTGAACCCAAGATGTCGCGAGAATAGCACCGCCCGGCCGAGGGCGGAAGCCGCATGGTCGTTGCGCCGGCCGCCGGCGATGGCTAGAGTTCGCGGCGACGCACAATGGGAAAGCCGGCCATGACCATCGCCACCGCCGCCTCCGTCTGTCCTCACGACTGCCCCAGCGCCTGCGCCCTGGAGGTGGAGATCCTGCCCGGAAACCGTATCGGCCGGGTTCACGGCGGCTCCATGCCCTATGTGGACGGCGTCATCTGCGCCAAGGTCGCCCGCTATGCCGAGCGCGTCCACAACCCCGACCGGATTCTGCATCCGCTGCGCCGGATCGGCGCCAAGGGCGAGGGCCGCTTCGCGCCCATTTCCTGGGACGAGGCGCTGGACGAGATCGCCACCCGCCTGGCCGAGGCCGGCGCCCGGCTGGGGCCGGAAACGGTATGGCCCTATTTCTACGCCGGCACCATGGGGCTGGTGCAGCAATCGGGCATCAACCGCCTGCGCCGGGTGATGGGCTGGTCCGGACAGGCCAAGACCATCTGTTCCGCCGCCGCCGGGGCCGGCTGGATGGCCGGAATTGGGGCCAAGTGGGGCGTCTCGCCGGGTGAGATCGCCCAAAGCGGCCTGGTGGTGGTCTGGGGCGCCAACCCCGCCTCGACCCAGGTGCAGCTGATGGGGCTGATCAAGCAGGCGCGAAGCGCGAACGGCGCCAGGCTGGTGGTGGTCGATCCCTACCGCACCCAGACCGCCGCCAAGGCCGACCTGCACCTGATGTTGCGCCCCGGCACCGATGGCGCCCTGGCCGTGGCGGTGATGCATGTGCTGTTCCGCGACAATCTGGCCGACCGCGACTATCTGGCCCGCTACACCGATTGTCCGGAGCGGCTGGAAAGGCATCTTGAAAGCCGCACGCCCCAATGGGCCGCCGCCATCACCGGGCTGGAGCCGGCCGAGATCGAGGCTTTCGCCGCTCTTTACGGCAGCGTGCCCAACAGCTTCCTGCGGGTCGGCTACGGCTTCGCCCGCTCGCGCAACGGCAGCGCCAACCTGCACGCCGTCAGCTGCCTGCCGGCGGTGACCGGGGCATGGCGGCACAAGGGCGGCGGCGCCATGCAGACCAGCGGCGGCGTGTTCGGCATCAACCGGACCCTGCTGGACGGCCTTGACGTGCCGCAGCCCAAGGTCCGCACCCTCGACATGAGCCGAATCGGCCCGATCCTGGCCGGTGATCCCCGCGATCTGCAAGGTGGTCCCATGGTCACCGCCATGCTGGTGCAAAACACCAATCCGGCCAATGTCGCCCCCGAATCGGGCCTGGTGCGGCAGGGTCTGGCGCGTGACGACCTGTTCCTCGCGGTGCATGAACAGACTCTGACCGCCACCGCGCGCTTCGCCGATATCGTGCTGCCGGCCACCACCAGCATGGAGCATGCCGACCTCTACACCTCCTACGGCCACACCTTCCTGCAAATGGCGATGCCGGTGATTGAACCGCTGGGCCAGGCCCGCCCCAACCATCGGGTGATCCGCGATCTCGCCGCCCGGCTGGGGGCGGTGCATCCCGGCTTCGAGATGGACGAGATCGAGATGATCGATCAGGTGTTGAGGTCGTCGGACCTGCCGGGGGCCGACGAGCTGCGCGCGCTGGGCTGGCTCAATTGCGCCAAGGTGTTCGAGGACGCTCATTTCCTGTCGGGATTCGGCCACGAGGACGGCCGGTTCCGCTTCGCCCCCGACTGGAACGACGCCAGGATGCCGGCGCTTCCCGATCACATGGCGGTGATCGACGAGGCCGACGCCGATCATCCCTTCCGCCTGATCACGCCGCCGTCGCTGCACTTCCTCAACTCCACCTTCGCCGAGACCGAGACGTCGCGCCGATTGGCCGGCGAGCCGGCCGCCCTGGTCCACGAGGCCGACTGCGCTGCCCTGGGTCTCGCCGACGGCGGCATGGTCCGCATCGGCAATATCAGGGGATCGGTGGTCGTCCGGGTCCGGTCGACCGCCGGCATCGCCCGGGGCGTGGTGGCGGTGGAAAGCATCTGGCCGGACGAGTGCTTCGCCGAGGGGCGGGGCATCAACCATCTGACCAGCGCCGACGCCGCCCTGCCCGCCGGCGGCGCCGTGTTTCACGATACCCGGGTCTGGCTGCGGGGAGAGAGCGGATGAGCAAGCGCGCCCACGTCATCGTCGTCGGCAACGAGAAAGGCGGGACCGGCAAGTCCACCGTGTCCATGCACCTGATCATCAGCCTGCTGGAACAGGGCCGGTCGGTGGGCAGCATCGATATCGACGCCCGGCAGGCGACGCTGTCGCGCTATATCGCCAATCGCGAGGCCCGCAAGGACCGCGAGGAACTGGCCCTGGCCCTGCCCGAGCATGTGGCGGTGCCGCCCACCCCCGACCGCGAGGCCGACGAGGCGCGGCTGCAAGAGGTCTTCGATCATCTGGCCGCGCGCCACGACGTGGTGGTGATCGACACCCCCGGCAGCGACCATTACCTGTCGCGCCTGGGCCACTCCTTCGCCGACACCCTGGTGACGCCGCTGAACGACAGCCTGATCGACCTGGACGTGCTGGCCCTGGTGGAGCCCGGAACCATGAAGATCAGGCGTCCCAGCCAGTATTCCGAGATGGTGTGGGAGACCAAGAAGATCCGGGCCATGCGCGGCGAGAGGAAGGTGGTGGACTGGATCGTGCTGAGAAACCGGCTGTCCAACCTGGACGCCCGCAACAAGCGCGACATGGAGAAGCTGCTGGCCGAACTGGCCAAGCGGGTCGGCTTTCGCGTCATCCCCGGCCTGGGCGAGCGGGTGATCTACCGGTCCATGTTCCTGGAGGGGCTGACCCTGCTGGATCTGCGCCGGAAAATCCTCGGCTTCGACTTCAGCATGAGCCACGTCGCCGCCCGCCAGGAACTGCGCGGGCTGGTCGACGCCATCGGCCTGGACCGGTAGGCCGTCAGGCCGGCCCGAATTCCTCTTCCACCAGCTTGCGCGACAGCCGGTGCTCGGCCATTTCCTCGATATGGCGGCGGGTGTCCCAGCCGAAGCGCTGCGCCACCATGCCGAGATAGCGCTCGGCGGCGAAGTATTCGTGGAAGGCGTCGTCGCGGAACTTCAGCACCTGGGCGGCGGTGCAATGCTCGGTGGGCAGCGGCTTGCAGTCGTAGGAATGCTGCGAGAAGCCGGACCAGCTTTCGGGCAGCGCCCAGCCGTTGGCCACCGCCTGATTGTAGAGTCCCGATCCGGGATAGGCCATGGCGGAGTAGAAATTGGCGAACTCGCAGTTGAGGTCCTTGGCCAGGTCCAGGGTTTCGCGCATGGTCTCCAGGGTGTCGTCGGGCAGGCCGAAGATGTAATTGCCGATGACGCTGATGCCGGCCTTCTGGATATCGCGGACGATGCCGACGATGTCTTCGTGCCGCAGTGCCTTGTCGGCGCCGTCGCGCACATGCTTCGAGCCCGATTCGATGCCCAGCGCCAGCCAGCGGATGCCGGCCTTGCGCAATTTGGCCAGCGTGCCCTGCTTGACGGTGTCGACGCGGGCATAGGCCCAGAAATTGAGCTGGTCGGAATAGCCCAGATCGATCAGGCCGTCGCAGATGGCCGAGACGTGCTTGTCGTTCAGCACGAACATCTCGTCGATGATCTTGAAGGTCTTGACCCCGTAGGTGCGGTAGAGGTGATCGACCTCCTTCACCACCTCGGCCGGCTTGCGCATGCGGTAGCGGTTGGACTCGAACGGCGCGTTGATGCAGCAGAAGCTGCATTTGTAGGGGCAGCCCAGCGTCGTGTAGATGCTGGCATAGGGAATGCGCGAGGCAAGGTCGCCGAAGCACTGCCAGTTATGGGCGCGGTACTTCTCCATGGGCAGCAGGTGCCAGACATTGCCGTGCAGGTCGGTGTCCAAGTCGTGAATCAGCGGCGCCGACAGGTTGACCCTGATCTTGTCCTCTCCGTCGCGCCACACCAGGCCGGCCACGCCCACAGGTTCATCCTCGGCGCCGGTCTCCAGCCATTCCAGCAATTGCATCATGGTCGCCGGCCCTTCGCCCTTGCAGGCGAAATCCACCCTCTCCTCCGCCAGGGTCCGCTCGGGCAGGGCCGAGACGTGACCACCGACGATGAGGATGGGCTGTTCGGGCGTCAGATCCTTGATGGCGGCGCAGGCCTCCCCGGCCCCCACCATCTGCTGGGTGGAGGCCGAGGGCTGGTGACCGAACACCACCATGACCACCAGGACCGGATCAAGGTCCCTGATCCGCTCCGCCACCGCCTGCGGCCCCATGGCCTCGGCCTCGGAATCGATGATCACCACCCGCCGGCCGCGATCGACGGCATAGCCGGCGAGCAGACGGCACCACAGCGGCGGCTCGATGGCGGTCAGGTCGTTGCCGAGCTGCTGGTAGATGCGCTCGCGGCCGCCGGGATTGACGAGGACGAGATCGGGGCGCGAGGTGGTGGTCATGGAATCGGTCGCCTATACGTTGCCGTAGATGCTGTTCTTGATCATGGTGTAGCCCTTGATCAGGTCCTGGATGCCCGCGTCCAGCGAGAAGGCGGGCTTGAAGCCGGTCCGCTCGATCTTCTCGTTCGAGACGATGTAGTCGCGCTTGTCGGGGTCCTCGCCGATGGGGGCCTCCACGAACACGAACTTGGGCAGGTGCTTCTGGATCACCTCGGCAAGTTCCCACTTGGACAAATTGGCGTCGGACAGGCCGACATTGTAGGCCTGATCCTTCATGGAGTCGAAATTGTCCATGCCGTGCATGAAGGCGCGGGTGACGTCGCGCACATGGATGTAGTTGCGCTTGAAATGCGGCTCGAACAGCACCACGGCGCGGTCGGTGACGGCGCGGTAGGTGAAGTCGTTGACCAGCAGGTCGATGCGCATGCGGGGCGCCATGCCGAACACGGTGGCGAGGCGGAAGCTGATGGCGTTGCCGCGCTCCAGCAGCGCCTTCTCCACCTCGACCTTGTGGATGCCGTACAGCGACACCGGCCGCAGCGGCGATTCCTCGGTGCAGAACTTGCCCTTCTCGCCGATGCCGTAGCCGGAATTGGTGATGGGCATCAGCACCCGCTGTTCCTTGGACAGCATCTTGAACAGCGCCAGCGGCGAGTCGAGATTGGTGCTGGTGGCGCCGATGGGATCGAGCGAGCACAAGGGCGCGCCGACCAGGGCGGCCAGCGGGATGACGACGTCGGCGCCGACAATCAGCGATTTCATCAGGGTGTCATTGCGGCAATCGCCCTTGACCACCGAGAAGTTGGGGTTCGAGCAGCAATGCGCCAGCGAGTTCTGCTTGAACATGAAGTTGTCGAGCACGGTGACCTTGTGCCCGGCCGCCAGCAGTTCGGGCACGAGAATCGACCCGAGATAGCCGGCGCCGCCGGTCACCAGGATATTGTAAGACATCGCTTCGCTCCCCTTCATTTTCATGGTCTGTGGGCGCCGGCGCGCATGGCGGCCGGTGCGGCGAATTCGAAAATCCTGTCAGGGCGTTTCGCCGAACATTAGGACCTTCGAATTTTAAAGCCACACTAGTTGCAATGCGTTTCCGGTGTCCAGCCCGATTCGGGCGTTTGAATCAGCGACACGCCGCGTCCAGAACCTCGCGCAGGCGGGTGATCTGGGGGGTGAGATCGAACGGATGGTTGCCGACGAAGAAGCCGTGGTCGTGGGCGAGGTCGGCGTTGGGCACGCCGCCGCCGACCACCTCGTACTCGTAGTGCCGGATCACGTCGTGGCGCAGGAAATTGCCGCCGGTGATAATGCGATAGCCGATATCGGCGTCCTTCAGGGCGGCGAACGCCTTGTTGCGGTCGATCTTCAGCGCCGGATTGAGGATGATGGTGAACGAGAACGCCGATGACTTGCCGTTCTCCTTCTGGATGATGAAGCGGTCGTCGTTGCCGAACAATTCCTGGAACAGTGCCAGGTTCTTGCGGCGCTGGGCGGTGAAGCCCGGCAGCTTCTTCAGCTGCTGGCGGCCGATGGCGGCCTCGATCTCCAGCGGCCGGACGTTGTAGCCCGGCAGGACGAAGCGGTAGGCCTCGAAGAAGTCGTTGCCCTTCTTCTGGAACACCGGGCTGTCCGGAGGCAGGTCGCGGGTCCAGCCGTGGGCGCGCAACGAACGGCACAGATGCGCCAGCTCGGTGTCATCGGTCAGGATGATGCCGCCTTCCATGGTCGAGATATGGTGCGAGAAGAAGAAGCTGAAGGTGTTGAGGTGGCCGAAGGTGCCGGCCTTCCGGCCGTTCAGCTCGGCGTCCATGCTCTCGCAATTGTCTTCGATCAGATAGAGGCCGTGCTGGTCGGCAAAGGCGCGCATCACGTCCAGCGCCGCCGGATTGCCGAGGATGGATACCGCCACGATGGCCCTGGTCTTGGGCGTCAGCGCCTTTTCCAGCTGGGCGGCGTCGATGTTCAAGGTGGCGAGGTCCACATCGACGAAGCGCAGTTTCAGGCCGTATTGCTGCAACGGGTGATAGGTGGTGGCCCACGAGATCACCGGCACGATGACTTCGTCGCCCCGCTGGAGCGGCCTGTCCGCCTTGTAGGCCAGGGCGGCGACGGCGATCAGGTTGGCGGACGAGCCGGAATTGACCATGATGCCGTGCTTCATGCCGTGATAGGCGGCGAACTCCTCCTCGAACGCCTTGACGTTGGCGCCCATGGTGTAGAAGCCGGAATCGATGACGGCCTTGGCGGCGGCGGCCTCTTCAGGCCCCCAGGACGGAGCGGCGAGTTCGTAGAACATGGTCCAGGCAATCCTGTGTGTTAGGGCCGGTTGAGGAAGGTGCGCACGCTGGCCTCGGCCACCGCCGGGCCAATTCCCACCTGTTCGTGCAAGGTGGCGCGGTCGCCCAGCTCGAAACGATAGGCCGGTTCGACTCCGAGCCCCAAGGTGGGGCGCTCCAGCCCCTGGCGGCTCAGCAGGTCGCGCAGCAGGGAATCGACGCCGCCCCGGCCGCTGAAGCCCTCTTCCATGCTGATGACCCGCGGCCTTGCCGCCATCAGTCCGGCCAGGGCGTCGGCGTCGAAGCCGGACAGGTCGAACAGATCGACGACGGCGAGGTTGATCCCGTCCCGGGCCAGCCGCTCCGCCACCTTCAGCGCGGTATGGACCATGTAGCCGGTGGCGACGACGCAGGCGTCGGCGCCGTCGCGCAGCAGGGCGAAGCCCTTGTCCAGGTCGGGGCCGGCTTCACCATGGAGAACCGGCAGGTTCTGGGCGTCGAAGCGCAGGTATTTCAGTCCCGGCCGGCCGGCGCAGCGGTCGAACAGGCGGCCGGCGGTGACGTGGTCGGCGGGCGACAGCACCTGGAATCCGGGCAGCGCCCGCATCAGGGTGATGTCCTCGTAGCACTGGTGGGTCGGTCCCGACACCACGTAGCTGTAGCCGGCGCCCACCCCCACCAGGGTGACGTTCATGGGGCGCACCGTCGACAGCAGCGCCAGGTTGGTGCGGCACTGCTCGTAGCAGCGCATGGTGATGAAGGGGGCGATGGCGTAGGCGAAGACAGTGAAGCCTTCCAGCGCCAGGCCGGCCGATACGTTGATCAGGTTCTGCTCGGCGATGCCGACGTTGATGAACCGCCTGGGGAAGTCGCCGCGGATGCGGTCCAGGGTGGGGGCGCCGAAATCGGCGGCGACGAAGAACAGGCGCTCGTCGTCGGCCATGCCTTGCCAGATGCGCTCCAGCAGGGCGTCGCGCATGGCCCTCGGCTTGGGCTCGTTCATGGCCGGGGCTCCTGCAACAGGGCGTCGATGACATCGAAACTGGGCGACATCACATGGGACATGGGGGCGTTTTCCAGCCCCGGCACGCCCCGGCCCTTGATGGTGCGGGCCACCAGCGCCTTGGGCCGGCCGTCGCGGGTCTTCTTCAGGTGCGACAGCGCCCGATGCACCGCCATGACGTCGTGGCCGTCCACCTCCAGGCAGTGCCAGCCGAAGCCGCCCAGCCGGTCGGCCAGCCGGCCCAGCGAATTGATCTCGTCGGTGAAGCCCAGCATGCAGATGCGGTTGTCGTCGACCACCAGGGTCAGGTTGTCCAGCCGGTTCTGGGCGGCGAACATGATGGCTTCCCAGTTGGCGCCCTCGTGCAGTTCGCCATCGCCGGTGACCACGAAGACGTCTTGCGGCCCGTCCTTGACCTTGAGGCCCAGCGCCATGCCGCTGGCGACGCCCAGTCCGTGGCCCAGCGAGCCGTTGACCGTCTCGTAGCCGGGGATCACCGGATCGGGGATGCCACCCAGGAAGCTGCCCGCCTGGCACACCCGTTCCAGTTCCGAGGCGGGGAAAAAGCCCAGGTCGGCCAGGATCGGATACATGCAGATGGAGCCATGGCCCTTGCTGATGATGCAGCGGTCGCGCTCCTCCCAGGCGGGATTCTGGGGGTCGAACCGCATCAGGCCGCCGTAATAAAGCGAGACGAAAATCTCGATGGGCGACAGCGACGACGCCAGCCGGACTTCCGGCGCCCGGCGATAGACCTTGAGGGTCTGGCGCCAGACCCAGTCCGCCTTGGCTTTCAGATCAACGTTGACCCCTGAAGCTTCCACGCCCAGACCCCTATTCTCGGATTCGGGCGCACACTACCAAATTGCACCTGTCGCTCCAAGCATCTCAATCCATGAAACCGTCATCGGGCATTCGCGCGACGCCGTCGCCGAATTGGGCCGCGTGGGCGAAAGCCTCCTCGCAATCGGCGACGAAGGCCTGGACGGCGGCCCGCGCGCATTCGGCCGGATCGCGCCTCAGGCGGCGGGCGCAGGCGGCGAGGCGGGCGGCAAGGTCGGAATCGAGATCGATCGTCATGCGCCGTTCTCCGTTCTCGCGGTTATTCGTCCACGTTCAGCAGGGCGCCCCGGATGCGGGCGCCGTGCCAGACCCACAGGAACAGGGCGGTCCCGGCGGCAAGATAGAGCAGGTTCAACGCCATCGCCGAGACCAGCAGGTCGAGGCGGAAGCCATGCCCCAGCATGACCGAGCGCATGCCCTCGAACACATGGGCCGGCGGCAGCGCCCAGGCCAGCGGTTGCAGCCATTCCGGCAGGGTGGCGATGGGGTAATAGATGCCGGCCAGCGGCGCGATGGCGAAGATCAGGACCCAGGCCAGGCTTTCCGCGCCCAGGCCGAAACGCAGCACCAGCGCCGAGACCGCCAGTCCGATGGCCCAGCCGCTGATCATCAGGTTGATCCAAAAGCCGATCAGCGGCAGCCCCAGGGTGAAGATGGAATAGTGATACAGCGGAATCGCCAGCATGGCGGCCGGCAGCACCCCGATCAGGGTGCGGATCAGGCTCATGCACAGTATCGAGGCCACCAGTTCGTGGGGGCGGAGCGGGCTGACGGAAAGATGGCCGAGATTGCGCGACCACATCTCCTCCAGGAAGGACAGCGCCACCCCCAGATTGCCGCGAAACATCACGTCCCACAGGATCACCGCCCCGATCAGCACGCCGGCGGCCTGGGCCACCCAGTTGGAGGTGGTGGCGAAGAACTGGCTGGTGAACCCCCATACCACCATGTTGATGGCCGGCCAATAGGCCATCTCCAGCAATCTCGGCCACGACCCCCTCAGGATGTAGAGGTGGCGCAGGCACATGGCCCCGATGCGGTGAAGGGAATCCATCAGTCCTTGCACATGGCGGTCTTGCCCTGGACGGTGCATTCGGCGCGGGTCCGCAGGGTCATCTCCTCGCCATTGTCATAGGTGCAGATCACCCGGGTGATCTTGGTGGTCCGCAGGACCTTGATGCCGAACAGCTTGCTGTTCTTGCGGGTCTCGGCCGGGGTGGCGCAGTGCAGATAGCCCTGGAAGTCGCCGGCCTCCCACAGGGCGGTGTCCTTCAGCTTTTTGTAGTTGTCCAGGCTGTGGCAGGTGTCGCCGTCGCCCTTGTCGTAGATGCGGGCGTTGTCGCTGCAATAGCCGTTGAAGCCGGTCATCAGCTCCTTCTCGGTGGGGCAGTCACCCACCTGAACGGCGGTGGCGAGGTCGGGGCAAGCGACCTCGCCGGCCATGGCGGGAAAGGTGGCGACGCACAGAATGGCGGCAAGACGTCGGATCATGGCCTTCTCCTTGAAATGACGGGGCATTCTAGCGGGAAGCCGGTCCGAGCGAACTGACAAAAGTCAAGTGAGCCACCATGGGGGCGCATCCAATCATTCATTTCCGGTTCATGTTCGCAAGCCTAGTCTCTGCCGTCTTTCGCAGCCAGACCACAGAAAGGACGATCATGCCACGACGCGCCCTTCCCCTTGCCGCCCTCATCCTGACGGCGGCCCTGTCCCTTGCCCCGGCGGCCGTCGCCAGGGACGGCCATTCCCACGAATCCGGCCACGGCGGCCAGTTGACTCTCGATCACGGGCGCAAATGGCAGACCGATGCCCCGTTGCGCCAGGGCATGTCCGCCATCGGCGCCGACATGGCCGGCGCGCTGGATCGCATTCATGGCAACCGCTTCGGCCCGGCCGATTACGAGGCCCTGGCCGGTTCCATCGATGCCCATATCGACGGCATCACCCGCGATTGCCGATTGCCGCCGGCCGCCGATGCGCAGCTGCATCTGGTTCTGGCCGAGATCATGGACGCCTCCGAGGTGATGAAGGGCAAGGGCGGAACGCGGGACCGGTCGCGAGGCGCGGTGACGGTGGTCAAGGCTCTCGACGCCTATCAGGCCCATTTCGATCATCCCGGATGGAGACCGCTCGCCCACTGATGCCAACGGTCGAAACATTCGGCCATAGGTAGGACATCATGGCCGGTGGTGTGAATCTCCCGCTTCGCACTTCGCGATTCGCAAAATGAAACGCGAAGTGCGAAACCGACCCGGATCGGGTCCATTCCACCGGGGTGATTCCTGGCATGGCGCTTGCGGCTTCCAGTGACGAGCAATTCGTCTCCGGGAGGTCGTCATGCGTCCCTCAGTCCTGGTCACCGGCGGTGCCGGCTATATTGGCAGTCATACCTGCAAGGCCCTGTCCGAGGCCGGCTGGTCGCCGGTGGCCTACGACAACCTGTCCGGCGGCCACGACTGGGCGGTGCGCTGGGGGCCGCTGGAACAGGGCGACGTCCGCGACCGCCAGCGCCTGATCGAGGTGATGCGTCTTCACCATCCGGTGGGGGTGATCCATCTGGCCGGCCTGGTCGATTGCCGGCTTGACGCCAACACCCCCCTGGATTTCTTCGACGTCAATGTCGGCGGCACCATCGCCCTGCTCCAGGCCATGGCGGCGGCGGGGATTCCCCACCTGGTCTATTCCAGTTCCGCCGCCGTCTACGGGCTGGGTGAATTCTCGCCCGCCGACGAGGCCCATCCGGTGGCGCCGCTCAATCCCTTCGGCCGCTCCAAATGGGTGGCCGAGCAGATCATCGCCGATGTCGGGCGCGACACCGGGCTGTCGTGGACCTGTCTGCGCTACTTCAACGTCGCCGGCGCCGACCCCGCCGGCGAGATCGGCGAGGCCCACCACCCCGAAACCCACCTGATTCCCGTCGCCATCGAGGTGGCGATGCAGCGACGGGCCGCTTTCCTGTTGTTCGGCCGCGACCACGACACCCCCGATGGCACCTGCATGCGCGACTACGTCCATGTGGGCGACGTGGCCGCCGCCAATATCCTGGCGCTGCGGCGGATGATGGATGGGGGCTGGCCGCTCACCCTCAATGTGGGAACCGGCGAGGGCTGGTCGGTGCGGCAGGTGTTGCAGCAGGTCGAGCGCGTCTCCGGTCAGATCGTGCCGGTGCTGGTCCGCGACCGTCGTTCCGGCGATCCGGCCTCGCTGGTGGGCGAATGCTCGCGCGCCCGTTCGCTGCTGGACTGGAAGCCGGTCCGCAGCGCCCTGCCGATGATGGTCGAGGACGCCTGGCGCTGGCACACCCAGCCCCAGCGGCTGACCTGACCGGGACGCGACGGCGTCCTTCGCAAAAGCGAACCCCGGCCATGGGAGGATGGCCGGGGTTCATGTCCGTCGTCGCCAGTGTCCGAAACAGCGGGATGGGGGGGAGAGTCCCGGACACCTGCGGGCGACGGCGGATCGGCTTTCGAGGGGAGAATGGGAGAATTCCCCCCTCGAAAGAATCAGGCGGCGACCTTGGTCAGAGCCTGGAACGCGGCGAAGCGGGCGTTCAGGGGCTCGAAGGCGGCGGTGAAGGCCGAGGTGGCCAGCTCGGCCAGCTTGCGGCTGTCGGCGACGGCGGCTTCGATGGACTCGCGGGCCAGCTTGCTCTGAAGGTCGGCCAGCTCGGCCGGGCTCTTGACCGAGAACATGGCCTTCACGGCGGCGTCGGCCTTTTCGACGCCCTTGGCGACCACGGCCTGCTGGGCCTTGGCGATTTCCTCGAACGCCTTGACGGTGGCGGCGCCGCTCTGGGCGATGGCGTCGGCGTTGTCCTTGCTGATGGCGACCAGCTTGTCGAAACCGTCGAACTTGAAGCTCATGACGAAACCCTTCCGAAGTGGGAGGCAATGCCGCCGCGAGGGCGTATTGCAGTGCAACATGAGGGTAATCTACCGCATCCCCCCTGCGACGCAATACGCTTTTTTGCAGTGCAGCATTCGATTCTTGCAATGCTCCCAGCAAAACGCCCCCGAAGCGGCGACCGCTTCGGGGGCGTGAACCGGCGGAGTTCAGCGGGTGGCGGCGAAATCGCGCAGAACGTTCATTTCCATCTGCGCCTCGTGCAGGCGGAAATTGACGGCGTCGCCGATGGAGACGATGCCCAGCAATTCGTCCTTCTCGACCACCGGCAGGTGGCGGATGCGGCGCTCGGTCATCACCTCCATCACCGCCTTGATCGAATCCGAGGGCGAGCAGGTGACCACCGGGCTGGACATGATGTTGCGGACCGGCATTTCCAGCGCGCTCTTGCCGTACTGGGACAGGCCCTTGACGATGTCGCGTTCCGACAGCACGCCCACCAGCTTGCCCTTGGCGTCGCACACCACCGCGACGCCGACCTTCTTGTTGGTCAGCAGGGCGGCGGCGTCGGCCACCGCGTGTTCGGGCCGGACGGTAAAGACGTTGCTGCCCTTGGTCTTCAGGATGGCTTCAACGGACATCGATGGTCCCCCTTTTGATTTTGCTTCAACCGTTTCGGTCGGCAGATTGTACGTGGTCCAGAATGGGGGGCGTGCCGGAGAATTTCAATGTCCAACTGAGGCCGGCGGCGCGACCCCGCTTTGCGCCAATTGATCGGCCAGGGCGGCCCGCAGCCGTTTCAGCCCCTCGGCCGAGGCGGCCTCGCAACGGGCCACCAGCACCGCCTGGGTGTTCGACGCGCGCAGCAGCCACCAGCCGTCCGCGGTGTCGACGCGAACGCCGTCGATGGCGTTGAAGGCCGCGCCCGCCGCCTCCAGTCGCGCCCTGACCTCGCCGATCACGGCGAACTTGCGCTGGTCGGGACAGTCGAAGCGCAATTCCGGGGTGTTGACCATGTGGGGCAGCCGGTCGCGGCGATGGGCCAAGGTTTCCCGATCCCAGCGTGCCACCACGCCCAGCAGGCGCACGGCGGCGTACAGCGCGTCGTCGAAGCCGTAATAGCGGTCGGCAAAGAAGATGTGGCCGCTCATCTCGCCGGCCAGGGGCGCCCCGGTCTCGGCCATCCGGGTCTTGATCAGCGAATGGCCGGTACGGCCCATCACCGCGTTGCCGCCCATGCGCGTCACCTCGTCGAAGAACACCCGGCTGGCCTTGACGTCGGCGATGATGGTGGCGCCGGGCCGGGCCTTCAGCAGGTCCTCGGCCAGGATCACCAGGATCTGGTCGCCCCACAGGATGCGGCCCTCGCCGTCGACCACGCCGATACGGTCGCCGTCGCCGTCGAAGGCGATGCCGAGATGGGCGCCCTCGACCAGCACCCGGTCCTGAAGCGCCACCAGATTGTGGGGCTCGGTGGGGTCGGGATGGTGGTTGGGAAAACGTCCGTCGATCTCGCCATACAGCACAGTGTGGCGGCCGGGCAGGGTCTTGACCAGTTCGGCCAGCGCCTCGCCGGTGGCGCCGTTGCCGCAATCCCACACCACGGTCAGGTCGCGGGCGCCGTCGTAATCCTGTGCCAGGCGAGCGACATAGTCCGGCAGGATGGCGTCGTCGACCGCCTCGCCCTCGCCGCTTTCAAGATCGCCGGCGGCGGCAAGCCGGCCCAGGTCCTGAATGTCGGCGCCGAAGAACGGCCGCCCCGCCAGCACCATCTTGAAGCCGTTGTGGTCGGGGGGGTTGTGGCTGCCGGTCACCATGATGCCGCCATCGGCCTCCCGTACCTTGGCGGCGTAGTACAGCATCGGGGTCGGCCCCCGCCCGACGCGCCGCACCGAACATCCCGAGGCCATCAGGCCCTCGGCCAGCGCCTCGGCCATCTCGGGCGACGATAGCCGCCCGTCCCAGCCGACGCACACCACCCGGCCGCCGTTGCGGCGCACGCGGGTGCCGAAGGCACGGCCGATGGCGCGGGCATCGGCGGCGAACAGGGTTTCGCCGACAATGCCGCGAATGTCGTATTCCCGCAGGATGGTGGGGTGGAAGGCGTGGGTCATTTTTTGTATCTCGTAATTACGTCAAGAGTGAGATCGATTTCTTTACAGACGGATAATGGGCCTTGATCATTACGGGTGTCTCTTGAGTTAATGGCTTTCCTTAAATTTTCCAAGATGCGTCCTGTAACTTCATAGTACCTATTATAGTTCCGCAATTCATAAATTGCAGCAATTTGTCGATCTGCATACCTATTTGCAATATTATCTGTATCGCCAACTGCTGTTTTGACCAATCCATGATATGTCTCAAATTCGCGATGCTGGCGATCCTCCCTGCGGATTCTAACATATTTGAATGCAGGATAGATCAGTATGACCAGGGATATCGCCGCAATTACCAAGCTCACAATCGTGGCAATTGCAGCCGATTGCTCAATCGTCCAACTCATCGTTCCAGCTCCTGTCATCGTAATGGTGGGGCCAGATCATGAACCACAGAGACATAGAATAGCAATCATAACGATCAAGTTTGCACATTAACACTTCCAATTACTAGTATTGCCCGGACTTGTTCCGGGCATCCACGTCGTTCCGCACTGTCGATGGCTCAAGTGCGGCACCACGTGGGTCGCCGGGTCAAGCCCGGCGATGACGGGGAGACAATGAGGTTCCGTCCGGCAGAGCCTCTCTGTGTCTCTGTGGTGAGTCCCTCTTTTCTTTAAGTAATCACCGTCGGTTCCGTCCGCCCTGTCCTGGCCTCGATTTCAGCCAGATCGCGGGCGATGACGATGAGATCGGCCAGGGCGGCTTGCGGGTCAATATCCTGCCGGGCCGGGTCGGGCTCGAAGCGCTCGATATAGACGCGCAGGGTGGCGCCCTCGGTGCCGGTGCCCGACAGGCGGTAGACGATGCGCGAGCCGTCGTCGAACACCACCCGGATGCCCTGCTTCCTCGACACCGAGCCATCGACCGGGTCGGTATAGGCGAAGTCGTCGTTGACGGCGACGCCATAGGCCCCCAGGCGCTTGCCCTTGAGGTCGAGGCCGCGCAGATGCTCCATCAGGCCGTCGGCGGCCTTGGCATCGATGCCCTCGTAATCGTGGCGGGAATAGATGTTGCGGCCGAACTCGCGCCAGTGGGCCGTGACGATGTCGGCGACGCTCTGCTTGCGCGCCGCCAGCACGTTCAGCCACATCAGCACCGCCCACAGCCCGTCCTTTTCCCGCACATGGTCCGAGCCGGTGCCGAAGCTTTCCTCGCCGCACAGCGTCGCCTTGCCGGCGTCCAGCAAGGTGCCGAAGAACTTCCAGCCGGTGGGGGTCTCGAAGACGGGAATTCCCAGCTTCTCCGCCACCCGGTCGGCGGCGGCCGAGGTCGGCATCGAGCGGGCGATGCCCTTCAGCCCGGCCTTGTAGCCGGGGCACAGGGTGGCGTTGGCGGCCAGCACGGCCAGCGAATCCGACGGGGTGACGTAGAAATCGCGCCCCAGCACCATGTTGCGGTCGCCGTCGCCGTCGGACGCCGCGCCGAAATCGGGAGCCCCCTCGCCGCTCAGGGCCTCGACCAGATCGTGGGCGTGGACCAGATTGGGGTCGGGATGGCCGCCGCCGAAATCCTCCAGCGGCACGCCGTTCATCACGGTGCCGGCCGGAGCGCCCAGGCGGCGTTCCAGAATCTCGACCGCATAGGGGCCGGTGACGGCGTGCATGGCGTCGAATCTCATGCGGAAACCCGCCTTGAACGCGGCCCGGATGGCGGCGAAGTCGAACAGGCTTTCCATCAGGTCGGCGTAATCGGCCACCGGGTCGAACACCTCGACCGTCATGGCGCCCAGCCGCTGCTCGCCCGGCCGGTCGAGGTCGAGGTCGGCGGCCGTGACGATGCGGTATTCCGAAATCGCCTCGGAGCGGGCGTGGATGGCCTCGGTGACGGCCTCGGGCGCCGGGCCGCCGGCCGGAATGTTGTACTTGATGCCGAAATCCTCGGTGGGGCCGCCGGGATTGTGGCTGGCCGACAAGATGATGCCGCCGAAGGTCCGGTACTTGCGGATGACGGCCGAGGCCGCCGGCGTCGACAGGATGCCGCCCTGGCCCACCATCACCCGGCCGAACCCGTTGGCGGCGGCCATCTTCAGGATGGTCTGGATGGCGGCGCGGTTGTGATAGCGGCCGTCGCCGCCCACCACCAGGGTCTTGCCGGCGATGTCGCCGATGGAATCGAACACCGCCTGGACGAAGTTCTCCAGGTAATGGGGTTGGGCGAACACCGCCACCTTCTTGCGCAGGCCCGACGTGCCGGGCTTCTGGCCGGGAAAGGGCCTGGTCGAGACGATCCTGATCTCGGGCATGCAGATCTCCTTGAGAGGCCCCTCAATCGCCGGGCGGACCACATCCGTGGTCCTTGGCTCTCGCCGCACGGGCGGCGCCGGCCTTCGGCCGCAACTCCTCGCCGATCAAACTATCGGCTCGTCGAACTCATATCCTGACGGCGGCGCCCGAAGAGTCAATCAGCTGCGGAACACCACCGTCTTGGACCCGTTCAGCAGCACCCGCTGTTCGGTGTGCCAGCGCACGGCGCGGGCCAGCACCACGTTCTCGATGTCGCGGCCGATGGCCACCAGATCGTCGGGGGTATGGGTGTGGTCGACCCGCTCGACGCTTTGCTCGATGATGGGGCCTTCGTCCAGGTCGGGGGTGACGTAATGGGCGGTGGCGCCGATGATCTTGACGCCCCGGGAATGGGCCTGGTGATAGGGCTTGGCGCCCTTGAAACTGGGCAGGAACGAATGGTGGATGTTGATGGCGCGCCCCTGTAGCCGGGCGCACATGTCGGTGGACAGGATCTGCATGTAGCGGGCCAGCACCACCAGTTCGGCGCCGGAGCGGTCGATGACCTCCATCACCCGGGTTTCCTGGGCGGCCTTGTCGTGCTTGTCCACCGCCAAATAGTGATAGGGGATGCCGTGCCATTCGACGATGGAGCGCATCTCCTGGTGGTTGGAGATCACCGCCGGAATCTCGACGTTGAGCGAGCCGGTGTGATAGCGGTGCAGCAGGTCGTTGAGGCAATGGCCGAACTTGGACACCAGGATCACCACGCGGGCCTTGCGGCCGGCGTCATGCAGCTTCCAGATCATCTGGAAACGGTCGGCGATGGCGGTGAACAGCTTTTCGAACTCGCCCTTGGGGGGCGTCATGGCGCCCGGCCCGAACACGATTCGCATGAAGAAGCGCGACGACAGCGGATCGCCGTACTGCGCCGCCTCGGTGATGAAGCAATCGTGCTGGCTGAGGAATCCCGAGACCGCCGCCACGATTCCCACCGTGTCGGGACAGGTGATGGTCAGTATCCAAGCCCGCTTCTCGGCCATGCTGTCGCTCCCGTCATGCGCCCAGCCACAGGTTTAGCCCGGACGCGCCGGGCCGGCAATCGCCCCCTTGCGTTTTTTTCGCAAATGCCCGAAGGTCCGACCCATTGCCGGCCCTGCCTGAGGAGAGGCCCGATGATCACCGTGTATTACAAGTCGGGCACCGCCCAATGGAAATATGAGCTGGAGGATTCCGAGCACGACTACATCATCAAGAACGTGCTTGAGGATAACCCCGACCTGACGGAGATGTTCGACGATTCGCTGGACATCCTGCGCGACATCTCGGCCATGGACGAGGACGAGATGGACGAGGAGGACGAGATCGACCAGACCATCGCCGTCTCGTTCCTGTGGCATTACTTCAATCATCTGGCCGAGGGCGACGACCGCATCCAGGGCGATCTGGTCCTGATCGAGGAGGACGACGGCTCGGGCGTCACCGTCCTGCCCGCCTCCGCCATCGACGAGGACGAGTAGCCGGCCGGCGCCGGAACGAGGAGGAGACCTCCTCCCTCCGGCGCCCGCGCCGTCACAGTCCGTAGGCGGCGGCCATCACCGGGTCCTTGGCCGCCACCGCCCTGGCGAGGTCGACCATGACCTTGGCCTGCTTCCAGGTGGCGTCGTCCTGCATCTTGCCGTCGATCATCACCGCGCCGGTGCCGTCGGGCATGGCGTCGAGAATCTTCCTGGCGAACAGCACCTCGGCCACGTCGGGG
The DNA here is from genome assembly GCF_902729425.1 of Magnetospirillum sp. SS-4. GTDB lineage: Bacteria > Pseudomonadota > Alphaproteobacteria > Rhodospirillales > Magnetospirillaceae > Phaeospirillum. Next base: position 394,635 of record NZ_CACVCH010000001.1, on the reverse strand, counting down.
CTGAACACCTTCTTGGCGATGTCGATCTGCTTGGGATGCAGGCTCCAGCCGCCGGCGCAGCCCAGCAGGAAGGCGTTGCGGAACTGCGCCTCGCAGGCGGCATCGTCGGAGAAGTCGCCGAACGGGCCGTAGAACGCCTTGATCCCGGCCGACTGGCAGGCGTCCACCATCCTGGCGACGGTGTAGTGCCACAGATCCTGCTGGAACAAGGTGCGGCCGGCCCGGCCCTCGGCGGCGTCCTCCAGCACGCCGTAGGACGGATGGCCGCCGCCGACGCGGGTGGTCTTCATGCCGCGCGACGCCGCCAGGTCGGCCGGCCCCAGGCTCATGCCGTGCATGCGCGGGCTGGCCTTGGCGATTTCGGCGATATTCTCGACGCCCAGCGCGGTCTCTAAGATGGCGTGGATCAGGATGGGACGGCGGACCCCGTTCCGGGCCTCCAACTGCGCCAGCAACTGGTCGAGATAATGGATGTCCCATGGGCCTTCCACCTTGGGCAGCATCACCACGTCGACCTTGTCGCCGGCCTCGCCGACGATGGCGGTGAGGTCGTCCAGCAGCCAGGGCGAGTTGAGGCAGTTGACCCGGGTCCACAATCCGGTGTCGGGATTGTCCCAGCCCTTGGCGACCTCGACGAAGCCGGCCCGCGCCGCCTCCTTGGCGTCGGCGGGAATGGCGTCCTCCAGATTGCCCAGCAGCACGTCCACCTGCTTGCCCATCTCGCCGGCCTTGGCCCGCATCTTCTCGACATGGGGCGGGAAGAAATGGATCATCCGCTCCAGCCGCACCGGCAGCTCGCGATAGGGGGCCGGCGCGCCGATGGCGAGCGGCTCGAAGAACTTGCGGGGCGGCTTGGTGCTCATGAACGCAATCCTCTTGCGACAAATAACGATGGGCCGAAATAATGCTGCGTGATGGTGCGGCGCACAAGAGGGAACTGCATCAGGGAGATTACCGAGATACGTTGGTCGGGCTTTCCTCTGCCGGAAATCTCGCTTAGTGTCGACACCAGGGGTTGAGGCGCTGGGACAGGGGTGACGATTCGGCATGCATCACGGTGCAGGCGCGGGTTCGACCGACGATGACTGGCGGCATCTGATCGAGGCGGTCGAGGAATTCGGCCAGGGCTTCACCGTGTTCGATCGCGACCTGCGGCTGGTCCTGTGCAACCGCCGTTTTCTTGAATTGCTTGATTTTCCCGCTGATTTCTCTCGGCGTGGCACCGATTTCGCCACCTTCATGCGCTACAACGTCGATCGCGGCGAATATGGTCCCGGCGACGGCGCCGCCCTGGTGGCCGAGCGGGTGGCGCAGGCCCGGCGATTCGAGCCCCATTGCTTCGAACGGACCCGGCCCGGGGGCGTCGTGATCCAGGTGCGGGGCGCGCCGCTGCCGAGCGGCGGCTTCGTCACCATCTATGCCGACGTCACCGGCCAGCGCCAAGCCGAGGAGGCCTTGCAGCGCCGCACCGAATACCTGCGCTCGGTCATCGACAACCTGCCCCAGGGCATCTCGGTGTTCGACGAGAACCTGCGGCTGAAATTCTGGAACGCCAATCTGCTGGACGTGCTGGGCCTGCCCGAGGAATCGGTCTATCCCGACGTGCCGTTCGACGATCTGATCATGATTCCCGCCTTGCGCGGCGAATACGGTCCCGGCGACCCGGCGGCGCATGTGCGGGCCAGGCGCGAACTGGCCATGCAGTTCCTGCCGCACCGCTTTGAACGGTCCCGCCCCACCGGCCGGGCCCATCTGGTGGAAGGTCGGCCCATGCGTCTGGGCGACAGCCTGATCGGCTTCGTCACCACCTATACCGACATCACCGACCGCATCTCCATCGAGCACGAGGTGCGCCGCAAGAACGACGTTCTCCAGACGGTGTTCGACAACATTCCCGGTGGAATCAGCCTGTTCGACAAGGATCTGCGCCTGGTGGCCTACAACGCCGAGTTCAAGCGGCTGCTGGACTTTCCCGACGAGTTGTTCGAGGACGGCGGCACCACCATGGCCGATCTGTTCCGCTTTAACGCCCGACGCGGCGAATACGGCACTGTCGATGTGGAGGAACACGTCAAGGGAATGCTGGAACGGGCCAGCCTGCGGCTGCCGCACAAGTTCGAGCGGGCACGGCCCAACGGGCTGGTGCTGGAAATTCGCGGCATGCCGCTGCCCGACGGCGGTTTCGTCAGCATCTACACCGACGTCACCGAGCGCAAGGCCGCCGAGGAGGAGATCAACCGGCTGGCCCGCTTCGATTCCCTGACCGGGCTGGCCAACCGCCACTCCCTGGAATCAAGGCTGGAACAGTCGCTGGCCGATTCCAGGCGCCACGAGACCCGCCTCGCCGTCCTGTTCCTCGATCTCGACCGCTTCAAGTCGGTCAACGACACCCTGGGCCATGCGGTCGGTGACGAATTGCTGATCGAGGTCAGCCGGCGGCTGCAATCCTGCGTGCGGGAATCCGACATCGTCGCCCGCCTGGGCGGCGACGAATTCGTGGTGGTGGTCAGCGATTTCGGCGATCCCGCCGACGTGGTGGTGATCCTGGACAAGATCATCGCCCAGGTGGGGGCGCCGGTGGTGGTGGGGCCGCATCGCCTGACCACGTCCACCTCCATCGGCATCGGGGTGTTTCCCGACGACGGCGGCGACCGCGCCACGCTGATGAAGAACGCGGACGTGGCCATGTATCACGCCAAGACGGCGGGGCGCGGCCGCTACCGCTTCTTCGACGAGACCATGAACACCTCGGTCAGGCGGCGGCTGGACTTCGAAACCGCCCTGCGCGGCGCCCTCGACCGCGACGAATTCGTCCTGCACTACCAGCCGCAGATGGATCTGGGCACCGGCGCGGTGGTCGGGGTCGAGGCGCTGATCCGCTGGAACCGGCCGGGCGAGGGGCTGATGCTGCCGGCGGCGTTCATTTCCATGGCCGACGAACTGGACCTGATGGACCCGATCGGGGCCTGGGTCATGACCCGGGCCATGCGCACGCTTGCCCACTGGCAATCCGTGACCGGCGGGCCGATCCGTCTGGCGATCAACGTCGGCGCGTCGCAGATCAGGCCGCGAACCCTGGCCGGTCTGGTCCGCGCCGGCCTGGCCGCCTCGGCGCTGGCGCCGGGCCTCCTGACCCTGGAGGTCGCCGAGCAGGCGGCCATGGCCGATCCCGAAGCGGTCCTGGCGGTGATGGCCGAGATCCGGTCGATGGGCGTCGCCCTCGCCATGGACGATTTCGGCACCGGCCCGACCTCGCTGCGGCACCTGAAGCAGTTTCCGCTGAGCTACCTGAAGCTCGACCGTTCGCTGACCGCCGACATGGACGGCGGTCCCGGCGCCGCCGCCCTGTGCGCCGCCGCCACCGCCCTGGCCCATTCCCTGGGCTGGACCGTGATCGCCGAGGGGGTCGAGACTCCGATTCAACTGGATTGCCTGCGGCGGATGGCCTGCGACGGCGCCCAGGGCTATCACCTCAGCCATCCGCTGCCCGAGAGCGCAGCCCTGTCTTTCATCCTGGACCGGAGCGGCCTCAGTGCTGCTCCCGCGTCGCGGTGAAGCGGACCATCTCGAAATCCTGCTGCGCCCGGTTGAGCTGCCAGGTGTTGCGCGCCAGATAGACGATGCCGCCGTCGCGGTCCTCGGCCATGTTGGATTTGTTGGCCTCCATGAACCGCTTCATGGCGGTCTCGTCGTCGCAGGCCACCCAGCGGGCGGTGACGAACGGGGCTTCCTCGAATCCGGCCTTGATGGAATACTCGCTTTCGATGCGGGTGGTCAGCACGTCGAATTGCAGGGCGCCGACCACGCCGACGATCCAGGTGGAACCGTCCAGCGGCTTGAACACCTGGCTGACGCCTTCCTCGGCCAGATCCTCCAGCGCCTTCTTCAACTGCTTGGCCTTCATGGGGTCGTCCAGGCGGACGCGGCGCAGCACCTCGGGCGCGAAGGTGGGAATGCCGAGGAAGTTGAGGTCCTCGCTTTCCGACAGGGTGTCGCCGATGCGAAGCTGGCCGTGATTGGGGATGCCCATGATGTCGCCGGGAAAGGCCTCTTCCGCCAGTTCGCGGTCGCGGGCCAGGAAGAACACCGGATTGACCAGGGCCATGACCTTGCCCGAACGCACATGCCTCAGCTTCATGCCACGCCGGAAGCGGCCCGAGCAGATGCGGAAGAAGGCGATGCGGTCGCGGTGGTTGGGGTCCATGTTGGCCTGGACCTTGAAGACGAAGCCGGTAACCTTGGCTTCGTCCGGTTCCACCAGCCGCTTGTCGGATTTGCGAGCCAGCGGCGCCGGCGCCAGCCGGCCGATGCCCTTCAGCAGTTCGGCGACGCCGAAGGTCTTGAGCGCGCTGCCGAAAAACACCGGCGTCATGTGGCCGGCCAGGAAGCTTTCCAGGTCGAATTCGGGATAGCCGCCCCGGACCAGTTCCACGTCCTCGCGCAGCTTGGCGGCGGCGGCGGCGCCCACCACCTCGTCCAGCTTGGGCGAATCCAGCGGCGCGTCCACCGCGATCTCGGCGATATGGTCGCCCCGGCCGGGGTCGAACAGGATGACCCGGTCGCGCACCAGATCGAACACGCCCTTCAGGTCGCGGCCCATGCCGATGGGCCAGGTCACCGGCGTGACGTCCAGCGCCAGGGTCTTTTCCACCTCGTGCAGCAGGTCGAAGGTGTCGCGGCCCTCGCGGTCGACCTTGTTGACGAAGGTGACGATGGGGACGTCGCGCAACCGGCAGACCTCGAACAGCTTCAGGGTCTGGGTCTCGATGCCCTTGGCGGCGTCCAGCACCATCACCGCCGAGTCCACCGCCGTCAGGGTGCGGTAGGTGTCCTCGGAAAAGTCCTCGTGGCCCGGGGTGTCCAGCAGGTTGAAGGTCAACCCCTCGTGCTCGAAGGTCATCACCGAGGCCGACACCGAGATGCCGCGCTCCTTCTCGATGGCCATCCAGTCGGAACGGGTTCGGCGCTGCTCGCCACGGGCGCGCACCGCGCCGGCAAGCTGGATGGCACCGCCGAACAGCAGCAGCTTTTCGGTCAGGGTGGTCTTGCCGGCATCGGGATGCGAGATGATGGCGAAGGTGCGCCGCAGCGCCAGGGCGTCGGACAATGTGCTCATGGCTGTGGGTTTTCGTCGGAACCGGGGCAAGAATCAAGAAGTTTGGCAGGACCGGCCGGAACGAAGAGGGGGTCCAGCCTCGCGGCTGGACCCCCTGCTGTCCGGATATCGGGGTGGCGGCCGTCTACGGCAGGACGATCTCGACCCGGCGGTTCTGCGGCTCGCGCACGCCATCGGGGGTCTTGACCATGGGCGAGCTTTCGCCCTTGGCGACGGTGATGATCTGGCCGGCGGGCACGCCCTGCCTGACCAGCTGGGCCTTGACCGCCTCGGCGCGCTTCAGCGACAGGGCCTGATTGTACTTGTCGCTGCCGGAGGTGTCGGTGTGGCCGGTCAGGTCGATGCGGGCGGCGCCGGTCGACTTGGCGGCGGCGGCGGCCTGCTGGATGACGCGGTCGGCCTCGGGAGTCACGGCGGCCTTGTCGAAGTCGAAGAACACGATGAAGTTCTTCGCCACCATGGGCTTGGGAGCCGGGGCGGGAGCGGGGGCCGCCACCGGCATCGGGGCGGGCGCGGGGGCCGGGGCGGCGACCGGCGGCGGGTTGAACTTGTAGGTAAAGCCGATCAGCACGGCATGGTCGCGGTATTCGCTGTCCAGGGCGGTGCCGTTGGCGGCCTTGGTCTCGTAATCCAGGGTGGCGAAGTAGCGGTACTGGGCCTTCAGCTCGACATCCTTGCTGACGTCATAGGCCAGGCCGGCGAAGCCCTGATAGGCGAACTGCCAGTCGTCGCCGGAATAGAGTTCGACGTTGTTGCGCTTGACCGAGCCGGCGTCGACCTGCGCGGCGCCGATGCCGGCGCCGACGAACGGATGCCAGCTGGACTGCGGCATGAAGTGGTAGAGGCCGTTGACCATGAGGCCGAGGGCGGTGGTGTCGCCGCTGCCCGAGGTGCCGCCGACCGTGTCGATGCCGCTGGAACGGTAGCTGAGTTCGCCTTCAAGGCGCCACGGGCCGAAGGCGTGGCCGATCTGGCCCTGGGTCAGCCAGCCGATGTCGGACTCGCTCTTGTAGCCGAGGCCGGTGCCGCTGTTGTCGGAATCCTGGAGGAACTGCGCGCCGGCGTCGAGGCCGACATACCACTGGGCCTGGGCCAGGGCGGGGACGGCGGCGATGGCCGTGGCGACGAGGAGCGTCTTGATGCTGCGCATGAGTCGAAATCCTTCCCGGACTTTTCGCGACGTGGAATTAGGTGATCCCTATGTACTAGAGCTTGCCGCCGTCAACAAGTCCCCCGCGGGTGCGCGCGATGCATTCCCGCCTCACTGTTGCTGCATGGCAACAGACGCGAAGCTCATGCCTGGGGCGGGGGCGACGCCTCGGCCACCACCATGTCCGCCTGGGCCTTCAGCCGGCGGAACGAGCGGGCGGCGAAGGGAATCGAGGTCAGGTAGGCGCACCCCACCAGCCCCAGGGTCAGCCACGGCTCGGTCACCAGGAAGGCCGCCGCCAGCCCTACCACCAGCAGGATCGGCAGGACCCATCCGTGGGGAATGCGCACCTTCTTGAACGAGAAGGTGGGCAGCTTGCTCACCATCAGGAACGACACGCCCATCAGGAACACCGCCACCACCAGGGGGCGGTCGAACAGGCCGTCGCCGAACTGGATGGTGAGGATCAGCGGCATCAGCACCAGCCCCGCCGCCGCCGGGGCCGGAACCCCGGTGAAGAAGTTGTAGGCGTAGGGCGGCAGGTCGGGCTCGCCGATCATGGTGTTGAACCGGGCGAGGCGGAGCGCGCAGCACACCGAGAACAGCAGCACCAGCGCCCAGCCGAAGCCGCCGGCCTCGCGCATCACCCAGAAATACAGCACCATGGCCGGGGCCACGCCGAAGCTGACGAAATCCGACAGGGAATCGAGTTCGGCGCCGAACTTGGAGGTCCCCTGGAGCAGGCGGGCGACGCGGCCGTCGAGGCCATCCAGGATGGCGGCCAGCACGGTGGCGATCACCGCCTCCTTCCACATGCCGTGGACGGCGAAGCGGATGGAGGTGAGGCCGGCGCACAGCGCCAGCATGGTCAGGATGTTCGGGATCAGCTTGTTGACCGACAGGCCGGGAATGCGTGGCGGACGCTTTGGCCTGAACATCAGCGAACCTCGCCCTGTCGCGGTCCCTCGGCGGAGGCGAGATCGGCCAGCACGGTCTCGCCGGCGATGATGCTCTGGCCCAGGGCGACCAGCGGCTGCACGCCCTCGGGCAGGTAGACGTCGACCCGCGAGCCGAAGCGGATCAGGCCGAAGCGCTGGCCGGCCCGGACCTCCTGCCCGTCCTTCAGGTCGCATTTGATGCGGCGCGCCACCAGACCGGCGATCTGGACGAAGGCGACGTCGCGGCCGTCGGCCAGGGCGAGACGGACCGACATGCGTTCGTTGTCGGAACTGGCCTTGTCCAGCGAAGCGTCGAGGAACTTGCCGGGCTGGTAGGCGGTCCTGACCACCTTGCCGTCCACCGGGACGCGGTTGATGTGGACGGAAAACACGCTCATGAACACCGAGACGCGCATCAGCGGCGCCTCGCCCATGTCCAGTTCCGGCGGCGGCGGCGCCATGCCCAGCAACTGCACGACGCCGTCGGCCGGGCTGATCACCAGCCCGTCGCGCACCGGCGTCACCCGGTCGGGGTCGCGGAAGAACCAGGCGCACCAGCAGGTCAGGATGGCGCCCAGCCAGCCGAGCGGCTCCCAAAGCTGCCCCAGCAGCAGCGCCGCCACGGCGAACAGCGCCACGAACGGCCAGCCCTCCCGGTTGACGGGGAACCACAGATACTTGGTCAGCGAGATTTCGTGAGCCTGCACGCGCAATTCTCCGGAGCGATGATCCCGCCGGTTCGGCGGGACAGACCACCTTATAGCGCCGGTCATTTGGAATTTCATCCCGAACGACGGCATGATAGTACTGTGCGCACGCCTTTTTCCCGACGGCAACAATGTCAAAAGCAAAAATGTTCACCCTGGGCGGCAAGGCCCTGCCCATCGATCTCCATACCGTCTGGACCGATGACGATGGCCGCCCGCTGTCCATGGGCGACGGCAATGTTCAGTTCGATTTCCGCTTTCGCGACGTCCTTTTCGCCGGCCGGATCGAGCAATCCGAGGGGCGGGCGCATCTGAAGCTGGTGGGCGACATGGGACCGATGCCGTTTTCGGCCGAAGCGCCGGCCGCCCGCGCCGGTCTCGCCCGCATCGTCGAGGCCGCCAACGCCCATCTGGGGGGGGCGCCGTTCCGGGTGACCCAGGGGCGCATCCTTCTGGGGGGCGATATCGAGGTTGCGGTGCCGGTGACGGCCACCGGCCTGATCGCCTCGGTGACCCTGTTCCTGCTGCCGAGCCTCGATTACGTCGACCTGATCGCGCTTTACGTCCGGCCGCCGCTGGCCGCCCGCCGGCCGGGAGACAGCGCGGTCCGGCCGGAATGGCGGCGGCAGCGGTAGAGCGGCGAGCCCCATATCTGAAGCACCCTGACGGAGTGGATTTGGCTCAGAATCGAGGCAAGGGGCGCCGAGCGTAGCCAGCGCTACGGTCAAGCCCGTTGCCGAAGGTAATGGGGCAAATCCGCCCGTCCCACGCATGCTCCGCATGCATTTTACCGTTTCAGATATGGGGCTCGACGCTCTAGGTGCGGTCAGCTGACCGGCCGCTCCGCGCCGCGGTTCAGCACCTCGTCCAGGCAGGCGCGCTCGGTGACCCCGCTTCCCGGCGGGCTGCGCACCGCGTAATGGGCGACGATGACGCCGTCCGTCTCCTTGTACAGGAACAGGTCGAGGGTGCATGTCCCCATCCGGTACTGCCATATCTCGGCCGGCGGGTCGCGGCGGCGGAAGCTTGGGGCTCCCAGCGCCCCTTCCACCTGAACCGCGTGCAGTCCCTTCAGTCGTTCGGGAGTGAGCGTCCGGCGGTCCACCGGCGGCGGCATGGCGGTGCGCTCGCCCGGTGGCGCGGCGGCGGCGGCCGGAGCGGACGGGTCGTCCCCGGTTGCCGGCGGCGATCCGCCGGGCGCGGCGCAGGCCGACAGGATCAGCAGCGACAGCGCGGCCAGGGGGCGGAAACGGGCGAGGCGGGCTGGGAACGTCATGGCGGCGATCATGGCCTGGACGGCCCGGTCCGCAATCCCTGGACCACATGCACCATGAAGGCGGCGGCGGTCACCGGCGCCGTCAGGTTCAGCAGCGGAATCTGGAACAACAGGTTGATGACGGCGCCGCACAGCCACAGCCGCCCCAGATTGTTGCGGAACAGCAGGCGGGCCTCGCCGGCCTCCATCCGCCGGCTGGCCACCAGCTCGAAATACTCGCGCCCCAGCAGATAGCCGTTGACGGCGTAGTTGAGGATGATGCCGAGGCCGACCAGCAGCAGCGCCACATAGACGGGGGCGGCGACCAGGGTGATGGCCACCATCACCAACAGGAAGCGGGTCGAGGCCAGCAACGCCTCCTTCCAGCCCAGCTGTCGCGCCGGCCCCAGGCCGGGATAATGCCGCTCCTCCACCAGGACCGCGACCTCGTCCAGCCAGAAGCTCATGACGAAGGTGGCGACGGCGGAAAAGAACAGCAGCGGCACCACCAGCGCGGCCAGTCCCAGCGCCACGTCCGAGCCGGTTTCGGCCCAGCTGTTCTCGAACAGGCTGACATGCCTCAGCACCAGGGTGGCGATGACCGCCAGGCCGATCCAGCAGGCCAGCGCCACCCCGACTCCCAGTTTCAGGATCCGGCGCAGGCGCGGATCGCTCCACTGGGCGAAGGCCTTGACGAGGGCGGACAGCATGGGGCGGACTCCGACGATTGGGCAGGCGGGAAATTCAATCACGACCGCCGCCGCCAGCCAAGAGGGTACGGGCGGTCTTCGGGCTCAGCGCCCGCCGCCGTCCAGCTTTTTTCGCACCATCAGCAGGTCGCGCCAGGCGTCGCGCTTGGCCTCGGGGGTGCGCAGCAGGTAGGCCGGGTGGAAGGTGGCCAGCACCGGCACCGGACGCGGCAGGCCGGGGGAATTGTATTCGAACCAGCGGCCGCGCAGGCGGTTGATGCCCTCGGCCTTGGCCAGCAGCGCCGAGGCGGCGGCACCGCCGAACAGGACCAGCATCTGCGGATCGACCAGTTCGATGTGGCGCGACAGGAAGGGCAGGCACACCGCCACCTCGTCCGGGCCGGGCTTGCGGTTGGCCGGCGGCCGCCACGGCACCACGTTGGTGATGTAGGCGGTGTCGCGATCCAGCCCGATGGAATTCAACATGCGGTCCAGCAGCTTGCCGCTCGCTCCGACGAAGGGGCGGCCCTGGCGGTCCTCCTCCTGTCCGGGGGCCTCGCCGATGCACATCACCGCGGCTTCCGGATTGCCGTCGGCGAAGACGGTGCTGGCGGCGGCGCGCTTCAGGGCCAGGCCGTCGAACCCCTCCAGCGCCACCCGCAGTTCGGCCAGGGAGGAACAGCCGGCGGCGATGTGGGCGGCGGTGCCGACGATGGCCGAGGCGGCGACGGCGGCGCTGGCCGGCGGCGCGTGATGGCGGTCGGGGACGGGATCCGGCGGCGGGGCGGAGGCCGGCCGCTGCTGCTGTTCGCGGGCGCGGCTGGAAACGGCGTAGCGGTCCACCGGCGTTTCGCCGATGGTTTCGTCGACGCCGGCCTCCAGGTACCAGCGCAGGATGTCGTGGGGGTGAAGGGCTCCGTCCATGAGCCGGAGGGTAGCATGGTGCCGCCGCTTCCGCGACCTCGGCGCATATTTTCGGTAAGCGCTTACCGATTTTGTGTCCAACCGGCCGCGCCGGGTATGCTATAGAGGCGACCTGTCTGTTTGGATCAAGAGGGGTACAGCCCCCTGGTCGATCTGGGAGTCGGGGTCGTCATGGAACGTGAGAGCATGGAATTCGATGTCGTGATCGTCGGTGGCGGCCCCTCGGGCCTGACCACGGCGATCCGGCTGAAGCAGATCAATCCCGAGCTGACCGTCTGCGTACTGGAAAAGGGATCGGAGATCGGCGCTCACATCCTGTCGGGCGCGGTGATCGAGACCCGGTCGCTGGCGGAACTGTTCCCCGACTGGAAGGAGCGGGAAGCCCCGCTGCTGACGCCGGCCGCCGACGACCGCTTCATGTTCCTGACGGAATCCAAGGCCATCCGCCTGATGACGCCGCCGCAGATGAACAATCACGGCAATTACATCGTGTCCTTGGGCAACTTCACCCGCTGGCTGGGCGCCCAGGCCGAGGCGCTGGGCGTCGAGATCTTCGCCGGCTTCGCCGCCGCCGAGGTGCTCTACCACGAGGACGGCTCGGTCAAGGGCGTCGCCACCGGCGACATGGGCATCGGCAAGGACGGCCAGCCCACCCACAACCATACGCCGGGCGTCGAGCTGTGGGCGCGCCAGACCGTGTTCGCCGAAGGCTGCCGCGGCTCGCTGACCAAGACCCTGTTCGAGCGCTTCGACCTTCGCGCCCATTGCGAGGACCAGACCTACGGCATCGGCATCAAGGAGCTGTGGGAGATCGATCCGGCCAAGCACAAGGCCGGCACCATCATCCATACCGTCGGCTGGCCGCTGGACACCAGCACCTATGGCGGCTCGTTCCTCTATCACCTGGAGAACAACCAGGTGGCGGTGGGCTTCGTGGTCGGCCTGGACTACGCCAACCCGCATCTGTCGCCGTTCGACGAGTTCCAGCGTTTCAAGACCCATCCCGCCATCCGTCCCACCTTCGAGGGCGGCCGGCGCATCTCCTACGGCGCCCGCGCTTTGTCCGAGGGCGGCTTCCAGTCGATCCCCAAGCTTTGCTTCCCCGGCGGCGTGCTGGTGGGCGACACGGCGGGTTTCCTCAACGTGCCCAAGATCAAGGGCACCCATACCGCCATGAAGTCGGCCATGGTGGCGGCCGAGGCGGTGGCCGAGGCCCTGGGTCACGAGGGCGGCTCCAATGAGGTGACCGCGTACCCCGAGCACCTGAGGAAGTCGTGGCTGTGGAGCGAATTGCACGAGGTCCGGAACATCCGCCCCAGTTTCCACTGGGGCCTGTGGGGGGGAATCGCCTATTCGGCGCTGGAGACCTATGTCTTCAGGGGCAAGGCGCCGTGGACGCTGCACCACCGTCCCGACCATCTGGCGCTTAAAAAAGCGTCGGACTGTCCGAAGATCGCATACCCGAAGCCGGACGGGGTGGTCAGCTTCGACAAGCTGTCGTCGGTGTTCATCTCCAGCACCAACCACGAGGAGAACCAGCCGGCGCATCTGCGCTTACGCGATTCGGCGGTGCCCGTCGCCATCAATCTCGAGCATTACGACGCCCCCGAACAGCGCTATTGCCCGGCCGGCGTCTATGAAATCGTCCGGAACGACGACGGTTCCAATCCGCGTCTCCAGATCAACGCGCAGAACTGCCTGCACTGCAAGACCTGCGACATCAAGGACCCGACCCAGAATATCAATTGGGTGGTTCCCGAAGGTGGCGGTGGACCGAACTATCCCAACATGTAAAGCTGTGGTCCGGGGCGCCCCCCTCTGGCCCCCCGGATTGTAGACGGAGCATATGGTGATATCGGTCGGACGTCTGTCGTGCATCGCGCTTGTCGCCGCCGCCCTGCTGGGCTGCGCGCCCCGTTCCGCGCCCCAGGCCGAGGCCACGGGCGGAATCGGGCTGGGCGGCGAGGGCGGGCTGGGGGCCTATCTCGCCGGGCGCTACGCCCAATCCCACGGCGACACCCGCTCGGCCGCCGAGTTCCTGCTGAACGCCGCCCGCCGCGACCCCGACAACACCGACCTGCAACAGCGCGCCTTCAGCCTGCTGCTGGCCGAGGGGCGGCTGGACGAGGCCATGCCCATCGCCGAGCGGCTGCTGATCATCGACGGCGATTCCGCCCTGCCCCTTCTCGCCGCCGGCCTGCGCGACGCCCGTGACGGACGCCTTGCTGCGGCGGAAAAGCGCTTCGCCGCCCTGCCGCAGAAGGGTATCAACGGTTTTCTCGGGCCGCTGCTGCTGGCCTGGACCCGCCAGGCCCAGAACGATCCCGACGGGGCGCTGAAACTGCTGAAGCCGCGTTCGGAAACCGCCAGCTTCGCCCCCATCTACGAGTTCCACGCCGGCCTGATCGCCGAGATGGCCGGGCGGCTCCAGCCGGCGGAAGGGCATTACGCCGCCGCCCTGGCCGGCCAGACCAGCGTGCGCACGGTGGAGGCGGTGGGCGGCTTCTTTCAGCGGACCGGCCGGATGGAGGCCGCCGCCCAGCTGTATCAGCGCTATCATGTCGAGCACAACGACCGTTCGCTGCTGGACGGCCGCCGCCAGATGGCCGCCGGGGCCGCCGTGGCTCGCGTGGTCTCCGACCCCATCCAGGGACTGGCCGAGGTGATGTTCGATACCGCCTCGCTGGTGCGCCAGGGCAACGCCCACGACCTCGCCCTGGTGTTCTCGCGCCTTGCCCTTGGCCTCCGGCCGGACTTTCCGCTGGCCCAATTGCTGGTGGCCGACACCCTGGGCCGCCAGCGGCGGCTCGCCGAGGCCAACGCCATCTACCGCGCCATCGACGGCAACAGCCAGGCGGCCGAGTTCGCCCGCCTGCGGCTGGCCTTCAACCTGGACGAGGCCGGCGATACCGACGGCGCCCTGTCCGAACTGCGCCGCCTGGCCAATGCCCGGCCCGATGCGTTCGAGCCGGTTCTGAGCCGGGGCGACATCCTGCGCCGCCACAAGCGTTACGCCGAGGCGGCCGAGGCCTACGACCAGGCCATCGAGCGTGCCGCCAGATCGGGCGAGCCCCCCAACTGGACGCTTCATTACGCCCGGGGAATGGCGCTGGAGCGGTCGAGGCAGTGGGCGCGGGCGGAGGCCGATTTCAAGGAGGCGCTGCGGCTCAAGCCGGATCAGCCCGATGTGCTCAACTATCTCGGTTACAGTTGGGTCGATCAGGGCGTCAACCTGGACGAGGGGCGCAAGCTGATCGAACGCGCCGTGCAGCAGCGTCCCAATGACGGGGCCATCGTCGATTCGCTGGGCTGGGCCTTCTACCGCACCGGCGATTTCCAGGCGGCGGTGAAGCACCTGGAGCGCGCCGTCGAGCTGAAGCCAGAGGATCCCACCATCAACGAGCATCTGGGCGACGCCCTGTGGCGGGTCGGCCGCGTCGACGAGGCCCGTTTCCAGTGGAACCGCGCCATGTCGCTGGACCCCGAGCCCGAGCAGATCGAGGCGCTGAGGGAAAAGATCTCCACCGGCCGGCTTCCGGCCGCGCCGGCCCGGTAGGTCGCCATGATCACCGTGTTCGCTCCCGCCAAGCTCAACCTGTCCCTGCATGTGACCGGCAAGCGCGCCGACGGCTATCACCTGCTGGACTCGCTGGTGGTGTTCGCCGGCGTCGGCGACACCCTGGAAATCGGCGAGGCCGACGGCCTGCGCCTGGAGGTGGCCGGCCCCACCGCCGGCCAGATTCCCGCCGAGGGCGAGAATATCGTCTTGAAGGCGGCGCGATTGCTGGCCGAGGCGGTCGGGACGGCCGGCGGCGCCGCCATTCGCCTGACCAAGCGGCTGCCGGTCGCGGCCGGCATCGGCGGCGGCTCGGCCGATGCCGCCGCCGCCCTGAAAGGCCTGATGCGGCTGTGGAACGTCGCCCTGCCCGACGACCGGCTGCGGGCGCTGGCGCTGGCCATCGGCGCCGACGTTCCGGTCTGCCTGGCCGGCGTTCCCACCCGCATGTCCGGCATCGGCGAGGTGCTGGAACCGGCTCCCGCCCTGCCGCCGGCATGGCTGGTGCTGGTCAATCCCATGGTGCCGCTGCATACCCCGGCGGTGTTCAAGGCCCGGACCGGGCCGTTCTCGCCCGCCGACCCGCTGACCGAATCCCCCGCCGACGCCGCCGGATTGGCCAGGGCGCTGGCGGCGCGGCGCAACGATCTGACTCCGGCGGCGGTATCCATCGAACCGGTGGTGGGCGAGATGCTGGTGGAACTGGCCGCGTCTTCCGGTTGTCTGCTGGCGCGCATGTCGGGGTCGGGGGCCACCTGCTTCGGCCTTTACGCCGGGCAGGCCGAGGCCGAGGCCGCCGCCGCCCGCTTGCGGGCGGCGCGGCCGGGCTGGTGGATCGCCCCCGCCGAACTGCTGGGGCGCTGAGGCCGGGGCGCTCAGGCCGTCCGCACCACCATGAACAGCCGACGGAACGGCAGCAGGGTCCGGCCGTCGGCCTGGGGCGGATAGGCGGCGCGGATACGGCGGGAATAGTCGGCCAGGAAGGCGTCGCGCCATTCCGGCCGGTCCTCCAGCGCCGCCAGTGCCGGCCGTAGCGCCGTTCCCATGGTCCAGGCCACCACCGGATTGTCGCCGTCGAGAACGTGCAGGTACTCGGTCTCCCAGATGTCGAGCGAGGCGGCCAGCGGTGTCAGCAGGTCGTAATAGAAGGCCGGCCCGGCCACCGGAAAGCGTCCGGCCAGAGGACCCAGCAGGTCGCGCCACGGCCCGGCGGCGGCGGCCTCGGCCATCAAGGCGTGGGAGGCGGCATAATGGTTGTGGGGCATCTGTACCGCCAGGACGCCGCCCGGCGCCACCATGCCCAGCAGGCGGGGAAACAGGGTGGCGTGATCGCCCAGCCAGTGCAGGGCGGCGTTGGAGAACAGCACGTCCACCGGTCCGGCCGCCCGCCACGATCCCATGTCGGCGAGGGTGTAGGCGACGCCGCCGCCCCCCGCCCGCGCCGTCTCCAGCATTTCGGGCGAGGAATCGACGCCGATCACCGCCGCGCCCGGCCAGCGCTGCTTCAGCAGGCGGGTGACGTTGCCGGTGCCGCAGCCGAGATCGACCACATGGGCCGGCGCCCCGGTCTCGATGCGGCCGATCAGGTCCAGCGCCGGCCGCAATCTCGGCTGGACGAAGGCGGAATACAGCGCCGGGTCCCAGGCCATGGCGGCCTCCGTGATCTCGTCAGTGCAGTTCGGCCCTGATCTGCTGGCGCAGCACGTCGATCGGCAGGAAGTCGTCGGCTCCGGCCTGGAAATGCCAGAAGGTCCAGCCATTGCAGGCCGGAGCCCCCTGGACCAGGGCGCCGACCTTGTGGATCGAGCCGCGATGGATATCGGTGATCAGGGTGCCGTCGGCGCGGACCTTGGCGACCTTGTCGTGCCGGCTGCCGCCGAACAGCAGGTCGCCGGGGGTGAGCAGGCCGCGTTCCAGCACCGTTCCGAACGGAATGCGGGGCTCGGAGCGTTTGGACGGAGTCAGCAGGACGGACGGATCGGACACGGGAATCACCTTGGCTATGCGGTCCTTGGCGGCGGCGATGTATTCGGGGTCGCGCTCGCAGCCGATGAAGTTGCGGCCCAGCTTCTTGGCCACGGCGCCGGTGGTGCCGGTGCCGAAGAAGGGGTCGAGGATGACGTCGCCCGGCCGGGTCGACGCCATCACCACCCGGTAGAGCAGGGATTCCGGCTTCTGGGTCGGGTGGGTCTTGCGCCCACCGCCATTCTTCAGCCGCTCGCCGCCGGTGCACAGCGGCAGCGTCCAGTCGCTGCGCATTTGCAGGTCGTCGTTCAGCGCCTTCATGGAATCGTAGTTGAAGGTGTAGCGGGTTTCGGCCGACTTGGCGCACCAGATCAGGGTCTCGTGGGCGTTGGTGAAGCGGGTGCCCTTGAAATTGGGCATGGGGTTGGACTTGCGCCAGACGATGTCGTTCAGCATCCAATAGCCCAGGTCCTGGAGGATGGCCCCCACCCGGAAGATGTTGTGATAGCTGCCGATCACCCACAGGGCGCCGTCGTCCTTCAGAACGCGGCGCGCCGATTTCAGCCAGGCGCGGGTGAAGGCGTCGTAGGCGGCGAAGTCGGAAAAGCGGTCCCACTCGTCATCGACCCCGTCGACCCTGGAATTGTCGGGCCGCAGCAGCTCGCCGCCCAACTGAAGATTGTAGGGCGGGTCGGCGAACACGAGGTCGACCGATTTGGGCGGCAGCGAGTCCATCATCGCGATGCAATCGCCAGCCAGAATGGTGTTGAGTGGCAGTGTCATGGGACTCAATTTGAGTCAAACATGAGAGTCCGTCAAGAACCTATTGAAATCACATGATTCATTGCTAGGGCTTGTGGTTATCCACAGGCTGGGGACCGCATATGTTGCGCCACCGGGGCGAACGAGCGGCGGTGATGAGGCGTCGGCCCCAGCCGTTTCAGGGCGTCGAGATGCTCGGCGGTGCCGTAGCCGGCGTTCCGTTCCCAGCCGTAGCCCGGACAGGCGAGGGCCAATTCCGCCATCAGACGGTCCCGGCGCACCTTGGCCACCACCGAGGCGGCGGCGATGGACAGCGACCGGGAATCGCCCCTGACGACGCAGTGTGCCGGGCAGCTCAGGCGGGGCGGCCGGTTGCCGTCCACCAGGGCATGGTCGGTGGCGCGGCCGAGGGCGTCATGGGCGCGGCGCATGGCCAGCAGGGTGGCTTGCAGGATGTTGATGGAATCGATCTCGTCCACCGAGGCCTCGCCGAAGCCGATCACGGCAACCTCGGGCAGCAGCGCCGCCAGTTCCTCGCGCAGCCGTTTGGACAGCGCCTTGGAATCGTCGAGCCGTTCCAGCAGCCGCGCCGGCAGGCGGTCGCGGTGAAGAATCACCGCCGCCGCGATCACCGGCCCGGCCAGCGGCCCCCGCCCGACCTCGTCGATGCCGGCGACGATTCCGCCCAGTTGGGTCTCAAGGCCGAGGTCGGGCATCGTCGTCCCTCTTGCGGGGGAGCCGCCCGGCCAGCCGCCGGGTACGCCGCGCCAGCCGCGCCACGGTCTGGGCGTCCTCGCCATAGAGTCTCGCCATCAGTTCCCGGAACGACCCCACTCGCACCACCGCCACCCGGTGCATGCGGCGCATGGTGAACAGCCAGAACGGCGACAGCACCAGCGACAGCACGGTGACCGCCACCACCAGCTTGGTTTCCTGGGCGGTGATCAGGCGGGCGGCCTTGCCGGTTTCGGCCAGCAGGAACGAGAACTCGCCGATCTGCGCCAGGGCGACCCCGGCCAGGAAGGCGCTGGGCCAGTCCTGGCGCAGCAACCGCAGGGCGGCGACGTTCAGCGCCGTCTTGAACAGCGTCACCAGCCCCAGCAGCAACAGCACCGCCCCCAGGTTCTTCCAGATGAACCGGAAGTCCAGCAGCAGTCCGATGGACAGGAAGAACACCATCAGCAGCACGCTTTTGACCGGCTGGGCGCGCTTCAGCAATTGCTCGCTCTGGGCGGAATTGCCGAGAACCAGCCCGGCCAGGAAGGCGCCATAGGCCGGCGACAGGTTGGAGATGCCGGCCAGCGCCGCCGCGCCGAAGCACCAGGTCAGGGCGACCAGCGTCGCCAGATCGGAATCGTTGGCCAGCCGCGCCGTCAGCGGTAGGGTCAGGCGGCGGCGCGACAATCCCCAGAACAGCAGCGCCAGGATCAGCACCGACAGCACCACCCGGCCGGCGTCCAGGGGTTCGATGGCGCGGCTCTCCATGGTCTCCAGCACCAGCATCATGGGGACCACCGCCATGTCCTGGGCGATCAGGATGGCGATCGTGGTGCGGCCCACCGGGGTATCCAGCTCGTCCGAGCCTTCCAGGACCTTGATCACCACCGCGGTCGACGAGATGGCGACCGCGCAGCCCAGCACCATGGCCATGCCCAGGCTCCAGCCCATCAGGTGGCGCAGCAGCAGCGCCGCCCCGACGCTGCCGGCGATTTGCAGCAAGGTGACCACCAGGGCGGTCTTCCACACCGCCATGAAGCGCCGCAGGTCCAGCCGCATGCCGACCACGAACAGCAGCATCAGCACGCCGAACTCGGCCAGGGTGGCGATGGCGTCGCGGTTGCTGACCAGGGCGAGGCCGCTTGGTCCCAGCACCACGCCGGCCAGGATATAGCCGACGATGGCCGGCTGGCGCAGCCGGGCCATCAGGCCGCCGCACAGCAGCGCCGCCATGATGACGATGGCGGCGGCGGTCAGGTCGGGATGGTGAATGTCCATGGCGGTCCCTTGTCACATCCGGCCCCGGGGTATAGGGGCCGGATGTGGCGGGAGTGTGGTGGAAAAGGGCCTACTGAATCAGCCAGCGGTTCAGGTACGACCCGATCAGCTGGGTCATCTGCTCGTCGATATCCTTGGCCAGCGCCTCGCTGATTTCGTGCTGGGCCTGGTCGCGCTGATTGAGCGTGGCGCCCTCGACCAGGGTGCGCGAGCGGGTGGCGCGGGCGACGGTCTCGCCGACCACCATGTGGCGGGCGTCGAGAACCTGGACCGCCACTTCCAGGCTGCCCTCGTAGCGCAGTTCCTGTTCCTTCTTGAAGGCGCCGGTCAGGCCCGTGTCGGTGGCGAGGCCGGTCTCGGTCAGCTTGGCGTCCTTGATAACCACCCGGGCGGTTCCGGCGCGGCCCATGGGCTTCAGGCGGTCCTGGGCCCAGCGCTGCGCCGCCGTGGCCGGCGAGGTCTGCATCAGGTGCTCGATATTGGGGGCGCGGCCGGGAGAGACGTATTCCGACACGATCTCCATCTGGCCGACATCGAGATGGAACGGGCGCAGGTGGGTGAAGCTGATTTCAGGCAGCTTCTGCATGGGGGGGGCTGCGTTCTGGCAGGCGGAGGCAGTCAGGGTGGCCGCCACGACCACCATCAGGCGGAGATGCCGAGCGATCATCGGTCTGGGTTCCCTTGCTTCAAGGTGTGCCACGCCATTGTGGCACGGGGCCGGGTGGCGTCAAGGCCGCGGGTGGGCCAGTTCCGTCACGGCGATGGTATGCTCGGCGCGGCAGAACTCGCAGGTGACGACGATGTTGCCCCCGGCGTCGGCCAGGGTGGCCAGTTCGTCCGCGGCGATGGAGGCCAGCGCCCCCATGACCCGCTCGCGCGAGCAGCGGCAGCGGGCCTCCAGCGGCTTGGCCTCGAACACCTGCAACTGCTCGGCATGATAGAGGCGATGCAGCAGCTGGTCCGGCGTCAGGGCGGGGTCCAGCATTTCCGCCGCGGTGACGCTGCCCAGCAGGATGACGGCCCGGCGCCAGCCCTCCTCGGCGTCCTCGGCCACCAGGATCGGGGCATTGCCCGATCCGGCCGGCATGCGCTGGATCAGCAGGGCCGATCCGGCCCAGCCGGCGCCATCGGACGGCGGCCGCACCGCCGCTTCGACCTCGGTGTCCAACTGTTCCGACTGCTTGAAATAGACGCGGGCGCACTCTTCCAGGGTGTGGCCGATCAGTTCGACGATGCCCTGATAGCGTTCGGTGTCCGGCCCCTGGTCGACGGTGAAGGCGAGATGGCCGCCGCCCAGCAGATGCGGCACCGAGGCGTGCCCCTCCACCGTCAGGCCGGCCAGCTTGTCCGGATTGTAGCGGGCGTGGGCGCGGATATGGCCGGCGCTGGTGACGTCGGCCACCAGCAGGGTGACCGGGCCGGCGCCCTGGGCCTGAAGGGTGAAGACGCCGTCATACTTGATCTGCGCCGCCAGCGCCGCCGCCAGCACGATGGTCTCGGCCAGCAGGGCCGCCACCGGCAGGGGATAGCCGTGCAGGATGGCGTCGAGCGTCGGTCCAAGCCGCACCAGCCGGCCGCGCACCGCGCCGCCACCGATGGCGAAGGGGACGACCTGGTCGGGCGAGGCGGTCACGCCAGGCACCAGCTGAGAATGCCCTTCTGGACGTGCAGCCGGTTCTCGGCCTCGTCCCACACCACCGACCGGGGGCCGTCCATCACCGAATCGGTGACCTCCTCGCCGCGATGGGCGGGCAGGCAGTGCATGAACAGGGCATCGGGAGCGGCCTTGTCCATCAGGGCGTCGTTCACCTGATAGGGCGCCAGCAATTCGTGACGGTTCTTGTCGCGGCAGCCCATGGACACCCAGGTGTCGGTCAGCACCAGATGGGCGCCGGCGACGGCCGCCGCCGGATCGGTCGTCAGGGTCACGGTGGCGCCCTTGGCCCTGGCCCAGGCCACCGCCGCCGGAGACGGCATCAGCGATGGCGGACAGGCCAGCCGGATCTCGCAGCCGAAATGGCCGGCGGCGTGCAGCCAGCTGGCGGCGACGTTGTTGCCGTCGCCCACCCAGGCCACCGTCTTGCCGGCCAGGGGGCCGCGATGCTCCTCGAAGGTCATGACGTCGGCCATCACCTGGCAGGGATGGGAATCGTCGGTCAGGCCGTTGATCACCGGCACGCTGGCGTGGCGGGCCAGTTCGATCAGCTTGTCCGGCCGGTCGGTACGGATCATCACCGCGTCGACGAAACGCGACAGCACCCGGGCGGTGTCGGCGATGGTCTCGCCCCGGCCCAGCTGGGTGTCGCCGCTGGCCATCATGATGACCTCGCCGCCCAATTGCTTCATGCCGGCCTCGAACGAGACGCGGGTGCGGGTGGACGGCTTTTCGAAGATCATCGCCAGGATCTTGCCGGCCAGGGGCGCCGTCCGGTCCCTGCCGGCCTTGTAGGCGGCGCCGAGGTCGAGAATATGGCGGAGCGTCGCGGTGTCGAAGGCGTCGAGATCGAGAAAATGCCGGGGAGAAGTCAACGCGCCACCTCGCTGAAGGTGCGCGAGAGGATGGCGACGGCTTCGTCCACCTCGCTCTCGCCGATGATCAGGGGCGGCAGCAGCCGCACCACGTTGTCGCCGGCGCCCACGGTCAGCAGGCCGTTGGCCAGCAGCCGGGCCGACAGCTCGGTATTGGGGATGCGGCATTTCAGGCCCAGCATCAGGCCCTTGCCCCGCACCTGCTCGATGACGTGGGGAAAGCGGGCGGCGACGGCCTCGACCCGGTCCCGCAGCAGCCGGGCGACATTTTCGACCCGCTCCAGGAAGCCGGGCTCCAGCATGACGTCGAGCACCGTCCCCGCCGCCGCCATGGCCAGCGGATTGCCGCCGAAGGTCGATCCGTGGGTGCCGGCGGTCATGCCGCGCGCCGCGTTCTCGGTGGCGAGGCAGGCGCCGACCGGAAAGCCGCCGCCCAGTCCCTTGGCGACGCCCATGATGTCGGGGGCGATGCCGGCCTGCTGGTGGGCGAACAAGGTGCCGGTGCGGCCCATGCCGGTCTGGACCTCGTCGAACATCAGCAGGATGCCGAACTCGTCGGCGGTGGCCCGCAGCCGGCGCAGGTAATCGGGGTCGCCGGGAACGATGCCGCCCTCGCCCTGGACCGGCTCCACCAGGATGGCGGCGGTCTCGGGGGTGATGGCGTCGCGCAGCGCGTTCAGATTGCCGTAGGGAACGTGGTCGAATCCTTCCACCGCCGGGGCGAAGCCCTCCATGTGCTTCTTCTGGCCGCCCGCCGCCACCGTCGCCAGGGTGCGGCCGTGAAAGGCGCCGTCGGCGCAGATGACGCGGTAGCGTTCGGGATTGCCGCCGGCGTGGTGGTACTTGCGCGCCATCTTGATGCAGCATTCCAGCGCCTCGGCCCCGGAATTGCAGAAGAACACGGTGTCGGCGAAGGTGTGTTCCACCAGCGTCGCCGCGACCTTTTCCTGTCCCGGCACGCGATAGAGGTTCGAGCAATGCCACAGCTTGCCCGCCTGCTCGCGCAGGGCCTCGACCAGCCGGGGATGGCAATGGCCCAGCGCGGTGACGGCGACGCCGGAGCCGAAATCGAGGAAGCGCCGGCCGTCGGTGGCGAACAGCCAAGCGCCCTCGCCCCGCTCGAAGGCGAGGTCGGCGCGGGCATAGGTCGGCATCACCACTGGAATCATCACCGCTCTCCCGAACGCTTACGCGATCAATGCCGGCATCCTCGCTGCGAGAGCGAAAACGGCCTGCGCGCTCATGGAAAGCGGCAGAATATCGGTTGGAAACGTTTCGATGTCAACTGCAAGTGCGGGCGCGAGCCGGTTCAGCCGCCGCAGCCGATATTGTCGATCAGCCGGGTGGCCCCCAGCCGGGCGGCGGCGAGTATCCGCACCGGGCGTTCGGCCGTCTCCGCCGGCGTCAGGGTGTCGGCGTCGCGGACCTCGACGTAGTCCACCGAGGCGAAACCGGCCTTCAGCAATTCCCCGACCGCCCGGGGGCAAAGGTCCGAGGCCCTGGCGCCGGACCGCAGGCCGTCGGCGATGCCGGTCAGCGCCCGCAGCAGCGCCGGCGCGACGGCGCGGTCCCCGGCCGACAGATAGGCGTTGCGCGACGACATGGCCAATCCGTCGGCCTCGCGGAGCGTCGGAGCGCCGAGGATGGCGACGGGAATGTCGAGATCGCGGGTGAAGCGGCGGATCACCGCCAGTTGCTGGTAATCCTTCTCGCCGAACACCGCCACGTCGGGCAGGCATTGCAGCAAGAGCTTGGTCACCACCGTGGCGACGCCGGAGAAATGGCCGGGGCGGACGTCGCCGCACAATCCCTCCGACACGCCCGACACCGAGATCGAGGTGGCGAAGCCGTCGGGGTACATCTCGGCCACGGTCGGCGCGAACAGCAGGTGGCAGCCGGCGCCCTCCAGCAGCTCGGCGTCGCGGGCCTCCTGGCGGGGGTAGCGCGAGAAGTCCTCGTTGGGGCCGAACTGGGTGGGGTTGACGAACACCGACGTCACCACCCGGTCGGCATGCTCCAGCGCCTTGACCACCAGCGACAGGTGGCCCTGGTGCAGGGCGCCCATGGTCGGAACCATGCCGATGGTCAGCCCCTGGTCGCGCCAGTACCTGACGCGGGCGCGCAATTCCGCCACCGAGCGGACGATGTCGAGGTCGCGGCTCATTTCTTGGCCTGTCCGAAGCAATGTTCCGGGCCGGGGAAGGAACGGGCCTTGACCTCGGCGGCGTAGCGTTCCGCCGCCTCGGTGATGATGGGGCGCAAATCGGCATAGCGCTTGACGAATTTGGGGGTGAAATCGTCGAACAGCCCCAGCACGTCGTCGATCACCAGGACCTGTCCGTCGCAGGCGGCCGAGGCGCCGATGCCGATGGTGGGAATCGCGATCTCGGCCGACAGCGCCCGGGCGACCGGCTCCACCGTGCCCTCGACCACCACCGAGAACGCCCCGGCGTCGGCGATGGCGCGGGCGTCGGCGCGGATGGCCTCGGCCTCGGCGTCGATCCGGCCCTGGGCGCGGAAACCGCCGGCGGCGTGCACCGCCTGGGGCTTCAGCCCGATATGGGCCATCACCGGAACGCAACGCTCGGTGAGGAAGCGGATGGTCTCGGCCATCTCGCGGCCGCCTTCCAGCTTGACGGCGGCGCAGCCGGTCTCGGCCATCACCCGCGCCGAATTGCGGAACGCCTGTTCCGGGCTTTCCTGATAGGACCCGAACGGCATGTCAACCACCACGCAGGCGCGGGACGACGAGCGAACCACGGCGCGGCCGTGATTGATCATCATGTCCAGCGTCACACCCAGGGTGGTGTCCATGCCATAGACCACCATGCCGAGCGAATCGCCCACCAGCAGGATGTCGCAATGGGGATCGAGGAGGCGGGCTATGGGAGCGGTGTAGGCGGTCAGCACCACCACCGGCTCGCCGCCCTTGCGGGCGCGGATGTCGCGGGTGGTGACCCGCTTGGTCTTCACTTCGACGCTCATGCCTCAGGTCCCTTCCGCCATTTCCCGGAGCGTGTCCCAGTCGTTGAGCACGCAATGGCCCGACGACGGCAGGCCGATGATATTGTCGCGCTTCAGCTGGGTGAAGGTGCGGCTGACCGTCTCGACGGTGAGGCCGAGATAATCGGCGATGTCGGCCCGGCTCATGGGCAGCGCCACCGGGCTGGTAGGCAGGCCCATCTTGACGCCGCGCTCGGCCAGCTTGACCAGGAAGGTGGCGACCTTCTCCCGCGCCGTCTTGCGTCCCAGCAGCAGCATCTGTTCCTGCGCCGCCACCAGTTCCTTGACCGCCATGCTGAACATGCGCCGTTCCAGCCGGGGCATTTCCTCCATCAGCGAGTCCAGCTTGCGGTGCGAGAACCGGCACAGATGGGTCGGCGTGATGGTTTCGGCGGTGTAGCAATAGCCATCATGGGTGCCAAGTCCGAAGATGTCGCCCGAGAACAAGAAGCCGATGATCTGGCGCCGTCCGTCGGGCAGCAGCTTGTACAGCTTCACCGCGCCGTTGGAGATGGAATAGACGTGGTCCACCACGTCGCCTTCGCGAAAGATGGTGAACGAGGCCGGCAGGGTGGCGTGGCAGCGCACCGTGGCGAGGCGCGACACCTCGTCGTGGGACAGGTCGGCGCAGAACGCGATCTCGCGCACGATGTCGCAATTGCGGCACTGCGGCGACTTCAGGTTCGCGACATGATCGATCTTGTGGCCGTCGAAGTCGAGGGGAGGCATATGCAAACTACCCATCGGGCATCAGACCTTGCGTTGCGGCTGGTCGTCGTCGTCGAACAGGATTCGATGGGCCGCCCCGTCCAGGTCGTCGAACTGACCCGACTTCATGGCCCACAGGAACGCTATCAACCCCACCAGGCCCAGACCCAGGGCAACGGGGATCAGCACCAACAGATTTTCCACCAGCCTCTCCGGCTCAGCCGCTCCGGCGCGATAGACGCAGGGCGTTACCAATTACTACCAGCGACGAGGTCGACATAGCAATCGCGGCGATGAGGGGCGTCACCAATCCCGCCACCGCCAGGGGCACGGTGAATATGTTGTAGCCCAGCGCCAGCATAAAATTCTCTTTTACTAATATACGTGATTTCCGTGCCACCGCCAGGGTTTCCAGCACCGGGGCGAGGCGGGCGCCCTGGAAAACCACGTCGGCGGCGGTCTGGCTGACGTCCACCGCCGAGGACGGCGACATGGAGACATGGGCGCTGGCCAGGGCCGGGGCGTCGTTGAGGCCGTCGCCGATCATCAGCACCCTGGCGCCGGCGGCGGCCAGCTCGGCCAGCCGGGCGCACTTGCCGGCGGGCGAGCAGGCGGCCCGCCATTCGGCGATGCCCAATTGTCCGGCGACGGCGGCGACGGTGGCGGGGCGGTCGCCCGACAGCAATTCCACGGCGATGCCCATGGCCTTCAGGTCGGCCACCACCTGGGCGGCATCGGCGCGCAATCCGTCGGTGAAGGCGAAGCGGACCGGCGGGCGGGCGGAACCGGCCAGCCACAGCTCCGGCCCGGCGGCGGTGTCGTCGTCGATGCCGAGGAATTTGCGGCTGCCGAGCCGCAGGCCGGTGTCCGCCACCTCCAGCCCCAGCCCCGGATGTTCGGTGACGCCGTCGGCCAGCCGCGCCATGGGCGCCGCCGCCGCCAGGGCGCGGGCCAGCGGATGGCGCGACGCCAGGGCCAGCGAGGCGGCCAGGGCCAGGTCGTCGGCGGTCCAGCCGCCGTCCTCCACCAGTTCGGGCCGGCCCAGGGTCAGGGTGCCGGTCTTGTCGAACACCACCCGGTCGGTCTCGGCGAAGCGTTCGAGGGCGGTGGCGGACTTGACCAGGATGCCCTGGCGCAGCAGCCGGCCCGACGCGATCACCTGCACCACCGGCACCGCCAGCGCCAGGGCGCAGGGGCAGGTGATGATCAGGACCGCCACGGCATACAGCAGGGCCACCTGCCAGGGCGCTCCTCCGGTCAGGGTCCAGCCGGCGAAGGTGGCCAGCGCCGCCACATGCACCACCGGGGCGTACCAGCGCGATATCCGGTCGGCCAGCGCCACGTAGCGAGCACGGCCCTGCTCGGCCGCCTCCATCATGCGCACGATCTCGGCCAGCAGGGTGCGCTCGCCCACCGCCGCCACCTCGAGCCGCAGCGGCGCCGACAGGTTGATGGTGCCGGCGAACACCCGCGCGCCCGCCGCCACCTGGGCCGGCACGCTTTCGCCGGTCAGCAGGCTGGTGTCCACGTCGGAGCTTCCGTCGACGATGACGCCGTCGACGCCGATGCGTTCGCCCGCCGCCACCAGCACCCGCGCTCCCGCCGCCACCTTGTGGGGCGGCAACAGCCGCTGGGTGCCGTCGTCCTCGACCACCGTCACCGCGCCGGCGTCCAGCGCCAGCAGGTGCTCGACCGCGCTACGCGCCCGGCCCCGCGCCCGCGAATCCAGATAGCGGCCGATCAGCAGGAAGAACAGCAAGGTGATGGCGGAATCGAAATAGGCGTAGTGGCCGCTGTTGACGGTTTCCCACAGGCTCATCAGGCTGGCCAGGATCACCCCGACGGTGATGGGGACGTCCATGTTGGTCCGGCCCGAGCGGATGGCGGCGGCGGCCGAGCGGGCGAAGGGGCGCACGCACCACGCCACCGCCGGCAGCACGATCAGCGCCGAGATCCAGTGCATCAGGTCGCGGGTGGCGGGACCCATGTAGGAGAAATGCCCGGCCCACACCGAGACCGACAGCAGCATGACGTTGCCGGCGGCGAAGCCGGCGATGGCCATGGCGCGGAGCAGTTCCTTCTCCTGGCGCTGGGTCTGGTCGCCCAGGCGCTCGGGATCGAACGGAACCGCCCGATAGCCCACCGCCAGGACGGGGGCGAGGATGGCGCCCGGTTCGGTCTCGCCGGCCCGCCAGCGCAGCACCAGTCGCCGGGTGGTCATGTTGACCCTGGCCCAGGTGACGCCGGGCTGGCGGTTCAGCAGCGATTCGATCAGCCAGACGCAGGCGCCGCAATGCAGGCCCTCGACCATCAGGTTCAGGCTGGCCCCGCCGTTGGCGTCCATCACCACATGGGCGGAAAAGTCGTGGATTCGCGCCGCGTCGTCGTCCGGGCGCAGCGGCCGGGCGGCGGGATCGACGGACCGGCGGCTGTAGTACTGCTCCAGTCCCAGCCCCTCCACCAGGGCGAAGGCGCCTTCGCAGCCCCGGCAGCAGAACCCGTCGTCGCACCCGTCCGGCAGCGGACCGCCGCAATGGCGGCAGGAGGAGGATGTCATGGAACCAGGATGCGCCGGGCCAGTTCGTAGGAAACGCCGCCGGCCCCCCTGGCCTCCACCGTCATGTCCCAGACACCCGGCAGCGGCAGTTCCTGCAAGGTGGCGTAGGCGCCCGACGCGACCGGGGCCAGCGCCACCTCGCGGTCGTGTCCCCTGGCGGTCGGCCGCACCAGCTTGGCCCGCACGCTCAGCCCGTCGACCGGCCGTCCCTCGTGGTCGGCGTAGCGGACGGTGACGTGGACGCCGTGATTGGCGGCGGGGTCGATTTCGGCCTCCACGGTCCAGCCCATCTCCTCCTGGCGGCGCACTTCGTCCAGGGTCTGGTTGTAGGCCAGCCCCTTTTCGTAGGCCTGTTCGGTCGACAGGCCGGAAAAGGTGGAACTGGCGAAATAGGCCATGGTGAAATTGACCAGCAGGACGACGGCGAACCCTCCCACGAAGATGTAGGGGTACCACCAGCCGGGCTTGCGTTCGGCAGTCATCGTGTCCTCACTTGTCGGGGGCGGCGAACAGGGATTCGACGCGGGCGACCTCGCCCTTCGAGGTCTCGCGCAGGTTAAAGGAAAGGGGCGACCGCTTGCCGCCGGCCTTGTCCCGCGGCACGGTGACGAAGACGTTGAAGGTGCCGATGGAATCGGGCGGAATCGCCAGTTCGGCCGAGGCGACGTTGGAGACGCCGCCGACCACCGACAGGCGGGCGCCTTCCAGGCCGGCCACGCTGAGGTCGTAGACGCGGTCCTCGCGGATCATGTTCGAGATCTTGAGGACATAGCCGTTGCGGATGGAGCCGTCCGACAGTTGCACGAACATCGGCGAACGTTCGTGCAGCACGTTGACCTCGGTGGTGTGGCGGGTGGCCAGCGACGCGACCATCAGGCCGCCAACCGCCAGCAGGATCACGGTATAGATGATGGTCCGCAGCCGCACCAGCCGAATGCGGGTGGGCTCGCCCCGGGCGCGGGCTTCCTGGTTGGTGGTGGAATCCCAGGTGATCAGGCCGCGCGGCAGCCCCATCCGGTCCATCATGGAATCGCAGGCGTCGATGCACAGCGCGCAGCCGATGCAGCCCATCTGGATGCCCTCGCGGATGTCGATGCCGGTCGGGCACGAGGTGACGCACATCTTGCAGTCGATGCAGTGGCCGCGATCCTCGAAGCCTTCGCCCTTGCGGGCCGGCTTCCTGGGTTCACCGCGCCATTCCTCGTAGGTGACGATCAGGGAATGCTCGTCGAACATGGCCGACTGGAAGCGGGAATAGGGGCACATGTACAGGCACACCTGCTCGCGGGCGTAGCCGGCCAGCAGGAAGCAGCAGCCGCCCACGATGGCGATGGTGCCGTAGACCGCGATGTCCTCGCGGAAGCTGAAGATGTCGACCAGCATGGTCGGCGCGTCGCCGAAATAAAGCGTGAAGCCCACGCCGCAGGACAGCGAGATCAGCAGCCAGATGGCGTTGACCGCCGCCTTCCTGCCGACCTTGGCGGCGGTCCAGGGGGCGCGGTCCAGCGCCATGCGCTTGGCGCGGTCGCCCACCACCCAGCGTTCCACCAGGACGAACAGGTCAGTATAGACCGTCTGGAAGCAGAAGAAGCCGCACCAGATGCGCCCGGCCACGGCGCTCATGAAGAACAGGGCGACGGCGGCGATGAACAGGAGGCCGGTCAGATAATAGACTTCCTGCGGCCAGATCTCCAGGAAGAAGAAATAGCCGCGCTGTCCGGTCAGGTCGGCCAGGATGGCCTGGTCCGGGGCGTCGGGACCGCGATCCCAGCGCAGGAACGGCCCGATGTGATAGATCCCCAGCAGCACGATCATCGCGGCCCATTTCCAATTGCGGAAGGTGCCCTTGACCGTGCGGGGATGGATGATCACCGTTTCCGCGTAGAGCGGACCGTCGCCGCCGGGAGAGGACAGCTTCAGCGACGGATCGATCTTGGGAGTGGCCATGGGGCGGGCGTGCTCTGAATTATGGACCGGGGATGGCAGTTTAGCGGCTGGCGGCCCGATTCGGTGAGGCAAAAAGACATGGCGGCAATGCTGTCGCCGGGATGCAGCTTTGTATTCCCCCCTGCCAATCCCGGACAATCGAAAGGGGTGCGTTCCCCGTCGCCAAGGAACGCACCCCCCGACTCCCCCCTTGGGTCGTCCTTACTTGCCGCCGCCCAGGTTATGGACGTAGACGGCAAGCATCTTGATGGTGGTCGGGTCCAGGCGATCGGCCCAGGCCGGCATCGAGCCGTGCTTGGGAGCGTTCACCTGGGCCGCGACCATGTCCTTGGCCGAGGCCTTGGCGGTCTTGAACAGCCAGATCTGGTTGTTGAGCGCCGGGGCGCCCAGGGCGGCCTGACCCGAACCGTCCTCGCCATGACAGACGGCGCAGTTTTCCACGTAAACCGCCTCGCCGGGCGACCCCTTGGCCGGAGCCCGGGACGCCATCGACACCACGTAGTCGGAGACGGCGGCGATCTGCTCGGGCTTGAGCAGGCCGTCGGCGCCGAACTTCGGCATCTCGCTGACGCGGGTCTCCGCATGGGTGCTGCGGATGCCGAACTTGATGGTCTGTTCGATGTCGGCCAGGGTTCCGCCCCAGATCCATTCGTCGTCGGCCAGGGTCGGATAGGCGCCGGCGACGCCGACGCCGCCCGTGCCGTGGCAGGCGCCGCAATTCTCGCCAAAGGCGATCTTGCCGCCGGCCATGGCGTAGCGGAGCAGGTCCTTGTCCTTCTCGATGGCGTCCAGTTCGGCCGCCTCGATCTTGGACAGCCAGGCGGCGCGCCCGGCCTTTTGCAGCGCGAGCTCGTTGTCGAGATCGGCCCGTGACGAATAGCCCAGCACACCCTTGGTGTAGCCGTTGACGGTCGGCCAGGCCGGCATGGCAATCCAATAGCCGATGGCCCATACCACCGTGGCCCAGAAGACGTAGACCCACCACTTCGGCAGCGGAGTATTCAGCTCCTTGATGCCGTCCCACTCGTGACCGGTCGTGCTCTGTCCGGTTACCGAGTCCTTTTCAATGGTCGCCATAGTTAGCGCTCCTCATCGTCATCTCTCAGCGGGATCTTTCCCATCTCCTCCCAGCGCCCCTTGTTCTTGGGCCGGAAGGCGTAGAAAACGATCCCGGTGAAGATCATGCTCACCCACACGATCCAGAAAGGGCGGAGAACGGTGTCGACGAAATCGACCAATCTCCGCGCTCCTTACCGGCGGACCTTGGAGAGATCCACGGTCTTGAAGTCGACCATGGTTCCCAACACCTGAAGATAGGCCACCAGGGCGTCCATCTCGGTGACGCCCAGGGCGCGAACCTTGGGATCGTCCGAGGACGGGCCGACATGGGCCTTGGGATAGCTGGCCAGCACCGCCGGGTTCGAGGCCGGATCGGCGTTGACCTGCTCTTCCAGGTCCTTCTTGGCGTTGGCGATCTGCGCGTCCGTGTAGGGGACGCCGACGGCGCGGTTCGCCTTCATGTCTGCCTCGATGGTGGCGTAGTCCAGCTTGCGCACCAGGTGCTTGTAGCCGGGCATGATCGATCCCGGAACCACGTCGCGCGGGTTCACCATGTGGCGGAAGTGCCACTCGTTGGTGAACTTGCCGCCGACGCGGGCCAGGTCGGGACCCGTCCGCTTGGAGCCCCACTGGAAGGGGTGATCGTACTTGGACTCGGCCGCGAGGCTGTAGGGTCCATAGCGTTCGACCTCGTCCTTGAACGGACGGATCATCTGGCTGTGGCAGTTGTAGCAGCCCTCGCGGACATAGATGTTGCGCCCCGCCAGTTCCAGCGGGCTGTAGGGACGCACTCCCTTGACCTTCTCGATGGTCGATTCGATCGAGAACAGCGGGATGACCTCCACCAGGCCGCCGACCACCACCGTGAGGAGGATGCCGACCGCCATGAAGAAGATGTTGGTTTCGATTTTGGCGTGATGCTTGAACATGGTCGGGTCTCCTCAGCGTGCGCCGCTGGCGGCGGGCGAGAGGGCCTCGTCCGCGACGTCGCCCTTGATGGTCTTGAAGACGTTGTAGACCATCACGAGCGAACCGGCGACGAACAGCAGGCCACCAATGGCGCGGATGACGTAGTAGGGCTTCATCGCCTCCACGGTCTCGATGAACGAGTACTGGAGGAAGCCCAGGTTGTCATACGCGCGCCACATCAGGCCCTGCATGATGCCCGAGATCCACATGGCGGTGATGTAGAGCACGATGCCGATGGTGGCGATCCAGAAATGGGTGCCCACCAGCTTCAGCGAATACATCTCCTTGCGGCCGTACAGCTTGGGGATCAGGTAGTAGATGGCGCCGAACGACACGAACGCCACCCAGCCCAGCGCGCCGGAATGCACATGGCCGATGCCCCAGTCGGTGTAATGCGACAGCGAGTTGACCGCCTTGATCGACATCATCGGCCCCTCGAAGGTCGACATGCCGTAGAACGCCACCGACGAGACCAGGAATCGCATGACCGGATCGGTCCGCAGCTTGTCCCAGGCGCCCGACAGCGTCATCAGGCCGTTGATCATGCCGCCCCAGGACGGCATCCACAGCATCACCGAGAAGGTCATGCCCAGGGTCTGCGCCCAATCCGGCAGGGCGGTGTAGTGCAGGTGGTGCGGACCGGCCCAGATGTACAGGAAGATCAGCGCCCAGAAGTGCACGATGGACAGGCGGTAGGAATAGACCGGCCGCTCGGCCCGCTTCGGCACGAAGTAGTACATGATGCCGAGGAAGCCGGCGGTGAGGAAGAAGCCCACCGCGTTGTGGCCGTACCACCACTGGGTCATGGCGTTCTGCACGCCGCCGAAGATGTTGTAGCTCTTCATCCAGCTGCCGCCGAAGAAGGCCGCCGGAACCGCGATGTTATTGCCCAGGTGCAGCATCGCCACCGTCAGGATCATGGCGAAGAAGAACCAGTTGGCCACGTAGATGTGGGGCTCCTTGCGCTTCATGATGGTGCCGGCGAAGACGATCAGGTACATGACCCAGACCACCGTCAGCCACAGGTCCAGCCACCATTCCGGCTCGGCGTATTCCTGGCCCTGCGAGAAGCCCAGGACATAGGTCAGCGCCGCGACCACGATGAAGGACTGGAAGCCCCAGAAGGTGGCGGTGGCGAGCCCCTCGCCGCCGAACAGGCTGGCGCGGCTGGTCCGCTGCACGATGTACAGCGAGGTGCAAAAGAGAACGTTGCCGCCGAACGCGAAGATCACGGCCGAGGTGTGCAGCGGGCGCAGACGCCCGAACGTCGTCCATTCAAGATCCAGGTTCAGGACGGGGAAGGCCAATTGGAAGGCGATGAAATCGCCCGCCAGGAAGCCCACGACGCCCCAGAAAATCGCAGCAATCGTGAACTTCCTGATCACGTCGTCGCAATAGGGCGTGGCTTCGGTGTTGATGCTCATGCCGAACTCCTGTTTCGACCGGAAATAGGGTCACCCCAGAACGCCCGACCATGACCAACGGCAACACCCTGCCCCCGGAGCCGCAGATAGGCCGGACGATTCTTATACTCCAAGTGTGGCGCACTATGACGACTGAATTCCGCCCCGCCATTGATATATATCAAAGTATGAGAAAAATCAGGTGTTCACCGGACTTGGCTGTGGCGGCGTTGGGAACTACAGTGCCGGCCATGACCGATCATGCCCCCGACGCCGCCGCCGCCCGTCCCGTCCTCCGCCTCGCCAAGGGGCGCTCGAAGCGCCTGCGCGCCGGGCATCCCTGGGTGTTCTCCAACGAGATCGAGATGACCGCCGAGGCCAAGGCCCTGCCGCCCGGCGCCCTGGTCACCCTGATGGACGCCGGCGGCGAGGCGCTGGCCTCGGCCACCTTCAATCCCCATTCCCTGATCGCCGCCCGCGTGCTGTGGCGCGATGCCCAGGCGCCCATCGACGCCGGGTTCCTGGCGGACCGGCTGCGGGCGGCCTTGCGCCTGCGCGACGCCCTGTTCGATGGCCCTTATTACCGGCTGGCGCATTCCGAGGCGGACAATCTGCCCGGCCTGATCGTCGATCGCTATGGCGACGTGCTGGCGGTGCAGACCAACACCGCCGGCATGGAGCGGCTGCTGCCGCTGCTGCTGGACGCCTTCGCCGAGGTCCTCGCCCCGCGTGCCGTGGTGCTGGTCAACGACAGTCCGGCGCGCCGGCTGGAAGGGCTGGAGCCCGAGCACCGCCTCGCCGCCGGCGGCCTGGACGGCCCGGTGGAACTGGTGGAGAACGGCTGCCGCTTCGTCGCCGATCTGATGGACGGCCAGAAGACCGGCTGGTTCTTCGACCAGCGCGACAATCGCGCCTTCATGGCCCGCCTCGCCAAGGGGCGGCGCGTGCTGGACGTCTACACCTATGCCGGCGGCTTTGCGGTGCAGGCGGCCATGGCCGGCGCCGCCGGGGTGGTGGCGGTGGACCGGTCCGAGCATTCCCTGGCCCTGGCCGCCCGGGCGGCGGACCTGAACGGAATCGCGGTCCAGACCGTCCGGGCCGAGGCCTTCGCCGAGATGGAGCGCCTTGCCGCTGCCGGCGAGCGCTTCGGGGTGGTGGTGGCCGATCCGCCCGCCTTCGTCAAGGTGAAGAAGGATCTGGGCGCCGGGGCCAAGGGCTACCGCAAGATGGCCCGTCTCGCCAGCGCCCTGGTGGAACCCGGCGGCTTCCTGTTCTGCGCGTCGTGCTCCCACCACATGCCGGCCGACATGTTCGCCGAGGAAATCAGCCACGGCATCCATGTGGCCGGCCGCACGGGCCGTATCCTCCGCACCGCCGGGGCCGCCCCCGACCATCCCGTCCATCCGCTGCTGCCGGAAAGCGCCTATCTCAAGGCCATGGTGCTGCAACTGGATTGAAGGCGTGCTATAGTCGCGGGGACTGCACAGCCATGGGAGAAGCCCATGTCCACGTCCCTGACGACGGCCGAGTCCAGAACGGCGGCTCCGCTCCGGTTCGAACTACCCCGATTCCCGCCCGCCATCCGCACCGAGGATGAGCCGCCCGACGTCGGCCGCGCCCTGAAGCTTGAGTTGGCCAAGGCCAGGCTGAAGGTGCTGCGTCTCGCCGCCGTCGCCGCGGCCGCCGGCCGGGACGGCCGGCGCGCCCTGGCCATCGCCAAGGAGGTGGGCGACGTCGCCCGCGAGTTGAAGGCCATGGACGGCAAGTCCGCCGCCCCCTCGCCGCTCCCCACCACCCTGGCCGAGGTCGGGGATTCCACCGATTCCGAGGTCAAGGCCCTGTTGGCCCATGCCCGCGCCACCCTGACCATCGCCCGCAAGGCGGCGGCGCCGGGCAGCGAGGAGGAGGCGCGGATCAATCGCCTGCTGGGCGAGGTCGGGACGCCGTCGGTGGCGACAGATCTGGCCGCCACCGTCGATGGCGGCGGCATCGACCTGTCGGTCTGAAGGCGGCGGCCGGGGTCTTCGCCCGGCGAAATCCTTACCGCCACGTCATGAATCGCTGGACAGGTCCGGCGAACGAGTCCAAGAGTCGCCTCTTCTGGAGAGAGATGACTTGATCGACTTAAGGCCGGTTCTCTTCGTCAACGGCTTCCTGCTGCTGGTCCTCGCCGCCGCCATGGGGATTCCGGCGGTGGTGGACATTTTGTCCGATGACGTGGACTGGAAGGTCTTCGCCACCTCGGCCATGGTCACCGGTTTCGTCGCCCTGGTCCTGATCTTCGGCGCCAGGCCGCCGGCCCGCCCCAACCTGACCAGCCGCCAAGCCTTCATGCTGACGGTGGTGGCCTGGCTGTCGACGGCGGTCTTCGCCGCCCTGCCGTTCGCCTTCAGCAATCTGCGGCTGTCTCCGGTCGATTCCCTGTTCGAGGCCATGAGCGGCCTGACCACCACCGGCGCCACCGTCATCCGCGGCCTCGATCAGGCGCCCAAGGGCATCTTGCTGTGGCGGGCCCTGCTCAACTGGCTGGGCGGCGAGGGCATCCTGATCATGGCGGTGGTGATCCTGCCATTGCTGCGCATCGGCGGCATGCAGGTGTTTCGCATGGAAAGCTCGGACAGGACCGACACCATCAAGCCGCGCCTGACCCATGTGGCCGCCGCCGTCACCACCGTCTATCTGATCTTCACCATCCTGGCGGCGGTGGCGTTCCGCATGGCGGGAATGGGGACCTTCGACGCAGTCTGCCATGCCATGTCGGCCATTTCCACCGGCGGCTTCTCCACGTCCGACGCCAATCTGAGCCGATGGGGGACGGCGGTGCAGTGGGTGGCCATATTCGCCATGCTGGTGGGGGCGTCCAGCTTCACCTTGTGGGTCGGGCCGTGGAGGCGGGGCCGGCCGCGCGTGCTGGACGACGCCCAGATTCACTGGTACCTGATGTTCATTGCCGGATTCGCCGGCCTGCTGGCCCTGTGGCAATGGACGGTCAACGACATGACCCCCGGCGTCGCCATCCGCCACGCCGTGTTCTCGGTGACCTCGGTGGTGACCACCACCGGCTTCGTCTCCACCAATTACGGCGCCTGGGGCAGTTTCGCCGTGGTGGTGTTCTTCGTTCTGTCCTTCATCGGCGGCTGCACCGGCTCGGCCGCCGGCGGCGTCAAGATCTTCCGCTGGGAACTGCTGTTCGCCCTGGCCGGCATCCATCTGAGGCGGCTGCTGCATCCCCACGGGGTGTTCGTCATCCGTTACAACGGCCGCACCATCAGCCCCAAGGTGCTGGATTCGGTGCTGGGCTTCGTCGTCATGTATTTCCTCACCTTCGCCCTGTTCGCCCTGGCGCTGGCCGTGGTGGGGGTGGACTTCCTCACCGCCCTGTCGGCCTCGGCCTCGGCCCTGGCCAATGTCGGCCCCGGCGTCGGCGAGATCATCGGCCCCACCGGCAGCTACCGGCCGCTGCCCGACCCGGCCAAGTGGATATTGGCGTTCGAGATGTTGCTGGGCCGGCTGGAACTGTTCACCGTGGCGGTGCTGTTCTCGCGCAGCTATTGGCGGGAGTGAAGCGGCGATGATCGACGTCCGTCCCGTTCTTCATGCCGTCGGAATGCTGCTGTGCCTGCTGGCGGCGGCCATGGTGCTGCCGGCGCTGGTGGATTTCCGCGACAACCACGCCGAATGGCGGGTCTTCGCCACCTCGGCCGGCTTCACGCTGTTCTTCGGCCTGCTGCTGATGCTGGGAACCCGCACCGGCCAGCCCCGGCGTTCGGTGCGCCAGACCTATCTGACGGTCACCTTCGGCTGGCTGGTGCCCGGCCTGTTCGCCGCCCTGCCGCTGATCCACGGGCCGTTGCAGATGTCGGCGGTCGACGCCGCGTTCGAGGCGGTCAGCGGCCTGACCACCACCGGCGCCACGGTCATTCGCGGGCTGGACGGCCTGCCGCGCGGCCTGCTGCTGTGGCGGGCCCTGCTCAACTGGCTGGGCGGGCTGGGGGTCATCGCCATGGCGATGGCGATTCTGCCCAACCTGGCCATCGGCGGCATGCAGATGTTCCGGCTGGAGGTTCCCGGCCCGGCCGAGCGCGCCTCCACCCGCGCCCGGCGCATCGCCGTGGTGACGGCCGGCGCCTATGGCGGCGGCACCGCCCTGCTGGCCCTGGGGCTGTGGTTCGCCGGTATGACCGGTTTCGAGGCGATGGTCCATGCCATGTCCGCCATCTCGACCGGCGGCTTTTCCACCTCGGACGCCTCCGTCGGTCATTTCCGGAACGTCGGAATCGAACTGATGCTGATCGTGGGCATGGCGGCAGGCGGGCTGCCGTTCCTGCTGTTCTTCCAGGCCGCCCAGGGCAACGGCCGGGCCGCGCTGGGGGATATCCAGCTGCGCTGGTATTTCGGGCTGATGGGCCTGGGCACCTTGGCGGTGACGTCGTGGCTGGTCGCCGACCGGGGGCTGGCCCTGGCCGACGCCTTGCGCCATGGCGCCTTCACGGTGGTCTCGGTGATGACCGGGACCGGCCTGTTCACCCTGGAATACGGAACCTGGGGCGGCATGCCGGCGGCGGTGCTGTTCTTCCTGGCCTTCGTCGGCGGTTGCGCCGGCTCCACCACCGGCGGCATCAAGGTGTTCCGCTTCCAGTTGCTGTTCGCCGACGCCCTGGTGCAGATGCGCCGCCTGCTGCGGCCGCATGCCGTGCTGATCGCCAGCTTCAACCGCCGCCCCATTCCCGAGGACGTGCTGGGGTCGGTGATGGGGTTCCTGTTCGTCTACGCGCTTGCCTTCGCCCTGCTGGCGATGGCGCTGTCCTTCCTGGGCGTCGACGTGCTGACCTCGGTGACCGGGGCGGCGTCGGCGCTGGCCAATCTGGGGCCGGGGCTGGGAGCCGAGATCGGCCCCGGCGGCAGCCATGCCGGCCTGCCCGACGCCGCCAAGGTCCTGCTGTGCGGCGGCATGCTGCTGGGCCGGCTGGAACTGTTCACCGTCCTGGTTCTGTTCGTTCCGGCGTTCTGGCGGCAATAGGCGCGGGCTTGCGGTGCGGACACGACAGGATGAAGGCGGCGCCGGCGGCGCAGCTTGTCCCCATGGTCGCCAGCAGCGCCCAGTGGGTCTCGGTGAAGCCGGCGACGTAGATCATGCTGGCGGCCATGGAGGCGATGGCGACGATCTTGGCGCCCAGCGGGATGACGCGGTCTTGTTCCCAGGCTTGCAGCGGCGGGCCGAACAGGGGGTGGTGGAACAGCCAGGCGTGAAAGCGGCGCGAGCTGTTGGCGAAGCACCACAGCGCCACCAGCATGAAAGGCGTGGTCGGCATCACCGGCAGGACGACACCGACGAGCCCGAGGCCGACGAACAGCCAGCCGAGGCCGAACAGGACGAGGCGGGGACCTCGGGGCCGTTCGACCTCGGGCATGGGCGTCAGGCCTCGCGCGGCTCGATCGAGGGCTGGGGGCCTTCGCCGGGGATTTCCGGAAGCGGCTGGGGCGGCTGCGGCTGGGCCTGGGATTGGGGCTGGGCCTCGGCGCCCTCGGCCTGGCTGCCCTCCTCGTCACCCTCGGACGTCATGCCCTGCTCGTCGGCGGGGGTCGGCATCTGCTGGCGCGGGCGGCCGTTGTTCTGGTTCTGGGCGTTGATCATGCGGAAATAGTGTTCCGCATGCTGGTAGAAATTCTCGGCGGCGACGCGGTCGCCCTGGGACGAGGCGTCGCGGGCCAGCGACAGGTACTTTTCCAGCACCTGATGGGCGTTGCCCCGGATGCGGCCCTCGGGGCCGTTGCTGTCGAAAACCTGATTGGGGCGGGGGATGCCGCCGCCGCCGCCGCCGCCACCACCGCCGCCATGCTTCTTGGGGCCGTTGAGACCATTGGGACCGCTGGGACCGCGGCCGCGGGAACGCTGCTTGGGATTCACGGGATACGCCTTCTATGGGTCGTTGCGACTGTTGCTCAAATCCGGGTGGCCGACATTGCTGCACGGCGGTCTCGCTACCTGTCGAGGGGCGGCGATGGGGGATTTCACGGCACAGGGGTCGAGGGGCGGAGCCATCGGCTCTACGCGGTCCCCCGACGAAGGACTGCGCGTGCTGGCGCCAACCTAGTCCGGCCGCCGCGCTATTCCAACAACTTTTTTATAACGACACCACGACGCAGCGGTCGATGCCGCCGAGGTCGCGGCGAATTTCCCGCTGTTCCAGTCCGGCGGCGCCCAGCAGGGCGGCGACGTCGCCGGCCTGGCCGGCGCCGACCTCCAGCGCCGCCACTCCGCCGGGGGCCAGCAGCCGGGCGATGTCGGGAGCCAGCGCCCGATAGCAGTCGAGGCCGTCGGCGCCGCCGGCCAGGGCGAGGCGCGGTTCGAACCGCGCCACTTCCGGTTCCAGGCCGTCGATCTCGGCGTCGGGGATATAGGGCGGGTTGGAAACAATGACGTCAAAGACGCCGGCAAGCCCCCGTCCCCAGTCGCCGGACTGGAACGCCGCCCGCCCGGCCAGCCCCAGCGCCTCGGCATTGCGGCGGGCCACGGCCAGGGCGGCGTCGCTGCGGTCGATGCCCAGCCCGGAGGCGAAGCCCAGTTCGGACAGCAGCGCCAGCAGAATGCATCCGGTGCCGGTGCCGAGGTCGAGAACCCGCCGGGGTCGGCCCCTGTCCCCGGCCAGGGCGGCCAGCACCGCCTCGACCACCGTTTCGGTGTCGGGGCGCGGCGTCAGGGTGTCGGCGCTGACCGCCAGCTCCAGGGTCCAGAAGCCGCGCCGGCCCAGCACCTGGCTCATGGGGCGGCGCGACAGCCGCCGTTCCAGCAGCGCCTCGAACCGTCCGGCCTCGGCGGCGGACGGCTCCAGTTGCGGATGCATGGACAGACGTTGCGGCTGCATGCCCAGCGCCTCGGCCAGCAGCAGGCGGGCGTCCAGGCGCGAGGTTTCGATTCCGGCGGCCGCCAGACGTCCGGCGGCGGCGTGAAGAAGCTGCGCCACGGTCAGCATGGCGTCAGCTCATCTCGGCCAGACGCTCGGCCTGATCGGAGGAGATGAGGGCGTCGATCACCTCGCCCAGGGCGTCGCCGGTCATCACCTGATCGATCTTGTACAGCGTCAGGTTGATGCGGTGGTCGGTGACCCGGCCCTGGGGGAAATTGTAGGTGCGGATGCGTTCCGAGCGGTCGCCCGAGCCCACCTGGCTCTTGCGGTCGGCGGCGCGGGCGGCGTCCTTGGCCGAGCGTTCGCGCTCGTACAGGCGGGCGCGCAGCAGCTTCATGGCGGTGGCCTTGTTCTTGTGCTGGCTCTTTTCCTGCTGGCAGGCGACGGCGAGGCCGGTGGGCAGATGGGTGACGCGCACCGCCGAATCGGTGGTGTTGACGCTTTGACCGCCGGAGCCCTGCGACCGGTAGACGTCGACGCGCAGGTCCTTGTCGTCGATCTGGATGTCGACCTCCTCGGCCTCGGGCAGAACCGCCACGGTGGCGGCCGAGGTGTGGATGCGGCCCTGGGATTCGGTGGCCGGCACCCGCTGGACCCGATGAACGCCGGATTCGAACTTCAGGCGGGCGAAGACGCCCCGGCCAGTGATGGTGGCGCTGGCCTCCTTGACGCCGCCGATGCCGGTGTCGTTGACGTCCATGACCTCGAACCGCCAGCCCTGCAATCCGGCATAGCGCTCGTACATGCGGAAAAGTTCGGCGGCGAACAGGGCGGCCTCGTCGCCGCCGGTGCCGGCGCGGACCTCCAGGATGGCGTTCTTCTCGTCGTCCTCGTCCTTGGGCAGCAGCATGACCTGGACATTGCGTTCCAGGGCGGTCAACTGGTCCTTGAGCGCGTAGAACTCCTCCTCGGCCAGGGCGCGCATTTCGGCGTCGGCCGAGGCGTCCTGCATCATCACCGCCGCGTCGGCCATTTCCTCCCTGGCCTTGCGGAAGGCCTGCACCGCCTCGACCACCGGATCAAGCTCGGACAATTCCTTGGACAGCCGGACGATGGTCGAGGAATCGATGCCCTCGCCCGACGCCAGCTGCGCCCGCAGTTCGTCGTGGCGGTAGAGCACCTTGTCGAATTGGCTGTCCAGATTCATGAGGCGGTTTCCAATATGCGTCTCCGGAGGCCCCGCCCTGCGGACGGCGCGGGACGCTGAATCCGTGCACTAGGGGATTCCCGGCGCTTCGTCAACACCGAGCATGCTGTCCGGGGCGTTCCGATCGCGGCGGGACGGGGGCCGCGCCTCACCCCATCTTCTTGCCGTAGCCCCGGGGAGTGTAGGTCCAGGTCCGTTCGCCGGCGGTGAAGCTGCGGGTCTCGCTCGATCCCACCACCACCATGGTCAGCATGTCGACCTTGTCGGCCGACAGCTCGGACAGGGCGATGACCTCGACGGTCTCGCCGGGGCGGCCCAGTTGGCGGGCCAGGATCACCGGCGTTTCCGGCGGGCGGCCGGTCAGCAGGATGTCGCGGGCGCGCGGCAGCTGGTCGCGGCGGCGGTTGGACACCGGATTGTAGAAGCACACCACGAAATCGGCCGCCGCCGCCGCCTTCAGGCGGGCCTCGATGCTTTCCCAGGGGGTCAGCAGGTCGGACAGCGAGATGGTGCAAAAATCGTGGTTGACCGGGGCGCCGGACCGGGCCGCCGCCGCCTGCAACGCCGAGATGCCGGGCACCACGGTGATGTCGAGGCGGTTCCAGTCCGGCCGTTTCTCC
Source organism: Magnetospirillum sp. SS-4 (assembly GCF_902729425.1). Lineage (GTDB taxonomy): Bacteria > Pseudomonadota > Alphaproteobacteria > Rhodospirillales > Magnetospirillaceae > Phaeospirillum. The sequence goes on along the minus strand of NZ_CACVCH010000001.1, from coordinate 352,728 downwards.
CGGTCCATCAGCTCGAACACCAGGGTGGCGAGCGCGTAGATGCCGGGATCGCCCGAGCAGACCAGCGACACCGTCCGTCCCTCGGCCGCCAGGTCGAGGGCCTTGCGGGCGCGGGTCTCCTCGGCGCCCAGGGCGCTCTCGTGGCGGGCCTTGCCCAGCGTCGCCGCGTCCAGCAGGTCGAGATAGAGACCGTACCCCACCAGGTCGGTCGAGGCGGCGATGGCGGCGGCGGCCTCGGGCGAACGCCATTCCGGCGTGCCGGGGCCGATGCCGACCACGAACAGCCGTCCGCGCGGCCGGCCGGCCGCCAGGGGATCGATGGCCACCGGCGAGCGGGCGACGGCGCAGGTGGCGCGCGCGCTCTTGACCTTGGGAACGATCAGGTCGGCCCTGGGGTCGGCGGCGGCCAGGGCGGCGCCCTCGGCGACGCCGTGGCAGCCGGTCTCGGCGAACACCACGTCCGACGGCGTGGCCAGCCGGTCGGCCTCGCGTTCCAGTTCGGCGGCGGTGAAGAATCGGGCCGGCACCCCCAGTTCGGCGGCCAGGGCGTGAACGGCCGCCTCGTCGGCCTTGAGGTCGATGCTGGCGACGCAGGCCACCGCCAGCGGCGACAGCGCCTCGGCCGCCAGGGTGGCGCGGACCAGACCGATCAACTCGTCGGGGGCGGCGTGGCGTTCGCAGCCGACGCCCAGGGTCAGGACCGGCGGATGGAACACCAGTTCATGGTCGTCGGGGGTGACGGCGCGGTCGGTGATCCGGATGGCGTGACCGGCTTCCCCGGTGAAGACGAGGCCATCCAGCCAGCCGGAATCACCGGTCTCCACTTCCAGCGATACCGGCTCCTCGGCCAGCAGGGCGGCGGCCACCGATTTGGCGGCGGCGGGATTGGCGATGCGCCAGCCCGGCGGCGGGTCGTCCAGCGCCAGCCCCAGGGCCAGTTCGCCGGCGGTGGTCAGCGCCGGGGCCACGCCCAGGGCCTGGGCGACGCGCTGGGCCAGGGCGTTGGCGCCGCGATGGCCGCCCAGCAGCGGCACCACCGACGAACCGTCCACCGCCACCGCCAGGACCGGCGGTTCGGCCCGCTTGTCCGCCAGCAGCGGGGCCACGGCCCGGATCAGGATGCCGGCCGCGCAGACGCCGACGATGCTGGTGCCGGCCACGAACAAGGCCCGCAAATGGGCCATGGCGTCGGTGAAGCTCTCGTCGCCCTCCACCCGTCCGGCCAGGCCGTGGATGCGGGCTCCGGGCAGGACCGAGCGCAGGCCGTGGGCGGTTTCCAGTCCGGCGGGGGTGATCACCACCAGCGCGATGTCCGTCACAGCCATGCCTTGCCTCGCCGATGGGTCAGGATGATGGAGAAATAGGGCAGTTCGCCCACCGAAAGGGGATCGTGGATGCGTTGATCGGGCAGGCCGATCCGCTCGATGACGCGGGCCTGCTCCCACAGGCCCAGCCGTTCCAGCACGCGGCGGACCTTGGGCAGGTGCCGGCCGACCTTCATGATCGCCACCGAATCGGCCGCCGCCGCCAGCGCCTCGATCTCGGTCTCCGGGCGGGTGGCGGGAATGATCGCCACGCCGTCGTCCCAGGCCGACAGCGCCGTCCGAAGGCTTGCCGCCGCCGCCATCACCGACGACACGCCCGGCACGATCTCCACCGGAAAGCGCGGCGACAGGCGGGCGAACAGATAGATGAACGAACCGAAGAACAGCGGGTCGCCCTCGCACAGCACGGCGACGTCGCGTCCCTCGTCCAGGTGGCCGGCGATGGCGGCGGCGGCACGGTCATAGGCGGCCTCGGCGCCGTCGCGGTCGGCGGTGAAGCCCATGCGGATGGGAATCTCGATCCGGCCGGGCGGAATATGGGCGGCGGCGATGGCGCGGGCCATGCCGTCGCCCTCCAGCGGCGCCGGCCAGGCCAGCACCGGGACCTCGCCCAGGATGCGCGCCGCCTTGAGCGTCAGCAGCTCGGAATCGCCGGGACCGATGCCCAGGCCGAACAGGGTGCCGCCCGGCTTCGCCTCGCTCATCGCTTCCATCCCGCGTACTGGGTGACCGGCATGGCCGGACGCCAGGCGTGGAAGCCGCCCACCGGGACGAGGCGGGCCACGGACAGCCGCGTCATCTCGCCGCCATGGCCGGCGTGAAAGGCGATCAGGGCTGCCTCGCCCTCCGCGGTGACGGCGTTGGCCACCAGCCGTCCGCCCGGCTTCAGGGCGGCGCGGCAGATGTCGAGCAGGCCGGGTTCCGACACGCCGCCGCCGACGAAGACGGCGTCGGGGGCGTCGCCGCCCAGCGGCAATCCGGCGGGAGCGCGGGCGGAAACGATCTCCAGTCCGGGAACCCCCAGGGTGGCGGCGTTGTGGGCGATGATTTCCGCCCGTTCGGCGTTGGGTTCGATGGCGATGGCGCGGCCGCCGGCCCGCATCCATTCGATGGCGACCGAGCCGCTGCCGGCGCCGACATCCCACAGCATCTCGCCGGGCAGCGGCGCCAGCGCCGCCAGGGTGACGGCGCGGATGTCGCGCTTGGTCAGCTGGCCGTCGTGGCGGAAGGCCTCGTCGGGCAGGCCGAAGCCCGGCCCCAGCGGCCGCCGGCCCGGAGCAATCCCGCATTCCACCGCCACCACATTGAGATCGGCGACGGCGTCGGTGCCGGGGACGACGCGCTCGCCGCCGCCACCCAGGCGCTCCAGCACGGTGATGGCCGAGGCGCCGTAGCCGTGGCGCTCCAGTTGCCGCGCCACCGCCGCCGGGGTGGTTTTGTCCTCCGACAGGATCAGCAGCCGCCGGCCGGGGGCGAAATGCAGCGACAGCGCCTCGACCGGGCGGCCATGGGCGGTCAGGCACAGGCAGTCCTGCAACGGCCACTTCAGCCGCGCCGCCGCCAGCGAGAACGCACCCGGATGGGAGATGACGGTGATCTCATCCGGCTCGAACCAGTCCGCCAGGGTGGCGGCGGCGCCGAACCACATGGGATCGCCGCTGGCCAGGACCACCACGCGGCGGCCGCGCAGGCGCTCCAGCAGGACGCGGGATTCGGAGAACGGGCTGGCCCAGGGCAGCCGCTCGGCCCCGCCCTCGGGCGCCATGGCGAGATGGCGGGCGCCGCCCACCAGCACCTCGGCGTTCTCGACCAGGACCCGGGCGGCGGGGGCGAGACCGTCCAGGCCGTCCTCGCCGATGCCGATCACCGTGAGCCAGGGGGTCATTCCAGCCCCCCGGACAGGGCGTTGACCGCCGCCGCCGCCATGGCGCTGCCGCCGCGCCGGCCCCGCAGCGCCACATGGGGCAGGCCCGAGGCGATCAGGGCATCCTTGCTTTCCACCGCGCCGACGAAGCCGACGGCGAAACCCAGGATCAGGGCGGGGCGGGGGGCGCCGGCCTCGATCAGCTCCAGCAGGCGGAACAGGGCGGTCGGCGCGTTGCCGATGGCGACCACCGCGCCGTCCAGGTGGGGAACCCAACGGTCCACCGCCAGGGCGGAACGGGTGGTGCCGGCGGCCCCGGCGGCGGCGGCGGACACCTCGTTCAAGGCACAGATCACGGCGTTGCCGGCGGTCAGACGGCGGCGGATGATGCCGTGGGCCACCATCTCGGCATCCACCAGGACCGGCCGGCCCGCCGCCAGGGCGCGGGTCCCGGCAAGGCCGGCCCCGGCGCTCCAGGCGAGATGGTCGATCACGTCGACCATGCCGCAGGCATGCGCCACCCGGATCGCCAGATCGGACAGATCGGCCGGCACCGCCGCCAGCCTCGCCTCGGCCCGGATGATGGCGAAGCTCTGGCGGTAGATTTCAGCCGGGTCGGCGATCCAGCCGGTCACGTCCGCCCTCACTCGTCGCGATGATGGTGGTGATGCCCATGCCCATGCCCATGATGATGTCCATGGCCGTGGCCGTGATCGTGGTGATGGTCGGCGTCGGTGCCGATGCCGCGCACATGATGATGGTGGCCGGCCTGGACGGCGCCGACCGAATCCTCGAAGCCCACCACCTGCTCGCGGTATTTGCACAATTGGCAGTTCATCTTCGCCTCGCCGTTCAGCACTTCCTCGACCCGCTCGACGAAGCTGTCGACCACCAGGGGATGGTCGTTGAGATAGGGGGCCTTGATGAATTCGGTGCCGGGATGGGCGGCGGCGGCCTGGTCGGTCCAGTCGTAGATGCGCTTGACCAGGATGCCGGTGAACAGGAAGTAGGGAAACACGATGATCCGCTTGTATCCCAGGCGCACCGAACGTTCCAGCGCCTGGTCGACCAGGGGGTGGGCGACGCCGGAAAAGGCGATCTCGGCCCAGCCGAAGCCCATGCCTTCCCACAGCATGCGCGCCACCTTGGCGATGTTGGAATTGGCGTCGGGATCGTTGGTGCCGCGCCCGACCACCAGCAGCAGGGTATCCTTACGCTCGATGACCCCGGTGGCGCCCAGCGCCTCGGCCTGCTCGATGCGGTCGCGGGCCGCCTTCAGCAGCTTGGGGTCGATGGCCAGCTCGCGGCCGTAGCGCACGTCCAGGCCGGGATTGTCGGCGGCGAAGGAATTGATTTCCCACGGCAGGTCGTTCTTGACGTGGCCGGCCGCGAACAGCATGCCGGGAATGGCCAGGATGCGCGAAACCCCCCGGTCCTTCAGGGCGTCCAGGCCGGTCCGGATGATGGGGGTGGCGAATTCGAGAAAGCCGCTGTCGACCGCGTAGTGGGGCAGGCGATGCTTGAGGTGATGGGCCAGGACGTTGAATTCCCGGATGGCATCCACGTCGCGGCTGCCATGGCCGCACAGCATCACACCGATCTTGTCCGTCATCGCGCCTGGTCCTTGCCTTCGAGCGTGTGGTCCGGCTGGTCCGTGCCTCCGGCCGGGAGAGGGCGGACTATAGGCCAGCCCGGCGGCGCCATGCCAGCGGAAATCACTTTGGAAAGGTGACCACGATGGCGGTGCCGCCGTTCCTGGATATGGCGAAGCGGCCGCCCAGCTGGCGGGTCAGGGCGCGGATCAGGCTGAGGCCGATTCCCTTGCCCGGCTGGGCCGGCATGCCGATACCGTCGTCGCGGACGGCGAAATGCCACGAGGTCTCGTCACCGGTCAGCGAGATGGAAATGGCTCCGCCCCGCCCCGCGGGAAAGGCGTGCTTCAGGGCGTTGGACAGCGCCTCGTTCGCCAGCATGCCCAGCGGCACCGCCCGGTCCAGTTCTAAGGTGCCGGTCACGTCCACCGAGACGGTGACGCCGCCGCCGCTCGGGCCGTGGCCGCCGACCAGCGCCTCGGCCAGCCGGCCGAAATAGACGCCCAGGTCGACGTTGGCGGCCATGTTGCGCTCGTACAGCGTCTGGTGGACCAGCCCCATGGAATGGATGCGGTCCAGCGCGTCCCGCAGGGTATCCCTGGCGGCGTCGCTGTCGGCGTGCAGGGACTGCATGGTCAGCAGGCTGGAGATGACCTGAAGATTGTTCTTCACCCGGTGATGGACCTCCTGGAACAGCACGTCCTTCTCGTCCAGGGCGGCGGCCAGTTCGTCGGCCTTGCCCTCGACCGAGCGCAGCAGCCGGGTCTCGTGGCGCAGGCTTTCGCCGGTCATCGTCGCCAGCGCCAGCAGCAGCAGGATGCCGGCGGCGTGCAGGGCGGCGTTGCGCTGGGTGCGGATGGTCCAGTCGCGGAACACCATGTCCATGGTCATGCCGGACGTCACCACCAGCCCCAGGTCGGGCAGGTGGCGGTACGACACCAGGCGTTCGGCCCCGTCGACCACCGACTGGGCGCGGTAGACGCCTTCGTTTCCCCTGGCGAACTCGGTGAAGGGATGCCGGGTGACGTCGAAGCGAAGCAGCTGCCCGCCTTCCGGCAGGGGATCGCGGGCGATCATGGCGCCGTCCTGGCGCACCACCAGGAAGATGGTGCCCCGGTCGGCGTGCTGAAGGCCGTGGAAGAAATCGGTGAAATATTCCCCGCCGACCCGCAGCCTGGCGACGCCCCGCACGATTCCCGAGGAATCGACCAGGGCGCGGCTGAGGACGATGACGTGGCGGCGGTCGCGGTCCTCGGCGATTTCGGCGGTGATGATGGTCTGGCCGGGACGCGACATGGCCGGAGCGATCAGATCCGGCCCCGAGAGGTGGCGGGAATGCGATTCCGCGCGGTTGGTGGACAAAAGCAGTTCGCCGCGGTGGTCGTGGATGTGAATGGCCAAGCCGGCGGGAAGCTCGGCCAGTATCCGTTCGAGCCACTTGCGCTCGGCCTCGGAATCGCGGATGGCGGCCGGGGAACGGTCGGCCAGCCGGTCCTCGATGCGCAGCAGGTTGGCGTGGGCGTTGGCGTGCAGGGCGCGGACCCGGGTTTCCATCAGGTGCGATGTCTGCCGCAGGTCAAGGGTCCAGTCGGCCAGGGTGGCGTCGCGATCCGACCAGATGGTGGCGACGAAGCCGCCGACGCCGCCCAGCAGGATCACCGCCGCGATGACGGACAGCAAGATCCTGGGGCGGGGCAGGGCGGTCATGGTCAGCGGCGCGGCGGCGGATGTCCGTCGTCGTCGAACAGCGATGTCAGCTGGCGCATCATGGTGCCGCCCAGGTCCTCGGCGTCCATGATGGTGACGGCGCGGCGGTAATAGCGGGTGACGTCGTGGCCGATGCCGATGGCCGCCAGTTCCACCGGCGAGCGGGTCTCGATATAGGCGATGACGTCTCTCAGATGCTTTTCCAGGGTGTTGCCGGGATTGGCCGAAAGCGTGGAATCGTCCACCGGGGCGCCGTCCGAGATCACCATCAGGATGCGCCGCTGTTCCGGGCGCGAGATCAGGCGTTCGTGCGCCCACAGCAGCGCCTCGCCGTCGATGTTCTCCTTCAGGATGCCTTCCCGCAGCATCAGGCCCAGGTTGCGCCGCACCCGGCGCCAGGGGGCGTCGGCGGCCTTGTAGACGATGTGGCGCAGGTCGTTGAGGCGGCCGGGATTGACCGGCTTGCCCTCGGCCTGCCATTTCTCGCGGGCCTGGCCGCCCTTCCAGGCGCGGGTGGTGAAGCCCAGCACCTCGACCTTGACGCCGCAGCGTTCAAGGGTGCGGGCCAGCAGGTCGGCGCTCATGGCGGCGACGGTGATCGGGCGGCCGCGCATCGAGCCGGAATTGTCGATCAGCAGCGAGACCACGGTATCGCGGAAATTGGTTTCCTTCTCGGTCTTGAACGACAGCGAATGCATGGGGTTGGCGACGATGCGGGCGAGGCGCCCGGTGTCCAGGATGCCTTCCTCCAGGTCGAAGTCCCACGACCGGGTCTGCTGCGCCATCAGCTTGCGTTGCAGGCGGTTGGCCAGCTTGGCCACCACGCCCTGAAGATGGGACAACTGGTTGTCGAGCTGCGAGCGCAGCCGGGTCAGTTCCTCGGGATCGCACAGGTCCTCGGCGCCCACCACTTGGTCGAAGGCGGTGGTGAAGGGACGGTAGGGCTGGTCGCGTCCGGCGGAATTGGACAGGCGCTCGGGCCGTTCGCGGCTGGGACCGCCCGGTTCCTCGGTGCCGGCGCCCATCAGCATGATGTCGTCGCCGTCCATGGCGCCGTCCTGCTCGCCGGTGCCCTCGGACGAGCCGGGAGCCTCGGTCTCGCCGTCGCCGACCTGATCCTGGCCCTCGCCCGCGCCGTCCTTCTGCTCGCCGGAGGAGGCGCCGTCCTGGGCCTGGTCGCCGTCCTCGGATTCCTCGCCGTCCTGTTCGTCGGTGGACTGGTCGATGCCCAGGTCCAGTTCGCGCAGCAGGTCCTGCAATTCGGCGGCGAAGGCGGTCTGGTCGCCCAGCAGGTCCTTCATGCGGTCCAGCGTCGGGCCGGCCTTGGCCTCGACCGCTTCGCGCCACATGTCCACCGCCGCCCGCGCCGACGGCGGCGGCGCCAGGCCGGCGAAGCGTTCGCGGGCGATCAGGCGCATGGCCTCGGCCAGCGGCACCTGCTCGCGCCGCACGGCGCGGTCGAGCCCCTCGGCGCGGGCGCGCTGTTCCAGCACCTCGGCGATGTTGGCGGCAACTCCGGCCATGTGGCGGACGCCCAGGGCCTCGACCCGGGCCAGTTCCACCATCTCGTAGACCTTGCGGGCCTCGGGCAGCGCCGGCATGCGCCGGGTGTGGACGGAATCGTCGTGATAGCGCAGGCGGAGCCCGATGGCGTCGGCGGTGCCGCGCAGGCGGGCCAGATCGGCGGCCAGGATGGTGCGGGGCGGCGACGGCAGCCTGATCTCGGCGCCGCGCACCGAGCCCTGGCCGGCGGCATAGCCCACGTCCAGGTCGGCGCGGCCGGAGATGGCCCGCAGCGTCGCCGCCGTGCTCCGCCGGATCAGGTCGGCGGGTGTCTCGCCGGCCTCCGCTCCCTTTTCGGAATTGCCGCCCTTGCCGGTCATGCCAGCAGCCGTGCCGGTCCCTCCGGCAGATCCTCGCCGAAGCAGCGCTGGTAGTATTCCGCCAGGATCGGGCGTTCCACTTCGTCGCACTTGTTGAGGAAGGTGACGCGGAAGGCATAGGCCCGGTCCGAGAAGATGCTGGCGTTCTCGGCCCAGGTGATCACCGTGCGTGGGCTCATCACCGTCGAGATGTCGCCGTTCATGAAGCCGGCGCGGGTGAGGTCGGCCAGCATCACCATCCTGGACACGGTCTCGCGGCCCTCGGGATTATCGTAATCTTTCAGCTTGGCGACCACGATGGAGCACTCGGCCTCGTGCTCCAGGTAGTTGAGGGTGGCGACGATGTTCCAGCGGTCCATCTGGCCCTGGTTGATCTGCTGGGTGCCGTGATAGAGGCCGGTGGTGTCGCCCAGGCCGACGGTGTTGGCGGTGGCGAACAGGCGGAAGGCGGAATGGGGCCGGATCACCCGGTTCTGGTCCAGCAGGGTCAGCCGGCCCTCCACCTCCAGCACCCGCTGGATCACGAACATCACGTCGGGGCGGCCGGCGTCGTATTCGTCGAACACCAGGGCGCAGGGATGCTGAAGCGCCCAGGGCAGGATGCCTTCGCGGAACTCGGTGATCTGCTTGCCGTCCTTGACCACGATGGCGTCCTTGCCGATCAGGTCGATGCGGCTGATGTGGCTGTCCAGGTTGACCCGGATGCACGGCCAGTTCAGCCGGGCGGCCACCTGCTCGATATGGGTGGACTTGCCGGTGCCGTGATAGCCTTGCACCATCACCCGGCGATTGAAGGCGAAGCCGGCCAGGATGGCGCGGGTGGTGTCGGGGTCGAAGCGGTAGGCGGGGTCCACGTCGGGGACATGCTCGCTGCCCAGGCTGAAGGCTGGCACCATCATGTCGGTGTCGAGGCCGAAAACGTCGCGGGCGCTGACTGTCGTGTCGGGCGTCGCCAGGGGGTGGTCCGAGGCAAGCGGGCTCTGTGTCTTGGAAGTCATTGATTCACTGTCCGTTTACCCCGAGGCAAGGCTCGCCTTCAGGGTGTTGTAGGCCTGGTTGATGCGCTTGAAGCGCTCCTCCGCCTCCTTGTCGCCGTTATTGGCGTCGGGATGGTGGCGCTTGACCAGCTCCTTGTAGCGGGCCTTGAGGATATCGTGGGTCAGCGGACCGGCGAGGCCGAGCACCATCATGGCCTCTTCCTCCGGCGTGGCGGGGACGCGGGGCTTGCGGCGCGGCTCGTCCGTCTCGTGGTCCATGACGTCGAACGGGTCGTGGATGGTGAAGCTGAACCGGCGCTTGCCCATCTGCATGCCCAGCGGCCAGGTGGGGCGCTGCCATGTGGTGTCCTTGCGGGTTTCGGCCTCGATCTCCTCGGGTTTCATGCCGGCGTAATAGTCCCAGGCGGCGTTGTACTCGCGGACGTGGTCCAGGCAGAACCAGTAATATTCGTCGAGCTGCTGGCGCGAGCGCGGCGCCCGGTGCTCGGCTTCGCGACGGCAGCCAGGATGGTCGCAAATCCGTGTGGACGGCTGCGGTTCTGGGGGCGCGAAGGCGGTGCGCCAGGATCTTCGCGTGCTCGATGACCTCATCACACCGGTCATAATGATGGCTGGAGCCCGCCAAGGCAAGGCGCCTCCGCCTGCGGAACGCCGTTCCTTATCTTCTGGCTTTTCCCCCTCCCCCCTCCGATAGTACCGGATCGTCGCCATCTTCCGAGTGTTTCCATGCCCGAGCTTCCCGAGGTCGAAACCGTCGCCCGTGGCCTCGCCCGCGTGTGGGAGGGGCGCCGCTTCGTCGCCGTCGTCTGCCGCCGGGACGGGCTGCGCCACCCCTTTCCCCAGGGCTTTGCCGAGAGTCTCGCCGGCCGCCGGGTCGAACGGGTGGGACGGCGCGCCAAGTATCTGGTGACGCGGCTGGACGGCGGCCTGGTCATGCTGGGGCATCTCGGCATGTCGGGGCGCATGGTGATCTCGTCGCTGCGCAACGTTCCTCCCGGCCCCCACGATCATGTGGACTTCGTCACCGATGACGCCACCCTGGTGACTCTGACCGATCCCCGCCGCTTCGGCCTGCTGACGCTGTGCCGCGAGTCGGAGCTGGACGCCCATCCGCTGCTGGCCGGTATCGGGCCGGAGCCGCTGGAACCGGGCTTCGACGCCGCCGCCCTGGCCGCCGCCCTGGCCGGCCGCGCCACTCCGGTCAAGTCGGCGCTGCTGGATCAGCGCAATGTCGCCGGGCTGGGCAACATCTATGTGTGCGAAAGCCTGTTCCGCGCCGGCATCTCGCCGCTGCGCGAGGCCGGCTCGCTGAGCATGGCCGAGTGCGAGGCCCTGGTTCCCGCCATCCGGGCGGTGCTGGAGGAGGCCATCGCCGCCGGCGGCTCGTCGCTTCGGGACCATGTGCGTCCCGATGGCGAGCTGGGATACTTCCAGCACGGCTTCAAGGTCTACGGCCGCGCCGGCCAGCGCTGTCCGGGCTGTCCCGAGGCGCCGGCCTGCGGCGGCATCCAGCGGATCGTCCAGGCCGGGCGGTCCACTTTCTATTGTGCGGAGCGGCAAAGGTGATGGTATAGCCATTGGACATGGCACGTATCCGGCATTCCATGGCCGCTTTGGCGCTGATGACGATCCTGGGCGGCGCTCCGGCGCTGGCCGGCGGCTTTCTCGGCGCCTATGAGGACCTGCCGCTGGCCCCCGGCCTGACCGAGGCGGTCGAGGCGGGGGTGGCCTTCGATTCGCCGTCGGGGCGCATCGTCGAGGCCTACGCCCAGGGGCGGGTCAAGGCCGCCGACGTCCTGAAATTCTACGCCGCCACCCTGCCCCAACTGGGCTGGACCAGGGAAAGCGACACGCTGTACCGCCGCGAGGCCGAGACGTTGCGTCTCGACCCCGTCGTCAAGGGCGGCGCCCTCACGCTCCGCTTCGCCATCTCACCCGAATAAGACAAACAGGGAAGGAAGGAACCTCATGGCTTTCGAGAACATCACCGTCGAGACCCGCGGCAATGTCGGCCTGATCGCGCTGAACCGGCCCAAGGCCATGAACGCGCTGTGCGCCGACCTGATCGCCGAGCTGGGGCAGGCGCTGGACGCCTTCGAGAAGGACGACGCCGTCGGCGCCATCGTGCTGACCGGTTCGGACAAGGCCTTCGCCGCCGGCGCCGACATCAAGGAAATGGCCAGTCGCGGCTACATGGACGTCTATGTCTCGAACTTCATCACCAACGGCTGGGAGCAGATCACCAAGTGCCGCAAGCCCATCGTCGCGGCGGTGGCGGGCTTCGCGCTGGGCGGCGGCTGCGAGGTCGCCATGATGTGCGACTTCATCCTGGCCGGTGACAACGCCAGGTTCGGCCAGCCCGAGATCACCATCGGCACCATTCCCGGCGCCGGCGGCACCCAGCGCCTGACCCGCGCGGTGGGCAAGTCCAAGGCCATGGAAATGTGCCTGACCGGTCGCCTGATGGACGCCGCCGAGGCCGAGCGCGCCGGCCTGGTCAGCCGCGTCGTGCCGGTGGCGGAACTGGTGGACGAGGCGGTCAAGGTCGCCACCAAGATCGCCGGCCTGTCGCGCCCCATCGTCATGCTGTGCAAGGAATCGGTCAACGCCGCCTTCGAGACCATGCTGGCCCAGGGCGTCACCTTCGAGCGCCGGCTGTTCCATTCCACCTTCTCGACCGAGGACCAGAAGGAGGGCATGGCGGCCTTCGTCGAGAAGCGCCCGCCCGCCTTCAAGAACCGCTGACGCGCCCCCGAGGTCCGGCCGCCGCGCCGGGCCTCGATTCATCTCTTGACGATCGGGGCCGGGGGACATATAACCCCGCCTTCGAATTTACATCCCAGGTCCAAGGTTCCAGTCCATGGCTCATCACACGTCGGCTAAGAAGCGCATCCGCCAGACCGAGCGTCGCACCGAGGTCAATCGCGCCCGCGTCAGCCGTATCCGCACCTTTGTCAAGAAGGTGGAACTCGCCATCGCCTCCGGCGATTCCGAGGCCGCCAAGACCGCCCTGCGCGAGGCCGAGCCCCAGATGATGAGGGGCGTCCAGGGCGGCGTGCTGCATAAGAACACCGCATCCCGGAAGGTTTCCCGCCTCGCCGCCCGCGTCAAGGACATGAAGCCGCTGGCCTAGTCGCCAAGTCTCTGGTTTCATTCCATTTTTCAAAGGCCGCGCCCCTGGGCGCGGCCTTTGTCGTTGGAAATCCCAGGCGTTCTCCCGAGTCTGGAATTGCAAGGGAAAAATTTTCAGTGTTCGCGTTCCGATCACGTTGCCAGCATCGGAGCGCATCGCTAGAGTCGCACTCCTCGGTAGCGGAAGAACCCGCAGAGAAACCACCAAGTTTTTATTTAATTTGTTCTTGGGCCGCGTCACAAATTCTGTGAAGCGGGCCACAGACGGTGCGTTACGTTTTGTATTAGGACTGTTGGCGGGTTTACAGACTTGCTCCCATCAGGGTAAGACTCCGCGGCGGAAACCTCGCGGCATCCTTCCGGGGCGGTGCGGAGCGGTCGGGTGCTTGCCGGACGGCCGGTCTTTCCGGCGGGGAATCGGGGACGCGGTCGCGGCGGCCCCGAACAGGGGAGCGGGTGGTTGCCAAGGATTGGGCGATCGCCTGCGAGTGAAGGGCTTGAGGAAGTGGGGATGCATAATGGGCAAGACTGAGTGGGACCGCGTGAAGGTCAGGCTGAAGGACGAGGTCGGCGATGCCGCCTACCGCTCGTGGCTGCGTCCGATCACCCTGCACGGCATCAATGGCGGCGACGTCAAGCTGGCGCTTCCCACCCGCTTCATGCGCGACTGGGTCGCCACCCATTACGCCGAGCGCATCCGCGCCCTGTGGGGGGCCGAGAATCCCGGCATCCGCAACGTCGAGATCGTGGTGGGCGCCGCCCGCGCCACCGTCGCCCCGCTTCCCGCCCCGACCCTGGTCAACACGCCGGCTCCCGCCGGCTCGCCCGCCGCCACTGCCCTTCCCGCCGCCGCCAAGGCGCCTTGCGCGCCGGCCAATGTCAACGCCGCCGCCGAGATGGACGAACTGGGCGCCCAGCTCGACCCCCGCTTCACCTTCAAGAATTTCGTGGTGGGCAAGCCCAACGAATTCGCCTACGCCGCCGCCAACCGGGTGGCGGACGCCGATTCGGTGTCGTTCAATCCGCTGTTCCTCTATGGCGGCGTCGGCCTGGGCAAGACCCACCTGATGCACGCCATCGCCCATCACATCCGCGAGCGCAAGCCGGACCGCAGCGTGCTGTACCTGTCGGCCGAGAAGTTCATGTACCGGTTCATCCGGGCGCTCCGGCACCAGGACACCATGAGCTTCAAGGAGCAGTTCCGTTCGGTCGACGTGCTGATGATCGACGACGTCCAGTTCATCGCTGGCAAGGATGCCACCCAGGAGGAGTTCTTCCACACCTTCAACGCCCTGGTGGACCAGGGCCGTCAGATCGTGATCTCGGCCGACAAGTCGCCTTCTGACCTGGAAGGCATCGAGGAGCGGCTGCGCTCGCGCATGGCCTGCGGTCTGGTGGCCGACATTCACGCCACCACCTACGAATTGCGCCTGGGCATCCTGCATTCCAAGGCCGAGCAGATGAGCGTGCTGGTGCCGCAGAAGGTGATGGAGTTCCTGGCCCACAAGATCGCCTCCAACGTCCGCGAGTTGGAAGGCGCCCTGAACCGCGTCGTCGCCCATTCCCAACTGGTCGGTCGCGCCATCACCCTGGAAACCACCCAGGAGGTGCTTCAGGACCTGCTGCGCTCGTCCGACCGCCGGATCACCATCGAGGAGATCCAGAAGAAGGTTGCCGAGCACTTCACCATCAAGCTGGCCGAGATGAGCTCGGCCCGGCGCTCGCGCCAGGTGGCGCGGCCCCGCCAGATCGCCATGTATCTGGCCAAGCAGCTGACGTCCCGCTCGCTGCCCGAGATCGGCCGCAAGTTCGGCGGCCGCGACCACACCACCGTCATGCACGCGGTCAAGAAGGTGGAGGAGCTGAAGGAAAGCGATTCCAACTTCGCCGAGGACGTGGAACTGCTGCGCCGCATGCTTCAAGGGTAGGGCGGCATCCCGCTTGCCGTGGACGGGGACGGCCGGTTTCTTCGCCACGGAATCCGGATTTTGCACTATCCTCTCGCCATGTCCGACGTTCCCTCGCCGCATCGCCTGCTCGCCTGGTACGACCGCGACCGCAGGGTCCTGCCCTGGCGGGCGCCGCCGGGCGAGGCCGCCGACCCCTATCGGGTGTGGCTGTCCGAGGTGATGTTGCAGCAGACCACGGTGGCGGCGGTGCTGCCCTATTTCCAGGCCTTCGTCGGCCGCTGGCCCAGCGTCGAGGCGCTGGCGGCGGCGCCGGTGGAGGATGTCATGCAGGCCTGGGCCGGACTGGGCTACTACGCCCGCGCCCGCAATCTGCACCAGTGCGCCAGGACGGTGGCGGAGTGGCGTCACGGCCGCTTTCCCGCCGACGAGGCCGGGTTGCGGCAACTGCCCGGCATCGGCGAGTACACCGCCGCCGCCATCGCCGCCATTGCCTTCGGACGCCCCGCCGTGGTGATGGACGGCAACGTCGAGCGGGTGATGGCGCGGCTGTACGCCGTGACCGATCCGCCGCCCCGGGCCAAGCCCACCCTTAAGGCGCTGGCCGCCGCCCTCACCCCTTCGGACCGGCCGGGCGATTATGCCCAGGCGGTGATGGATCTGGGCGCGACCATCTGCACCCCCCGCAAACCCGCTTGCGGCATCTGTCCGTGGATGGAATCCTGCCAGGCCCGGCGGGCGGGGATCGAGGCCGACCTGCCGGCCCGCGCCGCCAAGCCGGAACGCCCCACCCGTCGCGGCATCGCCTTTTGGACCGTTTCGCGCGCCGGCGAGGTGCTGTTGCGCCGGCGGCCGCCCAAGGGCCTTCTGGGCGGGATGATGGAGGTGCCCGGCACCGAGTGGCGGGATGAGCCCTGGTCGCTGGCCGATGCCGGGGCCGAGGCGCCGCTGCCCCGGTCGGCCCTGCTGGCCGACTGGCGCCTGCTGCCGGGGGGCGTGCGCCACACCTTCACCCATTTCCATCTGGAACTGACGGTGGCGACCGCCCGGGCCACGGCGGGGGCGGCGGCGCGGGGGTCGTGGTGTCCGCTGGACCGGCTGGTCGAGCAGGCCCTGCCCACCCTGATGCGCAAGGTGGTCAGCCATGCCCTGGCCAAGGGTTATTGAGAATGGAGTTTCCATGAAGCCGCTTGTCGTTTTCGCCGTCCTGGCCCCGCTTGTCCTCCCCGATGCCGCCCTGGCCCAGATGCGGCCGCAGCCGCGCCAGCAGCCATCGTCCCAGGGGGCGGCCCCTTCGGCCGAGATCACCGAGCGGCTGGTGCTGACGCCGCCGGCCGGATGGCAGATTCAGGGCAACAGCGTCGGACAGGTCACCATCACCCGCCAGATGTTTCCGCCGGGCCAGACCAGCGAGACCTGGACCGAGATGATGTCCGTCCAGGTGATCGCCGATTCCAAGGCGGCGGCCCGCGACTTCATCCAGGGCATCATCGAGACCAGCCGGACCAATTGCGAGGCGTCCGGCCCCAGTCCGGTCACCGAGGGGCTGACCAACGGCTATCCGGTCTCGACCCTGACCGTGACCTGCACCAAGGGGCGCAAGAGCGGCCATGGCGGCCTGGTGGCGGTCAAGGCCATTCGCGGCAAGGCGGCCTTGTACGTGATCCAGCGGGTCTGGCGGGGGCCGGCGTTCGGCCGTAACGAGCCGGCTCCGATTCCCGATTCCATGCTGCACGAATGGTCGGGCTTCCTGCGGGGGGTCTCGGTCTGCGATCCGGCCCAGCCCGCCCACCCCTGCCCGAACGGAACGCCATGAGACTGCGCGCCCCCTCGACCTTCGATCAGGCGCGCGGCCGTGGGCCGTCGGCCGACTGGACGACGCTTCGCACCCTGTTTCCCTATCTGTGGCCGCCGGGCCAGCCCGCCTTGCGGGCGCGGGTCGCCATCGCCATGGTCCTGCTGGTGGCGGCCAAGGGCGTCGGAATCGGTATCCCGCTGCTTTACAAGCAGGCGGTGGACGCCCTGACCGTCCGGCCCGACATGGCGATGGCGGTGCCGGTGGCGATCCTGCTGGCCTATGGCCTGGCCCGCATCCTGTCGGGCACCTTCGCCGAACTGCGCGACATCGTTTTCGTCAAGGTGGCGCAAAGCGCCATCCGCACGGTGGGGCTGGGGGTGTTTCGCCATCTGCACCGGCTGGGGCTGCGCTTTCACCTCGACCGCCAGACCGGCGGCGTGTCCAGGGCGATCGAGCGCGGCACCAAGGGCATCGAGTTCCTGTTGAACTTCATGCTGTTCAACATCCTGCCGACCCTGCTGGAAATCGCCCTGGTCACGGCGGTTCTGTGGGGGCTTTACGACATCAGCTTCGCCCTGATCACGGCGGCGACCATCGCCGTCTACGTGCTGTACACCCTGGCGGTCACCGAATGGCGGACCAAGTTCCGCCGCGCCATGAACGAGACCGATTCCGAGGCATCGACCAAGGCCATCGATTCGCTGCTGAACTTCGAGACGGTAAAGTACTTCTGCAACGAGGACCACGAGGCTGGCCGCTACGACAAGGCCCTGGCCCGCTACGAGGAAGCCGCCACCAAGAGCAAGGTCACCTTGTCCATGCTCAACATCGGCCAGGGCGCCATCATCGCGATCGGCCTGACCCTGGTGATGATCCAGGCGGCCAGGGGGGTGGTGGCCGGAACCATGACGCTGGGCGATTTCGTGCTGGTGAACGCCTATCTGATCCAGCTTTACATGCCGCTCAACTTCCTGGGCTTCGTCTACCGCGAGATCAAGCAATCGCTGACCGACATGGAATCCATGTTCCGCCTGCTGCGCGAGAACGCCGAGATCGAGGATTCCGCCGATGCCCGGCCGCTGGAGGTCCGGGGTGGCGAGGTCCGTTTCGATGCCGTCAGCTTCGGCTACGATCCCGACCGCCAGATTCTGGCCGGCGTCGGCTTCACCGTGCCGGCCGGGCGGACCCTGGCCATCGTCGGCCCGTCGGGGGCGGGCAAGAGCACCATCTCGCGGCTGCTGTTCCGCTTCTACGACGTGGGCGACGGCATCATCGCCATCGATGGCCAGGATATTCGCGACGTCACCCAGGCGAGCTTGCGCGCCGCCATCGGCATCGTTCCGCAAGACACCGTGCTGTTCAACGATTCCATCCGCTACAACATCGCCTATGGCCGCCCCGGAGCGACCCAGGACGAGATCGAGGAGGCCGCCCGGCTGGCCCGCATCCACGATTTCGTGGCGTCGCTGCCCCAGGGCTACGACACCAGGGTGGGCGAGCGCGGACTGAAGCTGTCGGGCGGCGAAAAGCAGCGCGTCGCCATCGCGCGGACCATCTTGAAGCGCCCCGCCATCCTGATCTTCGACGAGGCGACCAGCGCGCTGGACACCCATACCGAAAAGGAAATCCAGGTGTCGCTGCGCGAGGTCTCGAAGGACCGCACCACCCTGATCGTGGCGCACCGCTTGTCCACCGTGGTCGACGCCGACGAGATCGTGGTGCTGGAACAGGGCCGGGTGGTCGAGCGCGGCCGCCACGCCCAGTTGCTGGCCGCCGGCGGCCGCTATGCCGCCATGTGGCGCAAGCAGCAGGAAGCCGCCCTGCTGGAGGAGCGGCTGGCCGGGGAACTGGCCTGATGCGAAGAGGGGGGATGGGGCGAGTGACCGGAATCGAACCGGCGACATCCAGTACCACAAAC
Organism: Magnetospirillum sp. SS-4; assembly: GCF_902729425.1. Taxonomy (GTDB): domain Bacteria; phylum Pseudomonadota; class Alphaproteobacteria; order Rhodospirillales; family Magnetospirillaceae; genus Phaeospirillum. The sequence continues at coordinate 334,604 of NZ_CACVCH010000001.1, read as the reverse complement.
TGGCGCTCTAACCAACTGAGCTACACCCGCCACCGGAGGCCGCATGTTTAGCGAAGTCCGACGGGGGCCGTCAAGAGCGGAAGTGGCGTTCCAGCCGCTCGATCGCCATATCGATGGCCGCGTCGGTCTTGGCGAAGCAAAATCGGGCGAAATGGGCGACATCGCGGCCCTGGTAGAAGGCGCTGACCGGGATGGCGGCGACGCCGGCCCGCTCGGTGATCAGGCGGCAGAATTCCTCGTCGTCGCCGGCGAAGCCCAGCGGGCGGAAATCGGCCGAGATGAAATAGCTGCCGCCGGTCTCCAGCACCCGGAATCCCACCCGTTCCAGGCCGGCGGCCAGATGGTCGCGCCGCGCCTGAAGCAGACGGGTCAGCCCCTGGTAGTAGCCGTCGTCCAGTCCCAGGCCGAAGGCCACCGCCGCCTGTAGGTTGGGGGGCGTGGTGAAGGTGAGGTACTGGTGCGCCTTGGCCACCGGCTGAAGCAATGCCGGCGCGGCGATCACCCAGCCCACCTTCCAGCCGGTCAGCGAGAAGATCTTGCCGGCCGAGCCGATCTTGAGGCAGCGGTCCCGCATGCCGGGCAGGGTGATCAGCGGAACATGGCGGCGGTCGTCGTAGACCAGGTGCTCGTAGACCTCGTCGCAGACCGCGTAGGCGTCGAAACGCTCCAGCAGGCCGGCCAGGAAGGAAAGGTCGTCGGCGCTCCACACCTTGCCGGCCGGGTTCATGGGGGTGTTGAGGACGATCAGCTTGGTGCGTTCGGAAAACGCCGCCGCCAGCGCCTCGCGCGGCAGGTCCCAGTGGGGCGGCTCGACCCGCACCAGTTTGGGGATGCCGCCGGCCCGGCGGATGATGGGCAGATAGGAATCGTAGAGCGGCTCGATCAGCACCACCTCGTCGCCGGGCTCGATCAGGCCGAACAGGCAGGACGCCAGCGCCTCGGTGGCGCCGGACGTCACCATCACCTCGGCCATGGGGTCGAGGTCCAGGCCGTAGAACCGCCGGTCGTGGGCGGCGATGGCCTGGCGCAGTTCGGGGGTGCCCATCATGGAGGGATACTGGTTGGGGCCATTGGTCACCGCCTCGGCGGCCTTGGCGATCACCCCGGCGGGTTCCAGCCCCTCGGGGAAGCCCTGGCCCAGATTGACGGCGCCATGGGCCTGGGCCAGACGCGACATGGTCTCGAAGATGGTGGTGCCGAACGACGACAGGATGGAATTGGCGGGTTTCATCTGTTCCATCTCCCAACGGCCTCGCCCTTCGAGACGGCCGCTTCGCAGCCTCCTCAGGATGAGGCCGGACCTGTTTTCCTCATCCTGAGGAGGCTGCGAAGCGGCCGTCTCGAAGGATGCCCTACTCCGCCGCCTTCTTGGGCTTCGCCTTGGGCTTGGCCGGGGCCTTCTTCGCCGGGGCCTTCTTGGCCGGCGCGGCCTTGGCGGCGGTCTTCCGCGCCGGCTTGGCCGGTCCCCTGGCGGCCTTGGCCTTGATCAGCGCCACCGCCTCGTCCAGGGTGATGGTCTCCAGCGAGGAATCCTTGGGCAGGGTGGCGTGGACGCCGTTGCTGGACGCATAGGGGCCGTACTTGCCCTCGTGCAGGGTCACCGGCTTGCCGTCGTGCTCGCCCAGGGTCTTGAGCGGCCCGGCGGCGCCCTTGCCCCCCTTGGGCTGGGCCAGCAGCTCGACGGCGCGGTTCATGCCGATGGTCAGCACGTCGTCGCCCTTGGCCAGCGACTTGTAGCCGCCGTCATACATCAGGTAGGGGCCGAACTTGCCGACGCCCGCCTTGATCATCAGCCCGGTCTCGGGGTGCGGGCCGACCTCGCGGGGCAGCGCCAGCAGCCGGCAGGCGACGTCAAGGGTGACGTCGGCCGCCTCCAGCCCCCGGAACAGCGACACCCGCTTGGGCTTGGGCGCCTTGGGCGCCTTCGGCTTGGCCGGCTTCTTGCCCTTGGCCGGGGGGGCGGGCTCGGGCGCCGGCTCGGCCTTCAGGGTGCTCTCGTCGCCCAACTGGACGTAATAGCCGTAAGGTCCCTTGCGCAAGCTGACCGGCAGGCCGCTCGCCGGGTCGCTGCCCAATTCCTTGGGACCTTCGCGGACCTCGTCGTCGCCGGCGCTCTCGCCGCTGGTCAGCGGGCGGGTGAAGCGGCATTCGGGATAGGCCGAGCAACCGATGAAGGCGCCGAACTTGCCCAGCTTCAGCGACAGCCGGCCGGCCGAGCAGGTGGGGCAGACGCGGGGGTCGTGGCCCGAGCCGTCGTCGGGGAAGAAATGCGGCCCCAGCAACTGGTCGAGCGCGTCCAGCACCTGGGTGACGCGCAGGTCCCGGGTCTCGTCCACCGAGCCGGAGAACGCCTTCCAGAACTGCTCCAGCACCGCTTTCCAGTCGATGCGGCCGCCGGAGATGTCGTCCAGCTGGTTCTCCAGCTCGGCGGTGAAGTTGTATTCCACATAGCGGCCGAAGAAGCTTTCCAGGAAGGCGGTGACCAGCCGGCCGCGATCCTCGGGGATGAAGCGGCGGCTGTCGAGGCGGACGTAATTGCGGTCCTGGAGCACCGTCAGGATCGAGGCATAGGTGGAGGGCCGGCCGATGCCCAGTTCCTCCATGCGCTTGACCAGGCTGGCCTCGGAAAAGCGGGGCGGCGGCTGGGTGAAATGCTGGTCGGCCTTCAGGCCCTTGCGGACCATGTCGTCCTTCTCGGCGACGTCGGGCAGCAGCTTTTCCGCGTCCTCGCCCTCGGCGTCGTCGCGGTCTTCCTGATAGACCTTCATGAAGCCGTCGAACACCACCACCGAGCCGGTGGCGCGGAAGGTGATCTGGCGGTCGGCGCTGGCGATGTCCACCGCCACCTGATCCAGTTCGGCCGAGGCCATCTGGCTGGCCAGGGTGCGCTTCCAGATCAGTTCGTAGAGGCGGAGCTGGTCCTTGTCGAGATAGCGGGCGACGTCGTCCGGCTTGCGGGCCAGATCGGTGGGACGGATGGCCTCGTGCGCCTCTTGGGCGTTCTTGGCCTTGGTCTTGTAGAGGCGCGGCGCCTCGGGCACGTAGGCCTTGCCGAATTCATCGCCGATCACCTCGCGGGCCCGGGCGATGGCCTCGGCCGCCATCTGGACGCCGTCGGTTCGCATATAGGTGATCAGACCGACGGTCTCGCCGCCGATATCGACGCCCTCGTACAGGCGCTGGGCCAGTTGCATGGTCCGCTGGGCGCCGAAATAGAGCTTGCGGCTGGCTTCCTGCTGCAATGTCGAGGTGGTGAAGGGCGGATAGGGATTGCGCCTCGCCCGCTTGCGCTCGACCTTGGCGACGGAATAGGCGGCGGCGGCGGCCTTCTTCTCGGCCTCGCGGGCGGCGGCCTCGTCGGGCAGGTCGAACTTGTCGAGCTTGCGGCCGTCCAGATGGGTCAGCGCCGCGCCCAGGACGGCGCCCTTGGGGGTCTTGAACTCGGCGGCGATGGTCCAGTATTCCTGGGTGCGGAACGCCTCGATCTCGGATTCGCGCTCGCAGATCAGGCGCAGCGCCACCGACTGGACCCGGCCGGCCGAGCGCGAGCCCGGCAGCTTGCGCCACAGCACCGGCGACAGGGTGAAGCCCACCAGATAGTCGAGCGCCCGGCGCGCCAGATAGGCGTCCACCAGCGGCTGGTCGATGTCGCGGGGATGGCGCATGGCGTCCAGCACGGCGGTCTTGGTGATCTCGTGGAACACCACCCGCTTGACCTCGACCCCCTTCAGCGCCTTGCGACTTTCCAGCACGCTGCGGACATGCCACGAGATGGCCTCGCCCTCGCGATCCGGGTCGGTGGCGAGGTACAGCCCCTCGGCTCCCTTGACCGCGGCGGCGATGTCCTTGATGTGGCGTTCGGACTTGGGATCGGTCTCCCAGTCCATGGCGAAGCCCTCGTCGGGGCGGACCGAGCCGTCCTTGGGCGGCAGGTCGCGGATGTGGCCAAACGAGGCCAGCACCTGGAAATCGCTGCCCAGGTACTTGTTGATGGTCTTGGCCTTGGCGGGAGACTCGACGACGACGACTTTCATCTGTGCCCTAACACGCTCGTAAGGCCCCGGACTCAGCCGACCAGCAGCGAAACCCGGTTGCCGGGGTGGCGGTCCAGACGGCCGGCCAGTTCAAGTTCCAGCAGAACCCAGGACACCACGGAGGGTGACAATTGGCATTGGCGGATGATTTCGTCAACACTCACCGCTGACGGCCCCAGCAGTTCCAGGATGTCGGATCGCGCCCGCCCGGCCTCGGCATCGTCGGGAACGCCGCCGGACAGACCGCGGAAACCGGCCCTGCGGCCTTCCGACAGCGGCCGGCGCAGCAGGTCCGACAGCACGTTCAGAATATCGTCGGCATTCTCGGTCAGGGTGGCGCCATGGCGGATCAGGTCGTTGGGGCCGGCGGCCCTGGGGTCCAGCGGCGAGCCCGGCACCGCGAACACCTCGCGCCCCTGGTCGGCGGCGAAGCGGGCAGTGATCAGCGAGCCGGAACGGGCGTTGGCCTCCACCACCACCACGCCCAGCGCCAGGCCGGAGACGATGCGGTTGCGGCGGGGAAAATGACTGGCCTGGGGCTGGGTTCCCGGCGGCATCTCGGACACCACCGCGCCCGCCTGGATGATCTCTCGCCACAGCCCCTCGTTCTCGGGGGGATAGACCACGTCGGCCCCGCCGGCCATCACCGCGACCGTGCCCGAGGCCAGTGCCCCCTGATGCGCCGCCGTGTCTATGCCGCGCGCCAGGCCGCTGGCCACCGCCAGGCCGGCGCGGCCCAGGTCGGCGGCCAGCTTGCGGGCAAGGTTGCGGCCGTTGAGCGAGGCGTTGCGGGCGCCGACCATGGCCGCCATCGGCCGGCCCAGCACCGAGACGTCGCCCAGCACGCCCAGCAGCGGCGGCGCGTCCTCGGTGGCGGCCAGCCAGCGCGGATAGGCGGGCTCGACGGTGGCGAGATAGCGGATGCCGGCCCGCTCCGCCATGGACAGCTCGCGCTCGGCGTCGGCCCTGGAACAGACGGTGATGGCCCGGCGCAGGCCGCCGCGTCGGGCGAGATCGGGCAGGGCGGCCAGGGCGGCGCCGGCCGAGCCGAACCGCTCCAGCAGCCGGTTGAAGGTGCGCGGCCCCACGTTCTCGCTGCGGATCAGTCGCAGCCAGTCCAGCCGTTCGGTAGCGGAAAGCGTCCTCGACCCCTCGTCCATCGCGGGCAGGATGCCGGACCCGGCCGGCATGGTCAAGAATGCCGGACGGCTTCGGCCAGGACGACGCGAAGTTCGGGAACGCAAGATCCGCAATTGGTGCCGGCCTTCAGCAGGGTGCCGATCTCGGCCACGCTGGTCAGGCGATGGTCGCGGATGGCGGTCCGGATGGCGGCCAGCCCGACGCCGAAGCAGGAACAGATGGTCTTGTCGCGGCCGCGATCGCCGCCGGGCGGGGCGCCCGCCACCAGGGTGGCGCGTTCGTCGCCGTCGATGGCGGCGTGGCCGAAGGCTTGCGCCACCCAGTCGGGCGAGAAATCGGTGGCCCAGCGAAAGATGAACAGGACGCCCTCCAGCCGGCCATCCACCAGCCGGGCGGCGCGGTAGTGGCCGCGATGGGGGTCGAGGAACTCGATCCATTCGCCGTCCCCACCCAGCCAGGAGCGGGCGGTGGACGGCCAGTCCTCGCCGGTCTCGCCGGCCAGCCGCCACACCGAATGATGCCGGCCCGCCGCCCGCGCCCAGTAGATGTCGCGGGGCAGGCCGACCGAATCGCGCCCCAGCAGCACGCCATGCCAGGCTGCGGTGAACGGTTCCACCCGCACCGGGGCGTGCTTCAGTTCGGGCTGGCCTGACACCGGGTCGGTGGCGGCGTCCATCAGGCCGCCCACCACCGCGTTCGAGGCGGTGCGGTCGGTCCAGTGGATGGGGGCGAACACCTCGCCGGGCCGCTGGCCGCCGTCTAGGACCACCCGGAACACGCCGTTGGACCTGATCCCCGACACCCTCGCCAGGCCGTTGTCGGCGAGGCCGAGGCGGGCGGCGTCGTCGGGATGCACCGACAGGGTCGGCTCGGGGGCGTGGGCGGCCAGGATGGGGGAACGGCCGGTCCGGGTCATGGTGTGCCACTGGTCGCGGGAACGGCCGGTATTCAGGATCAGCGGAAAATCGGGAGATGGCTGGAGAGCCGGCGGCCGGGGAGCGATCTCCACCTGCCGGGCGTTGCCGTCGGCGTGGAAGAAGCGACCGTCGCCGAACAGCCGCTCCGTTCCCTCGCCCGGCGCGCGCACCGGCCACTGGATCGGCTCCAGAGTCCGGTAATCGGCCGCGATCAGGCCGGCGAGGTCGAGGTCGCGGGTTCCACCGTTCTCGAAGGCGGTGAGGCGGCAATGCTCGGCGAAGATGTCGGCCGGCGAGGAATAGGCGAACGAGCCGGCGAACCCCATCCGTCCGGCCACCTCGGAGATGATCCGCCAATCGGCCCTGGCCTCGCCGGGGGGCGGCAGGAACGGCCGCTGGCGCGAGATGCGCCGTTCGGAATTGGTGACGGTGCCGTCCTTCTCGCCCCAGGCCAGCGCCGGCAGCCGCACATGCGCCAGCCGGGTGGTGTCGGTGTCGGCCTCGCAATCGGACACCACCACGAACGGGCAGGTCATTATCGCCTTGCGCACCAGATCGGCCTCGGGCAGGCTGACCGCCGGATTGGTCGCCATCACCCACAGCGCCTTGATGCGGCCGTCGGCGACGGCGCCAAACAGGTCAACCGCCTTCAGGCCCGGCTTGGCCGCCATGTTGGGCGCGCCCCAGAACCGTCCGACCCGGTCGATGGAGCCATCGTCGAAGCCCATGTGGGCGGCCAGCATGTTGGCCAGCCCGCCGACCTCGCGTCCGCCCATGGCGTTGGGCTGGCCGGTCAGCGACAGCGGCCCCATGCCGGGACGGCCGATGCGTCCGGTTTCCAGGTGGCAGTTGATGATGGCGTCCACCTTGTCGGTGCCCGACGACGACTGGTTGATGCCCTGGGACCACAGGGTCACCACCTTCTCGGTCGAGGCGAACCAGTCGAAGAAGGTGACGACCCGCTCCAGCGCGACGCCGCATTCCACCTCGGCTTCCTCGCCCTTGAGATAGGCCAGCAGGCCGGTGAACAGCACCGCGTCCGAGCCGGGGCGGATGGCCAGGTGCAGGTCGGCGCATTCGGCGGTGGCGGTGCGGCGGGGGTCGATCACCACGATGCGCAAATCGGGTCGGCGGGTCTTTTCCGCCAGCAGCCGCTGGAAGATCACCGGGTGGCACCACGCTGCGTTGGAGCCGACCAGCACCACCAGATCGGCCAGTTCAATGTCGTCGTAGCAGCCCGGCACGGTATCGGAGCCGAAGGCGCGGATATGGCCGGCGACGGTGGACGACATACACAGCCGGGAATTGGTGTCGATGTTGGCCGAGCCGATGAAGCCCTTCATCAGCTTGTTGGCGACGTAGTAATCCTCGGTCAGCAACTGGCCCGAGACGTAGAAGGCGACGCTGTCGGGGCCGTGCTCGGCGATGGCGGCGCCGAAGCCATCGGCCACCCGGTCCAGCGCGGTGCCCCAGTCGGTCCGCGCCCCGCCGACCATGGGATGCAGCAGCCGTCCGTCCAGGGCGATGGTTTCGGCCAGGGCCGAGCCCTTGACGCACAGCCGGCCCCGGTTGGCGGGGTGGTCGGGATCGCCCTTGATGGACCAGCCGTCCTCGGTGGCCCGCGCGATCACGCCGCAGCCGACGCCGCAATAGGGGCAGGTGGTGTGGATGGAGGTCATGAGGGTGTCTCCACTTTGGTCCCATCCTTCGAGACGGCCCGTCCGGGCCTCCTCAGGATGAGGATGTCTGGATGCCTCACCCTGAGGAGCGAAGCGTCTCGAAGGGCGAGGCCGCTTCCCTCCGCGCTATCCATGCGCCACCTTGAGGCCGGCCTTCAGTTCCAGCCACACCTGCCCATCGGCGATCCGGGCCGCCACCGGGCGGGTGCAGCCTTCGTCGGGGGCGGTGGCCTCGCCGGTCGCCAGATCGATGGTCCAGTTGTGCAGCGGGCAGACCACCACCTTGCCGGACACGATGCCTTCCGACAGCGGCCCGCCCTTGTGGGGGCAGCGGTTGAACAGGGCAAAGACCTCGTCGTCGCTGGTGCGGAACACCGCCACCTGCCCCTGACTGGTTTCCACCGTGCGGGCGCCGAGGCGGGGAATGTCCGCCAGCAGGCCGATCCTGATCCAATCCTGCATGGTCATCACTCCACCTCGGCCAGGGATTTGAACTCGTGGGCGTCGATCCCCTGGACCCGTTCGGCCCACGGATCGATCTGGGCGTATTTCTGGGAATGGATGAAGCGGGCGAAGGCGGCGCGGCGGCCGGCCTCGTCGTCGACGATGCGCTTTCTGATGGCGTCGACGCCGATGCGCTCGACCCAGGGGGCGGTGCGCTCCAGATAGCGGGCCTCTTCCCGGTAGATCTGGAGGAAGGCGCCGGCGTATTCCAGCACCTCGTCCTCGGTGGCGACCCGGCACAACGGATCGGTGCCGCGCAGCTCGATGCCGCCGTTGCCGCCGACGACGATGTCGTAGCCGGCCTCGACGCAGATGATGCCGATGTCCTTGATGGTGGCCTCGGCGCAGTTGCGCGGGCAGCCCGACACCGCCAGCTTGACCTTGTGCGGCGTCCACGACCCCCACATCAGCTTTTCCAGCCGGATGCCGAGACCGGTGGAATCCTGGGTGCCGAACCGGCACCATTCCGAACCGACGCAGGTCTTGACGGTGCGCAAGCCCTTGGCATAGGCGTGGCCCGACACCATGCCGGCCTTGTTGAGGTCGGCCCACACGGCGGGAAGCTGCTCCTTCCTGACCCCCAGCAGGTCGATGCGCTGGCCGCCGGTGACCTTGACGGTGGGAATCTTGTGCTTGTCGGCGACGTCGGCGATGGCGCGCAGTTCGGCCGGCGTGGTGACGCCGCCCCACATGCGTGGCACCACCGAATAGGTGCCGTCCTTCTGGATGTTGGCGTGGACCCGCTCGTTGATGAACCGGCTCTGGCCGTGATCGACGTATTCGGCCGGCCAGGCGCACAGCAGGTAGTAGTTCAGCGCCGGCCGGCACTTGGCGCAGCCGTCCTTGCTCCGCCAGCCCAGCGACTGGCGCACCGCCTCCATGGACTTGAGCCCCTGGGCGACGATGGCGTGGCGCACCTCGTCATGGGACAGGTCGGCGCAGCCGCACAGGCCGGCGGCCTTGGCCTCGACCGCCTCGCCGGTGACATGGGCCAGGATCGCCTGGACCACCGGCGAGCACTGGCCGCAGGACGAGCCCGCCTTGGTATGGGCCTTGACCTCGTCCAGGCTGGTCAGGCCCTTCTCGGTGATGGCCTTGACGATGGTGCCCTTGGAGACGCCGTTGCAGCCGCAGACCTGGGTGTCGTCGGCCATGGCAGCGACGTCGACGCCCTTGCCCCTGGCCGACACGTCGGCATAGGCCCGGCCGAAGATCATGCGGTCGCGGATAGTGGCGACGTCGGCCTTTTCCCGCATCAACTGGAAGTACCAGGCGCCGTCGGCGACGTCGCCGTACATGACGGCGCCCACCACCTTGTCGTCCCTCAGCACCAGCTTCTTGTAGATGCCCCTGGCGGAATCCCGGTAGACCAGTTCCTGGTCGGCTTCGTCCTGGGCCGCCAGCTGGCCGGCCGAGAACACGTCGATGCCGGTGATCTTGAGCCGGGTGGACAGGGCCGGCGTCACATAGACGGAATCGTCGCGGCCGGCAAGGCTGGCGGCGCAGACCTTGGCCTGCTCCCAGATCGGCGCCACCAGGCCAAACACCTGGCCGCGATGCTCGACGCATTCGCCGACGCCGTAGATGGCGGGATCGGACGCGCGCATGTCGTCGCCGACCACGATGCCGCGATTGACTTCCAGGCCGGCCTTCCTGGCCAGATCGATGTTGGGGCGGATGCCGATGGCCAGCACCACCAGATCGGCGGGAATGACGCGGCCGTCGGCGAGACGGACCTGTTCCACATGGCCGGCGCCCTCGATCTCCTCGGTCTGGCCGCCGGTGAAGAAGTGCAGGCCGCGCTCGGTCAAATCCTTTTGCAGCAGCCCGCCGGCCTCGACGTCGAGCTGACGCTCCATCAGGGTGGACATCAGGTGGACCACCGCCACCTGCATGCCGCGCCGCCTCAGGCCCCAGGCGGCTTCCAGCCCCAGCAGGCCGCCGCCGATCACCACGGCGCGGGTCTTGGCGCCGGCGGCGGCGATCATCTTGTCGACGTCGGCGATGTCGCGGAAGGCGCAGGTGCCGGGCAGATCCAGCCCCGGAATCGGCGGCGCCAGCGGCTTGGAGCCGGTGGCCAGCAGCAGCCGGTCATAGGGCGTCACCAGTCCGGAGGCGGCGGTCACCGTCCGGGCCGCCGGATCGATGGACAGCACCGGATTGCCGGCGTGCAGCGTGATGTTGTTGTCGTCGTACCAGGCGAGGGGATTGATGACGATGTCGTCGATCTCCTTCTCGCCCGCCAGCACCGAGGACAGCATGATGCGGTTGTAGTTGGGATGGGGCTCGGCGCCGAACACGGTGATGTCGTAGCGGGCGGGCGCGATGGCCAGCAGCTCCTCGACGGTACGCATGCCGGCCATGCCGTTGCCGATGACGACCAGTTTCTGGCGGGGAACAGCGTTCATGGCGGGACTCCTTTACGACGCCTTCCTGGCGTGGACGCCGGTTTCGTATTCGTCGAGGAAGTTCAGCACCTCGGCGCGGTATTCGTAGTAGCGGGGATGGTCCAGCAGGGCGCGCCGCGTGCGCGGCCGGGGAATGTCCACATGCAGGATCTTGCCGATGCGGGCGTTGGGGCCGTTGGTCATCATCACCACCCGGTCGGCCATCAGGATCGCCTCGTCGACGTCGTGGGTGACGCAGATGGCGGTGACCTGGGTCCTGGCCCACACCTCCATCAGCACTTCCTGCAATTCCCAGCGGGTCAGCGAGTCCAGCATGCCGAACGGCTCGTCCAGCAGCAGCAGCTTGGGGCTGAGCGCGAAGGCCCGGGCGATGCCGACCCTTTGCCGCATGCCGTTGGACATCTCGGACGCCTTCTTGTCCATGGAATCGGCGAGACCGACCCGTTCCAGGTAATAGGCGACCACGTCGTGGCGTTCGGCCGGGCTGGCGTGGGGATAGACGCGGTCGACGCCGAGCGCCACGTTCTGGATCGCGGTCAGCCAGGGGAACAGCGAGGGGGCCTGGAACACCACGGCGCGGTCGGGGCCGGCGTCGGTGACCTCGCGGCCGTCCAGGATGACGCCGCCCTCGGACACGCCGGTCAGGCCGGCGGTCATGGTGAGAACGGTGGACTTGCCGCAGCCGGAATGGCCGATCAGCGAGATGAACTCGCCCTTCCTCATCTTGAGGTCGAAGCCATCCACCACGGTCAGCGGCCCCTTGGGGGTGGGGTAGATCTTCTTGATTTGCGAGAATTCGACGTAGCGGTCGGGATTGTTGACCCGGCCGGCCTCGCGCCAGGCCTTGGGCGGGCCGCCGATATTGATCGGCACCACCTGGGGCAGGACGCGGCCGTCGCCGTCGGCGGCGGCGTTGCGGCCAAGCCCCGCCGCCATCAGGTATTCGGTGATCTCGGAGCGCAGGCGCTTGAAGTCGCGGTCGTGGTTGACGGCGGCGCGGTCACGCGGACGCTTCAGGTCCACCTTGAAGCTTGGCCCCAAGGTGGCGCCTTCCGGTCCGCCCGCCGACCCCGGATCGAGCGGAATGATGCGGTCCGCCAGCAGCAACGCCTCGTCGACGTCGTTGGTGATGAGGACGACGGTTTTCTTCTCCTGCTGCCAGATCGCCTCGATCTCGTCTTGCAGCTTGGCCCGGGTCAGGGCGTCCAGCGCCGACAGCGGTTCGTCCAGCAGCAAGATGTCGGGGCTCATGGCGAGGGCGCGGGCGACGGCGACGCGCTGGCGCATGCCGCCCGACAGTTCCGCCGGCCGGCGGTCGGCGGCGTGGGACAGGCCGACCATGCCGATATACCTGGCGGCCCTGGCGCGGCGGTCCTGCCTGGGGGCGCCGGCCATGACCGCGTCCACCGCCAGGGCGACATTGCCTTCCACCGTCAGCCACGGCATCAGCGAATAGCTCTGGAACACCACGCCGCGGTCGGCGCCGGGGCCGGTGACGGCCTTGCCGCGTAGGGTGACGCTGCCGGCATCGGGCTTGATCAGCCCGGCCATCAGCGAGACCAGCGTGGTCTTGCCCGTGCCGGAGAAGCCGAGGATGGCGATGAACTCGCCCTCCTCGATGGCAAGGTCGATGTCGCGCAGAACCGTGGTGTCACCGTAGCTCTTGCCGACGCCCGAAAGTTCGAGGAATGCCATGATCGGTCCTCCCTCAGCGGGTGGCGGAGTGGGTGAACATGGCCTGCATCGCCATCATCACCCGATCCAGCAGGAAGCCGATCAGGCCGATGGTCAGCACGGCGACCATGATCTTGGCCAGCGACTGCGACGAGCCGTTCTGGAACTCGTCCCACACGAACTTGCCGAGGCCGGGATTCTGGGCCAGCATCTCGGCGGCGATCAGCACCATCCAGCCCACCCCCAGGGACAGCCGCATGCCGGTAAAGATGAACGGCAGCGCCGAGGGCAGCACCAGCTTGCGGATGGTGGTGGTCATGGGCAGGTTCAGCACCCGGCCGACATTGACCAGATCCTTGTCGATGGAGGCGACACCGATGGCGGTGTTGATCAGGGTCGTCCACAGCGAGCACAGCGTCACCGTGATGGCGGAATTCAGGAACGCCTTCTCGAACATGGGATCGGCCGAGACATAGGTGGCCGACACCACCATGGTGACGATGGGCAGCCAGGCCAGCGGCGACACCGGCTTGAAGATCTGGATCAGCGGGTTCAGCGCCGAGTTCACCACCTTGGACAGGCCGCACATGACGCCCAGCGGCACCGCCACCACGGTGGCGATGACGAAGCCCATGAACACCGTTTTCAGGCTGGTCGCGATCTGGTCGAGATAGGTGGGCTTGCCGGTGAACCTGCGGGATTTGACCTCGCCGCCCTCGGCCTTGACCTCGGCGTTGCGCTTGGCCTGGCGCTCGTGGAACGCCGCCTCCTTGGCGCGCTCGGCCCGGTGATCGGCCATCAGGTTGCCGACCTGCTCCCAGACCTCGACCGGGCCGGGAACGGCGCCCAGCGAGGTCTGGACCTTGGGGGCCAGGGCGCCCCAGGCCAGCAGGAACAAGACGATGGCCGCCACCGGCACGCCCAGCTGGCGCCACAGATCGGCCAGTTGCCGGCGCGGCGCGTCGAGGGCGATCAGCCTGCACAGCGGTATCACCCAGCCGAGGCCGGCGACGGGGAGGATGGCCGCCGCACGGGTCAGGATGTAGCCAAGGGAGACGGCCGTCCTGCCCGCCCTGGGGGTCGCGGCGACCGCGGTCTGGGTGATGCTGTTCATGACTTCGTCCTCTTGTTCAGTCGCGTCTTTTTTCAGTCATGGCGGCCGTCCCGGCCGCTTTTCGGGGCCTTAGTTGCCGGCGACCTTGTTGTTCTCGACCTTCTGGCCGCCCTTGAGGCCGATGGCGAAGGACTTCAGGTAGTCGTTGGGCTTGCGGCCGTCGTAGCTGACGCCGTCGATGAACTCGCTGGTGGGGGCGCGGAAGCCGTCGCTGTCCCAGGGGATTTCGGCCTTGGCGATCTTGCCTTCGTCGGCCAACGCCTTGGCGGCCTTCAGGTAGATGTCGGGCCTGTAGACGCTCTTGGCGGTCTCCAGGTACCAGGCGTCGGGCTTGGCTTCGGCGATCTGGCCCCAGCGGCGCATCTGGGTCAGGTACCAGATGGCGTCGGAATAGAAGGGGTAGGTGGCGAAGTGGCGGTAGAACACGTTGAAGTCGGGCACGGCGCGCTTGTCGCCCTTCTCGTATTCGAAGGTGCCGGTCATGGAATTGGCGATCACCTTGGCGTCGGCGCCGACATATTCCGGCTTGGCCAGGATTCTCACCGCCTCGGCGCGGTTGGCGTTGTTGTTCTCGTCCAGCCACTTGCCGGCGCGAATCAGCGCCTTGACCATGGCGACGTGGGTGTTGGGATGCTTCTCGGCCCAGGAATTGTTGACGCCCAGCACCTTCTCGGGATTGTTCTTCCAGATTTCGTAATCGGTGATCACCGGCACGCCGATGCCCTTGAATACGGCGGCCTGGTTCCAGGGCTCGCCGACCGAATAGCCCGAGATGGTGCCGGCCTCCAGGGTGGCGGGCATCTGCGGCGGCGGCGTCACCGACAGCAGCGCGTCGGCGCCGATCTGGCCCTGGATGTTCTCGGGCGAGTAATAGCCGGGATTGATGCCGCCCGAGGCCAGCCAGTAGCGCAGCTCGTAATTATGGGTCGAGACCGGGAAGACCATGCCCATGTTGAAGCTTTTGCCCTGGGCCTTGAAGGACTCGATCACCTTCTTCAGGGAATCGGCCTTGATGGGATGGACCGGCTTGCCGTCCGGCCCCTTGGGCAGGTGCGGCTTCATCAGGTCCCACACCTCGTTGGAGACGGTGATGCCGTTGCCGTTCAGGTCCATGGAGAAGGCGGTGACGACGTGGGTCTTGGTGCCGTAGCCGATGGTGGCGCCCAGCGGCTGGCCGGCCAGCATGTGGGCGCCGTCCAGCTCGCCCGAGATCACCCGGTCCAGCAGCACCTTCCAGTTGGCCTGCGGCTCCAGGGTGACGAACAGGCCCTCGTCCTCGAAGAAGCCCTTTTCCTTGGCGATGGCCAGCGGCGCCATGTCGGTCAGCTTGATGAAGCCCAGCTTCAACTCGTCCTTCTCCAGCGCCGGGGCGGCCTCGGCCGATTGGGCGGCTCCGGCCAGCAGGGCGGCCGCGACCAGCAGGCCCATCGCGTTCTTGCGGCGGCCGGGCATGGGGCGGGTCATCGGGGGCTGTTCAATCGCGAATTCGGTCATCATCATTCCCTCGTCTGGTAAGCGCCGTTGCAATGCAGCATCAAGCAACCGCCGTGCCAGACCCGACAGGCCGGATTCCGCTGGGTCCCCGGCTTATCAAGGCGATCAAATGCCTATTTAATAGGCTAGCGACTATTGATGCCTAAGTTATGTGCAATTGCCTGGCCGTGACATGCGGCCGGGTTTGCACTAGCCTTGAGCGGGACCCGATCACGAGGGAGAGACGCCATGCCCCCCTATCTGCCGGCGCTTGCGGGACTGGTGGCGCTGCTGGTGGCCGGGGCGGCCGAGGCCGCCGGCAAGAAGGAAGGCTCGGGCGAGAGCGGCGGCAGCGCGGTGGCCCCCATCGCCTCCGGCCATGCCGGCCCGCGCGAACTGTTCATTCCCACCGATCAGGCCAGCGACAGCATCGGCAACGTCGCCGTCACCGCCACCATGATGGCCGGGGCCGGCGCCGGGAAATGCCGGATGAACTTCATCGTCAACAACTATTCCACCGCCGCCATCGCCATGGGGGCGCTGGCCTCCGCCCTCAACGACAAGGACGAGGTGACCGACAACTGGGTGATTTCAATCGGCTCGCTGGCCGTCGGCGGCCAGACCACCCGGCTGTTCTCGTGCGCGCTGGGCGCCGTCCAGCTGCGCCTCGTTCCCACCGGCGAGTTCGGCTGGCCGCCGCTCAAATGCGCCAAGGGCGAGCAGGAGCCCGAGTCCTGTCCGCTGGGGCTCAGCCTCAAGTCGAATCTGCCGCTGGTCGAGAAGAAGTAGCGCCGCGCTTTACCGGCCGGTCGCGGCAGGGTAATTAGAAGGCAATCAGTCGCGTGGCGGGACCTGTTTCCCCAACCCGCCCCGTTTTTCCAGGCCAACAGGTCCAATGATCGTCGAACGCCGCGTCATCGTGTTTCCCAGGGCGGACTTTCTTGACGCCATGCGGCGCTATGGCGAGCGGATCGGCAAGCACCTGCCCGACACCGCCCCCGACCTGCTCAGCTTCGACCCGTCCCAGGACATCGCGCTCACCATCCGTTTTCCCGCGATCTTCGCCGGCGGCTCGGCCAAGGATTTCGTGTTCAGCCGCGACGATGTCGGCCAGGCCCTGACCATCTATTGCCGCGAGCACCGGGTGCCGCTGCCCAAGAGCGCCGAGAAGCAGATCGAGAAGTTCAAGGACGGCGCGGCGCTGACCATGCTGATCGGCAGCAGCGGGCTTCAGGTGATGATCATCGACGACCAGGAGGTGATGCGCTCCATCATCAAGAAGCTGCTGGCCAAGACCAGTCCCGCCCAGATCTTCGAGGCCGGCGACGGCGTCAAGGCGCTGGAGATGCTGCGTTCGGGCGATGTCGATCCCGACGTCATCATCTGCGACCTGCACATGGACAACATGAACGGCATCGAATTCCTGCGCACGCTCCGGGCCGACAAGGGCAACGTCAACAGCCGCAAGCCGGTCCTGATCCTGACCGGCGACAAGTCGGAACAGGCCCACGAGATCACCCGCCAGGTGGGGGCCTCCAAGGTCTTGACCAAGCCCATCGGCGCCGACGAACTGATCCGCCAGATCAATCTGGTGCGGGGACATTTCGAAACCGGCCGCTGAGGCCGGATTGAGGGAGGGCGTATCATGGGCCTCTTCCGGTTCTGCCGCCTTGCCCTTGGCAGCTTCTCCATCCTGATCGGGCGGTTCCCGGTCTTCCTGCGCCTGTCCTGGGTGTGCATGGCGGTCAGCCTGATCAGCGCCGGCGTGTCCGAGCGGCATGCCGTCGCCGCCGGAATCGTCGACCTGCTGGCGCGGGGCGTCTTCGTGGTGGCGTGGCTGCGGCTGGTGGCGCTGGACGAGAATCCGCCGGGCCCGGCCTTTTTCCGGCTTGGCCGCCGCGAGCTTCTCGCCGCCTTCGGCTGGATGATGGCCGAGATGTTCGTCGTCATGCCGGCCCAGGTGGTCGCCGCCTCCATCGCCATGGCGACCGGAACCAGCCTCCAGGACGCCATCATGCTGACGCTGGGCCTGTCGCATCTGCTGCTGGGGGTGGTCTTCCTGCTGCCGGCCGAGGCGGCGCTGGAAAAGGTCACCGGCACCATCAGCTGGCGCCTGCCCGATCTGGTGATCCGGGGCGGCCTTGCCGTCAGCATCGCCGTATTCCTGGCCTGGCTGCCGATCAACCTGCTGATGGACGGGGTTCGGGCCCTGCCGGACCAGCCGGTCCTCCAGACGGTGGCGCTGACCCTGGCGCGCTATCTGGGGCTGGCGCTGACGGCCGGCACCGTGGCGCTGATCTGGAACGCCCTGGGAGCCGAGGGCGAGGGCGGCGGCGGGTAGCCCGGCACGGCAAGTCCTTGGCAGGGGGGACTCTCTTCCCCATTATAGTCTGCACGGTACGCATTCAGCGGAAAGGCCTGCGGCATGGAGGTCGGGCGGCAGCCGGACGACGGGGGAGACGGGGCCGCGGGCGGGGTTTCCATCCTGCTGTCGGTCACCGTCCTGCTTCTGGGGCTGTTCATCACCTGGCTGGGATGGCGCGACGCCGAGAACGAGGCGATGGCCGAGGCCGAATCCCGCTTCGCGGTCGCGGTCGCCGAGAACCGCGAGCGCATCTTGTCGCGCATGGTCAATTACGAGCAGATCCTGCGGGGGGGCGTCGCCCTGTTCGGGGCCTCCGAGGCGGTGACCCGCGGCGAGTGGAAGAGCTTCATCGACGGCATGCAGGTCAACCGGCTGTTTCCCGGCATCCAGGGCGTGGGCTGGAGCGTTCTGCTCGGCCCAGGCCAGATGGAGAGGCACCACCGTTCGGTCCGCGCCGAGGGCTTTCCCGATTATGCGATCCATCCCGCCGGCGACCGCGATCCGTACTCGTCCATCCTCTACCTGGAACCGTTCTCGGGCGCCAATCTGCGGGCGTTCGGCTACGACATGTATTCCGAGGCGGTGCGGCGCGCCGCCATGGACATGGCCCGCGACACCGGCCTGCCCAGCCTGTCGGGCAAGGTCGTCCTGGTCCAGGAGGCCGAGGGCGAATACCAGGCCGGCACCTTGATGTACCTGCCGGTCTATGTCGGAGGGGTGTCGCCCTCGACCGTCGCGGAACGCCGCGCCGCCATCCGGGGCTTCGTCTTCGCCCCCTTTCGCATGAACGACCTGATGAACGGCATCCTGGGCCGCGAGTTCGACCTGATCGCCCTGCGCATCTTCGACGGCGCCGAGGCCGGCAAGGGCGCGCTGATGTTCGATTCCCACCGCGGAGCCAGCTCCGGGACGGTGCGAGGCGATTTCCGGCAGGTCGAGACCGTCGAGATCGCCAATCATCGCTGGACCCTGGAATTCAGCGGCACCAGCCGGTTTTCCCGGACGGCGGCCGGCGCCGACGCCCGTTTCATCCTGATCGCGGGCGGCCTCATCAGCGTGCTGCTGTTCGTCGTGCTTCAGTCCCTTGCCCGGTCGCGGCTTCGGGCGATCGATCTCGCCCGCCGCATGACCAGGGTCGTGGTCGCCAGCGAAGCGCGCACCCGGGCCATCGTCGACAATGTCGTCGATGCCCTGATCACCATCGACGAGCGGGGAATCGTCCAGTGGTATACCCCGTCGGCCGAGCGGACCTTCGGCTGGACCGCCGGCGAGGTGGTCGGCCGCAACGTCAGCATGCTGATGCCCGAGCCCTATCGGAGCGGTCACGACGGCTATGTCGAGCGGTTCCGCCGCACCGGCCAGGCCAAGGTGATCGGCATCGGCCGTGAGGTGGTGGGCTTGCGCAAGGATGGCACCGTCTTTCCCATGGAACTGGGGGTGTCCGAGATGATGGTGGAGGGCAAGCGTCTCTTCACCGGCATCGTTCGCGACATCACCGCCCGCCGTCTGGCCGAGGCCAACCAGAAACTGGCGGCCAGCGTGTTTCACAACACCTCCGAGGGCATCATCATCACCGATGTCGAGGGCACCATCCTGGCGGTGAATCCGGCCTTCACCGACATCACCGGCTTTGCCGCCGACGAGGCGCTGGGGCGGACGCCGCGCATCTTGAAATCCGATCACCATGACCACGCCTTCTACGACGCCATGTGGCGGGCCATCGTCGAATCCGGCCACTGGCAGGGCGAGATATGGAACCGCCGCAAGACCGGCGAGGCCTTTTTGGAACGCCAGACCATCAACATGATCCGTGGCGACGACGGGCGGCCGTACCGCTTCGTCGCCGTGTTCAGCGACATCACCGAGATGCACCGCAAGGACGAACGTATCCGCCACCTCGCCTTTCACGATGCCCTCACCGGCCTGGCCAACCGCTCGCTGCTGATGGACCGCATCCACCATGCCCTGGCGGTGGCCCAGCGCGAACGGCGCCGCATGGCGGTGCTGTTCCTCGACCTGGACGGGTTCAAGGTGGTCAACGACACCTTGGGCCACGACATCGGCGACCAGGTGCTGCGCGGCGTCGCCAGCCGCCTTCAGGGGCTGTTGCGCGATACCGACACGGTGGCCCGGCTGGGCGGCGACGAATTCGTCATCCTGCTGGACAATCCTGCCGACCCGGCCGAGGTGGTCCATGTGGCCGAGCGGGTCAT
Source organism: Magnetospirillum sp. SS-4 (assembly GCF_902729425.1). Classification (GTDB taxonomy): domain Bacteria; phylum Pseudomonadota; class Alphaproteobacteria; order Rhodospirillales; family Magnetospirillaceae; genus Phaeospirillum. Next base: position 315,083 of record NZ_CACVCH010000001.1, on the reverse strand, counting down.
CGCCATCATCAACCAGCCCCTGGCGTTCGGCGAGCATTCGGCGCGGGTGGGAACCTCGATCGGCATCGCCCTTTACCCCGATCACGGCGACGACGGCGAAACCCTGCTGAAGGGCGCGGACGCGGCCATGTATGCCGCCAAGACCGGCGGCAAGAACGCCTATCGCCTGTGCGCGGAGGCGGCGCCCGGCGGCAATTGAACGACGAATTGCTTTTCAGGGCGAAACGCCTCGTACTATGCTTCGATGGATTCGGCAGCGGGGGGGAACCGTGCGGAAACAGACACGACCGGGCGACGCGCGGCCCTCGATCCGGAACCGCGCGCCAGCGTTCCCGGGCCTCCGCCCATGAGTCCGGTCCGCTATTTCCGGGTCAGCCTGGTGTTCGGCGGTTTCGCCGGCATCGCCCTGGCCCTGGCGTTGCTGGCCCTGATCCCCCATTTCGCCGAGGGTGTGGCGCCGCCGGCCTGGCTGGTGGGGATGGTCCTGGTGGCGGCGTGGCTGTCGCTGATCGCCCTGCACGAGGTGGTGCGCGGCCATCTCGAAAAGCTCCGCCTGCTGGGGTCCGGCCTGGAGGCGGCGGCGCTGGGGCAGCTGTTCCCCCAGGCCATCGCGGAACGGTTCGACACCGACCGGGGGCCGCTGGGGGAAATGGCGCGGCTGATCGGCGGTCTCGCCGAAACCCGTCATCGCCAGTCGGCGAAGCCGGACCAGCGGCTGGCGGTGGTTCTTCGCGCCCTTCACGACGGCGTGGTGGTGATGACCGAAAGCGGTCTGGTCAGCCTGATCAACGGTCCGGCCAAGGCCCTGCTGGGCGGCGACCACGCCACCATCGGCGGTTCCATCTACGCCGCCGTCGACCGCGACAGCCTGCTGGCCGCGGTGCAGCGGGCCAGCCGGTCCGAGGGCAAGCCGGTGGATGCCGACCTCGCCTTGCTGGACGGTTCGCACCATGCAGTGCGGGTCCTTGACCTGGGCGAGCATCGCGGCTCGGTCATCACCTTCTCGGCCACCGGACCGGCCGCCGGCAGCGAGGTGGAACTGGCGCTGGACCTGCACGACCACCCGCCGCCGGCCCCGCCGCCGGTGGATGCCACCTTGCTGTCGGAACTGCCGTCGCTGGTGCTCGACACCGAGACCACCGGCCTCAACGCCGCCCGCGACGCCATCGTCTCGGTCGGGGCGGTGCGCTGCCACGGCAACCGCATCTACCGCTCGACCGTCCTCGACCTGCTGGTGGACCCGGGGCGGCGCATTCCGGCCCGCGCCACCGCGGTTCACGGCATCGACGACGCCATGGTCGCCGGCAAGCCCGGGATCGACCGGGTCCTGCCCGAGATTCTGGCGATGATGGCCGGAACCGTCCTGGTCGGCCATAATATCGGCTTCGATCTGGCGCTGCTCCAGAATGCCGCCCGGGTCACCGGTCATGCCTGGACTCCGCCGCCCCGGCTTGACATCCTGCTGCTGGCGGCCGCCCTCTCTCCGGACGAGGCGGCGCTGGAGATCGACGATCAGGCCGGCCGCATGGGCATCAACGTCAGCGGCCGCCATACCGCGCTGGGGGACAGCCTGGTGACCGCCGAGATATGGGTGCGCCTGATCCCGCAACTGGAACGCCGGGGCATCCGCACCCTGGGCGAGGCCCGCGCCTTCTCGCGGCAGGCGCGGGAACAGATCAAGCGCCACCAGGAAATGGGCTGGGACGAGGACAGTCAGATGGGGGATCGCCGATGACCGAGGAATCGACGCTGGAGAAGATCGACAGTTTCGCCTACCGCCACCGGGTCGCCGAGGTGATGGGGACGCCGCTGGTCACCGCGCGTCCCGGCACCACCGTGGCCGAGGCTGCCCGCACCATGAGCACCAAGGGGATCAGTTCGCTGGTGGTGGCCGACGAGCACGGCCGGCCGGTCGGAATCCTGACCGAGCGCGACGTGCTGAAGGCGGTGGCCGCCCATCGCCGCGATGCGGCCGACGTGCCGCTGGGGACCATCATGTCCAGTCCGGTCGCCACCATCCGCAGCGATGCCTTCGCCTATGTGGCCATGGGCCGCATGGACCGGCTGAAGCTGCGCCATCTGGTGGCGGTGGACGAGCGCGGCATCGGCATCGGCGCCGTCACCCTGCGCGGGTTGATGCACATGCGCTCGTCCTATGCCCTGCTGGTCGGCGACGAGGTCGAATCCGCCAATTCCGCCGAGGAGATGCTGGCGGCCAAGCAGAAGCTTCCCCGTCTGGCGGCCGAGCTGATGGCCGAGCGGGTCGAGCCGCTGGGGGTGGCGGCGGTGACCAGTTCTGTGCTGCGCGCCATGACCGAGCGGGCGGCCCGGCTGGCCGAGCGCGCCATGATCGAGCGCGGCTGGGGCGAGGCGCCGGCCCGCTGGTGCCTGCTGCTGCTGGGGTCCGGCGGCCGGCGGGAAAGCCTGTTCGGTTCCGATCAGGACAACGCCATCGTCCATGCCGGCGGCCGCGACGACGATCCCTGGTTCGCCGAGATGGGCAAGCGCATATGCGACACCCTGGACGCGGCGGGAATTCCGTTCTGCACCGGCGGGGTCATGGCCTGCAACGCCGACTGGCGCCACACCGTCGCCGGCTGGGAAGACCGCATCCAGCACTGGATCAAGGAGGCCGACGGCAAGGAATTGCTGAACGTCCACATCTTCGTCGATTTCCGCCCGGTCTACGGCGACATCGACCTGGCGGACGGATTGCGGGCCTTCTTCAGCGAGCAGGCCGCCCGCTCTCCCCGCTTCCTTCACGCCATGGCCCAGGCGGCCGGCGACATCCGGGCGCCCATCGGGGTTCTGGGCCAGTTCATCACCAAGGACGGGCGGCTGGACCTCAAGATGTCGGGGTTGCTGCCGCTGACCTCGGCGGCGCGCATCCTGGCGATGAAGCATCGCGTCCTGGCCACCGGCACCGGCGACCGGCTGCGGCTGCTGGCCGAGGGCGGGCACATGTCGGCCGCCGATGCCGCCTCGTTCCGCGAAAGCCACGGCCTGATGGTCCGCGTCCTGCTGGAACAGCAGCGGGCCGATCTGGCCGATGGCCTGCCCCTGTCCAACCGGATCGACCCCAAGCGGTTGCAGCCGCGCGACCGCGACCGGCTGAAGCAGGCCTTCAAGACCATCAACGCCTTGAACTGGGTGATGCAGAACGCGCTGTCTTCCGTATAGGAGTGCATGGTCATGACCAACAGGCAATTGATCGCGGTTCTGTGCGCGGCCATCGCCCTGCTGGTCTATCTGAGTGGGGCGGTGGCCGTCCGCCGGGCCATGACGGCGGCGGGAATCGCCGACCCGGCCCTGCTGGCCGACGGCATGCTGGCCGCCGGCGCCGCCGGGGCGGCCGGCGGGCTGGCGATGCTGGTCCTGTTCCTGCTGCTGGACCGCTGGCTGCTGCGGCCGGCGGCGGTGCTGGGGCGCCAGGCCCGCCGTCTGGCCCAGTCCAGGCTGGCCGACCACGCCATCGAGGCCCCGCCCCATCATCGCCTGGGGCCGCTGCCCGACGCCACCGTCGCCCTGGCCCAGTCGCTGCGCGAGGCCCGGCGCGACATGGTGCGGGCGATGGAGACCGCCACCACCGAGGTGGCGCGCCAGAAGGAATGGCTGGAAGCCATCTTGCTCGACTTCTCCGACGGCGTGGTGGTGTGCGGCCCCAATCACCAGATCCTGCTTTACAATCCCAACGCGGCCCGCCTGCTGCAATCGCCGGAATCGCTGGGGCTCGGGCGTTCCCTGCTCAACCTGCTGACCCGCGAGCCGCTGCTGCACGCCCTGGAGCGGCTGGAATACCGGCGGGCCGAGGGGGTGGCGGCGGCCGACCTGGTGTCGCCGTTCGTCTGCGCCACCGTGGATTCGCGGGCGATGCTGCACGGCCGGATGTCGTTGATCCTGGGGCCGGTGCGCGAGGTCAACGGCTATGCCGTCACCCTGACCGACATCCGCGCCGAAATCGCCGACCTTACCCGCATGAACGTGCTGCGGCGGACGCTCAGCACCGGGCTGAGGGGGCCGGCGGCCAATTTGCGCGCCGCCGCCGAGACCCTGACCGGCTTTCCCGGCATGAGCCCGGAGCAGCGCGCCGCCTTCGAGCAGGTCATCCTGGCCGAGGGCACCGAGATCGCCCGCCAGATCGAGGTCCTGTCGTCGGAATATCGCGGCCACGAATTGCTGCGCTGGCCCATGGGCGACATCTACGGGGCCGATCTGGTCAACTGCGTCTCGCGCATCCTGCGCGAGGATTGCGAGATCGCGGTGATCGCGGTGGGAATTCCGCAATGGCTGCGCGGCGATTCCTATTCGCTGGTGCTGCTTATCAAGGAGGTGCTGCTGCGCGTCCACCGCGCCACCGGCGCGGCGACGTTCGACGCCGAAACCCGGCTGGCGCCGCGTCAGGCCTATGTGGATCTGTCCTGGGCCGGGCCGGTGATTCCGGTGGGGGCGATCGAATCCTGGATGGAGGACGAACTCGACGCCAGCTTCACCCATCTGACCATGCGCGACGTGCTGGATCGCCACGGCAGCGACCTGTGGTGCCTGGAACGGTCGGACGGCCGGGCGGTGATGCGGCTGCCGCTGCCGCTGGCAGTGACGTCCGAGCCGGTGGCGCCGCCGGCGCCGCTGCCGCCGCGTCCGGAATTCTACGATTTCGGCCTGACCGACGCCCAGTCGCTGCCGGCGTCGCTGGCCGAGCGGCGGCTGCGGGATCTGGACTACGTGGTCTTCGACACCGAGACCACCGGCCTGAAACCCTCGGACGGCGACGAGATCATCTCGCTGGCCGGAATCCGGGTGGTCAACGGCCGCATCCTGTCGGGCGAGCGCTTCGAGCGCCTGATCAATCCCCAGCGCAAGATTCCCCGCTCGTCCATCCGGTTCCACGGCATCACCGACGACATGGTCGCCGACCGGCCGCCTATCGAGGTGGTGCTGCCCCAGTTCAAGACCTTCGTCGGCGACGCCGTGCTGGTGGCCCACAACGCCGCCTTCGACATCGCCTTCCTGAAGATGAAGGAGACGGCCAGCGGCGTCGCCTTCCGCAACCCGGTGATCGACACCTTGCTGCTGTCGGTGCTGGTCGACGGCGACGAGGCCGCCCATTCCCTGGACGCCGTCCTGGGCCGCTTCGGCATCAGCGTGCCCAACCGCCACACCGCCATCGGCGATTCCATGGCCACGGCCGAATTGTTCGTCCGGCTGATCGAGCGGCTGGAATCCCAGGGCGTCCACACGCTCGCCCAAGTCATGGCCGCGTCCAACATGGCGGCAGAGATGCGGCATGCCGGCGCAAGTTTCTGAGTCTGAATTATACCTTCGAGTTACTGTTTTGCATTGCAACATAACTGCCAAACTCAGAAACTTGCGTATCGGGTCTTTGTCGTATACCGTAGCTGCCGGTTGGCCTGACTTTGATACTGGAAGAATGCAAGAATAGCTTTTGTTGCGACGCAACATAAGACTTGTTTTTCAGGATATCCGGCCTTTGGCGGCGGGTTGTTTCATAGGGGATGCTACGTAGATGGAGTTTGGACTCGCCGTTCTTCATGAAGTGGTGAAATTCATCGGGTTGCTGCTTATCGGACAGGGGTTGGTTTTCGTGATGAGTTTCGGGCGGCACGAGCGTAATCCGATCTACAAGACCTTCCGCTTCCTCACCTCTCCGGTGGTCAGGCTGGTGCGGCTGATCACCCCGGCCAAGGTCGCCGACCGGCATGTGCCGGTGGTCTCCTTCTTCCTGGTGTTCTGGGCCTGGGTCTTCCTGATCATGGTCCGGCACGAACTGATGCAGGGAAGCGCATAAGAATGGGAAAGAAACTCGATCTCTGGTTCTATCGCCAGATGGCCATCTGGTGCCTGCTGCTGAAGCGGGACGCCCAGGCCGTCGAATACTGGGAACGCATCCGCGTTCTGACCCCCGGCGACGCAACCGTGGTGGCGTCCATCGCCCACACCAAGGTCGGCCTGGGGCATCGGGCCGAGGCGATCGCCTTGTTCCGGCAGGCCCTCGACATCGACCCGGCCCAGCCGGGCAACTGGTTCAATCTGGGCTATGTCCTCGACGACATGGGCGAGCACGAGGAGGCCGCCGTGGCCTTCCGGCATGCCCTCGACCTCGACGGCAAGCTTGACCGCGCCTGGTACGGACTGGCGCTGTCGCTGATCAAATGCGGCAAGATGGAAGAGGCGGTGGCGGCGCTGAAGCGCAACACCGAGCTTCAGCCCATGAGTCCCTATGGCTGGTACCAGCTTGCCCATGCCTATCTCCGCCTCGGCCAGCGCGACAAGGCCGAAAGCGTGATCCACCGGCTCGCCAAGTTCGAGCCCAAGGTCGCACTCCAACTGGAACAGGAGACGGGGATCAAGGCGGGCGCCGCCCGGCCGACAGGGATATTCTGATTTGAAGAGGTCCCGTTTAACCAAGTCCAAATAAACCCGAAACCTTCGGGGGCGAAATAGGGGAGGACTCATGCAGCTTACAGAAAAACATAAAGAATACTGGTCAAAGAACCTTAGGATAACCGCAATTCTGCTGGGAATCTGGTTCGTTGTGACCTTCGTCGTGGCTTGGTTCGCCCGCGAACTCAGCTTCACCTTCATGGGGTGGCCCTTCAGCTTCTGGGTTGGCGCCCAGGGCGCCCTCGTCGTCTATGTCTGGATCATCTGGTATTACGCCAGGTACATGAACAACCTGGACATTGAATACGGCGTCGAGGAGGGAGAGGAATAATGTTCGGAGAAAATCAAACCTCGAAGCAGTTCACCCAACACCTGACCAAGGTCTACGGTTTCTACACCGGCGGCTTCCTGGCGGTGGTGCTGCTGCTGGCCATCGGCGAGGCCATGGGCCTGCCCAGGGCGTGGATCGGCTATATCTTCCTGGTCATGACCGTGCTGCTCTACGCCGGCATCGGCATCATGAGCCGCACCAACGACGCCGACGAATACTATGTCGCGGGACGCCGGGTTCCGGCCCTGTTCAACGGCATGGCCACCGGCGCCGACTGGATGAGCGCGGCGTCGTTCATCGGCATGGCCGGCACGCTGTACCTCACCGGCTATTCCGGCCTCGCCTTCATCATGGGCTGGACCGGCGGCTACTGCCTGGTGGCCCTGTTCCTGGCGCCCTATCTGCGCAAGTTCGGCGCCTTCACCATTCCCGACTTCCTGGGCGCCCGCTACGGCGGCAACGCTCCGCGCTTCGTCGGCCTGTTCATCGCCATCCTGTGCTCGTTCACCTACGTGGTGGCGCAGATCTACGGCGTCGGCCTGATCACCACCCGTCTGTCGGGCGTCGACTTCACGCTGGGCATCTTCGTCGGCCTGGGCGGCATCCTGGTGTGCTCGTTCCTGGGCGGCATGCGCGCCGTCACCTGGACCCAGGTGGCGCAGTACATCATCCTGATCATCGCCTACATGACCCCGGTGGTGTGGCTGTCGGTCAAGCAGACCGGTATTCCGATTCCGCAGGCGGTCTACGGCTTCCAGCTCCAGAAGGTCACCGAACTGGAGAAGAAGCTCAACGCCGATCCCAAGGAACTGGAGGTTCGCGGCATCTTCAAGCAGCGTTCCGACGACGCCAAGGCCAAGCTGAAGGATATTCCCAAGTCCATGGCCGACGGCAAGATGGCCCTGGACAAGAAGCTGGCCGACGCCAAGGCCGCCAACGACGCCGCCGCCATCAAGTCGGCCGAGGACGCCATCGCCAAGTTCCCCAAGGACGAGGTCGCCGCCAAGGCCGCCTGGTCCAAGGAAGCCGCCCTGGCGGCCAGGGCCGCCCCGATCGCGGCGCATGGCGAGGCTTTCGCCGCCAAGGACGAGACGGCCCGGGGCATCGCCAAGAAGAACTTCCTGGCGCTGATCTTCTGCCTGATGGTCGGCACCGCCGCGCTGCCGCACATCCTGATGCGCTACTACACCACGCCTTCGGTGAAGGAAGCCCGCCTCTCGGTGACGTGGTCGCTGTTCTTCATCTTCCTGCTGTACTTCACCGCCCCGTCGCTGGCGGTGCTGGTGAAGTTCGTGGTCTACAACGACGTGGTCGGCACCGCCTTCACGGCCTTGCCCGCCTGGGTGGCCAATTGGCAGGCGGTTGATCCGGCCCTGCTGTCTTTGTCCGATATCAATGGCGACGGCATCGTTCAACGTGCCGAGATCGCCATCGGCGGCGACATCGTCGTGCTCGCCACTCCGGAAATCGGTGGTCTGCCCTACGTGGTTTCGGGCCTGGTGGCCGCCGGCGGTCTCGCCGCCGCGCTGTCCACCGCCGATGGTCTGCTGCTGACCATCGCCAACGCGCTGTCGCACGATCTCTATTACAAGATGATCGATCCGAACGCGCCGGTGGCCCGCCGCGTCATGCTGTCGAAGACGCTGCTGCTGGTCGTCGCCGTGCTGGCGGCCCTGGTGGCGGCGCAGAAGCCCGCCGACATCCTGTTCCTGGTCGGCGCGGCCTTCTCGCTGGCGGCGGCCGGGTTCTTCCCGGCTCTCACCTGCGGCATCTTCTGGAAGCGTGCCACCGGCATCGCCGCCACCCTGGGCATGATGGCCGGCGTCAGCATCACCTTCTACTACATGGCGGCCACCCAGCCCTGGCTGCGCGAGATGTTCTTCGGAATCCCGCGCGCGGTCCCGGCCAATCTGTGGTGGGATATCCAGCCGATCTCCGCCGGCCTGTTCGGCATCCCGCTCGGCTTCCTGGTCATCATCGTCGTCAGCATGTTCACTCCCGCTCCGTCGGAAGAGGTTCAGCACATGGTCGAGGATGTCCGGTATCCCAACCTGAAGAGGGCCTGATCTGACTGAACGCCCCACCCTTGATGGAAGCATATTCCATCGGGGGTGGGGTTTTTCCATTCCAATGGGTAGGGTTATATTTTTGGATTGTCAGTATAGTGTATAGTATTGCTTGTTGACATGGTTTGGAGTTTAACCATAGTCTCGGTCATGTCGTGAATTGCGACTGTGTTTCCTAGAGTTTTTGCTTTGACCCATACCTTGATAGCAGCCCCGGTCCTGGCCGGGGCTGTTTTGTGCGCGCGGCGGCCATGAAAAAGCCCCTTCCCCGGATGAACCGGAGAAGGGGCGGGGCGGGGCGGGGCAGGGCAGCGGGACGCTATTCCATCACGATGCGCGGTCCCTTGCGGCCGCCCTGGATGGCCTGGACCTTTTCCCAGATCTTGGCGGCGATGTCGCGATAGGCCTTGGCGTGCGGGCTGTTGGGCCTGGATACCACGATCGGCTCGCCGGCGTCGGCGGTCTGGCGGATGGCGATGTCGAGCGGAATCTCGCCCAGGAAGTCGGCCGACAGCCGGGCGGCCTCGGCCTTGGCGCCGCCGTGGCCGAAGATGTGGGCCTCGTCGCCGCATTTGGGGCAGATGTAATAGCTCATGTTCTCGATGATGCCGAGCACCGGCACGTCGACCTTGCGGAACATGTTGAGGCCCTTGGCGGCGTCCAGCAGGGCGATGTCCTGCGGCGTCGACACGATCACCGCGCCGGTCAGCGGCACCCGCTGGGTCATGGTCAGCTGGGTGTCGCCGGTGCCGGGCGGCATGTCGATCACCATCACGTCCAGCTCGCCCCAATGGACGTCGCGCAGCAATTGCTCCAGCGCCCCCATCACCATGGGGCCGCGCCAGATCACCGGCGAATCCTCGGGCACCAGGAAGCCCATGGACATGCACTTGACGCCGTAATTCTCCATGGGCATCAGGGTCTGGCCGTCGGGGCTGACCGGCTCGCCGGCGATGCCCAGCATGCGCGGCATGCTGGGGCCGAAGATGTCGGCGTCGAACAGGCCGGTCTTCAGCCCCATCTGGGACAGCGCCATGGCGAGATTGGTGGCGGTGGTGGACTTGCCGACGCCGCCCTTGCCCGACGCCACCGCGATGATCGCCTTGACGTGGGGCAGCAGCGGCTTCTCGGCGCCCTGGCCGTGATCATGACCGTGACCGTGTCCGCCCTTGGGGCCGCCCTGGACGTTGCGCTCGGCGGTCAGCACCGCCGACACGGACAAAACGCCCGGCAGGGCGTGAACCGCCTGTTCGGCCGCCTTGCGCAGCGGTTCCAGGTGGGGGCCGCGGCTCGCCTCGACCTCGATGGCGAAGGCGACGTGGCCGCTCTTGACGGCGATGCCCGAAACCATGCCCAGGCTGACGATGTCGGCCTTGCGGTCGGGGTCGTTGATACGCTTCAGCGCCTCGATGATCTGCTGCTCGGTGACCTCGGCCATGGGCGTCCTCTCAGGTGGAAAGCATTATAAAAACTGTGGTTTTTCCGGTGCCAGACAACCACAAGCATCATCTCATATATGACGCCCGATCCGGTTTGCAAAGTCGTTTGCTGGCGGGACGGCCGGAAAACGGACATTATTGCCGGGCCGCGTTGCGCCGGGGGGAAACCTGCCCTATGTTCCGGGGACGGAAATTTTTCAGACGCGGACGGACTACGATAGGGGACGCTTGATGGCTTGGAATCCTCGCGGTGGCGGCGGTGGCGGTCCTTGGGGCGGCGGCGGTGGCGGCGGCAACGGCCCGTGGGGCCGTCCGCCGGGCGGCGGCGGCAATGGCGGCATGCCGGGCGGCCCCGATATCGAGGATTTCATCCGCAAGGGCCAGGAACAGTTGCGCCGCGCCATGCCGGGCGGCGGCTTCGGCGGCGGCGGCGCCCGCGGCGTGATCGCGCTGGCGGTGGTCGCCGTGGTGGTCTGGGGCCTGACCGGCATCTACAAGGTCAGCCCGGACGAACAGGGCGTGGTGCTGCGCTTTGGCAAGTGGGTCGACACCACCGAGCCGGGGCTGCATTACCGCCTGCCCTATCCCATCGAGACCGTGCTGCTGCCCAAGGTCACCAAGGTCAACCAGTTGCAGCTGGGCTATCGCTCGGTGGGCGAAAGCCGGGGCGACCGCGCAGCCTCGACCCGCAACGTTCCCGAGGAAAGCCGCATGCTGACCGGCGACGAAAATATCGTCGAGGCCGATGCCGCCGTGTTCTGGCGCATCAAGGACGCCGGCAAGTTCCTGTTCAACGTCCGCGATCCCGAGGCCACCGTCAAGGTGGCGGCGGAAAGCTCGCTGCGCGAGGTGATCGGCCGCAATCCCATCCAGGCGGCGCTGTCCGACAAGCGCGAGCAGATCGCCATCCAGGCCCAGGAGGAATTGCAGAAGCTGCTGGACGATTACGGCGCCGGCATCCATGTGCAGCAGGTCCAGTTGCAGAAGGTCGATCCGCCCGGCGCAGTGATCGACGCCTTCAACGACGTGCAGCGCGCCCGCGCTGACCAGGAGCGCGCCCGCAACGAGGCCGAGGCCTACCGCAACGACATCATCCCCCGCGCCCGCGGCGAGGCCGAGCGCATCGTCCAGGAGGCCCAGGCCTACCGCGAACAGGTGGTCAACCTGTCCCAGGGCGACGCGCAGCGCTTCACCGCCATCTACGGCGCCTACAAGCAGGCCGAGGACGTCACCGCGCGCAGGCTCTACATCGAGACCATGGAGGAGATCCTGAAGGGCGCAGCCAAGATCATCATCGATCCCTCGGCCAAGGGAGCCCAGGGCGTGGTGCCCTATCTGCCGCTCCCCGAACTCAAGAAGAGCGCGGGAGGTGCCAAATGAATCGCGGCCTGATCGTCGTCGCCGTCCTCGCCCTGGTGACCCTGGTGCTGGGCGGTTCGTCCCTGTTCATCGTCAATCAGGCGGAACAGGCCCTGGTGCTGCGCTTCGGCGCCCATCGCGCCACCATCAAGGAACCCGGCCTCCACCTCAAGATGCCGTTCATCGAGGACGTGGTCCGCTACGACCTCCGCCTGCTGCCGCTCGACCCGCCCGAGGAGCAGATCATCCTGGGCGACCAGAAGCGCATCGTCGTCGACACCTTCACCCGCTTCCGCATCGCCGATCCGCTGAAGTTCTACCAGGCCGTCCGCAACGAGACCCTGGCCCGCGCCCAGCTGGCCCAGATCGTCTCGTCGGCCATGCGCCGGGTGATGGGACAGGCGATGCTGCCCGCCATCCTGTCGGACGAGCGTGCCGGCATCATGAGCCAGGTCCAGCAGGACGTCGCCGAGCGGGCCGCCCGCGAACTGGGCATCCAGGTGGTGGACGTGCGGCTGCGCCGCGCCGACCTGCCGGAGGAGACCAGCCAGTCCATCTACGACCGCATGAAGTCGGAACGCGAGCGTCAGGCCAAGGAGGCCCGCGCCCAGGGCTATGAATGGGGCCAGCAGATTCGCGCCCGCGCCGACCGCGAGCGCACCGTCATCCTGGCCGAGGCGCAAAAGCAGGCGCAGATCGAACGAGGCCAGGGCGACGCCGAGGCCAACCGCATCTTCGCCGAGGCGTTCGGCAAGGACCCGCAATTCTTCGCGCTGTACCGGTCGCTTCAGGCCTATCGCAGCGCGCTGGGCGACGGCAACACCACCTTGGTGCTGTCGCCGGACAACGATTTCCTGAAGGCTTTCGGAGTCGGCCCCGCCTCGCGCGGTCGCTGATCCGGCCCTTAAGTATTCCGGAGGATTTGGTCAGGTGTTCATCTCGAAGATCGACATACGTCCCGCCGTGCCGCGCGTCGTGATGGCGGTTGCGGCGCTGTTCACCGTGGTGTTCTCGTCCGCCGCGTCCCAGGCGGCGGCGCCGCCCGACAGCTTCGCCGATCTGGCGGAACGGCTGCTGCCCAGCGTCGTCAACATCTCGACCACCCAGACCATCCGCAATCCCCAGGGCGGGCTGGAGATGCCGCAATTTCCGCCTGGCTCGCCGCTGGAGGAGTTCTTCAAGGAATTCCTGGAGCGCCAGCAGGGGGGAGGACGCCCCGACGCGCCGTCGCGCAAGGCGACATCGCTGGGCTCCGGTTTCATCATCGACGCCTCGGGCCTGATCGTGACCAACAACCACGTCATCGCCGACGCCGACGAGATCAGCGTCAAGCTGCATGACGATTCGGTGTTCACCGCCACCGTGGTCGGGCGCGACCCCAAGGTGGATCTGGCCCTGCTCCGGATCGATCCCGGCAAGAAGACCCTGATGGCGGTGCCGTTCGGCAATTCCGACGAGGCCCGGGTCGGCGACTGGGTGCTGGCCATCGGCAATCCGTTCGGTTTCGGCGGCACCGTCACCGCCGGCATCGTCTCGGCGCGGGCCCGCGACATCAACGCCGGCCCCTATGACGACTTCCTCCAGACCGACGCACCCATCAACCGCGGCAATTCCGGCGGTCCGATGTTCAACCTGAAGGGCGAGGTCATCGGCATCAATTCCGCCATCATCTCGCCGTCGGGCGGGTCGATCGGCATCGGTTTCGCCATCCCGTCCTCGCTGGCGATGCCGGTGCTGGACGACCTGCGCAAGCACGGCAAGGTCCGGCGCGGCTGGCTGGGTATCCGCATCCAGTCGCTGGATGCCGACATGGCCGAGAACATCGGCCTGCCCGACCAGCACGGCGCCCTGATCGCCAAGGTCGATCCCGACGGCCCCGGCCACAAGGCCGGCCTGAAGGACGGCGACGTGGTGCTGAAGTTCGACGGCAAGGACATCACCGAGATGCGCCGCCTGCCGCGCCATGTCGCCGGCACCGCCATCGGCCGGACGGTGGACGTGGTGATCTGGCGCAACGGCAAGAAGCAGACCATCGCCGCCACCGTCGGCGAGATGCCCGAGGACCCCGCCGACCAGTCGGCCAAGGGGGGCAAGTCCGACAAGCCCAAGCCCGGCGTCGCCAAGGATGGTTCCATGGCCATTCCCGGCACCGGCCTGACCGTGGCGACGCCGACGCCGCAATTGCGCGAGCGTTTCGGCATCGACGACGAGGCCAAGGGGATTCTGGTCACCGAGGTCAAGGCGGAATCCGCCGCCGCCGAGAAGGGCCTGCGCCCCGGCGACATGATCATCGAGGCCGACCACAAGCCGGTGCGGGCGCCGCAGGATCTGGCCAAGCTGATCGACGAGGCCCGCAAGGCCGGTTCCAAGTCGCTGCTGCTGCGCGTCGAGAATCCGCAGACCCTGCGCTACGTGGCGCTGTCCCTGGCCGAAGCCAAGGGCAGGAAGTGACGTTGCATGCCGCCGCCGTCCGCCTCCAGTCCTTGACCGGCTGGCGGCGGCGGCTTTGCCTGCTGCTGCTGGGCGGCCTTGCCGCCCTGGCGCTGCCGCCGCTGCACATACTGCCGCTGCTGCTGCTGGCCTTTCCCGCCCTGGTGTGGATGCTGGACGCCTCGGCCAGCCGCCGCGCCGCCTTCGGGACCGGCTGGTGGTGGGCCATGGGGTGGTTCTCGGTGGGGCTGTACTGGATCAGCAACGCCCTGCTGACCGACGCCGCCCGCTTCGGCTGGATGATCCCCTTCGCCATCTTCGGATTGTCGGGCCTGCTGGCCGCCTTCGTCGGGCTGGCGACCCTGGCGGTGCATCTCAGCCGCTTTCGCGGGCTTGGCCGCATCCTGCTGCTGGCCTCGGCCTGGACGGTGGCCGAGTGGCTGCGGTCGTGGGTTCTGACCGGGTTTCCGTGGAATCCGCTGGGCTCGGTATGGGACATCTTCCTGCCCATGCTGCAATTCGGCTCGGTGGCGGGAATCTGGGGGCTCGGCCTGCTGACCGCGCTGGCGGTGATGGCGCCCGCCCTGCTGGCGGAACCGCTGTCGCCGCGCGGACGCATGGCGGTGCTGGCCATGGTCGCCGGAATTCCGCTGGCCCTGTGGGGATATGGACAGGCGCGGCTGGCGGCGGCCCCCGCCGCCGAGATGGTTCCCGGCGTCCGGCTGCGGCTGGTCCAGGCGTCGCTGCCCCAGGCCAACAAGTGGCGCGACGACCTGCGCGAGGCCAATTTGCGCGAGCATGTGGACCTGTCGCGCTCGGCCGGTTTCGAGGCCGTCACCACCGTGGTGTGGCCGGAGACGGCGGCATCATACTTCCTCGATCTCGACACGCTGCGCCGCGAGATGGTGGCGGCGGCGGCCCCGCCCGGCGGCATGGTGCTGACCGGCGCGCCCCGCGTCACCCCCCGCGACGTCCAGCCCTTCCAGGTGTGGAACAGCCTGTTCGCCATCACCTCGGGCGCCAAGGTGGCGGGGGTCTACGACAAGGTCCATCTGGTGCCGTTCGGCGAGTACGTGCCGTTTCGCGCCATCCTGCCCATCGCCAAGATCACCCATGGCGGGACCGATTTCTCGGCCGGGCCGGGACCGCGGACCCTGGACCTGCCCGGCCTGCCGCCGGTCGGCCCGCTGATCTGCTACGAGGCGATCTTTCCCGGCGCCCTGGTGGCCCCGGACCAGACGCGGCCGGACTGGCTGCTGAACGTCACCAACGACGGCTGGTTCGGCATATCGAGCGGACCGCATCAGCATCTGGCGGCGGCGCGCATGCGTGCCATCGAGGAGGGGCTGCCGCTGGTCCGCGCCGCCAATACCGGCATCTCGGCGGTGATCGACGGCCATGGCCGGGTCATCGCCCGCCTGGGTCTGGGCGAGAAGGGAATCGTCGACGCGCCGCTGCCCCGGCCGGCCGGCCCCACCCTCTTCGGACGTCATGGCAACGGCGTGGCCCTGCTGCTGCTGCTGGTCTGCCTGGGGCTGTCGCTGGCGGCGCGGCGTCCGGGGTGACGCATGACCCAAGACGTTCCAGACCGCAACATTTCGACGCTACGGCACCCGCTTCGCGTGTTGACATGCATATGATAGCGGCTTTATGGTGGTGCGCAACTTTCAGTTAGTGCGCTTTCGCCGCCTCTCATCGTCAGGACGATAGCATGGCCAGACCGCGATCACCCGATTCCCCCCCCAGTCCAAGGAAATCGTCGCGGCGGGGCCGCCTGCCGTCCGGCCTGCCCAACCCCATCGACATCCATGTCGGTGCCAGGGTGCGCCTGCGCCGGACCCTGATGGGGCTGTCCCAGGAAAAGCTGGGCGCCGCCCTTGGGCTGACGTTCCAGCAGGTCCAGAAATACGAGCGCGGCGCCAACCGCATCGGCGCCTCGCGCCTGTTCGACCTGGGGCGCGTGCTGGACGTGCCGGTGTCGTTCTTCTTCGACGACATGTCCGACGCCATCCGGCAGCAGAGCCCGCTGGCGGTGGCGCGGGGCGACGCCGTCGGGCTGGCCGAGGAACCCGCCGGCTTCGAGAACGATCCCCTGACCCGGCGCGAGACCCTGGACTTGGTCCGCGCCTACTACGCCATCGCCGACCCCCATATCCGCAGGCGGGTCTACGACCTGGCCAAGGCGCTGGCCGCCAGCGCCGAGAGCGGGAAACAGCCCTGATTCCGGCGGGACGCGCCCGGTTCGGCGATATGTCTTGACGGGGCGCCCTTCCGCCTGTCAGAAGAACCTCCCGGAGTGGGGCTCCCGCTCCCGTGGAGATTTTGACCGCTTGCCGCCACGTAAAATCCGGCTAAGTGGGTGCATCACGATGGCGTTTCCCGGCTTCTGATGCCCCTGGTCCCATGCAGATTGGATCGAGGAGGGCTTGCCCGTGTCCAAGAAGAATTTTCTTTTCACCAGTGAATCGGTTTCCGAAGGTCATCCCGACAAGGTGTCCGACCGCATCTCCGATGCCGTCGTCGACGCCTTCCTGGGGGCCGACCCCCATGCCCGCGTCGCCGTCGAGACCCTGTGCACCACCAATCTGGTCGTCCTGGCCGGCGAAGTCCGCGGCCCCGCCTCGATCACCAGGGAACTGATGGAAGAGACCGCCCGGCACGCCATCAAGGACATCGGCTACGAACAGGACGGCTTTCACTGGAAGAACGCCAAGGTCGAGGTTCACGTCCACTCGCAGTCCGCCGACATCGCCGTCGGCGTCGACGCCGCCGCGGAGAAGGACGAGGGCGCCGGCGACCAGGGCATCATGTTCGGCTACGCCGTCAACGAGACCGACACCCTGATGCCGGCCCCGATCCATCTCGCCCATTCCATGCTGAAGTCGCTGGCCGAGGCCCGCCATTCCGGCGCCTCCCCGCTGCTCGGCCCCGATTCCAAGAGCCAGGTCACCCTGGAATACCGCGACGGCAAGCCGGTTCGCGCCACCTCGGTGGTCATTTCGACCCAGCACGACGCCAGCCTGTCCCAGGCCGACGTGCGCGAGATCGTGCGTCCGCATGTGGTCAACTGCCTGCCCGACGGCTGGATGTGCGACGAGGCCCAGTTCTACGTCAATCCCACCGGCCGCTTCGTCATCGGCGGTCCGGACGGCGATTGCGGCCTGACCGGGCGCAAGATCATCGTCGACACCTATGGCGGCGCCGCGCCCCACGGCGGCGGTGCCTTCTCGGGCAAGGACCCCACCAAGGTCGACCGTTCCGCCGCCTATGCCGCCCGCTATCTGGCCAAGAACGTGGTCGCCTCGGGTCTGGCCGACAAGTGCGTCATCCAGCTCAGCTACGCCATCGGCGTTTCCAAGCCGCTGTCGGTCTATGTCGACACCTCCGGCACCTGCAAGGTGGATGAGGACCGGCTGTCCGACGTGTTGCAGCAGCTGATGGATCTCAGCCCGCGCGGCATCCGCACCCATCTGGGCCTCAACAAGCCCATCTATGCCCGTACCGCCGCCTATGGCCATTTCGGCCGCACTCCCGAGGCCGATGGCGGGTTCTCGTGGGAACGGACCGATCTGGTGGAGCAGCTCAAGAAGGCCTTCTGAGACCCTCATGAGCCATCACGATGATACGGAAAGCGCGGCCGGCGACCGGCCGCGCTTTTTCGGTCGCAGGCGCGGCAAGGCCTTGCGCCGCAACGCCCTGGGGCTGTTGGACGGCCTGCTGCCCCGCCTCGCCATCGCCGTGCCGGGGCCGGGACAATCCGTCGAGCCCGCCGCCCTGTTTTCCCCGCCGGTCCGTCAGGTCTGGCTGGAAGTCGGATTCGGCGGCGGCGAGCACCTCGCCGACCTGGCCGAGGCGGATTCCGGCATCGGCCTGATCGGCTGCGAGGTTTTCCGCAACGGCATCGCCAGCCTGCTGGGCCACGTCCAGGCCCGCGGGCTGGACAATGTCCGCGTCTTTCCCGAGGACGTGCGGCTGCTGCTGCCGGCCTTGCCCGAAGGCTCGCTGTCGCGGGTGTTCGTGCTGTTTCCCGATCCCTGGCCCAAGGCCCGCCATGCCGAGCGCCGCTTCGTCTGTCCCGAGAACCTGGACGCCATCGCCCGCGTTCTGGTCCCCGGCGGCGAATTGCGGGTGGCCAGCGACGATCCGGTCTATGTGGAATGGGCGCGCCGCCATCTGGCCGGGCATTCCGCCTTCGACAAGATCCTGGCCACCACCGACCGCGCCAGCCTGCCGGCCGACTGGCCCGCGACCCGCTACGAGCTGAAATGCCTGGCCGGCCGCGAACCGACCTTCTTCCTCTATCGCCGCCGATAGGGCGGTTTGCTCTTGAAGACCTTGAAGGATGGCGGCATCTTATTATCTTTAGCATAGGCCCTCGGCATGGGGTACCGTTGTCGCCATCACAGACTGGTCTGCCATGACCATCGCCCTGACCGGTTCAGACCGTTCCGACCTCGCCGCCGAAGTGGTGGCGAGGCGTTATGCCCACGAACCGGATCTGGCGGAGCGCCATGGCGCCTCTGACCGGGCCCGGTACCAAGACGACATCCGCCAGACCCTGCTGTTCCTGCGCGAGGCGGTGGATAACGAGAGTTACGCGCTGTTTTCCGCCTATGTCGCCTGGCTGAAGGTGGTGTCGGTCGGCCGCGCCGTCGACATGGCCGAGGTCAGCGGCGCCCTGGAGACCCTGATGGAGGTGCTGGGCGAGAAGTTGCCGGGACCCGAATCCCGGCGGGTCCGCGCCATGCTGCGCCGCGCCATCGGCGATCTCGATCATTTCCCGGCCGAGCCCCCCGGCTTCATCCTGGCCGACAATCCGCTGGCGGACATGGCCCGCGCCTATCTGGACGCGCTGCTGGCCGGCGACCGCCGGACCGCCTCGCGGCTGGTGCTGGACCGGGTCGCGGCGGGATTGCCGGTGCGGCAGGTCTATCTGGACGTGTTCCAGCCGGCGCTGCGCGAGACCGGCCGCCTGTGGCAGCTCAACCGGATCACCGTGGCGCACGAGCATTTCGTGACCGCCGCCACCCAGGCGATCATGTCGCAGCTTTATCCCTATGTCTTCACCGGCGAGTCGCGTGGCCGGAGCATGGTGGCGTCCTGCGTCAGCGGCGACCTGCACGAGGTCGGCCTGCGTATGGTGGCGGATTTCTTCGAGATGGCGGGATGGGACAGCCATTACCTGGGGGCCAACGTCCCCCCGGCCGACGTGGTCGGCACCCTGAAGGAGCGCAAGGCGTCGGTGCTGGGGCTGTCGGTGACCATCGCCGCCCATCTGGGGCAGGCGGCCGAACTGATCGCCATGGCCCGCGATGCCCTGGGAGGGGACCTGATCATCCTGGTGGGCGGCTTTCCGTTCAACACCGATCCGCTGCTGTGGCGGCGCCTGGGGGCGGACGGCATGGCCGACCGCGCCGACCGCGCCGTCGATGCCGTCGCCGCCATCGAGGCGGAACGATGACCGGAGGGCAAGGCGGGGCGGGGCTGATCCTGCGCTGCGACGGAGACGGCGTGGTGGTGGAGATTCTCCATGAAGGGGCGGCCCTGGCCGGCCTAGCCCGGCGGGGGCGGCCGCTCGCCGCCCTGGTGGAGGAGTCCAGCTTCACCAAGGCGCTGGATTTCGTCGCCGACCTGCGCCGGCAGGCCAACGCCTATAACTGGGAGATGAACGTCGTCACCGCCGGCGGCGTCGAATCCTTCCGCTTTTCCGGCGCGGTGGACGGCGACGGCATGATCGTCGCCGTCGTCCCCACCGACGGGCGGGTCGATACCCTGATCGAGGAACTGGCCCGGATCAACAGCAGCCACGTCACCGTGCTGCGCCAGTTGTTCAAGGAGCGCCGCACCGCCGTCCCGCCGCCCGATGCGGCGTTTTTCGAGTCCATGACCCAGCTCAACAACGAGCTGCTCAACACCCAGCGGGACCTGGCCAAGGCCAACGCCACCCTGAAGGCGGCCAACGAGGTCAAGAACCGGCTGTTCGGTATCCTGGCCCACGACCTGCGCAGCCCGCTGGGCGTGGTGTCGGGGTTCGCCGAATTGCTGAAGATGGTGCTGGAGGGGCGTATCGGCGACAAGGAGATGTCCTACCTGGACAACATCCATACCTCGGCCAGCTACATGCTGGCGCTGGTGGAAGACACCTTGTCCATGTCGGCGATCGAGGCGGGACGCCTGCACCTGGAGCGGCGGCAGGTGGATTTCGGCGCCATGGTGGTCCGCGTCGCCGGCTTGCTGAGCCTGCCGGCCGAACGCAAGGGCATCGCCCTGGTCGCCCAGGTTCCCGATGGGCCGCTCCACCTCGACATCGACGCCACCCGGATGGAACAGGTTCTGCACAATCTGATCGGCAACGCCGTCAAGTTCAGCCATGCCGGCGGCCGGATCCGGATATGGGCGGATGTGGTGGGCGGCGAGGCCCGGCTGCGGGTAAGCGATGCCGGCGTCGGCATGTCGGCGGGGGAACTGGCGTCGCTGTTCGAGCCGTTTTCCCGCTCGGGCAAGCGCGGCACGGCGGGCGAGGATAGTACAGGCCTGGGGCTGCATATCTGCCAGCGCATCGTCCTGGCCCATGGCGGCCGCATCGAGGTCGACAGCGATCAGGAGAACGGCACCACCGTCACGGTGTCGCTGCCGGCGTGAGCCTATTCCAGCGCCTGGCGCAGGGCTGCGGCGCTGGCCCATGGCGCCAGCACCAGGGCGCCAGTCAGGATGCCGGCCAGGATCAGCAGGTGGGGCTTGGCCGACATGCCCTGGACGGCGGCGTCGATGGCGCCGACGCCGAAGATCAGCACCGGTACGTAAAGCGGCAGGATCAGCAGCGACAGCAGCACGCCGCCGCGCCGTGCCCCCAGCACCAGGGCGGCGCCGATGCCGCCGATCAGCGACAGGATGGGGGTTCCCAGCGCCATGGCCGCCAACAGGATGACGAAGCCGTCGGCATGCATGTGCAGCAGCACCGCCAGCACCGGCGCGGCGATCATCAGCGGCAGGCCGGTGGTCAGCCAGTGGGCCAGCATCTTGGCCGCCACCACCATTCCCAGGGGGGCGGGGGTCAGCACCAGCAGCTCCAGCGAGCCGTCCTCGTAATCGGCCTGGAACAGCCGGTCCAGCGACAGCATCGAGGCCAGCAGGGCGGTGACCATCAGCACGCCGGCCGAAACCCGTTCCAGCACGTTGGCCTCGGGGCCGATGCCGAACGGAAACAGCACCACGGTCAGCACGAAGAAGGTCACCACCATGACGCTGTCGGACCCCTGGCGAAGCGCCAGGCGCAGGTCGCGGCGCACCACTTCGAGAAAACGGGTCATGGCAGGTCCTCCGCCACCGAATACCGGTCGAGATGCATTTCGACGGCGCCGGGCATGGCGATGTCGGCGTGGGTGGACAGAACGACCATGCCGCCGCCGGCGCGGTGCTCGGCCAGAACCGCCTCCAGCGCCGCGATGGAGGCGCGGTCGAGCGCGGTGGTGGGTTCGTCCAGCAGCCAGAGCGGGCTGGGCGCCGCCAGCAGGCGGGCCAGATTGGTCCGCCGTTTCTGTCCGGCCGACAGCATCTTGCCGGGAATGGACGACAGGTGCGACAGGCCGAACCGCTCCAGCGCCGTCTCCACCGCCCGGTCGGCGCGGCCGGCGTGGGAATCATGCAGGCGGGCCCAGAACCGCAGGTTCTCGGCGACGCTGAGCACCGGCTTCACCGCGTCGTGATGCCCCAGGTAATGGGTGCGGGCGGCATGGGCCTCGGGGTCGTCGGCCACCGGCTCGCCGTTCCAGGCCAACTGGCCGTGGGCCGGGCGCAGCAATCCGGACAGCACCCGCAACAGGCTGGATTTGCCCGACCCGTTCGGCCCCAGCAGCACCAGGGCGCCGCCCGAGGCCAGGGTGAAGTCCAGCCCGGCGAACACCACCCGGCCGCCGCGCACGCAGGCCAGGCCGCTTCCGGAAAAGATCGAGGAACCCTGTTCGGTCATGGCCGGCACCATGGCAAAAAACCGCCGGCTTGACGAGGGGTTTCCGATCCCGGGGTCACATGCCGCGATAGAAGCTGGTGAACACGTCGAGCCCCTGGCCGACCATGTCCGCGCCGCCGTCGTCCAGCAGGCTTTTCCGGCCGGCCGGCCGCCTCAAGGCGGTGGTCTGTGCGTTTTCGGCCAGGGATTCGGCGGTCTGCCGGGCCATGCCCTGAAGGATGGCGTCGGCGGAGCCGCCGCCGCCCACTCCCCAGGCGCTCATCCGGGCCGTGACCGAGGCCTGCTGCCGCGCCAGCAGGTTGCGTTGCCGTTTTTCCTCCTGGGCCTGCTGGGCGGCGATGATCTGGTTGTGCTGCTCCGCCGCCTGGTTCTGGGCGTCGGCGGCCGCCTTGGCGGCGCCCTGCCGCCGTTGTGACGAAATCGCTTCCTTGGCCACTCCGATGGCCATGGGAATGGCGACGGCTTCGAATCCACTCATGATGCGGTCTCCTTGCTGTGGGGGAACGGGAACGGCCCGTCTCGACAGGGAGACGGGCCGTTGTGAGGGGCGGGCCGGCTGGTGGTCGCCGTCATTCCCCGTCGAGGGTGAACCCGACCTTCATCACCACCTGCCAATGGGCCACCTGGCCCTTGTCGATATGGCCGCGGGTTTCGGTGACCTCGAACCAGCGCAGGTTGTGAAGGGTCTTGGACGCCTTGGCGACGGCGTTGCGGATGGCGTCTTCGTAGCTTTTGTCGGAACTGCCGGCCAGTTCGATGATCTTGTAGGTGTGATTGCCCATGGACGGTCTCCTCGGTACTTGCCCCGGAGGGGATAAGGGGCAAGTATGAACCCGTGGCGAACCGTCACAAATCGGTATTGCAATACCGATTTAGCCATTGACGCGCCGCCACCCGATCAGTACCCTTCCAATCCTCCCGGATCAGCAAGTTAAGAGGCGCAGATGGGCTATACCCTGGCAGAATTTCTGGCACACGCGATCGCGCTCGAACAGGAGGCGGCGGAGCGCTATGCCGAGCTGGCCGACATGATGGAGGCGCACAACAACACCGAGACCGCGGCGGTGTTCCGCGACATGTCCCGGTTTTCCACCATGCACGGCGACGAGATCAAGCAGCGCGCCCGCGCCCTGGAACTGCCCAAGCTGATGTCGTGGCAGTATCGTTGGAAGACGCCGCCGGAAGTGGGCGACGACAACGACATCCACTATCTGATGACGCCGTATCACGCCCTGCGCTACGCCCGCGACAACGAGATCAGGGGAATGGAGTACTACCGTTCCGCCGCCGCCGACAGCGATGACGCCGAGGTCAAGCGCCTGGGCGCCGATTTCGCCGAGGAAGAGCGCGAGCATGTCGAGGCGCTGGACAAGTGGATCGCCAAGACGCCGCGTCCGTCCATCACCTGGCAGGAAGACGCCGACCCGGCCCAGTCGGTCGACTGACCGCCCGTCTATCGTCGAATCGCCGTTCTTATCGCGGCCAGCGGTCCCTCCGGCAAGGAGGAGCCGCTGGTCGTCGCCTTGTCGTGGCTGCGCTTGACCACCGAGACCCCCAGCACCGCCAGGGCGACGCCCCAGATGGGCGAGGTGTTGACCAGGGCGGCGATGATCTCGGCCGCCTTGGCCGGGGTCGCGACGATGGCCCAGGACACGGCCCCCATGGTGGCGGTCCAGGTCAACGCCACCGCATAGCCGAAGGTGGGGCGCCAGCGCCGGACGAAGGCGTCGCGACTGGCCGCCTCGGCCCGCATGGTGGCGTTGATCTCGGCCAGTTGGCGGTTCTCTTCCTGGGTCAAGGCCAGTTCATGGGCCAGCCAGGCCTGTTGCAGGCGGAGCGCCAGGGCGGGATCGGCCCGGACGGCGGCCACCGATTCCTCGCCGGATTCCGTGCCGGCGACGGTCCTGGCGAGGTTTACCGCCTGCTCGGCGATTCGGGTCGCCCGCGAGGATTCGTCGCCGCCGATCCAGCGGATCAGGCCGGGCACCACCTGGGCGAGGCCCAGGGCGACGGTGATGGGGTCCATGGCGACGTCTCCTATTTGGCCAGGCCCTGGACGGTGTCCAGCTTGGCCTCGATGCGCACCAGATGCTCGGTCAGGCGCTGTTCCACATCCTTGAGATAGCCGGTGGTGGCATAGCTTTTGGCCACCTCCAGCTTGTAGGCGGACAGGGCCTCGCGGGTCTGGCCCAGGCCGATCTCCAGGCGATGCTCCAGCGCGTCCACCCGGCTGTCGGCCTCGTGGCGGGTGCGCCAGATCGTCAGGGCGAGACCGCCCAGGACGGGCAGTTCCACGGCGGTGATCCACCAGCCGGGATCGAAAGCGGTATGGTCCATGATCGGGGCCTCCTTTGGCCTATATGTCGAAATCGGTCCGGGCGAGCACCGCGCCGCCGCCGGGCCGCCAGTCGGGACGGAGACCGGGAACGGCGAAACGCCGCGACAACCGCACCGGCTGCGACAGCAGGCAGCCGGCGACCGCGTCCAGGCCGTCGTCGCGGCCCTTGCCGCCGGGCCGCCACTCGCGCATCTCGCCGATGAACGGCGTGGTCCAGACGCCGCGGTGGGCGTGCAGCGCGCCGGCCGCCAGCACCGCGTCGAAGGCGTCGACGATGCGCTGGTCCTTGGCCCGCCTGGATGCCGCCTCGATGACGGCGCAGCCGATGCCGGCGGCGGCCAGTTCGCGGCGCAGCAGGCCGGGCAGGAAGCGGCCCAGCCCGTTGGTCTCCAGCGAGATCGCCGGCAGGTGCAACTCGGCGGCGAAGCCGGCCACCTGGCGGCAGAGCTGGGTGGCCTCGTCCACGTCGGTCCGCTCCGGGTCGTGTTCCAGATAGCGGAGGCGGTGCAGCCAGTAGAGGCCGTCCTCGTCGGTGAACACCGCCGCCACCACCGAGGCGTCGCCCTTGCCGGGCGCGCCGTAGGACGGGTCCCACCAGCAGGACGCGGCCACCATGCGCCGTCCGCCGATGGTCAGCAGCGGCTGGCCATTGCCCTCGGCATGGACCAGTTCGCTTTCGTAGAAGCGCAGGCGGTCCGGGTCCAGGCGGCCGTCGGCGATATTGACCGGGCGCAGCATCATCTGGCTGTCGAACTTGTTTGGGCCGGAACGCTTGCGTAACGAGCCGATGCGCTCGGGCGGGAAGCGTTCGGGCCAGGCGCTGCGGCCCCCGGCGTCGACCAGCGGAATCTCCAGCCGCCGGAACCCGTCGAGAAACGGGCGGGTCTCGCCGGCCTCCAGCCGGGGGCTGTCGGCGTAGATGGTGTAGTAGCTGTGCGGCGTGCCGACGTAAAGCTGGGTGCCGCCCGGCACCATGACGTATTCGATCTCGCCCAGCCGGTCGCGCAAATCGGCCCGCTTGGGCGCCGAATCGCAGGTGTTGGGCACCTCGACGTCGTCGCAGATGATGATCTCGGCCCGCGAGCCGGTGATGTTGGCGCCGATGCCCTTGGCGACCATCGAGGGATCGCGCAGCTCGCCGGGGCGGTTGACGGTGAACTGGTCGGCGGCCCATTGCTCGCGGCGTTTGGGCTTCAGCCCCTGGGTCAGGGGATGGCGCTCGACGATGCGCTTGACGTTTCTGACCATCTTCTTGGCCAGGGCGAAATCGGCGGCCAGCACCATGATGCGCAGATTGGGGTCGCGCGCCAGCACCCAGGCCGAGAACAGCCCGACGACGGTGGACTTGCCGGAAGACCGGAACGCCATCAGCAGCAATTCCCGGTCGCGGCCGTGCCAGCGCCCCGCCAGCCAGCGCGCCATGCGCAACTGATGGCCGGGCGTGCCGAGCCCCAGGCGCTGGTTCCACACCCAGACGAACTCGGGAAAATCGACGGCCGTCATTCCCCCTCCTCCCCGTCGTCGATGGCGCCCAGGGCGGCGCGGGCCTGGGACAGCAGGCGCCCGACGCTGTCGCCGGACGATTCGGCGGCATCGGGCGAGCCCTCGGCCCAGCGGGCCAGCCTGACCAGCAGGTCCGCATGGGACAGCGCCGCCTTGGCCGCCGCGTGCCAGGCGGCGAAGCCCTTGGAATCGGCGGGCGGTTCCGAGTTGGCGAAATCCTCGTAGTCCGCCATCGCCGCCATGATGCGCTCGGGCAGGATTCCGGCCAGCCGCAGCCGCAAATGGGCGAGATCGTCGGCCATGAAACATCTCCTCGCAGAATCCAGGGAAAGGGCGCCCCGCCCGGCGAGGGGCGGGGCGGGAACGCATTACGCAATCCACTCGACGATCACGATGCCGGCGGTGCCATTTCCGTAGCTGCCGCCGTTCCAAGAACCGCCGCCGCCATAGCCGGTGGCATAGCTGTTGTTGGTCGCTCCGAATCCCATGTGACTGCTGCCGCCGGAGTAGTAGCTGCCGTTTCCATAGCCGCTGGCGCTTGCGCTGCCGGCGATGTTGAGCGTGCCTCCAGAGGCGCTGCCGCCTGGAGTGGCGATGCCGGCCGACGATGTGCCCGCCAAGCCGCCATTGCCCGTGACGGTGCTGGCGCCGATTACGACGCTGGACACCCCTCCGGCGGTTCCGGGAGTACCGTTGCCCCCGCCGGAGCCGACCGTGACGGCGCAGGTTTGCCCATTGGTCAATCCGGAGGTGTAGTAGACGGCCGTTCCACCGCCACCGCCTCCCGTGTAGCCCTGATAGCCGCCGCCGCCGCCGCCAACCACGGTGAACTTGAAGACGGTGCCGGCGGTGGCGTTGGCCGGAACCGTGAAGGTCCCGGAACTGGTGAATACCTGGTGATGGAGGGTGGGAGAGGCTCCGGCAGTCTGGGTCGCAATGTACGCCTTCACCGCCTTCTGGCTGGCGACCCGCGCGTCGCTGTCGGCGGCCAGGGTCGGGTCGGTGTCGGCGTCGAGCGAAGCGGCGCTGCCCAGAACCGGGGCGCCGGTCAGGTCGGCGTAATCGCCCGAGGCGGCCACCGGGGCCAGGCCCAGGTTCAGCCGCGCCTGCGCCGTGTCGGGCAGGTCGGCCAGATTCTGGCTCTTGAGCAGGACGTCGGAGGTGCCGACCTGGGTGATGTTGACCAGGGCGTTGGCCGCGCCGTTCCAGCCCAGCAATCTGCCGGCCTCGGGCGCGGGCAGGGTCAGGTCGACCGGCTGCGACAGGTCGGCCGACAGCGGCCGCTTCAGCGAGCGCGAGGTCTCTTCCGCCAGTTCCTGAAGGGCGGCGACGGTCTGGTCCACCGCATCGTTCAGTTCGTGCGGGGTCGGGGCGCGCTCGTCCGCGAAGTCGCCGACGCGGGCATAGGTCTGGCGACGGCGCAGGGTGACGCGGGAGCCGGCCGCCGGGGCGACGGCCAAGCGGACGGCGCCGCCGCTGGACGAACCGGCCCCGCTGACGACGCCGCCGGTCGCCGGTTCGCCGTCGACCCGAACCTCCAGATCGGAATCCTGGAAGATCGGAAACGGAAAATCGAACACCTTCCGGGAGCCGTCGGCGACGGCCTGGCTCACCGGGGAAATGTCGGGAATACGGATATGGGTGGTCATGTCGGTCTCCTTGGACACGAAAAAGCCCGCGGGTCATGACGACCGGCGGGCGGGGATTCCTCTCGGCGAGAGGAAAGGCGGATTACGACGCCAGTCCGGCGCGCAGCGAATCGGCCTCGGCCTGCAAGGCGGCAAGGCGGGCGACGTCGTCGCCGGGCGGGAGCCCCGCCGCCTGGGCGGCCAGAATGGCGCGCAACGGCCGCACCGTCCTGGCGTCGATGGCGGCCAGGGCGGCCAGGATGGGGGCATTGCGGGCCATCCGCTCGCGTCCGGGGCGGGTGGCGGCGGCTTCCGCCGCCAGTGCCAGCCGGTGGGCCTCGGGCAGGTCCGCCGCCATCGTCTCGCCGGTGGCGGCGTCAAGGATCGTCGCGTGCATGATCAGCTCCTCGCTCGCTTGTAAAGCAGGAAGGTCCCGGTGACGGTGTAACCGCTGCCGTTGACGATCCTGACCGCGTTGACGGTTTCGGCGGTATTGCGCAGGCCGGCGAAGATACCCGCGTGGTTGTGCCCCGCCCCCTGGCCGTAACCGACCGTGTGGGTGTTTTGGGCCGGGTTGGCGATCACGATGTGCCCCGCCGCCGGGTAGTCCGGCCCCCACAGGCCGAAATGCAGGGCGTTGGCTGTCGCGGCCTCGGTCAGCGCGGAGCCGGAACCGCTGTCCCAGACCACGGCCTTGTAGCGGTACGACGAGGTGGAAAAGCTGGCGCCGTTGTCGGTGCTGTAGCGGAATGCCCACCAGTCGGTGGCGCTGCTGAACACGTCGGAATATTCGATCATGTAATCGTGGCCGGCTTCGAGGCCGGTGAAATCGACCACGGTCGCGCCGGACGGGCTGGCGGTGCCGACATGGGTCCAGCCGCCGCCCCCGCCGCCGGCCGCCGCCACCATGGCCTCGACCACGTCCTGGGCGGCTTCGGTGAAGTCGGTGATGTCGGCGCTGGTGTGACCATGGCTGGCCGCCGCCGCGCCCAGATTGCCCCGCGCCGCCACCGCGTCGGCCACGTCGGCGAGGTTGTTGGCCCCCACCATGTCGCCGGTGCCGGCATCGATGCCGACCCAGGCGGAACCGTTCCACAGCGGCACCTTGCCGGTTCCGGTGACGGGGCCGTTGGGCAGGCTGGCGGCCGAGGCGGCGGCGGCGCTGGCCGAAGCGGCGGCGGCGGCGGCCTGACTGGTCACGGTGATGACGGTGGCGGCGAATCCGGCCGGATCGTTGGCAAGGCCATCGCCGGCGGCATTCCAGCCGATGGCCTTGCCGGCCTCGGGCTCGGGCAGGGTGAGGTCGGCGGTGCCGGGGCTGACCAGCGAGCGCCGGACGGCGCGGCCGGCTTCCTCGGCCACCTGCTGGATGGCGGCGGTCTGGTAGTCCAGTTCGTCGTTCAGCACCTTGGCGCGGATGATGCCGTCCTCCTGGTAGTCGCCGGTCCGGGCGATGGCGAGGCGGCGGCGCAGCGTGACCAGCACTCCGTCGGCGGGTGGCGTCGCGAACAGCACCGACCCGCCGGCCGAGACGCCGATTCCCGAGATGGAATAGGCCGGCGGCGATTGCCTGGCGGCATCCAGCCACACGTCCATGTCGGCGGCGGTGAAGATGGGAAACAGGAAGGTGAAGGCGGTCTGGCTGCCGTTGGCCACGTATTGCGCGCGTGGCACGGCGTCGCCGACCTGGATATGATCGGGCATGATGGGACTCCCGAGGTGGGGAACGAGCGGATGCGCGAACGCTAGTTCGCCATCTTCATCTGGGTGGAGACGGACAGGACGGTGCAGGGCATGGGCACATCCTGGACGATGCGCCACAGAGGTTGCATGACGTTGCGGTTCCAGCCGATGGCGCGGACCTGGACGTCGCCGGAAAATGCCGGCGGCTCGGCATCGAACGACGCCTTGCCGAACCGGCGGAATGGAATCGGGGTGGCGCCCCGGCCGGTGTCGATATGCAGCGCCTTGGTGTCGAGCACGCGAAAGCGGGCCTGGACCATGCGGGCCATCCGGCCGGGGGCCATGGCCTGTCCCATCCCGGCCACCGGCGGCAGCGGCTCGATCCGGTGGGTGTAGGCGAGGCCGGCCTGAATGGCGGAGGCCGGTTCGGCCAGGGCGATGGCGCCATCCGCGACGGCAAGGTCGGCGACGGCGCCGCCATCGGCCAGTACCCTGATGGTCCGGCCGTCCAGGTGGCCGAGGCCGCTCCACGCGGCGGCGGCGGGATGGCGGACGCCGGTCAGGGCGCAGTCAAGGTTGAGGTCGTCGTCGAAGCGTTCGATGAACACGCCATCCCCCCGCTCCACCAGCACATAGACGTCGTCGTCGACCACCGCCACCGCCAGGAAGCGTCCGGCGGTTTCCTGTACCGTCCAGGCGGCGACCTTCTCGGACCGGTAGACGGTCAGCGTCGCCAGGGTGTCGTCGTCCATGACCACATGGAACAGGCGGTGGTGGGCGTCGTAGTCCTGGTCCAGCGGCCGCTTCATCACATGCTTGGCCAGCATGGCGAGATCGGCGGACTGATAGGCCTGCTCGACGTCGGCATAGAGGAATTCGCGCAGGTCGCGGCCGTTGCGCGAGATGAAATGGGTGGCGCCGTCCACGTCGCGCGGCGGCACCATGCGGTCGGTGGGCGAGCCGATGCGGGTCTGGCGGTTGACCTGTATCCTGGTGGGCGTCAGGGGCGAACCGGTGACCATGTATTCGGCGCCCGAGGTGAACACCTGGAGATGCCGGCCCGAGAACACCGCCCGAATGGCGTTGACCTGATCGGACAGCATGGAGAACTCGATGCTCTCGTCGTCGAGGCCGGTTCCAAGGTCGAAGTTGAACAGGTCCATGGACTTGGACAGCCACAGCCGGTTGGGCAGGTCGCGGCTGCCGCCGATCACCAGGCGGCCCTGGTGGAAGCAGACCGAGACCGGCCAGCCCCGCAGGGCGGAGAACGACTGTTCCTCCCAATCGCGGGTGGGCTGGGTGCCGGTCAGGGTCTGCCTGACCTCGGCGGTGGCGGAGGTGGCGGAGGCGACGGCGGTGATCAGCACCTGCTTGCCGCCCAGGCGGAAGCGCAGGCCCGCGTGGCCGGCCTGGAACACCTCGGCCGAGGCGGTCAGAGCGATGGTGCCGCCGGTGCCGCCGGGCGTCAGGGTGACGTCGTCTCCGGCGAATTTATGGTGTGGCGCGAAGATCACCCCGTCCCGCTCCAGGAACGACCACTCGGTCAGGGTCCAGGTGTCCGGGCCGGTGCGGGTGATCTTGCGGGGCGCCACGTCGGGATGGACCACCAGCAGGGTGTCGGCGCTCTGGGTCCAGGCCAGCTGGGAAATCTGCGCCGCGTTCCATGGCGTCGCCAGTCCGCCCACCCGGGCGTCGCCGGCATAGATGTCCAACTGGCCGTCGGTCAGCACCATCAGGTAGGTCTGCTCGGTGTTGAACTCGAAGCCGATCAGGCGGCCCGGCCCCCTGGCGGTGTCCACATAGCGCAGTCCGGCGCGGCGGCTGACGCCGCCGGTGGGCGCGATGACGACGTTGCGCAGGCGCCGGGCGCCGTTGGCGAAGGCGCCGAGGTCCTCGCGCCCGATCATTTCCATGTCCAGCTCTCCCGCCGTGAAGCTGGTCTTGTTGATCGTCGTCAGGCCGCTCATGACCGCGCCTCCACCAGGGGAAAGTCGGTGATCGCCTGCGGCGTGTGCTGCTGGCCGTCGATCAGCTTGGCGCGGCGGAACTCGTCCTCGGCCAGCCGGAACAGGAACTGGGCCCGCGTGGTGCTTTCGGTGATGGGAATGCAGAACTCGGCGGTCAGCCGGGCGATCAGCATCTGGTCGAAATAGGGCGGAAAGGCGCTTTCGGCCGGGCGGTAGACATGGGTCAGCACCACCTCGTCGGCATCGCACAGCAGGCGCGAGCCGGCGATGCGGAAGGTAAGGCCGCGCCCGCGTCCGCCGGGGCCGGCCGACAGCACCCGCAGGAAATCGGCCGGCAATTGGTAGGCGCGGGCGAAATCGGCCAGCGGCTCGCCGGCCAGGCGCGGCAGGGTGACCTGGGCGGTGGCGAAGCTCCACGGATGCGACGACAGCACCGCGTCGCGCAGGCAGGGATACAGGTTGGCGGCCACCTCCGATTCGGCGGTGCCTTCGTCGAAACTGGCGATGGTGTTGGCTCCGATGCGCAGCAGGGCGCGCGAACAGAGCGCGATGGCGGACATGGCCATGACGGTTCTCCTGGGGATGGGGGAGGCGGTGCGGTCAACCAATTCCAATCCCCGCCCCCCGCGCCGCGGAAGGGAACGCGCGCGAAGGGCGGGGCGGCGGCCAGCGCTGGTCGGGGCGAGGGAGGGGGGAGCCTCGCCCCAGCGCCGGGGCCGAAGGAGGGGGCGGCGCGGCTACCGCGTATCGGCGGCGCCGATTTGGGTCATGTCGTTGACGTCGACGGTGCCGGCGCTGTTGGACGAGACCAGGAACAGGCCGCCCTTCAGGGTGCCGGCGGCATCCACGTTGGCGACGATGATGTCGCCGACCCGCAGCATGGTCGAGGCGGCGTTGAAATAGCCGCCGGCGTCCACCGTGTCGGCGGAATCGACGGTGGTGTAGTGCCACAGGGTGAAGCCGTTGGCATAGGCCAGCACGCTGAGGTCCTTGGACTGATAGGCCATGGTGTCCTCCCTAGGATTCCAGGCAGCGCATCGAGACGATGCCGGCGGCATCGACCAGCGCGCTGCCCTGGGACATGAAGTTGTTGATGAACCAGGCGGCGCGGTCGCCCTGGTAGGTGATCTCGGTCTTGACCTCGGCGCCGCAGGCGTGGCCGATGGCGGTCTTGTGGTACCAGTAGCAATGGCGGACGCCGCCGCTCTTGGTCAGGCCGGAATGGGGCATCCACAGGGTGCCCAGCCACTTCTTGGCCTGGGTACCCTTCCACGGCAGCTCGCTCTCGCCGACGTAATCGGCGTTGGAGAACTCGTCGATGGCCAGCAGGTCCGACCACTGTTTCCAGCCGACGATGGCATAGCGCTCGCCGTCGTCGGGAACGTCGGCGTCGCCCAGCATCTCGAAGGCTTCCAGCACCTTGGCCTTGGTCAGGCCGGTGGTGCCGTCCTGGGCGTGGTTGGTGGACTTGTCCAGTTCGGCGATGATCAGCTCGTCGGTCTTGCGGCCCAGAGCATAGGCACCGGCATTGGTCAGGACCTGGCGCTCGTCGTGCTCGATCTTGAGGTCGTCCAGCTTGTCCAGCCAGTCGCCGGCGTAATAGTCGTACAACTGGCATTCGACCGCGTTGTGCTCGACATTCATCACCGGCACCTTGCCGTGACGGGCCTTGGTGCCGGCGGTGCCCTTGCCGACCTTCTGGAAGACGGCGATGGCGCCGGTGACGTTGTTGCGCACCCGCACCGTGTTGCGCAGCTTTGTGCCCATGCGCTGGTAGGCGGCGTGGACCTCGTGGCCGTACTGTTTCGAGTAGGCGTTGACGACGCTCGTGGACATGTTTTGTTCCTTTGTAGCGGCTGATGTTGTCGGGATGGGCGCGTTCCTTCGGTTCTGGCTGGGGCCGGCCGGGTTGTCCCGCCGCCGGAAGAGAGGGCGCAAATGCCGTTGGGGCCGGCCAAGGCGACCGGTTCTCCCGCAAGCGAAGGAAAGTGGGGGGACGCCGCCGGTTCGCCATGGGCGCGGCTGTGGCGCTGATAGGAATATTTATGGCATAATCGCCGACGATGTCAACAAATTCCTTTGATAAGTTTTTATTTTGTTCCGGAGGCCGCCCCGGCCAAATTTCCCCCTGTCGCGTCCTGGGAAAAACGTTATGATCTGGCGGCTTTCCACCGTCATCGGGCTTCCAGGGGGTGTCACGGGCATGGAGCAAGAGTCGATTCCGGCGCGTCGCCACACTCAGCGCACCGACCGCATCGGAGCGCGGGCCGATGGCCTGCTGAGCGACTGCCGGCGGGCCTTTCATGCCTTCGGCGAGCTGGACGAACTGGCCGAGAACCTCCGCATCCTGTCGCTGAACGCCGAACTGGCCGCCGGCCGCGCCGGCGACAAGGGGCGCGCCGTCCGGGCGCTGACCCAGTACACCCGCGAGCTGGTCAATCGCCTCGCCCAGATCCAGGGCGAGATGAACGTGCTGCGCGGGCGGACCTTCGCGCTGTCGTCGACCATCCTGCGCGGCTTGTTCCAGATGTCGCTGTTCGAGCGGGCCTGCGGCCTGATCGGTGACGGCGAACATGACGCGGGGGCCAGTTCCGCCGCCGACCGCGCTTTTTCCGAGATCATGCGCATGCTGGTGGACACGCTCGACACCATGGCCAATTCGGTGAACGAACTGGCCCGGCGCGCCCATGGCGTCGAGGAGGTGGTGAGCCAGTCCGATTCCATCGCCACCAACATCGCCATCGAGGCCGCCGCCGCCGGCGTGCATGAAAAGGAGTTCCGCACGGTCTCCGACACCATGCGCCACTACGTGGACGATCTGCGCCAGATGATCGACGAAGCCTCGGACGCCGTTCGCCGCGCCTCGGAAAAGGGCGAGTCGCTGCGGCGGCTGGGCCTGGACAGTCTCGGCGAACTCGAAGACAACTTCCAGCGAGCGATTCAATGAAGTGCGTCACCATCTACCATCAGGACGATCACTGCTGGCAGGCGTTCGGACAGGACCCGGACCGGCCGGACAACATCATCGACACCAACCAGTACGTGATCCGTTCGGGCGGTTCGGCCATCGTGCTCGATCCCGGCGGGATGGAAGTGTTTCCCGCCATGCTGGCGGCGCTGACCCGCGAGATATCGGTGGACGACATCAAGGCGCTGTTCCTGTCGCACCAGGACCCCGACATCGGATCGTCGCTGCCGCTGTGGCGCCGGGTATGCAGGCCGGACGTCAAGGTCTACCTGTCGTGGCTGTGGGGGGGCTTCGTTTCCCATTTCGACCGCGAGGCCGCCTTCACCAACATTCCCGACGAGGGGATGGAGGTGTCGCTGTCCCATGACGTCAAGCTGCGTTTCATCCCGGCCCATTACCTGCACTCCGCCGGCAATTTCAACGTCTACGACGCCAAGGCCCGCATCCTGTTCTCGGGCGACATGGGGGCGGCGCTGGTTCCCCGGGACCGGCTCGACGGGTCCATGTTCGTCACCGACTTCGCCGCCCATGTCCAGTACATGGACGGCTTCCACCGCCGCTGGCTGGCGTCGACGCGGGCGCGCGACGCCTGGGTCGCCCAGGTCTCGAAGCTGGACATCGACATGCTGGCGCCGCAGCACGGCCTGATCTTCCGGGGCGACGACGTCCGGCGTTTCATCGACTGGATCGCCGGGCTGGACATCGGCAGCGGCGTCAAGGCCATGAACCGCTGATCCGCGTCCTTTGAATGGCGGCTATCCCCATCCATTTCATGGCGTGTCCCGATCTGGCGCGGGCGGTGGGGGCGTGGCGGCAGTGGCTGGCCGACGAGAAACGGGCTTCGGTCCATACCCTGGATGCCTATGGCCGCGATCTGGCGGCGTTCCTGAGCTTTCTCGCCGAGCATCTGGGGGGGGAACCCGATCTGGCCGCCCTGGCCGGGCTGGGGGTCGGCGACTTCCGCGCCTATCTGGCGCGACGCTCGGGCGATGGACTCGGGCGGGCGTCGCTGGCGCGGGCCATGTCGA
Source organism: Magnetospirillum sp. SS-4 (assembly GCF_902729425.1). Taxonomy (GTDB): domain Bacteria; phylum Pseudomonadota; class Alphaproteobacteria; order Rhodospirillales; family Magnetospirillaceae; genus Phaeospirillum. The sequence goes on along the minus strand of NZ_CACVCH010000001.1, from coordinate 279,972 downwards.
CGCTGCGCGGTTTCTTCCGTTTTCTCGACCGTCACGACCTGGTCCACAATCCGGCGCTGAAGGCGGTGAAATCGCCCCGTCCGCCCCGCTCGGTGCCCAAGCCGCTGGCCGCCGACGAGGCGATGGAGGCCCTGAACAACGCCGCCGAACTGCATGACGAGCCCTGGCTCGCCGCCCGCGACGTGGCCCTGTTCACCTTGCTTTACGGCTGCGGCCTGCGCCTGGGCGAGGCGCTGGCCCTGCGGCGGCGGGATGCTCCCCACGGCGATACCCTGATGATCACCGGCAAAGGGAAAAAGCAGCGGGTCGTGCCGGTCTTGCCGGTGGTGAGGGACGCCATCGCCGATTATCTGCGCCTGATGCCGTTTTCCGCCGCGCCGGACCAGCCGATGTTCCTGGGGGCCAGGGGCGGCGCCCTCAATCCCGGCGTGGTCCAGCGCCAGATGCGCCGGCTGCGCCAGGCGCTGGGGCTGGCCGAGACCGCGACGCCGCACGCGCTTCGCCACAGCTTCGCCACCCACCTGCTGGCCGGCGGCGGCGATCTGCGCACCATTCAGGAATTGCTGGGGCATTCGTCGCTGTCCACCACCCAGCGCTATACCGAGATCGACGCCGCCCGGCTGACCGAGATCTATCGCAATGCCCATCCGAGGGCCGGATCATGAGCAGGACCGCATCCATCGCCATCGACCTCGCCGACGAAGCCGCCACCCGCCGGCTGGGCGGGCAATTGGCTGTCCGCGCCCGCCCCGGCGACGTGATCGCGCTGACCGGCACCCTGGGCACCGGCAAGAGCACCCTGGCCAGGGCCTTCATCCGTGCCCTGACCTCGGCCGACGAGGAGGTGCCAAGCCCGACCTTCACCCTGGTGCAGCAATACGATTCCGAGGCCGGCCTGATCTGGCATTTCGACCTCTACCGGCTGGAAAAGCCCGACGACGTGCTGGAACTCGACATCGAGGAGGCCTTCGCCGACGGCATCTGTCTGATCGAATGGCCCGACCGGCTGGGGCCTCACCTGCCCCGGCGGCGGCTTGACGTGACGCTGGAAGCGGGCGATGCCGAGGGCTCGCGGCGGGCCGGCCTGTCCGCCACCGGGCCTTGGGCCGACCGCATCGGAGATCTTGCGTCATGACCCCCCGCGAAGGGCTTATCCGGAATTTCCTGAAGACCGCCGGCTGGGGCGACGCCGCCCGCGGCCGGCTGGCCGGCGACGCCAGCTTCCGCCATTACGACCGGCTGGAACGGTCGGACGGGCGCGCCGTGCTGATGGATGCGCCGCCACCCAAGGAGGATGTGCGCCCCTTCGTCGCCATCGCCCGCCATCTCGGCGTGCTGGGCCTGTCTGCGCCCCGGCTGCTGGCGGCCGACGAGGAGGCCGGCCTGCTGCTGCTGGAAGACCTGGGCGACGACACCTATACGAGGTTGCTGGCGGCGGGCCATGACGAGGAGGCGCTGTATGCGCTGGCCACCGACGTGCTGGCGGGAATCGCGTCGCGGCCGGACGCCATTCCCGCCGGCCTGCCGCCCTATGACGACGAACGGCTGCTGGCCGAGGCCTGCCTGCTGACCGACTGGTACATGCCGGCCATGACCGGCCGGGACATCGCCGCCGAATCCCGCGAAGCCTACGCGGACATCTGGCGCCGGCTGTTCCCGGTGGCCCGCCTGGTGCCCGATACCCTGGTGCTGCGCGACTTCCACGTCGACAACCTGCTGCTGCTGGACCGTCCCGGCCTTGCCGCCTGCGGCCTGCTCGACTTCCAGGACGCGGTGGCGGGGCCGGCCACCTACGACCTGATGAGCCTGCTGGAGGATGCCCGGCGCGACATCGACAAGGTGATGGCCGAGCGCATGAAACAGCGCTGGCTGGCCCGCTTTCCCACCCTGGACCGCACCGTGTTCGAGGCGTCGTGGGCGGTGATGGCGGCGCAGCGCCACGCCAAGGTGATCGGCATCTTCACCCGGCTGTGCCGCCGCGACGGCAAGCCCGGCTATCTGGTCCACATTCCCCGCGTCTGGCGGCTGCTGGAAGACGCGCTCCGCCATCCGGTCATGGGCGAGCTGGCCCGCTGGCTGGACCGCAACATTCCCCCGGAAACACGCGGGGTTCCGGCGCCATGACCGCCATTCGTCGCGGCATGGTCCTGGCCGCCGGGTTGGGCGTGCGCATGCGTCCGATCACGCTGAGCATTCCCAAGCCCCTGATCCAGGTGGCGGGGCGCTCCATGCTGGATCGGGCGCTGGATCGCCTGGACGCCGCCGGGGTCGAGGACGTGGTGGTCAACAGCCATTGGCTGGCCGAGCGCATCGCCGCCCATCTGGCCGGCCGGCCCGGCATCACCCTGTCGTTCGAGGCCGAGGTGCTGGAGACCGGCGGTGGCGTCGCCAAGGCCCTGCCGTTGCTGGGGAACGGTCCGTTCTACGTGGTCAACGGCGATATCATCTGGACCGATGGCGGCGGTTTGCCGACCCTGGCCCGGCTGGCCGGGGCCTGGGACGACGCCACGATGGACGCCCTGCTGCTGCTGGTGCCGGTGAACCGCGCCGTCGGCTACGAGGGCAGGGGGGATTTCCACCTGAACGGGGAGGCCGGCGTTCCGCGGCGGCGCCGCGATCCCGAAACGTCGCCGCTGCTGTTCTCCGGCATCCAGATCCTCCATCCGAGGCTGTTCGAAGGCTGTCCGGCCGGCAAGTTCTCGCTGAACGTCCTTTACGACCGGGCACTGGCCACCGGCCGTCTGGCCGCCCTGGTCCATGATGGGGGCTGGTATCATGTCGGCACCCCCGAGGCGCTGCCGGAGGTGGCGGCCCTGCTGGGCCGGGGCTGAACATTCGGCCTGCCCATCAACTCAACATTAACCAATGGGCGGTCAGTATTCATGGCTGGATGACAGTGTTTCTGGAGATTTGCACTCATGGCCTATCCCAATGCCGATCAGGGCAAGTACCGGTCCATACCGGCGGGCGGCAACCCGCGCGAGACCGAGGCCTGGGCACTGACCGAGACGGCCCGGCGGATGATGATGGCGCAGTCGGATTCCGTGGATATCGAGGAGTTCCTGGCGGCCGTCCGGCTGAACTGGCGACTGTGGACCATCTTCCAGGCCGACCTGTCCACCCCCGAATGCGAGGTGCCCCTGGAACTTCGCCAGAACATGCTGTCCCTGGCCAATTTCGTCGACAAGCGCTCGGTCGAGATCATCTCGTCGCGCAATCGCGACATGGCCACGGCGCTGATCAACATCAACCGTCAACTGGCGGGCGGGTTGTTCGTGGTCATCCCGTCCAAGGATGCCGTCGAAGCCACCCAGCCGGCCGCGACGTCGGCCAACGAAGTGATCTGACCGCCTTGGGCGGAAATTCATCAAGTCGAGGGGGATACGGGCGTGACCAGCACAGAACGTGACCAGGGCGATGCCTCGGTGGAGGCATTCTATCGCCGCATCGATGCCTTGTTGAAGGCCGGCGCCGACCAGCAGGCCCTGGAAATCGCCGAAGAGGCGTTGCAGGACCCCGGGCTGTGCCGCGACGCCAGCTGCGCCATGGCGGTGATCTACTACCGGGCCGGAGCGCTGGGCTATGCCATCAGGCTGCTGGCGGCGCAGATGGATCAGCCGGATCATCCCGCCGACCTCTCCGAGGTGCTGGCGGTGATGTACAGTCAGGCGGGCTGTCTGTCCGACGCCCTCTATTACGCCAAGCTGGCCACCACCGAGGCCAGGGAGGGCCGGCTGCTGGACATGCTGGGGCCGAAATTCCCCAAGTTCTCGGATGCGTTCTCGCACATCCGTCCCAAGCCGCTGCTCAGCAACGGCATCGCCCTGCTGGCGGCGGGCAACCTGGATCAGGCCCTGTTCTCGGTGGAGCAGCACCTGTCCCTGCTGCCCGACGACGTCGAGGCGCTCGACGCCCATGCCCAGATCAAGATCCAGATGGGATGCGTCGCCGAGGCCGTCGGCATGCTGCGCTCCATCGCCACCCTGATCGGCCCGTCGGCCACCTTGCTGTCGCGTCTGGGCGGATGCCTGATTCAGACCGGCCAGTTCCACGAGGGCCTGGCCTGCCATCAGGAGGCGGTGGCCCGCGCGCCGACATCGCTGCCGATCCTGGGCGCGGCCATCGCCGATCTCAGGTATTTCGGCCGCGCCGAGGCCCAGGCGTCGGGGCTGATCGATGCCTGGACCGCCCAGGTGGCGGCCTCGGCCCCCCGGACCGTCCGGCCGGCCCCCAAGTATGCCGGCGCCCAGCCGGTTCGCGTCTGCTATCTTTGCTCCGCCCTGGAGAGCGAGGACGCCCGCGCCATGATGGGCGCCGTCGCCCGTTCCCATGACCGTTCCCGGGTTTCGGTGGTCGGATTCGGGCGGGGCGAGATCGATCATCCCGCCAACGAGTGGGCGCGCGGCTCGTTCGATGTGTGGCGCGATGTTTCCAGCCTCGACGTCACCACGCTGGGCGCCCTGATCCGCGGCGAGGGCATCCATGTGGTCATCGATGCCGACGGCAGCCTGGCCCCCGCCCGGCGGGGCCTGTTCATGCGCAATACCGCCCCGCTTCAGCTCGCCTGGCTCAACCAGCCGGTGGCCGGCCGGATTCCCGGCAACTACCTCGCCCTGGTTCCCTGCGCGTCCGAGGCCGGCGAGGGCGAACTCGCCCTGCCGGCCGGTCGCTATTTCCTGGGCGATGCCGGCGGCAGGCATCCGTCCACCGGCCCCGGTCCGGCGGCGGCGGCGGGTGTGGTTGCCTTCGGCGCCGAATTGACCCGGGCCGAACTCAATCCGCGCCTTGCCATGGTATGGGGGCGCATTCTCCAGGCGGTGCCGAAATCCATGCTGGTGCTGCGCGACAGCGGCATGTTCTCCGAACCGGCCAACGTCGAGGCCTTGATCTCGCTGTTCGGCAATGCCGGCGTGGCGCACCGCATCGATGTGGTCAAGAATGTCGGCCGCGCCGAATTCGCCGCCAGCATCGATGTCGCCCTGCTGCCGTTTCCGGCCGGCAACGTGCTGGCCTATGGCGAATTCCTGCGCCATGGCGTGCCGGCGGTGGCCATGACCGGCTGCGATGCCGGCGCCGACCTGGGGGCCTTCCTCGCCGCCGCCGGCCTGGGCGATGCCCTGGTCGCCGCCGACCCCGACGCCTATGTGGCGCTCGCCACCGGCCTTGCCGCCGATATCGGGGCGCTGGAAGCCTTGCGCGGCCGGCTTCCCGCCGCCATCGCCCAGGTTCCCGCCGCCACCGCCAAGGGCTTCGCCCGCATGATCGAGGATACCGCCATCGCCGCCCTGGAGCGGTCCCAGGCATGACGGGCGGCGCCGCCGCGACCGGAGACGATCTTCGCCGGCGCAATCTGGATCTGTTCCGGGAACGCTTTCCCGAATTGCATGCCCGGGTCGCCGCCATCACCCAGCCGGTGAGCCGGATCATCGAGGAGGACGGCGTCGCCGTCGACATCGACCTGGGCTGCGGCCGTCTCTACAAGGAGGACGGACGCGCCCTGTCGCTGCGGCAGGCGGAGGACTTCATCGAGACCCCCCGCCGGGTCGGCTATCAGGTCAGCAACGCCATGTCGGGCGACAGCCCGGTGTCGCAGCGCATGTTCCTGCGCATCCTCAACAGCGTGCGCGAGCATGGGGCCGAGGTCCTGACCGGCGCCCCGGTGGGACGGGCCGGATTCCTGTTCGTGTTCGGGCTTGGCCTTGGCCACCATCTGGACCCGCTGGTGCGAAGCCTGGAGGTGGACTGGGTGGTGGTGGTGGAGACCATCGACGAGTTCGTGCTGCATTCCCTGTCCACCGTCGACTGGACGGCGCTGGCCGAGTACTGCGATGCCCACGACACCAAATTGTCGCTGTTCTGCGAGGAGACCCCGGCCCTGATGAACGAAAGGGTCAGCGAGGTCATCTCGGAACAGGGCGAGCTGGGCATCGACGGTTCCTTCTATTACCGCCACTATCCGTCATGGCCGCTGAACCGGATGTTCGAGGACGTGGTCAACAACGTCCCCATGCGGATGATTCAGCGGGGATATTACGAAGACGAACGCAAGATGCTGTGGAACGCCGTCAGCAATCTGCAAAAATACGATTGCCGCATGCTGTCGGGCGCGTTCCAGTTCCCCATCCTGGTTCCCGCCTTCCTGGTGACCTCGGGGCCGTCGGTCGATTACGACATCGAATACATCCGGAAATGGCGCGATCACGCCATCATCTTCTCGGGCGGCTCGTCGCTTCAGGTGCTGCTGGCTCACGGCATCATTCCGGATTACCACGTCGAGTTGGAGAACGTCGTCCAGGTGTGGGACTTCCTCCAGCACATCCTGGCACTCAATGCCGACAAGTTTCCCGACGGCCGCTTCACCGGAATCAAGCTGATCGCCTCGGTTACCCTCAATCCCCGCGTCACGCCCCTGTTCGACGAAACCTATTATTTCTTTCGCGACAGCGTCAGTTCCAGCATCTGCTTCGCCGACCAGATTCCGCTGATGTCGGCCATCGGCCCCAATGTCGCCAACACCATCATGGCGGTGGCGGCCCGTATCGGCTTTCGCCACGTCTACATGTTCGGCATGGATTGCGGCTGGCGCGACGGCGAATCCCATCATTCCAAGGATACCGCCTACTACACCTCCAAGGAGTTCAAGACCGCCAAGGTCGAGGGCGACTACACCTTTCCCGGTAATTTCGGAGGCACCATCCAGTCGACCATGATCCTGGGCTGGACGCGGGACATGCTGGAGGCCAAGGTCAACACCTTCCGCCTGCGCGCCTACAATTGCAGCGACGGCGCCCTGATCAAGGGGGCGGTGCCCAAGCTGTCCGAGACCATCGAATTCACCGGTCCGCCGCTGGACCGCGAGGCGGTGTTCAAGCGGGTGCGGGAGGATGCCACCTGGATGGAGCGGGGCAGCTATCTGTCGCGCTTCGATTTCGACGCGTTCATCGCCGAGATCGATACCTACGAGGCGATGATCAACGACATCTGCGACCAGGCGCTGCTGGAGGCGGACGAATTCCGCTGGATGCTGCGCCGTCTTACCGAGATTCATCACAACCTGGGCGGCAGCGACTATGTCCGCGCCTATTCGGTGCTTCAGGGGCCGAGCTTCGGCATGGCCAAGAGCGGCTGCGTCTTCCTCAACCGCATCGAGGACCCGGTCAAGCGCCGCAAGGTGTTCGAGGATTTCGTCGCCGAATACCGCGCCATCCACCAGGACATGGCCCAGGAAACCCGCGAGATATTCTCCGCCGCCAGGGATTGGATCAAGGGTGGTTCCGAACCCGCCTGGGCCGCCGGCCTGCCCACCATGCCGGGCTATACGTTCTAGGATCGCGGCGGCTTGCCCAGCGAGGCGCGTCGCCCTATAGTTCGCTCACCATGACAGACGCCCGCTTCCCGCACCGGCATCTCCTCGGCATCCAGGGTCTGGGGCCGACCGAGATCACCACTTTGCTCGATCTGGCCGAAGGCTATGTCGAGCAGAACCGCTCCAACGACAAGCGCAAGAACCTGCTGCGCGGCCGCACCGTCATCAATCTGTTCTTCGAGAACTCGACCCGCACCCGTACCAGCTTCGAGCTGGCCGGCAAGCGCCTCGGCGCCGACGTCATCAACATGCAGTCGGCCGGCTCCAGCGTCCAGAAGGGCGAGACCCTGATCGACACCGCCATGACGCTGAACGCCATGCACCTGGACGTGCTGGTGGTGCGCCACCCCGATTCGGGCGCGGTCAAGCTGCTGTCGGAGAAGGTCAATTGCGCCGTCATCAACGGCGGCGACGGCAGCCACGAGCATCCGACCCAGGCGCTTCTGGACGCGCTGACCATCCGCCGGCGCAAGGGCAAGCTGTCGGGGCTGACCGTCGCCATCTGCGGCGACGTGCTGCATTCCCGGGTGGCGCGCTCCAACATCTACCTGCTGAATGCCATGGGCGCCAGCGTGCGGCTGATCGGGCCGCGCACCTTGCTGCCGTCCGGCGTCGACCGGCTGGGGGTCGAGGTGTTCCACGACATGAGGAAGGGGCTGGCGGACGTCGACGTCATCATGATGCTGCGCATCCAGAACGAACGGATGCGGGGGAATTTTATCCCCTCCATCCGGGAGTACTTCCATTTCTTCGGTCTGGATCACGACAAGCTCGGCCTGGCCAAGCCCGACGCGGTGATCATGCATCCCGGCCCGATGAATCGCGGCGTCGAGATCGATTCCGACGTGGCCGACGATGTCGAGCGCTCGCTGATCCGCTCGCAGGTGGAGATGGGCGTGGCGGTGCGCATGGCCTGCCTGGACCTGCTGACCCGCGACCTGCCCCGTTCGGCTTCCGATCACTCTTCCGCAGGAGCCGCCTGATGGCCCCCCGCAGCACCTCGGGCCTGGTGGCCTATGTCAACGCCCGCCTGCTGGACCCGGCCTCTGGCCTGGATTCCAGGGGGGCGCTGCTGACCAACGGCGAGATCGTCGCCGATGTGGGGCCGGGCCTGTTCCAGGGCGGCGTGCCGGCGGGGATGGAGGTGGTGGATTGCCACGGGCTGTGCCTTGCCCCCGGTCTGGTGGACATGCGGGTGCAACTGCGCGAGCCCGGCGAGGAACACAAGGAAACGCTGAAATCAGCGGGCGAGGCGGCGGTGGCCGGCGGGGTTACCTCCATGGTCTGCCTGCCCAACACCAATCCGGTGATCGACGAGGTCGCCACGGTGGAATTCGTCGCCCGGCGCGCCCGCAAGATCGGGCTGGCCAAGGTCTATCCCTACGCTGCCGCCTCCAAGCAACTGGAGGGCAAGGAGCTGTCGGAGATGGGCATGCTGGCCGAGGCCGGCGCGCTTGGTTTCACCGATGGGGTCAAGGCCATCCGCAGCGCCCAGCTGATGCGCCGCGCCCTGTCCTACGCCGCCACCTTCGGCCTGATGATCGTTCAGCATCCGGAGGAACCGTCGCTGGCCGAGAACGGCATGATGAACGAGGGTGAGCTGGCGACCCGCATGGGCCTTTCCGGCATTCCGGCGGCGGCGGAGGCCATCATGCTGGAGCGCGACATGCGGCTGGTGGCCCTCACCGGCGGCCGCTATCACGCCGCCCACGTCTCCACCGCCGAGGGCATCGAGATCATCCGCAAGGCCAAGGCCGCCGGCCTGCCGGTCAGTTGCGACACCGCGCCGCCTTATTTCGCCCTCAACGAGATGTCGGTGGGCGACTACCGCACCTTCGCCAAGCTGAGCCCGCCGCTGCGGGCCGAGACCGACCGCCAGGCGGTGGTGGCGGGCCTTAAGGACGGCACCATCGACGCCGTCGCCTCGGACCACGCGCCGCAGGACCAGGATTCCAAGCGGGTGCCGTTCGCGGCGGCCGAGTTCGGCGGCGTCGGGCTGGAGACCCTGTTGGCCATTACCCTGGAACTGGCCCATAACGGCCATATCGGCCTGCTCGACGCGCTCCGGCTGGTGACCTGCGCCCCCGCGGGCATCCTTGGCCTGCCGGCGGGACGGCTCCGGGTCGGCGCCTCGGCCGACCTGGTGCTGTTCGACCCCGACCGCGCCTGGAAGGTCGACGCCAAGAAGTTTCGCGCCAAGTCCAAGAACTCGCCGTTCGACGACCGTCCGGTCCAGGGGCTGGTGATGCGCACCGTCATCGACGGCCGCACCGTGTATGCCCATGATGCATGAGCAGATCTGGCAGGTTCCCGCCATCGTTCCCCTGATCGCCACCATCGCCGCCGCCCTGTTCGGCTATCTGCTGGGCTCGATTCCGTTCGGCCTGGTGCTGACCCGGCTGGCCGGGCTGGGCGACATCCGCCAGATCGGCTCGGGCAATATCGGCGCCACCAACGTGCTGCGCACCGGCCGCAAGGGGCTTGCCCTGGCCACCTTGCTGCTGGACGGCGGCAAGGGCGCCATCGCCGTCGGACTGGCGTGGTGGGGGCTGGGCCACGATACCGTGCCGGTCGCCGGCTTCGCCGCCGTGCTGGGGCACAATTTCCCGGTCTGGCTGCGGTTCAAGGGTGGCAAGGGCGTCGCCACCACCTTCGGAACCCTGATGGCGGCATCCTGGCCGGTGGGACTGGCCTGCTGCGCCGCCTGGCTGGTGACGGCGGCCCTCTTCCGCTATTCCTCGCTGTCGGCCCTGGTCGGGCTGGCGCTGTCCCCGGCCTTCGCGCTCGTCTTCGCCGGCCCCGACTACGCGGCCATGGCCGCCGGGCTGGCGGTGATGGGCTTTTATCGCCACAAGGCCAACATCGTCCGGCTGATCCGGGGCGAGGAACCCCGTATCGGCGGCAAGAAATCCGGAGAATCCCCCTCATGAGCGCCACCATCTCCAAGGACACCGTCGTCACCCTCGACTACCGGGTCACGGATTCCGACGGTCAGCTGGTCGATGACGGCCCCGAGCCGCTGAGCTATCTCCACGGCGGCTACGACGGCATCTTCCCCAAGCTGGAGGCCGAACTGGACGGCAAGGCCGTGGGGGCCAAGGTCTCCGTCCGCCTGGATCCCGGCGAGGCGTTCGGCGAGTACAGCGCCGATCTCGTCCAGGTCGAGCCCCTCGAATCCTTTCCCGACGGCACCGAGATCGGATCGGTGTTCGAGGGCATGCAGGAAGGGGGCGACGAGGTCCGCCTGTTCCGGGTGACCGACATCGAGGAGGGGCAGGTGGTGCTGGACGGCAACCATCCGCTGGCCGGGGTGACGCTGAATTTCTCCTGCACCGTCGCCGCCATCCGTCCCGCCAACCAGTCGGAAATCTCGGCTGGAGTCGCCGGCGTGACCGGTCACTGATCCGTCACTGCCGCCTCATGACCGCCTTGTCCAGGGCGGCGCGCAGCTTGGCCGAGTCGGGCGCCGTGGTGCTGGCGAACCAGTCCAGCAGGCGTCCGTCGCTGCCGATGAGTAGCTTGTGGAAGTTCCAGCGCGGCACCCCCAGCGGGCCGGTGCGCTCGGCCGCCCAGCGATACAGCGGATGGGCGTCCTTGCCCGACACCACCTGCTTGGCCATCAGCGGGAAATCGACGCCGTAATTGATCTCGCAGAATTTGGCGACCTCGGCGTTGGAGGCGGGTTCCTGGGCGCCGAAATCATTGGACGGTATCCCAAGGATCACCACCCCCTTGTCGCGATACTCGCGCCACAGGGCCTGAAGCCCCTTGTACTGGGGGGTGAAACCGCATTGCGAGGCGGTGTTGACCACCAGCACCACCTTGCCGGCCAATTGGGCCGGGTCCAGGGACCGGCCGTCGATGGCGGGAAGCGGCAGGGCGCGCCAGTCCAGGCGGGGGGCGTCGGCGGCGGCCGGCGCCGCGGCCCCCAGGCAGACGGCGATGGCGGCAAGGGTTTTCGACAGGGGTCTGATCATGCGGGCTCTCCGATCCTGGCTCTATAGGTAGGAGAGGACCGGACAAAGAGCAACCGGTCAGCCGATATACCTGGACACATCGACCTCGTCGAGCTGCTCGGGTCTCAGGTAGCGTTCGGCATAGCGTAGATAGACGCCCGACGACAGGAACAGATCGAACAGGTCGGCGTCGATATGCTTGTCCTTCTTGAAGAAGCTGAGAATCTTGACGCATTCCGACAGGGTTTTCGGCTTCTTGTAGGGGCGGTCCGACGCGGTCAGCGCCTCGAAGATGTCGGCGATGGCGGTGATGCGGGCCGGAACCGACAGTTCCGCGCCGGTCAGGCAGCGTGGATAGCCGGTGCCGATCAGGGTTTCGTGATGGGTGCCGGCATATTCGATGACGCGCTGCATCTGCTTGGGGAACGGCATCCGCTTCAGCATGATGATGGTCTGGATGATGTGCTCGTTGATCTTGAAGCGCTCTTCCTCGGTCAGGGTGCCGCGTCCGATCGACAGGTTGTAAAGCTCGCCGAAGTTGTAGAGGTTCTCTGGAATCCTGGTCTTGAAGCCGTAGGCGGGATCGAACAGCGCCGAATCGGCGGGACGGGGAATGACGTGGTTGGGCTTGTCGGCGAGGATGGCCTCGACCGCCGGCAGCGTCCCGGATGGGATCGAGTCCAGGCGGCGCAATTCCTCCTGCGACAGGCCCAGACGGTCGTCGAAATGGCGCACCCAGGTTCGCGTCGCGATGGACTTCAGGCGCTCGACCCGTTCCGGGGCCATGAACTCGCCGCCCAGATTGCATTCGGCGATGAAGGCGTAATCGTCCACCAGTTCAGCCTTGCGGGCTTCGAAACCGGCTTCGGCCTCGTCCGCCGGCATGCCGGCGGCGACCGCCTCCAGCATCTCGATGCGGGCGTCGCGCAGCAGCACCTCGAACCGGGTCCGGACCTCGTGGATGCGGTTGTAGATGGTCTCCAGCTTGGTGGCCTTGTCGACCACGTATTCCGGGGTGGTGACCTTGCCGCAATCGTGCAGCCACGCGCCGATCTTGAATTCGCGCCATTCCTCCGGGGTGTGGAAGGCGAACTCGGCCAGCGGTCCCTCGGTGACCTTGCAGGCCTCCTCGGCCAGCATCAGCGACAGTTCGGGGACACGTTCGCAATGACCGCCGGTATAGGGGCTCTTGGCGTCGATGGCTCCGGCCAGGATCTGGATCATCGCGTCCATCAGCCGTTCCTGGGCGTCCAGCAGGTCGCGATTGTAAAGGGCGGTGGCGGCCTGGGCCGACAGCGCCTCGACGAAGCGCTGGAGCTGGGGCGAGAACGCGATGATGTCGGACGAGCCGGGGGGGCGGGCGTTGATCAACTGCACCGCGCCGATGACGTCGCCGCCGCGCGGCTTCAGCGGCACGGTCAGGAACGAGGTCGAACGATAGCCGTTGGCCATGTCGAAGGCCTTGGTGCCGGAAAAATCGAAGTGGGCATCGTCATAGGCGTCGGCGATATTGATGGTGATCTGCTGGTGCACGGCATGGCTGACCACATTCTTGTGGTTGGGCTGTCCCTCGGGCGATTTCAGCCGGACCGGCGGCAGCGACGGCGGCGGTTCGCCTTCGCCCCCCATCGTGATGCCCAGGGTGTCGTTGCGGATGATCTGGAAGCGAAGCTGATCCTCGTCCAGAATGTACAGGGTTCCGCCGTCGGCGTTGGTCAATTCCTTGGCGCCCAGCAAGATCATGTCCATCAGCCGGCCGGTGTCGCGTTCCGAAGACAGGGCGATGCCCAGGTCGACCAGCCGTTCCAGCCGCTGCTGCGCCTGCGCCAGTTCGTCCGACCGGGCGGACAGGGTGTGCTTCATCAGCCCGAAGGCCTCGCCCAGGTCGTGGAACTCGCGGATGAAGGAGCCGGCGGGGGGCTCGCCGCTGAAATCGAAGTGGCGGACCCGGTCCGCCTCGGCCACCAGATCGCGCACCGACCGGGCGATGTTGCGCGCCAGCAGGGTCGACAGCGGCACCACCACCAGCAAGACCAGCAGGGCGACCTTGAGAATCCGGGACTGCATCTCCTTGATGGGGCCGGTGAAATCGATGAAGGGAGACACGATGCCGATGGTGATGGTCTGGCCGTTGCGGTCGGTCCATTCGGTGGCCTGGGCCAGGATCTCGGTCCTGCCGGCCTCGACCAGCGTGGCGGCGGTGGCGGTGGCGCCGTCGATGGCGCGAAGAATGGGAGCGCCGATCTCGGCCAGTCCGGTCAGTGGTCCCACGTCCTGGCCCAGGCCGGCCAGCAGCGCCGGCGATATCGCCAGCAGGCGCCGCTTCTGATCGACCAGGACGATGCCGCCATGGGGGGAAATCTCCTGTCGGCCGATGAAGTCGGACAGGCCGCGCAAGGTGACGTCGACCCCGAACACGCCGGTCCCGCCGGCCAGTTGCCGCGACGCGGTCAGGCCGGGCTCTTGCAGCGAACTGAAGACGTAGGGTTCGGACAAGGCGTTGCCGGGATTGGTCAGGGCGGCGGCGTACCAGGGGCGCTGGCGCGGGTCGTAGGGCGGCGAATCCTTGGCCATGCCGCCCAGCCGGGTCATGGTCGCGTCCAGGAAGGTCCAGGTCTCGCGGCGGATGCCGTCCCCGGCGGTGGCGATGGCGCGCAGGATGAACGCCGTTCCGTCCGGCGCCTTGTTGGCGGCCAGGACGCGGCCATCGCCACGGGTGGCGATCATCTGGAGAAAGCTGCCGTCTGCCTGTCCGACATAGATGGAGTAGAGGTCGCGGTTCTGGTCCAGCGCCCGGAGCAGGAACGGCAGCAGCGCATGGCCCTCGGCCGAACCCTCGACCGGCGCGGCGGCGGCGGGCAGCGCCGCCCCCAGCCCGGCCAGGTCGAGCAGGACGTTGATCTGATCGTCGACGCGGTCGGAGACCCGCTCGGTGATCTCGCCGAACAGGCGCTGGGCGCTTTCCTGGGCGGCGCGGGTGCTGGTGAAATATATGCTGACGGCGGTGGCGATGGTCAGGCAGGCGACCACGAAGGCGATGATGAGAACGATGCTGACCTGTAGCCCCAGACGCGGCTTCCACATCGTCCCCGTGCTCCCCAGTTCATTGTTCTTGAACCATGTGTTCTTGGCGGGCGTTTGCCTAGGCCAGCCACGACCAAAGCCATGGATGGCCGGGGCCGATAGTGCCAAGGACATAGTCCCGCGTCGAGTCCCGGAATTGACGGGACCGGGGCGCGGCTACTTCAGCACCAGCAGGACCGCCAGCACCAGGGCCAGGCCCCAGGCCAGCATGGCCGATGACGGCCGGCCGCGTCGACGGTCGCCCAGGATGGACTTGACGGTATCGGGGTGCAGCTTCAATCCCTGGCCGACCAGCATGGAATAGGTCTTCTCGGTCTCGGCCAGCAGGCGCGGCAGCCGCTCCAGCGAGCCGACCACGTTGCCGACCACGTCCTTGACGCGGGCCTCGGGGCCGAGATTGGACCGCATCCATCCCTCGATCAGCGGCTGGGCCAGTTGCCACATGTTGATGTGGGGGTCGAGGATGCGGCCGACGCCCTCGGCCACCAGCATGCTTTTTTGCAACAGCAGCAATTGCGGCTGGGTTTCCATGGCGAAGGTCTCGGTGACCTGGAACAGCTGTCCCAGCAGCTTGGCGATGGAAATCTCGTGCAGCGGCCGGCCCAGGATCGGTTCGGCGATGGAGCGGCAGGCCTGGGTGAAGGAATCGATGGACTGGTCGGCCGGCACGTAGCCGGCGGCGAAATGAACCTCGGCCACCTTGCGGTAATCGCCCGACAGGAAGCCCAGCAGCATTTCGCCCAGGAAGCGGCGGGTGTTCTTGTCGACCCGGCCCATGATGCCGAAATCCACCGCGATCAGGTTGCCGCTTTCGCCGATGAACAGGTTGCCGGGATGCATGTCGGCGTGGAAGAAGCCGTCGCGGAACACCTGGTTGAACATGGCCTCGGCGGCCTTCGCCAGGATGTCGACCGGGTCGAAGCCGGCTTCTCTCAGCCGGTCGACCTCGTCGACGGGAATGCCGTGGACCCGCTCCAGGGTCAGGACGCGCCGCCCGGTGCGCAGCCAGTCGACCTCGGGCACCTTGAAGTTGTCGTCGCCTTGGAAATTCTCGGCCAGCTCGGCCGCCGCCGCCGCCTCGAACCGCAGGTCCATCTCCAGGGTGACGGAATCCTCGAAGGTCTTGACGGTTTCGACCGGCTTCAGGCGGCGCAGGCGCGGCATGGTCAGCTCGGCCCACTCCGCCAGCCAGTACATCAGGTCGATGTCCTGGCGGAACTTGGCCTCGACGCCGGGGCGCAGGATCTTGACCGCCGCCTCGCGGCCGTCGGCGGTGACGGCGAAATGGACCTGGGCGATGGAGGCCGCCGCCACCGGCACGTCGTCGAAGCTGCTGAAGTGGCGCTCCAGGCCGCCGTCCAGTTCCTCATCGATGATGCGCCGGGCCTCGTCCGCCGGAAACGGCGGCAGCTTGTCCTGCAATCCCGACAGGTCGGCCGCCATCTCCTCGCCCAGCAGGTCGGCGCGGGTCGACAGCGCCTGGCCCAGCTTGATGAACGAGGGGCCAAGCTCGGTCAGCGCCTCGGCTAGCCGTTCGCCCGGCCGGCCGGTGCCGACCGGCGGGCGGCCGCCGCGCAGCAGCGCCGACAGGTGGCGGGTCAGCGGCAGATGCTCTTCCAGCAGGAACAGGGCGTCGTGGCGCGCCAGGACCCGTCCGATGGTCAGCAGCCGGTGAAGGTTCCTGAGCGATCGGATCACAGTCGCCAGCCCGAATGAATGGCGGCGATGCCGGCCGACAGGTTGCGGACACTGACCTGTCCGAAGCCCGCGTCTTCGATCATGGCGGCCAATTCCTCCTGCGGCGGGAACTTGCGGATGCTTTCCACCAGATATTGGTAGGCGTCGCGGTTGCCGGTGACCATCTCGCCGACCTTGGGCAGGACGTTGAAGGAATAGGCCTCGTAGGCCTGCCTCAGCCCCGGAGCGACGACATGGCTGAATTCCAGGCACATGAAGCGGCCGCCGGGTTTCAGCACCCGATAGGCCTCCTTGATGGCGCGGTCCCAGTGGGTGACGTTCCTGAGGCAGAAGGCGATGGTGTAGCGGTCGACGCTGCGATCCGGAACGGGCAGGGATTCGGCGTTGCCGCACACCCAGCCGATATGGCCGGAAATGTTGCGGTCGATCTTGCGGTCGCGGCCGATTCCCAGCATTTCCCGGTTGATGTCGCACACCGTCGCCGGCCCGCCGCCGCGCCGTCTCCAGCCGAAGGCGATGTCGCCGGTGCCGCCGCCCACGTCCAGCAGGCTCTGGTCCGGCCGGGGGCGCAGCGCGTCGAGGAAGGCCGACTTCCACAGGCGATGCACGCCGACGCTCATCAGGTCGTTCATCAGGTCGTAGCGGGACGCCACCGAATCGAACACGTCGCGGACAAGCGAAACCTTCTCGTCCTCGGCGACGGTGCGAAAGCCGAAATGGGTGGTGCCGGCGGGCTGGGCGCGATCGGTCGTCATGGCCGCGCACCTTAGCCGAACTGGGCGGGCCGCGCGAGGGGGATGTGACGTCAGGAGTTGCGGGGCGCCTCGTTGACCGAGCCGCAGCTGCACCGGAACAGCAGGTCCGATTTCATGTCGCGGAAGGGGACGTCATGCATCATCTCGCGGCCGCAATTGCCGCAAAAGGCGTTGTCGCCGTCCAGCCCGATCATGGAGACGCCGGTATCCATGATCTCGCGGCCATTTATGAAGGCGTCCGCCACCACCTTGAGAACGATATCGACCATTATGCCTGTTTCCTTGTTCTAGGGCGTAAACTCATAAATGGCGTGGCCGCGACACTGACGATTTTGGTGCCTGGACAGGCGGCCGGCCCGCTGTGGACTGGCGGTCCACAAGGGGCGGGCAACGCAGCCGGGGGCCAAAATCGACGTGTCCGTTCCGGCTGCGGAGAAAATGGCGGACTGGAGCGTCGAAACGCTCGTCCATAGCTCCACTATGCCCATCACGTTTCTCCTGCCATTCCGCCATTTTCTCCAGCAGCGCGTCTCGCGCCATTTATGAGTTTACGCCCTAGAAGCCGGCTACCGCGCCGTCCGACCGGGGATCGGCCGCGCCCTCGATCATGCCGTCGGCCCGCCGGCACAGGGCGCCGGCATGGCCCAGCAGCGAATTCCACTCCCCCACGTCCTCGACGGCGTGGCCGGCCTGGCGCAATTGCCCGATGATTCCGGCCCCCAGCCGGCTTTCCACCTGGACGCCACCCGCCCGCCCGCCGTCCGGCGCCCGGCCCAGCGCCCAGCGCGGCGCCGACACCGCCTGCTGCAACCCCTGGCCGAACAGGGCGGCGCGGGTGAAGATCTGCGCCTGGACGATGGGCTGGGCGTCGCCGCCCATGGTGCCGTAGACCATGGTGCGGCCGTCGCGCAGCCGCGCCAGTCCCGGCGACAGGGTATGAAGCGGCCGGCGGCGTGGTTCAAGGAAATTGCGGTGGTCCGGGTCCAGGCTGAACGAAGCCCCCCGGCAATGCCAGGTGACGCCGGTTTCGGCCAGGGTCACGCCCGAGCCGAAGGCGTGATGCAGGCTTTGGATCAGGCTGACGGCGCGGCCGTGGCCGTCGATCACCCCCAGCCAGACGGTATCGCCCGGATCGGCGGCGCCGCTTGCGGCCGAGGCGCGTTGGCGGTCGATGTCGCCGGCCAGCCGGTCCAGCATGCCGTCGGTCAGATAGGTGGTGGCGTGAACCGACATGCGGGCCGGGTCGCTGACATGGGCGTCGCGGATGCGCTGGGCGATCCTGGCCGATTCGATCAGGCCGTGGACATGGTCGAATCCCTCGGCCTCGGCCACTCCCAGCCGCTGGAACAGCCCCAGCAGGATCAGCGAGGCCAGGCCCTGGGTCGGCGGCGCGGTGTTGAACAAGGTGGCGCCGGGCAGGCCCAGCGACAGTGGCCGGCGGCGCATGCCGCGATGCCGGGCCAGATCCTCGGCGCGCAGGGGGCTGCCGGCCTCGGCCAGTCCGGCGGCGATGGACCGCCCCACCTCGCCGCGATAGAAATCGTCGAGCCCGACGGCGGCGAGGCGTTCCAGCGTCGCCGCCAGGGCCGGCCGGGTCATGACCGCGCCGGGCTGGGGCGGCTTGCGCCGGCTCAGGAAGTGATCGGCGAAGCCTGGCTGGCCTTTCAGCGCCGCCAGGCCGCGCCCGGTCGCCTGGGCCTGATGGCGGCTGACGGCGAAGCCGTCGCGGGCGGCGGCGATTGCGTCCGCGAACAACCGGGCCAGCGGCAGCCGCCCCCCCCAGTGGGCGGAAACATCCAGGGCCAGCTGCCAGCTTGAAACCGCGCCGGCCACCGTGTTGGCGGCCAGCGGACCCCGGGTCGGAACGGCGGCCATGTCCCGGTACAGCGCCGCGTCCACCCTGGCCCCGGCGGCGCCGGAGCCGTCGATGGACAGCGGCGGCTTGCCCGGCTCGGCGATCAGCCAGAAGGCGTCGCCGCCCAGGCCGGTCATGTGGGGATAGACCACCGTCAGGGCGGCGGCGGCGGCGATGGCCGCCTCGATGGCGGTGCCGCCGTCGCGCAGCACCGCCAGCCCCGCCTGGGAGGCGAGGTGATGGGGAGAGGTGACCATGCCTCGGCGGGCCATGGGGGAATGCAGCATCTCGCGGCGATCCTTGAACGACCAGGGGGGATTGTTGCGAAATTGCCGGCCGCCGTCCAGTGGGGGCAAGCCGCCGCCCTTTCCGCCGGGCCAAAAAAAACGGCAGGCCCCCATCGCTGGGCGGCCTGCCGGAGGGTCGGCGATGTCTCCTACAGCATGCCCAGCGTCCGGGGCAGCCACAGGGAGATTTCCGGGACATAGGTAATCAGCATCAGGAAGGCCAGCATGGTCAGCAGCCAGGGCGCCGCCGCCTTGGTGGTGTCGGTCATTCCCAGTTTGGATATGCCGCTGGCCACGTAGAGGTTGAGGCCGACCGGCGGCGTTATCATGCCGATTTCCATGTTGACGGTGACCATGATGCCGAAATGGACCGGATCGATTCCCAGCTTCATGGCGACCGGGAACAGGATCGGCGCCAGGATCAGGATGATCGACGACGGCTCCATGAAATTGCCGGCGACCAGCAGCAGGATGTTGACCACGATCAGGAAGCCGATCACGCCCATGTCCTTGGCGACGATCCAGTCGGCGATGGCGTGGGGGATGTTCTCGTTGGTGAGCAGGAACGAGAACAGTACCGCGTTGGTGATGATGTAGAGCAGCATCGCCGCCATGTTGGCCGAGGACAGCAGCACCTTGGGCACGCCCCGGAGCGGCATGTCCTTGTAGACGAACACCGCGATGATGAAGGCGTAGACCGCGCTCATCGCCGCCGCCTCGGTGGCGGTGAAGATGCCGGCGTAGATGCCGCCGATGACGATGACGATCAGCAGCAGCCCCCAGATCGCCTCGCGGAAGGTGCGGATGCGTTCGCGCCAACTGGCGGGCTTCAGGCGCGGATAGTTGTTGCGGAAGGCGATGAACCAGGTGGTGCCGCCCAGGGCGATGGCCAGCAGCAGGCCGGGAATCACGCCGGCGATGAACAGGGCGCCGATCGAGCTGTTGGTGGTGACGGCGTACATCACCATGACGATGGAGGGCGGGATCAGGATGCCGAGACCGCCGGCCGACGCCACCACGCCGGTGCCGAACTTCATTGGAAAGCCGTGCTTGGCCATGGCCGGGATCATGATCGAGCCGATGGCCACCACCGTGGCGGGGCTGGAGCCCGACACGGCGGCGAACAGGGCGCAGGCCAGAACGGCGCCGAGACCGAGACCGCCGTGCCAATGCCCGACCATGGCGGTGGCGAAGTTGATCATGCGCTTGGCGACGCCGCCATGGGTCAGGAAGTTGCCGGCCAGGATGAAGAACGGGATCGCCATGATCTCGAATTTCTCGATGCCGGTGAACAGCTTGAGCGCCACCGCCTCAATCGGCACCTGGGTCATGGTGAATAGGAAGGTCAGAACCGTGAGGCCCAGCGAGATGGAAACGGGCATGCCGGTCAGCATCAGCGCCAACAGCAGGCCGAAGATGATGGCGGCGCTCATTGCCCGTTCTCCTTGTCCTTGCGGCCTTCGTGGTGGGCGATGTCCTTGGGATGCATGTCGCCGTCGCTGGCGAACCAGTTGATGTCCTGGCCGGCGCGCTGCGGGTCGGCCTGATCCTCTTCCAGGCCCTCGACGTGGCCATGGTCGTGGTGCGGCAGCTCGCCGGTGCGGACGAAGGCGGCGCAGACTTGCAGGAAGCGGAAGCACATCAGGGCGGACCCGAACGGGATGGCGCTGTAGACGATCCAGGTCGGCCATTCCAGGTCGGGGGTCACCGGTCCCTCGAAGAGGTCGCCGGTGGGGATGCCGAACGAGGTGTAGATGGCGTACTGGGCGCCGTTCTCCCAGACGAAGTGGCCGCCGAGGGCGCTGATGATGCCGGTGAAGCCGGCGCCGGCCAGCAGGCCGAAGATGATGAACTTGCCGCGCAATCCGGGCTGCATGCGGTTGATGGCCACGTCGACGCCCACGTGGATGCCGGTGCGCACGCCATAGGCGGCGCCGAACTTGGCCATCCATACGAACATGATGATGCACAGCTCCTGGGCCCAGCCGAAATCCAGATGTCCGACCATGTCGTACAGGAAGGATACGCCGGAGGCGTAGCGATGGACGACGGCGACGAAGATGATGACCGTCGCCAGTCCCATGAGGATGGTGACAAGCCACTCCTCGAGGTGGTCAAGGATTTTCAGCATGGGGCCCCCCGATGCGGCCGATTAGGGTGAAGAGGCCCGCGTGGGCGCTTCGCCGGGCGAAGGCGTCCACGCGGGCCGGAGAGGACTGGCTAGTTCTTGAAGCCGAACTTGGCCGATTCCTTGTAGAAAGCGTCGATCAGGTCCTTGCCGACCCGCTTTTCCATGTCCTGGTGGACCGGCAGCAGGGCCTTGCGCCAGGCGGCGGCCTCGTCGGCGGTCAGGGTGTAGAACTCGGTCTTGCCGGCGGCCTTCATGGCCTTCAGCGCGTCGTCGTTCTCGGTCTGGGCGATGGAATTGGCGAAGGCGGTCGCCTCGTTCATGGCGCCTTCCAGGGTGGCGCGGATGTCGGCCGGCAGGCCTTCCCAGAACTTCTTGTTCACGATGACGGCGTAGCCGAGATAGCCGTGGTTGGAGATGGTGGCGTGCTTCTGCACTTCATGCATCTTCTGGGTGAACATGTTGGACGGCGGGTTCTCGGTGCCGTCGACCACGCCGGTCTGCAACGCCTGATAGACTTCCGAGAAGGCCATCACCTGCGGCAGGGCGCCCAGCGCCCGCATCTGGGCGTCCAGCACCTTGGAGGACTGGATGCGCATCTTGACGCCCTTGAAGTCGTCGGGGGTCTTCAGCGGCTTGTTGGCGCTCATGATCTTGAAGCCGTTGTCCCAATAGGCCAGGCCGATGATGCCCTTGGTCTCCAGCTTCTTCAGCATGCCGCGGCCGACGCCGCCTTCGGTGACGGAGCGCAGCACGTCCTTGGACGGGAAGATGAAGGGCAGGTCGAAGACCTCGAATTCCTTGACGCCCAGCGGGCCGAACTTGGCCAGGCTCGGGGCCAGCATCTGGACGGCGCCCAGTTGCAGGGCCTCCATCTCCTCCTTGTCCTTGTAGAGCTGGCTGCTGGGATAGACCTCGACCTTGACCTTGCCCTTGGTGCGTTCCTCGGCCAGCTTCTTGAAGAACTCGGCTCCCTTGCCCTTGGGCGTGTCGGGGGCCACCACATGGCTGAACTTGATGACGATCGGTGCCTGCTGCGCCATGGCGGAACCGGTCATCATGACGGCGGCGGCGAATCCGGCGATGAAAGTGCCCAATTTCATAGTGGTTTCCTCCCAGGAATTTCGTATTAGGCTATGGTTGGAGACTACATCGAAACTTGTCGCGGCGACCATTGCGGTAATCCACAATCGGTCCGTCCGGGAGCCATGGACCACCGATGACCTCTTTTTCGCCGCTGCGCAGTCGCGACGCCATCCAGGTCATGCCGCTGCTCGCCATGGGCATGGTGGTGATGCTGCTGGGGGTGCTGCTGTGGCTGCTGCATCGCAACGAGGTGGAGGACGAGACCCGCTCCCTGATCCAGGACGTGCTGTGGGTCGAGCAGAACCTGCATTTCAACCTGACCTCCAACGCCGAGAAGCTGCGCCATCTGGCCGACCTGCTGGGGCGCGAGGGACTGGAATCCGGGGCGTTCCCGCTTCAGGCCGGGACCATGATCGCCAATGCCCCGGAGATCGAGCGCATCATCGTGCGCGACGCCGGCGGAACCGTCCTTCGGACCTCGCCCCCGGCCGAGGGCCAGGACGGCGGCGTCGATCCGGTCTGGCACGACACCTTCACCCTGGCCCGAACCATCGGCCATCCGGTCTACGGACCGCCCTTCCTGCTGGATGGACGCGGCAGCGTCTTCGAGACCCATGTGCCGATCTTCGTCTCCGGCAGATTCGCCGGAACCGTCGCCGGAATATTCTCCCTGGACGACATGCTGACCCATCATGTGCCGTGGTGGTTCACCCAGACCTACCGCCTGGAGGTGATCGACGGCAACGGAACCGTGCTCGCGGCCAAGGCCCAGGTGCCGACCACCGGAGGCGGGCTCAGCTATCAGGTCCGTTTCGAGCCGCCCGGCCAGGGGCTGCAACTGCTCGCCACCGTCCACCGCGTCAACCCCCATCTGGCCCGCAACGTCCTGGCGGCCGCCATCCTGGCGCTGGCCCTGTCGGCGGTGTGGAGCCTGTGGGCGCTGCGCCGCCACGTCATGCGACGCCAGCAGGCCGAACAGGCGCTGAGAACCGAACACGCCTTCCGCAAGGCCATGGAGGATTCGCTGACCGTCGGCATGCGGGCCCGCGACCTTCAGGGACGCATCACCTATGTCAATCCGGCGTTCTGCCGCATGGTGGGATGGTCGGCCGACGAACTGGTGGGGGCGATGCCGCCCATGCCGTACTGGGTGCCGGAGGATATCGAGCGGACCCTGGCCCTGCATCAGGCGGTGCTGCGCGGCGACGCGCCGCCCGACGGGTTCGAGATCGTGTTCCGGCGCAAGGACGGCGAACGCTTCCACGCCCTGATCTACGAGGCGCCGCTGATCGATTCCGACGGCCGCCATACCGGCTGGATGGCCTCGGTCCTCGACATCACCGAGCGCAAGCACTCGGAAGAGATGGCGCGCCAGCAGCAGGACAAGCTGCAACGCACCGCCCGGCTGATCACCATGGGCGAGATGGCCTCGACCCTGGCCCACGAATTGAACCAGCCGCTGTCGGCCATCGCCAGCTACGCCACCGGCTGCCTCAACCGTCTGGCCGCCGGCGATGTCGACGCCGCCGAGCTGACCCCCCCCATCGCCAAGCTGGGCGAGCAGGCGCGCCGTGCCGGCAAGATCATCCGCCGCATCCACGATTTCGTGCGCAAGAGCGAGCCCGCGGCGGTCAATTGCGCCCTCAACGACGTGGTCGAGGGCGCCGTCGGCTTCCTGGAGGCCGAGGCCCGCAAGCGCTGCATCCACGTCGATCTTGACCTGGACAATCCATCGCCGCGGGTGATGGCCGACCGCATCCTGATCGAGCAGGTGGTGCTGAACCTGACCCGCAACGCCATGGAGGCCATGGGGCAATCGCCCCGGCCCGAACGGATATTGTCCGTCCGGGTCTCCGCCGAGGACGGGCAGGCGCTGGTCCGCATCGCCGATACCGGCTGCGGCATTCCGCCGGAGGTGGCCGACAGCCTGTTCACCCCGTTCTTCAGCACCAAGGAGGATGGCATGGGCATGGGCCTGAACATCTGCCGCTCCATCATCGAATCCCATCGGGGGCGGTTGTGGTTCGAGCCCAATCCCGACGGCGGCAGCGCCTTTCTGTTCACCTTGCCGGAGAAGCGGCCATGAGTTCAGGGGTGGTCTACATCGTCGATGACGACGAGGCGATCCGGGACGCGCTGGCCTGGCTGTTCCAGTCGCGCGGCGTGACGGTCGAGACCTTCGCCTCGGCCGAGACCTTCCTGGCGGGCTGGTCGGCGCAGCGATGCGGCTGTCTGGTGCTGGACATCCGCATGGACGGCATGACCGGCCCCGAACTGTTCGACCGGCTGCTGGATCTGGGGTCGTGTCTGCCGGTGATCTTCCTGACCGGCCATGGCGATGTTCCCATGGCGGTTTCCGCCATGAAGAAGGGGGCGCGGGACTTCATCGAGAAACCCTTCAACGACAACGA
Source organism: Magnetospirillum sp. SS-4 (assembly GCF_902729425.1). Classification (GTDB taxonomy): domain Bacteria; phylum Pseudomonadota; class Alphaproteobacteria; order Rhodospirillales; family Magnetospirillaceae; genus Phaeospirillum. The sequence continues at coordinate 255,346 of NZ_CACVCH010000001.1, read as the reverse complement.
CCTGGTCGACAAGGTGATCGAGGCCCTGATCTGGGACAGCGCCCGGCGCGAGAGCGACGCCGGCGCCGCCTCGGTGGCCGCCCGCCTGGACAGCCTGACCCAGCGCGAGCGTCAGGTGATGGATCTGGTTCTGGCCGGCCGGCTGAACAAGGTCATCGCCGACGATCTGGGCATCACCATGCGGACGGTCGAGGTCCATCGCGCCCATGTGTTCGAGAAGATGGGGGTGAGAACCGCGGTGGAGCTGGCCACCATGCTGTCGCGGACCCGCTGATGCCGCTCCGTGGCTCCCTGCCGTCCGGGGTGGCGCTGACCCTCGCCTATGTGCTGCTGGAGGGGTTGGAGCACATCCCCCATCACCTGCCGCACAACGTGGCCCCCTGGGACCCGTCGTCCGGCATCGCCCTTGCCGCGCTGCTGCTGGGCGGCTGGCGGTTCTCGGCGGTGGTGATCCTGGGCGAGGCCGGCGCCTCGCTGGTGTTCGGCGCTCATTCCCCCACCCTCGCCGAGGCGGTGGTGGAAGCGGCGCTGGTGCTGGCCTGCTGGGGAACGGCGGCGGCCTTCCTGCGCCGCAGCATCGACATCCGGCTGGGCGGCCTGTACGACCTGTTCATCCTGATCGTCGTCGTCGCCCTGACCGCCCTGGTCCATGGCATGGCCCAGGTGGTGGTGATCTGGGGAAGCAATCCTCCCCCGATCGCCCAGATTCACCCCATCGTCGCCCGCTCCTGGATCGGCGACGTGATCGGGGTGATGGTGGTGGCGCCGGCCTTGCTGGCTCTGCGCGTTCCGTCCGGACGGCTGCCGTCGCGACGGCTGGTCGAGACCGGCCTGCTGACGGTGGTGACGGCGGTGGTGCTGTGGCTCAATGTCGGCCGCATGTCGGCCGGCGGGCTCCAACTGTTCTTCCTGCTGTTCCTGCCGGGCATCTGGGTCGCCACCCGGTTCGGCCTGATCGGCGCCATCGCCATCAATGTGGTGATGCACTCGGTCATCGCCGCCGCCTTCGCGCTGGTGGTGAGCAGCGTGGATTCCGTCACCGCCTATCAGTTCCGCATGCTGTCCCTGACCCTGTCGACCCTGTTCCTGGGAGCGGCGGTCAGCGGACGGCGCCATGCCGAGGACAGGCTGCGCGAGCATCTCGACCGCCAGACCCGCTATGCCCGCCTGTCCACCGTCGGCGAGATGGCGGCGGCGCTGGCGCACGAGTTGAACCAGCCCCTGGCCGCCACCATTTCCTACACCCGCGCCGCCCGGCGGCTGATGGCCCGGCCCGACGGCGATCCCGACAAGGTCCGGGCCGCCCTGGATGGTGCCGCCGCCCAGGCCGAGCGCGCCGGCATGATCATCCGGACCCTGCGGGAATTCATCGGCCGGGGGGAGCTCCATCCCCGTCCCTGTCCGCCGTCGGAGCTGATGGGCGAGGCGGCGACCCTGATGCGCCGGGAATGCGGCCGGGCCGGTATTTCCCTGGACATCGTGGTGGAACGGGGGCTGCCCAGGGTCCTGGCCGATTCCGTCCAGGTCCAGCAGGTTCTGGTCAATCTGATCCGCAACGCCGTCGAGGCACTGGCGGCCGCGCCCTCCGCCCCGTCCTTCGGCGAGATTCGGCTGGCCGCCCGCCGGATGGGACCGGATCAGGTGGAGATCGAGGTGTCGGACAATGGCCCCGGCATGCCGGATGAACAGCGCGACAGGCTGTTCCAGCCGTTTTCCACCACCAAGGCCGAAGGCATGGGCTTGGGGCTTTCAATCAGCCGTACTATTATCGAGGCGCATGGGGGAACTCTGCGGTTGGCCGCCAACGGCCCCGGCGGATGTTCGTTCCGGTTCACGCTGCCGGTGGCGGCGCAAGGGCGACAGGACGAGGAGCAGGCATGACCGACGGGACGGTTTACGTCATCGACGACGACATGGGCGTGCGGGATTCCCTGATCATGCTGCTGGATGCCGCCGGGATGAGCGCCGTCGCCCACGCCGACGCCGAATCGTTCCTGGCCCGGGTGGAAAGCCACCGGGCGGAGCCGGGATGCATCGTCGCCGACGTCCGCATGCCGGGCATGGGCGGGCTCCGCCTGCTGCGCCATCTCCAGGACAAGGGGTTCGAGATGCCGGTGGTGGTGATCACCGGCCACGCCGATGTTCCCATGGCGGTGCAGGCCCTCAAGGAAGGCGCCGCCGACTTCATCGAAAAGCCGTTCGACGACGAACTGTTCCTCCGCAGCGTGCGCTGTGCCCTCGATCATGGCCGCAGGGCCTATCTGGAACGCTGCCGCCGCGCCGACATCCAGTCCCGCTTCGTCACCCTGACCCCCAGGGAACGCGAGGTCATGATGCTGGTGGTCCAGGGACTGCCCAACAAGGCCGCCGCCGTGGAACTTGGCATCAGCGTGCGGACGGTCGAAATCCACCGCGCCCGCGTCATGGAAAAGATGGCGGCCGACAGCCTGTCGGCGCTGGTCCGCATGGCGCTCGATCTCGCCGACATGAATACGGGGCTGCTTCCGGTTCCGGCCTGACCGGGCGTTCTACTCGATCAGGCGGCGGTCGCGCTCGAAGCGAAGCCGCACATCGATGCCGCGACGGGCCAGCAGGCGGTGAAGCAGCACCGTCACCACCACCCCCAGCCAGGCCCCCATCACCGCGTCCGACAGGAAATGGACCGTGGTCAGCACCCGCGAGGCGGCCACCAGCACGGCCACCAGCATGAACAGGGCGTCATAGCGGGGAAACACCAGCATCAGGGCGGTCATGGCGGCGAAGGCGGCCTGGGTGTGGCCGGACGGGAACGAGTTGGTGAGATAGCCGTGGGTAAGCGGAGCAAAGCCGTAGATCCCGTCCTCGAACAGGGCGCGGGGGCGATAGCGTCCCAGCCCGTTCTTGAGGGCGAGATTGATCAGGCCGGACACCGCCACCGACAGGAAGACGAAGGCGGGAATCCAGGCGGCGCGGCCGAGGCGCGTCCGTATCTCCAGCAGCGGCGCCGCCCGCCACGCCAGCATGATGGCGATCCACAGCAGGCCGGACGGCACCAGCCACAGGCCGGCCAGCCCAAGATGGGTGACGGTCTTGAGAAAACCCTCGAACTCGCCGCCCACCTGGGTCTTCAGCCACAGGGCCAGCGGCCGGTCCAGCCCGACATAGCCCAGGACGATCAGGACGGCGGCATAGACCGTCATCCAGGTCAGCGGCCGGCGGATTGTGCGTGCCCACTGGCGGGCCAGGCCTCCGCGGAATCCGGTGCTGCGCCGCCAGTATTCCGCCACGCGGCCGGCGCCGCGTTCCCAGGCCACGACGGCGTTGTCCAGCGGGCTCACTTCTCTTCCTTGCCTTCCACCGCGTAGGCGGTCAGCGTCACCTTCTTGCCGCGGGAATAGTTGAAGCCCTTGACCAGACCCACCACCACCGGCCGGATCGAATTGGCGGCGGCATGGGCGAAGAACGCCTGTTCCTCGCGGTCGGCCACCAGCACCAGGGCGGCGGGGCCGTTCTTCAGGTGATTGGCTGCGTTGGGGCCGCTGGTCAGCACCGTGTCGGTGCCCAGCAGGAACACCAGGCTGGGTTCGGCATAGCCGGCCACCACCACGGCGCCGCGATGGGGGCGCTGGGCCACCAGCTCGGCGGCGGCGCGGCTGATGAACAGGGCGTCGAGCTGGGGCATCACCCCGGCGAACACCACCTGGAAAGCGGTGACCGCCGTCACCGTCAGGGCCATGACGGCGGGGCGCAGGCGTTCCTTCACCGCCAGCCACGCCGCCAGCAGGCCCGTGCCGGCGATGGCCAGGGCGGATGGAATGCTGATCAGCGCGAAGCCGGGACCGAATTGCTGCGGCGCGATCACCACCGCCGCCGCCAGCGCCAGCGCCACCAGCGACCACAGGCCGTACCAGATCTTGGCGCCGCGTCCGAACAGGCTGGGAGCGGCGCCGACCACCGCCGCCGCCATCAGCAGGGTGAGGGCGGGAAAGGTCGGCAACACGTAGTGGGGCAATTTGGTCGGCACGATCTCGAACATCAGCCAGGCCGGGACGATCCAGGCGAGGCAGAAGCGGACCTGCGGCCGCAGGCGTTCACGCCAGGCCGCCGTCAGGGCTGGCCACAGCAGCAGCGAACCCGGCCACAAGGTGACCGCCGCCAGCAGCAGATAGGTGCCGGGCCAGCCGCCGTGGCTTTCATGGGCTCCCAGCAGCTTGGGCAGCAGGTCGGCCTTGACCGCCTCGCCGACGAAGGCGCCGCCCGTGGCCTGGGAAATGGCCACGAACCATGGCGCGGCGATGGCGGCGGCGACCGCGATTCCGGTCATGGGACGCAGCCCGACCAGCCATGCCGCCCGCCTGTCGGCGATCAGCAGGGCGGCGATGGTCAGCAAGGTGACGGCGGGAATCACCGGTCCCTTGACCAGGATGGACAGGCCGATGGCGATCCAGAATACCAGGGCGACCAGCGGGCCGGGCGTCGCCGCCTCGCCCCGGGACGCCATGTAGAAACGGCCCAGCGCGCCCTGGGCGGCGACGGCGCAGGCCAGCAGCAGGGCGTCGGTCTTGGCCTGATGCGCCTCGGCCACCAGGATCAGGCAGGAGGCCAGCAGGGCGGCGCCCGCAAGGGCGGTCTCGCGCCCGAACAGGAAGCGGCCGAAGGCGAAGGTCATCAGCACCGCCGCCCAGGCCGACAGTGCCGATGGCAGGCGGTAGGGCCATATCTCGGTGCTGGCCTTGTCCGAGAACAGGCTGACGCTGGCGGCTTGCAGCCAGTAGGCCCCCACCGGCTTCTTGGCCCGCATCTCCTGCTGGAACTGGATGCGGACGAAATCACCGGTTTCCAGCATCTGGCGGGTGGCCTGGACGAAGCGGGATTCGTCGCGGTCCAGCGGCGGAACCGTCGCCAGCCCCGGCAGATAGAGGAACAGGCACAGCAAGGTCAGAAGGAGATAAGGGCGCCAGCCCAGGGTCAAACGATCCACGTCCCGGTCTTTCCGCGCTGGTGATAAAATCGAGGCGGCATCAACAGCACGAAGATGCCCCCGTGGTCAAGGCCGTCAGGCGATGGAGGCCGCCACCGCCCTCAGCGCCGCCAGGAACGCCTCGGGGGCGCCGGCGACCTGGACGCCGCGCTGCCCGCCGTTGAGGAATACCCGTTCCAGCGTCAGGGCGTCCCGCTCCATCACGGTGGGAACGCTCCGCTTCTGGCCGAACGGCGATATGCCGCCGATACGATAGCCGGTCAGGCGCTCGGCGTCGGCGGGCTTCATCATTTCGGCCGACTTGCCCTTCAGCGCCGCAGCCAGCCGCTTCATCGACACCTCGCGGTCCGAGGGGATCACGGCGCAGACCGGCTTGCCGTCCAGCAGGATCATCAGGGTCTTCAGCACGATGCCGGGGGAAACCCCCAGGCTTTCGGCGGCATGCAGTCCGACCCGCCCGGCGCTGGGATCGTAGGCGTAGGTATGGACCTCATAGGCAACGCCGGCCCGGTCCAGCGCCTGGGTGGCGCGGGTCGTTCTCGACATGGCTCAGCCGCAGCCGCAGCTTCCCGCCGCCTTGCCCGAGCCGCAGCCGCCGGATTTTGGCGGTGGCGCCTTGGAGAGGGCCGGGTCGCGCGACAGGCCGGCCGCCGCCATCTCCTCCAGGTATTCCGCCCAGACGGCGTCCTGTTGCTCGCCCAGGGCATGGAGATAGTCCCAGGTGTAGATTCCGGAATCGTGCAGGTCGTCGAAGACCAGCTTGACGGCGTAATTGCCCACCGGCTCGACGCCGATGATGCCGACGTGCATGCGGCCGGCCACCAGCTTCTTCTCGCTGGGGCTGTGGCCCTGCACCTCAGCCGAGGGGCTTTCCACCCGCAGCAGCTCGGCGGGCAGGACGAAGGTCTTGCCGTCGGAGAACCGCACCGTCAGGGTGCGGGCGGCCTTGTCGACCTTGATTTCCTCGGGCCAGGGCTTTTCGGTGATGGTCATGCCTTGTCCTCCAGCGAGCGGGCCTCGTCGGCCAGCATGATGGGAATGCCGTCGCGGATGGGATAGGCCAGCCCGGCCTTGTCGTCGATCAGCTCCTGGGCGGCGGCGTCGTAGCGCAACGGCGCATGGGTGCCGGGCGCCACCAGAATCTCCAGCAGCTTGGTGTCGAATGCGGCGGCGGCGCGCTCGGACATCGGACCCTCCTAATGGATGGAGGAACTGTGACACTCGGTCAGCAGCTCGCGTTGAATCATGGCGGTCATCAGCCGGCAGCGCTCGGCATGGCTGGGGACCTCCAGCAGGGCCTGCTTCTCGGCCGGCATGAACGGGCAGGCCATGGCGAGGCGGATCACCAGTTCCGAATCGGTGGCCTTGTCCAACTGGGCCAGATCGGTGGTCATGCCGAGTCCGGACAGATAGCTCCGGACGATGGCCAGCAGCGGCTGGCGCTCGACCGGTCCGGTGTCGCCGCCGGTGATGTCGTCGGCGAAGGGGGCGTAATCGGCCAGGACCCGGCGATAGCCGGAACGGCCGTCGGTCTCGCCATTGACGCGAAAGCGCGACAGCCCGGCGACGGTGATCAGATAGCGGCCGTCGCCGGTCTCGCCGAACGCGGTGATCCGGGCCAGGCAGCCGGTGTCGTACAGCCCGGGCGCCACCCCGGCCAGATCGTCCCGGGGCTGGACCAGGGCGAACAGCCGCCCGGCTCCCAGGGCGTCGTCGACCATGGCGAGATAGCGGGGTTCGAACACCATCAGTGGCATGGTGCCGCCGGGAAGCAGGATGGTTCCGGACAGGGCGAAGACCGGAAGTTCGGCCGGCAGGTCCTCGGCTTGGGCGCGCCGATTCATGGCCATCTGGACGATCCTCAGGAAAACAGCAGGGTCGACAGCCGCGAGCGCCCCGATTTCGCCAGCGGATGGGTGAAGCCCAGCGCCTCGAAGATCTTGACCAGCTGCTTGCGGGCGGCGTCGTCGTTCCAGGCGCGGTCGCGGCGGAACAGCTCCAGCAATTCGTCCACGGCCGCCTCGGGCTCGTTGCCGGCGTAATAGGCCATGGCGAGGTCGAAGCGGGCCTGATGATCGTCGGCGTTCTGGGCCAGCCGGCGGCGGAAATCGGCCGCCTCGCCAACCTCGCCGGCATGGCGGGCCAGTTCGATGGCGGTGCGCACCGCGGCGATGTCGGCGTGCCGGGCCATCTCGGGCGGCACCTGGGCCAGCATGGCTTCCGCCTGCCCGGTGTCGCCCAGGGCCATCAGGCAGCGCAGCAGGCCGGCCAGGGCGGCGGCGTTGTCTGGGTCATGCTGCAACACCTGCTGAAAGATGCCGGCGGCGGTCTGGGCGTCGCCCTCGGCCAGGATGGTCTTGGCCTCGGCGACGTAATCGTCCAGCGACGGCCCCGCCCCGGCGGTCAGGCGCTGGATGAACTGTTTCAGCTGGCTTTCGGGAACGGCGCCGGTGAAGGCGTCCACCGGCCGGCCGTCCTTGAAGGCGTAGACGGTGGGAACCGACTGGACCCGCAACTGGGCGGCCAGATCCTGGTTCTTGTCCACGTCGATCTTGACCATGCGCACGGCGCCCTTGGCGGCGAGGACCGCCTTTTCCAGGGCCGGCCCCAATTGCTTGCACGGGCCGCACCATGTCGCCCAGAAATCGACGATCACCGGCACCTTGCGGCTGGCCTCGATGACGTCGGCGACGAAGGTCGCGGTGCGGCCGTCCTTGATCAGGTCGGCGGCCGCGCTGCCCGCCGGGGGCTTGGCGCCGGCGTTGAAAGTCAGGTCCATGGCAGTCGCTCGTTTCCATTCAACACTCAGACCCGCAATAGATGGACCGTCCCCCGCCGGCTGGCAAGTGCAAAGCCCCGAAATCCGCCACGGAAACACCGCCTGGAACATCGTGCGAAAAAGTGCTTGCGTCGGTCGCGACTTTTCGTATTATCCGGGCCTCCGAACGCCGCAGGGCGGACGGAAACGCCGGATAGAGCGGGCGTAGCTCAGGGGTAGAGCACAACCTTGCCAAGGTTGGGGTCGAGGGTTCGAATCCCTTCGCCCGCTCCATCGGACCAAAGAAGCCAAAGCGTTACGAGACAGGCCGGACCCAGTGTCCGGCCTTTCGCTTTTCCGGGGAAGCCTGGGGGCTGTGGATGTCGGCCCCGGCCGACGTCACGTTTCCCCGTCCTTGTGGACGATGACCTTGCGCAGGCGGCGCACTCCCAGCCATACCGCGCCGGCCACCACCGGCAGGCCGACCAGGGCCGCCAGATCGACGTTCACCGGCAGTCCGGCCGATTTCAGCCCCTTGGCCAGGGCGCCCAGCAGGCCCAGCAGATAATAGCTGATGGCCACCACCGACAGGCCCTCGACCGTTTCTTGCAACCGCAGCTGAAGCTCGGCGCGGCGGTTCATGGAATTGAGCAGGTCGCGGTTCTTTTCCTCCAGCGCGATATCGACGCGGGTGCGCAGCAGGTCGCCGGCCCGGGATACCCGCGTCGACAGCAATTGCTGGCGTTCCGAAACCGATTCGCAGGTCTTCATGGCTGGTCCCAGCCGGCGTTCGGCGAATTCGGCGATGGTCTGGATTCCGGGAATCCGGTCCTCGCGCAGTTCGGCGATGCGGGTGGTGACAATGGCGTGGTAGGCCTTGGCGGCCGACAGGCGGAAGCTGGTGGCGGCGTCCAGATGCTCGGCCTCGGCGGCGAGACGGGTCAGATGCTCCAGCAATTCCCGGTCGTTCTGGCTGACGGCCGGGTCGGCCAGTTGGGTGACGATGCCGCCCAGGTCGCGGTCGACGCGGCCGATTTCGCCGGCCGCCTTCCGCGCCAGGGGAAAGGCCAGCAGCGCCATCATGCGGTAGGTCTCGATTTCCAGCAGCCGCTGGACCAGTCGTCCGGTCTGGCCCCGCGTCAGCCCCAGGTCGCGCACCGCGAAACGGCCGAAACCGTCGGCGTGCAGGCGGAAATCGGTCCAGGCCTCGCCGGCCCCGCCCAGCACGCGCGAACCGATCAGGGGGTTGCCGTCGAACAGCGGCCCGAGGTCGTCCGGCAGGTCGCCGGCCACCGCGACGTGGACGCCGGTCAGCAATTCGCCCGGCAGGCTCTCCAGCCAGTCGGCGGGCAGCAGGTCCAGGGCTCCGGCCGCGAACGGGGTTTCGAACGGATCGAAGCGCAGCGCGGTGTAGGTGGAGAATTCCGAATGCCGTTCCCAGCGCAGGCGCAGGCCGCCCAGGTCGCGGACGAGATAGGCGGCGCCATCGCCCGGCGGTTCGGCACCGTGGCCGGCCAGCAGGACGGCGAGATGGGCGCGCTCGTCGTCCGGCGAGGCTCCGACCTGCGCCAGATGCGAGGCCCGCACCGGAGCGCTCAGCGTTTCATAGGGGCGCGCATGAACCTCGCCGGCCAGGGCGCGGCGCTGGGAATGTTCGCGAAAGCCGATGGTGCGGATTGGCGCGGCCTCGATCATTGCCCATATGTCTCCGATGAGAGATGCTGGAATCTACACTGTCCGGCGTGATGCCGCCACCTTGCCGCAGGAGCCCCCATGCCCCATTCCGCCATGGCCCACGAGCTGTTTTTCGACCGCGCCGGTCTCGACGAGGCCGCGGTCCGCCGTCTGGTGGAGGACGCCCTGGCCGGAGCCGAGGATGGCGAACTGTTCCTGGAATACCGGCAGTCCGAGACCGTGGTCCTCGACGACCGCCAGATCAAGAGCGCCAGCTTCGATACCGCCCAGGGCTTCGGCCTGCGCGCCGTGATGGGCGAGGCCCACGCCTACGCCCACGCCACCGAACTGACGCCGGAGGCCATCCGCCGCGCCGGAGAGACGGTGAGGGCCGTCAGGGGCGGCCGCTCGGGCCACCTGGCCCAGGGGCCGCACCGGCTGGCCCGGCCGCTCTATACCTCGCTCAATCCGCTGGGGCTGGTGCCGTTCGAGGACAAGGTCAGGCTGCTGGAAGAGATCGACGCCCACGCCCGCGCCAGGGACCCGCGCGTCCGTCAGGTTTCGGCCTCGCTGTCGGGGGCGTGGCAGGCAGTCTGCATCATCCGTCCCGACGGCATGCTGGCCGCCGACATCCGTCCGATGGTGCGGCTCAACGTCAGCGTGGTGCTGGCCGAGGGCGAGCGCATGGAAACCGGCGGCCATGGACTGGGCGGGCGCATCACCTATGGTGGCGTCATGGCGCCGGCCGACTGGCGCCATGCGGTGGACGAGGCGTTGCGCCAGGCCGAGGTCAACCTGGCCTCGATTCCGGCTCCGGCCGGCGAGATGACCGTGGTGCTGGGGCCGGGCTGGCCCGGCGTGATGCTGCACGAGGCGGTTGGGCACGGGCTGGAGGGGGATTTCAACCGCAAGCTCACCTCCGCCTTCGCCGGCAAGATCGGCCAGCGGGTCGCCGCCCCCGGCGTCACCGTGATCGACGACGGCACCCTTCCGGACCGGCGCGGCTCCATTTCCATCGACGACGAGGGCACGCCCTCGTCGCGCACCGTTCTGATCGAGGACGGCATCCTGGTGGGTTATCTGCAAGACCGCATGAACGCCCGGCTGATGGGGGTGGCGCCCACCGGCAACGGTCGCCGGCAATCCTATGCCCACGCCCCGATTCCACGCATGACCAACACCTTCATGCTGGCCGGCGGCAAGGACCCGGGCGAGATCATCGCCTCGGTCGGGAAGGGGATCTACGCCGTGAATTTCGGCGGGGGCCAGGTGGACATCACCAGCGGCAAGTTCGTGTTCTCCGCCTCCGAGGCCTATCTGATCGAGAATGGCCGCATCGGTCCGGCGGTCAAGGGCGCCACCCTGATCGGCAACGGCCCCGACGCGATGACCCGCGTCTCCATGATCGGCAACGACCTGGAACTCGATCCCGGCATCGGCACCTGCGGCAAGGACGGCCAGGGGGTGCCGGTGGGGGTCGGCCAGCCGACGCTGCGCATGGACGGCCTGACGGTGGGCGGCACGGCGACATAGGCCGCCGGCGGCGTCAGCGCCGTTCCCGCCGACGGGGCCGCTTGGCCGACGGGGGCGGGTCCAGTCCCAATTCGACCGCGTCGAGCCGTCGCAGTTCGTCCCTGAGGCGGGCTGCCTCCTCGAATTCCAGGTCGGCGGCGGCGGCTTTCATGCGCTTTTCCAGGTCGGCCTTGACCTGGGCCAGGTTCTTGCCCACCGCGTGGCTGTCGCCATCGGCGGCGACGGTGACGTAGTCCTGCTCGTAGACGCTGTGCATGACGTCGGTGATCGACTTGCGGACGCTTTCCGGGGTGATGCCGTGGGCCTGGTTGTAGGCCTGCTGCTTTTCGCGGCGGCGATTGGTCTCGGAAATGGCGTAGTCCAGCGAGGCGGTCATCTTGTCGGCATAGAGGATGACGCGGCCGTCCACGTTGCGGGCGGCGCGGCCGATGGTCTGGACCAGCGAGGTCTTCGAGCGCAGGAAGCCTTCCTTGTCGGCGTCCAGGATGGCGACAAGGGCGCATTCGGGGATGTCGAGGCCTTCGCGCAGCAGGTTGATGCCCACCAGCACGTCGAAGGCGCCCAGGCGCAGGTCGCGGATGATCTCGATGCGTTCCAGGGTGTCGATGTCGGAATGCAGGTATCGCACCCGGATGCCGGCCTCGTGCAGGTACTCGGTCAGGTCCTCGGACATGCGCTTGGTCAGGGTGGTGACCAGGGTGCGGTATCCCTGGCGCGACACATGGCGGACCTCGGCCAGCAGGTCGTCGACCTGACGTTCCACCGGCCGCACCACGCAGACCGGGTCCACCAGCCCGGTCGGGCGGATGACCTGCTCGGTGAAGACGCCGCCGGTGCGTTCCATCTCCCACGGGCCGGGGGTGGCCGAGACGTGGACGGTCTGCGGCCGCATCAGCTCCCATTCCTCGAACTTCAGCGGCCGGTTGTCGACGCAGGACGGCAGGCGGAAGCCGTATTCGGCCAGAACGCTCTTTCTATTGAAGTCGCCCCGGTACATGCCGCCGATCTGGGGCACGGTGACGTGGCTTTCGTCGACGATCAGCAGTGCGTCCTCGGGCAGGTACTCGAACAGGGTCGGAGGCGGCTCGCCCGGCCGGCGGCCGGTAAGGTAGCGGGAATAGTTCTCGATGGACTTGCAGTGGCCGGTGGTCTCCAGCATTTCCAGGTCGAAGGCGGTGCGCTGGTCCAGGCGCTGGGCCTCCAGCAGCTTGCCCTCGGCGTTGAAGCGCTCCAGCGTCTCCCTCAGTTCCGCCTTGATGCCCTTGATGGCCTGGGTGATGGTCGGGCGCGGCGTGACGTAATGGCTGCTGGGATAGACGGTGACCTCGGCCAGCGAACAGGTCTTCTCGCCGGTCAGCGGGTCGAACTCGCTGATGGATTCGATTTCGTCGCCGAACAGCGACAGCCGCCAGGCGCGGTCCTCGTAATGGACCGGAAAGATGTCGACCGCGTCGCCCTTGACCCGGAAGGCGCCGCGCTCGAAGGCGGCGTCGTTCCGGGTGTATTGCAGTTCCACCAGCCGCTTCAGCAGGTCGGATCGCTCGATGCGTTCCCCCACCTTCAGCGGAATGGTCATGCGGGCGTAGGATTCCACCGAACCGATGCCGTAGATGCACGAGACCGACGCCACCAGGATGACGTCGCGCCGTTCCAACAAGGCGCGGGTGGCGGCGTGGCGCATGCGGTCGATCTGCTCGTTGATCGCCGAGTCCTTCTCTATGTAGGTGTCGGTGCGCGGGACATAGGCCTCGGGCTGGTAATAATCGTAATACGAGACAAAGTATTCCACGGCGTTGTTGGGGAAAAAACCCTTCATCTCGGAATAAAGCTGCGCCGCCAGGGTCTTGTTGGGGGCCAGTACCAGGGTCGGACGCCTGGTGCGGGCGATGACGTGGGCCATGGTGAAGGTCTTGCCCGATCCGGTGACCCCCAGCAGCACCTGATCGCGCTCTCCCGCCTCCACTCCCGCCGACAGCGCGTCGATGGCCTGGGGCTGGTCGCCGGCCGGGCGGTAGTCGGAGACGATCTCGAACGTCGCCTCGCCCTGGGGCAAGGACGGGCGTTCCATGAAGTCGAAGGGCGGCGGACGGGTCATGGGCGGGAGTATAGAGGAAGGCGTGGCCGCGCGGGAGCCGCTGATTGATCCGTCCGGTCGTCGCGTGTCTTTGTCCCGGTGTCGTTGACATCATGAAGAGACCGTCATATTGTGCATTGCAATACCGAATTACGTCTGGCAATGCCGATTAATTCCGTTGTCGGATCAGAGACTTGAGGGACGCATGAAAATCCTGGTCGCGGTCAAGCGGGTGATTGACTACAACGTCAAGATCCGGGTCAAGGCCGACAATTCCGGCGTCGAGACGCAGAACGTGAAGTTCAGCATGAACCCGTTCGACGAGATCGCGGTGGAAGAGGCTGTGCGGCTGAAGGAAGCCGGCAAGGCCGCCGAGATCGTGGTGGTGTCGGTTGGTCCGGCGGCGGCGTCGGAGACCTTGCGCACCGCGCTGGCCATGGGGGCGGATCGTGGCATCCTGGTGCAATCCGACGACGAGGTGCAGCCGCTGGCGGTGGCCAAGCTGCTGAAGGCGCTGGTGGAGAGGGAAGCCCCCGGCCTGATCATCCTGGGCAAGCAGGCGATCGACGACGATTCCAACCAGACCGGCCAGATGCTGGCGGCGCTGCTGGGCCGGCCGCAGGGCACGTTCGCCTCCAAGGTCGAGATCGGCGCCGACGCGGCGACGGTGACCCGCGAGGTCGATGGCGGCCTCGAGACGGTAAGCCTCACGCTGCCGGCGGTGGTGACCACCGATTTGCGCCTGAACGAGCCGCGCTATGCCAGCCTGCCCAACATCATGAAGGCCAAGAAGAAGCCGATCGACACCATGAGCCCGGCCGATCTGGGAATCGACGTGTCGGCCCGGCTGGTGACGCTGAAGGTGGAGGAACCGCCCAAGCGCAAGGCCGGCATCAAGGTGCCCGACGTGGCCACCCTGGTGGACAAGCTGCGCAATGAAGCGAAGGTGATTTAAGCGTTAATGAGCCACAGATGAACACAGGTAAACACAGATGAAAAAGAGGAGTGATCGCGCCTTCGGCGCATGAATATCCTTAATCTGCGTTTATCTGTGGCCTGGATCAAAACTGAGAAGGACATCCGAACCATGACCATTCTGGTTCTGGCAGAACACGAGGGCAGCGCGCTCAAGGCCGCCACGCTCAACACCGTCGCCGCCGCTCAAAAGATCGGCGGCGACGTCCATGTGCTGGTGGCCGGTTCCGGCGTCGGCGGGGTGGCCGAGGCCGCCTCGAACATCGCCGGCGTGGCCAAGGTTCTGGTGGCCGACGCCGCCCTCTACGCCCACCATCTGGCCGAGCCGCTGGCCGACCTGATCGTCGGCCTCGCCACGGGCTATTCCCACATCCTGGCGCCCGCCACCACCACCGGCAAGAACGTGGCGCCGCGCGTCGCCGCCCTGCTGGACGTGGCGCAGATTTCCGAGATCACCGCCGTGGTCGCGGCCGACACCTTCGTGCGGCCGATCTATGCCGGCAACGCGCTCGCCACCGTGCAGAGCAAGGACGCGGTCAAGGTGATCACGGTGCGCGCCACCGGCTTTGAGGCCGCCGCCGCGACCGGCGGTTCGGCGTCGATCGAGGCCGTCGCCGCCGGCAATGATGCCGGCCTGTCCGCCTTCGTCGGCCAGCAATTGTCCAAGTCCGAGCGTCCCGAGCTGACCTCTGCCCGTGTCATCGTCTCGGGCGGACGCGGCATGCAGTCGGGCGACAACTTCCACCTGCTGGACGCGGTCGCCGACAAGCTGGGCGCCGCCGTCGGCGCCTCGCGCGCCGCCGTCGACGCCGGCTTCGTGCCCAACGACTTCCAGGTCGGCCAGACCGGCAAGATCGTCGCCCCCGACCTCTACATCGCCGTCGGCATCTCGGGCGCCATCCAGCACCTCGCCGGCATGAAGGATTCCAAGGTCATCGTCGCCATCAACAAGGACGAGGAGGCCCCCATCTTCCAGGTGGCCGATTACGGACTCGTCGCCGATCTGTTCAAGGTGATTCCCGAACTCGTGGCCGAGCTCGGCAAGTAATATTCGTTTCAACGCTGCCAAAGCCCATCAATCGGGAGCCTTTCATGACTGCTATCCAGAAAATCGGTGTCATCGGCGCGGGCCAGATGGGGAGCGGCATCGCCCATGTCTGCGCCGCCTCGGGGTTTGATATCATCCTGCTCGACATCAGCGACGAGGCGCTGAAGCGCGGCCTTGGCGTCATCGACAAGAATCTCGGCCGCGCCGTTTCCAAGGGCAAGCTGTCCGAGGCCGACAAGGCCGCCACCCTGGGGCGTATCAAGCCGACCACCAGCTATGACGATTTCCGCGATTCCGATCTGGTGATCGAGGCCGCCACCGAGGACGAGAAGATCAAGAAGGCGATCTTCCAGCAGCTGTGCCCGGTCCTGAAGCCGGAATGCCACATCGCGTCCAACACCTCGTCGCTGTCCATCACCCGCCTGGGCGCCGCCACCGACCGTCCCGCCAAGTTCATGGGCATGCACTTCATGAACCCGGTGCCGGTGATGCAGCTGGTCGAACTGATCCGCGGCATCGCCACCAGCGAGGAGACCTTCAACCTCGTCCGCGACATGACCCTGAAGCTGAGCAAGAAGCCGGTCTCGGCCGAGGACTTCCCCGCCTTCATCGTCAACCGCATCCTGCTGCCGATGATCAACGAGGCGGTCTACACCCTGTACGAGGGCGTCGGCTCGGTGACCTGCATCGACACCGCCATGAAGCTGGGCGCCAACCATCCCATGGGACCGCTGGAACTGGCCGACTTCATCGGCCTCGACACCTGCCTGGCGGTGATGCAGGTGCTGCATGACGGCCTCGCCGATACCAAGTACCGCCCCTGCCCGCTGCTGGTGAAGTATGTGGAGGCCGGCTGGCTGGGCCGCAAGACCGGCCGCGGCTTCTACGACTACACCGGCGAGACCCCGGTTCCGACCCGCTGATCCGGGCATCCGGCCAAACGTCGAAGGGCGGAAGACCCCGGGGTCTTCCGCCCTTTTCGCTTGTCTGGGCATTGTCGCCGGAAAAATCCCCCCGGAATCGCTTCCGGGGGGATTCATGATGGGCGGCTACACGCTGACCGTTTCCGCCAGATCGCGGAACTCGGCGATCTGGTCGAAGTTCATGTAGCGGTAGATGTCGGTGGCCTTGGCCTTCAGGCTGCCGACCTGCTCCATGTATTCCGCCACCGTCGGGATCTTGCCCATCAGGGCGCAGACGGCGGCCAGCTCGGCCGAGCCGAGATAGACGTTGGTGTCGATGCCGAGACGGTTGGGGAAGTTGCGGGTGCTGGTCGACATGGCGGTCGAACCCTTGCGGATCTGGGCCTGATTGCCCATGCACAGCGAACAGCCGGGCATTTCCATGCGGGCGCCCGACTTGCCGAGGATGCTGTAATAGCCTTCCTCGTTCAGGATCATGGCGTCCATCTTGGTGGGCGGCGCGATCCACAGCCGGGTCGGGATGTCGGACTTGCCGTCCAGCACCTTGCCGGCGGCGCGGAAGTGGCCGATATTGGTCATGCAGGACCCGATGAAGACCTCGTCGATCTTGGCTCCCGCCACCTCGGACAGCAGCTTGACGTCGTCGGGATCGTTGGGGCAGGCGACGATGGGTTCCTTGATGTCGGCCAGGTCGATCTCGATCACGGCGGCGTATTCGGCGTCGGCGTCCGGGGCCAGCAGGTCGGGCTTATTGATCCAGGCCTCCATGGCCTTGATGCGGCGGCCCAGCGTGCGGGCATCCTGGTAGCCGCCGGCGATCATCCACTTCATCAAGGTGATGTTCGAACGCATGTACTCGATGATCGGCTCCTTGTTGAGCCGCACGGTGCAGCCGGCGGCCGAGCGCTCGGCCGAGGCGTCGGTCAGCTCGAACGCCTGCTCGACCTTCAGGTCAGGCAGTCCCTCGATCTCCAGGATGCGGCCGGAGAACACGTTCTTCTTGCCCTTCTTCTCGACCGTCAGCTGGCCGGAGCGGATGGCGTAGAGCGGAATGGCGTTGACCAGGTCGCGCAGGGTGACGCCGGGCTGCATGGCGCCCTTGAAGCGCACCAGCACCGATTCCGGCATGTCCAGCGGCATGACGCCGGTGGCGGCGGCGAACGCCACCAGACCCGAGCCGGCCGGGAACGAGATGCCGATAGGGAAGCGGGTGTGCGAATCGCCGCCGGTGCCGACGGTGTCGGGCAGCAGCAGGCGGTTCAGCCAGGAATGGATGACGCCGTCGCCGGGACGCAAGGCCACGCCGCCACGGGTCGAGATGAAGCCCGGCAGCTCGCGGTGGGTCTTGACGTCCACCAGCTTCGGATAGGCGGCGGTGTGGCAGAACGACTGCATCACCATGTCGGCGGAGAAGCCGAGGCAGGCGAGGTCCTTCAACTCGTCGCGGGTCATGGGGCCGGTGGTGTCCTGCGAGCCGACCGTGGTCATGCGGGGTTCGCAATAGGTGCCGGGGCGCATGCCCTTGCCTTCCGGCAGGCCGCAGGCGCGGCCGACCATCTTCTGGGCCAGCGAGAAGCCCTTGCCGGTGTCCCTGGGGACGGCCGGCAGGCGGAACAGGGTCGAGACCGGCAGCTTCAGGGCGTCCCGCGCCTTGGCGGTGAGGCCGCGGCCGATGATCAGTGGAATGCGGCCGCCGGCGCGCACTTCATCGAAGATCACCTCGGACTTGACGGTGAATTCGGCGATGACCTTGCCGTCCTTCAGCGCCTTGCCTTCGTAGGGACGCAGTTCGACCACGTCGCCCATGTTCATCTGGTTGACGTCGAGTTCGATCGGCAGGGCGCCGGCGTCTTCCATGGTGTTGTAGAAGATCGGGGCGATCTTGGTGCCCAGGCAGACGCCGCCGAAGCGCTTGTTCGGCACGAAGGGGATGTCCTCGCCGGTGAACCACAGCACCGAATTGGTCGCCGACTTGCGCGACGAGCCGGTGCCGACCACGTCGCCCACATAGGCCACCAGATGGCCCTTGGCCTTCAGCGCGTCGAGCTGCTTCAGCGGGCCGCGGGCGCCGGGTTCGTCGGCCTCGATGCCGGGGCGGGGATTCTTCAGCATGGCGAGGGCGTGCAGCGGGATGTCGGGGCGGCTCCAGGCGTCGGGGGCCGGCGACAGGTCGTCGGTGTTGGTCTCGCCGGTCACCTTGAAGATGGTGACGGTGAGGCTTTCCGGCACCGCCGGGCGCGAGGTGAACCACTCGGCGTCGGCCCAGGACTGCAACACCGCCTTGGCGTTGGCGTTGCCCGCGTCCGCCAGTTCCTTGACGTCGTGGAAGAAGTCGAACACCAGCAGGGTCTTCTTCAGTCCTTCGGCGGCGACGGAGCCGACCGTGGCGTCGGACAGCAGCTCGATCAGCGGCTTGACGTTGAAGCCGCCCAGCATGGTTCCCAGCAGTTCGGTCGCCGTCCCGCGCGAGATCAGGGCGCAGGATTCGGCGCCCTTGGCGACCTTGTCCAGGAATTCGGCCTTGATCTTGGCGGCGTCGTCGACGCCGGCGGGAACCCGATAGGTGATCAGATCGACGAGGGTCTGTTCCTCGCCCTTGGGCGGGTTCCGCAACAGGCCGACCAGTTGCTCGGTCTGCTGGGCGGACAGCGGCAGGGGCGGAATCCCGAGCGCGGCGCGCTCGGCGACATGCTGGCGATAGGCTTCAAGCACGGCGAAATCCTCTCGATCGATGTTATGGCCGGGGCGAAACCACGCCCGGGCCGGTCAGCCGGACACGCGACAACGGAGCGACCACGGGCCTTGCCCATGTCCCCCGATCCACCGCGCGAAACGATACCACCCTTAAGTGGGGGGTGAAGCGGAAGAAAACTACCCCTAACCTCGACATGAGGAAAGAGTGTTTCCCACATGTCGCCCATGATTTCGCCACAATCCAGGCCCAGGATGCCCGGATTGGCCCCTTGGGCGTCGCCTTCATCTCCCCCTTGGAGCGCGACGCCGGGACCCGAAGGGTGCGGCCGGCGCTTGTCCCCCCTGACGCCGGCCGCCCCGATGGGCCAGGGCACCCTTCCCTACACCACCCCCGACGGCAGATTGATCAGGCGCGCCGCCAGCGATGCGGTGACCGGCAGATCGTCCCTGGGACAGTCGCGGTACATGGGCAAGCGGTGCATGGGCGTCCAGATGGGGCGGCACTGGATGGCGGCGGCGGCGGCTTCCTCGATCACCCGGTTGACCAGCCCCTCGTCGGGCCGTTCCAGCAGCAGGGCGTTCAGCCAGTAATTGGAGCGCGCCCCGGCGGTCTCGCGAAACATCCCCGCCCCCTCCATTCCCTGGAACAGGTCGGCGTAGCGTTCGGCCAGACGGCGCTTGCTCTCCACATACCCGGCCAGGGCCTCCAACTGGGCGCAGCCCAGGGCGGCGTTGAGATTGGGCAGGCGGTAGTTCCAGCCGATTTCGTCATGGTCGAAGCGGTAGGGATGCGGCAGTTTGGCGGTGGTGGTCAGGTGCCTGGCCCGCCGGGCCAGGGCGGAATCATTGGTCAGGATGGCGCCGCCGCCGCCGGTGGTGACGATCTTGTTGCCGTTGAAGCTGAGCGACGACAGCAGGCCGTGATTGCCGGTGTGGCGGCCCTTGTAGGTGCTGCCCAGCGATTCGGCGGCGTCCTCGATCAGGGCCACCCCGTGGCGGGCGCAGACCTCGGCCAGGGAATCCAGGTCGGCGGGCTGGCCGAAGGTGTGCATCGCCACCACGGCACGGATCGGCCGGTCCCGGTGACGGGCGAGGTGCTCGTCCAGCCGGACGGGGTCGAGCCCCAGGGTGCGTTCGTCCACGTCGACGAAGCGGCAGGTGGCGCCGCAATGGCTGGCGGCGTTGGCGGTGGCCACGAAGGTCAGCGACGGCATCACCACCTCGTCGCCCGGCCCCACTCCCGCCAGATGCAGGCAGACCTGAAGGGCGGCGGTGCCGTTGACCACGGCGATGGCGTGGGCGCAGCCGGTATAATCGGCCAGCATCGCCTCGAACCGGTCCACATAGGCGCCCACCGACGACACCCAGCCGGTGTCGATGCAATCCTTGACGTAGGCGGCCTCGTTGCCGCGGAACAGCGGCGCGTGCAGGGGCACCGGCCCCTCGGCCTTCATGCCGCCGCGCCAGAATTCCACCAGTCGGCGGGTGATCTCGTGCATGCCGGATTCAGATATTATAGCGGTCGGCCTTGTAGCGGCCGAGATTGGCGGGATTGGCGAACCATTCGACGGTTTCGGCCAGGGCGCGGCCAAAGCCCTCGCCGCCGCCATAGGCGGGCGCCCAGCCCAGCAGGCGGGCGGCCTTGGCATTGTCGCCCCACAACCGCTCCACCTCGCTCTTGTCGGGGCGCAGGCGGACGTCGTCGGTTTCGATCTCCATCTCACAGCCGATCACCCGGGCGATGGCCCGGGCGGTGTCGCCCACCGAGATCTCGAAATTGGAGGCGGCGTTGATGACCTCGCCCTCGATGCCGGGAGCCGCCATGGCGGCCATGAAGGCGGTGACGGTGTCGGCGACGTAGTTGAAGTCGCGGGTGGGATGCACCGCCCCCAGCTTGATCCGGCGCATGCCCGACAGCAACTGGGTGATGATGGTGGGAATCACGGCGCGGGCCGACTGGCGCGGGCCGAAGGTGTTGAAGGGACGCAAGGTGGCGACCGGCGTCGCGAACGAGCGCCAGAACGCCTCCGCCATCTGGTCGGCGCCGATCTTGGTGGCGGAATAGGGCGACTGGCCCGACAGCGGATGATCCTCGGTGATGGGCACGAAGCGGGCGGTGCCGTAGACCTCGCTGGTGGAGGTGTGGACCATGCGGGTGACGTCCAGGTCTCGGACCGCCTGAAGCACGTTCAGCGTGCCGGTGACGTTGGTCTCCACATAGGCGGCGGGCGAGTGGTACGAGAACGGAATGGCGATCAGGGCGGCGAGGTGCAGCACGGTGTCGCGGCCCTTGACCGCCTGGCGCACGCCATGCGGGTCGCGGATGTCGCCGGCGAAGACGTCGAGCGAACGCCTGGCCTCGGGTTCGGCCTCGTCCAGCCAGCCCCAGGAATTGAACGAGTTGTAGTGGACGAAGGCGCGGACGTCGTGGCCGGCCCGCACCAGCGCCTCGGTCAGGTGCGAGCCGATGAAGCCGTCGGCGCCGGTGACCAGAATCTTCCTGGGGCTCATGATTCAGCCTTCTCCGCCACATGGACGTCCAGCATGGGCAGCGGCAGGATGCGCTCCGGCGCGATCAGGCCGCCCAGCCGCTCGAACGCCGCCTGGGGATTGCTGAGATCGGCCAGCACCACCGCGTCGAGGCGTCCCTTGGACGCCAGGTCGGCGGCGATGGCGTCAGTGTCGCGCTCGGCCGCCACGTCCACCGGTCCCACCGTATCCACGTCGAAATCGCGGGCGGCCAGCACGGTGATCTCGGCCAGATCGCCGGTGCCGCACACCGCCACCCGGCGCCAGCCCCTGGCCTCGCACACCCGGAACACGCTTTCGCACTGGCCCTTGGCGTCGCGGAAGAACTGGAACGAATAGGACAGGTAGCGGGCGACCAGGGCGCTCTTTTCCGCCAGCCCGGTGGGAGTCAGGTAATAGGCATAGCGGTTGGTCGGCGCCGAGGTGACCTTGACGTAGCCCTTGCGGATGCAGCGGCGCAGATAGGAATTGGCCAGTCCCAGGGCGATGCCCAGCTCGTTGGCCAGCCGCCTTTGGGTGACGTGGGCGTCGGTCTGGATCAGCTTGAGCATGTCCAGAGTGAGGCGGCCTTCCTTTTCCATGCTGCTCCTGTGGGATACAGCATGGCTTCTACCCCGTTCACATCCTGAACGTCAAGCCGGGGCGAAGGGTGGGATCGGGCTGCTGCGGGGCGGGCAGGGACTGGCTGAGCGCCTCGCCATAGGCCTCCACCAGTTCGGCCCAGTCGTGAAACACCGCGAACAGGCCGGTCGAGGCCTCGCGGCACAGCGTCGCGGCGTCGGGCGGCGGCAGGTCCAGGAACGCCTCGGCCTCGCCGCCATCGGCGTGCAGGGTCATGCCGGTGCGCCGGGCCAGCGCCATCATGGCGCGGTTGTCGGACAGGCACAGGGTGTACAGCTTCTCGGCGCGGCGGTTGCGGGCGAAGGCCACCGCCTGGCGCAGCAGGTCGGAGCCGGTGCCGCCGGTCCGATGGCCGGAATCGACGCTGACCCCCACCTCGGCGACGGCTCCGGCGATGGACACATGGGCGGCGCCCACCACCATCTCGCCGTCGAGGGCGGCCAGGATCAGGGCATCCCCGTCGATGCCGGCCACATGCGCGTCGATGCGGGCGTCGGTCATGCCGCCGCCGGCGAAGCGCAGGCGGCGGTCGCTGTCGCTCAGGCGCTTCAGGTGATCGGCGTACAGCCGGCGTTCGTGGGCGTAGAGCCTGCGGATCAGCATGATGGACCTCCTGTCCCATCCCATCTCCCATGAAGTGGGGAGTTTATGCTGCAATGCAACATGAAACTTCGATGGCGGCTCTCTGTACCTTTCCGGCGCCGATGATCTATGCTGCCGGCCATGAGCAAGCCCCCCCCCGCGCTGATGCTGCAAGGAACCGGCTCCGACGTCGGCAAGTCGCTGCTGGCCGCCGGCCTGTGCCGGCTGTTCGCCTGCCGGGGCCTGCGCGTCCTGCCGTTCAAGCCGCAGAACATGTCCAACAACGCCGCCGTCACCACGGATGGCGGCGAGATCGGCCGGGCCCAGGCGCTTCAGGCCCGCGCCGCCGGGGCGGAACCCTGCTGCGACATGAATCCGGTGCTGCTGAAGCCCCAGACCGACACCGGCGCCCAGGTGGTGGTGCAGGGCAAGGTGGTGGCCAATGCCACCGCCCGCGATTACCACGCCCTGAAGCCGTCGCTGCTGCCCCGCGCCCTGGAAAGCTACCGCCGCCTTGCCGGCCGCGCCGACCTGATGGTGGTGGAAGGCGCCGGCAGCGCCGCCGAGGTCAACCTGCGCGCCGCCGACATCGCCAACATGGGCTTCGCCGAGGCCGCCGACCTGCCGGTCGTCCTGGTGGCCGACATCGACCGGGGCGGCGTCATCGCCGCCATCGTCGGCACCCACGAATTGCTGCCGCCGGCCGAACGGGCACGGCTCAGGGGCTATGTCATCAACCGTTTCCGGGGCGATCCCGCCCTGTTCGCCCCGGCGGTCGAAATCATCCGCCAGCGCACCGGACTGCCCTGCCTGGGCATCGTGCCGTGGTTCGCCGACGCCGCCCTGCTGCCGGCCGAGGACGCCGCCTCGCTGGGCGGGCGCTCCAGCGGCGGCGACGGCCTCCGCATCGCCGTTCCCCGGCTGTCGCGCATCGCCAATTTCGACGATTTCGATCCGCTGGCCGCCGAGCCGGACGTGCGGCTCGACGTGGTGCCCCCCGGCCGGCCGCTGCCCCGGGACGCCGACCTGATCATCCTGCCGGGCTCGAAATCCACC
The DNA here is from genome assembly GCF_902729425.1 of Magnetospirillum sp. SS-4. Lineage (GTDB taxonomy): Bacteria > Pseudomonadota > Alphaproteobacteria > Rhodospirillales > Magnetospirillaceae > Phaeospirillum. The sequence continues at coordinate 231,919 of NZ_CACVCH010000001.1, read as the reverse complement.
ATCGGCGATCTGGCCTTCCTGCGCGATCAGGGGTGGGACATCGACATCAGGGCACATGTCCGCCAGGGCGGGCGGATGCTGGGCATCTGCGCCGGCTATCAGATGCTGGGGCGCTCGGTGGCCGATCCGCTGGGGGTCGAGGGGCCCGCCGGCGGTGTCGCCCGGGGACTCGGCCTGCTGGACGTCGAAACGGTCATGGCCGGCGACAAGGTGCTGGCCGAAATCTCCGGCCAGGACTGGGAATACCGCCCGGTCAGGGGCTACGAGATGCACATGGGCCGCACCGCCGGTCCCGATTGCGGGCGACCGCTGCTGATTCTGGAGGGGCGGCCCGACGGGGCCCGCTCCCGCGACGGCCGCGTTGCCGGCTGCTATCTGCACGGCCTGTTCGCCTCGGACGAATTCCGCGCCGGCCTGCTGGCCGAATTGCGGCCGGGCCGGACCGGAACCCTGGTCTATGACGTCATGGTGGACGACGTGCTCGACCGCCTTGCCGGCCACCTGGAAACCCACATCGATACGGCGCGGCTGTGGGAGATCGCGTCAGGCCACTGACCAGAGCATGACCAGCGCCACCGCGCCCAGGTCGAGAATGCAGGCGACGACGTAGAGATGCAGCGCCCGGCGCAGATCGGCCGGGGTCGCCCTGGCCCGCCCGGCGCCGATCCATTTCTCGTCCACCACCAGACCGGGATATTTGCGCGGTCCGCCCAGGGCGAGGTCCAGGGCGCCCGCCGCCGCCGCCTCGGGCCAGCCGGAATTGGGCGAGCGGTGGTGGCGGGAATCGCTCAGCATGGTCCGGATGGCGGCGAATGGCCGGCCCCGGGGCACGAACGGCGCCGCCAGGACCAGCATCAGCCCGGCGAGGCGGGCGGGAATCAGGTTGAGCAGGTCGTCCAGCCGGGCCGAGGCCATGCCGAAGGCGCGATAGCGGTCGTTGCGGTGGCCGATCATGCTGTCCAGGGTGTTGACCGTCTTGTAGGCCAGCAGGCCGGGCAGCCCCAGCACCACGTACCAGAACACCGGCGCCACCACGCCGTCGGCGAAGTTCTCGGCCAGGCTTTCGATGGCGGCGCGGATGACGCCGTGCTCGTCCAGCGACTGCGGATCGCGGCCGACGATGCGCGACACCGCGTAGCGGCCGGCCTCCAGCCCGTTGTTCCTCAGGGCGTCGGCCACGTCCCTGACGTGCTGGAACAGCGAGCGCTGGGCCAGCAGGGTGGCGGCCAGGAAGACCTCGGCCAGCCAGAAATGGGGCAGGGCGCGGGCCAGGAAGGCGACGCCGTAACCGATGCCCAGCGCCGCCAGGGTCAGGCCCAGCGCCACCAGGATGCCGCGCAGCCGCCGGCTGGACTCGGGGCGTTCCGGCTGGTTCAGGCGGCGTTCCAGCACGGCGATGATCCGGCCGATCACCACCACCGGATGGGGGATCAGGCGGAACAATCCGTTCATTTCGCCCAGGGCGGCGTCGAGGCCCATGGCCATGACCAGCAGCAGCAGCAGCGGATCGGGGGCATGGCCGAAATGCATGAAGAATGGCACCATGGCGGCAAGATGAAGCGGCGGCGCCCGCCGGTCAACCGGGGCGTGGCCAACGGAGACGGACACGCCATGACCAGCCCGGCCCTGACCCTCGACGCCGACAGCCGCCAGCGCCGCGCCGCCGACCCGTCGGCCAGCGTGTGGGTGGCGGCCAGCGCCGGCACCGGCAAGACCAAGGTGCTGACCGACCGGGTGCTGGCCCTGCTGCTGGCCGGCACGCCGCCCCACAAGATCCTCTGCCTGACCTTCACCAAGGCCGCCGCCGCCGAGATGGCGTTCCGCATCCAGGGACGGCTGGCCGGCTGGGCGACCTCGTCCGATGCCCGGCTGGGTGGCGACCTCGCCGCGTTGCTGGGGCGCGCGGCGGAGGAACGCGAATGCGTCCGGGCGCGCCGCCTGTTCGCCCAGGTGCTGGACGCTCCGGGCGGGATGCATATCGAGACGATCCACGCCTTTTGCCAGTCGCTGTTGCGCCGCTTCCCGCTGGAGGCTGGCATCGCGCCGCATTTCCAGGTGATGGACGACCGCGATGCCGGCGAATTGCTGGAGGCGGCCAAGCTGGCGGTGCTGGGCGCGGCGCGCGATGGCCGCGACGCCCCCCTGGCCGAGGCGCTGGCGGTGGTGAGCGGGCGCATTCACGAGACCGCCTTTCCCGAATTGATGGCCGAACTGGCATCCGGACGCGGCCGGCTGGAACGGCTGATGGAACGTCACGGCGGGTTGGCGGGCGTGACCGGCGCCCTGCGTTCGCGGCTGGGGTTGGACGAGGGCGAGACCGCGGCGGTCCTGCTGGACCGGGCCTGCGACGACGGCCGCCTCGACGCCGCCGGTCTGCGCCGGGCGGTGGAGGGATTGCAGGGCGGCACCGTCACCGATCAGAAGAATGCCGCCGCCATGGCCGCGTGGCTGGCCGATCCGGCCGGCCGGCCGGCCGGATTCGCGGGGTGGCGCTCGGTCTTCCTCACCGACAAGGGCGTCATCCGCAAGACCTTGTGCACCAAGGCGGTTCGCGAAGCCTTCCCTCATGTCGAGGCGGCGATGCTGGCCGAGGCCGAGCGGCTGCTGCGGGTGTCGGATCGGCTGAAATCCGCCGCCGTGTTCGAGGCGACGCGGGCGCTGCTGACCCTGGGCTCGGCGCTGCTGGAGCATTACCGCCGCGCCAAGGCCGCCCGCGCCCTGATGGATTACGACGACCTGATTCTGGCGGCCCGCGACCTGCTGGCGCGCCCCGGCGCGGCGGCCTGGGTGCTGTTCAAGCTGGACGGCGGCATCGACCATGTGCTGATCGACGAGGCCCAGGACACCAATCCCGACCAATGGGCGGTGGTGGCGGCGCTGACCGGGGAATTCTTCTCCGGACGCGGCGCCCGCGAGGTCCTGCGCACAGTGTTCGCGGTGGGCGACGCCAAGCAGTCGATCTATTCGTTCCAGCGCGCCGACCCCCGCGAGTTCGAGCGCATGCGCCAAAGCTTCGCCCGCCATGTGCCGGCGGCGGGACGGAAATGGGATGTTGTCGACCTGAACCTGTCGTTCCGTTCGGCCCCGGCGGTGCTGGACGCGGTCAACGCCGTGTTCGGCCAGGGCCGGCCGGGCCGCGACGGCGTGGCCGGACCGGACGACGACATAACCCATCTTGCCCATCGCCAGGGCCATGCCGGCCGGGTCGAGCTGTGGCCGGTGGTGGAGCCCCGCGCCGCCGACGAAATCCCGCCGTGGAAGCCGCCGGTGGAACGCATCCGGGGCGATTCGCCGCGTACCCGCCTCGCCCGGCTGGTGGCGCGGCGCATTCGGGCCATGATCGGGACCGAGCGGCTGGAGTCACGCAACCGGCCGGTGCGGGCCGGCGACGTGCTGGTGCTGGTGCGCCGCCGCGGCGGCTTCGTCGAGGATCTGGTGCGCGAGTTGAAGACCCTGAAGGTCGAGGTGGCCGGGTCCGACCGCATGGTGCTGTCCGACCAGATGGCGGTGATGGATCTGGTGGCGCTGGGCAACCTGCTGCTGCTGCCCGAGGACGACCTGACCCTGGCGACCGTGCTGAAGGGGCCGCTGGTCGGGTTGAGCGAGGAACAGCTGTTCACCCTGGCCCGCGACCGCGGCGAGGCCGGGCTGTGGGAGACCCTGAAGCGCCGCATCCTGGCCGATCCGGCGTTCGAGGAGGCCTATCTCCTGCTGTCGGACCTGCTGGCCCAGGCCGACCGGCTGACGCCGTTCGGCCTGTATTCCCGCGTGCTGGGACCGCTGGGCGGGCGCAAGCGGCTGCTGGCGCGGCTGGGGCTCGATGCCGAGGACGCCATCGACGAATTCATGGCGCTGACCCTGGCCTTTGAGCGCGCCCATCCGCCGTCGATGCAGGATTTCCTGCACTGGCTGGAGACTTCCGGCCTGGAGATCAAGCGCGATCTGGAACAATCGGGCCGCGATGCGGTCCGCATCATGACGGTTCACGGCTCCAAGGGCTTGCAGGCTCCGGTGGTGATCCTGCCCGACACCATGCAGGTGCCGACGCGCGGTTCCCGCCTGCTGTGGCTGGGCGAGGGCGACGACGAGATGCTGGCCTGGCCCGCCCGCGCCGACGACATGGATTCGCTGTGCGCCCAAGGCGCCGAGGCTCGCAGGCAGGCAGGCCAGCGGGAATATCGCCGCCTGCTCTATGTCGCCATGACCCGGGCCGAGGACCGGCTGATCGTCTGTGGCTGGCGGCAGCGCAAGGCACCGCCGGAATCGTGCTGGTACAATCTGGTGCGGGACGGGCTGGAGCCGCTGGCCGACACGGTCGGGGATTCGTTCCTGGCGGCGGCGGCCGAGACCGAGGACGATCGGGTGCTGGTGCTGGCTTCGCCCCAGACCGCATCTATCGCCGCCGGTGACGACGCCGGAGCGGCGACGCCTCCGGCCGAGCCCCTGCCCGACTGGGCGCTGATGCCGGCCGGCGTCGAGCCGGTGCCGCCGCGTCCGCTGGCGCCGTCCCGGCCCGACGGAGAGGAACCGCCGGTGCGCTCGCCCCTGGCCGAGGCCGAGGGCGGCCCGCGCTGGCAGCGGGGCAAGCTGATCCACCGCCTGCTCCAGACCCTGCCCGACCTGGCCAGGGCGGAACGCCCGAAGGCGATGATGCGCTTCCTGGCCCGGCCGCAATGGGGGCTGGAGACCAAGGACCGCCTCGCCATCGCCAACGAGGTCTCGGACATCCTCGACCATCCCGGCCTGACGGCGCTGTTCGGCCCCGGCGCCAGGGCCGAGGTGCCGCTGGTCGGCCACATGGGCGAGCGCATCGTGTCCGGCCGGGTCGACCGGTTGCTGGTCACGCCCTCCGAGGTGGTGGTGGCCGATTACAAGACCAATCGCAAGCCGCCCGCCGACCCGGCCGGGGTGCCCGGGCTTTACCTGCGCCAGATGGCGGCCTATCGGCTGGCGCTGGCCTGCATCTATCCCCGCCACCGGGTTCGCTGCGTCCTGGTGTGGACCGACGGGCCGGTGCTGATGGAGCTGGACCCTGCCCGGCTGGACGACGCCTTGTCCGGCATGGGGTGATCTCTACTTGGCCTTGGGCCGGAAAGCCTTGCACACCGCCGGATCGGTGTCGATGAAGGGGCCGCCGATCAGGTCGATGCAATAGGGAACGGCCGGCATCACCGCCACCAGGCAATCGGCGATGGCCGAAGGCTTGCCCGGCAGGTTGACGATCAGGCTCCGGCCCCGGATTCCAGCGGTCTGGCGCGACAAGATGGCGGTGGGAACCACCTTCAGGCTTTCCAACCGCATCAGTTCACCGAAGCCCGGCATCATCTTGTCGCATACCGCCTCGGTGGCCTCGGGCGTCACGTCGCGGGGCGCCGGGCCGGTTCCGCCGGTGGTGACGATCAGGGCGCAGCCCTCGACGTCGGCCAGCTCCTTCAGCGTCGCCTCGATCACGGGTTGCTCGTCGGCGATGACGCGGGCCACCGGCCGCCACGGGGTGGACAGGAAACGGGTCATCTCGGCGTGGATGGCGGGGCCGCCCTTGTCCTCGTAGACGCCTTGGCTGGCGCGGTCCGAGATGGTGACGATTCCGATGGGAACGAGGTCGGTCATGGCGAAGCCCTGGAAAATTGTCGGGGGGCGAGTTTGGGGACAGCCAAGGCCGCCGGTCAAGGGTATGATGGGCCGCTTACTGCCGGAGAACCGTTCCATGATCATCACCACCACCGACGCAATCGAGGGCCGTCCCGTTACTGCCTATCTGGGCATCGTGTCCGGCGACGCCGTCATGGGCACCAACATCTTCCGCGATATCCTGGCCAATATCCGCGACATCGTCGGCGGCCGCAGCGGATCGTACGAGAACATCCTGGGCGAGGCCAAGGACGCCGCCCTGGCCGCCTTGCAGGCCAATGCCGCCAGGCTGGGGGCGGATGCCGTGGTGGCCGTCGACCTGGATTACGAGGTGATCGGCGGCGACAGCAAGACCATGCTGCTGGTCTCGGCCAACGGCACCGCGGTAAAGCTGGGGTGACGGCATTAACCGGTTGTTAACGGCATCCACAAGACAATCGCGCCTTGTCTTGTGGATGCGCGACATTGTCCATTTCCCGGCCCCTCGCGATCCTTGTCCTGACCCTGGCGAGCGCCTGCGCGGCGCCGCCGGCGCCGCCGCCGCCGCGCCCCCAGCCCATCCTCGATCCCGATTCCGCCTGTCTCAGGGATCTGCGCGACCGCCGCGTCGCCTTCGAGCCGCAGGCCGCCATCGGCGCGGGCGGCTGCTCCATCGCCAATCCGGTCAAGGTCTCCGGCGGCGCCAGCATGGGCTGGAACCGGCCGGGGGTGGTGTCTTGCGCCATGGCCCGCACCGTCGAGACCTTCGAGGCCCAGGTGGTGGCCCCCATCGCCCAGCGGGTCCTGGGACAGCGGGTGGTTCGGCTGGTGCACATGGGCACCTATGATTGCCGCAACCGCCGCACCGAAACCTCGGTCGCCGCCGCCGCCAGGGGCGAGGGCAGCCGGGGCGGGCGCCTGTCCGAGCACAGCCGCGGCCAGGCCATCGATATCGGCGGTTTCGAACTGGCCGACGGCAGCGTCGTCTCGGTGAAGAAGGACTGGAAGGGGGCCGGCAAGCGCAGCGAGTTCCTGCAACAGGTGGCGCGGGCGTCGTGCGACCACTTCAACGTGGTGCTGACGCCCAATCACAACCGCCTGCACGCCGATCACCTGCACCTGGACATCGGCCCGCACAGGCTGTGCGGATACTGAGCCTATGCCGCCCGGCTGGCCGGGGATTCGGTGAGCAGGGCGTATAGCGCCTCGGAATTGTCGGTGCCGCGCAGTTTCTCGCACACGCTCTTGTCGCGCAGCAGCCGCGAGACGCGGGCCAGGGCCTTCAGGTGATCGGCACCGGCCGATTCCGGGGCCAGCAGCAGGAAGATCAGGTCGACCGGCTGTTCATCGATGGAGTCGAACTGGATCGGCCGTTCCAGCCGGGCAAACAGGCCGTGCAGGCGGTCCAGGCTGGACAGCTTGCCGTGGGGAATGGCGATGCCGTTGCCGACGCCGGTGGTTCCCAGGCGCTCGCGCTCCAGCAGCACGTCGAAGATGGCGCGTTCGTGCAAGCCGGTGATGTCGGCGGCACGGCGCGCCAGATCCTGCAACGCCTGCTTCTTGGACGTGGCGCGCAGATTGGGAATGACGGCGGCGGGGCTGATCAGGTCGGTGATTTCCATCAATCCACCCTATCTTGCGGCACGCGAAGGTCCGCAGGGAAGGGCCGGAAAATAGTCCCGGCCATGCCCCGAGTCAAGCCCGGCCGGGATATCACAATCCCAGCGCCTTCTCGCGTCTCCGCTGCACCGACGAGGCGATGCCCATGGCTTCCCGGTATTTTGCCACCGTTCGCCGGGCAATGTCGATGCCGTCGGCCTTCAGCGCCACCACAATCTGGTCATCGGACAGGATATCGCGGCCCTCGGCCTCGATCATCGCCTTGATGCGGTGGCGCACCGCCTCGGCGGAATGGGCGTCGCCGCCATCGGCTGAATTGATGGATTGGGTGAAGAAGTACTTCAGCTCGTAAATGCCCCTGGGGGTGGCGATGTACTTGTTCGAGGTGACGCGGCTGACCGTGCTTTCATGCATGGAGATGGCGGTGGCGATGTCGCGCAGAACCAGCGGCCGCAGATGCTGGACTCCCAGGCGGAAGAAGGCGTCCTGCTGGCGCACCAGTTCGGTGGCGACCTTGAGGATGGTGGTGGCGCGCTGGTGCAGCGACTTCACCAGCCAGTTGGCCGATTGGTAGTGTTCGCTGATATAGGTCTTGTCGTCCTTGCTTTTGGCGGCTCCGGCGACCTTGGCGTAATAGCGGGTGTTGACCAGGACGCGGGGCAGGGCGTCGGAATTCAGCTCCACCAGCCACGACCCGTCCTGGGCGCGGCGCATCAGCACGTCGGGAATGATGGGCTGGGCGACGATGTGGTCGAACCGCAGCGCCGGCTTGGGGTCCAGCGCCTTGATCTCGCCGATCATCTCGGCCATGTCCTCGGCGTCGACGCCGCAGACCCGCATCAGGCCGGCCAGATCGCGCCGGGCCAGCAGGTCCAGGTTGTCCAGCAGCGCCTGCATGGCGGGGTCGAGGCGATCGCGTTCGGCCAGTTGCAGCCCCAGGCATTCGCGAAGGGTGCGGGCGAACACGCCGGCCGGATCGAAGCCCTGGACCCGCTTCAGCACCTTTTCGATCCGCCCGGGCGGACAGCCGAGTTTTTCCGCCAGTTCGTCCAGGTCGCCGACCAGATAGCCGGCCTCGTCCAGCATTTCGATCAGGTGCAGGCCGATGATGCGCTCGGCCGGGTCGGCCACGTCGACGTTCAACTGGGCCACCAGATGGTCGCGCAGCGAGATCTCGCCGGCCAGGGTCTGCTCCAGGCCGGTGTCGGGATCGTCGAAGCCGTGGCTGCCGCCGTTGCGCGATCCCCACTGGCCGAAGGCCTCGGCCCCGTCGGAATCGGCGGCGCTGTCGTTGTTGAAGGTGTTGTCGTAATCCACGTCCAGTCCTTCGGACGCCGAGGCGGCGGTCATGCCGTCCAGCAGCGGCGTCTCGGGCGGCGCCGAATCCAGCACCGGCTTGTCGGCGGCGTCGAGACGGGGTTCGGTCGCCTCCAGCGGGCGGTCGACGTCCTCGCGCTCCAGCAGCGGATTGCGCTCCATCTCCTGATCGATGAAGGCGGTCAGCTCGAAGCTGGAAAATTGCAGCAGCTTTATGGCCTGCTGCAATTGCGGCGTCATCACCAGGGATTGGGTTTGGCGGATATCCAGGCGGGGAGAGATCGCCATGACGTGGGTCTACAGGCTGAACCGCTCGCCGAGATAGACCCGCCGCACCCCTTCATGGGCGACGATCTCGGCCGGCCGGCCCTCCATCAGCACGGCGCCGTCGTGCAAGATGTAGGCCCGGTCGATGATCTCCAGCGTCTCGCGGACATTGTGGTCGGTGATCAGCACGCCGATGCCGCGATCCTTCAGGTGCGACACCAAGTCGCGGATGTCGGACACGGCGATGGGGTCGATGCCGGCCAGCGGCTCGTCCAGCAAGATGAAGTGGGGGCGGGACGCCAGGGCGCGGGCGATCTCGACCCGGCGGCGTTCGCCGCCCGACAGCGCCATGGCGGGGGCGCGGCGCAAGTGGCTGATGGAGAATTCGGCCATCAGGCTTTCCAGGTCGTGCTCGCGGCGCTCGCGGTCGGGCTCGACTACTTCCAGGACGGCGAGGATATTGCCTTCCACCGTCAGGCCGCGAAAGATCGAGGCCTCCTGCGGCAGATAGCCGATGCCCTGGCGGGCGCGGCGATACATGGGCAGGGTGGTGATCTCGTCGCCGTCCAGCAGGATCGATCCCATGTCGGGGGCGATCAGGCCGGTGATGCAATAAAAGCAGGTGGTCTTGCCGGCGCCGTTGGGGCCGAGCAGGCCGACCGCCTCGCCGCGCTGCACCGAGATGGAGACGTCGCGCAGCACCGGGCGTTTCTTGAAGCTCTTGCCGATGCCCCTGGTCACCAGTCCGGGATTGTCGGCGACCAGTCGCGGCCCGGCGCGGCCCTTTCCCGGCGATGTCGGCGGCGTCGGAGGCTTGCTCACGGGTTTCATCGCTCCCCTTCGGTGGTGGCGGCGGGCACGCTTCCCGAGAAGCCGGCGCGGCCGCCCTGGCCGCCGTCGCCCTTCTCGCCCTTCTTCTGGGGTATGAAGATGCCCTGAACCCGCTTGCCGTCCCCCTGTTCGCCGGGAGTGCCGGCGAACAGCTTGCTGATCCCTGTCTTCAGATTGACGTGGGCCCAGCCGCCTTCCAGCTGATTGCCGCCGTCGCGCACGATCTTAACCGAACCCGAGACGGTGGCGATACCTGTTTCGAGATTGTAGTCGCCGCGCTCGCCGGTGATGGTCTCGGCGGGCGTCGACAGCTTGACGTGACCATAGGCGTCGGCCCGCTGCAATTCGAGGCCGCTGCCCTCGCCAGAGGTCTTGGCGGCGGTCTTGGCGGCGGCTTTCTTGTCCTTGAAATGGGCGGTGAGGACATCGCCCTTCAGGACCTTGTCGGCCTGGGTGGCGACGGCGTCGCCGCGCAGCACCGCCATGCGCTTCAGTTCCCAGTATTCCAGGGATTCGCTGGCCTGGAAGGTCTCGGTCGGGGTCACCAGCCGGGCGGGGGCGCCCTTCAGCACGAACACCGACTTGTCCAGGTCGTAGACGGCCTTGTTTCCGGTGGCCTTGTCCTTGGGCGACAAGATGGTGACGTTGCCGTCGGCGTCCAGCCGCCAGATCTCGTCGCCGCCGGCCCCCTTGCGGTAATGGGCTGTCAGGACGTCGGCGGTGATGGTGACGTCGCCGCGCACCGCGTTGGCGTTGCCGCGCGCGATCACCCGGCTGTCTTCGGAATGCCATTCGATGCCGTTGTCGGAATAGACCTGGATCTGCTGTTCGCCGGCCTTGCTCATCTGAAAGCCCTGGGCGCCGGCGGGGCCGGCCAGGGTCAGCAGCCCCAGCGCGACGACGAGAAGAGGCATCATTTTGATTTGGCTCCCTTGTCCCGGCCCTTGGGCGAGGTGGCCATCAGCGTCAGATGGGCCTTGCCGGTGAAGATGATCGAATGTCCCTTGCCGGACAATTCGAATCCGGCCGAACGGATGGCGCCTTGCGGGCCGAAGCCGTTGACCGGTTCGGTTCCGCGGGCGGTGTTGCGGGCGAGATCGACGACCGCGCTGGCGGTATGAAGCTCGTAGCCGGCATCATGGAACAGATTGACGCCGCCGGACAGTTCCAGTGTCTTGGTCGACTGGCGGTAAAGCCCCCTGGCGCCGTCCATCAGGATGTTGGCCCCGGAACTGGAGGTGAAGTCGGCCTTGGGGGCCTCCAGGTGGATCAGGTCGGAATTGCCCGGCTCCTGCGTCGCCGAATCCGAGGTCACCGCATAGGGGCGGTTGGACTCGTCCAGGCCGTAATAGCGGGCGTTGTTCATGGCCAGCGCCTCGACGTCCTTGGAGGACAGCCGGGCGAACCCCACCTGGAAGCGCTTGTCCTCCTGGGTCAGCTTGGGCCACGCCACCACCAGGGCCAGCAGCAATGCCGCCAGCGCCGGCAGGGCCAGCTTCATGAAGCGGACGAAGCGGGAATAGCGGGCGAAGGGCCCGATCAGCGGCGGCCTGAGTTTCCGCCTGGGCGCCGTCTCCGGGGCCGCGTTTCCTTGCAGGGTCATGGCGTCACGCCACTCCCGCCCGCAGGCAGTCGTGGACGTGCAGAACGCCCAGCGGCCGCGACGACTCGTCCACCACGAACAGGCTGGTGATGGCCTTGGTGTTCATGATGCGCAGCGCCTCGGCCGCCAGCAGGCCGGGTCCCACCGTCTTGGGCGAGCGGGTCATCACCTCGCCGGCGGTCAGGCCGAGCAGGTCGGAGCGCATGTGGCGGCGCAGGTCGCCGTCGGTGACGATTCCCGCCAGGGCGCCGTCGCTGTCCACCACCCCGGCGCATCCCAGGCTCTTGGCGGTCATCACCAGCAGAACCTCGGCCATGACGGTGTCGAGACGGACCAGGGGCAACTGGGCGGCGCCATGCATCAGGTCGGATACCCGCAGCAGCCGCTGGCCCAGCTTGCCGCCGGGGTGGAAAACCTGAAAATCGGCGGCGGTGAAGCCCTTGCGTTCCAGCAGGGTGACCGCCAGGGCATCGCCCAGGGCCAGCATCATGGTGGTGGAGGTGGTGGGCGCCAGCCCCATGGGGCAGGCCTCGGGAATGGCGGGCAGAACCAGGGCGACGTCGGCGGCGGCGGCCAGGGTGCTGCCCGCCCGGGCGGTGATGCCGATCAGCGGAATGTCGAACCGCCGGGTGTAGGCGACGATGTCGCCCAGTTCCGAGGTCTCGCCGGAATTGGACAGCGCCACCACCGCGTCGGCGGCGGTGATCATGCCGAGGTCGCCGTGGCTGGCCTCGGCCGGATGGACGTAGAAGGCGGTGCGGCCGGTGGACGCCATGGTGGCGGCGATCTTGCGCCCGACATGGCCGCTCTTGCCCATGCCGGTGACGATGACGCGGCCCGACGCCGCTTCCAGGACCGCCACCGCCCGGACAAACTCGTCGCCCAGCCCGGCCGATAGCGCCGACAGCGCCTCGGCCTCGATGGCGAGGACCCGGCGGGCGATGGCGATGTCGTCGGAAGCGGATGTCATGGCGGAACCTGTCCAGGCAGGGGACCCTAACTATACGAAACCGGGTTTGGACGGAAAGGCAAAAGGCGGCGGGTGGTCCGTTTCATGCATAAAAATCGCGGTCTTTAAAAACTGAACCGCATGGTTTAGTTTTTCCGCAGGCAGTGGAGGATGAATGTTGACGCCGCGAACCGGAGGAACCAGGCGGTCGGCCAAGCGCGAGGCCGTGCTGGACGCCGCCCAGGCCGTGTTCCTGGAGATGGGCTACGCCGCCGCCAGCATGGACAGCGTCGCCGCCCGGGCCGGCGTGTCCAAGGCCACCGTCTACGCCCATTTCGACAGCAAGGACCAGTTGTTCGCGGCGGTGATCCGGCGGCGCTGCGACAAGAGCGAGGCCTTCGTCCTGGCCGACAGGACCCTGGACGCCCGCGCCGCCCTGACCCTGATCGGCCGGCGGCTGATGGATCTCTTGCTGTCGCCCGAGGCGCTGGCCATGTACCGGGTGGTGGTGTCGGAATCGCTTCGCCAGCCGGAACTGGCCCAGGCCTTCTACGATTCCGGCCCCGGCGCCGGCAAGGCCCAGATCGCGGCGATCATCGCCGAGCTGATCCGGCGGGGCGAACTGGCGGCGGTCGATCCCCGGCGGGCATCGGACCAGTTCGTCGGCATGCTGCGCACCGATTATTTCATGCGGACCCTGCTGGGACTGACCCAGCCCGAGGGCAGCCGCGTCGATGACGTCATCGACGACGCGGTCGAGACCATGCTGCGGGCATGGGGGACAGCTAGCTCGCCTCCACGGTGATGGTTCCCGACCATGGCAAGGTCGCGGCCGTGCGCAGTTCGATGCGGCTGGCCGGGACACTTTCGCCATAGGCGGTCCAGCAGGCCGCCGGCAGCACCGCGATCTCGGCGCCGGGGGCGGAAATGGCGAAACGCCGTCCACCGGGGGCGGTCAGCCGCACCCCGGAGTCCAGCGACTCGACCCGGCAGGTGGTGTGCAGGCGGCGGATGACGGCGTGCTCGCCGCTGCCGTCGACCCGGTCGTGCAACTCCAGCCGGCGGCCGGCGAAGCGCCAGTGCCGTTCCACCGTTCCGGCGCCGTCCAGCCGGCCATAGCCGTCGAACGCCACCACCACCCCGGTGTCGTCGGGCAGCAGACGGGGCGGCTCGCCGCCAACCAGGCGGCGAAAGGCCGGGGCGTAATAGGGCCGGTTGGCGGGATAGGGATCCAGGCCGTCGAGGCTGAGGCCGTTATGGGCGGTGGCGGTGACGGTCTCCTCGGCCTCGCCGGCCAGGGCGTACGAGCCGCGCCCGATATCCACGAACACCGGTTCCTTCTCGAAATGCAGTTCGAACGCGCCGCAATCCTGGTGGCCGTGGCCGGGCATGGGGCTCCAGCCGTCGGGGTCGGCGTGCCACAGGCCGCTCCACTCGCCGAAGCGGGGTGCCAGCCAGCCGTCCCCGGCCAGCGACCCGCTCCGCCCGGTCCGTTCCAGCAGCACCTTGAGGCGGGCGCGGTCGTCGGGCGGCAGGATGTCCATCCAGCCGGAACGGCGGTCGCCCCCCGGCAGCAGGCAGAACAGATGGTCGGGCGGGCAATCGGGCGAGATGTCGCCCACCAGGGGAAAGCGGCCCGGCAGGGTGAACCGGTGCAGCACCGCCACCGCCCGCGACAGCAGCGCCTCGAAGGCCTCGGCCTCGGGCCGGCCGTGCCGCCGCGCCGCCAGCCAGACGCTGGCCAGCGAGCGGGTCAGCAGCAGATGGTAATGGGTCGAGCCCTCGCGCAGCACGCCCGACGGACGGAAGATACGCCCGGCCTCGGCCAGCAGCAGCCGGCGGCCGGCCTCGGCGCAGTTGGGCAGGCCGAGGGCGAGGCCCAGCAGATAAAGTCCCCTGGCGTTGTTGAACAGGTGGTTGGAGGTGTGGTGCTCGCCGAAATATTCCAGCCGGGCGGCGATGGCGGGGGCGTGGGCGGCCAGCACCGCCAGGGTGTCGTCGACCGGACCGGGCAGGCCGTGGCGGTCGGCGAAGGCCAGCAGGTTGATGACCCGTTCGGCCGCCGTGTAGGGATGCCAGGCCCACGAGGAATCGGGCGTGCCGAAGCGCTTGCGCCACGCCGCCCACACCGCCGCCACCCAGCGGGAATCGTCGCCAGGCCTCATCAGCGGCACCCAGGCGAAACGGTGGAGGCCAAGATTGGTCTCGGGATCGTCGAAGCTCCGCCCCACCAGCGCCGCCTCGTCGCCCGGCTCCAGTTCCAGGCTCAGGCCGGGCAGGCGCAGCGTCAGGCGGCCGCGCGGCGGACCTTCGGGCAGGGCGGAAAACACCACGGCGGGCCGCTCGGCCGCCAGGCCGCACCAGCCGGCCCCCAGCGACGGCGGGCGGTGGGCGGCGAAGCGGGGCGGGGCCGGCGTCCGCCACAGCAGGCGCGCCGCCAGCCAGCGCCGCAGCACCGGATCGCCGGCCAGTTGCCGTCCCTTGCGGATCAGAGCGTTGAACATGAATTTGCTTGTAGCCGAGAGCCGGGGTGGAAGCTATAGAGGATCATCATGAATGCCCCCGCCAAAACCGATATTCAAGCCTTCTGGAAGGCGCTCTACGACTCGCTGTACGAGGATGTGGATGCCGGCCTGACCCGGGACGCCCTGCTGAAATCGCTGGACGATCTGGAGGACATGTTCCGCCTGCGCAAGCATATGGCGGTGGTCGAGATGCCGCTGAAGGAACTGGCGGGAAAGCGGGTGCTGGAGGTCGGACCCGGCGCCGGCGGCCATTCCGCCCTGTTTGCCAAACACGGCGCTGTCATGACCAGCCTGGACATCACCCCGGCCAGGGCCAGGGCGACCAACGCCAAGTTCCGCCTGATGGGCGACCTGGCCGCGGGCTGCAACGCCGTCAACGGCGATTCCGAGAATCTGCCATTTCCAGACGACACCTTCGACATCGTCTATTCCAACGGCGTGCTGCACCATACCCTGGACACCGAAAAGGCCATCGCCGAAGTGTTGCGCGTGCTCAAGCCCGGCGGCCAGGCGGTGATCATGCTCTATTGCAAAAGCTCGTGGCATTACTGGGTCAACATGTTCCTGCCCATCGGCCTGCTGATGGGCAAGGCGTTCCGCGATCCCAACTGGCTGGGCAAGGCCACCGAATGGGGCGGCAAGAACCGCCAGACCGTCGCCAATCCGGTGACCCGCTGCTACACCGGGGCCGGGATTGCCCGGCTGTTCGCCGCCTTCCGCGACATGCGCTATCGCAAGGGCGAGTTCTACTGGTATCTGGTGCCCAAGCTGGGCCGCCTCTACCGCCGCTATCAGATCAGGCGCTACGGCACCCATCCCGGCGGCGTGCTGGTCTATGGCGAGCCCTGGCCGATCCAGTCGCCCATGGAACTGAAACTGGGCGAGATCATGGGATTCTCGTGGTTCATCTCGGCCCGCAAGCCGGACGCGGCCGAATGAAGTTCGCCGTCTCCAACATCGCCCTGACCGCCCATGACCATCTGGCCGAGTTGGAGCGCCTGGCGCCGCTCGGCGTCACCGGGCTGGAAGTGGCCCCCAGCCGGGTGTGGAAGGACGGCTGGGATGCCGCCGGAATCGCCGCCTATCGCCGCGCCGTCGAGGCCGCCGGCCTGACGGTGGTGGGGCTGCATTCGCTGTTCTTCGACCGGCCGCATCTCGGCCTGTTCAAGGACCCGGCGTCCAGGGCCGAGACCCTGGATTTCATGGTGGCGCTGTCGGCGCTGTGCCGCGACCTCGGCGGCCGCACCCTGATCTATGGCGGCGGCAGGCGGCGGGGCGAATTGCCCGCCACTGAAGCTCACGCCGAGACCCGGCGTTTCCTGTCCGAGTTGCTGCCCCGGATCGAGAGCCATGGCACGGTGCTGTGCTTCGAGCCGCTGGGGCCGAAGGATTCCGATTTCCTCAACTCAGCCGCCGAATGCCGGGCGGTGGTGGACGAGATCCGTCACCCGGCGCTGGGCCTGCAACTGGACGCCAAGGCGCTGGTGGAGAACGGCGAGACCGGGCCGGAGACCTTCGCCGCCGTTTCCGGCCGCCTCGACCACTTCCATGCCAACGATCCCGGTCTGGTGGTGCCCGGTTCGACCGGGGCCGTCGATCACGCTTTGCTGGGCCGTCGTCTCAAGGCCATCGGCTATGACGGCTGGGTGTCGGCCGAGCAGCGGCTGCTGAGCCCCGGCTCCCCCCTCGCCGACGTGGCACGCGGCGCCCGCCACCTTCAGGAGTGCTACGGATGAGCCAGCCCCGCAGCCCCTTCATCCGTCCCGACTGGGTGCCGGCGGTGCCTGAGGGCATGCGCATCCTGGTCACCGGCGCCACCGGCGGTTTGGGGCGCGCTTTGGTCGCCATGCTGCGCCAGGGCAGCCGCTGCGTCATCGGCGCCCACGGCGCCAGCCAGTCGTTCGGGGCGGAAGACGGCCTGATTCCGTTGCAGCGCGCCTTCGCTTCCGAAGCTGATTGCGCCGCGGTGGTGGACGAGTTCGCCGAGGCGGCCGGCGGCATCGACGCCCTGGTGGTGCTGTCGGGCTGCATCCTCTACACCGGCCACTGGAAGGACATCACCGAGGAGCAATGGCGCCGCGAGCAGGAGATAAACCTGGACCAGCCGTTCTTCCTGGCCCGCGCCGCCATGGCCCGCATGGCGGCCCAGGGCACGGGCGGCCGCATCCTGCTGACCGGCACCGAATCGGCCATCCATGGCGGCTCGGCCACCTCGTTTCCCTATGCCGTCGCCAAGCGCGGCACCGAATGCATGGTCCAGGGCATGGCCCGCGAGGGCGCCCCCCATTCCGTCCTGGTCAACGGCCTGCGCTTCGGCTTCATCGAATCCGGCTTTCACCAGCGCTGGCACAACCGCAGCCCGGCCCAGATGGACGAGCGTGCCGCCCTGGTGCCGTTGAGACGCGGCGGCCATGTGGACGAGGCCGCCGCCCTGATGATCTGGCTGCTGTCGGGCTGGTCGGCCTTCATGACCGGCCAGATGATTCCGCTGACCGGTGGCGACTGGCTCTGATCCGGGCCTTCTATTCGTTGCGCAGCAGCGGCGACGCCTTGGCCCCCAGCGCCCACCAGGTGCCGGCGAATCCGGCCAGCAGGCTGGCTGCCAGCGCCAGCGCCAGGGTGGCGGCGGTGATGCCGGGCAGGAATATCCATTCCGCCTTCATGACGTGGATGAGGATGGCGCGGGCCGCCAGCGATCCGATGGCGGCTGCGGCCAGTCCGGTGACCAGTCCGACCACCGCGAACTCGGCCAGATGGGCGCGCCACAACTGCCCCCGGGTGGCGCCCAGCACCTTCATCACCACCGCTTCCCAGACGCGGCGGCGATGGCCGGCCATCACCGCCCCGGCCAGCACCATGGCGCCCGCCGCCAGGGTGACCAGACCGGCGAGGCGCACCGCCATGTCGGCCTGCCTGATGATGGCGCGGACCGATTCAAGCGCCTCCTTGACCCGGATCGAGGAAACGTTGGGCAGGCGGTCGGTCACCGCCTTCTCGATGGCGGCGTCGCGGTCGGCGGCGGCATGGACGGTGGCGATGAAGGTGTGCGGTGCCCCGTCCAGCACGCCCGGCGACAGCAGGAAGGCGAAATTCATGGTCAGGCTCGACCAGTCGATGACGCGGAGCGAGGCGACCCTGGCCTCGATCTCGCGGCCCAGTACGTTGAGGCCCAGCATGTCGCCGACCCTGAGGCCGAAACCCTTGGCCACCGCCGCGTCCACCGAGACCAGCGGCGGTCCGGCATGGTCGGCCGGCCACCACGTTCCCTCCGACAGCCGGGTTCCCGGCGGCGGCGCTCCGGCCGAGGACAGGCCGCGGTCTCCCCTGGCCGCCCACTGCACCTCGGGGGCGATGGAGGCCTCGCCCACCGGAACGCCGCGAATACGGCTGATGCGGCCGCGCACCATGGCGGCCTTGTCCAGGGTGGCCCGGGCGTCGGTTTCGGTTACCGCCTGTTCCAGCGCCGCCACCTGATCGGGCTGGACGTCGATGAAGTAGAAGGACGGCGCCTGGGCCGGCAGACGCTCGCCGAACTGATCGGCCAGATTGCCTTCCACCAGGGCGATGGTCACCAGCACCGTCAGCCCCAGGCCCAGCGACAGCACCATGCCCACCACCGCGCCGCCGGGACGGTGCAGGCTGGCAAGGGCCAGCCGCCACGTCGGTCCCAGCCGGCGGCCGTGGCTGGCGTTGAGGCGGTCGGCGGACCGCGCCAGTCCCCAGGCCAGCAGGCGGAACAGCAGCAAGGTGGCGGCGGCGGCGCCCACGAACCACGCCGCCAGCGGCCGGTTGCCGGCCGACAGCACGGTCAGCGCCGCCAGGGCGATGGCGGCCACCACCAGGACCGCCAGGGTGGCGCGGTCGGGCGAGCCGCCCACCGGCACCGCCAGATGGCGGAACAGGGTCGAGGCCGGCACCCGGGCGGCGCGGGCGAGCGGCCACAGGGTGAACACCAGGGCGGACAGGGCGCCGAAGCCGGCCGCCACCAGCAGCGGCCCGGGAAACAGGCCGGCATGGGCCGGCAGCGGCAGGGATTCTCCGACAATGCCGATCACCAGCGGCGTCACGGCGGCGCCGGCCACGAGGCCGATCAGGATGCCGGCCCCGGCCAGCAGCCCCACCAGCAGCAGATAGGTCAGCAAGATCAGCCGGGTCGGCGCGCCCAGGCATTTGAGGGTGGCGATGGTGGCGATCTTGCCGTCCAGATAGGCGCGGACGGAATTGGCGACGCCGATGCCGCCCACCAGCAGCGCCGTCAGCCCCACCAGGGTGAGGAACGAGGCCAGGGTGTCGAGGAAACGCCCGACGCCGGGGGCGGCGTCGCCGGCGTCTCGCACCTGCCATGCGGCTTCGGGAAAGCGCCGGGCCAGTTCGGCCTTGGCGGCGGCGACGTCCACGTCGGGGCGCAGGTCGACGCGGGCGGTGAAGCGGATCAGGCTGCCCGGCTGGACCAGTCCGGTCTCGGCCACCGCCTCGGCCGCCACCATCAGGCGCGGCCCGAACGACAGGGCGGTGGCGACCCGGTCCGGCTCCTTGGCGATGACGGCGCGTATCTCGAATTCGGCGTCGCCCACCCGCAGGCGCCGACCCGGCCCGATTCCGAGGCGGTCCAGCAGATTGGCCTCGGCGACGGCGCCCCAGGTTCCGTCGCGGCGCTCCAGCGCTTGTTGCGGCGTCATGGCGGGAGTCAGGGCCAGGGTCCCCACCAGGGGATAGGCGTCGTCGACGCCCTTCAACTCCACCAGCGAACGGTCGCGGTTGTCGCCGACGCTGGCCATGGCCCGCATCTCGATGCCCTGGGTGACGCGGCCCAGTTCGGCCAGCGCCGCCAGTTGCCCGGGCTCGGGCGCGTGATGCGACTGGCGCAGGTCGAGATCGCCGCCCAGCAGGGCGCGGGCGTCGTGGGTGATGGCGGCGTCGAAGGCGGCGCGCAGGCTGCCCGAGGCGGCGATGGCCGCCACCCCCAGCGCCAGGCAGGCCACCAGGATGCGAAAACCCTTGAGGCCGCCGCGCAATTCCCGGCGGGCGATCGTGATCGCCAAGCCAAGGGTCGTCATGTCCTGATCCGCCCGTCCTCGACCCGGACCAGCCGGCCGCAGCGCGCCGCCAGCCCGTCGTCGTGGGTCACCAGCACCAGGGTGGTTCCCAGGCGGCGGTTGAGATCGAACAGCATGTCCATGATGGCGCGGCCATTGGCGCCGTCCAGGTTGCCGGTGGGTTCGTCGGCCAGCAGCAGTTTCGGCCGGGTGACGCAGGCGCGGGCAAGGGCGACCCGCTGCTGCTCGCCGCCCGACAACTGGCCGGGATAATGATCCAGCCGGGCCTTGAGGCCGACCCTCTCCAGCGCCTCGGCGGCGGCCTCGAAGCCGTCGGGCCGCCCGGCCAGTTCCAGCGGCACCGCGACGTTTTCCAGCGCCGTCATGGTCGGGATCAGGTGGAACGACTGAAAGACGATGCCGACGTGATCGCGGCGGAACCGGGCCAGATCGTCCTCGCCCATTCCGGCCAGATCGCACCCCGCCACCATGATCGAGCCCGAGGTGGGACGTTCCAGCCCCGACATCACCATCAGCAAGGTGGACTTGCCCGACCCCGACGGCCCCACCACGCCCAGGGTCTCGCCGTCCCGGACCTCCAGGTCGAGGCCACGCAGGACATTGACCTCGCCCGCCAAGCTCGCCAAGTTGAGATGGACGTCCCGCAGGGCGACGAGAGGATGCGCAATGGAAGGCTGGGTCATGAGGGCAGGATCTTTCTTTCGCCGGGCGATCCTGGGATATGGCGCCATCTTGGCGCTTGTCAACGCGATGGGAGGTCCCGCCATGGCGCAACCCCTGAAAATCCTCGCCCTGGGGGATTCGCTGACCGCCGGTTTCGGCCTCGCCGCCGAGGCCGCCTTTCCGGCGCGGCTGGAACGGGCCTTGCGGGCGGAAGGGCGCGACGTGCGGGTGATCAATGCCGGCGTGTCGGGCGACACCACCGCCGGCGGGCTGGCGCGGCTGGTCTGGGCGCTGGCGGAACGCCCAGACCTTGCCATCGTCGAACTGGGGGCCAATGACGGGCTGCGCGGTCTCGACCCCAAGGTGACGCGGACCAATCTGGACGCCATCCTGACCCGGCTGAAGCGGGACGGCATCGGGGTGCTGCTGGCGGGAATGCTGGCGCCGCCCAATTACGGCCGCGCCTTCGAGGCCGAGTACAAGGCGGTGTTCGAGGGCTTGGCCGCCCGTCACGACGTGGTGTTCTATCCCTTTTTCCTGGACGGCATCGCCGGCGACGCCCGCCTCAACCAGCCCGACGGACTGCATCCCACCGCCAAGGGGGTCGATGTGATCGTCGAGCGCATCCTGCCCTCGGTCCGGGTCCTGCTGGACCGCCACGCCCGGCAGGGGACGAGGGGGGCGCCATGACCTCGCCTCCCTTCGTCGTCGCCCATGGCCGGGGCGAACATTGGGGCCTGACCGCCAAGGGCTGCCTTGATCGCCTGGGGCCGCTGGCCGGGGCCAATCTGGGCTTTCTGTACGTCACCGAGACCTTCGCGCCGCATCTGTCCAGCATCCTCACCTTCCTGCGCGAGACCACCCGGATCGGGCATTGGGTCGGCGGCATCGCCCCCGGCATCTGCGTCGCCGGCGCCGAGTATCGCGACGACTATGACCGGAAGGGGGGCGCCCTGGCGGTGATGGTCGGCCATCTGCCGCCGGATTCGTTTCATGTTTTCGGCGGCGACGCCGGCGAATGGCCCATCCGCCATCCCGACTGCGTCGGGTTGGTGCACGGCGACCCGCGCGACCCCGGCGTGGCGGATTCGCTGGCCGGCCTGGCCTGCGAGGCCGGGTTCCTGGTGGGCGGCCTATTGTCGGCGGGCGGCCCGCCGGCGCAACTGGCCGACCGGGTGCTGGCCGGGGGGCTCAGCGGCGTGCTGCTGGACGTGTCGCTGGGCGTGCTGACCGGGCTCAGCCAGGGCTGTTCGCCGGTGGGACCGGTCCATACCGTCACCGAAGCCTGGGACGGCGTCGTCATGCAACTGGACGGCCAGCCGGCCCTGGAGGTTCTGAAGCAGGACGTGGGGGAATTGCTGGCCCGCGACCTGCGCCGCATTTCCGGCTACATCCACGTTGCCCTGCCGGTGCCGGGGTCCGATTGCCCGGACTATCAGGTGCGGACGCTGATGGGCGTCGATCCCGGCCACGGCTGGCTGGCCATCGGCGACCAGCCGGGAGTGGGGGACCCGCTGATGTTCGTCAGGCGCGATTCCAACGCCGCCCAGGCCGACCTGCGGCGCATGCTGGGCGACCTGAAGGACCGTCTGGGCGATCGTCCGATTCGCGCGGGCTTCTATGTTTCCTGTATCGGACGCGGGCGGCACATGTTCGGCGACGATGGCGCCGAGGCCGCCCTGCTGGCCGAGGTGCTGGGGGACTTTCCGCTGATTGGCGTCTTCGCCAACGGCGAGATCAGCCGTGACCGGCTTTACGGCTTCACCGGCGTGCTGGCGCTGCTGCCCGGCCAGCCTTGCGGTGTTCCGAAATCGGGGGGAGTTCCGACGTGACCAGACCCGGCCTGTGGCTGAAGCGGCTGTTGCCCCAGGGATTGCTGGGGCGTTCGCTGCTGATCATCGTCATGCCGCTGGTGGTGCTGCAACTGGTGTCGGCCTATGTGTTCTACGGCAGCCACTGGGAGACGGTGGCGCGGCGCCTGGCCAAGGGGATGGCCGGTGACATCGGTTCGGTGATCGAGATGACCCGCGCCTTTCCCGCGCCGGAATCCCGCGCCGTCATCTTGTCCATCGCCGCCGCCAAGATGGAGCTGGACATCCGCTTCGTTCCGGGCGGCATCCTGCCCAACCAGCCGCCGGCGCCCCCCGCCAGCTTTCTCGAACGCGCCATGGCCGACGCCATGGACGAGCGGGTCCAGCGCCCCTATCGCCTGGACGCCGAGCGCTTCGAGCGGGAGGTGGTGATCCTGGTGCAGTTGTCCGACGGCCTGCTGGAGGTCTACGCTCCCAAGAAGCGGCTGTTCAGTTCCACCACCACCGTCTTCATCCTGTGGATGCTGGGCACCGCCATGCTGATGTTCGGCATCGCCACCGTGTTCATGCGCAACCAGGTGCGCAGCGTCCGCAAGCTGGCGGCCGCCGCCGAACGTTTCGGCAAGGGACTGGACGTGGCCGATTTCAAGCCCGAGGGCGCCACCGAGGTCCGTCAGGCGGCCCAGGCCTTCAACCTGATGCGCCACCGCATCCAGCGGCAGATTCAGCAGCGCACCGAGATGCTGGCCGGAGTGTCGCACGACCTGCGCACGCCGCTGACCCGCATGAAGCTGCAACTGGCCATCCTGGGCGACATGGAGGGCCGCGCCGAACTGGACGAGGACGTGGCCGAGATGGAACGCATGGTCGAGGGCTATCTGGCCTTCGCCAGGGGCGAAGGCAGCGAGGCGCCGCAATCCACCGACCTGCCGGTCCTGGTGGACGAGGTGGTGGGGCGTTTCCGCCGCCAGGGCAGCACCATCGACCTGCACAGCGAGGGCGGCATCGTCATGCCGCTGCGCCCCGACGCCATGGCCCGGGCGCTGGGCAATCTGGTGGGCAACGCCATCCGCTACGGCGGCCATGTCTGGGTGCGGGTGGGCCGCCGCCAGGAGGTGGCCGAGGTGCTGATCGACGACGATGGTCCCGGCATTCCCCCCGACAGCCGGGAAGAGGTGTTCAAGCCCTTCACCCGCCTGGAACAGTCGCGCAATCTGTGCACCGGCGGCGTCGGGCTGGGCCTCACCATCGCCCGCGACATCATCCGCACCCATGGCGGCGACGTGCTGCTGGAGGATTCCCCACTGGGAGGCTTAAGGGCTCGCGTCAGGCTGCCGCTGTGATAGCATCGCCGGGACAAGGGCGGGGGAGGACGCGGATGCTGACGGTGCTGGTGGGAAACATCAAGGGCGGTTGCGGCAAGACCACGCTGGCGACCCATATCGCCGCCTTCTTCGCCGGGTCCGGCCTCGCCACCGCCATCGGCGATTGCGACCGCCAGCGTTCCAGCCTCAACTGGCTGCGGCGGCGTTCGGACGCCTTGCCGCCCATCGCCGGCCTGGACTGGTCCAAGGACGTGGGCTCGCCCGCCAAGGGACTGGCGCGGCTGGTGATCGACGCGCCGGCCGCCATGCATCACAAGGATGTGGAGGACCTGATCGACATCAGCGACATCGTGGTGGTGCCGGTGCTGCCCGGCGCCTTCGATGAGGACGCCACCGCCCATTTCCTCGAGCGTCTCGCCAAGGTCAAGGCGGTGCGCAAGAACAAGCGGGCCGTCGCCGTCATCGGCAACCGCCTGCGCCCCGGCACCCGGGCCAGCGACCATCTCGACGGCTTTTTCGGGGGACTGGGCTTCCAGGTGGTCGCCCGGCTGCGCGACAGCCAGATCTATCCCAGCGTGGCGGCGCAAGGGGCGTCCGTGCTGGAAGCCCGTGACCGCCGCGCCGCGTCCTACGCGGCCGAATGGCGGCCGCTGCTGGATATGCTGGCGCGCTGACCCCACATTCATTCCGATGACGACGAGACACGCCGCGCCATGATGACGACACCACCGCCGCCTCCGGCCGCCCCGCGGCTTCCCGCCGGGTCGGCGGCGATCCGGTCCCGGCTGATCGCCTTTTCCGCCCTGATCATAACCATCCTTCTGCTGGGCACGGCCGCGTGGATCAAGACCGAGCGCAACGAGGCGCTTCGTGTCGCCGCTGGCGTGGTCAGCAATACCAGCCGCCTGCTGGCCTCGGTGACCGATTCCAATTTCGGCGCCATCGACAAGATGCTGGCCGGGGTCGCCGAGGTGGTCGTCGCCCGCCCGGTGACGGAGCGGGACAGCCGCCCGGCCGTCCTGGCCTTTCTCAACCGGCAGGTGGCGGAGGCCGGCATCGTCCGCTCGATCCTGGTGATCGGGGTCGATGGACATACCCGCTACGCCACCAACCTGTCCGATCCCTATCAGAAAGTGGACCTGTCCGACCGCGATTATGTCCGCCACCACACGGACCGGTCCGACGCCGGGCTGTTCATCGGCGCGCCGGTCCGCAGCCGCAACGACGGTTCCTGGATCATGGTGGCCAGCCGCCGCGTCACCGCTTCCGACGGGTCCTTCGCCGGGGTGGCCGCCGCCGTGGTCTCGCTGGCCGATCTGGCCGCCATGGTGGCCATCGCCACCCCCAATCCAACCGATTCGGCGCTGCTGGTGGATGGAAACGGCATCATCCTGACGCGATCGCCCGATCACGACCGTTTCGTCGGGCGCTCCATCGCCGACCTGCCTTCCTTCCAGGCCGCCCGCAACGTCCAGAGCCACGGCGGCAGCATCGTCTCGCCGCTGGACGGCAGGATGCGGCTGTTCAGCGCCAATCGCGGCGGCTCCTCTCCCGTCATGGCGGTGGTCAGCCGCGACGTCGACGAAATCCTGACCGACTGGCGGTTTCAGGCGGCAACCCTGGCGTCCGCCGCCGCCGTTGTGACCCTGGTCATCCTGGCGCTGACCCGTGGATTGCTGCGCCAGCTGGTCCGGGTCGACCGGACGGTGGCGGAACTGGCGGCGGCCCGAATCGCGGCCGATGGCGCCAATCAGGCCAAGTCGGCCTTTCTCGCCAACATGAGCCACGAACTGCGCACGCCGCTGAACGCCATCCTGGGCTTTTCCGACGCCCTGCTCACCGGCTTTCCCGATCATTCCTGCCGCGAGCGCTGCCACGACTATCTCGGCCATGTCCAGACTTCGGGCCGGCATCTGCTGGGACTGATCAACGATATTCTCGATCTGTCGAAGATCGAGGTGGGCAAGGCCGAACTGCACCTCGAACCGGTCGATCTTCATCGGCTGGTCGTCGAATGCGTGCTGCTGCTGCAACCGAAGGCCGAGTCCAAGGGGGTGGTCCTGTCGGCCGCCCTGCCCGATGGCCTTGACCTTGTCGCCGACCCCCGGCGGCTGCGCCAGATCGTTCTGAACCTGCTGTCCAACGCCGTCAAGTTCACCCCAGAGGGCGGCGCCATCTCGATTTCCGGCCATCGCGACGGCGATTTCATGGTGCTGACGGTGGAAGACACCGGCATCGGCATGACCGGCGCCGAGATGGAGACGGCGATGACGCCGTTCGGCCAGGTGGTCTCGGACGTGGCGCGGGCCGAGGCCGGAACCGGCCTCGGCCTGCCGCTGTCCAGGCGGCTGGCCGAATTGCATGGCGGCAGGCTGGAACTGGCCAGCGTCAAGGGGCGGGGGACGACGGTCACGGTGACCCTGCCGCTCCGCGCCGTTGCCCCGGACTCGCCGTGATTGACTCCGGCCCTGCCAATCGGCCATATCCAGGCTGCGGTAAGGATCGGGGCTGACGTGGACGAAAGCATTACCCTGGAATCGGTGCTGTCGTCGGTGGTTCGGGTCACCGAGCAACGCAGCCAGCAGCATCTGGAAGAGAGTCTGGTCAAGACCCTGACCCATCTGGCGGGGCTGGAGTTCTGCGGCATCTGTCGTCCGGGCCTCTCCGGCGGCGGCATTCTTGTCGACTACGTGGCGGTGGCCGGCCGTCCGGCTCTTGAGTCCATGGACGAGACCGGGGACGATCCGCTGTTGCGGGAAGCCCTGGCCGTCGGCGCGTCCCGGTTTCATGTCCTGGCCGGTGGCGGCGTGCGCCGCGCCCTGGCCATCACCGATGATCACGGCGATGTCGGCGCCTTCCTGGTGACCCTGACCTCCGCCGGCAAGGTCGAACAGGTCGGGCTGATCGAGGGCTTCGCCGCCATCTACCGGAACTATCTCGCCATTCTGCGCGACGCCGCCCGCGACACCCTGACCGGGTTGCGGAACCGCAAGACCTTCGACGAGAATTTCAGCCGCATCGTCGCCAGTTCCCGCCATCTGGCGGTTCCGTTCCACGGCGACCGGCGCGCCGCCCATCTCGATGGCGAGCATCACTGGCTGGGCATCATCGATATCGACCACTTCAAGCGGGTCAACGACAGCTTCGGCCATGTCTTCGGCGACGAGGTCCTGCTGCTGCTGGCGGCGTTGATGCGCAAGGCCTTTCGCGTCGAGGACCTGCTGTTCCGCTTCGGCGGTGAGGAATTCGTGGTGATGCTGTCGCCGACGACCTATGACGGGGCCGGCGCGGTGTTCGAGCGCTTCCGCTCCATTGTCGCCGGCTTTGCCTTTCCCCAGGTCGGCAAGGTGACGGTGAGCATCGGCTTCGTTCGCATCTTGCCGGAGGACCTGCCCTCGGTGGTCATCGGCAGGGCCGACCGCGCCCTTTACTTCGCCAAGGCCAACGGCCGCGATCAGGTCCGTTCGTTCGAGCGGCTTGTCGGAGACGGCCACTTGACCGACGAGGAGCGTTCCGGCGACGACCCCGAACTGTTCTGATCCCGAACGGCTCCGGCGACGTAAAAAGGGCGCCCCGGCGGGCGCCCCTTGTGATACCAGGCCGAAGCGTCCGGCGCGGCGTTCGCCGCGCGCCGGCTACTTGATCTTGGTTTCCTTGAACTGGACATGCTTGCGCACGACCGGATCGTACTTGCGGAACTCCAGCTTTTCGGTCGTCTTGCGGGGGTTCTTCTTCGCCACGTAGAAGAAGCCCGTGCCGGCGGAGCTCAGGAGCTTGATGAGGATGGTGGCTGGCTTGGCCATGACGAAAAATCCCGAAAGGCGTTGGAGATCGAAACTCAGGGGGCGCACCATACTGATCCCTCCGCCGGAGTCAAGGGTTCAAAGCCGGATGGGTCAACTTTCCTGCCCCGGGCCGGAAGCCCGGCCTTCTCCCACCCTCGTCCGGGTAGGTCGTCCCGCCGGAAAGTGTGGTTTGCCATCGTTGACTCGGAGGGCGCGAGGGGATAAACACTTGCCGCATCGCCGCATAAAAGGCCACAACGAGGCCTTCGTCGTCCGCATTTCAGGGGCTTACCGCCATGTCAACGCGCAACCGGCCGCTTTCCCCGCACATCCAGATCTACAAGATGCCGTTCACCGCGGTGCTGTCCATCACGCATCGCGCCACCGGCGTGGCGCTGGCGGTTGGCACGGCCGTGCTCGCCTACTGGCTGGCCTCGGCCGCCTATGGCCCCGATGCCTACGAACAGGCCAGCCGGGTGCTGGGCTCGGTGGTCGGCAGGCTGGTGCTGTTCGGCTGGACGGCGGCGCTGTTCTATCATCTGTGCAACGGCGTCCGTCACCTGTTCTGGGACATGGGCAAGGGCTACGGCATCGCCGAGGCCGACAAGTCCGGCCGCATCGTCGTGGCCAGCGCGGCAGTGCTGACGCTGCTCGCCTGGATCATCGCTTAAACAAGGGGGCAGTAGACCATGAGCCTCAAATCCGCTCTCGGCCGCGCCCGCGGCCTGGGTTCCGCCAAGGAGGGCGCCGGGCATTTCTGGGCGCAGCGCGTCTCCGCCGTCATCCTGGTGCCCCTGTCGCTGTGGTTCGTCGTCGCGGTGATCGGTCTCGCCGGGGCCGATTACGCCACCTTCAAGGGCTGGATGAGCAAGCCGGGCAATGCCAGCCTGCTGCTGCTCACCGTGCTGTCGGTGATGTACCACGCCCATCTCGGGCTTCAGGTCGTGATCGAGGACTACGTCCATTGCGAGGCCAGGAAGCTGGTCTCGCTGATCGCGATGAAGCTTGCCGCCGCCTTCCTCGCCGTCTTCATGACGGTGTCGATCCTGAAAGTCGCTGTCGGAGTCTGACGCCATGGCCGCCTACAAGATCATCGACCACACCTACGACGTGGTGGTCGTCGGCGCCGGTGGCGCCGGCCTTCGCGCCACCATGGGCATGGGGCAGGCGGGGTTCAAGACCGCCTGCATCACCAAGGTGTTCCCCACCCGCAGCCACACCGTCGCCGCGCAAGGCGGCATCGGCGCCTCGCTCGGCAACATGGCCGAGGATAACTGGAAGTGGCACATGTACGACACCGTCAAGGGGTCGGACTGGCTGGGCGACCAGGACGCCATCGAATACATGTGCCGCGAGGCGGTGCCGGCGGTGCACGAGCTGGAGCATTTCGGCGTTCCGTTCTCGCGCACGCCCGAGGGCAAGATCTACCAGCGCCCGTTCGGCGGCCACATGTCCAATTACGGCGAGAAGCCGGTGCAGCGCGCCTGCGCCGCCGCCGACCGCACCGGGCATGCCATCCTGCACACGCTGTATTCCCAGTGCCTGAGGCACGAGTGCGAGTTCTTCATCGAGTACTTCGCCCTTGACCTGATCATGGATGCCGACGGCTCCTGCCGGGGCGTCATGGCCTGGAACCTGGACGACGGCACGCTCCACCGCTTCCGCGCCCATCAGGTGGTGCTGGCCTCGGGCGGCTATGGCCGCGCCTTCTTCTCGTGCACCTCGGCCCACACCTGCACCGGCGACGGCCACGGCATGGTGACCCGCGCCGGCCTGCCGGTCCAGGACATGGAATTCGTGCAGTTCCATCCCACCGGCATGTACGGCTCGGGCTGCCTGATCACCGAGGGCGCCCGCGGCGAGGGCGGCTATCTCACCAACTCGGCCGGCGAGCGCTTCATGGAGCGTTACGCCCCCACCGCCAAGGATCTGGCGTCGCGCGACGTGGTGTCGCGCGCCATGACCATGGAAATCCGCGAAGGGCGCGGCGTCGGCAAGGAAAACGACCACATCTTCCTGCATCTGGAGCATCTGGGGGCCGAGACCCTGGAACTGCGCCTGCCCGGCATCACCGAGACCGCCAAGATCTTCACCGGCGTCGACGTGACCAAGGCGCCGGCGCCGGTGCTGCCGACCGTGCACTACAACATGGGCGGCATTCCCACCAATGTGCATGGCGAGGTGCTGCGTCCGACCAAGGACAATCCCGACGCCACCGTGCCCGGCCTGATGGCCATCGGCGAGGCGGCCTGCGTGTCGGTGCACGGCGCCAACCGGCTCGGCACCAACTCGCTGCTGGACATCGTGGTGTTCGGCCGCGCCGCCGCGCTGCGCGCCGCCGAGGTGATGAAGCCCGGCACGCCGCACAAGCCGCTGCCCAAGGACGGCGGCGACTTCGCGGTGTCGCGCTTCGACCGGCTGCGCAACGCCTCGGGCTCGATGCACACCAGCGAAATCCGTCTGGGCATGCAAAAGACCATGCAGATGGACGCGGCGGTGTTCCGCACGTCAAAGTCGCTGGCCGAGGGCTGCGCCAAGATGGATCAGGTGGCCTCCACCCTGCCGCAGATCAAGATCAACGACCGCTCCACCGTGTGGAACTCCGATCTGGCCGAGGCGCTGGAGCTGGAGAACCTGATGGATTGCGCGCTGGCCACCATCGTGTCGGCCGAGGCCCGCAAGGAAAGCCGTGGCGCCCACGCGCACGAGGACTTCCCCGATCGCGACGACGTCAACTGGCAGAAGCATTCCCTGGCCTGGGTCGAGAACGGCAAGGTGAGGCTGGACTACCGTCCGGTCCACACCTACACGCTCACCGACGAGGTCGAGTACATCAAGCCGCAAAAGCGCGTGTACTAGGTCAGGGTAAGGAGATACGAACATGGTCGAATTCGCCCTGCCCGCCAATTCCCGCGTCCAGCCCGGCAAGGTCCACAAGGCCGCCGGCGCCAAGCGGGTCAAGGTCTTCAAGATCTACCGCTACGATCCGGATTCGGGGGCCAATCCCCGCCTCGACAGCTACGAGGTCGATCTCGACAATTGCGGCCCGATGGTTCTGGACGCCCTGCTGAAGATCAAGAACGAGATCGACTCGACGCTGACCTTCCGCCGTTCCTGCCGCGAGGGCATCTGCGGCTCGTGCGCCATGAACATCGACGGCACCAACACCCTGGCCTGCCTGAAGCCCATCGAGGACATCAAGGGCGAGGCGGCGGTGTATCCGCTGCCGCACATGCCGGTGGTCAAGGACCTGATCCCCGACCTCAGCCTGCCCTACGCCCAGTTGGCCTCCATCAAGCCCTGGATGCAGACCCAGAGCCCGACCCCGCCCGACGGCGAGCGGCTGCAAAGCCCGGAAGAGCGGGAAAAGCTGGACGGCCTGTGGGAATGTATCCTGTGCTTCTGCTGCCAGACCAGCTGCCCCAGCTACTGGTGGAACGGTGACCGCTATCTCGGTCCGTCGGTGCTGCTGCAAGCCGCCCGCTGGATTCTCGACACCCGCGACGAGATGACCGGCGAGCGCCTGGACGCCTTGGAGGACCCCTTCAAGCTGTACCGCTGCCACACCATCATGAACTGCACCAAGACCTGCCCCAAGGGCCTGAATCCGGCCAAGGCGATCGGCGCCATCAAGGAAAAGATGATCGAACGGCGCCTGTAGGACACCGGAGCATGACAAGGCGAAGGGGCGGCCCGCCATGGCCGCCCCTTCGTCGTTGGGGGGGGTTACTCGGTGGCGGCCGATGCCGGCCCGGCTGCGGCCTGCTGCTTTTGCCACAGTTCCACCTGGCCGGGACTGAACGGGTTGACATAGCCGCCGTTGTCGAAACGCATGGCGGGGTCGACACAGCCATAGGTCGCCCGGTGCGGCACCGTCAGCCGGCATTGCCAGCGGTTCTCCTGCACCAGGACCGGCTGCAATCCATAGACCTCGCAGGCTTCCCGCGCCAGGAGGTCGCGCGTCTCGCGGGGGGTGTCGCCGTCGTGGCAGACGGTGACGAAACCGTCGTAGCCCGGCAGCTTCTGCTTGCGGATTCCAGGCGCCAGATAGTTCCGGTCGACGAAGGCCTGAGGGCCGGAACAGCCGGACACCACCGCCGAAACCAGCACGACGAGGATCATGCGCGACAAGGTCATGGGGAGTGATCCTGGAAAAAGCGACGATGCATATGTAGCGCAAGCCGGAGGATTTGGAAACAGACCCATTTTGAACATTTTAACCATAGGGGCGAAGCTCTGCCGTTGTCTCTGCGCCCGCTCGGGGATAAGCTCTGAACGGTTCTGATGTCCCGAGGGCGGGAAGGAGGAGAGTTTCGATGTCTGACGGCAAGAAGTTTCGTCTGGTGACGCGCAGCGATTTCGACGGCCTGGTCTGCGCCGTGCTGCTGAAGCAATTGGACATGATCGACGACATCAAGTTCGTCCACCCCAAGGACATGCAGGACGGCGTGGTCGAGATCGGGCCGGGCGACATCACCACCAACCTGCCCTATGTGGACGGCGTTCATATCGCCTTCGACCATCACCTGTCCGAGACCATCCGGGTGGGGCGCAAGGACAATCACGTCATCGACCCCGAGGCCCCGTCGGCGGCCCGGGTGGTCTACGATTATTACGGCGGCGCCGCCAAGTTCCCGGCGTCGTGGAACTCGATGATGCTGGCGGTGGATCAGGGGGATTCCGCCCAGTACTCGCTGGAAGAGATATTGAACCCCGATGGCTGGACCCTGCTCAACTACATCATGGACGCCCGAACCGGGCTGGGCCGCTTCCGCGAGTTCCGCATCTCCAATTACCAGCTGATGATGAATCTGATCGATTATTGCCGCGATCATTCGATCGAGCAGATTCTGCAACTGCCCGACGTCAAGGAACGCACCGACCTTTATTTCGAGCATGCCGCCAAGTTCAAGGATCAGGTCAAGCGCTGCGCCACCGTCCACAAGAATCTGGTGGTGCTGGACCTGCGCAACGAGGAAACGATCTTCGCCGGCAACCGCTTCATGATCTACGCGCTCTATCCGGCCACCAACATCTCCATCCACGTGCTGTGGGGCGTGAAGAAGCAGAACACCGTGTTCGCCATCGGCAAATCCATCGTCAACCGCACCTCCAAGACCAATGTGGGCGAGCTGTGCCTGAAGTATGGCGGCGGCGGCCATGCCAACGCCGGCACCTGCCAGGTCGACAACGCCGTCTGCGACAAGGTGCTGTCCGATCTGGTCGCCAAGATCAACGCCGACGGCTGATCGGCCGTTTCCACGGACGCGGGCGGGGCAACGTCCCCGCCCATCCTGTCCGGTCCACCACGAAGAGTGCTGTCCACCATGGGCGAGGGTCCCCTTTTCGCCTACCGCGCCATGCTCCAGGCGGGCGAGCTGAAACCCGACATCGCCCAGGGATTGGCGGTGGAGAAGCTGCAAAGCCTGCATCACGCCCTGGCGAAATACCGTCCGTCGCTGGGCGAGGCCGGCTGGCTGGCGCGGTTCGGCCTCAAGAAGAAGACGGCGCCCGGCGCCGCCTGGACCTGGAGCGTCGGCGACGGCGAGCAGGCTCGTCCCCGTCACGGCCTTTACATCTTCGGCGAGGTCGGGCGCGGCAAGTCCATGCTGATGGATATCTTCTTCCAGAGCGCCTCCATCGCCGGCAAGAAGCGGGTTCACTTCCACGAGTTCATGCGCGACCTGCATGGCGAGATTCACCGCTGGCGGCAATCGCCGTCGCGCGGCGAGTCCGATCCCATTCCCAAACTGGCCCGCGCCATCGCGTCGGAGGCGTGGCTGCTGTGCCTGGACGAGTTGCAGATCACCGACATCGCCGACGCCATGATCGTCGGGCGGCTGTTCCAGTGTCTGCTGGAGGATGGGGTGGTGATGGTGATCACCTCGAACCGGCCGCCCGAGGACCTTTACAAGGACGGGCTCCAGCGCGAGCGTTTCCTGCCGTTCATCCGGCTGATCCTCGACCGTCTCGACATATTGGAGCTGAATTCCGAGCGCGACTACCGCCTGGGCCGCAAACGCGGTCTCCAGGTGTTCCACGCTCCGCTGGACGAACGCTCGGAAACGGCCCTGGAACTGGCCTTCGCCCGCCTGACCGAGGGGGCGACCGCCATGCCGCATTCGTTCGACGTCAACGGCCGTCAGGTCCGGGTGCCGTTGGCCGCCGCCGGAGTGGCGCGCTATTCCTTCGCCCAGTTGTGCGCCACCGCCCTTGGCCCCAGCGATTACCTGGAACTGGCGGCCCGCTACCACACCCTGGTGCTGTCGGACATTCCGCTGCTGTCGCCGGCCAACCGCAACGAGGCGAAGCGCTTCGTCACCCTGGTGGATGCGCTGTACGAGCGCAAGGTCACCCTGATCTGCTCCGCCGCCGCCCCGCCCGAGACGCTGTATCCCGAGGGCGACGGCGCCTTCGAGTTCCAGCGCACGGTGTCGCGTCTGATGGAAATGCAGGCCGAGGATTACGTCCTGCGGGAGCATGTGGGCTGACGGAAAGCTATTCCGGGGTGGGGGTGTTCGCTTCCGGCCCTTCGGCGGCGTCAGTGGCGTCGGCGGCGTCGATGGCTCGCGCCCGTGCCTTGCGGCGGGCCAGATTGGCCCGCAGGGCCTCGGCCTGGCGGCGCTGGCGGTTCTCGGCCTCCGTCTGTCCCTTATCCGACAGGGTGGGGTGTCTGGCGTCGGTCATGCGGGCCACTATTCCCGCCTCGCCGGCCTGCGTCAAGCACGCCCGCGGCCGAGCCGAATTCCGGCACTTTGAGCATTGATCGGCCGTGGCCGCTGTGCTAGAAGGTGCGCCTCGCAAGGCTGGCCTGTGCCTGCGACAGCCGCCAGCGGTATTGGTGGGGGATCGTCTAACGGTAGGACAGCGGACTCTGACTCCGCCAGTCTAGGTTCGAATCCTAGTCCCCCAGCCAATCTCTAATTTTCCAATAAAATCAATAACTTAGCCGCCTCGGCGATGGGCAGAAACGCCCTCGTGTGTAGAAGCTTTGCGGGGGGTGGTTTGTGGGGAATGAAGGCCCCCGGACAAACGAAAAGGGCGGGCCGAAGCCCGCCCTACGAACAGCCATACCCTCGCTCAGGCAGGGGTGCAGGCCATACCGTTTCGGATCGCGTTATCCACGCAGTCGGACTTGTTGCTATAGCCTTGGCTTGAAGCCCCGACGATCCGCCCATTGCTCGCAGTGCGACGCCACCGCCAGCCATCGGCACCCTGGTAGATTTCCCAAGTGTCGCCGTTCTTGTCCTTACATGTACTCATGATGAGTGCATCATTTTAAGGTTGTAATGTTGGCAGCGTATACTGAAGGTCGTGGAGAGGCAAGCATTAGGCTCGAATTGGGATGGCCTGTGGTCTCCGCCAACCGTGAAGCGATGCAGGCCTTGTTGCGCACTTCCCCGGAACCGACCAAGAAACTGGTCGATCTGATGGCCGCCCCCGATATCGAGGCCTGATTGGCCAAGGTCATCATCGAACCGCTCGGCTCCCATCACGACCGGGCGGCTTTCGATTGCGGTAAGCGGCTATCGGCCCAGCGCGGCCAGATAGCACGCCAGGCAAATGCCCAGGATCAGCGCCAGCAGGGCGTTGAACCCGCCTCGCCAACCGGGGCCGGCGCGGCGCAGGTCGAGGAAATGGTCCAGGACCTGCCGGGCCTTGACGAAGCTGGCGGCCAGGGCCGCCAGAACCGAGACCAGGCCGGCGCGCTGGCCGGGCGGGCTCAGCAGGGCCACGCCCACCGACAAGATGGTGATCCCGGCCAGGATGATCCAGGCACGGTTCAGGCGGCGCCCCCAGGCGCCGGTGTCTTCAATGCTCATCGCAGCAGATACACCAGGGGAAAGAGGATCAGCCAGACCAGATCGACCATGTGCCAGAAGGCGGCGCCGGTCTCCAGGTTCTCGGAGGTGTTCTTCCATCCGACGATGCCGAGGAGAATGACGCCCATCGCCACATGGGCGGCGTGGAAGCCGGTGGTCAGATAGAACAGGGTCCAGAAGGCGTCGGTCTCGATCCCCAGCCCCCGGGCTGCCTTGTCGGCGTATTCCACGCCCTTGACCGCCAGGAAGGCGAGGCCCAGCGCTCCGGCCCCGGCGAGGCGCAGGCGCGAGCCGCCGATGTCGCCGTCCGAGCGGAGGCGAACCGCGTGGGCGGCCAGCCAGCCGCTGGTGACCAGGATCAGCGTGTTGAGGCCGCCCAGCGGAATCGACAGGGCCGATTGCCCCGCCAGAACCATCTGGGGATGGAGCAGCCGGACCACCGCGAAGCCGATGAGAAGCGCGCCGAACACCAGCATCTCGCCGATGATCAGAACCCACATGATGGGGTTGCCGGGCAGATCCGACAGGGCGCCCCAGCCACCTTCCCGAGTGGACCCGCTCATGCCGCCACCTGCCGGTAGATGCGGGGCAGCGCCGCCGAAAGCTGGGCCAGATGCCCGACGATGGCGTAATGGCCGCGCCCGAACAGATGCGGGAAATAGGCCCGGGCCTTGGAATCCACGGTGACGCCGAATACCGACACCCCCTTGGCGCGGGCTTCCAGCACCGCCTTGCGGGTGTCTTCCAGCCCATGGCGGCCTTCGTAGTGATCCACGTCGTTGGGCTTGCCGTCGGACAGCGCCAGCAGCAGGCGGCGGCGCTCGGGCCGCCCCTCCAGCCGGTGCGCGCAATACCGCAGCGCAGCGCCGATGCGGGTGTAATAGCCGGGCCGTATCGCCCCGATGCGGCGCGTCACCGCCGGGCCGAACGGCTCGTCGAACTCCTTCAGCGTCCCGATCCTGACCCATTGGCGCCGGCGCGAGGTGAAGCTGGCGATGGCGAAGGGATCGCCGCAGGCGGCAAGGCCGTGGCCAAGGACCGCCAGCGCCTCCTTCTCAACGTCCAGCACCCGGCGGTTCTCCACCCAGGCATCGGTGGACAGCGAGGCGTCCACCAGCACCATCACCGCCAAATCGCGGTCCTGGGCGCGGTGGCAGGTCCAGATCCGCTCGCTGCCCACGCCGCTGGCCAGAAGGTCGCAGCGGGCGCGGACGGCGGAATCGGTGTCGATGTCCTGGCCGTCGGATTGGGCGCGCAGCAATTGGGGGCGGGCGCGCAGGGCCTCGAACTGGCGCTTGACCATGCGGATGCGCTGCCGGGTGGCCTCGTCCGGGACCCAGTCGTCGCCCTCTTCCGCCGCGGGCTCCACCAGGACCGAGCAATGGTCGGGGAGGTAGGCCCTGGCCCGCCAGTCCCATTCCGGCAACAGGAATTGGCCGGTGAGCCGCGTGGCGTCGGTGGCCGACGGCGGCAAGTCCAGGTCGAACTTCAGCCTGGTGGCGACGCGGCGCGAATGCTTGGCCAGGGTGATGGTGTCCAGGTCGTCGGCGGCCTTCCTGGCTTCTTCCTCGTCGGTGTCGTCGGCGGCGCGGTTGACGTTGACCATGTCGGCCATGGCCAGGATCTTCTCGAAGCGATTGAGGATCAGCGAGTCCTTGCGGCCGGCATTGTCCTGGCCACGGCGTCCGGCCTTGCGGCGCACTCCGTCCTCTCCGCCTTCGGAGCCGCCGCCCGCCTCGGATTCGCCGTCCTCGGCGGTGGCGAACCCCGGCATGGCCGCCACCGCCTCGCCCCAGAGCGGCACCGGCAGGAACCGGCGGTAGTCGCGGGACGTCTTCGGCGGCAAGCGGGTGGGCATGGCGTATGGATCGGCCAGCAGCGCCCGCACCATGGCTTCCACCTCGGCTTCCATGCCCGACAGGCGGCGTTGGGGCCGAATCTCCGCCAAGGCCGCGCACAGGGCGCCATGGCGCTGCCGCAATCCCGGAAAGGCCACCAATACCGCCCGGGTGGCTCGTGCCGCCTGATCAAGTCGCGCCAGATCGGCGGCCAGGGGATCATCGGGCAGGGGCGTCGGCTCCAACACGGCGAAATACGCCGCCAGCCAGACATAGAGGTCGCGGTTCAACTCCGCCGAGGGAAACAGTGAGATTTGGGCGGGAAGCGACAGGGTTGTCTCGTCGCGGGTGGGCGTGACCAGGCGCTCGGCCTCCATCCCCAGGCGCTGCCTCAGGCCGAGACGGTGGCCGGACTGGCGC
Source organism: Magnetospirillum sp. SS-4 (assembly GCF_902729425.1). GTDB lineage: Bacteria > Pseudomonadota > Alphaproteobacteria > Rhodospirillales > Magnetospirillaceae > Phaeospirillum. The sequence continues at coordinate 194,475 of NZ_CACVCH010000001.1, read as the reverse complement.
GACTGGGCGCAGGCGATGACCAGCGCCTTGTCGCCGCCCAGGCCGCGAAACAGCACCGTCAGCCGGGGGCGCATGGAATCCAGCGTCACGGCGGCCTGGGGATGGCTGGGCCAACTGGCCTTCTCCCCAACCCAGCGGTGCCAGACCGCGCCGACCCGCTCCTCCAGTTCAAGAAGCGACAGCCAGTTCATGCGAACACCGCTTTCACCACTTCCTCCAGCCCGGCCTTGACCTCCGGGTCGTCGGACAACGGCTCGACCATGGTGACGTGGACGGCGTCGCGCACCGCCAGTCCGGCCTGCATCAGGGTGGCGCAATAGACCAGCAGGCGGGTGGAGACGCCCTCTTCCAGGTCATGGCCCTTCAAGGCGCGCAGCCGTTGGGCCAGCAGGATCAGCGGCTGGACCTTGCCCTCGTCCAGACCGGATTCCTCGGCGACCACCCGTCGCTCCAGGTCGGGGGCGGGGAAGTCGAACTCGATGGCGACGAAGCGCTGGCGGGTCGAGGGCTTCAACTGCTTCAGGACGTTCTGGTAGCCGGGATTGTAGGACGCCACCACCATGAATTCGGACGGCGCGTCCAGCAGTTCTCCGGTGCGCTCCAGCGGCAGGATGCGGCGGTCGTCGGTCAGCGGGTGCAGCACCACGGTGACGTCCTTGCGGGCCTCGACCACCTCGTCGAGATAGCAGATGCCGCCCGAACGCACCGCGCTGGTCAGCGGCCCGTCGGTCCATACCGTGTCGCCGCCCTTGAGCAGAAAGCGCCCGGTCAGATCGGCGGCGGTCAAGTCATCGTGGCAGGAGACGGTGAACAGGGGCCGGCCCAGGCGCGCGGCCATGTGGGCGACGAAGCGGGTCTTGCCGCAGCCGGTGGGGCCTTTCAGCAGCAGCGGCAACCGCTTGCGCCAAGCCAGTTCGAACAGGCCGCATTCATTGCCCTGGGGCAGGTAGAACGGCAATGGGGATGACATGAATTTCTCCGAAGAAAAATGGGGCGGCGGCAACGCACCGCCGCCCCGCTCTCACTTACTCGGCCGGTTGGACGATCGCCGCCCCGGCCCGCTTGCCGCCGGGAACCGCCAGCGACCAGACGATCAGGATGACGCCCACCAGGGTGGCGACGCCCGCCCCCAGACGCATCCAGTAGAACAGGCCCAGCGCGTCCTGCACTTCCATGAAATTCATGCCCATGACCCGTTGCAGATGCGTCTGCACCACGCCGGCGAAGGTGAGCGCGAAGGTCATGAAGGTCACGCCCGAGGAGGTGATCCAGAAGCCCCACATGTTGAGCACCTGATTATAGGGCTCGCGCTTCAGCAGGTTGGGCATGGCGTAGGTGAACATGGCGATGTTCAGCATCACATAGGCGCCGTAGAAGGCCAGATGCCCATGGGCTGCTGTGATCTGGGTGCCATGGGTCACGTAGTTGACGGGAGCCAGGGTGTGCAGGAAGCCCCAGACGCCGGCGCCGAAGAAGGCGAAGACCGAGCAGCCCAGCGACCACAGCAGCGCCGCCTTGTTGGGATGGGTGCGGCCGCCCTTCCACACCATCATGAAGGTGAAGATCACCATGGCGAAGAACGGCAAGACCTCCAGCGTCGAGAACACCGAGCCGATCCACTGCCAATAGGCCGGCATGCCGATCCAGTAGTAATGGTGCCCGGTGCCGAGGATGCCGGAAAAAAGGGCGAGGCCGATGATGACGTAAAGCCACTTCTCGACCACCTCGCGGTCGATGCCGGTCATCTTGATCATCAGGAAGGCCAGCACCGAGGCCATGACCAGTTCCCACACGCCTTCCACCCACAGATGGACGACCCACCACCAGAACACCTTGTCGAGGATCAGGTTGGCGGGGTTGTAGAGCGAGAACAGGAAGAACACCGCGATGCCCCACAGCCCCAGCAGCAGGACGTTGGTGATGGCGGTCTTGCGGCCCTTCAACACCGTCATGGTGACGTTGTAGAGGAACATCAGCGCCACCACGACGATGGCCAGCTTGATCCACAGCGGCTGTTCCAGGAACTCGCGTCCCTCGTGGATGCGGAACAGATAGCCGACCACCGCGGCGGCGGCCCCGAACAGGAACAGCCAGAACTGGATGATGGCCAGCCTGGGACTGTGCAGTTCGGTCTCGGATTCTTCCGGGATCAGGTAATAGGCGCAGCCGAAGAAACCCATCAGCAGCCACACGATCAGCGCGTTGGTGTGGATCATGCGGGCGACGTTGAAGGGCAGCAGTTCGGACAGGGTGTTGGGGGCAACCACGATGGTGCCCAGCACGACGCCGAACAGCACCTGGGCGACGAACAGGCCCAGCGCTCCGGCGAAGTAGTAGAGCGCGACCTTCTGCGATTCGTATTTCATATTTATTGCTCCCCCTTTTTAGCCGGAAACCTTGGGCGGCCAGTTCTGGGTATTGACCTCGCTGGTCCACTTGAAGAAGTCGACCAGATCGTCCAGTTCCCTTTCGGTCAGGTCGAACTTGGGCATCTGGCGGCGGCCCTCGATGCCGGTGGGCATGGCCTTGATCCAGTTCTTGATGGCGTCGCGACCGGCCTGGGCGTCCTCGCGCCCGCCGAAGCGGACCCAGACATTGCCCAGTTCAGGGGCGTAATAGGCGCCCTCGCCCATGATGGTGTGGCAGTTGATGCAGGCGTGCTTCTCCCACACATGCTTTCCCGCCGCCACCGAGGCGGTGACGGGGTGGGTCTCGTTCATGGCGTTGACGGTGCTGACGCTGTGCGCCACCAGACCGACGAAGATGATGAAAAAGAATGCCGTGCCGCCATAGAAGATGTTTCTGGCGGCGGCTTTTGTCAGAACGTCCGACATTGCGCTCCTCCGGTGGAATTGATCAGGAAAGGCTCTTGAAGGTCCTGTAGGCGGCCAGTTGCTTGTGCTGGGCCGTGCTTCCGTCCTGGGTGGCGATGCCGAGCTCCCCTTCAAGCACGGCACGCAGGGCGGAAATATCATTGAGGATTATGGTGTTGCGGTTGCGCCGCTCGACCACGCCGGCCGAAACCAGCCGGGTCAGCGAGCGGGCGAAATGGGCTGGCGTCATGCCCAACTGACCGGCGATGGCCTTCTTGGGGATGTCGAGCGCGAAGCTGTCCTCGGCTCCGGCCCTGGCTGCCTGCTCCAAGAGGAAGGCGGCCAGACGCTGGACGCTGGTCAGGCAGCGCTGGGCCATCAAGGCATCGGCCAGGGTTTGGGTGGCGGCGGCCACCAGGCCGAGAAAAGCGTGAACGAGCGGGCTGCTGGCCTGCAACTGCGCCAGCATGGCGGCACGCGGAATCCGCACCACCAGCGCCCCCGTCATGGCCTCGGCGGCGAAGACATGACCGCCGACGAACAGATCGGCGGCATCCAGGATAGCCGGCGCCGCGACTCCATCGACGATCACGCCATCGGGACCGTGCAGAACCACCTTGCCCCGCATCACCACATGCAGATGGTCGGCCGGGGTGCGGGCAGTGAACAGCGTCGCCGTTTCCGTGACATGCGATACCGAGGCGACCGACAGCAAGGACTCGATCTCGTCGGCGTCCAGCAGGTCGAACGGCGCTACGTCGGCCAGACGCTCCAGGGCCAGCCGGTCGGGATGGCGTCTCGGCCAATGGCCGAATTCCAGGGCCGGAGCCCCCTTGGCAGGGGACGCCACATAATCCAGATTCATGATTTTGCTCCTTCGGGGGGAGTCGCGCCGAACCGTGCCGCGTCGTCAGGCGATGCCGGTTGCAGGATCGGACGGGAAATCCCGGTCACATTCGCGGGCGAGAACGCTCAGGCGATGGACGGGGGAGCGCGGGATGGCCCGTCGCCGGCCATCCGCCGCGACGGGGGAGGAACCTGGGGGCCGGGCCAGGGTTCGTCCAGGATCGCCGTCCGCGGGAGCGGGACGGCGGCCGAGGCGGCGTCGGCTTCCAGCCGATGGGCCAGGGGCGGACAGTACAGGCAGTGGTCGGCCGATGCCCCGGTCTTGGCGCGCTTGCCCTTGTCCTGCGAGCAGACCGACAGCAGCACGTCGGCGAGGAAGCCGTCGGCATCGCCCGCCACCGTCAGGGACGCGGCAGCGCCAGGAACGCCGCCGCCCGCCACCATGGCGAAACCGGCGGTCAGCGACTGCGTCGCCATGCCGACGAACAGCAGCAGGACCACGATGGCCGATTTCAGCGACGGGCGAATCATGCCGGACTTCACTTTCGCGGCCCCCTCACCCCGAGGCGGCCATGGGCAATACTTAGAAGTGATCGGGGGTGGCGTCTTTGATCATGGTCAACCTTGAAAGATAATGAAAAGATGTCATAAGGTTAAGATTGTTTACTTTGGTAAAGATCGGAGGCCATCGATGTAATGATTTACCTGTGCCGCATTATCCATATCCGCTATCCGGGTATGAACCGGAAAGATAACGCCGCCTTTCACTGGTCATGCCACGAACACCGGGGCGAAACCGCCGCCGGGGGTGCGGAAGTTGGTGGTCTGCCCTTCGTATAGCCGCGCGGCCATCTGGATGACCCGCCCCTGCCAGGCGTTGGCGCGCAGATCCATCTTGAGATCAGTTCCCACATGGTCCAGATGGACCCGGGCGGCGGGAACATAACGCTGGGCCACGTAGGGCGAGGACAGCACGGTCGGCCAGGCCGAATTGGTAATCTTCTCGCCGCGATAGACCGCCTTGCCGGCATGGCCCTTGGCCGGCTTGAAGAACCAGCGCCGGCGTTCGGCCCACAGGCTCTCGGCGTTGGCCGCCGACACCGGCACGGTGGGGGGAACCACCCGCGCCACCTGGGCGGCGATATCGGGACGCACCCCGATGGAGCGCAGTGCCGCCTCGTCGGACAGCAGCGCCATCACCCGTTTGTCGGAATACAGGAAGTGGGCGCGGGGGTCCGGCGTGACCACGGTCCCCCCACCACGCCACGCCTCGGCCAGGACGGCATGGGCCTGGGATTCCAGGCTGAAATCCACCAGCCGGTTATAGACCATGTCGGCCCTGCCGGCGGAGAACTGGCCGGGGTCGATGACCTCGGCTTTGATGCCGGCCGCCTCGAACATCCGCCGGTACAGCTGGAATTCCGGCTCCAGATATTGGTTGGGCGGGTCGTCATCGACGATGGCGACGCTCCGCAATGGATGGTCTCCGTTCTGGCGGCGCCATTCCTCGTGAAAGGCCTCCAGGGCCACGGCCTCAACCTCGCAAGCGGCTCCCAGTTCGGGGTGCAGCGCCGCCAGGGCGCGCGCCTGCGTCGCCACCGCCAGCATGCCGCCGGGATTGGTGTTGATCTCGATGAGTTTCGGCCCTTCCGGGGTCAGGTGGAAATCGAACCCCAGAATCCAGCCTCCCAGGCCGTTATCCGGCAATTCCTCGCCCCTGGCGATCTCCAGGGCGGCCGCCACCAGGCCGGGATGGGAGAAGGCGGCGTGAAGGGCCCTGACCGCCGCTTCCACCCGCTCCGCCTGATGCCGGGGCAGCAGCACGGCGCAGGGGGAAAGCAATCCCTGGCGGGACCGCAGGGCCTGGGTGACCTCCGGGGCGCCGATGTCGCGCCCGATGGCTTCCCAAAGGCGATCATCGGAGACCGATACGGCCCTCACTTCACCCCGCCCCGGTCGAGACTCTTCAGCAATTCCGCGCCGACCTGGTCGAAGGTCAGGATGCGCTTGCCCTTGTGATCGGCCATGAATTCGTCGGCGTCGGCCTTGCTGGCCAGCGGCACCAGTTCATGCCCCATGGGTCCCAGTGTATCCGAACCCACCACGAAGAAGGCGGAACGGGCGTCGATGGTCCTGACCCCGTAATAGTCGGTCACCGCCACGATGGCGATGTCCGCCGCCTCGTGGCCGGGATCGTAACGCCCGAGGTCGCGCAGGAACTTGAACAGGTCCTTGGCCCCGTCGAAGTAATGGGCGTGACCATCCTTGAACACCACGGCGGCCACCCATTCCGGGTACTTGGCGACGAACATGCCGCAGACCGGGCAGACGCTGTCGGGGCCGGGCGGGGCGATCACCACTTCTCCCGCCGTGGCCGGGGCGGCGAACAGCAACAGCGACAGCAGCGCGACGATGATCGGACGCATGATGTTTCCTCGGGATAGGCAGCGGGGGCGCCAAGGCCCCCGCCGGAAAACTCAGCCCTTGTGCTGCATTTCACCCATCATCTTACGGCGTTTTTCGTCCCGCCTCATGCGGATCATCATGGTGTCCTCGGCCATGCCCATATAGGAGAGCATCAAGGCCTTGTTGAAGTCCACCACCTCGCCGTCGCCCTTGGCGGCCTCGGCGGCGACCTTGGAGGCGAACGAGGTCTTGGGCTTCCTGGTCATGACGCCACGATGCTCGCCGCCGATGACGTAGGCGGCGGTCTCGGCGTTGGTCAGGGGCTTCAACGCCTCGCCCGAACCGTTGTCGGGGGCATAGATGGCCTTCGGCATGCGGTCCAGGTTGACCGACAGCGACACGGCGGCGCAGTGGATGGAGCAGGTGCCGTCCACCAGATCGTCCGAGTAGTGAACGAGGTGACGGCTGAAGTGGTATTCCTTGCGGTCCATGCCGCAATAGGGGCACTTCGGGTATTTGGCCAGTTCGTCCACCAGGGGGGTGGGGTCCTTGGGCTTCTTGGGCATGAACTGCGCCGGCGTGCCATCGCCCTCGGCGGCCACGGCGGGAACGGCGATTGTGGCGGCCAGGCCCAGGGTGGTACCGGCGGCCAGGAACTTGCGACGATTCATTCTGCTCTCCTCTCCAAGACAACTCACCAATTGGACAGATTTTTCATCACGGCGAAGAAGCGCAGGCCCTGAATCAGGGTCGCCGCGCCCAGCGCGATGACCACGATGGCCGCGCCCTTCAGCAGCCAGCCTCGCGCCCGGGCGCCCAGACGCCCCAGCACCAGACTGACGAACAGCATGGACGGCAGGGTTCCGGCCCCGAAGGCCAGCATCAGCAGGCCGCCCTGCCAGACCGTCGCGGCGGCGGTGGCCTTCACCGCCATGGCCAGGGTCAGCGCGCAGGGCATCAGCCCGTTCATCAGCCCGGCCAGTGCCGTCCCCCGCGCCGGGCCTTGGCCGGCGGCGGCGAAATAGACCTTGCCGAAGGCCGCCATGGGCAGCCCGATCAGCGGCAACCGCCGGGGCAGCCAGCCCAGGAGATCCAGCCCCAGGACGATCACCACCACCCCGGCGACGATCTGCAATATTCCCTGGACCTTGCCGATGATGCCGGTGGAGACCAGCGCCAGCCCCAGGGCGGCGGCCAGCAGGCCGACCAGTCCGTAAACGGTGATCCGGGCGCCGTGATAGGACAGCGCCGGCACGATCCCCTTGCCCGCCTCGCCCATGCGCATGAAACAGGCGGAGACCAGCGAGCCGCACATGCCGACGCAGTGCCCGCTGCCCAGCAGGCCCGCCATGAACGCCAGCATATAGTCGAGATCGTCCTCCATTCATCCGGCCTTCTGCAGCCGCAGCGAGTTGGTCACCACCGAGACCGAGGACAGCGCCATGGCCGACGACGCCACCATGGGGCTGAGCTCGCCCAGGGCGGCGCCGGGAATGGCGATGGTGTTGTAGCCCATGGCCCAGACCAGATTCTGGCGAATGATCCGCATGGTCTTGCGACTGAGCTCGATCATCTCGGCCACCTTGGCGATGTCGCCGCCCACCAGGGTGACCGGGGCCGCCTCGATGGCGATGTCGGTGCCGGTGCCGATGGCGAAGCCCACATCGGCGCAGGCCAGGGCCGGGGCGTCGTTGACGCCGTCGCCGATCATGCCCACCTTTTCGCCGGCGGCGCGCAGCCCGGCCACCAGGGCCTGCTTGGCGGCGGGCGAGGCCTGGGCCACCACTTCGGGAATGCCCACCTCGGCGGCGATGGCGCGGGCGGCCTCCTCCACGTCGCCGGTGGCCATGATGGTGCGTACCCCCAGACGATGCAGGCGGGCGATGGCGTCGGCGGAGGTGGGACGGGGCCGGTCCGAGATGCCCATGGTCACGGCGAGACGCCCGTCGATGGCGGCCAGCACCGGAGTCTGGCCGGCGGGAACCGCATCGCCCCCTGCGATGCCGCGTTCGGCCAGGAAGGTGCGGCTGCCCACCAGCACCTCGTGGCCGTCGATGCGGGCGACCACCCCTCGCCCGATTTCGGCGGAGAAGTCGCCGGCCCGGACGGGTTCGATCCCCAGGGAACGGGCGAAATCGACCACGGTGCGGCCCAGATGATGCTCGGAGCCCAGTTCCGCTCCCGCCACCAGCGCCAGGGCGCTTGCCTTGTCGAAGCCCGGCTCCAGGCGCAGATGCGACACCACCGGCCGTCCCTCGGTCACCGTACCGGTCTTGTCGAACACCAGGACGGTGAGGCCCGCCGCCGTCTCCAGCGCCTCGCCGTTGCGGATGTAAATACCGCGCCGCGCCGCCTGTCCGGTGGCGGCCATGATGGCGGTGGGCGTGGCCAGACCCAGGGCGCAGGGACACGCGATCAGCAGCACCGAAACGGCATTGCCCAGCGCGGAGGACATCCGCGCTCCGCCGGCGAGCCAGGTGGCGAAGGTGGCGCCGGCCACCGCCACCACGCCGGGAACGAATACCGCCGACACCCGGTCGGCCATGCGCTGAACCGGCAGCTTGGCGGCCTGGGCGTGATCGACCATGCGCACGATGCCGGCCAGGACGGTATCCTGGCTGACGGCGGAGGCCGTCATGCGGAAGCTGCCGGCGCCGTTGATGCAGCCGCCGATCACCGCGTCGCCCGGCCCCTTGACCACCGGCATGCTTTCGCCGGTCACCATGGATTCGTCCATGGTGGTGCGTCCGAAGACCACCTCGCCGTCCACCGGCACGCGCTCGCCCGGCCTCACCACCAGGACCTCGCCCACGGCGACCTCGTCCACCGGCACCACCACCTCGACCTCGCCACGGACCACGGTGGCGGTGGGCGGCTGAAGGTCCAGCAGCTTGCGGATGGCGTCGCCGGCCTTGCCCTTGGCACGTTCTTCCAGCCAGCGTCCCAGCAGCACGAAGGAGACGATGCCGGCGGCGGCCTCGAAATAGAGATGGTGGCGTCCGGCCAGAAGCGAGGACACCGAGTGGCCGTAGGCGGCCCCCGAGCCCAGGGCGATCAGGGTATCCATGTTGGCGGCACGATTCCTCGCCAGCTTCCAGGCGCGCAGGAAGAACGGGCGGCCGGCGCCCAGCACCACCGGGGTGGTCAGGGCGAATTCCACCAGATGCCACAGGCGCGAGCGGGGCATGGCCATGCCGATGACCATCACCGGCAGGCTGAGCAGGCAGGCCGCCATGGCGCGCCGGCGGGACTCCCGGACCAGGGCGCGCTCACGCTCGACGATCAGCTTGCGCTGAGAGAGCGTGTCCATGGGCCGCGCCTCGTAGCCCAGCGCCCGGATACGGGCTTCCAGGGCGGGGCGGTCCAGCACACCCACCACCGTCGCCGTGGCGGTGGCGTAGTTGACCGAGGCGGCGCGCACGGCGGGATCGCGGTTCAGGCTCATCTGGATCAGGGCGGCGCAGGACGCGCAGGTCATGCCTTCCACGGCGACGCAGACCTCGCCCTCCGCGCCGTCGGGCAAACGGTCGGGCTCCCCCATCGAAGCGCGGGGGGCGCGGGCGATGTTTCCAGCCACCTTGTTCAGCAGGGTCAGCAGGTTTTCCGCCGGCATGGCCCTGGGGTCGAAGCGGATGGCCAGCGAACCCAGCGCTGCGACCACCTTGATGTCCAGGATCGCCCCGTGCTTTCTCAGCAGGATTTCCAGCAGGCACAGACGCTCGCCGTCGCCCTTCAGCGCCGGGATCAGGATGCGGACCCGGCGCCGCAAGAGGTGGACGACCCGGATGGCTCCGCTCATTTCCTCGCCACCTTGGGCACCGCCCCCTTGCGGTAGCGGACCAGCAGGAAGGTGAGGTAGAGCACCGACAGCCATTGATAGCGGTATGTCCAGGGCCGGGGCAGCCACTGGCCGATGATGCGGTCCCAGTGCTGGCGGATCAGATAGAAGGCCACCAGGTCGTTGAGGAAATGGATCATCCATTCCTGCAAATCATTTCCCGCCGGGATCGGCTTGCCGGTCTTGATGGCGACGATCTTGCCCAACACCTCGGCCTTGGCCCTCAGGTCGTCGTAGCGCTGGCGGACGGCGCGGACGGGCGCCGCTTCCTTCAGCCGCGCCAGCCAGCCGGGTGGCTGGCCCGCCGGGCCGTCTTCTCGCCCGCCGGGGACCGGGGCAGGCGCTTGCCCCCCCTCGGCCAGACTTGCCACCAGGCCGGACAAGGCCGCCACCAGCGTTGGCAGCGGGCACACATCCTCCATGAAGCGGATGGACAGCTTGCCCGCCCCGGTGAACACATGGACGCGGTAGACACCCTCGACGCGGGCCAGTTCCGTCCGGAACGCCCACGACGCCTCGTCGGTACGCAAGGCCTCGGGCAGGTCGAAGCGCACATGGCCGGCCGAGCGATGCCGCACCCTCATGGCCTGCCACAGCGCCTGGACCCGCGCCTGCCTGGCCGCTTTCGTCCGTCTTGCGATCATGACGGCCCCCTCATGTCAGCTGACCGGGTTATTCTTTGCCCTTGCCTTCCTCGGCCTCGCGGTTCTCCTCCACCAGATCGGCCAGGTTCTCCTTGGCGTTGAGCACCATGTCCTTGCCCATGTCGGAGGCCCTGGCCACGGCGGCGACGATCTCCTTGCGGTACTTGTAGCCGTAATAGCCGACCGCGATTCCCGCGCCCAGCATGACGACCGGATTGAACAGCAGACGCCCCAGCAGGCTCTTGCCCGCCACATATCCAACAGCCATGACGGCCCCCTTTCCAAGTTCATGTCCAAGATGGTTGGTTTCGTTGTTCATCATTTCCTGTCCCCTTTTTCCTTCACGGCATCCGGGTTCAGCATCACCCAGATGCCCCGGCAGCCTTCGCAGCAGAACGCCATGTCCTTGTCGCCGGCCTTCAAGTGTATTCCGTCCTTGGGCACCGGCAGCCCGCAAAGGTCGCAGGTCTCGGGCGTGCTCATAGCAGTTCCTCCACCTTGCGGCGGAAGGTGGCCTCGTCGGTCTCGCCCAGGATGCGGCCCTTGACCTTGCCGTCGCGTCCCACGAACAGGGTCATGGGCAGGCCGGTGACGCCATAGGCCCTGGTCACCTTGGAGCCGGGGTCGAGCAGGACCGGATAAGTGACGCCCAGCTTGGCGATGAACTCGGCGATGTCGCCTTTCTCCTGCCCGGCATTGACCGCCAGCACCTCGAATCCCCTGTCGCGGGACTGGCTCCAGACGGTCTGGATCATCTTCATCTCGTCCTTGCAGAACGGGCACCAGGTTGCCCAGAACCGCAGGACAACCACCTTTCCAGCCAGTTGCGCGGGATAATCCACCGTGCTCCCGTCCAGGGTGGCCAGCTTGAAGGCTGGCGGGGCATCGCCCACATGAGGCGTCTTGCCACCCGATTCACCACAGGCGGAAAGCAGCAGCAGGACGGCCAGGAAACGAAAGATCCTCATGGCTGGCCTCCGGACAGATTGAGCAGGATGGCGTTGATGGGCGATTCCTCCATCAGGATCAGGTGCGAGCGCCAGACCAGCCAAGCGGCCACCAGTCCGAACAGGGCGTAAGACGCCATCGAGGCGGTGACGCAGCGTCGCAGGATGCGGGGCGCCGCCTCGGTCAGGCTGGCGATCCGGCAGGCCGGCTGGCAGATGCCGGCAGCCAGCCCCAGGGCGGCGGCGATGAACAGCGGCAGATAGAGGGCATAGCCCACATGGCCGTACTCGCCCTTCAGGATGCAGAACGGACAGTGGTGGTGCGGCATTTCGTAGACATAGACCGACAGGGCGGCCACCACCGCTTCCAGCGCCGCGACGAACGCCAGCAGCGCGGCGGCGGCGAAGGCGACGCCGCCGCGGCCGGTCGCCTGGACCCGGCGGCCCAGCGCGAAGACCACCGCCATCGCGCCTCCCATTACGCCCAGGGCCACGGCGGGGTCCAGGGTGGCCAGCCTGTCGCTGGTCACCTGCGTGTTGCCGGAAAACAGGGTCGAGCAGCACGATGCGATGACATCGGCCCGCAAGCCCAGGAAATAGGCCAGTTGCACGCCTGCGGCGGCGAGCAGCAGGGGGCAGAGCACCAGCAGCGCGCCGTATTTCACCCTGACCAGCGGGTAGTCATGGCCGCGCGAATCCAGGTGATTGAGCGCCAGCCAGCCCGAGGCGGCAAAGAAGGCCGCCATCTTCAGGTACAGGGAAGGAAAGCCGAACTCGTTGACGTTGAGCGTGCCTACCGCGCACATGGCGCCGACGAACAGGGTGGACATGCGGTCGGCGTTGAACACGAACAGCACCAGCGAGGCCAGTTCGGCGGCGAGAACCACCGCCAGCAGCGTCGAGACCAGATATGTCCGCTTCTCCATCTCCAGCTGACGTTCGGACCCGCTGGCCGTATTCCAGTGGCGCAGCACGCTGACCGAGAACGGCAGCTGTCCGGCCACCAGCAGGGCGCCGGTCAGGGAGGCCAGCAGCAGGGCGATGATGGCGGGCTGAAAGATCATCCCCCCCTCTCCACCAACTGCCCGTCACGCAACGACACCACCCGGTCCACCACCGCCGTCTCGCACACCAGGGGGTCGTGGCTGGTCATCAGCACGGTCTTGCCGGATTCCTTCAGGGTCTCGACGATATCCAGGAACTGTTTCGAGCGCTCGCTGTCCAGGTTGGCGGTGGGCTCATCGGCGATCACCACCTCGGGGTCGTTGATCAAGGCCCGTGCGATGGCCACCCGCTGGGCCTCGCCGCCCGACAGCCATTCGGCGTTGGACCGGGCCTTGGGCGCGATGTCCAGACGCTCGAGCAGCGCGTGGGCGCGCCGGGAAAGCTCCGTTCGGTCGATGCCGAGGGGATAGGCCGGGATCATCACGTTCTCGATCGCGGTGATGCCCTTCAGCAGATTGAACTGCTGGAACACGAAGCCGAAGGTGGAGCGCCGGATATCGGTGAGGAAGCGTTCGGGCAGGCCGGAAATGTCGCGGTCCTTCAGGCGCACCCGCCCCGAGGTCGGCCTGGCCAGACAGCCCACCAGGGTGAGCAGCGTGGTCTTGCCCGAGCCGCTTGGCCCCCGGAACACCGTCACCTTGCCGGCCTCCACCGACAGGTCGATGCCCTTCAAGGCCCAGAACTCGTTCTCCCGGCCCTGGTTGAAGGCCTTCCTGACGTCGGTGAGACGGATCATCGCATCACCTGATCGGGATCGATGATGGCCGCCCGCCAGATGGGAACCACAGTGGCGACCGTATAGGGAAAGACGGTGAAGAAGAACAAGGTCGCCACCTGCAACTCGTCCACGAAGGGAGTGAGGCGGTATTTGGGATACATCACCGCCCAGCCCTTCAGCGCCGGCTCGAACAGCCCGGCACCCAAATGGAAGACATGGGCGTAGGCCAGCAGGTAGCCCAGCAGGAAGGCCGACAGCGACACCACCAGCCCTTCCAGCATCTTGAGGCGGATCACGTCGCCGGTTTCCCAGCCCACCGCCTTCAAGATGCCGATCTCGCGCTTCTCTTCCGCCGACAGGCCGGAGGCCTTTTCCCACGAGAAGATGGCGAAGGCCAGGATGGCGCCGGCCAGCAACACCAGCAGCATGCCTTCGCGCCAGTCGAACACCGATTCGTAGGTGCGCAGGATCTCGTCTCTCAGCACGATGCGGGTGTCGGGCAGGGCCGCGTCGATCTTCTCGGCGATTTTCCCCACCTCGCGCGGATTGCGGACCGAGACCGCCAGATCGGTGAACAAACCCTCCGGAATGCCGAACAGGCGGCGGAAGTCGGTCTCGGACACCAGGAACAGATCGGCGGAAACCAGGGCGGATTCACGTCCGATGGCGCCATCCACCTTGAACTGGACCAGGGTTCCGTCATGGGCGCGGAAGCTCATCAAATCGCCGGGCTCGGCGCTTCTGGCCCGCGCCACCGCGTCGCCGATGATCACCTTGCCCGGCTCGATGCGGGGGCTGGCCGGAACCATCAGGGTGTAGTTGGCCGCTGCCGACGGATCGAACAGATAGCCCCACAGCCGACCCTCGACCGACTGGACGCCCCGGATGCCGCGGATGGCGTCGAGGTAACGGGCGGGGATCAGGTCGTGGCGCCCGGCCACCATGCGCTGGACCAGCACCTCGGGGCTCTTGACGAGCACGATGGCGGCCTCGCGCCGGATGGCGTGCGAGAACAGCATCACCGAGGCCAGCACGAAGACGATACTGGTGTAGACGGCCAGCATGCCCAGCGTCTTGCCCCGTCTGCGCGACAGCGACGACAAGGTGAAGTCGAGAAGGTTCCGCTGCTTGCCGATCCACGAATTCATGAGCGGCCCTTCAGGCGCGGCGGCGGCAACAGCGATCCGGAAGGGAAGTGGTCCAGGGCGAAGGGATGGTCCTGAAAGGCGGAATGCAGGTCGGCCTGACTGGGGTGGCGGGTGTAGCGAGCCTCGGTGAACAGCACCAGGTCCGTCAGGCCCAGGCGCTCCACCAACTCCGCCTTGCGCGCCAGGGCGGAACGTTCCCGCGCCAGCCCCAGGGCGGCATCGGCGAAGCTGGCCGCGAACAGGGTCACGGCCAGCGCCAATCCAAGGAGATAGGCGTCCGACGGGCGCATCAGACCCTGGCCGCCGCTTTCATCAGCACGACCCGAAGCGCGCCGGTCAGGCTGGGCCCCACGCCCAGGCTCTGCGACACGGCGGGCACCAGGATCAGGGACGCGACGGTCAGGCCGGTGCTCAGGACCAACGAGCCGAAACCGATGGAATCGGTCTTGGCCAAACCCTTGACGGGGGAAGCGCTCATGCCTTGTCCTCCATTCTCCACGACGGCGATGGGGCTAGGCCCCACGATCAGGCGGTCAGGAGCGGAGAGGCGGACCTCGCTGGGTCTGGGGCTGGCGTTCGGATTGCTCCGGCGCCGCATGCGCGGTCGGGCGACCGGGCGCCGGACGGCTTTCCGCTTCCGGCGCGACCCAGGCGGTCGGCGTGGGCGGCAGGATCTTGGCGCCCATGTGGGTCTGGCAGAACTGGCAGTGCTCGCCCTTGGCCTTGGCGGGAGTACCGGCCTCGCCCGGAGCGTCGGAAGAATGGCAGATGGAGGCGGTCAGGTCCTGCTCCAGCGCCATGGCCGCCTGGGCCGGCACCAATGGAACAATTACCTGAAGCAGGAGCGCAAGGGCAGCCAGCCACGCGCCGAACCGTCCGAGACGGCCCGACTGCCGAACGCTGCTGCGATGCTTTCCCTGCACCAATACGGGACCTCTTCCGGTCAAGTAGGGATGGCTAATCTAACATGCCCGCCACCCGGAGTCACCGCGCTTATTCCGGGTGCTTGGGCTGATCGTCGGCGTGCGGCGTGCAATACCAGCAGGCCGGCGGCCGACAATGCCTGGGGCTGGCCACACATGGTCCGAAATACCTGTCGCGGCGCCACTTTCCATCCGTTCCAGAGTGATGACCGACACTCTTGCGCCGCAAGTGATAGTCACTTGCAATATCTTCTTGACCCCATGCCCCCATGAACCGTATGCATTTGGCGGCGCGATTGTATCGCAATTGCATCTTTCCGCCGGAACCGGGACCGGTCGGGAAAAGGAGGACAAGGGCGTCATGAGCGAGGTCGATACCTCCCTGTTGAGGCTGTTCCTGCGGGCCGACGACGCCCTCCAGCCGGCGGGGGGATGAGATGCGTTCGGCCCTTCCCGTTTCCGCCACCCTGCACGCCGTCATCCTGACCGGACTGGTCTTCTTCGCCATGCCGCCGGCTCGCCTGCCGCCCTCTCCGCCGGTCCCGCTACAGGTGATGCTGTCGCCGTTGAGCCTCGGCCCCAAGGGAGGCGGGGCCGCCACCCCCAAGGCTCAGGACATTCCGCCGCCGGCCACCGTCCTACCCGCGCCGCAACCGCCCAAGCCGGTGGAAAAGCCCGTCGTCCGGTCTCGGGCGGCGGCGGCCAGGCCGGTGCCCGCGCCCAAGGCCGAGCCTCGGCCCGAACCGGCGCCGCAGCCCGCCGAACAGCCCACGCCGCAGCGCGAGGCGGCGCCGGCGGCGGAAAGCGTCGCCGCCACTCCGCCGGCAGCGGCCGGCCCCGCCGCGTCGAACAGCGGTGCCGGCGGTCAACCGGGCGTCCTGCGGGTCGATGCCGCCATGCTGGCCAACAAGCAGAACTCCGCCTATCTGGGAACCCTGTTCTCCTGGCTGGAGAAGCACCGCCAGTATCCCCGCCGCGCCCGCCTGACCAATACCGAGGGCGTGGTGCTGCTCAAGTTCCGCATCGACCGGACGGGAAAGCTCCAGGCCTGGAGCGTGGTCAAGGGATCAGGCAGCCCCCTGCTGGACAAGGCGGTGACGGACATGATCGCCGCCGCCGACCCGCTGCCGCCGGTCCCCGCCGGCTTTGCCGGCGACCGCGGCGGGCAGGACCTGGAATTCGTCATACCGGTCCAGTTCAAGCTTCGGTCCTGACGCCTCGCGCCGGCTCCGGTTGATTGATGCGTGATTTGAGGAATTCAGTGTGAAGCTATTTTGTCGCCGGATACCAACCATCCGGCGGCGGCCTTTACTCGACGGTGACGCTTTTCGCCAGATTGCGCGGCTGGTCCACGTCGGTGCCCTTGGCGATGGCGACGTGGTAGGCCAGTAACTGCACCGGGATGGCGTAGAGGATGGGGGCGACGAACGGGTCCACCGTTGGCAGGGCCATGGTGGCGAAGGCGGTGGTGGCCAGGCGCCCGACCCCCGGGGCATCGGAGAAGAACACCACCCGGCCGCCGCGGGCCACCACCTCCTGCACGTTGGAGGCGGTCTTCTCGTACAACTCGTCGGTCGGGCAGATGACGATCACCGGCACCGAATCGTCGATCAGGGCGATGGGGCCGTGCTTCAACTCGCCGGCGGCATAGCCCTCGGCGTGGATATAGCTGATTTCCTTCAGCTTCAAGGCGCCTTCCAGGGCGATGGGAAAGCCGGTGCCGCGTCCGAGGTAGAGCACGTCGCGGGCCTCGGCGATGCCCTGGGCGATGACGCGCAGGTCGTCGTCGCGGCGCAGCACCTCGGCGACGCGGGCCGGAACCTCGGCCAGGGACTGGCATATCCGGGCCTCGCGCCCGGCATCGATGGCGTTCCTGGCCCGCGCCAGTCCCACCGCCAGGCAGGCCAGCACCGTCAGCTGGGTGGTGAAGGCCTTGGTGGAGGCGACGCCGATCTCGGGGCCGGCCAGGGTCAGCAAGGTGGCCTCGGCTTCCCGCGAGATGGTGCTTTCCGGTACGTTGACCAGCGCCAGGGTGCGCTGGCCGTGCTCGCGGCAATAGCGCAGCGCCGCCAGGGTGTCGGCGGTCTCGCCCGATTGCGAGATGAAGATGGCCAGCCCGTCGGCCTCCATGGGCGGCGTGCGGTAGCGGAATTCCGAGGCGATGTCCACTTCGACCGGCAGGCGGGCCAGGGTCTCGATCCAGTACTTGGCCACCGATCCGGCGTAGAACGAAGTGCCGCAGGCAATGATTCGCACCCGCCTGATTCCGGCCAGATCGAACGGCAGGGCGGGCAGGGTGATGGTGCGCTCGGCCGGGTTCAGCATGGTGTTCAAGGTGCCGCCGATCACTTCCGGCTGCTCGAAGATTTCCTTCAGCATGAAGTGGCGGTGCTGGCCCTTGCCGATCATGGCGCCCGAGAATTGGGTCTGGCGGATCTCGCGGGTGACGACATGGCCGGAGCGGTCGCGGATGGTGACGGATTCGGCGGTCAGCACCGCCCAGTCGCCGTCGTTCAGATAGCTGATCCGCTGGGTCAGCGGCGCCAGGGCCAGGGCGTCCGAGCCCAGATACATCTCGCCCTCGCCATAGCCGATGGCCAGCGGCGATCCCTGGCGGGCGGCGATCATCATGTCGGGGCGGCCGGCGAAGATGATGCCCAGCGCGAAGGCACCCTTCAGCCGCTCCAGCGCCCTGGCGGTCGCCTCGACCGGATCGAGCCCCCGGCCGAGATGGTGGTCGATCAGCTGGGCCACCGCCTCGGTGTCGGTGTCGCTCTCGAACGCATGGCCGGCGGCGGCAAGCTCCGCCTTCAGGTCCTGGTAGTTCTCGATGATGCCGTTGTGCACCACCGCCACCCGTCCGGTGGCGTGGGGATGGGCGTTGCGTTCGTTGGGGACGCCGTGGGTGGCCCAGCGGGTATGGCCGATGCCGATAAAGCCGCTGACCGGCCGGGCTTGCAGCAGGGCCTGGAGGTTGGCCAGCTTGCCCTCGGCGCGGCGGCGCTCGATGCCGCCGTCGACCAGGGTGGCGATGCCGGCGCTGTCATAGCCGCGATATTCCAGGCGCTTCAGCCCTTCCACCAGCAGCGGGGCGACCTCCTGCCTGCCGATGATGCCGACGATGCCGCACATGTAATCCTCAGTCCTTCTTCACGGCGTTCTGGGCCCGGAAACGGTCGGCCCAGCCGGCCAGTTCCATCTGCGAGCCCCGGGCCACCGCCAGGGCGCCCGGCGTCACCTCCTTGGTGATGACCGAGCCGGCGCCGATCACCGCCCCGTCCCCGATCCTGACCGGAGCCACCAGGGCGGAATTGGAGCCGATGAAGGCGCCCTTGCCGATATCGGTGAAGGATTTGTGGAAGCCGTCGTAATTGCAGGTGATGGTGCCGGCCCCCACATTGGCGCCGGCTCCGACGCGGGCGTCGCCGATATAGGTGAGGTGGTTGATCTTGGCGCCGGTCTCGACCACCGCCTTCTTGACCTCGACGAAATTGCCGATATGGGCGGCCTCGCCGATGTCGGCGCCGGGGCGCAGGCGGGCGAACGGGCCGAGGACGGCGCCGTCGGCGATGGTGCAGCCCTCGAAATGGCAAAATCCCTTGATCTCAACGGTGTCGCCGACCACGACGCCGGGGCCGAACACCACATGCGGCCAGACGGTGACGTCCTTGCCCAGCCGGGTATCCCACGAGAACCACACCGATTGGGGATCGATCAGGGTGGCGCCGGCCTCCATGGCCCGCTCGCGCAGGAGGTTTTGCACCACCGCCTCGGCCACCGCCTGTTCCGAGCGGGAATTGACCCCCAGCAGTTCCATCGGCGCGCCTTCCACATGGCGGCAATTGGCGCCGTCGGAACGGGCCAGCGCCACCACGTCGGTCAGGTAGTACTCGCCCTTGGCGTTCTTGTTGTCGATGCGGTCGATCAGGCTCCACAGCCGCTTGCCGTCGATGGCGAGAACGCCGGAATTGCACAGTCTGATGTCGCGCTGCTCGTGATTGGCGTCGCGGTACTCGACGATGGCCTTCAGCCCCTCGGCGCCGACCACAAGCCGGCCGTAATGGCCGGGGTCGTCGGGCTTGAAGCCCAGCACCACCACCGCCGGGTCGTGGGGGCCGCGCCGTTCCGCCAGCAGCCGTTCCAGGGTGGCCCGGGCGATCAGCGGCGTGTCACCGTACAGCACCAGCACGTCGCCGTCGAAATCCCTCAGCACCTCGCGCGCCTGGGCGACGGCGTGACCCGTTCCCAGCCGCTCGGCCTGCACCACGGTGGGAATGGGGGCGACCGCCTGGGTGATCCGCTCCATCTCGGGGCCGACCACCACCACCATCCGGTCGGGGCTCAGCCCGGACACGGTGTCGAGCAGGTGCGAGATCATCGGCCGGCCGGCGATGGGGTGCATGACCTTGGGCAGGGCCGATTTCATGCGGGTACCCATGCCGGCGGCAAGAAGGATGACGGCAAGCTTCGAAGAGGCCATGGAAATCGCCAACACTCAATCTGTTGCGGCTGCGGCGCGAAGGTGCCACAAAAGGGCGACCTGGACCAAATCAATCTTTATTTCGGAAGGTTTCAATGAGCCGAACGCTCCGCGCCGTGCTGTTCGACCTGGACGGAACCCTGATCCACAGCCTGCCCGATCTGGCGGCGGCGGTGAACCGTCTGCTGGCGAGCGAGAATCGGCCGGCCCTGGCGGACGAGGTCATCCGGGCCATGGTGGGCGACGGCGCCGACATGCTGGTGGCCCGAGCCTTCGCCGCCACCGGTGGCCTGCCCGGCCCCGAGGTGAGGCCCTATCTGGACCGGTTCATGGCCGATTACGAGCCGCGCTCGGCCGAGACCACCCGGCCCTGGCCGGAGGTGGAGGAAACCCTGGCCGCGCTGCGGGCCAGGGGGCTGGCGCTGGCGGTGTGCACCAACAAGCCCAGCCGGGCCACCGCCGAGGTGCTGGCCGTTCTTGATCTCGCCCGTTTCTTCGACGTGGTGGTCGGCGCCGACGACGCCCCGGCTATCAAGCCCGATCCCGCCCACGTCCTGGTTATCCTCGACCGCCTGGGGGTGACGCCGGATCAGGCGCTGATGGTGGGCGATTCTCGCAACGACATCGTTTCCGCCAGGGCGGCGGGGGTGCGCTCGGTGGCGCTGTCGTTCGGCTATGCCCACGGTCCGGTCGAGGATCTGGGGGCCGACATCGTCCTCCACCGCTTTGGGGACCTGCTGGGGGTGGTGTAGGCGGCAAGGAGTCTCACCACCAGGCCAGCGCCACCAGCCCGAACACCACCAGCAGGCCGCCCGACAGGTGGTTGAACCGGCGCATCCGTTCGGGCGTGAAGCGCGAGCGCGCCGCCGCCGCCGTGCTGGCCAGGATCATCCACCACAGGGCCGAGCCGCAGAAGATGCCGGCCACCAGCAACGCCGACTGGGCGCCGCCCGGCCGGGCCGAGGCGCCGAGGGCGGCGAACACCCCGGCGACGCCGAGGATGGTGCCGGGATTGGTCAGGGTGATGGCGAAGGTGGACAGGAAATCCCGCGCCATGCCCGGCCCCTTGCCCGCCACCGCCTCGACGGCGACGGCCGCGCTCCGCCATGTGCGGACTCCCAGCCCCAGCATGAACAGGCCGCCCACCAGCTTCAGCGGTGTCATCATGCCGTCGATGGTTTCCATCACCGCGCCGATGCCGAAGGCGGCGACGCCGCCGAACAGGGTGTCGGCCAGCGCTGCCCCCAGCCCGGCGACGAAGGCGGCCAGCCGGCCGTCGGCCAGCGCCTTTCTGATGCACAAGATGCCGACCGGCCCGATGGGGGCGGCGATGGACAGGCCGATGGCCGCGCCGCGCAGAAAGGCGGACGGATCCAATGTCAGGCCGCCGGGACCATCAGTCGTCGCCCATCTTGAGGGCGGCGAGGAAGGCTGATTGCGGAATTTCGACCTTGCCGAACTGGCGCATGCGCTTCTTGCCTTCCTTCTGCTTCTCCAGCAGCTTGCGCTTGCGGGTGGCGTCGCCGCCATAGCACTTGGCGGTGACGTCCTTCCTCAGCGCGCTGATGCTTTCGCGGGCGACGATGCGTCCGCCGATGGCGGCCTGGATGGCGATCTGGAACATCTGGCGGGGAATCAGCTCCTTCAGGCGCTGGCAGATGCCGCGCCCCCTGGATTCGGCGTTGGCCTTGTGCACCACGAAGGACAGAGCGTCCACCGGCTCGGCGTTGACCAGGATCGAAACCTTGACCAGTTCACTCTCGGTATAGGAATCGACCTCGTAATCGAAGCTGGCATAGCCGCGCGAGATGGACTTGAGGCGATCGTAGAAGTCGAACACCACCTCGTTCAGCGGCAGCTTGTAGACCGCCATGGCGCGCGAGCCGGCATAGGTCAGGTCGATCTGCTGGCCGCGCCGCTCGGTGCACAGGGTCAGCACCGGCCCCAGATACTCGTCGGGCACCATGATGGTGGCCTTGATCCAGGGCTCCTCCATGTGGTCGATGCGGGCCGGGTCGGGCATGTCGGCGGGGTTGTGCAGTTCATGCATCTCGCCGTTGGTCAGGTGGACGCGATAGACCACGGACGGCGCCGTGGTGATCAGGTCCAGGTTGAATTCCCGCTCCAGCCGCTCCTGGATGATCTCCAGATGCAGCAGTCCCAGGAAGCCGCAGCGGAAGCCGAAGCCCAGCGCCGCCGAGGTTTCGGGCTCGTACTGGAAGCTGGCGTCGTTGAGGCGCAGCTTGGCGAGCGAATCGCGCAGGTCCTCGTAATCGGCGGCGTCGATGGGGAACAGGCCGCACCACACCACCGGCACGCTGGGCTTGAAGCCCGGCAGCGGCGCCTCAGCCGGCTTCTTATCGTCGGTGACGGTATCGC
The DNA here is from genome assembly GCF_902729425.1 of Magnetospirillum sp. SS-4. GTDB lineage: Bacteria > Pseudomonadota > Alphaproteobacteria > Rhodospirillales > Magnetospirillaceae > Phaeospirillum. The sequence goes on along the minus strand of NZ_CACVCH010000001.1, from coordinate 172,328 downwards.
CCACCTTGGTGTCGGCCACCGCCTTGATGCCGGCGGTGAAGAATCCCATCTCGCCCGGCCTCAATTCGCCGCACTGAACGATCTTGGGGGTGAAGTAGCCGACGGTGTCGACCTGATAGGCGATGCCGGTGGCCATCATGCGGATCTTCTGGCCCTTCCTGAGGACGCCGTTCTTGATGCGCACCAGGATGATGACGCCCAGATAGGGGTCGTACCAGGAATCGACCAGCAGCGCCTGAAGCGGCTCGTTCTCCTCGCCCTCGGGCGGCGGCAGGCGGGTGACCAGGGCTTCCAGCACCAGATCGATGCCGATGCCGGTCTTGGCCGAGATCATCACCGCGTCCGAGGTGTCCAGGCCGATGACGTCCTCGATCTGCTGCTTGACCCGGTCGGGCTCGGCCGCCGGCAGGTCGATCTTGTTCAGGATCGGCACCACCTCGTGGCCGGCGTCCAGGGCGTGGTAGACATTGGCCAGGGTCTGGGCCTCGACCCCCTGGCTGGCGTCCACCACCAGCAGCGAGCCCTCGCAGGCGGCCAGCGAGCGCGAGACCTCATAGGCGAAGTCCACATGGCCGGGCGTGTCCATCAGGTTGAGCTGATAGGTCTTGCCGTCCTTGGCCGTGTAGTTCAGGCGGACGGTCTGGGCCTTGATGGTGATGCCGCGCTCGCGCTCGATGTCCATGGAATCGAGGATCTGATCCTTCATGTCGCGCGCCTCGATGGCGCCGCAGGCCTGGATCAGCCGATCGGCCAGGGTCGACTTGCCGTGGTCGATGTGGGCGACGATGGAGAAGTTGCGGATATGGGTCAGCTTGGTCATGGAGTTCATTCTTCCTGAGGCTGCCGGACCATAATGCCGGCCATCGCTTTTGGGAAGATGTCTCCTGCCTCAGCCCAGGGTGAACGGGTGAATGAGGGCGTGACAGCCGAGCACTACCCAAGAGGAAATCGACGGCTACCACATCGTCCGCGCCATTGTGCGTGAGGTAGTCAAGGTGGAGCGAGTCACCATGCGCGATGCCAAGAGCTATTGTGCAATCTTGTTGGACGACAACAACCGGAGGCCCATCTGCCGTCTGCACCTTAACCGAGGGGTTAAATATCTCGGTTTGTTCGATGCGGACAAAAATGAGGAACGGGTTCGCATTGAGAGTTTGGACGATATTTTCGCCCATGCTGACCGATTGAAGGTCACTGCTGCAATCTATGACAACGTGAAAATTAAGGAGATAGCGACGGTCTAGCAAGGCACCGTCCTGCCGTCCAGATATCGTAGCGGCCCGCCGTGGGGGCTGGGCCGCTACGACTTCAGGGCGTCCAGTTGCTGCTGGACATGGGCGCGGGCCGGGGAATCCGCCGGCAACAGGTTCAACAGCCGGGTCCACAGCTTGCCGGCGGTTTCCTTGTCCTCGCGGATGGCGGCGTCGAGACCGACGAAATAAAGGGCGTCCGGCTGGTCGGGGTCGAGCAGCAGCACCTCGGTCATCAGCCGGACCACGTCGACCGGCAGCTTGCCGCCCTCGGCCTCGTCCATCAGCAGGCTGGCGTATTCGACGCGGGACGGCACGTCGTCCTTCAACAGGGTGACGGCGTTGCGGTAGGCGTCCTTGGCCTCCTCGATCTGGCCCAGCGCGGCGTAGGACCGCCCCAGCATGGCCCAGCCCTTGCCGTCGGCGGGATCGGTCTTAAGCCGCTCGGCCAGACGCTCGACCATGGCCTGGATGGTGGAGGCCTGCTCCTTCATGCGGGCGACCTGATCGGCACGGCCGGAATAGGGCTGGTCCGGCAGTTCGGGAACGCCCAGCGGCAGGTACAGTCCCAGCGCCGCCAGCGGCAGCGCCACCGCGATCGCCATGGCGATGGCGCCGCCGGATTTGCCGGTGGCCGGGGCCGGAGAACTCCCGGTTTCGGCGGCGTTCAGCATGCGCCGCTGAATCTCGGTGCGGGCCGCCTCGGCCTGATCGGCGGACAGCAGGCCGCGTTCGATATCGCGGCCGATTTCGTCCAACTGGTCGCGGTAGACCGCCAGATCGTACTCGGCGCGGCTGGCGTCGGGGGCGGCGGGCCGCAGCAGCGGACGCAGCAGAACGGCCAGCGCCAGGGCCACCATGGCGGCAAAGACGATCCAGATCACTGGCCCTGCTCCTTCAGCAACTTTTCCAGGCGGCGCTTCTCTTCGGCGGACAGCGGCGTCACCGGCGCGGCGGCGTCGCCGGCGCGCCGGCGGCGATAGAAGCCGAACACCACCGCCAGGGCGCCGGCGAACAGCACGAACGGCCCTACCCACAGCACCAGGGTGGTGCCCTTGAACGGGGGCGTCAGCAGCACGTAGTCGCCATAGCGATCGACCACGAATTTCCTGACCTGATCGTCGGAATCGCCGGCCATGATGCGTTCGCGCACGATGACGCGCAGGTCCTTGGCCAGATCGGCGTCGGAATCGTCGATGGACTGGTTCTGGCAGACCAGACAACGCAAATCCTTGCCCAGTTCGCGGGCGCGGTGCTCCTGGGCCGGGTCCTTCAGCATCTCGTCGGGATTGACGGCGAACGCCGATGTGGCGAGCGCCATCATCAGCACACCCAAAATCCACTTCATTTTTGCAGCTCCCGGATGATCGGCAGCAAGGTCTTGTTCCAGACCTCGGGCGAGATGGGGCCGATATGCTTGTAGCGGATGATGCCGTTCTTATCGACGATGAAGCTTTCGGGGGCGCCGGTGACGCCGAAATCGACGGCGGCGCGGCCGGGGGCCGGGTCGACGCCGACCCGGTCATAGGGGTCGCCGTGCTTCTTCAGCCAGGCGGCGCCCTGGACGGGGTCGTCGCGCCAGTCGATGCCGTGAATGGGCACGATGCCGGATTTGCTGTATTCCATCAGGTAGGGATGCTCCTGGACGCAGGCGATGCACCACGAGCCGTAGATGTTGACCAGCGACACCCGCCCCTTCAGATCCCTGGTGGCCAGTCCGGTATCCTCGCCGCGGCCCGGCAGCGGCGGCAGGGCCATCTCGGGCACCGGCCGGTCGATCAGCACCGATGGAATCGCCTTGGGGTCCATGGTCAGGCCCTTGACGAACAGCAGGGCCATGGCGGCGAAGATGGCGACCGGCAGCAGATACAGGGCGCGCTTCATGCCCGTGCCCTCCGGCCGCGGGCGTGGGCGCGGGTGGGGGCGCCGACCCGGTGGCGGCGGTCGAGCAGGCTGATGGTTCCGCCCAGGATCAGCAGGCCGGCGCCCGCCCACAGCCAGGGAATGCAGGGATTGAAGTACAGCCGGGTGACGTGGCCGTCCTTGGCGGGGTCGGGGTCGCCGATGACCACGTAGAGGTCGCCGATGATGCCGGACCGGATGGCCGCCGTGGTGATCGGTCGCGGCGGCTGGCGGTAGACCCGCTTTTCCGGTTCCATCACGTCGATCACCTTGCCGTTCCGGCTGATCTCGAAGGTGGCGCGATGGGCCATGTAATTGGGGCCGGGCACGTCGTTGACCGCCTTCAGGGTGACGCCGTAGCCGCCCACCATGACGGTCTCGCCGATCTTCTGGGTCTGGATGCGTTCCTCGGTCCAGGCGGCCGAGGCGGTCAGGCCGATGATGAACACCGCCACGCCGAAATGGGCCAGCACCATGCCCCAGGTCGAACGCGGCAGGCGGGCGGCGCGTCCCAGCGCCTCGGCCGGCGCGTCGATCAGGCCGATGCGCTCGGCCAGGTCGACCAGGGTGCCGAGACCCAGCCACACCGCCAGGGCGAAGCCGGCGCCGGTCCACCACGGGCCGGCGCTGCCGCCCTGGAGGAACCACACCAGCAGGCCGGCGCCCAGGGCGATGGCGGCGACGAATTTCAGCCGGCCCAGCACGCCGGCGAGATCGCCGCGCTTCCAGGCCATCATGGGGCCAACCGCCATCATCGCCGCCATGGGCGCCATCAGCGGCAGGAACACGGAGTTGAAGAACGGCGGCCCCACCGTGACCTTGCCCAGGTTCAGCGCATCGGCGATCAGCGGATACAGCGTGCCCAACAGCACGGTGGCGGCGCCGGTGGACAGCAGCACGTTGTTGAGCAGCAGCGATCCTTCCCGTGACAGCGGCGCGAACAGGCCGCCCATCTTCATGGCTGGCGCCCGCATGGCGTAGAGCATGAACGACCCGCCCACCGCCAGCACCAGCAGCAGCAGGATGAACACGCCGCGGGCCGGATCGGTGGCGAAGGCGTGCACGCTGGTCAGCACGCCCGAGCGCACCAGGAAGGTCCCCAGCAGCGAGAAGCCGAAGGCGACGATGGCCAGCAGGATGGTCCAGCTTTTCAGGGCGTCGCGCTTTTCCACCACGATGGCGGAATGCAGCAGGGCGGTCCCGGCCAGCCACGGCATGAACGAGGCGTTTTCCACCGGGTCCCAAAACCACCAGCCGCCCCAGCCCAGGGTGTAATAGGCCCACCACGATCCCAGGATGATGCCGCCGGTCAGGAACACCCAGGCGGCCAGGGTCCAGGGGCGCACCCAGCGCGCCCAGGCGGCGTCCACCCGGCCCTCCAGCAAGGCGGCGATGGCGAACGAGAACGCCATGGAGAAGCCGACATAGCCCAGATAGAGGAACGGCGGATGGAAGGCGAGGCCGGGGTCCTGAAGCATGGGGTTGAGGCCGCTGCCGTCCAAGGGCGGCGGCTCCAGCCGGGCGAAGGGGTTCGAGGTCAGCAGGATGAACAGCAGGAAACCCACCGCGATCATCGCCTGGACCGCCAGGGCGCGGCACTTGAGCCCGATCGGCAGGTTGCGGCCGAACAAGGTGACGGCGAAGCCGAACAGCGCCAGGATGGTGATCCACAGCAGCAGCGATCCCTCGTGATTGCCCCACACGCCGGCCACCTTGTACAGCATGGGCTTTTCGGTGTGGCTGTTCTGGGCGACGTTCATCACCGAGAAGTCGCTGGTGACATAGGCGTTGGTCAGCGCCGCGAAGGCCACGGCGATGAACAGGAATTGCAGGGCCGAGGCCGGTTCGGCCACCGCCATCCACGACGCCTGGCCGCGCCGGGCTCCCATCAGGGGGACGACGGCCTGAACCATGGCCACGCACAGGGCCAGAATCAGGGCGAAATGGCCAATCTCGGCGATCATGGGGGCTCGTTCCTCGCTCTCGTCACTCCCGGGCGCGGCCCGGAAGTCCATGGATGCCCGGATCGACGACCGGGCATGACGGCTGAAATCACTGCGGCTGCGACGGATGCGTCTGCTTGCCGTCGTTCCACTGTCCCGATTTCTTCAGGGCGTCGGCTACTTCCTTGGGCATGTAGTTCTCGTCGTGCTTGGCCAGCACTTCGCTGGCCTGGAACACGCCGTCCTTCTCCATGCGGCCCTCGACCACCACCCCTTGTCCCTCTCGGAACAGATCGGGCAGCATGCCGGTATAGGACACCGGAATGGCGTTGGTGACGTCGGTGACCTTGAAGGTCACCGTCTTGCCGTCCTTCTTGAGGCTTTCGGCCTCGACAAGGCCGCCGACCCGCATCCGCCGGCCCTCGGGCAGGCGCTGGGTGACGATGTCGGTGGGCGAATAGAAATAGACCAAGCTGTCCGAGATGGCGGTCAGCACCAGCGCCACCGCCACGCCCAGGGTGGCGAGGCCGAGCAGGACGAAATAGAGGCGGCGTTGCTTGCGGGTCACTCCGGCGTCTCCGAGTCGCCACCGCGCCGGGCGCGGCGGTTGCGTTGCAACACGTCCAGGTCGGCCTCGGCGTGGCGCGCGGTCAGCAGCGACGCAGCCAGGACCGCCACCAGGACCAGGATGCTGATGCCGTAGGCCGGCCAGACGAAACCGGCATAGCCGCCCATGTGAAGGATTCCCGACAGCGAGTCCATGACGTTGATCACTCTCCCCGGGAGGCTGCGTGAATCTGGGCCATGCGGATGACCCGGATCTTCTGGGCGGCGATCTCGGCGCGGCCCCGCAAAATCAGCACGGTGACCCAGTAGGCCTTGAAGCCCAGCGCCATCAGCAGCAGCGGCACCATCATGGAGGCGTCGATGGCCGGCCCCCCCATCTTCACCACGCTGGCCGGCTGGTGGAGCGTGTTCCACCAATCCACCGACCACTTGATGATGGGGACGTTGACCACGCCGACCAGGGCCAGGATGGCGGCGGCCTTGTGGCCGCGCTCGGGATCGTCGAAGGCGTTCACCAGGGCCATGTAGCCGAGATAGAGGAACAGCAGGATCAGCATGCTGGTCAGCCGGGCGTCCCACACCCACCACGTCCCCCACATGGGCTTGCCCCACAGCGAGCCGGTCACCAGGCAGAGGAAGGTGAAGGCGGCGCCCACCGGGGCGGTGGCCTTGGCCAGCAGATCGGCCAGCGGATGCTTCCAGATCAGGGCCATGGCCGAGAACACCGCCATGGCGACATAGCAGAACAGGCCCATCCAGGCGGCGGGGACGTGCACATACATGATGCGCACGGTCTCGCCCTGCTGGTAGTCAGCGGGGGAGCCCAGCAGGGCGAACCAGAGGCCCAGGCCAAGCGAGACCACGGCGATGCCCGACGAATACGGCAGGATCACCTTGGCCAGTCTCAGGAAGCGGGCGGGATTGGCGAAGCGGTGCATGGGCGCACTTCATACTCCGGATTCTCGGCCGGCTCAAGAATTGGCGTCATTACAGATTCTCAATGTATCGGAAGGGGGAGGCGTCCTCCCCCGATCATCAGGGCTTGCGGCCGGGACCGATCTCCAGCAGCGCGTCGGTGGACTGAATCCTGAGCCGGGGCACATAGGCCTGCCGGGGGTCGTCGGTGACGGCGCGGGCCTCGGTGGCGCGGTAGTCCAGTTCGTCGTGATCGCGGATATCGCCGGCGCTGCGCTCGCCCAGTTCGAAAATATTCGGCATGACGTCCTCCCGGAACCGTGAGGTTAACGACAGCCTAACACATTCCGTCATCGCGAGGGCTGCCGGGAGCGCATGGCAGGAGGCAGGACGGCGCCTACCGGCCGTTTCCGGCATCGGCGGCGGCCTTGACCGTGGCCCAAACCGCCTCGTGCCGGCGCTGGGCCGGGCCGTCGCACGATGCCGCGAAGCCGACCTTGGCCGGCCACGGGGCCACCAGTTCGGGGGCGTTCAACACCTGGGGCAGCATGTGGGTCTCGCTGCCGCGGATCATGTTGGCGTAGCGGTTGAAGTTGGATTGCAGGGCGGCGTTTTCCGGCCGCAGCATGAAGGTGAGGAACTTCAGCGCATTGGCCCGGTTGGGCGGATTGCGCGGCAGGGCGATGACGTCGGTCCACACCAGATTGCCTTCCTGCGGATAGGCGAAGGCCAGAGACGGCCGTCCCTCCCTGGCCCGCATGGAATCGCCGTTCCAACTGACCGCCAGGGCCAGGGCCGGATCGTTGAGGGCGGTGGTGACCGTATCGGGGGACAGCATCCGGGCGCGGCCGACCAGCGGCGCCAGCAGCCGCGCCGCCTGCTCCAGCCTCTCCGCCTCAAGGGTGCAGCGGGGGGCGTCCAGGTACAGCAGGGCCAGTTGCACCATGTCGGCGTCGTCCAAGACGCCAAGCCGGCCGGCCAGATCGGCCGGCGGGTCGAACAGCAGGCGCAAGGTGTCGATCTCGCCCCGGTGAAGCCTGGTATCGACGGCGAAGGCCGTGGTGCCCCACTGATGGGGGATGGTGTACTCGTTGCGGGGATCGAACGAGCGCGACCGCCAGGGGTCCTCGATATTCCAAAATCCCGGCAGCCGGTCGGCCCAGATGCGCTCCAGCCGCCCGCCCTCGATCAGTTCCGCCACCCGGTGATCGGGGGGAAAGGCGATGTCGAAGCGGGAACGGGCGCCGGAAACGTCGGCGGTCATGATCCCGATCATGGCGATATGGTCGGGAATCTCCTCGACGGTGGCGCGGATGCCGGTCTCGCGCCGGAATTTCTCCAGAAGGTCCGACGAGACGTAGGAGGCCCTAGCCAGGATGCGCAGCTCGCTGGCCACCGCTCCGCCCGGGAATGCCGCCACGGCCAGCATCGCCAGCAGCATGGCGAGGACGCTCTTCATGCTCAGCCGCCGCTCCGGGCGACCACTGCGACCTGACGCGGCGCGCCCATTTCCTCGGCCCGGCGGGCGAAAGTCGCCAGTCGGGCGGCGACCCGGCGGTTGATGCTGCCCGGCGGGAACCGCCCGCGCGAATCCATCCCGCCGGCCGGAACACCGGTCAGCAATTCGATGCCCTGATCGATGGTGGCGATGGGAAACACCGAGAACAGCCCCCGGGCGCAGGCGTCGACCACGTCCTGGCGCAGCATCAGGTGGCCGGCATTGGTGGCGGGAATCAGCACGCCGTGGCTGCCGTCCAGCCCACGCGCCCGGCACAGGTCGAAGAAACCCTCGATCTTCTCGTTGACGCCGCCGATGGCCTGAACCCGGCCGAACTGGTCCACCGACCCGGTAACCGCCAGATTCTGGCGGATGGGGGCTTCGGCCAGGGCCGACAGCAGGGCGTACAACTCGGTGGACGAGGCGGAATCGCCCTCGATTCCGCCGTAGGATTGCTCGAACACCAGGGTCGCGGTCAGGGACAGCGGTTTCTCGACGCCGAATCGCGCCGACAGGAACGAGGACAGGATCAGAACGCCCTTGCCGTGCAGCGGGCCGCTCAGCAGGACCTCGCGCTCGATGTCGATGACGTCGCCCTTGCCGAGCCGGACGCGGGCGGTGATACGCGAGGGGCGGCCGAAGGAAAAGCGCCCCAGTTCCAGGACGGCGAGGCCGTTGATCTGGCCGATCACCTCGCCGGCGGTCTCCACATGGACGGTGCCGTCGCGGATTTCCGCCTGGACGCTGTCGCGCACCCGGTCCTGGCGGTAGATGGAGGCGCTGATCGCCCGGTCGACGTGGCGACCGGCGATCAGCGGGGCATCGTCCTCGCCGGCCCAGTAATCGGCCTCGCGCACCAGGTCGGCGAGGCTGGCCATGTGGGTCGACAGCCGGGCGGCGTCGCCGACATCGCGGGAGGCCTGCTCGATGACGCGGGCGACGGCGCCCCGTTCCAGCGGGCGCAGCCCTTCCTTGCGGGCCAGGGTGGCGACCGAACGGGCCAGCAGCAAGGTGTTGCCGGAGCTGCGTTCCATCCGCCAGTCGAAATCGGCGGCGACCTTGAACAGGTCGCTGAATTCGGGGTCGTGGTGGCTGAGCAGGTAATACAGCATGGGATCGCCGATCAGCACCACCTTGAGGTCCAGCGGAATCGGCTCGGGCTCCAGGCTCAGCGTGCTCATCAGGCCCAGGGACTGGCCCGGCGATTCGATGCGGATCTCGCGGGCCCTGAGGGCGCGTTTCAGGTCCTCCCAGGCGAAGGGGTTCATCAGCAGCTTGCGGGCGTCCATCACCAGATAGCCGCCGTTGGCCCGGTGCAGCGCGCCGGGCTTGATCAGGTTGAAATCGGTGATCAGGGCACCGAACTGGGCGATGTGCTCGACCCTGCCGATGATGTTGGGCTGGGTGGGATAGGTCTCCAGCACCACCGGCGCCCCGGCGACGGTCTCGTTGTTGACCAGGACGTTGACCCGGTAACGGCGGAAATGGCCGTCGGGTCCGTGATGGCGCCGGCGGCGGGGAGGGGCGGTCCTCGCCTCTCCGTCCTCGCCGTTGCCGATGAACTCGGCGACGTTCTCGGCGACGTCGCGGGCGACATCGTCCAGGAAGGCGGTCACCGCCGGCAGATCGGCCCAGCGCCCGGTCATGTCCTCCATCAGGTGGGCGATGGTCTGGGCCGCCACCTCCTGTTCCAGTTCGCGGACGCGGGCGCGGGTGTCGCGTTCCCAGCGGGGAACCCGCTTGATGACGTCCTCAAGCTGTTGCTGCATCGCCTCCAGGGCGGCGCGGTAGCGGTCCTGCTCGTCCTCGGGCAGCAGCTTGAAATCGTCGGGGCTGACCACCTCGCCATTCCTCAGCGGCGCCAGGGCGAGGCCGACCGGGGTGCGGATCAGCGAGACCTCGCGGGCGGCGGCCTGTTCCTGCACCGCGCCGAAGGCGGCTTCCTGCCGTTCCTTCTGCTCGTCCTCGATGCGGCGGCGGCGGCCGCGGTATTCGTCGGATTCGAAGGCCGCGGGCAGGGCCTGGATCAGTTCGTCGACCAGATGGTCCATGTCGCGTTCCAGCGCCCTGGCCCGCCCCGGCGGCAGGCGCAGCGCGCGCGGGCGCGACGATTCGGCGAAATTGTCCACATAGGCCCAGTCGTCGGGAACCGGCCGTTGCGCCGCCGCGCCGCGCAGATACTGCAAGATCAGGTTGCGGCGGCCGGTGCCCTCTTCCCCCAGGGCGAACAGGTTGAAGCCGCGATGGCGCATGCCGATGGCGAAGCGGATGGCCTCGATGGCGCGGTCCTGGCCGATGGCTTCGTCGTAATCGGCCAATTCGGCGGTGGTGTCGAACGGCAACTGGGCGGGATCGACGCTCCGGCGCAGGGTTTCGGGCGGCAATCCGGCGGGGATGGGGGGTAATTCGGTCACGCTTCGTCCTCGATCCGCTCCATGTCCTCGTCGGACAGGCCGAAATGGTGGCCGATCTCGTGGATCAGCACATGCCGGACCAGCGACGACAGGTCTTCGCCGGTCTCGCACCAGTAATCCAGGATCGGGCGGCGGTAGAGGAAGATCATGTCCACCGAGGGCGGAACGCCGCCAAAGGCGTGGCTGTCCATGGCGCTGCCGCGGTAAAGGCCCAGCAGGTCGAACGGGCTGTCCAGTTCCATGTCCTGCTCGACGTCGTCATCGGGAAAGTCCTCGACCCGGATGATGACGTCGGCGGCGTAGCGCCGCAGTTCCTCCGGGATGTCGGCGAAGGCGGCGGCGGCGATGGTTTCCAGATCGGCCGGCGACGGCGGGGTGGAGTGGTGGGGAATGACTCTGCTCATGATTGGAATTTAGCCTGTCCTTGATGACCGCGCCAGGGGCACCCACGTTTGAAGGAATGTCGGGAGGTTCGACCATGATCGAGAAGCTTGCCGGTTCCGCCCGCGTCGCCGCCCTTGCCGCCCTGCCCGGCTGGGACGAGGTCGCCGGCCGCGACGCCATTTCCAGACGTTTCGAGTTCGATGATTTCGGCGGGGCGTTCTCGTTCATGACGCGGGTGGCGCTGGCGGCCGAGCGGCTGAACCACCACCCCGAATGGACCAATGTCTGGAATCGGGTGGACGTCACCTTGTCGACCCATGACGCCGGCGGCGTCACCGAACGCGATATCGCCCTGGCCCGGGCCATCGACCGGGCCGGGGCGCGCTGATCACGGCAGCCGGGTCACCCGGGCGCCCTCGGTGAAGTCGCCCGAGGCGGCCAGATCCTTGAAGTAGTTGATCACCGACCCCGCCGACCCGATCAGGCTGTTGACGGGGCCGGGGCGGATGCTCAGTCCGTGGGCCTTGAGCAGACGCGCCTCGGCCTCCTTGGTCGGCGTCATCAGCACGATGTCGTCGCCCTCGACCTTGGCCAGCACTGACAGCCGGGCCGCGTCGAAATATTGCACCAGATAGATGCCGGAGCCGACGCGCGCCGCCTTGGCGGTGCCGGCCCGGCCGGGCTCGGCGCCCTTGGCGGTGACGTCGTACAGCTTCTCGGAGGCGTTCCAGCGCACGGTGATCTCGACGCCGTCGGGGCGGGCATAGCGCCCGTCCCTGATCCCGTCCACCCGCAGCGAGGCCGAGGCCGGCACGGTGTCGCTGTCCACCTGATAGCAGGCGGCGAGCAGCAGCAGGGCAAGAAGAGCGGTGAGGCGGCGCATGGCGGAACCCGAAGGCTGGAGGGGACGGACGCGCCGGACCCTACCATGCCCGCCGGTCCGGGTGAATTGACTCCGGCAAAGCCGCCCCTATCCCAGCGCCCGGTCCAGCCGGGTTCGGGCGGCCGCGTCGCCGGGCAGGCCGAAGCGCAGCAGGTCGGGGCGGTCGGCGAAGGCGCGCGCCAGGATGCCGGCCCGTCCCAGCCGGTCGTGGCGCGCCGCCGCTTCGGCATGGCGGGCCAACTGGAACAGGGTGGTGCCGCCCATCACCTGGAATCCGACGCGTTCCAGGCTTCGGGCCAGGGCGGCGGCCGCCTCCGCCAGGCGGGGACGGGTGGCCTCTGCCCAGGCCCGATCCTCCAGGGCGCGGCGCCCCACCTCCAGGGCCGGTCCCGACACCGCCCACGGCCCCAGCATTTCGGCAAGACGCGCCGTCGCGTCCGGCATGGCGATGGCGAAGCCCAGGCGCAGCCCGGCCAAGCCATGGAACTTGCCGAACGAGCGCAGCACCACCAGGCCGGGGCGGGGTTGGCTGGCCAGCGACACCTGGGGGCAGGTCTCGGCGAAAGCCTCGTCCACCACCAGCAGGCCTTGGCGCCGGTGCAGCCGCTCCGCCAGATCGGCCAGCCGGTCCGGCGCGATGATCCGGCCGTCGGGATTGTTGGGGTTGACCGCCACCACCGCGTCGGCGTCGCCGGCCTCGTCGGCCGAGGCGACCGCGCGAACGTCGTGGCCGGCGGCGCTCCAGGCGCGGGCGTGTTCGGCGTAGGTGGGGCCGATCACCGCCACCTTGCACGCTTTTCCCGCCATCCTCGGCACCGCCTGGATCAGCGGCTGACTGCCGGGGGCGGCCACGATCATGGCGGGGTCGGGAACGTTCCATGCGGCGGCGGCGGCGTGGCGCAGCGCCCGGTCCTCGGCGGCGCCGGGCAGGCGGCGCCAGGCGGCGGCGGGAATGTCGGGCAGTGGATAAGGCCAGGGATTGATGCCGGTGGACAGGTCCAGCCAGCCTTCCTGCGGCCGGCCCCAGCGCAATTCGGCGGCCAGCAGGTCACCGCCATGCGGCGGCGGGTTCACCGCCATCCCGCCAGCACCGCCTCGGCCGATTGTTCGCTGAACGGGCGGCGGCCGCGCACCCGCGCGCCTTCCATCAGGATGGGCAGCAGCACGTCGACGATGCCGTCGTCGCCCGCCTGGACGAAGCCGCGGGCGCGGTGATGGGGATGGTCGGGCACCTCGGCCGGCTCCAGCACCGGTTCGAAGGTGCAGTTGGCCGGCTCCAGCAGGGCGGTCCATTCCGCCAGGGTGCGGCCGGCGAACAGGGTCTCCAACTCGGCGATCATGGCCTTTTGCGGCATCGGGTCGTCGTGGCGGTGTATCCAGTCCTCGCGCCCGACCGTTCGGCAGAACGACCGCCAGAACTTGTCCTCCAGGGCGGCCAGGGCGGCGAAGCGGCCATCCCGGGTGCGATAGACGCGATAATGGGCGGCGCCGCCGTTGACCAGATCCGCTTCCCGCTCCGGCCCGCCCCAGCGCCGCGCCATGGTCAGCACGCCGCCCATCCACGACAGCGCCGCCTCGGTCAGGCTGACGTCGATCGTGGCGCCCTTGCCGGTGGCGCCGCGCCGCAGCAACGCCGCCAGGATGGCGTTGACCGCCAGCATGGCGCCGGCGTGGTCGGCCAGCGGCGGAAAGGCCATGATCGGACGCTCGGCCGGGCCGGTGGCGGCCAGCAGGCCGCTGGCGGCCAGGTAGGTGACGTCGTGGCCGGCCCGGTCGGCGAACGGCCCGGTGCCGCCATAGCCCGACAGCCGGCAGGTGATCAGGCGGGGATTGAGTTCCAGCAGGCGGGCGTCGCCAAAGCCCAGCCGGTCCAGTACGCCGGGGCGGAAGCCGTCCAGCATGACGTCGGCCTTGGCGGCCAAGCCGGCGAACAGCCGCCCGCCCTCCTCGGTCTTGAGGTCGAGCCTCGCCACCACCTTGTTGCGGTTCGCCAGTTTGTAGAACGGGGTGACGCCGTCCTCGTCCACCGGCCCCATGACCCGCATGGGGTCGCCGGCCGGTCCCTCGATCTTGACGACCTCGGCCCCCAGGTCCGACAGCCACATGCTGGCGATGGGGCCGGGAATGTACATGGACAGGTCAAGGACGCGAATACCGGCGAGGCAATCGGACAGCATGGCGGGCTCCCGTGGTCGAGGCCCACAGAGAAGCAGCCCGGGCGGCAGCGGTCAACCTAGTTGAAGACGCCTTCGAGCCAAGCCCGCTTGCGACGCTGAATCTGCGGCGTCTCGCCTTCCGATACCGAGCGGCCGAGCGCCTGGTTCTCGCGCAGCCGGCTGGTCTCCTTGACCGGGTCGACGGCGGTGCCCGGCGGCTGGGGCTTGCGCCAGAACACGATGCGGTCGGCGAAATCCTTGTCGGCGTCGAGCAGCGCCTGGTTTTCCTTGTTCACCAGCACCCGGATGTCCGGCTGGATGGAATCGGCGCCGACCCGGCGCATCATCGCCAGATCGCCCTGGCTGCGGCCCTCGGTGGCGATGGGGGTGGTGCCGCGCTGGCCGGTGATGACCTTGCGGGCCTGATCGCGGGTGGTTCCTTCCTGGGGACGGTCGGCACCGGCGACCGGCGGCCGGAGCGAGAAGTCCGGCGGCATGCTGAGCGGAGCGCGGCTGACCACCTGGAATTCATCCGGCGGGGCCTTCTCGTAGCCGAGGGCGCGCTTGGCGTCGGAGCAGGCCGACAGCGCCAGCGGCAGCAGCGCCGCCAGGAAGGCGGCGCGGGCGATTCGTCCGAACGGGCGGTGTGTCTGTGTCATGGCCTTAATTCTTAGTCGAATCCCGTTTCGTAAACAAGGAGTCGAACACAAGAATCACCGCGCCGACGGTGATGGCCGAATCCGCCAGATTGAAGGCCGGAAAATGATAGCCGGCCAGATGGAAATCCAGGAAGTCGGCGACCGCCCCGAAGCGCAGGCGATCGACCACGTTGCCCAGGGCGCCGCCGATGATGCCGCCCAGCGCCAGCCGCAAAATCAAGGTGTCGGCGTTTCTCAGCCAGACCAGCATGGCGGCGACGATGGCCAGGGCCAGCCCCGACAGGATCAGCGCGTTCCAGTCCCCACCATTGTTGCCGATGCCGAAGCTGACGCCGCGATTCCACGTCATCACCAGATTGAAGAACGGCGTCACCGCGATGCGGACCGGCGAAAAGAACGGCGTGGCGGCGATTCCGTCCGGCCGCATCACCATTTCGATCATCCACCACTTGGTGATCTGGTCGAGGATGGCGATCACCAGGGCGACCGCCAGTCCCAGCCGCAGGCTAGCGTTCATCGATAGCGTCCGAGCAGCGGTGGCAGACCCCGTCATGGGCGGCGGTGCCGACCTCGTGCAGCACCTTCCAGCAGCGCTGGCACTTGGTGCCCTGGGCCATGTGCGGCACCACCGAGACCCCGGCCACGTCGGGCAGGGTGAAGTCCTCGTCGCGGGGCAGTCCGTCGATCACCATCATGCCCGAGGTGATGCAGATCTCGGCCATGTCGAGGCCGTCCAGCAACTGGTGAATCTCGGCCGAGACCGTCAGCAGCGGCGCCGACTGGAGCGAGGAGCCGATGCGCTTGGCGACGCGCTCGACCTCCAGGGCGCCGGTGACCACCCGGCGGACCTCGCGAATCCTGGTCCACTTGGCCGCCAGGGCGTCGTCGCGCCACGCGGCGGGAATCTCGGGGAACAGCTCCAGATGGACCGAGCCGTCCTCGGACGGATGCCGCGCCAGCCAGGCTTCCTCGGCGGTGAAGCACAGGAACGGGGCCAGCCACTTGCACAAGGTGTCCAGCACGATGTCGAACACGGTCCGCGCCGCGCGGCGGCGCGGGCTGGACGCAGCGTCGCAGTACAGCGCGTCCTTCCTGATGTCGAAATAGAACGCCGACAGGTCGACGGCGCAGAAATTGTGCAGTTCGGTGAACAGGCCGTGGAACTGGAACCCCTCGCAGGCGGCCCGAACCTGGGCGTCCAGTTCGGTCAGGCGGTGCAGCACCCAGCGTTCCAGTTCCGGCATCTGGTCGACCGGCAGCCTTTCCGCCTCGGTGAATCCGTCCAGGGCGCCCAGCAGATAGCGCAGCGTGTTCCGGAGGCGGCGGTAGATGTCCACCTGGGTCTTCAGGATTTCCGGCCCGATGCGCAGGTCGTCGGAATAGTCCGAGCCCACCACCCATAGGCGCAGGATGTCGGCGCCCTGGGTGCCCACCACGTCCTGCGGGCTGACCACGTTGCCCAGCGACTTGCTCATCTTGCGGCCCTGCTCGTCCAGGACGAAGCCGTGGGTCAGCACCGCGTCATAGGGCGCCCGGCCACGGGTGCCGCAGGATTCCAGCAAGCTGGAATGGAACCAGCCGCGATGCTGGTCCGAGCCTTCCAGGTAGAGCGACGCCGGCCACGACAGGCGCGGCCATTCCTCGCCCTCCAGCACGAAGGCGTGGGTGCAGCCGGAATCGAACCAGACGTCCAGGATGTCGAACACCTGATCGAAGTCGGCGGGATCGCGGCCTTGCCCTAAGAAGCGTTCGGGCTTCGAGGTGAACCACGCATCCGAGCCCTCGGCCCGGAACGCAGCCACGATGCGGTCCACCACCGCCTGGTCGCGCAGCGGCTGGCCGGTCTTCTTGTCCACGAACACGGCGATGGGCACTCCCCAGGCGCGCTGGCGCGACACGCACCAGTCGGGGCGGTTCTCGATCATGGAACCGATGCGGTTGCGGCCCTGGTCGGGGACGAAGCGGGTGTCGTCGATGGCCTTCAGCGCCTTGGCGCGCAGGCCGGCGCTCTCCATGGAGATGAACCATTGCGGCGTGTTGCGGAAGATCAGCGGCGCCTTGGACCGCCAGGAATGGGGGTAGGAATGCTCGACCTTGCCGTGGGCCAGCAGGGTGCCGCATTCGGTCATGGCGTTGATCACCGGCTTGGCGACGGGTGAGTAATACTTGCCGTTCTTGCCCTGGGCCAGCACGTCCATTCCGGCGAAGATCGCCACATGGGGGAAGTACTTGCCGTCGGGCTGCACCGTGTCGGGAATGGCGATATTGTGTTCCTTGCCCAGGTGCCAGTCGTCCTCGCCATGGCCCGGCGCGATGTGGACGAAGCCGGTGCCGGCATCGGTGGTGACGAAGGAACCGGCCAGCAGCGGCACGTCGAAATCATAGCCGTTCCTGGCGTCCGGATGGAGCTTCAGCGGATGGTGGCAGATGGTGCCGGCCAGATCGGCGCCCTTCAGGGTGGCCACCGTCTTGAAGCCGCATTTGGCATCCTTGGCCACTTGTCCTGCCAGATCGGCGCAGAGCACCAGCTTTTCCCCGATGGCGGCGAGGCTGCCGGCCTCGGCGCTTTCCACCTCGACCACCACGTAGTCGAACTCAGGCCCATAGGCGATTGCGCGGTTGCCCGGCATGGTCCACGGCGTGGTGGTCCAGATCACCACCTTGGCCCCTTCAAGGGCCGGATGGCTTGCCTTCACGACAGGAAAGCCAACCCAGATGGTGACGCTGGTGTGGTCGTGGTATTCCACCTCGGCCTCGGCCAGGGCGGTCTTTTCCACCACCGACCACAGCACCGGCTTGGCGCCCTTGTAGAGCGAGCCGTCCATCAGGAACTTGCCCAGTTCGCCGACGATCACCGATTCGGCGTGGTTGGTCATGGTGGTGTAGGGATGGTCCCAATCGCCGGTGATGCCCAGGCGCTGGAACTCCTCCTTCTGGATGGCGATCCACTTGGCGGCGAACTGGCGGCATTCCTCGCGGAAATCGACGATGTCGACCTCGTCCTTGTCCTTGCCGGCCTCGCGGTATTTCTCCTCGATCTTCCATTCGATGGGCAAGCCGTGGCAGTCCCAGCCCGGCACGTAGTCGGAATCCTTGCCCAGCATCTGCTGGCCGCGGGTGATGACGTCCTTCAGGATCTTGTTCAGCGCGTGGCCGATGTGCAGGTTGCCGTTGGCATAGGGTGGGCCGTCGTGAAGGATGAACTTGTCGCGTCCCTTCGACGCGGCGCGCAGCCGGCCGAACAGGCCGATCCTGGCCCAGCGCTCCAGCAGCCGGGGTTCGAGGTCGGGCAGGCCGGCCTTCATGGGGAAATCGGTCCTGGGCAGGAAGACTGTGCTTTTGACGTCGGCGCTCATGGCATTCTCAGGCGTTGGGCGAGACCGGCACCATCGGGCCGGCATTCGCGGTGAAACGGCGTCCGGCCAGCAGGGTCCGCCCGGTCTCGACATCGGCGGCGATTTGCGCCTTCAGTTCGTCGAGGCCGGAGAACTTGCGTTCGGGCCGGATGTGCTCGATCAGCGCCACCCGCAGGTGGCGGCCGTAGAGGTCTTCGTCGAAGTCCAGCAGGTGGACTTCCAGCAATTCGTCGGTCTTGTCGAAGGTGGGGCGGCGGCCGAAATTGGCGACGCCGTCATGCCAGACGGTGGCGCCGCCCTTGTCGATGCCGGCGCGGACCGCATAGACGCCGGCGGCGGGATGCTGGTACTCGCCCAGGCGCAGGTTGGCGGTGGGAAAGCCCAGGATGCGGCCCCTGGCGTCGCCGTGCTCGACCCGTCCCTCGATCTCCCAGTAATGACCCAGCAGCCGGGCGGCATCGTCGGGCCGGGCGTTCAGCAGGCATTCCCGCACCTGGGTCGAGGAATAGATCACGCCGGACGGCGCCGTTTCCGGCGGCACCACGGTGACGCCGAAGCCCCGCTCCTCGCCGGTCTTCTGGAGGAAGGCGCCGGTGCCCTGGCGGCCCTTGCCGAACACGTAGTCGTAGCCGACCACCACATGGCGGGCTCCCAGGCACTGGACCAGCTGTTCGTCGATGAACTGGGAGGCGGTGATGCCGGCGAAGGCCAGATCGAAATGCTGTTGCAGCAGCAGGTCGATACCCAGCGCCTCGATCAGGCGGGCCTTGACCCGGAACGGAGTTAGGCGGAAGGGGGGCTGGTCGGGGTGGAACAGGGTGCGGGGATGCGGTTCGAAGGTCATCACCGCGTGGGGCACGCCCATATCCCGGGCGATGCGTCTGGCCGTCAGGATCACCGCCTGATGGCCGAGATGAACGCCGTCGAAATTGCCCAACGCCACCACGCAACCGCGGTGTTCGGGGTTGAACTCGCCACAATGCCGGATCAGGCGCATGTCGGACGGGACCTAAGCGAAAACCAGGGCCCAAGGGGTATTCGATTACCGCACAGAGCGCAAGACCGGGGTGGGGCGTCGGCGGGTTCGCCCGCCATATTCCCGCCGTCCATGCCGGATTTGCCCGGAGCCGGGTTTTGCCTCATACTTTCGATCGGGTGAGTGTTCCCCATAGCCTGAGGAAGCGTCCATGCGCGTCGAAGAGGTTCTTGCCGGAAAGGGCGATGTCGTTCATTGCGTCAGCCCGGGACATTCGCTGCACGAGGCGGCGGTGCTGTTGCAGGACAATAATATCGGGGCGCTGGTCTGCACCGATCCCACCGGCGGCGTGATCGGCATTCTGTCGGAACGGGACCTCGCCCGCGCCGTCGCCCGCCACGGCTGGGATTCCATCGACATGTCGGTTGCCGAGGTCATGACCCGCGACGTCATCACCTGCCGCATGGAGGACGAGGTCGATTACCTGCTGACGGTGATGACCGAGACCCGCTGCCGCCATATTCCGGTGGTCAGGGACGGGGTAGTCGTCGGCATGGTGTCCATCGGCGATCTGGTCAAGCTGAAGGCCGCGTCAGAGTAGCGGTTCCAGCCGCGCCGCCAGCCAAGCTCCGATCCTGGCGGCGCCGGCCGGGGTATTGTGGACGTGGTCGTAGAAATCGCCGTCGGCGAAGGCGAGCTCGGCGGCGAGGTCGAGGCAGACCGCGTGGCCCTCGGCGCACACCGCCAGGGTGACCCGGTTGAACTCGTCCAGCAGGCGCCAGTTGTCGACGCCGTTCAACTCGTCGTCGCGGATCAGCCCCCACACCTTGCCGTCCACCACCTTGTAATCGCCGCGGGTCTGGGTGACGAACACCGCCTTGGCTCCCATGGCTCCGATCCGTCCGGCCATCCGGCGCAGCCGCTCGGCATAGGCGGCGGGGTCGGCGACCGGCCGGGCCTCGCGGTTGGTGGCGGTGTTCGGGGTGTCGGTCCATTGGGCGCGGGCGAAGTCCAGCGCGCTGTGGGTCAGGTTGGTCCGCCGGGCCTCCAGCATCCCGGTAACGGTGCGGCCCAGGCGGAACAGCGCCGAGTTGTGGCGGAACCATTTGAAGATACTGGAAAAAGCCAGGGTGTCGGTGCTGTTGACCCCGATCATGGCGTCGTTGATGCCGACATAGGCCAGCACGATGCGGGGCTTCAGGCCGGGAATCGCCGGATACCACGTCTCGAAATTGAACAGATGCCCGACGGTGCTCTGGCCGTCGATGCCGGAATTGGCGATGCCGACCGGCTTGCCCCGTTCGGCCAGCCGGGCGGCGGCCACCGCCTGCCAGGTCAGTTCGTCGGGCAGGTAGAGCTGGTTGGTGGTGCTGCCGCCCACCGTCAGGATGTCGATGGCGGCCGGGTCGATGCCGTTGCCGCGAAATCCCCAGGAATCGCGGCGATAGGTGAATTCGCGGCCATCGGGATAAAGGCCGGTGGCGTCCACCTGGGCGGCGCTGGAACGGGCGATGTTGAGACGGTCGAGCGGATCGTTGCTGAACCAGGTTCCGAACAGCGCCTCGATCGCCAGCAGCCCGAAGACCAGTATGGCGATGTTGACGGCGATGATCCGGATAAGGCGTCCCAGCATGGGGGTCTGTATAGCCGAGGCCCGCCCGCCCGTCCATCCATGCCGGGCGTCACTTGACTTTGCTCAATGCAATTTGCCGGTGGCGTTGATACCGACGGCATCATCCTGACCTGGAGGGACCCGAGATGAGGATTGGACTGCGTCTGGCGATGGCCGCCGCCACCGTTTGGGGGGGCGTTTTCCTGGCCGGGACCGATGCCGGGGCCCAGCAGGCTCCCATCATGATCAAGGGACAGCCCTACGTCTACGATCCCGACAACGCCAAGGACGTGATGCGCATCTGCGGCGGCTGCCATGGCGAACTGGGCAATGGCGGCGGCGGCGGGCAGTATCCGCGCCTGGCCGGGATCAATGCCGATTACCTGGCCGACCAGATGCGCAAGTTCAAGACCCGCGAGCGCGAGAACATCCCCATGATTCCCTTCGCGGTGGATCGCGAACTGTCCGAGGCCGACGTCCTCGACGTCACCCGCTACCTCTCCGAGATCAAGCTGGACACCAAGCCGCCGGCCGACATGCCGGCCGACGGCTATGCCCGCCTGCAAATCATGAAGAAGGTGCTGCAAATCCCGCGCGAGCCGGGCGACGTCGCCGCCGGCAAGGCCTTCTATGACGCCGACTGCGCCGCCTGCCACGGCCGCAAGGGCGAGGGCCGCGTCAAGAAGCCGCCGCTGGCCGGCCAGCACATCCATTACCTCAAGGTGCAGGTGGAAACCTTCCTGAACGGCAAACGCAAGCACGAGGACATGGACATCCTCAAGGCCCGTTCCGCCGCCGACTGGACCAATCTGTGGGCCTATCTGTCGTCGCTGATGGACTGACGCCGGGATTCCGGAACCGGAGGGGGCGTCAGACGGTCGAGGAAACGCCGTCGTCGGGAAGGTCGGCGGCCTCGCGGTCGAGGCGGACGGCGTGGCGCCATGCGCTGATGGAGATCGCCGCGCCGACGACGGCAAGCAGGGCGATGGCCGCCAACACGATATCCATGGTGGAAAAGTACATTCTGCTCTCCTTGGCCCCGGACGGCGATGCCGGTTCGGGTGTCGCGGTGACTGCGCGTGCCGGAGATGTACATCGCCTCTCGCACATGCGAAAGGGCGGGTAGATCGGCCATGCGCGGCGCACATGGCTGAAAAGGGGAGACGGGAGTGGGGGGCCGTTAGGAATGGCGGCCCCCCTCGTTTGCGGCTGTCAGCCCTTGGACGGAACCATCAGGGTGGCCTCGCCGTCCATGACGATCTTGCCGGCCACCGAGCAGGTGGTCTTGAAGGTGGCGAATTTCTTTTCCGGGGTCAGGCCGGTGACCTCGACCCGGGCGGTGACGGTGTCGCCGATACGCACCGGCGCCTTGAACTTCAGCAGCTGCGACACGTAGATGCAGCCCGGTCCGGGCAGCTTGGTGCCGAACACGGTGGAGACGAAGGCCGCCGACAGCATGCCGTGGGCGATGCGACCCTTGAACATGGTCTGGCTGGCGAATTCCTCGTTGATGTGCACCGGGTTGAAGTCGCCCGACACCCCGGCGAAGGCGACGATGTCGGCTTCGGTCACGGTCTTGGCGAAGATGGCCGACTGACCGACCGACAGTTCCTCGAAATACATTCCGTTCAGGGATTCGCCGTTCATTACTGCATCTCCATGGCGCTTGTTGGTGCTGCATCGCAGCACAAATCGGCGGGAGTATAGACGGGGTGGCAAAAACGGGAAACGGAATTGTTCTGAAGTAACTTCCCAATGCCTCTTGCCGTAACGGCGTCCTGGTCACGGGCGGTGGACCTCGCGCTCGATCCTGGCGAGCACCTGCAACATCAATGCCGCCTGTTCGTCATCCAGACCGCCGTGGCGACGTAGGGTAACGCCGACATCGTGGCCGGAATAGCGCCCATAGAGCCGACCGTCACGGCTGACGATCTGCTCACGGACAAATTGGGTGGCAAGGCCATGGCACTCATTGCACATGGTTCGGAACAGATCCGGCGTCCCCGCCTGCGCCTTCAGCATGTCGGCCATGGCGGCAATGATCTCTGGGGAATAGCCGCCGTTGTGCTTTTCCAGATAGGTGTTGACGGTGTCGCCCAGCCTCTTGCCGACGAGTTGTCCGTCGATCACCCGCAGCGAGTCGCGGGCGAAATCCCCGGCGTGATCGTGGCATCCGCCGCATTGCCGGTTCCACAGGACGTGCAGGTCGTCCGCCGCAGCCGTAGGCCCGGTTATCGCCAGCAGAGCCGCCCCGACGAATGCGGAAAGAGATAAACGGGACGTGCAGGAGAGTGTCGTCCACAGGTTCGCCATCACGATTTCCTTTGGTGTCTGCATCGAGGCGGTTCCACTCAGCAATGAAAAGCCCTTCCCGCGCGGTGGCGGGAAGGGCGGGTTCACTGTCGCGTCGTTCCACCCGAGCCGGTGGCGGGTCACTCCTCGCGGGGCGGCATCTTATGGGCCACGCCCTTGTGGCAGGCGATGCAGGTCCGGCCTTCCTGGGCGGCGTCCTTATGCTTCTGGCGAGCGGCCGTGCTCTGCTTCGGCCCCCCCATGGACTCGTAGGAATGGCAGGTCATGCATTCGCGCGAACCGCTGGCCGCCATGTATTTCCATACCCTTTCCGCCAGTTCGCCGCGCTTGGCCTCGTACTTTTCCGGCGTGTCCAGCGTCCCCTTGATCTCGGCGACGACGTCGTTGACCGCCAGCACCTTGCGGATCACCTTGGCCCCCCATTCCTTGGGGACGTGGCAATCGGCGCATTGGGCGTGCGCGCCGGACCGGTTGGTGTAATGAACCGATTTCTTCAGTTCATCGTAATTGGTCTGCATGGAATGGCACGAGACGCAGAACTCGGTACGGTTCGTCCACTCCATCGCCCCGATCATGCCCAGCATCAGCGCCATGCCGGCGACGACGGCAATCGCCGCCAGCCCCATCGTTCGCCACTTGCGGCCGCCGTTTCCGGCCCCGCTGGTCATTTCGGCAGCGACTGGGTATAGGCGACGGTATCCGAGGCCACCGACGGGTCAAGCGAGCGCAGGGCAGGCATCGCCTCGGCCGGCAGGCCGTTCAGCGACTTGTGCAGCATGTCCCAGGGGTTCTCGGCGGCCTGGCCCAGCGGAATGCCGGTGCTGACCTTCTTGCCGTCCATGCCGTGGCAGCCGGCGCACAGCGTGTTGTAGTAGACCTCGCCCTTGGCGGCGTTGCCCTTGGGCTTTCCCGAGGCGGAATCGATGAATTTCGAGGTATCCACCTGTCCCTTGGAGACGAACAGGGCCAGATCCTGGACATCCTTGTCGTTCAGCTGTTCGGGGGCGTAGGCATGGGTCTTGTCGCGCAGCAGGGCGGCGATGGCGGCCGGGTCCTTGCCGGCGGCGGCGTTGATGCCCTTGATGCCGACATTGTGGTCGTTGTTGGCGGTGATGCCGTCCTTGCCGCGATAATCCCAGCCGTGGCATTCCTTGCAGCGCCAGGACTGCTTGGGATATTTGCCGGTCGCCGGATAAGCCGGATGGGCCTTGTCGGGCCGATCCATCTTCTTTTCCTTGTACCAGTTGTCGTAGAGGCGGCCGCCGCGGGCGATGGCCGATTCCTGTTCGGCCGCGGCCGCGGTGAAAGCGCCGCCCGTCAGGACGGTCACGGCGATGGCAAGGGCAAAGAGACTGCGCGCGATCATATGGGTGGTCCTCCCTCCGGCTTGGTCGTCTTCCGGGCGCGTTGGCCGCGCCTCAATCGACACAAATCTTATATAAACAAACCAGCAAATACATTGCAAGGGCAGCTTTTGAGGTTTTACGTAAGGTGAAAGTATAATAGCAATGGCACGCCATGACGAAACCCACCACGCCTAAATAAAGGCGTGGTGGGGAATGTAATGTTCCGTCAGTTTCTTGGCGTCAGCCCCAGCTGTCCTGGCTGATGCTGGCATACCAACCGCCGGCGAAATCGGCTTCCTTCTTGCGGAACTGATAGGGCGCCCCCATCGGGCTGACGCCGCCCGATCCCTTGATGGCGGCGATCTTGCCGTCCTGCACCGAATAGACGCCGGCGACCGAGATGCCGTAATCCGGGGCGAGCAGCGAGTAGCAGGTGTTGATGGCCGACATGGGGGCGGGCTTGTCGCCCATCACCATGGCGGCGATGGCCCCGGCCGCCACCTTGGCCTGGCTGCTGGCGGAATAGCCCGACTTGGGCATATCGCCGGCGATGCAGGAATCGCCGATGACGAACACGTCCTTCACCAGGGTGGATTCGAAGGTGTTCGGATTGACGGGGCAGAAGCCGCTCTTGTCGGTCAGGCCGGTCGATATGGCGATGGCTCCGGCCGATTGCGGCGGAATGACGTTGGCGACCGCCGGCTTGATCTTCTCGAAATCGGTCTCCAGCACGCCGGCCTTGGCGTCGACCCTGGTGACCTTGCCGTTCTTGGCGGCGGGCACCCATTCGATGATGTCGTCGTACATCTTTTCCCAGCCTTCCTTGAACAGCTTGTCCTTGGCGAAGGCGTCCTTGGAATCCAGGATGAGGATCTTGGACTTGGGCTTGTTGCGCTTCAGGTAATTGGCGATCAGGCTGGCGCGCTCGTACGGGCCGGGCGGGCAGCGGAACGGATTGCCGGGGGCGCTGATGGCGACGACGCCGCCGTTGGGCATGGCCTCGATCTGCTTTCTGAGCAGCATGGTCTGCGGGCCGGCCTTCCAGGCGTGCGGCATGATCTCGGCGGCGGCCTGGTCATAGCCCGCCAGGGCGCCCCACTTCAGGTCGATGCCGGGCGAAACCACCAGCTTGTCGTAGTTGAAGGTGTTGCCGCCCTTGGTCTTGACCGCCTTGGACACCGGATCGATGCCGACCACCAGATCGGTGACGACGGTGATGCCGTGCTTGTTGGCCAGGGCGTCGAACTTGCGTTCGATGAAGGCCATGTCGTTCATGCCGGCGATGACGGTGTTGGAGAACGGGCAGGTGAAGTGGCTCTTGTCGGCGTCGATCAGGACGACGTTGGCCGACGGCAGGTAGCGCTTGACGTACTTGGCGGCCGTGGCGCCGCCGAAGCCGCCCCCCACCACCACGATGCGGGGACCGCCGCCGCAGCCGGACAGGCCGAGAGCGGACAGGGCGCCGGCCGCGCCGACGAAGCCGGTGAAGGTCCTGCGGGAAATATTGATCATGGCCGGGCCCTCACTTCTTGAAGTGGTCGACGATGGCGTCGAGCTGGGCTTCGGTATAGCCCTTGGCGATGCGCCCCATCACGGTTGCCTCGCGGGCGCCGCTGCGGTAGTCGCGCAGCAGTTTCTTCAGTTCCGCGGCGGATTTGGCGTCGGCCGCCTTGGCGTCGAAGCCGGGCATGGCGCCGACGCTCTGGCCGTCGGTGCCGTGGCAGCCGGAGCAGGCGTCGGCCATGACGTTGATCGGTCCCGCCTCGGCGGGGGCGGCGAGAATCGCGAGGCCCAGGATCGCCGGGATCGCTGCAAGGGATCTCTTCATCTGTTCTCCTCCCCAGGAAACGTTGGTTGTTTTTTATGACAGTGAATGATCACTCGACCGTGATCTGCGCGGCCGAGGTATAGGTCTCTCCATTGTCGTCGAACCAGGTCATCTCGATCTTGCCGGTTTCCGTGGCAAGTACGAAGAACGAAATGAACGGGTTGGCGGAAACGGCGGGCTGCATGTCCATGCGGAATACCTCGGCGCCGTTGTATGTGCACAGGAACTTATTGATGATCCTGCGCGGAATCGGCTTGTCCGAGCTGTCCTTGCGCTGGCCCGATTCCATGTCGTGGGTGATCGCGGTCTTGATCTCGACGATCTCGCCCTTCTTGGCCTTTTCCGGCACCCTGATCTTCGCGTTGGCAGTCGCCATGGTCTTCGCTTCCTCGTATCTGGGTCAGCAGCCGCCGGCCGTGACCTTGACCTCTTCCTTGGTGTGCCAGACGGTTCCGTTGCTCATGATCGCCACGGCGTGCACGTTCTGGGTCTTGCCCAGGCGGATGCGGGTCGACACCTCGGCCTTGCCGCTTTTGGGGGTGAAGTGGAACGAGGCGACGGCGGGCAGCGGATTGCCCTCGGCGACCACATGCACCACCTTGACGTAATCGTTCGCGGTCATGGGGCTGTCCACGGTGACCTTCATCAGCACGGTGGCGCCGTTCTCGGCGATCTGGGGCAGGTGCAGCTTCACCTTGCCCTCGCTTGGCGCGGCGGCACCGGTCAGGGTCTTCATCAGGGCGTCGGCCTCGGCCGGCGTGGCTGCGGCCCGGCCGGGCAGCAAGCCGGCGCAGGTGATGCCGGCGGCGGCGCCGAGAACGCCCACCGCCCGGCGGCGGTTCATGGTGAAGGCTTGGTTACGGGATTGCGGCATGATCCTCTTTCCTGTTCTTTGCCCAAGAGCAAGACGATGGGGCGGGCCTTGGTTCAGGCCCGCCCGAAAACGGCCTTGAGGGCGCCCGGCAGCGTTCCCTCCTCCAGGTATTTCATCCCCAGCACGCCGCCGAACACGATGGAGCCCAGGGCGATCGGTGCCGACAGGGCCAGGGTCGACATGCCGGTGATGCCCTGGCCGACGGTGCAGCCCAGCGCCAGCACGCCGCCGGTGCCCATCAGAGCGGCGCCCAGCAGGTGGCGCAGCAGGTCGTCGGTGCCGGTGAAGCTTTCCAGTTGGAAGCTGCCGCCGGTCCTGGCCGCCAGGAACGAGCCGAAGATGACGCCGCCCACCGCCGCGATGCCGAAATCGATGGTGGCGCCGGTGAAGCTCATCAGATATTGCATGGCGCCGCCGATGGGGGCGACGAAGGTGAACGAGGTCACCGGCAAGGGTTCGAATTCGTCGGCCCCCAGGATGCCGCTGACCGCCCAGCCGCCGACGATCAGTAGGCCGATGACCAGGCCGCCGATCACGTCGTGGCCCGATCCCCGGAACTCGGCGTCCTTGAAGCACCACAGGGCGAGGCCGCCGCCGACCAGCGCGGTCAGCAGCATCCGCGCGGTGGCGGCCGGAAGTCCGGTGATCTTGGCCAGGATGTCGGGCATGCCCTGGCTGGCGAGGCCCAGCGAGGCGAGATTGAGGTTGAGCGCCTCCATCTGGATGCGGCCCAGCGCGATCAGGCCGCGCAGCGTCATGTAGGAGAAGAAGCCCAGCACCAGGAAGACGATGACCGATTTGAGGTTGCCGCCGCCGATGCGCACCAGGGTCTTGTTGCCGCAGCCCCCGGCCATGGTCATGCCGAAGCCGAACATGGCGCCGCCCAGGATGGCGCCGGCCCAGCCCAGGTTGGGGGTGAGGTAGATGGATTTTCCGATATTGACCAGCCCGGTCAGCTGAAGCGTCTGGGTGCCGATGATCGCCACCGCCACCGCCAGCATCCAGGCCCGGAACCGGCGCCAGTCGCCCATGAATACGATGTCGGAAATGGCGCCCATGGTGCAGAAATTGGTTTTCTGCGCCGTCCAGCCAAACACCGACCCGACCACGAAGGCGCCCGCGCCGACTATTGTGGTTGCAGCTATGTCCGACACGTCCCCTCCATTCGCGGATCAGGCGTCACGCCGCCGCGCCCCAAGGGGAGCGGAGACATTCAAGATCGTCAACCCTGCAAATGGATGCCGCGGCGTTCGCCGCAATCTCTCCGACCAGGAGAGACCCCCCATTCGCCTCCTCCCATCCCCACCGGCTCTTCGTGGCCGATTCGGGATCGCCATCTGCCTGCGCAAATAACGTTTCGCATAGTGTATTTCAGGTCCGATACATTTAGCAAGACTCATATACGCGCAGGCTTAATGACCGGGGTGGACCTTCGCCGATCGCGATTCCGGGGGGCGGCCGCGATTCCGGCAAAGGTCCGGCCGGATCAGGCGAAGGCGCAGCCGGGCTTCATGCCGAGGCGCTTGAGCATCATCACCAGCGGGCAGAAGCCGGTGAACGAGGCTTGCAGCATGTTGGCGCCGACAAAAGCGGTGAACCACAGCCAATTGGCACTATGAACCTGGGACAGGGCGAGGCTGAGGAGTATCATGAGGCCGGCGAAGGTCATGACGGCGCGGTCGATGGTCATGGGGGAGACTCCAGTGTCTGCGAATTGAACTGTTGTAAAATTAGCTAATGCTAATATATTAGTCAAGCCCAATCCTCAGTGAAGGTCGTTCCATGAGACTGCTGCCCGCCCTTGTGATCCTGGCGCTCGCCTCTCCCTCCCTGGCCGGGGAGGTCGAGGTCAGGCTGCGCCGCGTCGACGATCTGAAGGCGGTGGCCGCCACCGTGGAGAGCGAGCACGAGGCCGCCGCCCGCGCCCGCCTGGGCGGCACCGTCACCGATCTCGCCACCGACGAGGGCCAGCGGGTCGAGGCCGGCCAGCGCCTGGCCACCGTCGCCGACACCAAGCTGGCGCCGCAGATCGGCGGGGCCGAGGCCCGCATCAAGTCGCTGGAGGCCGAGCGCGATCTGGCGCGGACCGAGTTCCAGCGCTCGGCCGAGCTGTTCGAGAAGGGCGCCGGCACCAAGATGCGGCTCGATGCCGCCCGGACCCGGCTGGAAGTGGCGGAACGCGCCATCGCCGCCGCCCGCTCGGAACGCACCGTCCTGACCGAGCGCAGCGGCGAGGGCGCCGTGCTGGCTCCGGCCAACGGCCGCGTCCTCAAGGTTCACGTCACCGAGGGCTCGGTGGTGCTGCCCGGCGACGTCGTCGCCACCATCGCGGTGGAGAATTACGCGCTGCGCCTCGCCCTGCCCGAACGCCACGCCCGCTTCATCAAGGTGGGCGACACCGTCCTGGTCGGTCCCCGCGCCCTCGGGATGGCGGACCAGCCGCCGCGCACCGGAGTGGTGCGCAAGGTCTATCCCCGCATCGAGAACGGCCGCGTCACCGCCGACGTGACGGTGGACGGCCTTGGCGACTTCTTCGTCGGCGAGCGTATTCCGGTCCATGTCAGCACCGGCAGCCGCGACGCCTTCGTCCTGCCCAGGGACGCCATCAGCCGCCGCCTCGGCCTCGACGTGGTCCGCCTCAAGTCAGGAGGCGAGGTGGTGGTGCAGACCGGCCAGATCACGGCGGACGGCGTCGAGATACTGTCCGGCTTGCGCGACGGCGACGTGGTGACGTGGTGAGCGACATGAAGCTGGGTCTCTCGGGCCATATCGCCAAGGCCTTCATCGCCTCGCCGCTGACGCCCTTGCTGCTGCTGGCCTCGCTGGCGCTGGGACTGATCGCCCTGATGGCGCTCCCGCGCGAGGAGGAGCCGCAGATCAGCGTCCCCATGGTCGACATCATGGTCGCCGCCAATGGGCTGAAGGCCGCCGATGCGGTCGAACTGGTCACCAAGCCGCTGGAAGTGATCGTCAAGGGCATCGACGCCGTCGAGCATGTCTATTCCCAGACCGGCGACGACCGGCTGGTGGTCACCGCCCGCTTCAAGGTCGGCACCCAGGAGGATATCGCCATCCTGAGGGTGCACGAGCAGGTGCGCGCCCACATGAACGAGATTCCTGTGGGGATTCCCGAACCGCTGATCGTCGGGCGCGGCATCAACGACGTCGCCATCGTGGTGCTGACGCTGGCGCCCAAGCCCGAGGCGGCCGAGCGCTGGAGCGGAACCGCCCTGGCCGAACTGGCCGAGCAACTGCGTCACGAACTGATCAAGGTCGACGACGTCGGCCTGACCTATCTGTCCGGCGCCCGGCGCGACCAGATCCGGGTCGAGCCCGATGCCGAGAAGCTGGCGCTGTACGCCGTCACCCTCAACCAGCTGGTGGACAAGGTCGCCAACGCCAACCGCTCGTTCATGGTCGGCGCGGTCCGCGAGGCCGGCAAGACCCTGCCGGTGGTGGGCGGCCAGACCCTGACCGGCATCCCCGATATCGGCAACCTGCTGCTGACCGCCCGCGACGGCCGCCCGGTCTATGTCAAGGACGTGGCGCGCGTGGTGGTGGGGGGCGACACCGCCGAGCATCGCGCATGGCATATGGCCAGGGGCGCCGACGGCCAGTTGGTCCGCGTTCCCGCCGTCAGCCTGGCCCTGGCCAAGCGGGCCGGCGCCAACGCGGTGGTGGTGGCCGCCGACCTGCTGGAACGCCTCGAGTCCATCAAGGCGCGGCTGCTGCCCGCCGACGTGGAGATCAGCGTCACCCGCAATTACGGCGAGACCGCGTCCGACAAGGCCGACGAGCTGCTGTTCCATCTCGGCCTCGCCACCTTGTCTATCGTCGCCCTGATCACCTGGGCGCTGGGCTGGCGGGAGGGCGTGGTGGTGGCGCTGGTGGTGCCCACCACCATCTTGCTGACCCTGTTCGCCTCGCACGTCATGGGCTACACCATCAACCGGGTCAGCCTGTTCGCCCTGATCTTCTCCATCGGCATCCTGGTGGACGACGCCATCGTGGTGGTCGAGAACATCGTCCGGCGCTGGCGGCTGGACAAGGGCACCGACACCACCGACACCGCCATCCGCGCCGTGGCCGAGGTCGGCAATCCCACCATCGTCGCCACCCTGACCATCGTGGTGGCGCTGCTGCCCATGATGTTCGTCTCCGGCCTGATGGGGCCGTACATGAGCCCCATTCCCGCCAACGCCTCGTCGGCCATGGTGTTCTCGTTCTTCGTGGCGGTGGCGATCACGCCGTGGCTGCTGGTCAAGGTGGCCGGCCGCAACGCCGCCGCCACCGCCGCCCACGCCCATTCCGAATCCTCGAAGCTGAGCGATCTGTATCTGCGCATCGCCACGCCCCTGCTGGAAGGCCGCGGCAAGTCCAAGCGCCTGCTGCTGGGGGTGACCCTGGCCACCCTCGCCGCCATGGCGTTCTTTCCGCTGAAGCTGGTGACGGTCAAGCTGCTGCCGTTCGACAACAAGTCCGAGCTTCAGGTGGTGATCGACCTGCCCGAGGGGGCTGCGCTGGAAGATACCGAGCGGGTGCTGATGGACGCGGCGGCGCGGTTGAAGGATCTGGCCGAGCTGTCCTCGATCCAGGCCTATGCCGGTACCGGCGCGCCGTTCAATTTCAACGGTCTGGTGCGCCACTCCTATCTGCGTCAGTCGCCGGAACTGGGCGATCTCCAGATCAACCTGCTGTCGCGCCACGACCGCGAACGCGCCAGCCACGCCATCGCGCTCGATGTCCGCCAGCGGCTGAACGGATTGCCGATGCCCGAGGGGACCGCCGTCAAGGTGGTGGAGGTGCCGCCCGGCCCGCCGGTGCTGTCGACCTTGCTGGCCGAGATCTACGGTCCCGACCACGCCAGCCGCCGCGAGGCCGCCGCCAAGGTCAGGGAAGCGTTCCAGGCGGTGGACTTCATCGTCGACGTCGACGATTCGCTGGCGGCGCCGCAAATGCGGCTCAGAATCTCCATCGACCAGGAGAAGCTGGAATTCCACGGCGTCGAGCAACAGGCGGTCTACGACACCATCACCGCCCTGATGGGCGGCGTGAAGGTCGGCTATTCCCATCGCGGCGGTGGAGCCACCCCCCTGGCCATCGTCATCGGCCTGCCCAAATCCGACATGCATCCCGGCGAGTTGCTGGCCAACACGCCGGTTCCGTCCAGGGCCGGCGTGGTCGAACTGGGCGACGTGGTCAAGGTGTCGTACGAGCCCGCCTCGGCCCCGCTGTTCCGCCGCGACGGCCGTTTCGCCGAGATGATCACCGCCGAGCTGGCCGGCCGCTTCGAGGCGCCCATCTACGGCATGTTCGCGGTCAACGACCGCCTCGAGGACATCCGGATCGCCTATCACGGCCAGCCCCGGGACGAATCCAGCCCGACCCTGCTGTGGGACGGCGAGTGGGAAATCACCTACGTCACCTTCCGCGACATGGGCGCCGCGTTCGGCGTCGCCATCCTCGGCATCTATCTGCTGGTGGTGGCGCAGTTCGGCTCGTTCCGGCTGCCGCTGGTGATCCTGGTGCCGGTGCCGCTGACCCTGATCGGCATCGTCGTCGGCCACCTGCTGTTCGGAGCCCCCTTCACCGCCACCTCGATGATCGGCTTCATCGCCCTGGCCGGCATCATCGTGCGCAATTCCATCTTGCTGGTGGACTTCATCCGCCACCGTCAGGCCGAGGGCGCGTCCTTGCGCCGGGCCTTGCTGGATTCGGGGGCGACCCGGGTCAAGCCCATCGTGCTGACCGCCGCCGCCGCCATGATCGGCGCCGCCTTCATCCTGACCGATCCCATCTTCCAGGGATTGGCGCTCAGTCTGGTGTTCGGCCTGATGTCGTCCACCTTGCTGACCCTGCTGGTGATTCCGGCGCTCTACATCTGGCTGCGCGACGACGGCAAGGCGGCGTGACCGAGTGAAACGGGGACTTCCCCGCCACCGGCGGGCGTGCGATTCTGCCCGCGCCCGCAAGCGGAGGACTGACGCCCGATGACGCCATCGACATTCGCCCTGGCGGCCGGTCTCGCCGCCGCCCTGTTGTTCGGTTTCCCGGTCCGGGCCCAGATGCTGGACCGTATCGACGGCCCGTCCACCTATGACGAATGCGTCGCCGAGCAAATGCGGGGCGAGGTGTCGGACTCGCGGGAACAGTCCATCCGCCTCGCCTGCCACAACCGCTTCGTCCTGCGGCTGCCCTATGCGGCGGCGGCGGAGCAGGATCCCGGCTACAATCCCTTCGTCGCCTGGGTGGCCGACCGCGACGCCAGCCACGGCTTCATGGTCCATTCCAGCGATCCCCGCGCCGGCGGCCGGTTCTCGCGCGGATTGAGCGACGCCCGCGCCGACGGATTGCGTCGGGTCCAGCGCCTTCACCGCCTGGCCACCAGCCGCCTGGCCAAGCTTTCGGGGTCGGTCAGCGGTTTTTCCACCCTGACCGTCCATTTGCGTAACCACAACGGCTTTCCGGTGACCCGTGTCGTCCTCGGCCTGTCGGAGGAGGAGGGCGACCCCTGCGTCCGGCCGCTGACCGACTATCCCGCCACCTTGTCCTGTCCCGCGATCACGCCCAAGATCGAGGCCGGAACCGAGGGCAAGGTGTCTTGCCGCTATTCCGGCTCGGTCGACATCGTGACCCTGTGCATCGTCGGTTTCGAATCCGGCTTCGTGCGGACCGATGATTTTCCGGCCGCCATGGGCGTTTCCGTCCGGCCCTGACCCGTTGATGGCGATTGACCGGGACGGCCCCGGCTCTGTAGAACAAAACTGTCCAGTTCAGTTTACTTCAGCCGGATCGGAACAATGTCGAGCAAGCCGAACCGAGGTCCTTCATTCCTGCCGGCTCTTCTGGCCGCGGTCCTGATCCTGGCGGCGGGGGACGTGGCGGATGCCCAGACCGCCGCGCCGCCGGTGACGGTGGCGCAGCCGGCCAAGCGCAGCGTCACCGAATGGACCGACTATACCGGCCAGTTCGTCGCGGTCGACAGCGTCGACGTGCGGGCCAGGGTCGCCGGCTATCTGACCGAGATTCACTTCACCGACGGCCAGATGGTCGACAAGGGCGACCTGCTGTTCGTCATCGACCCCCGTCCCTACGAGATCGCGGTGGCGTCGGCCAGGGCGCGGCTGGATCAGGCGGCGGGCAGCAAGGAATACGCCTCGCGCCAGCTCAGCCGCGCCGGCGAACTGCGCCGCAAGGATTTCGTCGCCGAAAGCACCCTGGACCAGCGCACCGAGGCCTCCAGGGGGGCGGGCGCCACCGTCGAGGCCGCCCGCGCCGCCCTGCGCGAGGCCGAGCTGAACCTTTCGTTCACCCGTGTCACCGCTCCCATTTCGGGGCGGATCGGCGCCCGCCAGGTCAGCGTCGGCAATCTGGTCAGCGGCGGCCCCAGCATCGCCGCGCCGACCCTGTTGACCACCATCGTGTCGCAGGCCCCCATCCATTTCATCTTCGACATGACCGAGGCCGATTTCCTGACCCAGGCCCGGCGGGGCCAGGGCAAGCCCGGCGCGGCCCTGTCGGGGGCCCAGGTCCGCATCGGCCTGGTCAACGAGGTCGGCTGGCCCCGCGAGGGCCGCATCGACTTCGTCGACAACCAGTTCGATCGCGGCACCGGCACCATTCGCATCCGCGCCGTTCTGCCCAACGACGACCACGCCATCGCCGCCGGCTCGTTCGGGCGCGTTCGTCTCGCCGCCTCCGAGCCCTACGAATCCCTGCTGGTTCCCGATACCGCCATCGTCACCGACCAGGCCCGCAAGCTGGTGATGACGGTCAAGGACGGCACCGTCGTTCCCAAGCCGGTCCGGCTGGGACCACTTCAGGACGGCCTCAGGGTGATCAGGGACGGCCTTGCCGCCGACGATCAGGTCATCGTCAACGGCCTGATGCGCGCCCGCCCCGGCGCCAAGGTCACGCCCCAGCCCGGCAAGATCGAATAGCCATGCGCCTGTCCCACTTCTTCATCGATCGCCCGATCTTCGCCACGGTGGTGTCGCTGCTGATCACCATCGTCGGCGGCATCGCGTTCTTCAGCCTGCCGGTGGCGCAATATCCCGAGATCGCGCCGCCGACCATCGTGGTCAGCGCCTCCTATCCCGGCGCCTCGGCCCAGGTGGTGAGCGACACCGTCGCCGCGCCGCTGGAGGAGAAGATCAACGGCGTCGAGAACATGCTCTACATCAACAGCCAGGCCACCGGGGACGGCAATCTCCGCATGACGGTGACCTTCGCGCTGGGGACCAATCTCGACACCGCCCAGGTGCTGGTGCAAAACCGGGTCGCCATCGCCACCGCCCGGCTGCCCGACGACGTCAAGCGCATCGGCGTCACCGTCGCCAAGAACTCTCCCGACATGCTGATGGTCGTTCACCTCAGTTCGCCCGACGGTTCCCGCGATCAGCTCTACATGTCCAATTTCGCGACGCTGCAAATGATGGACGTGCTGGCCCGTCTGGACGGCGTCGGCGACGTCCGGGTCTTCGGCGCCCGCGACTACGCCATGCGCGTCTGGATCGATCCGGACAAGGCGGCGGCCCGCAACCTGACCGCCGGCGAGGTGGTGAAGGCGCTTCAGGCCCAGAACGTCCAGATCGCCGCCGGCGTGCTGAACCAGCCGCCGATTCCCAGCCAGGGCGCCTTTCAGCTGTCGGTGCAGACCCAGGGCCGCCTGACCGAGCCCGCCCAGTTCGAGAACGTCATCGTCAAGACCGATCCGTCCGGGCGGATCGTCCGCCTGAAGGACATCGCCCGCATCGAGCTGGGGGCGCAGGATTATAGCGTCAGCGGCAGCCTGAACGGCGACAACGCCGTGCCGGTGGCGCTGTTCCAGCGGCCCGGCTCCAACGCCCTCGCCACCGCCGAGCGCATCATCGCCAAGGTCGAGGAGATGTCCAAGACCTTTCCCACCGGCATCACCTACACCATCGCCTACAATCCCACCCAGTTCATCGCCCAGTCGGTGAAGGAGGTCATCAAGACCATCTTCGAGGCGGTGATCCTGGTGGTGGTGGTGGTGATCGTCTTCCTTCAGACGTGGCGGGCGTCGCTGATTCCGGTGGCGGCCATTCCGGTCTCGCTGATCGGCACCTTCGCGGTGCTGAGCGCCATGGGCTATTCGCTGAACAACCTGTCGCTGTTCGGGCTGGTGCTGGCGGTGGGCATCGTGGTGGACGACGCCATCGTGGTGGTCGAGAACGTCGAGCGCAACATGCGCGACGGCATGAATTCCCGCTCCGCCGCCCACCAGACCATGGACGAGGTCGGCGGCGCCCTGATCTCCATCGCCCTGGTGCTGTGCGCGGTGTTCATCCCGGCGGCGTTCATCCCCGGCATCTCCGGCCAGTTCTTCCGCCAGTTCGCCGTCACCATCGCCGCCTCCACCGTGATCTCGCTGATCGTGTCGCTGACCCTGTCGCCGGCGCTGTGCGCTCTGCTGTTCCGCGGCCACGGTCCCAACGACCATCACGAGGGCAAGGCCTGGACCCGGCCGTTCACCCTGTTCTTCCGGGGGTTCAACCGGGGCTTCGAACGCATGGCCGGCGGCTATGGCCGGCTGACCCGCGTGGTGGTGCGGCGCTCGTTCATCATGCTGGCGGCCTATGCCGGGCTGATCGGGCTGGCCGGCTATGAATTCGTCAAGACCCCCAAGGGCTTCATCCCCGGCATGGACCAGGGCTATCTGATCACGGTCGTGCAATTGCCGCCGGGCTCGTCGCTGGAGCGTACCCGCGAGGTGGTCGGACGTGCCGCCCGGATCATGGCGGCGACGCCGGGAGTCGGCCATACCGTCGCCTTCGCCGGCCTGGACGGCGCCACCTTCACCAATGCCTCCAACGCCGCCGCCATCTTCACGCCGCTGAAGCCGTTCGAGGAGCGCTATGCCCAGGGGCTGTCGGCCGACGCGATCACCGCGGAATTGCGCAAGCGCCTGGGCGCCATCCAGGACGCCTTCATCATCACCATCGCTCCGCCGCCGGTGCGCGGCATCGGCACCGCCGGCGGCTTCAAGATGATGTTGCAGGACAAGGGCGGGCGCGGGCCGAAGGCGCTGGAGGATGCCGCCCAGGACATGGCGGCGGCGGCGGCCCAGGTCCCCGGCCTGTCCGGCATCTTCACCCTGTTCAACACCCGCACCCCCAATGTCCAGCTCGATATCGACCGGGTGCGGGCGCAGATGCTGGGCGTGCCGACCGAGCGGATATCCGAGGCGTTGCAGGTCTATCTGGGATCGGCCTTCGTCAACGAGTTCAACTTCCTGGGCCGCACCTTCCGCGTCACCGCCCAGGCAGACGCGCCCTACCGCGACGAGATCGGCGACATCTCCACCATCAAGGTCAGGAACGACAAGGGACAGATGGTGCCGCTGGGCGCGGTCACCACCTTCCGCTCCGATACCGGCCCCTACCGGGTGCCGCGCTACAACCTGTTTCCGGCGGCCGAGATCCAGGGCGCGGCGGCGCCCGGCTACGCCAGCGGCTATGCCCTGGCCCAGATGCGCCAACTGGCGGACGAGCGGCTGCCCGATGGCTTCGGCTTCGAATGGACCGAACTGGCGTTGCAGGAATTGCTGGCCGGCGACAACGGCCTGTGGGTGTTCGCCGCCTCGGTGCTGTTCGTCTTCCTGCTGCTGGCGGCCCAGTATGAAAGCTGGTCGCTGCCTGCCGCCGTGGTGCTGATCGTGCCCATGTGCCTTCTGGCCGCCGTCTCGGGGCTGATCGTGCGCGGCATGCCCATCAACATCCTGGCCCAGATCGGCTTCATCGTCCTGATCGGCCTCGCGGCCAAGAACGCCATTCTCATCGTCGAATTCGCCCGCCAGGCCGAGGCCGAGGGCATGGACCGCATCGAGGCCGCCGTCCATGCCGGCCGCACCCGTCTGCGCCCCATCCTGATGACCTCGCTTGCCTTCGTGCTGGGCGTGCTGCCGCTGGTGATCGCCACCGGCGCCGGCGCCGAGATGCGCCAGAGCCTTGGAACCACGGTGTTCTTCGGCATGCTGGGCGTCACCCTGTTCGGGCTGGTCTTCACGCCGATCTTCTACGTGGTGATCCGCAAGATGGTGGCGGGATACCACGTCCGCGCCGCCGCCGCCCACGCCGCCGAGCAGGCCCGGGGGCACTGAGCCCCTTGGCCGGTCGGTGGCGAAACGGACGCGGCGGGACGGAATCCTTGCGAACCGGGCTGGTCAGGCGGCGGCTTTCGCGCCACACTCGCCCCGCCTCCACGCTATCCGGATAGCCCGCCATGACCGCATGCCCCTCCGAGTTCGTGACCCTGGCCGGACGCCTGGCCGACGCCGCCCGGCCGGTGATCGCCCGCTATTTCCGTTCGGCCTTCTCCATCGACGACAAGGCCGACAACAGTCCGGTCACCATCGCCGACCGCGAGGTCGAGGCCGCCATGCGCGCCATCATCGCCGCCGAGCAGCCGGGGCACGGCATCTTCGGCGAGGAGCACGGTCGGGCCAATTGCGATGCCGAGTGGGTTTGGGTGCTGGACCCCATCGACGGCACCGCCGCCTTCATCACCGGAATGCCGAGCTTCGGCACCCTGATCTCGCTGTTCCACCATGGCCGGCCGGTGCTGGGCGTTATCGATCAGGCCGTCCTGGATGAGCGCTGGCTGGGGGTGGCCGGCCGCCCCACCACCTTGAACGGCGTTCCGGCGCGGGTGCGGCCCTGCCCCGATCTCGCCCACGCCTATGCCTTCACCACCGCTCCGGAACTGTTCGGTCCCGACACCCGGCCGGGTTGGGACCGCGTCGCCGCCAGGGTCAAGCGCACTCGCTACGGCGCCGATTGCTACGCCTATGCCATGCTGGCGTCCGGCCATGTGGATCTTGTGGTCGAGGCCGGGCTCAAGCCCTATGATTTCGGCGCCCTGGCTCCGGTGATCGAGGGAGCCGGCGGCGTCATGACCGAATGGTCCGGCCGGCCGCTCACCATCCAATCCGACGGCCGCGTCTGCGCCGCCGGCGACGCGCGGGTCCATGGCGAGGCGCTGAAGGTCCTGGGGGCATGACTCCCGATCAGGTCGACCGCTTCTACGCCCGGCTGGCGGCGGCCAATCCCGAGCCCAGGAGCGAACTGGACCATTCCGACCCCTATACCCTGCTGGTGGCGGTGGTGCTGTCGGCCCAGGCCACCGATGTCGGCGTCAACAAGGCGACCGGGCCGCTGTTCGCCGCAATCAGCACTCCCGCCGCCATGGTGGCGCTGGGCGAGGACCGGCTGGCCGAGGCGATCCGGACCATCGGGCTTTACCGGACCAAGGCCCGGAACGTCATCGCCCTGTCGCAAATCCTGCTGGACCAGCACGGCGGCCAGGTGCCCCGGGACCGTGCGGCGCTGGAGGCGCTGCCCGGCGTCGGGCGCAAGACCGCCAACGTGGTCCTCAACGTCGCCTTCGGCGAGCCCACCATCGCGGTGGACACTCATTGCTTCCGCGTGGCCAACCGGACCGGCATGGCGCCGGGAAGAACGGTGCTGGAGGTGGAAGACGGCCTGATGGCGGCGACGCCGGCCCGCTGGAAGAACCACGCCCACCACTGGCTGATCCTGCACGGCCGCTATGTCTGCAAGGCCAGGAAACCCGATTGTCCGGCCTGCGTGGTCCGCGATCTGTGCGGCTTCGCCGGCAAGGAGACGGCATAGGCCGAATCACCGTCCCCGGACGTAGGGCTGGAATTCCATGTCGCTGGTGGTGATGTGGGTGGTCAGCCAGGTGGCCAGGGAATCGCCCAGGGTCCGGACGATGCCCGCCCGGACCTCGGCGCAGCCGTCGGCATAATGAGCCATCACCGCGTCGAGACGCTTCAGCAGCATCTCGTGGCCCAGGCGATGGTCCTCGTGGTCGGGAAAGCCGATGGTCCGCTGGAAAGCCTCCTCGCGGGAGAAATGCTCGCGGCACAGGGCCGAAAGTTCCGCCAGGGTCAGGGCGATCCGGTCGTCGGACGGCGGGTCGGCCGATGCCCCCTCCAGCAGCGCGATCAGCTCGATCATGCGGCGGTGGTCGGCATCGATGGCGGCATCGCCCACCGCCAGCGTCTCGTCCCAGACGATTGACATGGCTCTCCTCCCAGGCCAACTGTACCCGAGCTTTGGTCTTGGGGGAAATACGGATGATGGCGGCTTCGCATATGGCGCTGGGGGGAGCCGCCTGGGTGGTGGTGACCAAGCTGGGCGGCGCCGCGCCTGAACTGTCGGCGGCGGGCATGGGCATGGCGGTGCTGGGGGCGCTGCTGCCCGATATCGACCATCCCGGTTCGGCGGTCGGCCGCCGGCTGTGGATGATATCCCGGCCGCTGTCCATGCTGATCGGCCATCGCGGCCTGACCCACTCGCTGCTGGCGGTGCTGGCCGGGGTGGCGGCGCTGGTTCTGGTCGCTCCTTCCTCCGACCTTGCCGTGTTCGTGGCGCCGCTGGCGGTGGGGTATCTGTCCCACCTGGCGGCCGATGCCCTGACCCCGTCGGGGGTGCCGCTGCTGTGGCCCGCCAAGCGGCGTTTCGGCATCGCCCTGTGCAGCACCGGCGGGCCGGCGGAAATGCTGACGGTGGCGGCCTGGCTGGCGCTGGCGGCCTGGCTGGCCGGGCCGGAAGCCCTGGGAATCGGCTGAGGTCCGGGCGGCGTTGCCGGTGGCGCTGGCCCACGGGGCCGGCGAGGGGTATAATATCCCTTCGTCGGGAACGGCCTGGCCCTTTACCCGCCGTTGTTTCCTTCCGTCCGCCGTGGTGTGGTCATGACCCTCAAAGCGCTGATCTTCGATGTGGACGGAACGCTGGCGGAAACCGAGGAGGCGCACCGCAACGCCTTCATGCGGGCTTTCGCCCAGGCGGGGCTCAACTGGAACTGGCCTCCCAAGCTGTATCGCAAGCTGCTCAAGGTGTCGGGCGGGCGCGAACGCATCCTCGCCTTCGACCCCGACGCTTCGCCGGAACTGGTGGCGGCGCTGCACCGGCGCAAGACCGAGATTTATACCGGCATGGTAGCCTCGGGCCGGGTGATGCTGAGGCCCGGAATCGAACGGCTGATCGCCGAGGCCCGCGAGGCGGGGATCAGGCTGGCCATCGCCTCGACCACCAGCCGGGCCAACGTCGTCGCCCTGCTCGGACACCGCAGCGAGTGGTTCGAGGTGATCGCCTGCGGCGAGGACGCCGCCCGCAAGAAGCCCGATCCCCAGGTCTACCATCTGGTCCTGAACAAGATGGGATTGCCGGGCGAGGACTGCCTGGCCCTGGAGGATTCCGCCAATGGCGTCCGCGCCGCCCGCGCCGCCGGCATCGACGTGGTGGTCAGCGAGAGTCTCTATACCGCCGGCGACGATTTCAGCGGCGCCCTGGCGGTGTTTCCCGATCTGGCCAAGGTCGACCTGGAACGGCTGCGGCATCTGCACCGGTGAACGGCGAGACCCTGGACCAACTGGTCGGACGCATTCGCGCCTGCCGCCTGTGCGCCGATCATTTGCCGCTGGGGCCACGCCCGGTGCTGCGGGTATCGGAGCCGGCGCGGCTGCTGATCGTCGGCCAGGCCCCCGGAACCAGGGTTCACGAGACCGGCCTACCCTGGAACGACCGTTCGGGGGATCGTCTGCGCCATTGGCTGGGGATGGGGCGCGAGACGTTCTACGACCAGGGGCGGGTGGCCATCCTGCCCACCGGCCTGTGCTATCCCGGCCGCGACCCCAGGGGCGGAGACAGGCCGCCGCGTCCGGAATGCGCACCGCTGTGGCATCCGCCGGTCCTCGCCCGCCTGCCCCATGTCCGCCTGACCCTGCTGGTGGGGGGGTATGCCCAGGCCCATGTGCTGGGCGGGCGTCGCCGGTCCAGCCTGACCGAGACCGTCGCCGCGTGGCGGGACTACTTGCCCGACCATCTGGTCTTGCCGCATCCATCGTGGCGGACCACCGGCTGGCAGGCCCGCCACCCCTGGTTCGAGGCCGACCTGCTGCCGGAGGCCCGCCGGCTGGTGGCCGAGGCTATCCTCGCTTGATGCCGGAACAGACCCGCGCGACGAAGGCGTCGATGTCGTCGTTCATGCCGACGCTGCGCTGGGCGAGGTCGCCGGCGGCGATCAGCACCTGATCCGCCGCCTCGGTGGCGGTGCCGGCGGTGGAGGCCACCTCGCCGATGGTGCCGGCGACGGTCTGGACGTCGGCGGCGACCGAACGGATGGCCCGGCTCATCTCGGCGACGGCGGCGCTCTGCTGCTCGGTGGCGGCGGCGATGCCGGTGGCGTTCTCGTTGATGTCCCTGATCTTGCCGCCGATGTTGCGCACCGCGTCCACCGCCTGCTGGGTGGCCATGCGCATGCTGTCGATCTGGTTGGAGATGTCCTCGGTGGCGCGCGCGGTCTGGTTGGCCAGGGTCTTGACCTCGTTGGCGACCACGGCGAAGCCCTTGCCGGCCTCGCCGGCGCGGGCGGCCTCGATGGTGGCGTTGAGGGCGAGAAGGTTGGTCTGGCTGGCGATCTCGGTGATCAGGCTGACCACCTCGCCGATCTTCTGGGCCGCCTGGTTGAGGCCGTTGATGGCCTCGTCGGTCTGGACGGTGACCCGCACCGTTTCCTGTGCCATCGAGGCCGAGGCCTGGATGCGCTGGGCGACCTCGCGGATGCCCGACGACACCTGTTCTGCGGCGGCGGCGACGGTCTCCACATGGATCGAGGCGTCCTCGGCGGCGCCGGCGACCCGGTTGGAGGTGTCGCTGGTCTGGCTGGCGATCTCCGACATCTGCCGGGCGGTGGCCTCCAGCTCGGTGGCGGTGGCGGCCACCACCTGGGTGACGTGCTTGATGTTGTCGCCGACTCCGGTGGCCTCGGTGGTGAAGGCGTTGGAGCGCGCCTCCATCTCGGTCAGGGCCTTGTTGATCAGGCGGGCGTGATCGGCGAACTCGCCCACCATGCCCTCGGTCAGGATATGGCGAAAATAACGTCCCTCCGAGGTCATGGCCATGGCGGCGTCGGCCTCCTTGGTGAAGACCTCGGTGAGGTCGAGCACCCGGTTGACCGAGCGGTCCAGCTGTCCCAGGACCCCGCCCTCGGTGATGCCGATGACGCGGACGTCGAGGCGGCCCGAGGCGGCCTCGCCCAGCACGGAGCAGGCCCGGTAGATCGATGTGCGGGCGCGGCTGACCAGCAGAACGGTTCCCAGGGCGGCGAGGGTGGCCAGGGCCATGGCGCTGGCATCCAGGGTGGCGCCGCGGGTCAGCGCGATCACCGCGCCGATGGCGCACAGGGCGGCGGCGACCCCGGCGGCAAACCGGGCCTTAGAGAGAGAAGACGAATTCATCATAGGGTACCCCTGCGTTCTGCAACGTCGCGACCACGGCCTGGAAGGCGGCCTCCATCCCTTTCTTGCGGTCGTCGTGGCCCTGTTCGATGGCCAGCAACTGCTTGTAGAGACCCTCGGCCTTCTCGATCGCCTCGCGGCGGGGAGACCGGCGGTTGGAATGATAGCTGACGATGTTGCCCGCCTTGTCGAAGGTGGGGGTGACGTGGGCCAGGACCCAGTAATGATCGCCGTTCTTCGCCCGGTTCTTGACGTAGGCGAAGATTTCCTTGCCGGTCTCGATGGTGTCCCACAGCAGCTTGAAGACGCAGCGCGGCATGTCGGGGTGGCGGATGATGCTGTGCGGCTGGTTCAGGATTTCAGCCTCGGAGTATCCCGCCATACGCAGGAAGACTTCGTTGGCATAGATGATCCGACCCTTGGTGTCGGTCTTGCTGACGATGATCTCGTCAATGCCAAAGGAACGTTCAACCCCTGTAAGATAAATGTCACTCTTGGCCATGTCTCTTCCCCACAAGAGAGCATACGTGATAACCACCAGAATCTCTTCTGTCGCCCGCCAATAGCTATATCATATTTGCACAAATTCCAGGCGTGACGATATCACTCATATTATGATGAAATGTGTTAATAATAAATGTTTGGTAGTGATGAAGGGCAGGCCGCCAAGTAACATTGAGTCGGAGGGTGACAAAGGTCATAGATTCTATGATTAATTATAATCATTAAAATTCATAGTTTCCTTGGCCGAACGGGCTTTCCCCCCACCGGGTTCCCGCCTATGGTTCGGCCGAAGTCCAGGAGACGCGCCGCCGCCATGAATTACCGCCACGCCTACCATGCCGGCAATTTCGCCGATGTGATGAAGCATTCCATCCTGGCCCAGGTGGTCGAGGCGCTGAAGCGCAAGGATACGCCGTTCTTCGCCCTGGACACCCATGCCGGCATCGGCGCCTACGACCTGATGGCGGAGGCGGCCGGCAAGACCGGCGAGTATCTGGACGGCATCGCCAAGGTGATGGACCGGCCCGATCCCCCCGCCGGAATGGAGGCGTATCTGCGGGTGATCCGGGCCTGGAACACGGACGGCACGCCGCGCCGCTACCCCGGCTCGCCCGAATTGCTCCGGGCGCTGATGCGTCCCGCCGACCGTCTGGCCCTGGTGGAACTGCACCCCGAGGACGTCTGTCTGCTGCGCAGCCGTTTCGCCGGCGACCGCCGGGTGGGGGTGCATCACCTGGATGGCCACGCGGCGGCCAAGGGGCTGTTGCCGCCGGCCGAGCGGCGGGGACTGGTGCTGATCGATCCGCCGTTCGAGGTCCGGGACGAGTTCGACCGGTTGCGGCTGACGCTCCGCCGTATCCGCCGGCTGTGGCCGGGCGGCATCATCCTGGCGTGGTATCCCATCAAGGGGCGTGAACCGGTTCGGCGCTTTCACGACGCCATCCGCGAGGAAGGGGGCAGCCGGACCCTGGCGGTCGAATTGCTGATCCGGCCCGACGATGATCCGTTCCGGCTGAATGGCAG
Organism: Magnetospirillum sp. SS-4; assembly: GCF_902729425.1. Classification (GTDB taxonomy): domain Bacteria; phylum Pseudomonadota; class Alphaproteobacteria; order Rhodospirillales; family Magnetospirillaceae; genus Phaeospirillum. The sequence continues at coordinate 127,640 of NZ_CACVCH010000001.1, read as the reverse complement.
CGGCCTGGTGGTGGTCAATCCGCCATGGCGGCTGGAGGACGCGCTGGACGAGAGTCTGGAGTGGCTGGCGCGGGTCGTCGCTCCGGGAAGCGGCCGTCACCACCTGGAGTGGTTGATCGAGGAGCGTTCCGCTTCCTCCTTGGTATAGCCCTACGGCAACCACCCTAACTCGCCGGCCATGCGGCCCTATCCGTTTCCCCCTATCCCCGTTGTGGAGATTCTCGGGCAAATTCGAAACATTCCAGCGTGATCGATGGGGGATGTCATGATCGCCATTTGGGACAATCGGCTGTCGAGCGGCAATTCCATCATCGATGCCGAGCATCGCCTGGTTCTGGACCTGCTGAACGAGCTTGATGTCGCCTTCGCGGTGGGGGCTCCCGACGAGGTGGTGGAAAGGGCGCTGGACGCCCTGGTCCGCGGCATCGGCCGCCACTTCGCCCGCGACGGCCAGTCGCCGTCGGGGCGGGTCGCCGAGCACGCCGCCATCGCCGCCTGCGCCCATCGCCTGCTGCACGACTGGCGCGCCGGGACCGCCCGCGCCATCGATCGCCGGACCCTGCTCAACCTGAGCCGCCGCTGGATCGACCACATGGGCCGCCGCGAGACCCGCGTTCCCCAGCCCACCTCCCCGGACGTCACGTTCTCGCCGGCCCTGGCCAGCTAGCGACGCCTTATTCCTTGATTGTCCCCCCGGCGGCCGGGGCGGGGGTGGAACGGGTAGGCCGGCCGGCGGCGGCGTGGCCGCCCGCCGCCGCGGCCGCCGCCAAGCTGGAAAAGCGGAAAAGCTCTGGGGACGCGGGCTTGTTTGCTTGACAGTCCCTGGGGGCTGCATTACACCACGCCTACCCACGCGGGGGGCTGCGAGGGGGTGTAGCTCAGTTGGTTAGAGCGCCGGCCTGTCACGCCGGAGGTCGCGGGTTCGAGCCCCGTCACTCCCGCCATCCCCCATCCTGGTCCGTCTCTCCGGTCATGGGGCGACTGGCCGGATCGTGGTGCGTTTGTGGCAGGAGGGGGCTTCCTGACGGCGTTTGCCAATCGTCGCTATTCCTGTGATCCCGCCCGGGCTGTTCTCTGATTGCGTCTTGCAGTGCCCGGCTGACAGCGGATCGCGCGACGACACGCCGCCGGGGCGTCTTCTCGATCGGAACACCTCTTTGCAGGGCAGGGACGATGGAAGCTTGGCTGCTCGAATATCTGCCGATCCTGATTTTTCTCGGCATCGCCATCGCCATATCGGCGATCTGCGTCGGGGGATCGTGGATCGTGGCGCGCCAGAAGCCGGACACCGAGAAGGCCTCGGCGTATGAATGCGGCTTCGACGCCTTTGGCGACGCCCGCTCCAAGTTCGAGGTGCGGTTCTACCTCGTCGCCATCCTGTTCATCATCTTCGACCTGGAAGTGGCCTTCCTGTTTCCCTGGGCGGTGACGCTGGGCAAGATCGGCCTGTTCGGGTTCTGGTCGATGATGGTGTTCCTGGCGGTGCTGACCATCGGCTTCATCTACGAATGGCGAAAGGGAGCCTTGGAATGGGAGTGAACCCGTCCTCCGGCGGCATCATGACCCCCGACCACGCCGCGCCGCTGCCTCCGGGGCCGGCGCAGGACGCGCTGCTCAAAGCCGTCACCACCGAGATTTCCGACAAGGGCTTCGTGCTGGCCAGCGTCGATTCCGTGGTCAACTGGGCGCGCACCGGCAGCTTGTGGCCGATGACCTTCGGTCTCGCCTGCTGCGCCGTCGAGATGATGCATGCCGGCTGTTCGCGCTATGACATGGACCGCTTCGGCGTCGTGTTCCGCCCCAGCCCGCGCCAGAGCGATCTGATGATCGTGGCCGGCACGCTCACCAACAAGATGGCTCCGGCGCTTCGCCGCGTCTACGACCAGATGGCCGAGCCGCGCTGGGTCATCTCCATGGGGTCGTGCGCCAACGGCGGCGGCTATTATCACTATTCCTATTCGGTGGTGCGCGGCTGCGACCGCATCGTGCCGGTCGACATCTACGTGCCGGGCTGCCCGCCCAGCGCCGAGGCGCTGATGTACGGCATCTTGCAGCTGCAGAAAAAGATCCGCCGCACCGGCTCCATTCTCCGATAGCGCCTGAACGAGGGACGGCCCAAACATGACGCAAGCGCTGAAGGATCTGGGCGAGTACATCGCCCAAGCCCTGCCCCAGGACGTGCTCCGCTTCGAGGTCAATCGCTGCGGCGAGCTGACCCTGGAGGCCAGGGCGGCCTCGATCGTGAAGGTCTCCACCTTCCTCCGTGACGATTCGGGCTGTCTGTTCAAGCAACTGGTGGACGTGTGCGGCGTGGACTGGCCGGGGCGCGAAAGCCGCTTCGACGTGGTCTACCACTTCCTGTCCATGAAGCATAACCAGCGGGTCCGCGTGAAGGTCGCCACCGACGAGGAGACCCCGGTTCCCTCGGTGACGGGCGTGTTCTCGTCCGCCGGCTGGTTCGAGCGCGAGGTGTGGGACATGTACGGCGTGACGTTCTCGGGCCATCCCGATCTGCGCCGCATCCTGACCGATTACGGGTTCGAGGGGCATCCGCTGCGCAAGGATTTCCCGCTGACCGGCTATGTGGAGATGCGCTACGACGACGAAGCCAAGCGGGTGGTCTACGAGCCGGTGAAGCTCACCCAGGACTTCCGCAGCTTCGATTTCCTGTCGCCCTGGGAAGGTCCGGGGTTGCTGCCCGGCGATGAGAAGGCGAGCTGAGATGGCCGAATCGCAGATCCAGAACTACACCATCAATTTCGGTCCGCAGCATCCGGCGGCGCACGGCGTGCTGCGCCTGATCCTGGAAATGTCGGGCGAGATCGTCGACCGCGCCGATCCCCATGTGGGCCTGCTGCATCGCGGCACCGAGAAGCTGATCGAGCACAAGACCTACATGCAGGCGACGCCGTATTTCGACCGGCTCGACTACGTGGGCACCATGAATCAGGAGCACGCCTTCGTCCTGGCGACGGAGAAGCTGCTGGGCATCGACATCCCGATCCGGGCCAAGTACGTCCGCGTGCTCTATGACGAGATCGGCCGCATCCTCAACCATCTGCTCAACGTCACCGCCTTCATTTTCGACGTCGGCGGCATGACCCCGCTGCTCTACGGCTTCGAGGAGCGCGAGAAGCTGATGGAGTTCTACGAGCGGGTCTGCGGCGCCCGCCTGCACGCCAATTACTACCGCATCGGCGGCGTGGCGGCCGACCTGCCGGCCGGCCTGCTGGAGGATATCGCGGCGTGGTGCGAGACCTTTCCCAAGGTGCTCGACGACATCGAGACCATCGCCACCGAGAACCGCATCTTCAAGCAGCGCACGGTGGATATCGGCACGGTGACGGCCGAGCAGGCGCTGGACTGGGGCTTTACCGGCCCCAACCTGCGCGCTTCCGGCATCGCCTGGGATCTGCGCAAGGCCCAGCCCTACGACGTCTACGACCAGATGGACTTCGACATTCCGGTGGGCAAGCACGGCGACGGCTACGACCGTTATCTGGTCCGCGTGCTGGAAATGCGGGAATCGGTCAAGATCATGAAGCAGTGCATCGCCAAGATGCCCGGCGGTCCGGTCAAGGTCGAGGACAACAAGATCAGCCCGCCCAGCCGCGCCGACATGAAGCGCTCGATGGAATCGCTGATCCACCACTTCAAGCTGTTCACCGAGGGCTTCCATGTGCCGGCCGGCGAGGTTTACGGTGCCATCGAGGCCCCCAAGGGCGAATTCGCCGTCTACCTGATCTCGGACGGCACCGGCAAGCCCTACCGCTGCAAGATCCGGCCGCCGGGATACGTCCACCTGCAAGCCCTCGACATGATGTCCAAGGGGCACATGCTGGCCGACGTGGTTTCCAACATCGGCTCCATCGACATCGTTTTCGGCGAGATTGACCGATGAGCGACATGACTCACGAACCCGACAGCTTCGCCTTCACGCCCGAATACCTGGAGAAGGCCAAGGCCTTCATCGCCAAGTATCCCAAGGGCCGCCAGCAGAGCGCGGTGATGCCGCTGCTCGACCTCGCCCAGCGCCAGGACGGCTGGGTCAGCCGCGCCGCCATGGAGGTCATCGCCGACATGCTGGAGATGGCGCCGATCCGGGTGGAGGAGGTGGCGACCTTCTACACCATGTACAACCGGAAGCCGGTGGGGAAGTTCCACGTCCAGGTCTGCACCAACCTGCCTTGCATGCTGCGCGGCTCCGACGACGTGGCGGCGGCGGCCAAGGCGGCGCTGGGGGTCGAATTCGGCGACATGACCAAGGACGGATTGTTCACCCTGTCCGAGGTGGAATGCCTGGGGGCCTGCGTCAACGCGCCGATGATGCAGATCAACGACGACTATTACGAGGACCTGACCGCCGAGACCACCAAGGCGGTGCTGGAAGCCTTCAAGCGCGGCGAGACGCCCAAGCCCGGTCCGCAGAACGGCCGCCAGTTCTCGTGCCCGGCCGGCGGCCCGACCAGCCTGACCGAGCTTTCGTTCCAGGGGGGGAAGGCCTGATGCTGCGCGACTCCGACAGGATTTTCACCAATCTGTACGGCCTCCACGACTGGCGGCTTGCCGGCGCCAGGGCGCGCGGCGACTGGGACGGCACCAAGGAGATTCTGGCCAAGGGCCGCGACTGGATCATCGAGGAGATGAAGAATTCCGGTCTGCGCGGCCGTGGCGGCGCCGGCTTCCCCACCGGCGTCAAGTGGTCGTTCATGCCCAAGACCGAGGGGCCGCGCCCGCATTATCTGGTGATCAACGCCGACGAGGGCGAGCCCGGCACCTGCAAGGACCGCGAGATGATGCGGTTCGACCCCCACAAGCTGATCGAGGGCGCCCTGATCGCCTCGTTCGCCATCGGGGCGCACGCCGCCTACATCTACATTCGCGGTGAGTTCGTGCGGGAAGCCGAACACCTCAATTACGCCATCGACGAGGCCCGCGCCGCCGGACTGCTTGGCCCCAACGCCTGCGGCTCGGGCTGGGATTGCGAGGTCTACGTCCATCGCGGCGCCGGCGCCTATATCTGCGGCGAGGAATCGGCGCTGATCGAAAGCCTGGAAGGCAAGAAGGGCCAGCCCCGCCTGAAGCCGCCGTTCCCGGCCGGCGTCGGCCTCTACGGCTGTCCCACCACCGTCAACAACGTCGAATCCATCGCGGTGGCGCCCACCATCCTCAGGCGCGGCGCCTCGTGGTTCGCCGGCCTCGGCAAGCCCAACAACACCGGCACCAAGGTGTTCTGCATCTCCGGCCACGTCAACACGCCGTGCAACGTCGAAGAAGAGATGGGCATCCCGCTGAAGGACCTGATCGAGAAGCATGCCGGCGGCGTGCGCGGCGGCTGGGACAACCTGCTGGCGATCATTCCCGGCGGCTCCTCGGTGCCGATGCTGAACAAGCAGCAATGCGAGGAAGTCACCATGGACTTCGACGCGCTGCGCGCCATGCGCTCCGGCCTCGGCACCGCCGCCGTCATCGTCATGGACAAGTCCACCGATCTGGTGCGCGGCATCGCCCGGCTGTCCAAGTTCTACTGGCACGAAAGCTGCGGCCAGTGCACGCCGTGTCGCGAGGGCACCGGCTGGATGTATCGCATGATGCAGCGGATGGTCACCGGCAACGCCGAGCTGTCCGAAATCGACCTGCTGGAGGAAATCTCGCGGCAGATCGAGGGCCACACCATCTGCGCCCTGGGCGATGCGGCCGCGTGGCCGGTCCAGGGACTGATCCGCACCTTCCGCCCCGAGCTTGAGCGCCGCATCAAGGAGCGCCAGGCCAAGATCCAAGCGGCCTGATACGAGAGAGAGCACGACAATGCCCAAGCTGACCATCGACGGCAGGGAAATCGAGGTCGAGGCCGGGATGACCATCATCCAGGCGGCCGACCAGCTCGGCATCGAGATTCCGCGTTTCTGCTATCACGAACGCCTCGCCATCGCCGGCAATTGCCGCATGTGCCTGGTGGAAGTGGAAAAGATGCCGAAGCCGGTGGCGTCCTGCGCCATGCCGGTGGGCGAGGGCATGGTGGTCAAGACCAACACTCCCGTCGTGCGCAAGGCGCGCCAGGGCGTGATGGAATTCCTGCTGCTCAACCATCCGCTGGACTGCCCGATCTGCGATCAGGGCGGCGAGTGCGATCTCCAGGATCAGGCCATGGCCTACGGCGCCGACAAGGGCCGCTGCCAGGAAGGCAAGCGCGCCGTGCCGGACAAGGATTACGGCCCGCTGGTCCAGACCATGATGACGCGCTGCATCCAGTGCACCCGCTGCGTCCGCTTCATCTCCGAGATCGCCGGTACCCCGGTGCTGGGCGGCCTGGGCCGGGGCGAGCACCTGGAAATCACCCGCTATGTCGGCGCGGCGGTGTCGTCCGAGCTGTCGGGCAACCTGATCGACCTCTGTCCGGTCGGCGCGCTGACCAACAAGCCGGCCAGCTACACCTATCGTTCCTGGGAGCTGAAGAAGACCGAATCCATCGACGTCATGGACGCCCTTGGCGCCGCCATCCGGGTCGACACCCGCGGCAACGAGGTCATCCGCGTGCTGCCCCGCGTCAACGAGGACGTCAACGAGGAATGGCTGTCGGACCGTTCGCGCTTCGCCGTCGACGGCCTGAAGCGCCAGCGTCTCGACCGCCCCTATGTCAGGAAGGACGGCAAGCTGGCGGCGGTGACCTGGCCCGAGGCGCTGGCCGCCATCGCCGACAGGCTGAAGGGGATGGCCGGATCGAAGATCGCCGCCATCGCCGGCGATCAGGCCGATGCCGAGGCCATGGTGGCCTACAAGGATCTGCTGACCGCGCTGGGTTCGGTGAATCTGGATTGCCGCCAGGACGGCGCGGCGCTCGACGCCTCGGTCCGGGCCTCCTACCTGTTCAACAGCACGGCGGCCGGCATCGAGCAGGCCGATGCCCTGCTGATCATCGGGTCCAATCCCCGCAAGGAGAACCCGGTCCTCAACGCCCGCATCCGCAAGCGTTGGCAGAAGGGCGGCTTCAAGATCGGCCGCATCGGCCACAAGGGTGACCTGACCTACAAGTACGAGCATCTGGGCGAGACCGCCTCGGTGCTGAAGGATATCGCCGACGGCAAGCATCCCTTCTTCGAGGTGCTGAAGGCCGCGTCCAGGCCGGCCCTGATCATCGGCCAGGGGGCGCTGTCGCGCGCCGACGGCGCCGTCCTGCTGGGCCTTGCCCGCAAGCTGGCGGATTCGGCCGGTCTGGTGAAGGACGGCTGGAACGGCTTCAACGTGCTGCACACCGCCGCCGCCCGCGTCGGCGGCCTTGATCTCGGCTTCGTGCCGGGCAAGGGTGGTCGGGACGTGGCCGGAATCCTCGACGGTGCCGCCAAGGGCGACATTTCTGCGGTGTTCCTGCTGGGCGCCGACGAGATCGACATGGCCGGCCTGGGGCAGGCCTTCGTGGTCTACCAGGGCACCCACGGCGATTCCGGGGCACACCGCGCCGACGTGATCCTGCCGGCGGCGGCCTATACCGAGAAGAGCGCCACCTACGTCAACCTGGAGGGCCGCGCCCAGCAGACCCGTCTGGCGGTGTTCCCGCCCGGCGAGGCCAAGGAGGACTGGCGCATCGTCCGCGCCCTGTCCGACGCGCTGGGCAAGCCGCTGGCCTACGACTCGCTGAAGGCGGTGCGCGAACGCCTCGCCAAGGCCAGCCCGGCCTTCGCCGCCATCGGCGAGGTCGCGCCGGCCGCCTGGGGCGCCTTCGGCGCCGAGGGCGCGGTGGGCGACGGCTCGCTGGTGAGCAATATCGACAATTTCTACATGACCGACCCGATCAGCCGCGCCTCCAAGACCATGGCGGAATGCACGGCAGCCTTCGGCGGTGGTTGCAACCACAAGCACAAGAAGACGGGGACCCATGGTTGATGTTCTGGCCGGGCTGCTGCCCCCTCTCGTCTGGCGTCTGATCGTCATCGTCGTTCAGATCGTCGCCATCGTCTTGCCGCTGCTGATCGCCGTGGCCTATCTCACCTATGCCGAGCGCAAGGTGATCGGCGCCATGCAGTTGCGCAAGGGGCCCAACGTGGTCGGCCCGTTCGGCCTGCTGCAACCCATGGCCGACGGCCTCAAGCTGTTCGTCAAGGAAATGGTCCTGCCGACCTCGGCCAGCAAGGCCGTGTTCATCGGCGCGCCGATGCTGACCTTCTTCCTGGCCTTGATCTCGTGGGCGGTGATTCCGTTCGACGCGGGCTGGGTGCTGTCCGACATCAATGTCGGCGTGCTCTATATCTTCGCCATCTCGTCCTTGGGCGTCTATGGCATCATCATGTCGGGCTGGGCGTCGAATTCGAAGTACGCCTTCCTGGGCGGCCTGCGTTCGGCGGCGCAGATGGTGTCCTACGAAGTCTCCATCGGCTTCATCATGATCTCGGTGCTGCTGACGGTGGGGTCGCTGAACCTGTCGGACGTGGTCAAGGCCCAGCAGAACATGTGGTTCATCATTCCGCATCTGCCCATGTTCTTCCTGTTCCTGATCTCCGGGCTGGCCGAGACCAACCGCGCCCCCTTCGACCTGCCCGAGGCTGAGGCCGAACTGGTGGCCGGCTACAACGTCGAATATTCGTCCATGACCTTCGCCCTGTTCTTCCTGGGCGAATACGCCAACATGCTGCTGATGGGCGCGATGACCTCGATCCTGTTCCTCGGCGGCTGGCTGGCGCCGTTCGGGATGACCTTCATTCCCGGAATCGTCTGGTTCATCCTGAAGATCTGCTTCGTGATGTTCATCTTCCTGTGGGTTCGCGCCACCTTCCCGCGCTATCGCTACGATCAGCTGATGCGCCTGGGGTGGAAGGTGTTCCTGCCGTTCTCGCTGTTCTGGCTGGTGCTGACCGCAAGCGTGCTGACCGCCTTCGATCTGCTGCCGAACCAGGGTTGAGGAGAGAGAAACGATGTCGTTCCTTGACCGCACCGCGCGCGCCTTCCTGCTGGCCGAGCTGTTCCAGGGCCTGGCGGTGACGCTGCGCTACTTCTTCAAGCCGCCGGTGACCATCAACTACCCCTATGAAAAGGGGCCGCTGAGCCCCCGCTTCCGCGGCGAGCACGCGCTGCGCCGCTACGCCAACGGGGAAGAACGCTGCATCGCCTGCAAGCTGTGCGAGGCGATCTGCCCGGCCCAGGCGATCACCATCGAACCCGAGCCCCGCGCCGACGGCTCGCGCCGGGCGCGCCGCTATGACCTCGACATGACCAAGTGCATCTATTGCGGCTTCTGCCAGGAAGCCTGCCCGGTGGATGCCATCGTCGAGGGGCCGAATTTCGAGTACGCCACCGAGACCCGCGCCGAGCTGATGTACAACAAGGCCAAACTGCTCGCCAACGGCGACCGCTGGGAGGCCGAGCTGGCCTTCCGCATCGCCGCCGACGCGCCGTACCGCTGATAGGGGACGACAGACAATGTTCACGGCATTGATCTTCTACATGTTCGCCGGCATAGCGGTGGCGAGCGGGGTGATGGTCATCTCGGCCCGCAACCCCGTTCATTCGGTGCTCTGGCTGATCCTGGCCTTCTTCAACGCCGCCGGCCTGTTCCTGCTGCTCGGCGCCGAATTCCTGGCCATGCTGCTGGTGATCGTCTACGTGGGCGCGGTGGCGGTGCTGTTCCTGTTCGTGGTGATGATGCTCGACATCAACCAGGTCGAGTTCCGCGAGGGCTTCCTGCAATACCTGCCCACCGGCGCCCTGATCGGCTTTGTGCTGCTGGTCGAGTTGCTGACCATGTTCGGCGGCTGGGCTTTCGCCCCCGACATCAAGGTGCTGGCGGCGACGCCGCCGCTGGAGCAGGCCAGCAACACCGTGGCGCTGGGCAAGCTGATCTACACCAAGTACGTCTATCTGTTCCAGGCGTCGGGTCTGGTGCTGCTGGTCGCCATGATCGGCACCATCCTGCTGACCCACAGGAAGCGCACCGGCGTCAGGAAGCAGGTGATCGCCGATCAGGTCGCCCGTTCGCCCAAGTCGGTCGAGCTGCAAAAGGTCCAGACGGGGAGGGGCATCTGATGTTCGAGATCGGTCTGTCCCACTACCTGACGGTGGCGGCGATCCTGTTCACGCTGGGCGTGATGGGCATCTTCCTCAACCGCAAGAACGTCATCATCATCATGATGTCGGTCGAGCTGATCCTGTTGGCCGTCAACATCAACTTCGTGGCGTTCTCGTCCTACCTGAACGATCTGGTCGGGCAGGTGTTCGCCATGTTCATCCTGACCGTGGCCGCCGCCGAGGCGGCCATCGGGCTCGCCATCGTCGTCGTCTTCTTCCGCAACCGCGGCTCCATCGCGGTCGAAGAAATCAGCCAGCTCAAGGGGTAGAAGCGGATGATCTACGTCCTCACCGTATTCCTGCCGCTGCTGGGCGCCGTCGTGGCCGGCCTGTTCGGCCGCTTCATCGGCGACCGCGGCGCCCAGATCGTCACCTGCGGCCTGTTGCTGGTCTCCGCCGTCCTGGCGGGCGTGATCTTCCAGAAGGTGGCGCTGGGCGGCCAGCCGGAGACCGTGGTCCTGGCCAACTGGATCCAGTCCGGCACCTTCAGCGCCACCTGGTCCATCAAGGTCGACACCCTGACCGCCGTGATGCTGATCGTGGTGACCTGGGTGTCGTCGGCGGTGCATATCTATTCCGTCGGCTATATGAGCCACGATCCGTCCATCGCCCGCTTCCAGAGCTATCTGTCGCTGTTCACCTTCGCCATGCTGATGCTGGTGACGTCGGACAACCTGGTGCAGATGTTCTTCGGCTGGGAAGGCGTCGGCGTCGCCTCCTACCTGCTGATCGGCTTCTGGTACGAAAAGCCGTCGGCATCGAGCGCCGCCATCAAGGCCTTCGTGGTCAACCGGGTCGGCGATTTCGGCTTCGCGCTCGGCATCTTCGGAGTCTACTTCCTGTTCGGCTCGGTCGGCTTCGACGCCATCTTCGCCGCCGCCGCCGACAAGGCCAACGCCACGGTGACCTTCTTCGGCGTCGAGTGGCACGCCATCACCATCTGCTGCCTGCTGCTGTTCGTCGGCGCCATGGGCAAGTCGGCCCAGTTGGGTCTGCACACTTGGCTGCCCGACGCCATGGAAGGCCCGACTCCGGTCTCCGCCCTGATCCACGCCGCCACCATGGTGACCGCCGGCGTGTTCATGGTGGCGCGGATGAGCCCGCTGTTCGAATATTCCGACACCGCGCTGACCGTGATCACCGTGATCGGCGCCTCCACCGCCCTGTTCGCGGCGACGGTGGGCTGCGTCCAGAACGACATCAAGCGCATCATCGCCTATTCCACCTGCTCGCAGCTGGGCTACATGTTCTTCGCCATCGGCGTGTCGGCCTATCAGGCCGCCATCTTCCACCTGATGACGCACGCCTTCTTCAAGGCGCTGCTGTTCCTGGGCGCCGGCTCGGTGATCCACGCCATGAGCGACGAGCAGGACATCCGCCGCATGGGCGGCATCTGGAAGCACGTCAAGGTGACCTGGGTCTTGATGTGGATTGGCTCGCTGGCGCTGGCCGGCATCCCGTTCTTCGCCGGCTACTACTCCAAGGACACCATCCTGGAGGCAGCCTGGGCGTCCCACACCATGGTCGGCCAGGCCGCCTATTGGATGGGCTGCATGGCCGCCTTCCTGACCGCGTTCTATTCGTGGCGCCTGCTGCTGCTGACCTTCCATGGCCGTCCCCGCGCCGACGAGCATGTGATGGCGCATGTCCACGAAAGCCCGGCGGTGATGCTGATTCCGCTGCTGTTCCTGGCGGGCGGCGCCCTGTTCGCCGGCTGGCTGGGCTTCGACCTGTTCGTCGGCCACCACAACGCCGAGTTCTGGGGCAAGTCGATCCTGGTCACCGCCGCCCATCCGTCGCTGGAGAACGCCCACCATGTGCCGTCGTGGGTGGCGTTGCTGCCGACCGTGGTGGCGGCCTCCGGCATTGCCCTCGCCTATCTGATGTACGCCTTCGCTCCTGGCATTCCGCCGGCGCTGGCCAACGCCCTGCCGGGCCTGTACCGGTTCGTGCTGAACAAGTGGTACTTCGACGAGCTCTACGACAAGATCTTCGTCAAGCCGGCCTTCAAGCTGGGCCGGGCCTTGTGGCAAGGCGGCGACGGCGCCCTGATCGACGGCGTCGGCCCCGATGGGGTGGCGGCCGCCACCATCGTGGTCGCCCGGCGGGTCGGCCGGGCCCAGAGCGGCTATCTCTACCATTACGCTTTCGCGATGCTGATCGGTGTGGCGGTCTTCGTCACCTGGTACATCTTCAACGCGCGCTGACGACGAGGAAGACGTCACATGAACGACTGGCCCCTTCTCTCGCTGACGACGTTTCTGCCGCTGCTCGGCGCGTTGTTCATCCTCACCATCCGCGGCGAAGCCGAGGTGGTGGCGAGGAACGCCCGTGCCGTGGCGCTGCTGACCTCAGTGGCGACCTTCATCGTTTCGCTGTTCATCGCGCTGAACTTCAACGGCGCGTCGGCGGACTTCCAGTTCAAGGAAACCGCCACTTGGTTCCCCGGCACCACCATCGCCTATTCCATGGGCGTCGACGGCGTCTCCATGTGGTTCGTGATCCTGTCCACCTTCCTGACGCCCTTGTGCATCCTGTCGTCGTTCGGCAGCGTGACCACGCGGGTCAAGGAATACATGGTCGCCTTCCTGGTGCTGGAAACCCTGATGGTGGGCATGTTCTGCGCCCTTGACCTGGTGCTGTTCTACGTCTTCTTCGAAGGCGTCCTGATCCCCATGTTCATCATCATCGGCGTGTGGGGCGGCCAGCGCCGGGTCTACGCGGCGTTCAAGCTGTTCCTCTACACCCTGCTGGGCTCGGTGCTGATGCTGGTGGCCATGCTGGCCATGTATGCCGAGGCCCACACCACCGACATTCCGTCGCTGATGGCGCATTCCTTCCCCTTCGCCATGCAACTGTGGCTGTGGCTGGCCTTCTTCGCCTCGTTCGCGGTCAAGGTGCCCATGTGGCCGGTCCACACCTGGCTGCCCGACGCCCACGTCGAGGCGCCCACTGCCGGCTCGGTGATCCTGGCGGGCGTGCTGCTGAAGATGGGCGCCTACGGCTTCCTGCGCTTCTCGGTGCCGATGCTGCCCGACGCCTCGGTCTACTTCACGCCGCTGATCTATACCTTGTCCATCGTCGCGGTGGTCTACACCTCGCTGGTGGCGCTGGTCCAAGACGACATGAAGAAGCTGATCGCCTATTCCTCGGTGGCGCACATGGGCTACGTCACCATCGGCATCTTCTCCATGACCCCCCAGGGGGTCGAGGGCGCCATCTTCCAGATGCTGTCCCACGGCGTGGTGTCGGGCGCCCTGTTCCTGTGCGTCGGCGTGGTCTACGACCGCATGCACACCCGCGAGATCAACCGCTATGGCGGCCTGGCCGTCCGCATGCCGGTCTACGCGGCGGTGTTCATGCTGTTCACCATGGCCTCGGTGGGATTGCCGGGAACCTCGGGCTTCGTCGGCGAGTTCCTGGTGCTGACCGGCATCTTCCAGGTCAATTCCTGGGTGGCGCTGTTCGCCGCCACCGGCCTGGTGCTGGGCGCCGCCTACATGCTGGTGCTGTACCGCCGGGTGATCTTCGGCCGGCTGGTGCGGGAAGACCTGAAGACCATCCTGGACCTGAACAAGCGCGAGGTCCTGGTGTTCGCGCCGCTGATCCTGGTGGTGATCTGGATGGGGGTGCAGCCGGCGGTATTCATCGATCCGATGCATGCCTCGGTGACCAAGCTGATCGACAATTACGAGCTGGCCCGGGCGGCGCATGCCGGCCTGTCGGTCGCGGCGCGTTGAGGGAGAATCCGACGTGAGCATGATCCCCGACCTCGTCCCGGCTCTGCCGGAACTGTTCGTCGCCGTCGCCGGACTGGCCCTGCTGATGCTGGGCGTATTCCGCAAGGAGGACAATACCGGCCCGGTCTCGGTGATGGTCATCCTGGTGCTGGCCGCCGCCATGGTGCTGGTCTCCGGCCTGGGCGGCGACAGGCTGACGGCCTTCGACGGCATGTTCGTCGTCGACCGCTTCTCCGGTTTCGCCAAGGCGCTGATCCTGTTGGCCTCGGCCTTTTCGGTGGCGATGTCGCTGTCCTATCTGGTCAAGGAGAAGATCGGCAAGTTCGAGTATCCGGTGCTGGTGCTGTTCGCCACGCTGGGCATGATGATGATGGTTTCGGCCAACGATTTCATGTCGCTCTATCTGGGCCTGGAACTGCAAAGCCTGTCGCTCTACGTGCTGGCCGCCTACAATCGCGACAACCTGAAGTCCACCGAGGCCGGGCTGAAATATTTCGTCCTCGGCTCCCTGGCCTCGGGCATGCTGCTCTACGGCGTGTCGCTGCTCTACGGTTTCGCCGGCACCACCTCGTTCGACGGGCTGGCCCAGGTGTTCGCCGCCGGTGAAAGCCATCACGTCAAGCCCGGTATCGGCATCATCGCCGGTCTGGTGTTCGTGGTCGCCGGCCTGTCGTTCAAGATTTCGGCGGTGCCGTTCCACATGTGGGCGCCCGATGTCTACGAGGGCGCGCCGACTCCGGTGACCTCGTTCTTCGCGGTGGCCCCCAAGATCGCCGCGCTCTGCCTGTTCGTTCGGGTCATGACCGGCCCGTTCGCCGACCTTGCGGACCAGTGGCGTCAGGTGGTGAGCTTCATCGCCTTCGCCTCCATGTTCGTCGGCGCCTTCGCCGCCATCGTCCAGACCAACATCAAGCGTCTGCTGGCCTACAGCTCCATCGGCCATGTCGGCTTCGTCCTGGTGGGCGTCGCCGCCAATTCGGTGCTGGGCGTTCAGGGCGTGCTGATCTATCTGGCCATCTATCTGTTCATGAATGTCGGCGCCTTCGCCGTCATCTTGTCCATGCGCCAGAAGGGCCGTCTGGTCGAGGGCGTCTCCGATCTGGCCGGTCTGTCCAAGACCAATCCGGTGATGGCCTTCATCATGGCCATGCTGATGTTCTCTATGGCGGGCATCCCGCCGCTGGCCGGGTTCTGGGGCAAGTTCTACGTGTTCATGGCGGCGGTGGAGGCCGGCCTGTTCACCCTGGCGATCCTGGGCGTGCTGTCGTCGGTGGTGAGCGCCTACTATTACCTGCGCATCATCAAGATCATGTATTTCGACGAGCCGGCCGAGGTTCTGGACCGTCCGGTCGGTCGGTCCATGGCGGTGGTGATGGCGGTTTCCATGCTGGTGGTGCTGGCCTTCACCTTCGTTCCGGCGCCGCTGGTCACCGGGGCCAAGGCCGCTGCCGCCATCCTGTTTCCCGTCGCGGGATGACGGAGCGTTCCCTGCCGCCGCCGTTCCGCCTGATCCGGCGGGACAGCGTCGGCAGCACCAATGACGAGGCGCGGCGGCTGGCCTTGGACGGGGCAGCCGCCGATTTCATGGTGGTCAGCGCCCGAATCCAGACCGCCGGCCGTGGCCGACGCGGGCGGGAGTGGCAGAGCCCCGAGGGCAATCTGCACGCCTCGGTGCTGATCCGGCAAAGCCGCCCGCTGGCGGAATCGGCGCAGGTCGGCTTTGTCGCCGCCCTGGCATTGGCCGAGGGGCTTGCCGAACTGGTTCCCGATGCCGACTTCTTATGCAAGTGGCCCAACGACGTCCTGGCCGACGGCCGCAAGGTCGCCGGCATGCTGCTGGAAACCGCCGGTGACGGCTGGATGGTGCTGGGGCTCGGCGTCGACGTCCTGCGGGCGCCGCCGCCGGGAGAGACCCTGCATGCGGCGGTCGCCCTGGCCGACCTGGGATGGGCCGGCGACGCCGAGACAGTGCTGGCGGCCTTCTGCCGCCGCTTCGCCCCCCGGCTGGAGGAGTGGCGGACCGGTGGGTTCGCGGCGGTGCGCGGCCCCTGGCTGGCGCGGGCGCGGGGATTGGGCGAGCCCATGGTGGTTCGCCTGGAGACCGATACCCTGACCGGCCGTTTCGCCGGTCTGGACGAAGACGGCGCCCTGATGCTGGACCAAGGGGGCGACGGGCACCGCCGCATCCTGGCCGGCGACGTGTTTTTCCCAGGTTAGGAGAGCGTGCATGCTGCTGGCCATCGATTCGGGCAACACCAACATCGTCTTCGCCGTCTATGACGGGGACAGGCTGCGCGGCGAGTGGCGCGCCTCGACCGATTCCGAGCGTACCGCCGACGAGTTGGGGGTGTGGCTGACCCAGTTGCTGACCATCGAGGGGCTGAACCGCCTCGACATCACGGCCGCCATCATCGCCAGCGTGGTTCCGGCCATGGTGTTCGGCCTGAAGACCCTGTGCCGCCGCTATTTCCGCTGCGAACCGCTGGTGGTGGGCGACGAGGGGGTCGACCTTGGCCTGTCGATCCTGCTGGACCGGCCCGAGGAAGTGGGCGCCGACCGTCTGGTCAACGCGGTGGCGGCTCACAAGTGCTATCAGGGGCCGCTGATCATCATCGATTTCGGCACCGCCACCACCTTCGACGTGGTGGACCAGGAGGGCAATTATTGCGGCGGCGCCATCGCGCCCGGTATCAACCTGTCGCTGGAGGCGCTGCATACCGCCGCCGCCAAGCTGCCCCGCGTCGCCATCGGCCGGCCCAAGCAGGTCATCGGCCGCGCCACCGTGCCGGCCATGCAGTCCGGCATCTTCTGGGGCTATGTCGGCCTGATCGAGGGATTGGTGCGGCGGATCAAGGACGAATTCGGCTCCGACATGATGGTGGTGGCGACCGGCGGGCTGGCGCCGCTGTTCGCCGACGCCACCAAGACCATCAACGCGCTGGACGCCGACCTGACGTTGCGTGGCCTGCTTGAAATTCATCGTCGCAATCGGGGGCTGACCCGGGAATGACCGCCGCCCCGACCGATGGAGAGCTGTATTTCCTTCCCCTGGGCGGGGTCGGCGAGATCGGCATGAACCTCGCCCTCTATGGCTGCGAGGGCAAATGGCTGATGGTCGATCTGGGGGTGTCGTTCGGCGACGAATCCATGCCCATGGTCGACGTGGTGATGGCCGATCCCGCCTGGATCGCCGAGCGCGCCGACAAGCTGGTAGGTCTTGTGCTGACCCATGGCCACGAGGACCATCTCGGCGCCGTTCAGTATCTGTGGCCGCGCCTGAAATGCCCGGTATGGGCGACGCCGTTCGCCGCCTCGATCCTGAAGGCCAAGCTGCACGAAACCGGCCTGCACACCCAGGTGCCGGTCACCGTGGTGCCGGCCGGATCGCGCTTTCAGGTGGGGCCGTTCGCGGTCGAGACCATCGGCATGACCCACTCCATTCCCGAAGCCACCACCCTGGTGATCCGCACTTCGGCCGGCACCGTGGTTCATACGGGCGACTGGAAGTTCGATCCCGATCCGCTGCTGGGGCCGCCGGCCGACAAGGGGGCGCTGCGCCGGGCCGGGAAGGACGGCGTGCTGGCGGTGGTGGGCGATTCCACCAACGTCTTCTCCAGGGGGCATGCCGGATCGGAATCCGAGGTCCGCGCCAGCCTGATCGGCCTGCTGGCCCGCTATGACGGGCGCATCGCGGTATCGTGCTTCGCCACCAACGCCGCCCGTCTGGAAAGCATCGCCATCGCCGCCCAGGCCAACGACCGCCACGCCGCCCTGGTGGGGCGATCGCTGTGGCGCATCGACAAGGCGGCGCGGGAGAATGGCTATCTGTCGGATCTGCCGCCGTTCCTCACCGATCACGACGCCGCCTATCTGCCCAACGACAAGGTGGTCTATATCTGTACCGGCAGCCAGGGCGAACCCCGCGCCGCCTTGGCCCGCATCGCCGCCGGCGATCATCCGCACGTCACCCTGGGCAAGGGCGACGTCACGATTTTCTCGTCGCGCATCATTCCCGGCAACGAGAAGGAGATCTTCCGCCTTCAGAACGATCTAGTCCGCCTGGGGGTCGAGGTTGTGACGGAGAAGGACGAGTTCGTCCACGTTTCCGGCCATCCCGGCCGCGAGGAGATGGAGGAGCTTTACCACCTGCTCCGTCCCAGGGTGGCGGTGCCGGTGCATGGCGAGGCCCGCCACCTTCAGGAGCATGCCCGTCTCGCCAGGGCCTGCGGCGTCGCCGAGACGGTGGAAATCAGCGATGGCGCCATGCTGCGGCTGGCTCCCGGCCCGGTCGAGGTGGTCGAACACGTTCCCACCGGCCGGCTGTGCGTCGACGGTCCCCGGCTGGTGCGGCTGGATTCCGAAATCCTGCGCAACCGTCGCCGCATGGTGTTCAACGGCTCGGCGGTGGTGACGGTGGTGCTGGACAAGGCCGGAACGTTGCTGGGTGCCCCGCAGCTGACCGCCCTGGGCCTGCTGGACGCCGGCCACGAGGCCGAGGAGCACGAGGCGGTGGTCCAGGCGGTCAAAGACGCCATCGCGCAATTGCCGTCCAAGGCCCGGCGCGATGATTCCCAGGTCCGCGAGGCCGCCCGGCTGGCGGTTCGCCGTTCGCTGAGGGACAGTCACGGCAAGAAACCGATCACCGATATCCACTTGGTCCGGGTGTGACCCGTGTGGGGCCGGACGTTTGTCGATCATGCCATGCGGCCGGAAATCGGCTATGGTCGTACCAGTGTGAATGGCGATGGAAGATCCGATGTCGCTGATCGAATGGGACGACTCCTTCAGCGTGGGGTCGGCGCGGATGGATGCCGATCACCAGCGGCTGGTGGCCTTGCTCAACCGGCTTTACGACGCTTGGCACGGCGGCGAGGGCATCGACGAACTGGGCTGGCTGTTCGATGAACTGATCGCCTATGCCGAGACTCATTTCCTTGCCGAGGAAATGGCGCTGGAAGCGAGGAACTATCCCCGCCTGGACAAGCAGCGGGAGGATCACATCCGGCTCAAGGCCTCGGTGATCGACTTCCGCCAGCGCCACCTGTCCGGCGAGGCGCCGGCGGTCCTGACCGAGGCGATGACCGTGTTCCTCAAATCCTGGCTGCTGGAGCATATCCTGGGCGAGGACATGCTCTACAAGGCGTTCATCGACAACGCCTGAACTCAGGCCCGTTCGCGGGTGGCGATGGCCTTGCGGGCCAGGATGCTGTCGCACAAGGCGGTGGTGTCCCAGGACGAACGCTTGCCCAGCGCCGATTGAATCGCCGGCCACGACGACTTGAAGGTCTGGCGGCCCAGGTCGCGCAGGTGCACCAGGAAGTCCCAGGCGGGGGCATCCTTGGAGTAGATCCCCAGCCGGGCCATGTCCTCGTCGGCATGGATGCGGTGCAGGTTGATGCGGTGATAGGGCCGCTCGCGGGCCGGCGGGTCCTTGACCATGCCGGCGTCGATCAGCCGGTTGATGGTCTCGATGGCGTTGACCTCGTGAACCAGCGAGGCGTTGAAGGTGACCTCGTTCAGCCGGTCCAGCATCTGGCGCGGCCCGACCGGCGGCTGGTCGCGGTGCAGCGGATTGATGGTGACCACCACCAGGTCGTGGGCCTCGGTCTCGCGCAGGCATTCGATCAGGGGGGTGAGGGGGGGGCTGCCCATGTAGCCGCCGTCCCAGTAATGGCGCTCGCCGATGGCGACGCTGTGGAAACTGGTGGGCAGGCAATTGGTGGCCCGGATCACGTCGGGCGAGACGGCGCCGTCGATGAACAGCTGGCGGCGGCAGTCGGCGATATCGGTGGCGGCGACCACCAGCATCGGCGCGCCGGTCTGCGGCAGGGCGAAGATGGCCGGAATCTGGGGCAGCACTTCGCGCAGCACCGTGGTCAGGGTGGCGCCCAGTCCGGTTTCGCTCTGCTGGGCCGAGGCGGTGGCGACGTCGGCCCAGCGGGCGGCGGCGGTCTCGTCTATGTTCCAGCCGGTGGACATGCCGACGGCGGCGACGAAGGGATTACCGCCCCAGAAGGCGGTGCGGGCGACGGTTTCCCACAGTTCCCGGATCTTGCCGCGGGCCGCCTCGGCCATGCGCCGGGTGCGGGCGGTGGCGGGACCGGGCAGGGCGGCGCCTTCGTGGAAGCCGTAGACCAGGGCGGTGGCGGTCAGCGCCCCCGACGACGAACCGCTGACCCCGACGATGTCGACGGCTCCGGCGGCGGCCTCGTCCAGCAGGGCGTCCAGCACGCCCCAGGTGAAGGCTCCGTGCACGCCGCCGCCTTGCAGGGCCAGCGCGATCTTGTGCGTCCTTGCCATGACGTCTCCCCTTGAAGCCGGTTGTTGCTTTTCGTCGAGCGTACTCCTGCCGTCGGCAAGGAGCAACCTCGACTCGGCGCGGAACCGGCGGCGATGGGCGGTTGCCGCCGGCCGGCGCGGGCGGCTATTGTCTTGGGCGGAACCGATCCGGGAGGGGGGAATGGCACGGGCGGGAAAGGCCACCACCATCGTGGTCTTCAATCAGAAGGGCGGTATCGGCAAGACCACCACCAGCGTCAATCTGGCGGTGTGCCTGGCCGCGCTCGGCCGCCGCGTCGTCCTGATCGACCTGGACGCCCAGAGCAACGCCACCACCAGCGTCGGCCTGTCGTCGCCGGCGGCCACCGGCGCCTATCAGCTGTTGCGCGGCGAGGTCGACCTCGCCCATGCCTGCCGCCCCACCCCCTATCCCAATCTGCGTCTGGTGGCCGGTTCCGACGATCTGTCGTGGGCCGACGTGGAGATCGCGGTAAAGCCCGATCCGCAATACGTGCTGGAGCGTGCCCTGGCTTCGGCTCCCGATGACGTGGACGTTCTGGTGGTGGATTGCCCGCCCGCCTTCGGCATCTTGTCGGTCAACGCCAGCGTCGCCGCCGACGTGGTGATCCTGCCGGTGGTGCCGTCGCCCATGGCGCTGGACGGCCTGCACAAGGCGTGGTGGAACATGCAGCGGGTCCGCACCCACTTCAACCGCGATCTCGGCGCCATGGGCATCTTGTTCACCATGACCGAGGATAGCGAACTCATGCACCGGCTGACCGAGGCCATCATGGCCTCGTTCGGCGAGCGGGTGCTGCCGGTGATGATTCCCCGCGATCTCAAGGTGATCGAGGCGGCGGCCCGCGACCTGCCGCTGGTGGTGCTCGACCCCGATTCACTGGCGGCGACGGCGTATCAGTACCTGGCCGAGGTGGTCCTGACCCGGCTGATGGGAGAAGACGGCGCCGCCATGACCGATGCCCGCCGCGACGAACTGCGCGAGCGCTTGCGGGAATGGCGGGGTCCGCGGCCCGACGCCGGCCAGCCCGGCGCCCTGCCGGCGGTCCGGGAAACGCCGCCGCTGGAGGCGGGGCCGGCGCCGGAGGAGGGATGGGACGACGATCCTTCCCAGTATTCCGGCGACCTGGAACCGGTCGGCGGATTGGGATGGAAGATCGGCGTCGCGGTCCTGCTGGTGGCGCTGGGCGCCGTTCTCGGCTTCGCTTTCGGCCGCTGGCTGTATTTTTATTAACCGTCGGCGGCGCACCATCAAATCCTCCCGACGAGGAGGACATCATGGCGCGGCCCACCAATCGCTTGCTTGCCGTCGGATTCGCCCTGGCCCTGTCGGGCTGCGCCGGTTCGACCGCCTATACCATCGGCGCCGACCGCATGGCGCAGCGGGCCGGCATGGGAATGCTGGAGGTGGCGACCGAGCGCTTCACCCTGTTGACCTATGCCCGCCTGCACGCGCCGGGCAAGCCGGTGACCATCTATATCGAGGACGAGGGCCGCGTCTGGTTCAATCAGCGGCGGACCACCTTGTCCGTCAACCCCACTCCCGACGATCCGGTGGCGTTGCGCCTCGCGGTGCGCGACCCGTCTCGCAACGTCGCTTACGTGGGACGGCCCTGCCAGTACGTGGAACTGGCCTACGAGCCGAATTGCGGCGACGAATACTGGCTGGGCCGGCGCTATTCCCCCGAGGTGGTGGCGGCCATGTCCCAGGCGGTCGACCGCCTCAAGGCCCGCGCCGGGGCGCCCGCCGTCCACCTGGTCGGGTTCGGCGGCGGCGCCGCCATCGCCATGCTGGTGGCGGTGGGGCGCAGCGACGTGGCCAGCCTGCGGTCGGTCGCCGGCATTCTCGATCATCGGGCGGTTCCGAAGGATGCGCGCTTGCCGCCGCTGGACGGTTCCCTCAACCCCATCGACGTCGCCGGGCAATTGGCGCGGGTGCCTCAGATTCTGTACAGCGGCGGCGACGACCGCGAGGTTCCGCCCGCCATCGCCGAGGCCTATGCCGAGGCGGCCGGTCCCCGGTCCTGCATCCGTCTGGTCACCGTTTCCGGCCTGGCCGAATCCCGGATCTGGCCGGAACGCTGGGCCTATGACCTGCTGACGGATTCCCTGCCCACCTGTGGACAGGGGCGGGACAGTTCCCAGCCCTGACCAGCGGACAAAAAAGAGGCGGAATGTGGTGTTGTCCACATTCCGCCCAGATGTCAGGGAGACAAAGCAGTAATGAGCATTACGGTACCGGAATGCCTAAATAGGGTCAAGCCAATTCATGCGCCCAATCCCTACGTCATAATCCAAGGTCAAAAAAGATGTGCCGGCCCTTCGCGACGGAAGGGCCGACCAACCTTAACCTAGGAAATGATGGCGACCGTGTCCGCCTGCGGCCCCTTGAGGCCGAGGGTGGTGGTCACCCGCACCCGCTGGCCGGATTCGAGCGCCGACAGGCCGGACCGCTCCAGCGCCTTCACGTGCACGAATACGTCCTTGCCGCCTTCGTCGCAGGCGACGAAGCCAAAGCCCTTCTCGGCCGAGAAGAACTTGACCACGCCCTCGACGGTCTGGGTCGGACCGCGTTCTTCGCGACGGGGCGGCGCCTTGCTGGCGACCGCCGTGCTGCTGTCGACTTCGTGAACGGTCACGACCTGGGGGCCGCGCTGACCCTGTCCCAGATCGACCACGAGGGTCGTGCCCTCGGCCACCTGGGACAGGCCGGCGCGCTCCAGCGCCGAGATATGCAGGAATGCATCGGGCGAGCCATCGGCGGGAGCGACGAAGCCAAAGCCCTTGGAGGCATTGAACCACTTCACAGTGGCACTGACGTTCGCCTGGCTGACCATCTGTCGGTCGAAGGAGCTGGGTCCGACAGTACGGGCGCTACGCGGCGGTTCGTACGCCGGCTCGCCGAAGTCGTCCCTCCGCCCACGATCCCGGGAGCGGCTTCCATGATTATCTCGGTTCCATGCCATGTGTCGTTCTCGTCGTAAGTAAACAAAATCCCCCGCGCCCACGCGAAGGGCATGACGCCCCCGGCCAGTTCTGCCAAGGTCAGTCTGAACGGATATCATTACCCGAAGTGAAGCTGCCCCGCTAGGGGGTTACGGAGATTCTGGCGGCTCGGGATGATTATTTTTGCGAGTCTTGTTCTGGTCGGCCGGTACCATCCGGTCATGCAGCCAAAGGGTCAGTCCGACCACGATCATTCCTGAAACCAGCACATCCGACAGGAAATGCCCGCCCTGGCCGATCCTGACCAGCCCGACCAGGGCGCCGAACACCACCGCCGCCCGCAGGCCGCGCCGCCGCCAGGCGGGGGGAATCAGCAGGGCGAAGGCCACCACCCAGAAGCCCAGCGCCGCGTGGCCCGATGGAAATGAACAATTGTCCAGGCATTGTGACGACGGCAGGAATGGCGGCACGTATTGGTTGGGGCCGGAGAACTCGGCGATGGTGGAGGGGCGCGGCCGTCCCCAGTGGTCCTTCAGGATCAGGTTGACCACCAATCCCGGTCCCAGCGCCAGCGCCGCCAGCACGAACAGGGCGCGCCGCCCGTCGACGCCCAGCACCGACCGCCGCCGCCAGGCGGCCACCGCCCCCGCCGCCGCCGTCAACCCGGCCAGGGCGAACAGGAAGATCGGCAGGATCTTGCGCACGAATTCGCCGACCGGATGGGTGCGCAGCACGAAGATGCGCCGTTCCGGCTCGAAGAACAGGGCGGAGACCGAGATGTCGATCTGGGGGAACAGCAGCAGCGGCGCCAGCGCCGCCAGCGACCATCGCCAGGGATGACGTTCCAGAGACGACAGCATCGTCAGCCGTCTTCCAGGTGGAACAGGCCGGCCATGCCGACCAGCCCGGCGAAGACGGCCGGCGTCCAGGCAGCCAGGGATTGCGGCAGGGTCGAGGACAGGCCCAGGGCGTAGACCACCTTGGAGAAGAAATAGACGATGAAGCCGGTGGCGATGCCGGCGGCGATCCGCGAGGTCAGTCCCCCCGCCCTGACATTGGGCCGCAGCGAGAAGATGGCCGCCAGCAAGACCATGCCGCAATACAGGACCGGAGAGGCCAGAAGCGATTGCAGGTACAGGCGGTGCTTGGTGGCGGTGAAGCCGGCCCGCTCGAAAAAGCGGATGAAGCCGGGAAGTTCCCAGAACGACAGGGTTTCCGGCGAGGCGAAATTGTCGTGGATGCGTTCCAAGGTGAGCTGGGTCGGAATGCGCATGCTGTCCATGAACACCGAGGGCTTGCCGGCCTCCATCACCCAGGCGCGATGGGCCTCGAACATGCCGTCCACCAGGGTGGCGGTCTCGGCGCTGATGCGGCGCTGGAAGTGGTCGGGGCGGTCGTAGATGAAGATCTGGGCGTCCTTGAGGAACAGGGTCAGGCCTTCCTGGCGGACGTCCTGGGAATGCACCACCATTTCGCCCTGGTCGTGGGGCTCGCGCAGCCACAGCCCCACCTCGGACAGGTCGAAGGCGGTGGCGCGGTTATGGATCAGTTCGTCCTGCATGCGCTCGAACCGGCCGTACATGGCCGCCGCCAGCGGATTGAACACGGTGATCTCGAACAGGCCGAACACCAGCGACACGCCCAGGATCGGGGCGATGAACTGCCAGACCGAGATGCCGGACGAGCGCGCCACCACCAGTTCGTGGGTGCGGGTCAGCCGCCAGAAGCTGACCATGGCGCCGATCATCACCGCGAAGGGCAGGACGGTATGGAGCATCTGCGGCAGTTTCAGCACCGCCATCGCGATGATGGAGGCCATGCCCATCTCGGCCCGTCCGGCGCCGCGCCGGATCAGTTCGATCAGGTCGAACAGCAGGATCATACCCAGGATCACCAGCAGCACCCCGGCGAACGCCGCCGCGAATTGCTTCGCGATATAGCCGCTCATGATGGGGGAAAGGCGCATGCGCAGGGGTTCCGGGTGATGGCCGCACGAGAGTATAGAGATTTCGCCCCGGCCCGTGCCATAAACCTTGGCGGCCGGAACAAGGAATTCGACCATGGTCAGACTGACACGCATCTATACCCGGACGGGCGACAAGGGCAAGACTTCCCTGGGCAATGGCGATCGCGTCGACAAGCACGCCATCCGGGTCGAGGCCTATGGCACTGTCGACGAGGCCAACGCCGTGCTGGGCCTGGCGCGTCTGCACGCCGGGGGCAAGATGGCCGAGACTCTGGCCCGGATGCAAAACGACCTGTTCGATCTCGGCGCCGACCTGTGCACGCCGTCGGCCGGGGACGAGGCGCCCGATGCCCGTCTTCGCGTCGTCCAGGCCCAGGTCGACCGTCTGGAAGCCGAGATCGACGCCGCCAACGAGCATCTGGCGCCGCTGAACTCGTTCATCCTGCCGGGAGGGAGCGCGCTGGCCGCCCACCTGCACCACGCCCGTACCGTGGTGCGCCGCGCCGAGCGGATGATGACCGCCCTGGCCGAGGTCGAACCGGTCAGCCCAGCCGCCATCGCCTACGCCAACCGCCTGTCGGACCTTCTGTTCGTGCTGGCCCGCGTCGCCAACGACCACGGGCGGGCAGACATCTTGTGGGTGCCGGGCGGCGGTCGCTGAGGCGGCCGTCTATTCGTTGACGGCAGCCTTGAGGACGGCGCGGGCCTCGTGCTCGTCGATCTGGTGGACGTCGGACAGATGGGTTTCCCAGTTTTCCACGTATTCCTGGACCGCCACCAGCAGGCACTCCTCCAGGCTCTGCCCGGTCTCGGCAGCCAGCGCCTCCAGCCGTTGCTTCAGTTCGGTGGGAATCGCGACCGACAGGGCTTCCATTATGCTTTCCTCGTGAACGGCGGGGCCGACAGTTTACAACCAATGTCGCGAGGTTGCCAGTTCCGACCGAAGCCGGTGTTGTGGTAGATAGCGCGGATGACCGCTCCTCCCTCCCGCCCCAAGCGCGGCGCCAATCCGTTCAGGCTCTCCGTCGATCCGTCCGACCGGCTGAGGGCCGGTGGCGATGCCGCCCCCCCGCCCCGTCCACCGGCCCGCAAGCCGGCCAGGGAGCCAAGGCGCCCGGGTGGCGGCAAGGGCGGCCGGAACTGGGCCAGGCGGCTGCTGATGTGGGGGCTGACCCTGTCCATCTGGGTCGGCGTCGGCCTGGGCGGCGTGGTCGCCTATTACGCCCTCGACCTGCCCGACATCGACAAGATGACCGCCACCAGCCGGCGCCCCAGCGTGGTCTTCCAGGCCGCCGACGGCGAGGTATTCGCCGCCTATGGCGACCTGTACGGCGAGACCCTGGACCTGGGCGAGATATCCCCCTTCATCGCCCAGGCTGTGCTGGCGACCGAGGATCGGCGGTTCTTCAGCCACTGGGGTTTCGACCCCATCGGCCTGGCCCGCGCCCTCTACAGCAATCTCAGGGCCGGCCACACGGTGCAGGGCGGCTCCACCATCACTCAGCAACTGGCCAAGAACCTGTTCCTGACTCCCGACCGCACCCTGAAGCGCAAGGTTCAGGAACTGCTGATGGCGCTGTGGCTGGAAAAGCGCTTCACCAAGGAACAGATTTTGACGCTGTATCTCAACCGCGTCTATCTGGGATCGGGAACCTTCGGCGTCGACGCGGCCGCCCGCCGCTATTTCGACGTATCCGCCCGCAAGGTCGACCTCTATCAGGCCGCCGTCATCGCCGGCCTGCTGAAGGCGCCGTCGCGCTACAGTCCGCTCAACGATCCCGAGGCCTCGCGCAGGCGCACCGCCGACGTGCTGGCCAACATGGTCAAGGCCGGCTATATCGACCAGAAGACCGCTGACACCGTCCAGGTCACCGGCGCCTCGCAGATGATCCACCGGCCGCCGCCCACCGGCCGCTACTTCGCCGATTGGGTGATGGGCCAGCTCGATCAGTTCGGCGAGGTCGCCGGCAAGGACATCGTGGTGCGGACCACGTTGGACATCGCCCTGCAACGCAAGGTCGAGGCCAGCCTGGCCGCCATGCTGAACGGACCGGGGGCCAAGGCCCGGGTGGGGCAGGGCGCCGTGGTGGTCATGACCCATGACGGCGCCGTCCGGGTGATGGCCGGCGGCAAGGATTACGACGACAGCCAGTTCAATCGCGCCGCCCAGGGGCTGCGCCAGCCGGGATCGGCCTTCAAGCCGTTCGTCTATCTGGCGGCCATGGAGAAGGGGCACGCTCCCGACGATCTGTGGGAGGATGCCCCCATCAAGCGGGGCAACTGGAATCCGGGCAATTACACCGGCAAGTATCTCGGCCCCATCACCCTGCGCCAGGCCCTGGCCGAATCGGTCAATACCGTGGCGATCCGCCTGATCGAGGACGTGGGGCCGGGGCGGGTGATCGCCACCGCCCGCAAGCTGGGCATTTCCTCCAGCCTGACCGACAATGCCAGTCTGGCGCTGGGCACCAGCGAGGTGACGCTGGTCGAACTGACCACCGCCTATGCCGCCCTGGCCAATGGCGGCATCGGAGTAGGCGCCCACGCCGTCGCCCAGATCACCGATTCCTCGGGCCGTGTGCTGTATCAGCGCGGTGGCGGCGGCTTTGGCCGGGTGATCTCGCCCGATGTCCTGGCCCGCATGCACGACATGATGGGCGCGGTGATCGCCGGCGGCTCGGGCAAGGCGGCGCGGCTGGACCGTCCCGCCGCCGGCAAGACCGGCACTACCCAGGATTACCGCGACGCCTGGTTCATGGGCTTCACTGCCGATTATGTCGCCGGCGTGTGGATGGGCAACGACGACTACCGTGTCGAGATGAGGAAGGTCACCGGCGGCGGGCTGCCGGCCCAATTGTGGAAGCAGGTGATGACCGCCGCCCACAAGGGCTTGCCGGTCCACGCCCTGCCCTCGGCGGAGCCGCCGACGCCGTCCGACGATTCCCCCGATATCGCCGGAGAGATCGCCTCCGGCGCCGCCGAGGCGGTGCGCGGCATCGGTGGCGTCATCGACGACCTGCTGAAGGGCATCTTTGGGCGTTAGCAGGCAGCTAAGGCCCAGGCCTCAGGCCCGCAGCGCCTTGCGGATCAGTTGAAGGCGCATGTCCTCGGGCAGTTGCTCCATCAGCCGCAGCAGGGCCCCCACCCCCACCGGAACGCGCGAGCGTCCGTCAACCCAGCGCCAGACCGTGGTCGGCGCCGGCTGGCGCTCGCCCAGATCGTCGAGCAACCGCGCCAGGGCAGCCTGGGACAGGCCCAGCCGCAGCAACGATTCGGCAAGTTCATCCCCGGTCATGGACGCATCATCCCCCAGTGTTCCCCAATCCCGACTTATATCCTTCGACCAGAGTCATAGCTGGGGTAAGGGATGGGGGGCTGTCAACTGCCGACATGCCGGATACGTGGAAATCCTTATCGAAAGATAAGCGGCCGATCCCGTTTTGAGGTGGCGCGTGGTCGGCCATTCCCTCCCAGGATGCTATTCGCAGTCTTTACTTGCCGATTTAGCGAGGGGGTGATGGTCGTTAACCAGCCTGATCCGCTGTTCATCGAGGATGTGAGTGTAGATCTCGGTGGTGGCGATGTCGGCGTGCCCCAGCATCTGCTGGACGCTGCGCAGATCGGCCCCGCCGGCCAGCAGATGGCTGGCGAAGGAGTGGCGCAGCACATGCGGCGACACCCGCGCCAGGTTCAGGCCGGCCTTTTCCGCGACCCGGGCCAGCATCCTGGCGAAGCCCGAGCGGGTCAGGTGACCCGTCCTGCCGTGGGAGGGAAACAGCCAGCGCGAAGCCCTGCCTCCGGGCTGGGGGGCGTCGCGGACCGAACGCCAGGCGATCAGCGCCGCCCGCGCCGGATCGGACAGCGGCACCATGCGTTCCTTGTCGCCCTTGCCGCGGACCACCAGCACCGCCGGGTCGCGGGCGACGGCGGCGGCGGGCAGCGACACCAGTTCCGATACCCGCATGCCGGTGGCGTACAGGGTCTCCAGCAGGGCGGTCATCAGGATTCCATCCTCGCCGTCGAGGGCTCGGGCGGCATCCAGCAGCTTCGCGACCTCGTCGGTA
Source organism: Magnetospirillum sp. SS-4 (assembly GCF_902729425.1). Taxonomy (GTDB): domain Bacteria; phylum Pseudomonadota; class Alphaproteobacteria; order Rhodospirillales; family Magnetospirillaceae; genus Phaeospirillum. The sequence goes on along the minus strand of NZ_CACVCH010000001.1, from coordinate 98,571 downwards.
CCGAGATGTTTGGGCAAGGGCTTGCCCAGGCGAGGCGCGTCCAGGTTGGAGGTGGGATCGTCGGCGCGGATTCTCTCGGCGAACAGGAAAAGGTAGAACTGGCGGATGCAGGACAGCCGCCGTGCCTGGGTCCGGGGCGCCATGCCGGCGGCGGCCTGGGCCGACAGCCAGTCGCGGATAGCCGCGGCATCGGCATCGGTCACGTTACGGCCGCGCCTTGCCAGGAAATCCGCCAGATCGTCGAGGTCGCGGCGATAGGCGTCCAGGGTGTTGGCCGCGGCGCCCCGCTCCGCCGCCATCATCTCCAGGAAGGATTCAACGTGGCGGGACATCACTTCTCCCGGCCGGCGGCTCCGCATTCGCCGATGACCTTGCCCAGGTCCTTGCAGATGGCCTTGCCTGCGGCGGCGTCCGGAGCGGGGGCGAACAGGCGGACGAACTTGCCCTTGCCCTTGATCTCGACTTCGCGGGTGACCGGCTCCAGCCCCCTGAGGCCGGCCGATCCAGCCGCCAGGACCGTCCAGCCCTTTCTGGCCCAGACCTCGGTGCGATAGGAGGCGAGATAGACCAGGACGGGCGGCGGCGGGGCATGGATCTCGGCCATGGGCGGCGGTGGCGAGGCGGTGGCCGGCGGCGTCGGCATTGGCGCTTCCAGAGTCATGGGGGCGGGGTCGCCGGCCAATTTCTCGCCGTGTTCCAGCCGCAGCAGCCAGGGGCCGTGGCGGTGAAGCAGACTGCCATCGGGCTGGACGGCATAGCGGGCGAAGCGTTGGCCGGCGCAGCGCACCTCCAGCACCACGACCTCGCGGTCCAGTTCGCCGCCCGACCGGGCGGCGCCCAGCGCGTCGCCCAGTCGGGTCCGGCTCTCGCCGTACTCCGGCCAGGGGCAGATCCGGCCGGCCGGATCGCCGGCCACGGCCGCGTCCAGGCGGACCCGCTGGCCGCGTGGTACCGAGGCGGCGTCGGTCACCGCCCCGGCGGGAAAGGCGTCGGTGACGATCCAGATACCGCCCGACGCCGCGCCCGGCCCGGCCGTCATGGTTTCCGGACCGGCGGCGCAGGCCCCCAGCAGCAGCAGGCCGGCCAGCGACAGGGAATGGAATCTGGGCATGACGCTCCTCACAGGACGTCCAGCAACAGCTTGCGGCGGTTGAGCGGCTGAATCGGCCGCGCATTGTTGGGAAACAGCGCGGCGAAGCGCGCGATCTGTTCGGCCGAGGCGGTGATTCCCTGGCGGTAGACCACCCACTGCACGACCTCGGTGCAGGGCGGCGTGGTCAGCGATCCGGCATAGCGGAAGCTGACCTTGTCGGCGGGCAGCATGGTGGCGGGGTCGAACGTGCCGCCGGCATTGACGGTCTCGCCGCCCTTGGCCGGCATCACCTGCCAGATGGCTTCCAGCGCCGGATTGGCGGCGCCCTTGGCGATCATGACGCCCAGCACCGCCAGGCCGCCGTCGGCCGCCTTGTGGACGAAGTGACATTCCATGTCGAAACTGGCGCCGTCGACGGTGTGTTCGCTGGGGTAATGGAAATGGAACTGGAGCAGGGCGTAGGACTTGCCATCCAGCGTCAGGGTGCCGCCGTCGGCGCAGTCGGCCTGGATGGTGTGGCCGTTGTTGGACACCTTGAGCGGCAGCGGCCGCCACGCCGGCACCGGGTCGCCCATGATGGCGGCGGTGGGGCTGGCAAGGTCGACGGGAGATTGTTCCCGGCCCATGGAACAGGCGGCATAGTCCGGCGACAGGCCGCCCCATTCCTTGGGACCGCCATGGCCGCCATAGGTCCAGTGGGCGCCTTCCCCGGCGATGGCCTGGCCGATGCCGCCCCCGGCGGCGCCGCACAGACAGGCGGCTCCGGCGGCGCGATGGAGGAACGAGCGACGGTCCAAGGGCAATCCTCCCACATTGGAATGATGATTAATGATCAGCCTATCTTGGAAGCCGGAAGGCGTCCACGATCTTCACGATCGCCAGCGGGCCAGCGCCTCTTCCCGCGTCCGGACGCCCAGTTCCAGCAGCAGCGGCGGCTCCAGCCCCGCCTGTGCCAGCGCTTCCCGGTCCGCCAGCACTTCGGCCGCCGGTCCGCTCCGGGCCACCCGGCCGGCAGCGAACAGCGCCACGTCGTCGGCGAAGTCCCAGGCCAGATCGACGTCGTGGGTGGAAAACACCAGGGTGGTTCCCGCCGTCGCCAGCCGGTCCAGGGCGTCCAGCAGCCGTCTGGCCCCCAGCCGGTCGAGGCCGGCCAGCGGTTCGTCCAGCAGCAACACCTCGGGCCGCATGGCCAGGGCTCCGGCAATGGCGGCCCGCTTCTTCTGGCCGAACGACAGCATATGGGTGGCGCGGTCGGCCAGGTCGCCGATCCCCAGCGCCGCCAGCGCCTCGTCCACCCGCTGGCGGGTCGTGGCCTCGCCCAGGCCGAGATTGAGTGGTCCGAACGAGACGTCCTCGGCCACGGTGGCGGCGAACAGTTGGTCGTCGGGCTCTTGCAGCACCAGGCCGACGCGACGGCGCCATCGGGTCAGGCCGGCGCGGGAATAGGCGGTCTCGACCCCGTCCAGCAGCACCCGCCCGGACCGGGGGCGCAAGGTGCCGTTGAGGTGCAGCAGCACGGTGGACTTGCCGGCGCCGTTGGGGCCCAGCACCGCCAGCTTGCGGCCCCGCCGGATGCCGAGGTCGAGGCGGTCGAGGGCGGCGACGCCGCCGGGATAGTCGAAGCTCAGTCCCCGGGCTTCCAGGATCAGCTCAGCCACAGGCTTGCCCCCGCCAGCGCGGCCTGGCCCGCCAGCACCGTCGCCAGGAAAACGGACGAGACCGGCCGGGCCGGTGACAGCATGGGCAGCGACCCGTCGTGGCCCCGCGCCGCCAGGCCGATCTCCAGTCGCCTTGCCCTCTCCATGGCGCGCGGCAGTAACTGGGCGATCAGCAGGCCGGCCGAACGGAGCGAGCGGCGCCAGCCATGCCAGCCCAGCCGCGAGTCCTGGGCGATGCGGATGGCGGCGGCGCAATCCAGCAGCAGGAATACGAACCGCCAGCTCAGCAGCGCCAACTCGGCGATCTCGGCCGGCAGTCCCAGCCGGCGCAGCCCCCGCAGCAGGTCGGGGGTGGGGGTGGTGACCGCCAGCAGCAGCAGGCACGACAGCGACGCCGTCGCCCGCAGCGTCACCGCCAGCGCCCGGGCACCGGAATCGGCGGCCAGGGCAAGGCCGTCGGGGTGAAGTTCCACCGCCAGGGCGGCCGCGCCGGTCAGGGCGAAGCCCATGGGAACGGCGTTGAGCCGCAGCCACTCGCCCACGGGAATTCCGGCCCCGGCCAGGGCGGCGGTCCAGGCGGCCAGCAGCACCATCGCCGATCCCGGCCATGGCGGCAGCGCCAGGGCAAGGGCCAGAAGGCCGAGGGCGAGCACCGCTTTTTCCATCGGTGCCCGCCTGCGCCAGCGACCGGTCTGCGCCAGACGATCTATGGTCAGGGTCATTCGTCGGAACGGCGGCGCCGGCGGCCGAGGACATATCCCAGCAGGCCGGCGCCGAAGGCGGCCTGCAAGGCGAACAGCGAGCTTTCCACCTCCTTGCCCGGCGGCTGCCACAGCGGTCCGGTCCATTTCTCGTAGCCGGGGTTGGAGGCGGCCACCACCTGGCTGGCGGCGTCGTCGGTGCCGCCGAAGGGAGCGTCGGGAGACAGAACCAGCGGCGCGGCGACGATCAGGGCGGCGAGGCCCAGCAGCAGGACGTTCATGCGGGCGGTCATGGCCTGGCTCCTTCGATGCGGATCATGCCGCGCCCGACCAGGGCGTTGACGACCACGACGGTGACCAGACCCTCGGCTACCGCCAGCGGCAATTGGGTAATGGCGAAGATGCCGGCGAACTTGGCGAAGGCGCCGGTCAGGCCGGTGGCGGCGTCGGGGAAGGCCAGAGCCAGTTGGAGCGAGGTCACCACATAAGTGGCGAGATCGCCCAGGAAGGCGGCCAGGAAGATGCCGGCGGTGACGGGCAGGCCCAGCCGGATGGCCAGCCGCCATGTCGCCCAGGCCACCCACGGCCCGGCGATGGCCATGGAAAAGACGTTGGCGCCAAGGGTGGTGATGCCGCCATGGGCGACCAGCAATCCCTGGAACAGCAGCACCAGGGTGCCCAGAACCGCCATCACCGGCGGGCCGAACATGACGGCGCCCAGGCCGGTTCCGGTGGGATGCGAGCACGAGCCGGTGACGCTGGGCAGTTTCAGCGCCGACAGCACGAAGGTGAAGCCGGCGGCGGCGGCCAGTTGCAGGCGCGCCTCGGGGCGCTCCTCGATGACGCGCTTGAGACGGCGGGCTCCCGCCACTACGAAGGGGGCGGAAATCGCACTCCAGGCCAGCGCGTGCTGGGCCGGAAGAAATCCTTCCATGATATGCATTCGGACAGACTCCGTTCGTCGAGACCGCATGTCGTCGCGAAACGGAATACCAACCCACCGGCACACCCCGGCCGAACGGGCTCGCAACGACTCTCGTGATGGCAGGTCTCCTGACTCGCGGGTCATGAGGTTCGGCATAGCCTTCCCAGCCGTTTTCCAGCCAGTGGCGATCTCCGGGGCCGAACCCTCTCCGCCTACAGTTGCGGGGGCAGTCACGGATTTGGCCCCCTTTTCGGGTGCCGCACCGTCGTTCCCATTTTCACCCGGAGCCTATCCGGCACCGGGAACCATCGCGGCCACTATAATTTCGCCACGATCCGGATGCAAACCCTTCGCGAGGTGCTACCTTAATGATCGCCGTTTTTGGGGGAGTTCCGTCCTTGCCGCACACTATCGTCCTGGTCGACGACGACCGCAATATCCTGACCTCGGTCTCCATGGCGCTGGAGGCCGAAGGCTTCAAGGTCCGCACCTACGCCGACGGCGCCGAGGCGCTGCGCGGACTGGCCGGCCAACCGGCCGATCTGGCCGTGCTGGACATCAAGATGCCGCGCATGGACGGCATGGAACTGCTTCAGCGTCTGCGCAAGCAATCGGCCATCCCGGTGATATTTCTCACCTCCAAGGACGACGAGACGGATGAATTGCTGGGTCTGCGCATGGGGGCCGACGACTACATCAAGAAGCCGTTCTCGCAAAAGCTGCTGATCGAACGCATCCGTACCCTGATCCGTCGGATGGAGGCCAACGCCGGCGGCGAGGCTCCTGGTGGCGATCTGCTGGTCAGGGGCGATCTGGTGCTGGATTCAGCCCGCCACGTCTGCGCCTGGAAGGGGGAACGGGTCGATCTGACCGTCACCGAATTCTTGCTGCTGAAGGCGCTGGCGGTCCGGCCCGGCCACGTCAAGAACCGCGACCAGCTGATCGACGCCGCCTATGGCGAGTCCATCTATGTCGACGACCGCACCATCGACAGCCACATCAAGCGGCTGCGCAAGAAGTTCCGCGACGTCGACGAGACTTTCGGCCAGATCGAGACCCTTTATGGGGTCGGCTATCGCTACAGCGATGCCTGACGGCCGGTCCGGGGTGGCCGGCCGCAAGCTGCCGCGCTGGCGGCGGCTGGCCTCGCCGCTGACCCGGCGCATCCTGGCGGTGAACCTGCTGGCGCCGGTGGTCCTCGTCATCGGGCTGTTCTATCTCGACCATTACAAGCAGGGGCTGATCCGGACCGAGCTGGAGGGGCTGGGCACCCACGCCAAGGTGATGGCCGCCGCCCTCGGCGAGGGCGCGGTGACCGAGGAGGAGGCAAGCGGCTTCAGGCTCAATCAGGCCATGGCGCGGCAGATGCTGCGCCGCCTCGCCGAACCGGCCAAGCTGCGCGCCCGGCTGTTCGACAAGGACGGCGACATGGTGGCCGATTCCCGCATTCGCCCCGGTCCCAAGGGCGCCGTCCAGATCGAGGAACTGCCGGTGGCCGGAATCTCGCGCTGGGCCGACCGTCTGCGCCTGACCTGGGAGCGTTACACCCGCTGGATTCCCGTCGACGAATCCCTGCCGCTCTACACCAACCCGGCCCACCCCAAGGCCGGCGAGTTCGCCGAGGTGATGTCCGCCCTGGCCGGCCATCAGGACTGGGCGCTACGGGTCCGCAAGAGCGGCGGCCTGGTCTTGTCGGTGGCGGTGCCGGTGCAGCATTACAAGCAGGTGGTCGGCGGATTGCTGATCACCATCGACGGCACCAACATCGCCCGCTCGCTGTTCCAGGTGCGGGTCGCCATCCTGGAAATCTTCGTTCTGTCGCTGGCGGTCACCATCGGCCTGTCGCTCTATCTGGCCGGCACCATCGCGCGCCCCGTCCGCCGACTGGCCCTGGCGGCCGAACGGGTCCGTCACGGCCAGGGACGCGGCCACGCCATTCCCGACCTGTCGGCCCGCAAGGACGAGATCGGGGAATTGTCGGTGGCCCTGAAGGAGATGACCGAGGCGCTGTGGCGGCGCATGGACGCCATCGAGGCTTTCGCGGCCGATGTCGCCCACGAGATCAAGAATCCGCTGACCAGCCTGCGCTCGGCGGTCGAAACCGTTGCCCGTATCGAGAATCCCGAGCAGCAGCGCCGCCTGATGGCCATCATCCTCGACGATGTCGGGCGCCTCAACCGCCTGATCAGCGATATTTCCGACGCATCGCGCATCGATGCCGAGATGTCGCGCATCGAGACCGCGCCGGTCTCCATGGCCGCCATGCTGAACGCCCTGGCCGAGGTCCATAGCGGCGTCGCCGAGACCGAGGCCGTCGTCTTCGCCGTCGAGCTTCCGGACGGCGACCCGCTGGAGGTCCCGGGACTGGAGTCCAGGCTGGTGCAGGTGCTGCGCAACCTGATCGCCAACGCGGTCTCGTTCAGTCCCAGCGGCGGCACCATCCGTCTGCGGGCCGGCCGGATTCCGTCGGGCGTCCGCGTCGAGGTCGAGGACGACGGCCCCGGCATTCCCGCCAACAAGCTGGAATCCATCTTCGAGCGGTTTTATTCGGAGCGGCCGTCGGGCGAGAAGTTCGGCACCCATTCCGGGCTGGGGCTGTCGATCTCGCGCCAGATCGTTGAGGCCCACGGCGGCAGCCTCCGGGCCGAGAACCGTCCCGAGGGCGGGGCGGTGTTCATCCTGGACCTGCCGACGTGAGCGTTCTCAGTAGGCGTATTCGCGAAAGATCGGCTCGATCCGGCCCTGCCAGCGGCCGTGGAAGGCGTCGAGCATCTCCTCGGCCGGGGTGCGGCCCGACCGGACGGTGGCCAGCAGCGGTTCCAGGTATATGCTTTCGTCGCGGCCGGAATCGTTGAGGCGGGCCCGCCGCTTCAGGCCGGCCGAGGCCAGGTCCAGCACGTCGGCGGCGATCTCGCGCAGGCCGCGGCCGCCGATGGCGGCCGACAGGCCGGCGGCGGGAACCTCGCGGCGCAGCCGGTCGCGGTCCTCGGCGGTCCAGTCCTTGACCAGTTGCCACGCGCCATCCAGGGCGGCGTCGTCGTAAAGCAGGCCGGTCCACAGCGCCGGCAGGGCGCACAGCCGCCGCCACGGGCCGCCATCGGCGCCCCGCATCTCCAGGAATTGCTTCAGCCGCACCTCGGGGAAGGCGGTGGTCAGGTGGTCGGCCCAGTCGCCCATGGTCGGCGTCTCGCCCGGCAGGGCCGGCAACCGCCCGGCCAGGAAGTCGCGGAAGCTCTGTCCGGCGCAATCGATGTACCTGCCGTCGCGGTAGACGAAGTACATGGGAACGTCCAGCATCCAGTCCACATAACGCTCGAATCCCATGCCGGCCTCGAAGGCGAAGGGCAGGGGGCCGGTGCGGTGGGGGTCGGTGTCGGTCCACACGGCGGCGCGCGAGGACAGCAGGCCGGACGGCTTGCCGTCGACGAACGGCGAACTGGCGAACAGGGCGGTGGCGACCGGCTGCAACGCCAGCGACACCCGCAGCTTGCTCACCATGTCTGCCTCGGAGGCGAAGTCCAGGTTCACCTGCACGGTGCAGGTGCGCAGCATCATGTCGAGCCCCTTGCCGCCCACCAGCGGCATGTAGCGCCGCATGACGGCATAGCGGCCCTTGGGCATCCACGGCGTGTCGTCGCGGCTCCACTTGGGCTGGAAGCCGACGCCGAGGAAGCCCAGCCCCAGCGGATCGGCCACCTGCCTGACCTGATCCAGGTGATGGGTGATTTCGGTGGCGGTCTGGTGGATGGTTTCCATCAGGCCCCCCGACAGCTCCAACTGGCCGCCCGGCTCCAGGCTGATGGCTGCGCCCTGGCCGTCCTTCAGGGCGATGACGTTGCCGCCCTCGAACACCTTCTGCCAGCCCAGCCCCGCCAGCCCCTCCAGCACCGCCCGGATGCCGCGCTCGCCTTCATAGGGCAGCGGCCGCAGATCGTCGAGGGCATAGCCGAACTTCTCGTGCTCGGTGCCGATTCTCCAGGCGGTCCTGGGCTTGCACCCCGATTCCAGGGACGCGATCAGCTGGTGCTTGCCGGAGATGGGCTCGCCGCTGGACGTGGCGGGTGCGGACATGGGGTGACGGCCCTGATCAACTATGACGGCCGGTAGCAAACGACAGCGGCGGCAAGCGCGTCAAGCACCGAATCTGCGCCTCTCTCCTGTCCGGAGGGGGGAGGGTGCAATTAAGGTGTTGCGGAATGGCCGCCGCTGCGCTTAGGTCTCAGCTCGATTCTGGCTGTCTGTTCCGGTGCCCCATGATGAATATCATCCGCGCGAAGCTTCACGGCATTCGCGTCACCAATGCCGACCTCAACTACCACGGTTCGATCACGCTCGATCCCGAGCAGTGCGAGATGGCCGGCATCTATCCCATGGAATTCGTCGAGATCTGGAACAAGAATTCCGCCGCCCGCATCTCCACCTACGTCATCTTCGGCGAGCCGGGCTCGCGCTGCTGCGTGCTGAACGGCGCCGCCGCCAGGACCTGCCAGAAGGGCGACGAACTGATCATCGCCGCGTCCGAGATCATCAGCGGGCCGGAAAAGCTCTACGAGGTCAAGCCGCGCATCCTGACCTTCCTGCCCGACAACCATGTCGACCAGGTGCTGTACTACGACGTGTTCCAAAGCGAGCGGCGCCCCTACGACTTCCGCATCGTCGACGCCGACAAGCATACGGTGGAAAGCTGCCACACTTGGCCCAACGTCGACATCTACGGTGTCCGCAGCGGCCTGGCCGCCAAGGGCTGGAGCGAGGTCGAGATCGACGCCTTCATCGCGTCGCATTTCTCGTTGTAGGTCGCCCCGCCCGGCTCCCGCGCCGCGAGGCGCGCCGGCATAAGGGATTCGCCGAGATGAAACCTGCAATCGTCCTGCTGTCGGGCGGTCTCGATTCCGCCACCACCCTGGCCATCGCCAAGGCCGAGGGCTTCGTCCCCGCCACCTTGACCTTTCGCTACGGCCAGCGCCACGCGGTCGAGATCGACGCCGCCCGCCGCGTCGCCCTATCGGCCGGGGTGATGGATCACCGCATCGCCGACATCGACCTCAGGGTGTTCGGCGGCTCGGCCCTGACCTCGGACATCGCCGTGCCCAAGGGGCGCGAGGATGCCGAGATCGCCAGCGGCATCCCCGTCACCTACGTGCCGGCCCGCAATACCATCATGCTGTCCTTCGCCCTGGCCTTCGCCGAGGTGATCGGGGCCGACGACATCTTCGTGGGCGTCAACGCGGTGGATTATTCCGGCTATCCCGATTGCCGGCCCGATTACATCAAGGCGTTCGAGGCCATGGCCAATCTGGCCACCAAGGCGGCGGTCGAGGGACGCAGGCTGACGCTCCACACGCCGCTGATCGATCTGACCAAGGGCGAGATCATCCGCCGGGGGCTGGCCCTGGGGGTGGATTACGCCATCACGTCGACCTGCTACGATCCCGATGCCCTGGGCCGGGCCTGCGGCCAGTGCGATTCCTGCCGGCTGCGCCTCAAGGGCTTCGCCGATGCCGGGCTGGCCGACCCGGCCCCCTACGTCTGACCCTATCGCATCTGGTGCGCCATCAGGACGGCCTGGGCCCGGTTACTGGCGCCCAGCTTCCTGAGAATGGCGGAGATGTGAATCTTCACCGTCTCCTGGCTGATGCTCAGCTCGTAGGCGATCTGCTTGTTGGACTTGGCCTCGCCCAGCAGGCGGAGCACGGTCAGCTGGCGCGGAGTCAAGGTTTCGAGTTCGGCCGAGCGGATATGGCTGGGCAGGACGGCGCCGCCGGTTTCCGCCGGAAAGTGGGTGTCGCCGGCCAGAACCTTGGCCAGGGCGGTGTGCATGGTGGTTCCGGCGCAGTTCTTGGTGATGTAGCCGCTGACTCCGAAGCAGGCGGCGCGCTGGATCATGTCGGCGTCGTCGATGGCCGACACCACCACCACCGGAGTCGACGGCGCCAGGCTGCGGATGCCCAGGATGCCGGCCAGGCCGCTGGCGCCCGGCAGTCCCAGATCCAGCAAGATCAGATCGAAGGCGGATTCGCCGCCCAGCAGGGTGGTGGCCTGTTCCATCGATTCCGCCTCGACGCAGACCGATTCGTCGTCCAGCCGTGAAATGACGAAGGTCAGCGCCTCGCGGAACAGCGGGTGATCATCGATGATCAGAGCCTTTACCATCTGGCCGCCGCTCCACAAAAACACAACGTCACTACAATATGACGCGGATCAAGTAAATGTTGCGATGCACAATGCGCCATGAAAGCATCGGGACCGTAGCATGGTGGTCATGATCGCCGAATAACCACATTTGGTTATTTCGGGATGATAGTCCCGTTTGCTATCACAATAAAGCCCGCCGATAGAGTGGAATAATTAAAAACACCGTGATGTGGGCATGGAGGCACGTTGCTTCCATGGGAGTGGCTTCGACGTAAATCTAGAGAGTTCTTCAAATCTGAATGGAACATGGCGGGACGGTTGTCTGCCCATCCTCATGTCATATGCGGGATGGCAAGGGGGACGCTTTGTCTTCATTGATGGCCGCGCCTTGCTCGACTGAACCACGCATCGTCCCGTCGTCCGCCGGATGGGGGGCGGACGGCGCGGCCTAACCAGGGAGGTTTCATGCGACTTGCTCATTCCCTCGCTCTCGGTGCTGCGGCGTCTGTGCTGCTCAGCTTCGGGACCATGGCCGGCCCGACATCGGACGAGATCGGGCGACTCGGCAAGGACCTGACGCCGGTCGGCGCCGAAAGGGCCGGCAACAAGGACGGCGCCATACCCGCCTGGACCGGCGGCAATCCGACGCCGCCGGCGGGGTGGAAGGTCGGCGACCCCCGTCCCAATCCCTACAAGGACGAGAAGAAGCTGTTCTCGATCGATGCGACCAACGTCGATCAGTACAAGGACAGGCTGCCCGAGGGACAGGTCCATCTGATCAAGACCAAGCCCGGTTATCGCATGGACATCTATCCCACCCATCGGTCCTGCGCCTATCCCCAGTGGTTCTACGAGCGCACCGCCGCCAAGGCCGGCAAGGCCTCCATCGACGGCGTCTACATCAAGGACGTGGCCGGCGGCACCGTTCCCTTCCCGATCCCGAAAACCGGCATCGAGGCGCTGTGGAATTTCAAGCTGCGCTATGCCGGCGAAGGCAAGATCGAGCACTACACCACGGTGTTCTCCAGCAAGAACGGCAATTTCGGCAGCCTGAAGCAGAGCCAGAACGTCCTGCATCCGCTGTCCGACCCCAAGGTGGAATCGCCCGCCGACGTCGACAGCCTGGAATGGATGATCCTCAATACCGTGGTGTCGCCGCCGGCCCGCAACGGCGAGATGATCCTGGTGCTGAACTACATCGACCGGCCCAGCGGAGACGCATGGCTGTACTTCCCAGGCCAGCGCCGGGTGCGCCGCGCCCCCACCTTCGCCTACGACAACCCGGTTCCCGGCTACGAGAACCTGGAGATGGTCGACCAGTATCCCATGTATGCCGGCTCGCCCGACCGCTACGAATGGAAGCTGGTCGGCAAGCAGGAGATGTTCGTCCCCTACAACAGCTATGAATTCAGGGCGCGCCGCGGCGATCTCCACGACATCTATCTCGGCGATTACACCAACCGCGACCTGGCCCGCTACGAACTCCACCGGGTGTGGAAGGTCGAGGGCACCATCAGGGACGGCATGCGCCACAACGCCTCGAAGCGCGTCTTCTACATCGACGAGGACAGCTGGCAGATGCTGCACGCCGACCTCTACGACGCCCAGGGCAAGCTGTGGCGAATCCAGGAGGGATCGCTGTGGATGGCCTGGGAACTTCCAGCCTGCGTCCAGCAGGAATTCGTCAGCTACGACATCAGCGCCGACCGCTATATCGGCGAGAACGCCACCCAGGATGGTCCCGAGACCGACTGGCTGGCCGCCCGCGAGGGACGGGTCCGCAAGAACCAGTTCGATCCGGGCGAGTTGCGTCGTCAGGGCGAGCGCTGAGCAAGGGGGAATGAACGATGCATAATCCGAACAAGGCCCGTCTGCGGATGGGCGTAGCGGCCGGCGCCATCCTGTCCGGCCTCTGTCTGGCTGGCGAGGCCAGGGCGATCGACTTCACCCTGGGCGAGGTCAAGGGCAGCTTCGACAGCACCTTGTCCATCGGCTTCCAGCAGCGCCTGGAATCGGCCGATTGCCGGGTGGTCAGCCGCGACAACGGCGGCTGCGCCCGGGTGGTGGGCGAGGTGGCGGGCGCCCTGTCCAATCCCGACGTCAACATGCTGAACGCCGACAGCGGCAATCTGAACTACAAGCGGGGCGACATCGTCTCGCTGGCCTACAAGGGAACCCACGATCTGTCGCTGAAGGGGCCGAACGGGTGGAGCGCCCTGGTCCGGGGAACCTGGACCGGCGACGTCATGGCCCCCGATACCCAGCGCACCCCGCTGGAGACCGAGGCCAAGAAGCTGTTCAACCCGCACGCCGAACTGCTGGACGCCTACGTGTCCAAGTCGTTCAGCTGGGCCGGCAACAACGCCAAGGTCAGAATTGGCAATCAGGTGCTGAGCTGGGGCGAGGACATCTTCATCCCCGGCGGCATCAACGTCATCAACGCGCTGGATTTCCGCAAGCTGCACATTCCGGGAACCCAGTTGAAGGAGGTGTTCAAGCCGGCGCCGATGATCTCCATCAGTTCCGGCCTGACCGACAATCTCAGCGCCGAGGCCTACTATCAGGTGATGTGGAACTCGTTCTCCTTCGACCCGGTGGGCAGCTTCTTCTCCACCAGCGACGTGGTCGGTCCCGGCCGCCGGTCCTTCTACCTGCCGGCCTCGGCCGGAGCCGGCGTGATGGGCGACGAAGGCACGCCCGGCGCCAACACCAATCCGGTTCCCGGCCTGTCGTCCAACAATCCGCGCAACGACGGCCAGTTCGGCCTGGCCCTGCGCTATCGGCTCGGCATCTCGGAACTGGGCGCTTACTACATTCGTTATCACGACAAGCTGCCGCAGGTGAGCTTCACCGGCACCGCGCCGATGACACCCACCGGCTTCTACAACGATTACGGCGAGGATCGCGACCTGTTCGGCGTGTCGGGCAATTCCCGCCTGGGACCGGTGGCGGTGGGCGCCGAGCTGTCCTTCCGTCCCCGCGATTCGGTGGCCATCGACCCCACCGTTCCCGCCGCCGGACGCTATGCCATCGGCGCCCATAATCGCGGTTTCGTCGAGGAACGGAAGTGGCAGGGGCATGTCACCGCCAACTATCTGTGGGAGCCCAATACCTGGCTGGGCGACCTTCAGGACAAGCTTGGCGCCAACGACGCCTATATCCTGGTCGAGGCCGCCGGCGCCTACTATCCCGGTCTGGCCACCGATCTCAGCGTTCCCTACCTGTTGCCCAACTACAGTGTTCCTGACCGTTTCTCGTGGGGGTATGTCGCCGAGATCGGCATGGTCTACCCGGAAATATTCGGCAGCGCCGTCAACCTGATTCCCGTCATCGATTTCTATCATGACGTCTCGGGAACCAGTCCGAATGCCTCGCCGTTCATTCAGAACCGCAAGGCTCTCGCCTTCGGCCTGACGTTCAATTACCAGGACAGGACCAAGCTCAACCTCACCTACGCCACCTTCTGGGGCGGCGGCGACAACAACCTGATGCGGGATCGCGATTTCTGGGGCGCGACCCTCTCCACCTCGTTCTGAGCGTGTTTGGCCGCCCCGAATCCTTCCCGCCGGGGCGGCCGCCTTTTTCGATTTGCCAAGATGATGATTTCAGGAGTTCTTCATGCTCAAGAGGGTGGTTGATCGCCTCGGGGCCGTATTCTTCGAGAACAGGGCTGTCGTTCTTGCCGTTCTGACCGTTCTGACCGTCGTCATGGGCTATTTCGGCGCCCAGTTGAAGATGTCGGCGGGGTTCGACAAGCAACTTCCGTCGGGACATGAATATATCCAAACCTTCGAGCGGTATCGCGGCGACCTGTTCGGGGCTAACCGCGTCATCGTCGTGCTGCGTCCCCACCAGGGCGACGTCTGGACCGAGGCGGCGCTGCGGCGCCTGTTCGACGTCACCCAGGCGGTGATGTTCCTGCCCGGCGTCGACCGCCGCACCGTCCAGTCGCTGTGGACGCCAAACACCCGGTCGCTGGAAATCACCGAGGAGGGCTTGCAGGCCGAGGACGTGATCGGCGGCGACGTCACTCCCGACCGGCTGTCGCCGGACCGCATCGCCCGCATCCGGGACAACACGGTGGTCGGCGGCTACATCGGCAGTCTGGTCGCCAGGGACGGCAGCGCCGCCATGGTGGTGGCCGACCTGCTGGAAACCGATCCCGTCACCAAGCGGCCGCTGGATTACCTGGATCTCAACCGCCGCATCGAGACCGAGATCCGCGAGCGTTTCGGAGACGAGCGCTTTCAGGTCCAGATCATCGGCTTCGTCAAGCAGATCGGCGACATCGCCGACAGCGCCACCAGCGTGCTGGAATTCTTCGCCCTGGCCTTCGTGCTGACCATCGCCGCCGTCTACTGGTACACCCGGTCCAAGCGGATGACCTTCCTGCCGCTGGTCTGCTCGCTGGTTTCGCTGGTCTGGCAGTTCGGGACCCTCACCCTGCTCGGCTACGGCCTCGACCCGCTGGCGATCCTGGTTCCCTTCCTGGTGTTCGCCATCGGCGTCTCGCACGGGGTGCAGCAGGTCAACGCCATCGCCAAGGAAGTGGCCATGGGGGTCGACGGCTATACCGCCGCCAGGACCAGTTTCACCAGCCTGCTGATTCCCGGCACCCTGGCCCTGGTCACCGCCTTTGTCGGTTTCGCCACCCTGACCCTCATTCCCATTCCCATGATCCGCGAACTGGGCATCACCGCCTCGATCGGCGTCGCCTACAAGATCGTCACCAACCTGGTGATGCTGCCGGTGGTGGCCAGTTGCTTCTCGTTCCCGCCGGCCTATACCGAGAAGGTGGAACGTCTGCGCCGCGACCGCGAGCGCTGGATGTCCGTCCTGGCGCGGGTGGCGGAACGCCATTACGCCTGGCCGATCGCCATCGGCGGCCTGCTGCTGATGGGGCTGGCCACCTGGCAGAGTCAGGACCGCCAACTGGGCCACGTCACCGCGGGCGTGCCGGAATTGCGGGCGGATTCGCGCTACAACCTGGATGCCGCCAGCATCGCCGACAATTTCGACATCGGCCTCGACGTCCTGACGGTGGTGTTCGAGACTCCCAAGGATTCGTGCGGCAACCATGCGGTGATGAGCCTGATCGACCGGTTCGGCTGGGAAATCGCCAACCAGCCGGACGTGATCTCGGTGCTGGCCCTGCCCAACGTGGTCAAGGTCGCCAATTCCGGCCTGAACGAAGGCCACCCCAAGCGTGCGGCCCTGCCCTACGAACCCCAGGCGCTGACCAGCACCATGGGCTTCGCCCCCGACAATGCCGGCCTGTTCAATCAGGACTGCACCGTTCTGGCGTCCAACATCTATCTGTCCGACCACAAGGCGGAAACCATCAAGCGGGTGGTGGCGGCGGTCAAGGCGTTCAGGACCGCCCATCCCATGGAGGGCGTCACCGTGCGCCTGGCCAGCGGCAACGCCGGCATCCAGGGCGCCATCAACGAGGTGCTGGAGATCACCGAGCTGCCGATGATGCTGTGGGTCTACGCCACCATCGTCGCCCTGGTGTTCATCACCTACCGCGACTGGCGCGCCACCGTCGCCTGCTGCGTGCCGCTGACGCTGTCCAGCTTCCTCGGCTACTGGTTCATGAAGGAGCTGTCCATCGGCCTGACCGTCGCCACCTTGCCGGTGATGGTGCTGGCGGTGGGTATCGGCGTCGACTACGCCTTCTACATCTACAACCGCCTTCAGTTCCATCTGGCCCACGGAATCGAGATCGTCGACGCCTTCAAGAAATCGCTGATGGAGGTCGGCGTCGCCACCATCTTCACCGCGCTGACCCTGTCCATCGGCATCGCCACATGGTCGTTCTCGGCGCTGAAGTTCCAGGCGGACATGGGCCTGCTGCTGACCTTCATGTTCATGATCAACATGCTGATGGCCATCACCCTTCTGCCCGCCCTGGCGGTGGTGATCGACACCCTGGTGCCGCGCACCGGTCCGATCCGCGCCCCCCTGGTTTCCCACTGACGGAGATGGACATGAGAGTCCCCACCCTTCTCGCGTTCATCCTCGTCGGCCTGATCCCGTCGCTGCCGACCCCCTCCATCGCCGATGACGGGACCAGGCCACCCATTCTGCGTCCCGCCCATCGCGGTCCGATGGCGCTGCACGCCCCCATGACCGAGATCGCCAGGGCCGCCCGCCGGCTGGTCGCCGTCGGCGATTACGGCATCGTCCTGCTGTCGGACGACGACGGCAAATCCTGGCGCCAGGCCCGCGACGTGCCGGCTGATTCCATGCTGACCTCGGTCGTCTTCACCGGGCCGGAGCAGGGATGGGCGGTGGGACATGGCGGCCTGATCCTTTCGACAGTCAATGGCGGCGAGAGCTGGAAGCCGGCGTATCGCGCGTCCGCCGACACCGTCTTGATGTCGGTGGCGTTCGACAAGGCCGGACGGGGCCTTGCCGTCGGGGCCTATGGAACCGCCCTCAGGACCACCAACGGCGGCGTCGACTGGCAGCCGGTCGTGCCGGGGCGGGGCGAGGACGCCGACCGGCATCTCAACCATGTCGTGGTGACGCCGTCAGGCGCCTTCGTGGTAGCGGCCGAGACCGGCGCCCTGTTCCGCTCGGAAGACGGCGGATCGTCGTGGTCGGTCATCACCCTGCCCATCAAGGGGTCGCTGTGGTCGGTGCTGGTGCTGGCCGACCGGTCCCTGCTGGCTACGGCCATGGGCGGGCGGCTGTTCCATTCCACCGACGACGGACGCTCCTGGACCGCGCTGGCGTCCCCGACCACCCAGGCGCTTGGCGGCGCCGCCCAACTTGAGGATGGGCGCGTGGTGGTGGTCGGACTGGCGGGAACGGTGCTGACCAGCGGCCCCGCCGGTCTTGAGTTCAGCGCCGCCACCAGGCCGGACCGCCTCGCCATCTCGTCCGTCCTGACCGTGGGCGCCAACGCGGTGCTGCTGGCCGGCAACAGCGGCATCACCCGCATGGAGGTGAATCGTCCCCAGCCGTAACCACAAGAGGTTATCGCGCATTTCTGGCGCGATTGGTCTAATGCATCCACGTTGATCTACCCAGTCTAAAACTAACCAAAAGGTGGCAGTCATGACAGCTGACAATATCCTCGGCTCCATTCGCCAGGACACCCGGGACTTCCTCGCAAAGCCGCTGAAGCTGCTGATCGGCGGCCGCTGGGTCGATGCCGTTTCCGGCAAGACCTTTCCGGTCTACGACCCCGGCACCGGCCGTCAGATCGCCTCGGTGGCCGAGGCCGACGCGGCCGACGTGGACCGCGCCGTCGCCGCCGCCCGCGCCGCCTTCGAGAGCAAGGCGTGGCGCGACATGAAGGCCTGCGACCGCGAGCGCCTGCTGCACCGCCTCGCCGACCTGATCGAGGCCAACGCCGACCAGCTGGCCGAGCTTGAATCGCTGGACAACGGCAAGTCGGTGATGATGGCGCGTCACCTCGACATCGTGGCGGCGGTGGACTTCATCCGCTACATGGCCGGCTGGCCGACCAAGAACGAGGGCGCCACCATTCCGGTGTCGATGCCCTATGTGCCGGACGGCAAGTTCTTCGCCTACACCCAGCGCGAGCCGGTGGGCGTGGTCGGCCAGATCATCCCGTGGAACTTTCCGCTGCTGATGGCGGCGTGGAAGCTGGCGCCGGCCCTGGCGGCCGGCTGCGCCACCATCTTGAAGCCGGCCGAGCAGACGCCGGTCACGGCGCTGCGCATCGGCGAACTGATCCTGGAGGCGGGCTTCCCCGAGGGCGTGGTCAACATCCTGCCCGGCTACGGCCACACCGCCGGCGCCGCCATCGCCGCCCATGCCGGCATCGACAAGGTCGCCTTCACCGGCTCGACCGAGGTCGGGCGCCTGATCACCCAGGCGGCCATGGGCAACCTGAAGAAGGTGACCCTGGAACTGGGCGGCAAGTCGCCGGCCATCGTGCTGGACGACGCCGATCTCGACATCGCCATTCCCGGCGCCGCCATGGCGATCTTCTTCAACCAGGGTCAGGTCTGCGCCGCCGGATCGCGGCTGTACGTCCACAAGTCGATCTTCGACAAGGTGATCGACGGCGTCGCCGGCGCCGCCAAGCAGTTCTCCATCGGCCACGGCCTGTCGCCCACCACCCAGATGGGACCGCTGGTGTCGGAGGAACAGGTCAAGCGGGTGTGCGGCTATATCGACGGCGGTCTGGCCGACGGCGCCAAGGCCGTGGTCGGCGGCCGCCGCCTGGACCAGCCCGGCTATTTCGTCGAGCCCACCGTCCTGGTCAATACCCAGCCGAGCATGAAGGTGGTGCAGGAGGAGATCTTCGGCCCGGTGGTGGTCGCCATGCCCTATTCCGACCTGGACGAGGTGGTCGCAGCCGCCAACAACAGCATCTACGGCCTCGCCGCCAGCATCTGGACCCGCGACGTCTCCAAGGTGCATCGTATCGCTCCGGCCCTGAAGGCCGGTACGGTATGGGTCAATTGCCATGGCCTGGTCGACGCGGCGATGCCGTTCGGCGGCTACAAGCAGTCGGGCTGGGGACGCGAACTGGGCAAGGCCGCCATCGACGGCTATACCGAAACCAAGTCGGTTTGCCTGGCGTATTGAGAGTAGATACGGACGGCGGTGCGGCCGATATCCGCGCCGCCGCTTCCGCCGAAGGTTTCCGGAGGTCGAGCATGAAGTACACGTCCTGGCGTTTCCTCGCGGCGATGGTCGCCGTTCTGACCTTGTCCGGTCTGGCGTCGGCCCGGCAGGCCGAGGCCAGGGAGCCATCGGCGGAGGCTCTGCTCAATGCCAAGTGCTCGGCCTGCCATCCCCGCACCCGGTCGGGGGGGCTGTTCCGCGTCGACGAGCAGCGCAAGTCGCCCGAGGGCTGGGCCATGACTGTCCGCCGCATGCGCGAATGGCATGGCCTGATCGTCAGCGAGGCCGAGGAACAGGTACTGGTCAAGCATCTCGCCGACCGCCAGGGGCTGGCGCCGTCCGAAAGCGCTCCGTTCCGTTACGGGCTGGAGCGCCGTACCTTGGTGGAATCCCCCGACGATCCCGAACTGGCGGTCCTGTGCGCCCGTTGCCATTCCTATGCCCGGGTCGGATTGCAGCGCCGCACCGCCCCGGAATGGCGCCGTCTCGCCCACATGCATCTGGGACAGTGGCCGACCGCCGAGTATCAGGCGATGTCGCGCGACCGCCGCTGGTGGGAAATCATTTCCGGCGAATTGCCCGACAAGCTGGCCGCCAAGTGGGGCTTCGATTCCACCGCCTGGACGGAATGGAAGACGCATCGCGGCCCCGACCTGTCGGGCAGTTGGGCGGTATCGGGGCATCGCCCCGGCAAGGGTGATTTCCATGGGCGCATGGAGGTCAGGCGCGCCGCCGCCGATTCCTACCGCATGACCTACAGCCTGACCTGGGCCGACGGTTCCGCCACCGCCGGCGAGGGCCGCTCGGTGGTCTACACCGGCTACGAATGGCGCGGCGCCACCCGGCTTGGCGACGAGCGGATCAGCGAGGTGTTCCAGGCCTCGGCCGACGGCCGCCGCCTGGAGGGACGCTGGTACCTGGACGACCAGGACGCCGTCGGCGCCGACATGGTGGCGGTGCGCGGCAAGGGGGCGATCGCCGGTCTGTCGCCCGCCGCCGTCAAGGCCGGCGGCTCGGCCCGCATCGTCGTCAGCGGCAAGGATCTGGGCAAGACCGCCATCGCCGGCGACGGCCTCAAGGTCGACAAGGTGATCTCCGCCACCGCCGATTCGCTCACCCTTCAGGTTTCGGCCGATCCTTCGGCCGCCGCCGGCCCGCGAGAGATCGTCATCGGCAAGGCCAAGGCGCGGCTGATGGTCTACGACCGCATCGCCAGCGTGAAGGTCGAGCCCGACACCATGGTCGCCCGCCTGGGCGGCAATGGCGGTCCGGTGCCGCCGGCCCACGCCCAGTTCGACGCGGTGGCCTACACCGCCGGCGGCTTGCGCATCGGGCCGGTTCCGGCCGAATGGAGCGTCGCCAATTTCGACGAGATCGCCGAACACGACCAGGATGCCCGGTTCGGCGGGGTCCTGCGTCCCGATGGCCGCTTCGTTCCCGCCGATGCCGGCCCCAATCCGGCCCGACGCGGCAACAACAACATCGCCAACCTGCTGGTCAAGGCCACGGTGACCGATGGCGGCGCCACCATCGGCGGGACGGCGCACCTGTTCGTGGCGCCCCAGCGCTGGAACGACGCCGAAATCCGCTGAGGAAAGGTCGGGCCATGCTGGATATGAACTGGCGAATGGCGCAAGCCGATGCGCGGCGGATCGAGGTGGACGGCCGGCCGGTGCTGTTCCACGTCCCCACCACCAGCCTGTTTGAACTGGATGGCGTGGCCGACGCGGTGGTGAGGGGGCTGGCGGATGATGGCTGCCTGGACCTGTCAGCCCTGGCCGAAAGTTTTCCGCCGGCCGAGGTGGAGGAAGCCCTGCGCGATCTCGCCGCCCTGAACGTGATCCGCCCCGACGGAACCGCCGCCGCCGTCCGGACCCGGCCGGCCCTACCGGAAAACAGCCTGACCAGTCTGGTGCTGACCCTGACCACCGGCTGCAATCTGGCCTGCACCTATTGCTACAAGGAGGACCTGGCCCGTCCCGGCGCCGCCGGCCATCTGTCGCCGGATCACGCCGAACGGGCGGTGGACCTGCTGATCCGTGAATCCGGGGCGCGCAAGCGGGTCAACCTGACCTTTTTCGGTGGCGAGCCGCTGACGGTGCTTCCCCTCGTCCGCCGCGTCGTCGCCCATGCCGAACGGCGCGGCCGGGAAACGGGCAAGGACTTCGATTTCTCGCTGACCACCAACGCCACCTTGCTGAACGACGACATCATCGATTTCCTGGCGGCCCATCGCTTCGCCCTGACCGTCAGCATGGACGGTCCCGAGGCCATTCATGACCGCAATCGCCGCACCCTGGGCGGCAGCGGCACCCATGCCGTGGTGGCGGAACGGGCCCGGCGCCTGCTGGAACGCTATCGCGTCCGGCCGGTGGGGGCGCGGGTCACCCTGACCGCCGGCATCACCGACGTGGCCGCCATCCACTATCATCTCAAGTACGAGATCGGTTTCGCCGAAATCGGCTTCGCCCCGGTCACCGCCGGCCTGCCCGCCGGCTTCCGTCTGGGCGATTCCGAGACCCGCGAGGTGTTCGACAATCTGAAGGCCCTGGCTCTACAATGGCAGGACGCCGCCCTGGAGGGGCGCGACATCGGCTTTTCCAATATCGGCCAGATGATGACGGCGCTGCACGAAGGGTCCAGCAAGCTGATTCCCTGCGGCGCCGCCGTCGCCCTGCTGGCGGTGGACATCGCCGGCAACCTGACGCTGTGCCACCGCTTCGCCGGCGGCGAGCTGGCGCCGTTCGGGCATGTCGAGACCGGCATCGACCGGGCGGCGGTGGCCGCCTTCGTCGAGCGGGCGCTGGACCGGTCCGAGGGCTTCTGCGGCGATTGCCACGCCCGCCATCTCTGCGCCGGCGGCTGCTATCACGAATCCCATGCCCGCCACGGCGACCTGTTCCGCCCCACCGATCATTACTGCGACCTGATGCGGGAATGGGTGGATCTCGGCATCGCCATCCATGCCCGACTCATGGCGGGAAACCCCACTTTCTTGGCCCGCAGGTCGGGACCGCGAGGGAGCGACACATGAAGCATCTGAAGCCCATCAACCGAAAGGCCGCGCAGGTCGAACAGGGCGCC
Organism: Magnetospirillum sp. SS-4; assembly: GCF_902729425.1. Lineage (GTDB taxonomy): Bacteria > Pseudomonadota > Alphaproteobacteria > Rhodospirillales > Magnetospirillaceae > Phaeospirillum. The sequence goes on along the minus strand of NZ_CACVCH010000001.1, from coordinate 76,365 downwards.
GAGGCCGGCACGTCAGGCGAGGTCCGGGTCATGCAGGTGGTCAGCGGCTGCACCTCGACCCTGGACCCCGGCTGGGAGGTCGACCCGTTCGGCGGCATCGCCGCCCTGTGCCAGCCGGTGGAGGCCGACCTGTACGGCTGTTCCGATCCGTGCTGGTGGCCGGTCCAGGTGCCCGACACCATCAACACCCATCCGGACTGGAGCGCCGAGGTGCCCTCGGCGCCGCGCGACTGGCGCAAGCTTCAGTCCGTCTACCGCAAGAAGTGAGGGGAAGCCCGACCATGACGTCAAAGTCCTTCGTCGCCGCGCTGCTGGCCCTCGCCGCATTCGCGTTCCAGCCCGCCACCGCGTCGGGCAAGGAATACATCCTGACATCCACCAAGCCCAACACCCTGGTGCTGGTGGACCCCGCCGCCCGCAAGGTGGCGCGCACCTACAAGATCGCCGGACCGGGGGCACCGCTGGGCATCGCGCCGTCGCCGGACGGCCGCATCGCCTATGTGGTCACCAACCACTGGGGCAGCGTGGTCGGCATCGACCTGGACAGCGGCAACGAGGTGTTCCGCGCCGACCTGTCGGACGGCGCCATCCGCGCCCGCAACATGTTCGGCCTGGAGGTCAGCCCCGACGGCAAGGAACTGTTCGTCATGCGCTCGCCGGTGCGCCTCGGCCAGGGCGAGTACGAGGTCCAGGACGTCGGCATCGCCGTCTACAGGACCGACGCCGGGCTGAAGGCCAGGCCGGACCGCATCCTGCCGGTTCCGCGCCGCACCACCGGCCTGTTCATGGCCCCGGCGGGCGACAAGCTCTATGCGGTCAGCTGGGACATCCATACCCTGGATCCCAAGGACGGCAAGGTGCTCAAGGTGGACAAGGTCGCCAATTGGGACCGCCCCAATTACGGCACCCCGGACGTGTTCGGGGTGTGGAACCAGTACGAACAGGCCAAGATGTTCGTGAACCCCTATTTCGTCGCCCGCACCGACGTGGCGCCCACCGATCCGTCGGCGGCCAAGACCGGCCTGCTGACGCTGGATTTCGCCACCGGCAAGGTCACCATGGCCGATTTCGAGGACAGCGCGGCCATCATGTTCTCGTCGGTGGTCAACCCGGTGCGCCGCAACGAGGTGTTCTCGGTCTACAACACCCTGACCAAGACGGATATCGGGACTAACCGTCTGGTCAAGCGGGTGACGCTGCCGCACACCTATTACTGCCTGAACATCTCGGGCGACGGCAAGGAGGTCTATGTGGCCGGCACGGTCAGCGACATCGGCATCTATTCCACCGAGACGCTGGAGCGGATCGGCGAGATCCGCCTGCCCGACGATCACGACATGGGCGGGACCTGGATCAGAATGGTGCAGCGCTGAGCCCATGACCCGCGGTTTCCGCCCCCTGTTCGGACTGCTTCGGCCGCATGTGGGGGCGGTGGTCCTGGTGCTGGGCGCCTCGGCGGCGTCGTCCGCCCTGGCCCTGGCCCAGCCCTGGCTGGCCAAGCACCTGATCGACGACGGCCTGATCGCCCGGCGCATGGACGTGGTCGCCGCCAGTTGCGGCCTGATGCTGGCGGCGGCGGTGCTGTCGCTGGCCATGGGCGCCTTCAACCGCTGGCATTACCTGACCCTGTCCGGGACGGTGCTGTTCCGGTTGCGCGAACGGGTGTTCGGGCATCTTCAGCGCCTGCCGCCGTCGTTCTTCGCCCGACGCCCGACCGGCGACATTCTGTCGCGCATGGACGGCGACGTGGCCGAGGTGCAGCGATTCGTGGTCGATACCGTGCTGGCCTCGGTCAACGCCGTGCTGGTGCTGGTCGGCACCCTGGCGGTGATGGCGGCGCTGTCGCCGGAACTGATGGTGGCGGCCTTCGTGCTGCTGCCGGTGCAGGTCGTGGCGGTGCGCCGCCTGCGCCCGCGCCTGGAAACCCTGACCCGCCGCCTGCGCGAGCGCAGCGCCGAACTGTCGGGTTTCCTGGTGGAAAGCCTGCAATCGGTCAAGCTCGCCCAGGTCGTGGGCAGCCAGCCGCGCGACGCCGCCCGCTTCGCCGCCCTCAACGCCGGCTATCTGGCCGAACTGCGCCGCGCCGAACTGTTTGCGGCGGTGGCCGGCGGCATTCCCGGCCTGCTCAACGGTCTGGCGGCGGCGGCGGTGTTCCTGGCCGGCGGCGCCCTGGTGATGGACGGCTCCCTCACCATCGGCGCCCTGGTGGCCTTCACCGTCTATCTCGGCCGGGCGGCGGGGCCGGTCAATACCCTGCTGGGCCTGATCCTGGCCCAGCGCCGCGCCCGCGTCAGCCTGGAACGGGTGGCCGACCTGCTGGACGAGCCGGTGGCGGTGGTCCCCCCCGCCGACCCGGTGGCGCTGCCCGCCGACGCCAGGGGCGCCGTCCGCTTCGAGGATGTCGGCTTTTCCCATGGCGGCGAGAGGCCGGTGTTCAGCGGCGTCGACGCCACCCTGCCGGCCGGAGTCAAGGTCGGGCTGGTGGGCGCGTCCGGCATCGGCAAGTCGACCCTGATCGACCTGCTGCACCGGCATTACGATCCCCATGCCGGCCGCATCCTGCTGGACGGCATCGACCTGCGCCGGCTCGACCCGGCCGAGCTGCGGCGGCGGGTGGCGGTGGTGGCCCAGGACAGTCCGGTGATGGCCGGCACCATCGCCGCCAATATCCGTCTCGCCCGTCCCGAAGCGTCCGACGACGAGATCGGGCGGGCGGCGGAATTGGCCGAGATCGGCCATCTGGGGCTGGAAACGCCGGTGGGCGAGCGCGGCCTCGCCCTGTCGGGCGGCGAGCGCCAGCGCCTCGCCCTCGCCCGGGCCCTGTTGCAGGACCCGCTGGTGCTGGTGCTGGACGAGGCGGTCTCGGCGGTGGATGCGGATTCGGCCCGGCGCATCGCCGCTTCCGTCGATGCCCTGTTCGCCGGCCGCACCCGCATCGTCATCTCGCACCATGCCGATATCCTGGATGGGGCGGCGCTGGTGCTGGAATTGACCTCGGCCGGCCTGATCCGCCGTCCGACGGAGTCGGCGGCATGATCCGGCGGGTGATCATCGGCCTGCTGGACACCGGCCTGTCGGGGCATCTGGCCGGCCGGACCCTGCTGTCGCGGCGGTTCTGGCTGGACCGGCTGGGCCGGGTCGCCGAGGGACCCGCCCGCCCCGACCTGATGGGGCACGGCACCGCCCTGGCCGAACTGATCGCCGAGCGCAACCAATCGGCCAAGCTGCTGAACGCCCAGGTGTTCGATACCGAGGGCGTGTCGGCCCCGGTGACCATCGCCGCCGGGCTGCGCTGGCTGGTGGAGAACGGCGCCCGTATCGTCAACATGAGCTTCGGCCTGAGAGAGGATCGCCGCATCCTGGCCGAGGCCTGCGACGAGGCCGTCCGCCGGGGCGTGCTGCTGGTGGCCTCGGTTCCGGCCATGGGCGAGATGGTCTATCCCGCCGCCTATCCCGGCATCGTCCGGGTCACCGGCGACGGGCGCTGCCAGAGTGACGAGATATCGCTGATGGAGGACGGGCGGGTCCGGTTCGGCGCCAGCCCCCGGCTGATCATGCCGGCGGGACGGCCGCATCCGGTCATGGCCGGGGCCAGCGTCGCCACCGCCCGCGTCACCATGCGCCTGACCCGCCTGCTGACCGAATTTCCCGATGCCGGCAACGACGACCTGCTGGCCTGCCTGACACGATCGGCCGCCCATCTGGGACCGCAGCGGGAGCATCTTCATGCGAGCTGAGTCCGGCCGGCCGGCGCTTGCCTGGACCGCCCTCGCCCTGGCGGTTCCGCTCAGCGGCGCCGCCATGCTGCTGGCGGTCCAGTTCCTGACCGGCGACATCGGCAACGCCCTGGTGTTCCGCCATGCCGCCCATGGGCAGCCGTGGCCGCTGCGGCTGGCCGGATTATGGGCCAGCGATCAGGGAACGTTGCTGCTGCTGGCGCTGCTGCTGTCCTGGGCCGGCGTATCCTGGTGCCGCCGCGACGGCTGGGCCGGCCCCGGCGCGCTGCTGCTGGCGCTGTGCCTCGCCCTGGGGGCGGTGGCGTGGAACCCGTTCGAAGCCACCCCGGCCGAGGCGCTGGTCGGCCCGGCGCCCCGCCACAATTCCCATCTCGCCAACCCGTGGATGCTGATTCATCCGCCGCTGACCCTGGCCGCCCTGGCGCTGCTGCTGGCGCCGGCCGGCGCCGCCCTGGAGGCGCTGTTCCGCCCGGACGCCCGGTCCTGGAGCCCGCTGGATGGCGGCGGTTCTCGCATCGCCTGGATCGTGCTGAGCGCCAGCCTCGCCTCCGGCATGTGGTGGGCCTATCAGGACGTCTCGTTCGGCCAGTTCTGGCATTGGGACCCGGTCCAGACCGCCATCTTCGCGGTATGGCTGGTGCTGACCGCCCAGCTTCACGCTGCCCCGGCCCATGGACGCTTCGTCCTGGCCCGGCCGCTGCTGGCGCTGGCGGCCGCCATCCTGGCCCTGGTGGCCATGACGGTGGTGCGGCTGCCCCAACTGGCGTCGTCGCACCGCTATGTGGGCGACACCTCGGCGCCGCTGCTGGCGGGGATGGCCCTGGTCCTGACGCTGGCCGGCGTCGCCGCCCTGATCCGCCGCCCCGCCACCCCGGCCGGGCGGCGCGACATGCTGGACGCCGCCATCGTCCTAATGCTGCTGTGCGCCGCCATCGCCCTGGCCCATCTTGGCCACGCCCTGCTGGCGGAAGCGTCGCGCCTGCCCCGGCCGGACCGGTTGAAGCCGTTCCTTGACATGCTGCTGCGCTGGGCGACGCCCGCCGAGGCGGAGGAATTGCGCCGGGCCTTCGCCCGGTGGGAACCCGATCCGGTGGCCATCAACGCCTGGCTGCTGCCGCCGGCCATCGCCCTGTTCCTGGCCGGCGGCCATGTCCTGCTGCCCTGGGGGCAGCGTCGCGCCGCGTCCCTGACGGCCCTGGCGGCGGTGGCGCTGACCGTGATCCTCGATCCGGTGTCGGGGGCGTTCGAGGGCGGCGGCTCGACCGCCGCCGGCACCTTGGACCAATTGGACCATATCGGCGGATTGTGGGCGGCTCTGGCCTATTTCGGCCTCGCTTCGCTGGTCCGGCTGGCGACCGCCCTCCGGGAAGGCGAGGCGAGACCGGCCCTGGTCGGCGGCCTGCACCTGGGGCTCGCGGTGGCACTGGCCTCGTTCCTGGCCGCGACGGTATTCGATCGGGTGGCGCAGCAAAGCTTCCGCTGGCCCGATCAGGCGGGCGCGCCGTTGCGCCTGCCCGACGGCCAGAGCATCGCCGTCTCGCCGGACGATGCCGGCCTTCGGGTGACGTGGCGGCTGGATCGCGACGGCGTCGAGATCGAGCGGAGCGAGGGCGCCATCCACATCCTGGACCCGGCGCCGGTTCCGGCCGGCCTGAAGGGAGCCCAGCGCCTGGCCTGCGAGATTCTGGATTACCGCTATGCCCGGCAGGTTTCCGCCACCCGCGCCGTCGATCCGTTCATCCATCGCGGCCTGTGGCGGGACGTGCAGGTGTGGATTCCCGCCGTGGACGACACTTTGTCCACCGGTCTGCCGGTGGTGGTGAGAACATTCCCGCTGGTGTCGTGGTTGTGGGGCGGGCTCGGGCTCGCCCTGCTGTCGGCGGCGGGGCTGGCGTTGCAAGGGAGGCCGAGATGACCGAGATCGCCCTGACCCTGGTTCAGGCCCGGCTGCTGGACGGTCTGCTGGCCGGTGGGGCTCCCACCGTGGCGGAATGCGCTGCCCGGTTGGGCTGGCCGGCGGTGCCGTTGCCCGAGGGCGTCGCCGGCCTTCCGGTGACGCGCTTTCACCTGGGCTCGGAGTTCTGCGAGACCCTGCTGCCCACCGAGATCCAGCTTCGTCAGGCCGTCGCCGCCGTCGGGGCGGCGGGGCTGGGTGTCGCCCTGGCGACGCCGGTGCTGTCGGTGGCGGGGATGGAGGCGCTGGCCGGCCTGCTGCCTCACCTGCCGCCGGGAACCGAGGTGATCGCCAACGACTGGGGCTGTGTCGGGTTGCTGCGGGAATCGCGGCCCGACCTCGTTCCGGTGGCCGGCCGGCTACTGTGCAAGATGGTCAAGGACCCGCGCCTGCCCTCGGCCGAGTGGACCCGGCTTTATCCCCACGGCATCCATTCCGGCCCGTTCGGGGCGGTGCTGGCCCGCATGGGCGTCGAACGCATCGAGATGGACGCGCCGCCCTTCGCCCGCATGGAGGATTTCCGTTCCGGCCGGGTCCGCGTCTCGGTCCACGCGCCCTACGGCTTCTCCGTCAAGGGCCGCGCCTGCCGCATCGGCTCGCTGTCGGCCGAGCCCGGGGACAAGTTCGTCAGCGGCCAGGAATGCCGGCGGGAATGCCTGATCTACGTGGGCACCCTGTCGCGGGGCGAGGCGGGCGACGGAGACGGAACCGATCTCGTCACCTACCAGCGCGGCAATACCCTGTTCTACCGGCATTCCCCGGCCATGACCGCGGCCGTGGACGCCGCCATGGCAAAGGGCTGGATCGACCGCCTGATCCTCAACGGAGACTGGAATGAAAATCGTCGCGCCCATTAGCCGGGTCGAGGAGGCGGCGCCGATGGCGGCGGCGGGAGCCGGCGAGATCTATTGCGGCATCGTGCCCGCCGACTGGACCGACCGCTTCCGCAGCGCCGGCGTCAACCGGCGCGCCTTCGGCAACCTGACCCGCTACGAGGACCTGGCCGAGGTCGTGGACATCGCCTCCGGTCACGGCGCCACGGTGTCGCTGGTGATGAACGCCCAGCATTACGCCGACGAGCAGGTCGACGTCTTGCTGGACCTGGCCGGACGGTTCGCCGAAATGGGCGGTCACGCCCTGATCGTCGGCGATATCGGGTTGCTGGCCCGGCTGGGCGAGCGGGACCTGCCGGTCCGGCTGCACGCCAGTTCGCTGCTGGCGGCCCGCAACGCCGAGGCCGCCGCCCTGCTGGGCCGGTTGGGGGCGAGGCGGATCGTGCTGCCCCGCGACGTCACCCTGGACGAGATCGCCGCCATGGCCGCCCGGCGGCCGGACCTGGAGTTCGAGGCCTTCGTCCTGAACGACGGCTGCGTGTTCGAGGAGGGCAACTGCCACACCATCCACCTGCCGGGCCGGCTGGGCGGTCCGATCTGCCTGGACCGCTACGCCACCGGCTATTCCCGCGTCGACGGCCGCGCCCTGGACGACGCCGAGGCAAAAGCCCTGGCCGCCAACGACGAATGCCATGATCGCTGGTTGTGGTACCGCTTCGGCTGCGGCTTCTCGCAGACACCCGAAGGCCTGCCGTTCGGCCCCTGCGGCCTGTGCGCCCTGCCCGACATGGCCGCCGCCGGGCTGGCGGCGGTCAAGATCGCCGGCCGCGAGGGGCCGCTGGAGCGCAAGCTGGCCAGCGTCCGCATGGTGCGCGCCACCTTGGACCGGCTGGAGGCCACCGGCCGGGCGGACGCGGTGGCCGCCTTCGCCCAGGGCCTGCGCCGGCGTCCTGATCTCTGCGCCAGCGGCTATATGTGCTATTACCGGGAAGTCCTCGACCGCCCCGCCCCTCCACCCCAAGATCGCGCCGGGGACGATTGCGTTTCCGCCGCCGCCGATCCTACACTCCCGAGGGCGATGTGAGCCGGCGCCCGTCCGGGCGGCGGTTCCGTCCGGCCAAAGGCTCCGGCAAGGCGGTGTCGGCTTCGATGATCCAGCAGGCGGTATCCACCCGGTCCGATCCCCTGGAGGCGGTGCGCGAGCTTCATGCCGCCATCGCGCGGCAGCCGCTCGGCCTCGCCGTGGTGTTCTGCTCCAAGCGCTACGACAAGGACGCGCTGGAGCAGGCGTTCCAGGAGGTGTTCGGCGATGACGCGCCGCTGGTGGGCTGCACCACCGCCGGCGAGGTGTCGATGCTGGGCTATACCGACGGCACCATGACCGGGCTGGGGCTGGCGGCCGAGGCCTGCGTCGCGGTGTCGGACTTCATTCCCGAGATTTCCGGCTTCAAGCCGGCCCAGGGCCGCGCCGTGGTGGCGTCGCTGCTGGAGGAACTGCGGCGGCAGGGAATCGAGCCGACGCCGCATGACACCTTCGGCCTGCTGATGATCGACGGCATGCGCTTCGTCGAGGAGCAGGTGATCAGCACCCTGAACGCCGCCCTCAACGGCCTGCCGCTGTTCGGCGGATCGGCCGGCGACGACATGGCCTTTTCCGATCCCCAGGTGCTGTTTCGCGGGCGTTTCCATTCCGACGCGGCCATTTTGACCCTGGTCCACACCCGCCTGCCGTTCAAGGTGTTCTCGTCGCAGCATTTCGTCGGCAGCGGCGAGCAGGCCATCGTCACCGGCGCCGATCCCGACCGCCGCATCATCACCGAACTGAACGGCGAGAGCGCGGCGCTGGAATACGCCCGCCTGCTGGGCCGCGACATCGAGGAACTGCGGACCCAGGACATTCCGCTGGCGCCGCTGGTGGTGCGCATCGGCGGCGCCTGGTACGCCCGCAGCCCCGAGCGGATCAACGACGACAACAGCCTGCAACTGGCCTGCGCCATCGACGAGGGGGTGCCGCTCAGCATCGGCCGCAACACCGGCATGATTCCCAATCTGCAAAAGACGTTCGAGACCATCCACGCCGCCATCGGCGAACCGGTGGCGGTTCTGGGATTCGATTGCGTGGTGCGGCGGGTCGAGGCGTTCGCCACCGGTCTTCAGGCCGATGCCGCCCGGCTGTTCGCCGCCAACCGGGTGATCGGCTGTTCCGCCTATGGCGAGCAGATCAACGGCATGCACCTCAATCATACCCTGACCGGGGTCGCCTTCGGCCGGCCGGTGGGCGTCCGGGCGCCGGCTCCCGCCTGCGCTCCGGCGACGCCCGCCGACGGCAGCGAGGTCACCAGGCTGGAGAGCGAGAACGCCAAGCTGCGCAAGACGGTGCGGGTCCTGCTGCAACGCATCGAGCGCAGCATGAACCTGCCCAGCGATACCTTCTCGCTGTTCCAGAACAACGTCCTGCTGGAAACCACCGTCCAGCGCCGCACCGAGGAAATGGCCGAGCTTAACCGCAAGCTCAACCAGGAACTGATCGCGCGGCGCGAGACCGATGCCGCCCTGACCGCCGCCAAGGCCGAGGCCGAGCGGGCCAATCTCAGCAAGACCAAGTTCCTGGCCTCGGTCAGCCATGACCTGCAACAGCCGCTCAACGCGGCGCGGCTGCTGCTGGGCGCCCTGATGGAAGAGGATCTGTCCTCGGCCGGGCGCTCGCTGCTGGGGCGCATCGAGGGCGCCCTGGAGGCGGCGGAGGAGATGCTGGCCGATTTCCTGGACGTGGCCAAGCTGGAATCGGGCGGCGTCACCGCCCATTCCTCTCATTTTCCCATCGCCCAGCTTCTGTCGCAGCTGGAGGCGGAATACACCCCGCAGGCCCGGCGCAAGGGACTGGTCCTCACCATCGTCCAAAGTTCGGCGATGCTGTATTCCGACAAGGGGCTGCTGCAACGCATCTTGCGCAACCTGCTGGCCAACGCCGTCCGCTACACCAAGCGCGGACGCATCCTGGTGGGCTGCCGTCGCGGGGCGGGGGGGCTGCTGGTCGAGGTCCACGACACCGGCATCGGCATTCCGGCGGACCGGCTGCAAGAGGTGTTCCAGCCCTATCTGCGCATCGACAGCGGCGATCCCAGCGCCACCCGGGGGTCGGGGCTGGGGCTGACCATCGCCAAGAACATCGCCGACATCCTGGGGCTGACCCTTGCCGTCCGTTCGGTCGAGGGGGCGGGGTCGACCTTCACCATAGGCATTCCCATGGCCGCCAACGCCATCCTGCCCGAGCCGCTTCCGCCGCGAACCGGCACCGCCGCCGCCCTGGCCGGGCGGCGCATCCTGGTTCTCGACGACGACGACGCCTCGCGCGAGGCGCTGGCCGCCGCCCTCGGCGGCTGGGGCTGCGAGGTGTCCGCCGCCGCCACGGTCGAGCAAGCCGCCGCCTCGGTCCGGCTTCGGCCCGACCTGCTGATCATGGACTATCACCTGGACAATTCCGTCACCGCCCTGGACGCCCTGGACATCCTGCGCGTCCACATGGATGCCGCCAAGCCGGTGCTGGTCATCTCCGCCGACCGCTCCGCCGCCGTCGACGAGCAGGTCAGGCGGCGCGGCCTCGAATTCCTGTCGAAGCCGATCAACCCCGCCCGGCTGCGTTCGCTGGTGACCTATCTGCTGTGCTGTCCGACGGCGTCGTGACAGGCATTGCTGAAAGTCAATAATTACGAATAACCAGCATTGGTTATTTATAAAAATAATTACAAGTAAGTATAGTCCGCCCCATGGCCTCGAACTCGGTCTGATCGGTGGGGGTGTGATGCCGAATTTATCAAATATAAGAATTGCCTATAAGGCGATGATTGGGCTTGGCGCTCTTGCCGTTCTCGCGATTTTTCCCGATATGTATCTTGTCTCGATGATGCGGAGCGTCAACAGCGATTAGCGATGTTTGACTACCCCAATGATGGGGGGAGTATGGCGGGGGCGAGTGGTCAAATCATAGACGCTTTACCTCGTCCGCCGAAACTCGCGGAGAGCCTTTCTGTTATCCAATTCGTGCATGATCAGGAAGGCAAGATCGGCCAGTATCTTCTCCTGACTGGCATTCAGCAGCGGCCGGGGAACCCGGTCGATGATGCAGATGGTGCCAAGTCCGAAGGCGTCTTGGGTTACGAGGGGCGCACCTGCGTAGAAGCGAATCTTGGGGTCGCCGGTAACCAGCGGATTGGCCTCGAACCGCGCGTCCTTGGTCGCGTCAGCAATGGTGAAGACCTTAACGTCCTTGATCGCATGGGCGCAAAAAGACTGGTCTCTCGGCGTTTGCTTTGCCGACAAGCCAACGGCGGACTTGAACCATTGCCGATCCCGATCAACCAGCGAGATCAGCGCGATGGGGGCCTTGAAGACATGGGCCGCCAAATTCGTGAAGCGGTCAAAGACCTCTTCTGAGCCCGTGTCGAGGAGGTCGTAGCTCAGAAGTGCCGACAATCTCTCGGCTTCATTCACAGACAGTTCCATGGCAGGCTCCTTTCCCTAGCGAGGCATGTCATCGTCTCATGCCGTCACTAAAATTGGAATGGATCGCCGAGTGGAGCGGGCCATGCAGTTACAGAGGCCGCCATTGCCGCAGGATGGAGGTTTCGCAAAACCCGGCTGACCGAGAAGTTCGCCTTGGATGACCTGATGGCTCAGACGAGTGGAAACTGCGTGATGATCGCCATCAAACATGACACCGGCAGACTGGAATTGGCACCGATATCGACCGCTCAGTCCCCCAAGCCCGGTTCCACCGTGCTGAGCTTTGGTCCCAAGGAAATCTGATGCCGGCGAGCCTACGGGACGACCTTTCTGATCCAGGGCTGGAAACAGAGGCTCATGATCCGGCCGGTTTCGGCGACGAGAGCTTTCCAAGCCTGGCAACAGGCCTGGACGATGGCGGGTTGGTCCTGCGCGCACAGCCAGACGCAGAGCGAGAGGAAGCGTTCCCGCAGGAACAACAATAAGCGTTCGACCGGGTTGAGTTCCGCCGAATATGGTGGAGAATTGATGCGAATCAATCAACGCTGTTACCTTTCTATTGAAATTCCGTACCGCGTCAAGCCTCATTGATGCCGCATTTATCCTGAAAGATGGGTGCCAAGCAATCGTAAGAAAGGGCCATAATGTCTATCAGCAAAGCCCCCGATCTCGTTGTCCGCAAGGCCAAGTTCAGCGATGTCGCCGACATCGTAACTCTCATGAACAGCATCTATGGGCCGGACTTTCTTTATGTTCCGGCGATGATCCGGGCGCAGATACGCCATTTCCCCGATGGTATTTTCGTCTGCATCTACCAGGATCGTCTGGTCGGCTATTGCTCGACCTTCCGCATTTCCGAAAAAGTGGCGTTGACGACGCACACTTGGGACGAAATCACCGGCGGCGGCTACTCCGCCCGCCATGATCCGACCGGCGATTTCCTCTACGGCATGGACGTGGCGGTGGCTCCCGATTGTCGGAAGATGCGCATAGGCCAACGGCTCTATGACGAGCGCAAAAAACTGTGCATGTTCCTCCGATTGAATGGCATCGCCTTCGGCGGTCGAATGTCCGGCCTGAGCCGCCGCGGCAAGCGCATGACTCCGGCCACCTATGCGGAAGGGGTGACTAATCGTAAGATCAAGGACACGGTGCTGAGCTTTCAGATCCGCAACGGGTTCGAGATCATCGGCGTCCTGCCCAAGTATTTCCCCACCGACACCGAATCACGCGGATACGCCGCCTTGCTGGTGTGGCGCAACCCGCGCATGGTCGAAATTCCCAAGCCCGCGACCACGGATCGGGGGCGACTGCCTCTGTCCATGCGTATCGGCGCCATCCAGTACCAACAGCGCCGCATCGCCTCGTTCGAGGAGTTCGGGACGCAAGTGGAGTATTTCGTCGACGTGGTCGCCTCCTACCGGGGGGATTTCGCCGTCTTCCCCGAACTGTTCACCCTGCAACTGCTGTCCATCGATAACAAGCCTCTGTCACCCCAGGAGGCCATCGCCTCCCTGTCGTCCTACGAGGAGCGGTTCAAGGAACTGATGAGCGGACTGGCGGTGCGCCACAACGTCAACATCATCGGCGGCTCCATACCTAGCAAGGCTGAGGACGGAACCATCCGCAACGTCTGCTACGTCTTTTTGCGCGACGGCTCGATCCATTCCCAGGCCAAGATCCAGCCCACTCCCAACGAACGCGATTGGTGGAACCTCACTGGAGGCACCCAGTTGGACGCGATCCAGACCGATTGCGGCCCGATCGGCGTATTGATCTGCTACGACAGCGAGTTTCCGGAACTGGCCCGGCATCTGGTCGACCAGGGGGCGCAAACCCTGTTCGTGCCATTTTGTACCGACGAGCGTCAAAGCTATCTCCGGGTCCGCTATTGCTGCCAGGCGAGGGCGGTGGAGAACCAAGCCTACGTCATCATGGCCGGCAATGTTGGCAACCTGCCCAGCGTCCGCAACATGGACATTCAGTACGCCCAGAGTTGTATCCTGACGCCCTGCGACTTTCCCTTCGCCCGCGATGGGATCGCGGCCGACACCACACCCAATGTGGAAATGGTCGCCTTCGCCGATCTCCGGCCGGATGCCCTGGCCTTGGCCCGCAATGCCGGCACGGTGCAGAATCTGAAGGACCGTCGCTTCGATCTCTACTCGGTCACATGGCGCCGACGCGGATAGCCCGCGCAACCGCTCCAGAACACCTTTTACGCTTGGTTCGTTCCCATCATTCCGGCTGACCTGCCTTGGAAGTTTCATCCAGCCGTAAGTAGAGCCTTGGGCGAAGTTACGCCGTGTGGCCCGGCCCCATTGCATGTGGAGCGCTTCCTGGGCGAGATTCGTGCCGGGGAATCCGGGCAAAAGCTTCACGTATAAAACTATTTCCCGGCGCGACCAGATGCTTTATACATAAAGCAACGTGGCGGAAGGGCCGCCACGCCAAGGGAGCTACGCCGATGGACGAGTCCAAGAAGATCAAGCTGCTGTCCAACATCCTGCGCGCCTCGCATTTCGAGTGGCGCCGCGCCGCGCTGAAGACCAATCCCGGCCAGGACCCCATGGAACTGATCGGCGCGTTCTGGACCGAGGTCGCCATCGACACCGCCAGATTCTATGCCCGCAACATCGATCCCAAGGGCGACGTCGCCCGCCAGTTCGCCGACCTGTTCGTCGGCAGCAGCCAGGCCATGGACGAGGACTGCACCTATACCGGCGTCGACGAGGCCGGCTGCCACACCGTCACCCACACCGATTGTCCGTGGTATCACTGGCACAAGAAGGAAGGCCTGCTGGCCGAGGACCGGCCCGGCTGCGACCGCTGGCTGGAGAAGACCGCCGCCGAGGTCAACGCGGCGCTGGGAACGTGCATCCGCTTCGCCACCGACGAGACCATTCCCGATGGTGGCGCCGTCTGTCGGCGGCGGTTCTGGGTCGAGGGTTGAAGACGCCGCCCCAATGGTGCTACCCCTGAGTGGGGAACCCTAATATAGCAGGTGGGCGGTGAGCGGGACGATCAACTCGGTTCGCAACGTGGTCATCCTCAGCGGGTGCCAGGCGTTGTCCATGAGCGGCTCGGTGCTGGTGTTCGCGGTGGTGGCCCTGGCCGGGGCGACGCTGGCGCCGTCGCCGGAACTGGTGACCCTGCCGCTGGGACTGCACTTCGTCTCCATGATGGCGGCGACCATTCCGGCCTCGCTGGTGATGGGGCGGCTGGGCCGGCGCTTCGGCTTCACCCTGGGCCAGTCCATCGGGCTGGTCGGCGCCTTGCTGTCGGTGTGGGCCTTGCTGTCCGGCTCGTTCTGGGGATTCGTGGCCGCGGCGGTTCCCATCGGCGTTCATAACGGTTTCTTCCAGTATCTGCGCTTCGCCGCCGCCGACACCGCCAGTCCCGACTTTCGTCCCCGGGCCATCTCCTATGTCATGGCGGGGGGCGTGGTCGCCGGCTTTCTGGGGCCGGAACTGGCCAAGCGGACCGCCGAGGGATTGCCGGTGATGTTCGCCGGGTCGTATCTGGCCCTGGCCGGGCTGTGCGTCCTCAGTATCGTCGCCCTGCAAGCCATCCGCATTCCGCGGCCGGCGCAACTGGCCCGGCACGAGACTGGACGCCCGCTGCGTGAGATCGGCCGTCAGCCCGTTTTCGCGGTGGCGGCGCTGTCGGCCATGATCGGCTACGGCGTGATGAATCTGGTCATGGTCGCGACGCCGCTGGCGATGGTCGGTTGCGGCTTCACCTTCTCGGATTCGGCCGAGGTCATCCGCTGGCATGTGCTGGGGATGTTCGTGCCCAGCTTCTTCACCGGCAGCCTGATCCGCCGCTTCGGCGTATTGCGCGTCATCGCCGCCGGAGGGGCGCTGTTGCTGGCGGCGCTCGCCATCAATCTTTCGGGAACCGCCTTCACCAGTTTCTGGGGGGCGCTGGTCCTGCTGGGCATCGGCTGGAACTTCATGTTCATCGGCGGCACCACCTTGCTGGCCGAGTGCCACCGGCCGGAGGAGCGGGCCAAGACCCAGGCGTTCAACGACCTGCTGGTGTTCAGTACCACGGCGGTCACCAGCTTCGCCTCGGGCGCGGTTCAGGGCGCGCTGGGCTGGCAGGCGGTCAACGCCCTGTCGCTGATCCCCGTCCTTCTGGCGCTGGGGGCGGTCGCCTGGCTGGTCCGCTCGCGTCAGGCCGCCGGCGGCTGACCGTCGAGAATGCCGTGGGCGGTCATGGTGTAGAAGGTCTCGATGATCTGCTCCACCGTCACGTCCTTGGACGGGTCGTACCAGCGCGACAGCCAGTTGCACATGCCGAGAATGCCGAAGGCCACCATCTTCGGATTGAGAGCGCTCTTGAAGGCGCCGCGCTCCTGGCCCTCGGCCACCAGCCGGGTCCACAGGTCGCTGTATTCGCTCCACGATCGGCGCAATTCCTTCAGCTTGGGATCGTCGTCGAGGAAATGTTCCTCGCGCAGCGCCACCGTCATTTCCAGGTAATTGGGGTTGAAGCTGTCCAGGTGATTGCGGATGGCCGCCCGCAGCTTGTCGGCGTCGCTGACGTTGGAATTGATGATTCCCTGCAAGGCCATCGTCATGGATGTGCTCTGCGGTAGTATGATCCTAAGCAATATTTCTCCGCGACTGCGGAAGTAGTAGTATATCGCTTCGCGCTTGACGCCAACTGCCTTGGCGATATCCTCGATAGACGTCCTGTTTACGCCTTGTCGCTCGAACACTTCCGTCGCTCGTCTTAGAATTTCTATTCGACGGCTCATGTTGGACTGACCTCTCGGCTGGCATCACCCTAGTGTCACCCTAGCGGCAGAGCGGGCGGAACGCAACGAATTTTACATAGTCGTAAAATTGTGTTTTACAGGTGCGTAAAACCGGAGTAGCGTTCCTATAGACATGAAATGACTGAGCGCCTCGCGGGGGCGTCAGCGACGGGACCATCCAGGAGGGAGGAGTTCATGCTCGACCAGGGCATCGTGGGCAAGACTTACGCCCCGTTCACGGTGGAGGTGGAAAAGGGCCGCCTTCGCCTGTTCGCCAAGGCCATCGGCGAGACCAATCCGGTCTATACCGACGAGGCCGCCGCCAGGGCCGCCGGCTACCGCTCGCTGCCGGCGCCGCCGACCTTCGGCTTCACCATCGCCATGGACGCCGAGCAGCCCTTCCTGATTCTGGACGACCTGGGGGTCGACAAGACCCGCTCGATGCACGGCGAGCAGTCCTTCGTCTATCGGGGCGACATCTGCGCCGGCGACGTCATCACCGGCCAGCAGACGGTGCTGGAGATGTATTCCAAGAAGGGCGGCGCCCTCTGGTTCATCGTCACCGAGACCGCCCTGGTCAACCAGGACGGGCAGCCGGTCTGCGACCTGCGCACCACCATCGTCGTCCGGACCTAGAGGAGAGCCGCCATGACCGTCCGCTTCCAGGATATCTCCGTCGGCGATGCCATTCCCGACCTGGTCAAGCCGGTGATCACCCGCACCCAGCTGGCGCTGTTCGCCGGTGCCTCGGGCGATCACAATCCCATCCACCTCGACGACGAGCAGGCCAGGAACGGCGGCCTGCCCGGCGTCATCGCCCACGGCATGCTGTCCATGGCCTTCCTCGGCCAGGTGCTGACCAACTGGGCGCCGCAGAAGGCGGTGCGCTCCTATTCGGCCCGCTTCACCGCCATGGCCTTTCCCGGCGACACCATCACCTGCAAGGGCGTGGTCAAGGCCAAGGGCGAGGAGGCCGGCGAGGCCTATGTGGACCTGGACATCACCGCCCTGAACCAGAAGGGCGAGCAGACCCTGGCCGGTCAGGCCCGCATCGCGCTGTCATAAGGAAATCCTTCCATGACCTATGTCGCCGAGATCCCCTATGGCTGCTACTGGACGACGCCGTTCGTCCGCTGGCAGGGCAGCTTCGCCCATCTTCACTCGGTGGAGTTCGCCGCCCATGTGGCCAAGGCCGAACTGAAGAAGCGCGGCATTCCCGCTTCCGCCTTCGATTACGGCGTGATGGGCATGTCGGTGCCGCAGAAGCATTGCTTCTACGGCCTGCCGTGGCTGATGGGGATGATCGGGGCCGAGCATGTGGGCGGGCCGACCCTGTCGCAGGCCTGCGCCACCGGCGTCCGCTGCCTGCTGGCCGCCGCCCAGGAAATCCAGTCGGGACTGGCCGCCTCGGCCCTGGCCTTGACCTGCGACCGCACCTCCAACGGACCGCACATCTACTATCCCGCCCCCCAGGCGGCCGGCGGCACCGGCGAGTCCGAGGACTGGGTGATGCAGAACTTCTCGTTCGACCCGTTCACCCGCAAATCCATGCTGGTGACCGCCGAGAACGTCGCCGCCGAGTTCAAGGTGGACACCGGCCGCCAGCACGAGCTGGTGCTGCGTCGGGAAGAGCAGTACCGCGCCGCCACCGCCGATGATTCCGCCTTTCTCAGGCGCTTCATGACCCTGCCGTTCGAGGTACCGTCGGCCAATTACAAGAAGGTGGCGGGCAGCCTGTCCGGCGACGAGGGCATCAACTTCTCGACCGCCGAGGGGCTGGCCCGGCTGAAGCCGATCCTCGACGGCGGCACCGTCACCTTTGGCGGCCAGACCCATCCCGCCGACGGCAATGCCGGCATCGTGGTCGCCGCGCCCGGCCGGGCGCGCGAGATGTCGAAGAATCCCAAGATCGCCATCCGCCTGCTGGGCTTCGGCCTTGCCCGCGTCCAGCCCAGCCTCATGCCCAAGGCGCCGGTCCCCGCCGCCCGGCAGGCGCTGGCCCAGGCGGGTCTGGACATCCGCCAGATCGATGTGGTCAAGCTGCATAATCCCTTCGCCGTCAACGACATCGCCTTCGCCGCCGAGATGGGCATCGACGTCATGACCATGAACAATTTCGGCTCGTCGCTGGTCTGGGGCCATCCCCAGGCGCCCATGGGTGCCCGCGGTGTCATCGAGGTGATCGAGGAACTGGTACTGAAGGGCGGCGGTTACGGCCTGTTCAGCGGCTGCGCCGCCGGTGACACCGCCATGGCGGTGGTGTTGCAGGTCACCGACGCCTGAGGGAGCGGGAACCATGACGACGATGCCCCCCCCATCCTTCGAGACGGCCCTCACGGGCCTCCTCAGGATGAGGATTCGGGATGACCTCACCCTGAGGAGCAAAGCGTCTCGAAGGGCGAGGTCACCGCAAGACGGCTCTTGCCGGAATGCACCACTCGGGGAGGAGAGGTGATGAACGTCGCGGATTGGATCGATCGCTGGGCCGGATTTCACGGCGACAAGCCGGCGCTTCGCTGCGAGGAGCGCGCCTGGAGCTATGCCGAGCTGTCCCGGCGCATCGGCCAGGTCGCCCATGTGCTGGACCAGGGGCTGGGGGTCCGTCATGGCGACCGGGTGGCGTGGCTGGGACTGAACAGCCCGGAATCCCTGGTGCTGCTGTTCGCCTGCGCCCGGCTGGGGGCCATGTTCATGCCCATCAACTGGCGGCTGGCCCCGGCCGAGGTCGACGTTCTGTTCCACGACGCCTCGCCGACCGTGCTGGCGGTCGAGCCTGATTTCGCCGCCTTGATCGAGCAATACGGCAAGGGCTTCGGCGATTGCCGCCGGGTGTGCACCGGCGGCCCGCGCCCCGGCTGGCTGGACTGGGACGCCATGGCCGAGGCGGCGATTCCGCTGGCCGACAAGGGCACCGGCCGTTATTCCGACCTGCTGCTGCTCTGCTACACCTCGGGCACCACCGGCACTCCCAAGGGCGCCACCCTGACCCAGGAAGCGGTGCTGTGGAACGCGGTCAATTCCATCCACATGCACGACCTGACCAGCCAGGACCGGGTGCTGACCACCCTGCCGCTGTTCCATGTGGGCGGGCTCAACATCCTGACCCTGCCGGCGCTGCATTCGGGCGCCACGGTGACGCTGCACCGCAAGTTCACCCCCGAGGCGGCGCTGGCCGCCATCCGGGCCGAGCGCATTACCCTGACCGTGCTGGTGCCGACCCAGCTGGACATGATGATGGCCAGCCCGGATTGGGCCAGGACCGACTTCTCGTCGCTGCGCTGCGTCACCACCGGATCGACCATCGTGCCGGTGCGGCTGCCGCAGGCGCTGGCCAAGGATGGCATCAAGCTGATCCAGGTCTACGGCTCGACCGAGACCGGCCCCATCGCCGCCTATCAGCGTCTCGCCGACGCCGGGCGCCTGGGCGTCACCGGCAAATGCGCCATCCATTGCGAGCTGCGCATCGTCGATCCGGTGGGGTCCGAGGTGGGCCGCGGCGAGGCCGGCGAGATCCTGGTCAAGGGTCCCAACGTCATGGCCGGCTATTGGCGGGACGAGAAGTCCACCGCCAGCGCGCTCCAGAACGGCTGGTTCCATACCGGCGACGTCGGCGAGCTGGACGACGACGGCTATCTGGTGGTCAAGGACCGCAAGAAGGACATGATCATCTCGGGCGGCGAGAACATCTATCCCGCCCAGTTGGAAATGGTCCTGGCCGAATGCCCCGATATCGCCGAGGCCGCCGTGGTCGCCCGTCCCGACGAGCGCTGGGGCGAAGTGCCGGTGGCGGTGGTGGTGCCCCGGCCGGGGGTCCGGCTGACCGTCGAGCGGGTTCTGGCCCTCTTCGAGGGGCGGGTGGCCCGTTACAAGCATCCGCGCGGCGTGGTGTTCCTGGACCAGTTGCCGCGCACCAGCATCGGCAAGCTGATCAAGGCCAGAATTCGCGAAATCGTCAAGGACATGCCCTGGCAGACGTCCAAAGAGCCGGAGAAATCCCTATGACCCTGAAGATTGGCATCGACGTGGGCGGCACCTTCACCGACTTCTTCGTCGCGGAAGAGGGCGCCGAGCCCATGATCCACAAGGTGCTCTCCACCCCCCACGACCCCTCCATCGCGGTGGTGCAGGGGCTGGAGGAGATCGCGGCGATGATGACCCCGCCCGAGACCCTGACCCATTTCGCCGGGCGCATAGACACCATCGTGCATGGCACCACGGTGACCACCAACGCCACCTTGACCCACACCGGCGCCAAGTGCGGCCTGATCACCACCAAGGGGGTCAAGGACGCCCTGGAGATGCGGCGCGGCATCAGGGAAGAGCAGTACAACAACCGCTACACCAATGTGCAGCCGCTGGTGGAGCGTTACCTTCGCGTCGGCGTGACCGAGCGCGTCGACCGCGACGGCGCCGAGCTGGCCCCGCTCAGCCTCAAGGAGGTCGAGGCCGCCATCGAGCTGTTCAAGGCCGAGAAGGTCGAGGCGGTGTCCATCTGCTTCCTCAACGCCTTCGCCAATCCCGAGCACGAGCGCCAGGCCGCCGAACTGGTCCGCGCCAGGCTGCCCGGCGCCTACCTGACGGTGTCGACCGACCTGCTGCCCTCGATCCGCTTCTACGACCGCATCAGCACCACGGCGCTGAATTCCTATGTGGGGCCGAAGCTCAGCCACTATCTGGACCAGTTGATCGGGCGGCTGAAGGATGCGGGCTTTCGCAACCTGCTGCTGATCATGCAATCCAACGGCGGCGTGATGACGCCGCAGGTGGCCCGCGACAATTCCGCCCTGACCCTGCTGTCCGGTCCGGCGGCGGGACCGGGAGCCGGTCTGGCCTATGCCCGCGTCCACGGTCAGAACAAGTGCATCACCGTCGACATGGGCGGCACCAGCTTCGAGGCCTCGCTGGCGGTGGACACTCCGGTGATGGTCAACGAGGGCGAGATCGACCGCCACCGCATCGCGCTGCCCATGCTGGGCATCCACACCATCGGCGCCGGCGGCGGCTCGATCGGCTGGATCGACGAGGGCGGCATGCTGCGCATGGGGCCGGCCTCGGCCGGCGCGGCGCCCGGCCCGGCCTGCTACGGCCGGGGCGGCAAGCGCCCCACCTCCACCGACGCCAATCTGGTGCTGGGCTATCTCAACGCCGAGTACTTCGCCGGCGGCAAGATGAAGATCGACCTTCAGGCCGCCCGCGACGCCATCGAGGAATACGTGGCCAAGCCGTTGGGCATGTCCATCGAGGACGCGGCGGCCGGCATGTACCGGGTCATCTGCAACAACATGGCCCAGGGCGTGCGCGAGGTCACCATCAAGCGCGGCTTCGACCCGCGCGAGTTCCCGATGATCGTGGCGGGCGGCGCCGGGCCGATCCATTCCTGCCTGATCTGCGAGGAACTGGACATGCCGTTCCAGATCGTTCCCCGCGAATCCTCGATCCTGTGCGCCTACGGCATGCTGATGAGCGATCTGAAGCACGATTTCGTGCGCACCTTCGTCTCGCGCCTCGACGCCATCGACTGGCCGCGCCTGAACGGGCTGATCGACGACATGGTGGACGAGGGCCGCAGGCTGCTGAGCGAGGAGCGCATCGGCACTGATCGCCAGCAGGTCCACGTCAAGTTCGACTGCCGCTACCTGAAGCAATACCACGAGGTGTCGTTCGAGGTGCCGGCCGAGGCGGTCAAGGCCCGCGACATCGCCGCCATCACCACCTTGTTCCACGCCGAGCACAACCGGCTGTACGGCTATTCGCTGGAAGCCCAGAAGGCCCCGGTCGAGATCATCAACGTCCGTGTCCAGGCGGTGGGCCACACCGACAAGCCGGCCCAGCCCAAGGAACCCTGGCACGGCACCGACCCCAGGGCGGCGCTGAAGGGCGAGCGTCCGGTCTACATCCCCGAGGCCAAGGCCTTCCGGACCATTCCGGTCTATGACGGCCACAAGCTGCGCCACGGCAACCTGATCGAAGGCCCGGCCATGATCGAGGAGATCACCACCGCCATCTTCGTCAGCGAGGCCAATTCCTGCGTCTGCGACGCCACCGGCTCCTTCGCCATCTTCCGCAAGGGCCGCGAGGATCTCGTCGTCTCCACTCTGAAGAAGGGCTGACCGCCATGACCAAAGTCGATCCCATCCTGCTGTCGGTCTATGCGCGCACCTTCAAGTCGATCACCGACGAGATGAGCATATCGGTGCAGAAGACCACCCGCTCGCCCATCCTGTGCGAGGCCAAGGACTTCGTCACCGGTCTGTACGACGCCGACGGCAACATGCTGGAGCAGACCGAGAACCTGCCGATCCTGGCGTTCTCGCTGGCCCCGGTTTGCAAGTACATCCTGGAATACTTCAAGGGCGACATCCACCCCGGCGACGTCATCTTCCACAACGACGTCTTTTCCATGGGCAACCAGAACAACGACGTCGCCGTCTACAAGCCGATCTTCCTGGACGGAACCCTGGTGGGCTGGACCGCCGTCAAGGGCCATCAGGCCGACATCGGCGGCAACGTGCCGGGCGGCTACAATCCCAACGCCAAGGAAGTGTGGCAGGAGGCGCTGCGCATCCCGCCGGTCAAGATCTACGACAAGGGCGTGTTCCGCAAGGACGTTTGGGACCTGATCTTCGCCAACATCCGCCTCGACATCGTCCAGCACGACATGCGCGCCCAGATGGGCGCCTGCACGGTGGGCGAGCGCCGGTTCCTGGAATGCCTGACCAAGTACGGCCTTTCCAGCTTCCTGGCCCACAAGCAGGCGCTGTTCGACGCCACAAGGCGGATGATGGAGGCCGAACTGGAAAAGATCCCCAACGGCACCTATTCCGGCGAGGGCAAGGTCTATTACGACGGTCATCACGAGGGCACGGTGTTCACCATCCGGGTCGACATCACCGTCAGGGACCGTTCCATCACCTTCGACTATACCCGGTCCGATCCGCAGACCGACGGCTTCGTCAACGGCACCTTCACCTCGTCGGCCTCGGCCACCGTGCTGACCCTGCTGCAAATGGTGAACCCGGACATCCCCCACAACGAGGGCATGATCAAGCCGATCGAGATCATCATTCCCGAGGGCACCATCCTCAACGCCAGCTATCCCAAGGCCACCACCTTCGGCAACCATCTCTGCCCGCCCAACGCCGATTCCATCATCCGGGCGCTGGCCCCGGTGATCCCGGACCGGGTCACCGCCGGCTGGAACAACCTGCTGTGCTCGCTGACCACCGGCATCGACCCCAAGCGCGGTGAAAAGTACGTCGATATCGGCTTCATGGGGCTGAAGGGCGGCTCGGGCGCCATGCTGGGCACCGACGGCTATGACCATATCGGCATGATCGACGCCTCGGGCGGTCTGTTGGACCAGGATTACGAGATGTTCGAGCAGACCACGCCGCATCTGCTGGTCAAGCACGAATACACCGCCGATTCCGCCGGCCCCGGCCAGTGGCGCGGCGGCCTGGGGGTCGAGACCGAGTTCGTCATCGGCTCGGACGATACCCAGTTGGTCACCTTCGGTGACGGCGATTTCGAGCCCGCCTTCGGCCTGTTCGGCGGCGGCGATTCGACGTTGAACCTGATCGAGCTGATCTATCCCGACGGCAAGCGGGTGGTGCCGCGCAACAAGGACCTGATCACCGGCGTGCCCAAGGGGACCGTCTATCACCAGCTGGCCGGCGGCGGCGGCGGCTATGGCGACCCCACCAAGCGCGACCGCGCCCAACTGGAGCGCGAGATCCGCAACGGCGTCATCTCGACCGGGCAGGCGCGTTCGGCCTATGGCTGGAAGGGCTGAGACCGATGGACTTCGACCTGACCGAGGATCAGCGGGCCATTCAGGAGACCTTCGCCCGCTTCGTCGATCGCGAGGTGGCCCCCGCCGCCGCCGCGCTGGACGAAGCGCACGAATTCCCCCGGGCGCTGTTCGCCCGCCTCGGCGAGCTGGGCTTCTTCGGCATGCGCTATCCCGAGGAGGTTGGCGGTCTCGGCATCGATCTCGCCACCTTCTGCCTGGCGCTGTCCGAAATCGCCAGGGGCTCGCTGTCCCTGGCGGGCGCGGCGGCCATGCAGGCTTTGATGGGAACCAATTTCCTGCACCTGCTGGGCAATGGCGACATCAAGGACCGCCTGCTGGTCCCGGCGCTACGGGGCGAGAAGATCGGCGCCATCTGCATGACCGAGCCCAATGCCGGCTCGGATCTCAGTGGCATCAGCACCACGGCGACCAAGGTGGATGGCGGCTGGAAGATCAGCGGCCAGAAGACCTGGATCACCTCGGCGCCCATGGCCGACTTCTTCACGGTGTTCGCCAGGGCCGGCGCCGAGCGCAAGCTGACCATCTTCCTGGTGGAGAAGGGTTTCCCCGGCCTGACGGTGGGGCGTTCCATCGAGAAGATGGGGGTGTGGGCGCTGCCGACCTCCGAGGTCGCCTTCGACGAATGCTTCGTCCCCGACGGCAACATGCTGTCCAAGGAGATCGGCGACGGCGAGGGCCACCTGCGCACCATCTTGTCGGAAATCCGCATCATCACCGGCGCCATGGCCAACGGGGTGGCGCGGGCCGCCCTGGCCGAGGCGATCCGCTATGCCGGCGAGCGCAAGCAGTTCGGCAAGCCCATCGCCGCCTTCCAGGCGATTCAATTCAAGCTGGCCGAGATGGCCACCGATCTGGAGGCGGCCGAGCAGCTGGTCCGCTACGCCGCCTGGCTGAAGGACAACCGGCGTCCCCACGCCCAGCAGGCGGCCATGGCCAAGCTGTTCGCCACCGAAGCCGCCGCGCGGACCTGCGATCAGGCGGCCCGGGTGCTGGCCTCCTACGGCTTCGCCATGGAATACCCGGTGCAGCGCTATCTGCGCGACATCCGCTTCACCCTGATCGGGGGCGGCACCAGCGAAATCCTCAAAATGATCATCGGCAAGGAGCTTGCGTCATGACAGATCGTCGCATCCGCGTGCTGATCGCCAAGCCGGGACTGGACGGCCACGACCAGGGCGCCAAGATCGTGGTGCGCGGCCTGATGGCCGCCGGCTTCGAGGTCATCTACACCGGCCTGCGCCAGACTCCCATCGCGGTGGCCAACGCCGCGCTTGAGGAAGGCGTCGACGTCATCGGCCTCTCAAGCATGGCCGGCTCGCACATGCCGTTCTGCCGCAAGCTGAAGGTGCTGCTGGAGGAACGCGGCCTCCAGGACAAGGTGTGGATGATCGGCGGCAACGTGCCGGCCTCCGACCATGCCGAACTGCGCCAATTGGGCTTCACCGGCATCTTCCCGACCAGCAGCAAGCTCGACGAGATCGCCGCCTTCATCAAGGAGCAGGTGAAATGAGTGCCGACCGCCCCACCCAGCGCCGGGTCGTCAACGAATCCGGCATCGAGATCAAGACGGTCTACACGGCCGAGGACGTGGAGGCCACCGGTGGCCTCCAGCATGTGGGCGACCCCGGACAATACCCGTTCACCCGGGGCATCCACGCCCAGATGTACCGCAAGCGGCCGTGGACCATGCGGCAATACGCCGGCTTCGGCAACGCCCACGACACCAACCAGCGTTTCAAGTACCTGATTGCCAACGGCCAGACCGGGCTGAACGTCGCCTTCGACCTGCCGACCCAGATCGGCTTCGATTCCGACGATCCCATGGCCGAGGGCGAGGTCGGCCGGGTCGGCATGGCCATCGATACCCTGAGGGATTTCGAGATCGCCTTCGACGGCATCGACCTCGACGCCATCACCGTGTCGCTGACCATCAACGGCGCCGCCGCCATCCTGATCGCCATGTTCCTGGTGATGGCGGAAAAGCGCGGCTATGACGTGAAGAAGCTGCGCGGCACCGCCCAGAACGACATTTTGAAGGAATTCATCGGGCGCGGCACCTGGATCTTCCCGGTGGAGCATTCCATCCGGCTGGTGGGCGACACCATCGAGTACTGTGCCCAGCACGCGCCGAAATACAGCCCGGTCAGCGTCTGCGGCTATCACATCCGCGAATCCGGCGCCAATCCGGCCCAGGAAATGGCCTATGCCTTCTGCATCGCCAAGGCCTATGCCGACGAGACCCTGAAGCGCGGCCTCGCCATCGACGAGTTCGCCGGCCGGCTGTCATTCAACTTCAACATCTTCGGCAACCTGTTCGAGCAGGTGGCCAAGTTCCGCGCCGCCCGCGGCCTGTGGGCCAGGATCATGAAGGAGGAATACGGCGCCCAGGACCCCGGCTCCATGTGGATGCGCATGATCGCGGCCGGCGGCGGCGGCGGCCTGACCCACGAACAGCCCGAGCTGAATATCGTGCGCGGCGCCTATTACGCCCTGATCAGCGCCCTGTCCGGCACCCAGACCATGGCGCTGTGCTCGTACGACGAGGCCTACACCATCCCCACCGAGTATTCGGCCCGCATCTCATTGCGCACCATGCAGATGCTGGTCGAGGAAATGGGGCTGGCCGACACCGTCGATCCGCTGGCCGGGTCGTGGTTCGTCGAGACCCTGACCAACCAGATGCGCGACAAGATGGTCGAGATCATGGCCGATATCGACGCGCGCGGCGGCATCGTCAAGCAGATCGCCGACGGCACCGCCCAGGCGGCGGTCTCGGCCCAGGCCTACCAGATGCAGCGGCGCATCGAGACCGGCGATTTCCGCAAGGTCGGCGTCAATTGCTACCGCATCGAGGAGGAAGACCATGACGTGGAATTCCATCCCTACGACGAGGCCGACGCCAAGGCCCAGGTCGACGCCCTGAACAAGGTCCGGGCCGAGCGCGACAACGCCCAGGTGGCGGCGGCGCTCGACCGGCTGGAAAAGGACGCCCGCGCGGGTGTCAACGTCATGCCGGCCCTGGTGGACGCGGTCAGGACCTATGCCAGCGTCGGCGAGATGACCCAACGGCTGGTGGCGGCCTTCGGCCGCTACCGCGAACCGATCGTGTTTTGAATGCGTCCGTCATCCTTCGAGACGGCCCGTTCGGGCCTCCTCAGGATGAGGATGTGTGAATGCCTCATCCTGAGGTGCGAAGCCTCGAAGGATGAGGTCGGGATAGATCATAGGACACAAGGATGAACGGCCAATGACCGCCATCGAACGATACCTCGCCCCCGCCAGCCTCGACGACGCGCTTGCCGCGCTGGCCGGCGGCAACGCCACCATCCTGGCCGGCGGGACCGACCTGATGGTCCAGTCCCACGGCGGCAAGACGCGGCTCAGGCCCGTTCTGCTCAACATCCGCCGCCTACCCGAACTGGCCGGCCATTCGATCGAGGGCGAAAGCGTCCGCATCGGCGCGCTGACCACCATCAACCAGTTGCGGGAAGACGCCACCCTGGCCAAGGCGTTGCCGCTGCTGGCCGAGGCCGCCGACCGCTTCGCCTCGGACCAGGTGCGCAACATGGCCACCATCGGCGGCAATGTCTGCAACGCCTCTCCGGCCGGCGACACCCTGGTGCCGCTGCTGGTGCTGGATGCCGAGGTGGAACTGGCCTCCGCCTCCGGCCGGCGCCGCCTGCCCATCAACGGCTTCTTCACCGGACCGGGCCGGACCCTGCGCCAGCCCGAGGAACTGCTGACCGCCATCTACGTTCCGATGCCCCGGCTGCGCACCGTGTCGCGCTTCGTCAAGTTCGGCACCCGGCCGGCGCTCGATATCTCGGCGGTGTCGCTGGGCTTCAAGGCCGAGTTGACGCCGGCCGGCCTCGCCAATGTCCGGGTTGCCTTCGGCGCCGTCGGCCCCACTCCGATGCGCGGTCCCGGGACCGAGGCGCTGCTGGAAGGTCAACGCCTCACCCCCGCGCTGATCGCCAAGGCGGCCGAAACCGCCATGGCCGAGATCACCCCCATCGACGACGTGCGGGCCACCGCCTGGTACCGCCGCGAACTGGTCCACAACCTCCTGCGGAAGGTGCTGAACGATGTCGCCGACCATTGAGATCACCTTCACCCTGAACGGAATGCCCAAGCGGATTTCCGTCGATCCCACCCTCAGCACCCTGGTCATGCTGCGCGAGATCCTGGGCCTGACCGGCACCAAGTACGGCTGCGGCGAGGGCGAATGCGGCGCCTGCACCATCCTGGTTGACGGCAAGTCGGCCAACGCCTGCCTGATGTTCGCCGCCGATTGCGACGGCCGCGCCATCGTCACCATCGAGGGCGTCGCCATCGACCGCTCGGCCGATGGCTTGCGCCAGGCCTTCGTCGACCATGGCGGCGTCCAGTGCGGCTTCTGCACCCCCGGCATGGTGGTGCAGGCCAAGCACACCCTGGACAAGCAGCCCCATGCCGACCGCGCCACCATCAAGCGCGGCCTGGAAGGCAATATCTGCCGCTGCACCGGCTACAAGAAGATCGTCGACGCCGTCGCCGCCGTGAGCGGCACCAATTCGTGAGGCAATCGCCATGACCGTGATCGAGAAGGACAGCCTGATCGGCAAGCGCCTCACCAAGATGGACGCTCCCGAGAAGACCGCCGGCAAGACCCGCTATATCCACGACATCAACCTGCCGGGCCAGTTGGTCGGCATGATCCTGCGCACCGACCGGGTCCACGCCATCATCAAATCCATCGACACCTCGGCCGCCCGGGCGCTGCCGGGCGTCCACGCGGTGCTGACCGCCAAGGATCTTCCCCAGAAGGGATTGGGCGTCAACAAGGACAACCCGCCGCTGAAGGGCGAGCGCGTCCGCTGCGAGCGCGACGAGATCGCGGCGGTGGCGGCCGAGAGCGAGGAAATCGCCGCCCAGGCCCTCCGGCTGATCAAGGTGGAATACGAGGACCTTGCGCCGCTGTTCGATCCCGAGGCGGCGCTGCGGCCCGGCGCCCCGGTGATCCACGAGTCCAAGCCCGACAACGTCGCCATGGCGTTCGACTACAGCCACGGCGACGTCGTGGCGGGCGAGGCCGAATCCGACGTGGTGGTGGAAGATACCTTCACCCTGCACCGGGTGACCCATTGCTGCATGGGCGTCAGCGGCATCATCGCCGATTTCGAGGCCACCTCGGGCAACCTGACGCTGTACTCCAACACCCAGGTGCCGTTCCTGCACAAGCGCGAGTTCGCCGAGGTGCTGGGCATGGACCCGGGTCGCATCCGCATCATCCAGCCGCCCATCGGCGGCGGCTTCGGCTCGAAGCTCGACATCTATCCGTTCGAGCCCATCTGCGTCTATCTGGCCCAGGCCACCCGTCGGCCGGTCAAGCTGGTGTTCACGCGGGCCGAGGAATTCCTGGCGTCGCCCACCCGCCAGCCCGCCATCGTGCGGCTGCGCTCGGGCGCAAAGAAGGACGGCACGCTCACCTTCCGCACCGTCGACATCTTGCTGGACAACGGCGGCTACACCTCGTGGGGGGCCACCATCCCCTTCGTGATGATGCAGACCTTCTCGTCGCTCTACCGGGTGCCGCACTGCCTCTATCACACCAAGGCGGTCTACACCAACAACCCCTATGCCGGCTCGTTCAGGGGCTACGGCAACCTCCAGGCCACCTTCGCCATCGAAGCCCACATGGACAAGATGGCCGACGCCATCGGCATGGACGCCCTGGACTTCCGCATGAAGAACGCCCAGGTGGCGGGCGAGGTCACCCCCCAGGGGATGGATTTCAAGACCTGCGGCCTTCAGGACTGCCTGACCCTGGCGGCCAGGGACAGCGATTTCGCCGCCAAGCGCTCCGCCTACGCCGCCCGGAAGGGCGCCGTCGGCGGCGTCAAGCGCGGCATCGGCATGGCCTCGATGCTGCATGTGGGCGGCGGCGCCAAGATCTATCCGTCGGACGGTTGCGGCACCAACATCAAGCTGGACGATTTCGGCCACGTCACCATCATGACCGGCGCCTCCGAGATCGGCCAGGGCTCGGAAACCGTGCTGGCGCAGCTGGTGTGCGAGGAGCTGGGCGTGCCCATGAGCGCGGTCACCGTGGTCAACAACGACACCGACATCACGCCCTGGGACGTGGGCGTCCACGCCAGCCGCACCACCTTCATCGCCGGCAATTCGGCGGTGGGCGCGGCCCGGAAGGCCAAGGCCAAGATCCTGGCGGCGGCGGCCGGCCTGTCCAACCTGCCCGCCGAACAGCTTGACCTCAGGGGCGGCCACGTCATCCGCGCCGAGGACGGCGAATCGGTGATGCCGCTGGCCAAGCTGCTGCGCTCGCTGCATTTCTCGGACAAGGCCGAGCTGGTCACCACCAGCCATTACTACGAGCCGCCCAGCGTCCATCAGGACAAGGGCTTCAAGGGCAACGTCTCTGCCGCCTATGCCTGGGCCACCCAGGTGGTCGAGATCGAGGTCGACACCGATACCGGCATCGTCACTCTGCTGAAGGTGTGGGCGGCCCACGACGTCGGCCGCGTGCTCAACCGCCTCGGCATCGAGGGCCAGATCGAGGGTGGCATCGTCATGGGACAGGGCTATGCCCTGACCGAGGACATGATCATGGTGGAAGGCCACCTGAAGAACGCCGGCTTCACCGATTACAAGCTGATCACCGCCCCCGAGATTCCCGAGATGAGCATCGAGTTCATCGAGACCATGGACGGCGAGGGTCCCCAGGGCGCCAAGGGCGTCGGCGAGGCCCCGGCGATCTGCATGGCCGCCGCCATCGGCAACGCCATCGAGAACGCCACCGGCGTGCGGCTGACCAGTCTGCCCTTCACGCCCGAGCGGGTCTATCGCGGCCTGAAGCAGGGAGCGGCGTCGTGAAGCGCCGCACCATCCTCTCAATGGAACAGGCGCTGTCGCTGCCCTATGCGACGCTGCGCTTCGTTCACCTGGGCTGGCGGGTGATCCGGATCGAATCCTTCGGCTCCGGCCCCGGCCTGCCCGGCGATCCCAACCGCTATATCGGCAGCGTGGTGGCGGACGACGACCGCCGCTCGTACTTCGTCGCCCCCAATGTGGGCAAGGAAGCCATCGCGCTCAACCTCAAGGACCCCAAGGGCCAGGAGGTGCTGCACCGGCTGATCCGGGAACTGGACGCCGACGTGTTCTGCTGCAACACCCTGCCGTCGCGTTATGAACAGCTCGGCATCGATTACGACCGGCTGAAGACGGCCAAGTCCGACCTGATCTGGGCCGGCATCTCGGCCATGGGGCCGGATTATCCCGACATCCCCGGTTATGACCCGGCGCTTCAGGCCATGGTCGGCTACATGGAGCTGACCGGCGAGGCCGATGGCCCGCCCACCCTGGCCGGTGTGCCGGTGATCGACCTGAAGGCCGGCGACGAGGTGTTCGCGGGCGTTTGCCTCGCGCTGGCCGAACGCGCCGAGACCGGGCTTGGCACCCGCATCGACGTCTCCATGCTGCAAGCGGCGGCGTCGTGGCTGATCACCACCCTGCCGCTGGTGGATTTCGGCTGCCAGCCCAATGAGATTACCCGCTGCGGCAACGAGCACCGCAAGTTCATTCCCACCAACGCCTATCCCACCAATGACGGCTACATCTTCGTCGCCATCGGTTCGGACGTGCAGTGGCGCCGCCTGACTGAAAGCCCGAAATTCGCCGCCCTGGCCAAGCCGGGCCGCGAGACCAATGCCGGTCGCCACGCCGACCGCGAGGCCATCCACGCGGACATGCGGGCCGTCACGTCCCGTTTCAACGCCGGCGAACTGGCCGACGACTTCCGCAAGGCCACCATTCCCAATGCCGCCATCCATACCATTCCGCAGGTGCGCGCCCTGGCGGCGCTGGCCGACAAGCTGACCGCCACCCGCCTGCCCGACGGCCGGCAGGTCCGCATGCAGCCCAAGGCGGTGGACCTGCCCGGCAGCGCCGACGACTTCGCCTTTCCGCCCCATTACGGCGAGCACACCCGGTCCATCCTGGCCGAGGCGGGGCTGGGCGGGGATTACGACTCACTGGCCCAGGCCGGCATCGTGCCGGCCCAGGCCTAACCAACAAGAACGCTGGGAGGTGACATCATGAAGAAATTGGACGGCAAGGTCGCGCTGGTGACCGGATCGGGACGTGGAATCGGCCAGGCCATCGCGCTGAAGCTGGCCCGGGAAGGCGCCAAGGTGGTGCTGAACGACATCGACGAGGCCCCGGCGGCCGAGACGGTGGCCGCCATCAAGGCGCTGGGCTCGGACGCCATCGCCGTGGTGGGCGACGTCACCGCCAAGGATTTCGGCGACCGCTTCATCAAGGCGGCGCTGGAAGGATTCGGCCGCATCGACATCATCGTCAACAACGCCGGCTATGCCTGGGATTCGGTCATCCAGAAGATGAGCGACGAGCAGTGGTACGCCATGATCGATGTCCATGCCACCGCGCCGTTCCGGGTGCTGCGTGCCGCCGCCGACTACATCAAGAACGCCGCCAAGGCGGAAAAAGAAGCCGGCCAGTTCGTCGCCCGCAAGGTGGTCAACGTGACCTCCATGGGCGGCATCTGCGGCAATCCCGGCCAGATCGCCTATTCCGCCGGCAAGTCGGCGGTGGTCGGCATGACCCGGACCATGGCCAAGGAATGGGGCCGCTACGGCGTCAACGTCAATTGCGTCGCCTTCGGCTGGATCAAGACCCGCATGACCGCCCCGGCCGGCTCGGGCGAGAGCAGCGCCGTCATCGCCGGCCGCGAGATCAAGATGGGCGTCAATCCCGAATTGCTCGACACCATGGCCCGCCAGATTCCGCTGGGCCGTGGCGGCACGCCGGAAGAAGCCGCCGGTTCGGTCTATCTGCTGTGCCTGCCCGAGGCCGATTACATCACCGGCGAGATGGTGATGGTCTCAGGCGGCTTCAACATGTGACATCGCCCGGCGATGCCGGGCAATATGGCCATACCGCCCGGCACCGCCGGGCAAAGCGCAATTCCGCGCCAATAAAAGCAAGATCGGGTTGGGAGTAGTCATGTCCTAGGGAGGGAACAACCATGTCAGTATCGAGACGTTTTCTGTTGGGGACGGCCGCCGCCGTCCTCGCCATTCTGCCGTTCAAGGTTCAGGCCGCCGACCCGATCCGGATCGGGGCGGTGCTGTCCATTACCGGTCCGGCCTCGTTGTTGGGTGATCCCGAGGCCAAGGTCCTGAAGATGTACGTGGATCAGCTCAACAAGGAAGGCGGCGTCGCCGACCGCAAGATCGATCTGATCACCTACGACGACGAAGGCAAGGCCGACAAGACGCTGGTGCTGGTGCGCCGGTTGATCGAGGCCGACAAGGTCAGCGTGATCATCGGGCCGACGCTGACCGGCAACACCATGGCGGTGATCCAGCATGTGGAGCGCGAACAGGTTCCCATGATCTCCATCGCCGGCGGCGGCGTCATCGTCGATCCGGTCAAGAAGTGGGTGTTCAAGACCCCGCATACCGACAAGATGGCCACCGAAAAGGTGTTCATGGACATGAAGAAGCGGGGCATCAGCAAGATCGCCCTGATCTACGGCCTGGACGGCTATGGCAAGTCCGCCAGCAACGCCACCAAGGAACTGGCGCCGTCGCACGGCATCTCCATCCTGGCCGACGAGGTCTATGGCCCCGCCGACGTGGACATGACCGCCCAGCTCACCAAGATCAAGAACACTCCCGGCGTCCAGGCGGTGTTCAATCTGGGCTTCGGCCAGTCCGCGGCCATCACCACCAAGAACTACAAGCAGCTTGGCATCGGCCTGCCGTTCTACGAATCCCACGGCGTCAACTCGAAGAGCTATATCGACCTTGCCGGCATCGACGCCACCAACGGCGTCAGGCTGCCGGCCTCGGCGGTGCTGGTCGCGGAACAGTTGCCCGCCAACGATCCGCAGAAGGCGGTGACCATGAAGTTCAAGACCGAGACCGAGGCGGCGTTCAAGACCGAGGTCTCCACTTTCGGCGGTCATGCCTATGACGCGCTTCAGATCGCCCTGTCGGCCGTCGTGCGGGCCGGGTCGACCGACCGCGCCAGGATCAGGGACGAGATCGAGAAGACCAGCGGCTATATCGGAACCAGCGGCGTCGTCAGCATGTCGCCCACCGATCATCTGGGGCTGACCCTGTCGTCGCTGCGGCTGCTGGAAATCAAGAACGGCCAGTGGACCCTGGTGGACTAAGACCCTGGTCCGACGACTCGTGCGGGCCGGAGGCCCGCGCTCCGCGAGGATGCACCACTTCCGGAGCGCGGGCATCTTGCCCGCATGGGCTGTCGATAGGATGGAAGGAAATCCGCATGCCCCATGACGACGACCGCGCCCGGCCGTCGCCGCCGCTGTGGAGCAGCGGGTTCCGCCCCATGTTCCTGGTCGGCTGCGTCTGGGGGGTGGCGGTGGTGGCGCTGTGGCTGCTGGACCAGCACGGCGGCTTCGCCAATCGGCTGGGACGGCCGCTGTGGCACGGCCATGAAATGCTCTACGGTTTCGCCGGCGCCATCAGCGGCGGCTTCATCCTGACCGCCCTGCCGTCCTGGGCGGGAACCTCCGCCATCGCCGGTTCCCGGCTGCTGCTGCTGCTGGCCGTCTGGGGGCTGGGACGGCTGGGGCTGTTTCTGCCGCCGTTGCCGGCGGCCATGCTCGATCTTCTCTATCTGCCGCTGCTGGCCCTGATGGTGACGCCGGGGGTCTGGCGGGCCTCCAACCGGTTCTATCGCCTGTTGCCGCTGATTCTCGCCGCCCAGGTCGCCGGCAATCTGGCCTTTCATAACGCCATCCTGACCGAGGCGCCCGATCAGGCCCGCCTCGGCCTGCGGCTGGGCCTCTACGGGCTGATGCTGCTGTTCAGCTTCGTCGGCGGCATCCTGACCCCGATCTTCACCGCCACCGCCATCGGTGGCGACGCCGTCTTCCGCCGATGGCTGGAAGTGGCGGCGCCGCTGGCCCTGGCCCTGCTGGCCCTGGCCGATCTCGGCGGTCTGCCGCACGGCGCGGTGGCGGCCATCGCCCTGGCGGCGGCCCTGTTCCAGGCATTGCGCATGGCCGGCTGGCGGGGGTGGGCGGCGCGGGGCAATCCATTGCTGGCCGCCATGCATCTCGGCCATGCCTGGCTGGTGGCGGCGCTGGTCCTGAAGGCGGCCGAGGCGGCGGGGCTGGGGCCGGCCCCCTCGGCCATGGTTCACGCCTTCACCCTGGGCTGCATCGGCCTGACCAAGCTCAGCCTGATGACGCGGGTGGCGCTGAAGCACACCGGCCGGCCGCTGAGGGTGGTTCCGGTGATGGCCTGGGGCTTCGCGGCCATGGGGCTGGCCGCCCTGGCGCGTCTGGGCGCCGAACTGGGGCTGGCGCCTCTGGCGCTGCTGCCGGTCTCGGCCGGACTGTGGCTGCTCGGCCTCGGCGTCTGGCTGGTTCTCCATGCCCCCATGCTGGCGCGGTCCAGTCTGGGGCGGTCATGAAACACTGAAAGGATACGTCATGGAATTTCTCAATCCGCCGGAATGGCCCCGGCCCAGCGGCTACGCCAACGGCATCTCGGCCCGGGGGCGCATGATCTTCACCGCCGGAGTGGTCGGCTGGGACGAGCACAACACGTTCCGTTGCCCGGACCTGCCCGGCCAGTTCGAGCAGGCTTTGCGCAATATCGTCCGCATCCTGGAGGTAGGGGGGGCCAAGCCCCACCACCTGGTCCGGCTGACCTGGTACATCACCGACCGCGCCGAGTATCTGGCCGGCATCAAGGCCATCGGTGCCGCCTATCGCGCCATCATCGGCGACCATTTCCCGCCCATGGCGGTGATCGAGGTCAAGGGGCTGATCGCCTCGGCGTCCAAGGTGGAGATCGAGGCGACCGCCGTGGTTCCCGACGACAGCTGATCCCGGGTGTTCGGGGCTTCGGCGGCGCGGATCAGCGCCAGATCGGCCGGCCCGACCCGGGCAGGCCGAATTCGGCCCAGCGGCGGGTGACGGTGTCGATCACCTCGTCGCTCATGCGGATCTTCTCGCCCCATTCGCGATGGGTCTCGGGCGGCCACTTATTGGTGGCGTCCAGGCCCAGCTTGCCGCCCAGTCCGGATTCCGGGCTGGCGAAATCCAGGTAGTCGATGGGGGTGCCCTCGATCACCGTGATGTCGCGGGCCGGGTCCATCCGGGTCGAGATCGCCCACATGACGTCCTTCCAGTCGCGGGCGTTGATGTCGTCGTCCACCACGATGACGAACTTGGTGTACATGAACTGTTTCAGGAAGCTCCAGATTCCGAACATCACCCGCTTGGCGTGGCCGGGATAGGCCTTCTTGATCGAGACCACGGCGATGCGGTACGAGCAGCCCTCGGGCGGCAGCCAGAAATCGACGATCTCGGGAAACTGCTGGGTCAGCAGCGGAATGAACACCTCGTTCAGGGCTTCGCCCAGCACGCTGGGCTCGTCCGGCGGCCGGCCGGTGAAGGTGGACAGGTAGATGGGGTCCTTGCGCATGGTGATGGCCGAGATGCGGAAGACCGGGAAATCCTCCACCGAGTTGTAATAGCCGGTGTGGTCGCCATAGGGTCCCTCGGGGCCGCTTTCGTCGGGCATGACGTGGCCTTCCAGCACGATCTCGGCCTCGGCCGGAACCTTCAGCGGCACCGTCCTGCATTCCACCAGATCGACCTTGCGGCCGCGCAGCAGGCCGGCGAACTGGTATTCCGACAAGGTTTCGGGCACCGGCGTCACCGCCGCGATGATGGTGCCGGGGTCGGCGCCGATCACCACGGCGGCCGGCATCGGCCCCTTGCCCGCCGCGGTCCAGCGCTGGAAGTGCTGGGCGCCGCCCCGATGCTTGAGCCAGCGCATCAAGGTGGTGTCGCGGCCGGTGACCTGCATGCGGTAGATGCCGAGATTGAAGCCGTCGCGCTTGTCGTCGCCGGCGTTGGGGCCTTGGGTCACCACCAGCGGCCAGGTGATCAGCGGCGCCGGCTCGCCCGGCCAGCAGCCCTGGATGGGAAGCCGCGACAGGTCGATCTGATCGCCGGTCAGCACCACCTGCTGGCACGGCGCGCTGCCGACCGTCCGGGGCCGCATGGCCATGACGGTACGGGCCAGCGGCAGCATCTCCAGCGCTTCGCGCCAGCCGCCGGGCGGTTCCGGCTGCTTGAGGAAGGCCAGGGTCTCGCCCACCTCGCGCAACTGGTGCGGTTCGCGGTCCATGCCCCAGGCGACCCGCTCGACCGTGCCGAACAGGTTGACCAGGACCGGCATGGGATATTTCGAGCCGTCGGAGCGCACCACATTCTCGAACAGCACCGCCGGCCCGCCCTCGGCCAGCAGGCGGGTCTGGATCTCGGTCATCTCCAGATGGGGCGACACCGGCGCCGCGACCCGCTTCAGCCGGCCTGTCCGTTCCAGGCGGGCGATGAAGTCGCGCAGCGAATCATAGGGCATTCCGGGTCTCCTCCAGCGGTTCCGACAAGGGACGACGAACACGCTTTGGCGTCAAGGGGCGATGAGTTTGTGCTATGATGACGAAGGAGAAAATAAGGGATTGGCCTGACTTCACCCTGGCTGGTTTTACCTGTAGGGTTACCGTGGAATCGAGAGAAGCGAGGCCCCATGGCCGTATCTCAGAAGGAAGAGCGCTACCGCACGTTGATCGAGCTGGGCATCGCCCTCTCGGCGGAGCGCAACCACAACCGGCTGATGGAGAAGATTCTCCACGGCGCCAAAAGCATGTGCAACGCCGATGGCGGCACCCTCTACCTGATGGCCGACGCCAAGGACAGCCTGTGCTTCGAGATCATGCTGAACGATACCCTGAACATCGCCATGGGGGGGACCACCGGCAAGCCGATCCCGTTCCCGCCGCTCCGGCTCTATGACGATCAGGGGGCGCCCAACCACAAGAATGTCTCCAGCTACTGCGCCCTGTCCGGCACCACCATCAATATCGCCGACGCCTACGACGTCGACAAGTTCGACTTCGCCGGCACCAAGGCGTTCGACGCCAAGACCGGCTATCGCTCGAAATCATTCCTGACGGTGCCGCTGAAGAACTACGAGGGCGAGGTGATCGGCGTGCTTCAGCTGATCAACGCCCGCGACCGCCGCAACAAGATCATCGTCTTCGGTCCCGACATCACGCCCCTGATCGAAGCGCTGGCCAGCCAGGCGGCGGTGGCGCTGGACAACCAGCGCCTGATCGAGGCCCAGAAGAACCTGTTCAAGAGCTTCATCCAGGTGATCGCCGGGTCGATCGACGCCAAGAGCCCCTATACCGGCGGCCACTGCCACCGGGTGCCGGCCATCACCTTCATGATGGCGCAGGCCGCCTGCGACGCCACCGACGGCCCGTTCGCCGACTTCTCGCTGACCGAGGACGAGTGGTACGAACTGGAGGTCGCCGCCGGCCTGCACGATTGCGGCAAGGTGACCACGCCGGAATACATCGTCGACAAGGCCACCAAGCTGGAGACCATCTACAACCGCATCCACGAGGTGCGCATGCGCTTCGAGGTGCTGAAGCGCGACGCCGTCATCACCTATCTGGAAGGCATCGTCGCCGGCGAGGAGGATGCCGACACCCTCAAGTCCCGCATGGACGAGGACCTGGCCCGTCTCGACGACGACTTCGCCTTCATCGCCGAGTGCAACGTGGGCGGCGAGTTCATGGCGCCGGAAAAGGTCGAGCGCATGAAGGCGATCGGCGAGCGCACCTGGGTCCGGACCATCGACGACACCCTGGGGCTGTCCATCGACGAGATGCGGCGCCGCACCGGCGACGAGCCCAAGCCGCCGGTGGCGGAGCGCCTGCTTGCCGACAAGCCCTGGCACGTCATTCCCCACGAAGTCGCCGTGGACATCGCCCATTACGAGGCCGAGGGCTTCAAGATGAAGCCGCTGGAGAACCGCTACGACCTGGGCGAGATCTACAACCTGTCCATCGGACGCGGCACGCTCACCAACG
The DNA here is from genome assembly GCF_902729425.1 of Magnetospirillum sp. SS-4. GTDB lineage: Bacteria > Pseudomonadota > Alphaproteobacteria > Rhodospirillales > Magnetospirillaceae > Phaeospirillum. The sequence continues at coordinate 37,808 of NZ_CACVCH010000001.1, read as the reverse complement.
AGGACCGATTCAAGATCAACGACCACATCGTTCAGACCATCTTCATGCTGAAGGCGCTGCCCTTCCCCAAGAACCTGTCCCGGGTGGCGGAATGGGCCGGCGGCCATCACGAGAAGATGGACGGAACCGGCTATCCCAAGGGGCTGAAGCGCGACGAGATGTCGCTGCCGGCCCGCATCATGGCCATCGCCGACATCTTCGAGGCGCTGACCGCCGCCGACCGCCCCTACAAGAAGCCCAAGACCTTGTCGGATTCGCTCAAGATCATGTCGTTCATGGTCAAGGACCAGCATATCGATCCCGATTTGTGGCGGCTGTTCCTGACGTCCGGCATCTGGAAGGACTATGCCGAGAAATACCTCCGGCCCGAGCAGGTCGACGAGGTCGATATCGACAAGTACATGCCCAAGCCGGCGGCGTAGTGGTCGGGTTCCGGGCCTATATCGCCGCCAGCCTGGATGGCTACATCGCCGCGCCGGACGGCTCGATCGCGTGGCTGAAGCCGTTCGACGACCTGGATTACGGCTTCGACGCCTTCATCGCCTCCATCGGAACCCTGGTGATGGGGCGCACCACCTACGATCACCTGCACGCCATGGGCCACTGGCCGCATGGCGACACCCGCACCATCGTGGTGACGTCGCGCGGCATGGAAACCGCCCCCGACAACGTGGAATCCTGGGTCGGCGATCTCGGCCGTCTGGTCGAGGAACTGCGGACCACCTCGCCGGGCGACGTCTGGGTGGCGGGGGGCGCCAAGGCGATCCGCGCCTTCCTCGATCTCGGGGCCATCGATCATTTCGATCTGTTCGTCATGCCGGTGCTGTTGGGCGACGGCAAGGCGCTGTTCGAACGTTCGGAACAGACCAACCGCCTGACCCTGCTGGGGGCCAGGACCCATCCCAACGGCGTCGTCCGCCTCAGCTATGTGGTTGGCGGGGGACAGGTCCGCTGAGGTCCTGCCATCTGGGGGATTGCGGGATCGTCGCGACGTTGTAGACTCGTGTCCGGTTGATCATCAGGAGGAACACCATGGGCAAGTCCAAGCTCGCCAAGGGCGGCGGTATCGACATCGGCATCGACGAGAAGACCCGCCAGAAGATCGGCGACGGGTTGGCGCGGCTGCTGGCCGATACCTACACGCTGTATCTCAAGACCCATAACTTCCATTGGAACGTCACCGGTCCGATGTTCAATACCCTGCACCTGATGTTCGAGGCGCAGTACACCGAACTGTCGCTGGCGGTGGATCTGATCGCCGAGCGCATCCGCGCCCTGGGCTTTCCCGCGCCGGGCAGCTATCGCCAGTTCGCCGCCCTGACCTCGCTGAAGGAGGAGGACGGCGTCCCCTCGGCCGAGGACATGATCCGCATTCTGGTCAAGGATCAGGAAGCGGTGGTGCGGACGGCGCGTTCCATCTTCCCGCTGGTGGACGAGGCCCACGACGAGCCGTCGGCCGACCTGCTGACCCAGCGCATGCAGGTTCACGAAAAGACCGCCTGGATGCTGCGCAGCCTGCTCGGCTAACCCTTGCGGCCATAGCCGGGCGAGAACGGCAGGATCAGGCCCCACAGGCGGGCCAGATCGTCGGGCGAGCGGATGAGATGCTCGCCCTCGCCCGGCCGGTCCTCGATCACGATGGCGCCGTCCTCGATGGCGACGCGCCGCCACACCGGCGATCCGAAGCCCATGTGGCGTCCCACGAAGTCGTCGCCGAAGCGGATCGGTTCGGCATGGGCGCGATCCTCCAGCCGGAACGGGGCCAGCAGGCGGGCAGGCTCGTCGCGGCCCCGCCTCGGCGCGAAATGGGCCATGACCGAACGGTAACGGTCGCGCTCGGCCAGATCGGCGGTATAGACGAAGCTGCCGGGGTCGCGGGCCCAGGCGACGCCGTCGATCTCGATCTCCACCGACAGTTGGTCGTTGTGGGCGTGGCCGCCCTGGCCGTTCTGGCCGATGGGGCCGCAGCGCACGGCAACGAAGGTCCTGGCGTTGCGCCAGAGGAACAGTCCGAAATCGGGATAGGCGATCGCTTCAAGCCCGCTCAGCGCCGCCGGGTCGGGCGGCTTGATCCGCAGGCGCAGACAGGGGCCGTCCTCGGCCGGGCCGGCCGGCAGCGCCGGCCTCGCCGGGGGGGGCGCGGCAAACCGCCGGCCGCCGGCCAGCGCCGCCACCACCCGGGTGACCGGTTCGGCATGGGGGGGAGAGGGCAGGTCCAACTCGAACAGCCCCTTGGCGGCGGCGATCACGGGCGCCATGTCCAGCGGGCGGTCCCCGGCCTCCAGCCGGACGAAGCGGCCGGAATCGTTGTCGCCGACCTGGATCATCTCGCCCGAAGGCTTGGCGACGTCGGCGGCGAAGCGGGCCGCTCCCGCCAGACGCGCCATGGCCTCGCCCGACAGGCGCTCGCCCCGGCCCAGCAGCAGCGCCGCCGTGACGGTCGCCATCTCGGCCGACAGGCGGTGATAGGCGGTGGAGGCCTCGAAATTGGCGCCGTCGGGGGTGAACTGGCGCAGGATCTCGGCATTCAGTTCGGCGGCGGCGAAGTGTCGCCATTCCACGCTTTCCGGGCTGTCGGGCAGGGCGTGGGCGATGACGGCCAGACCGCAGATATCGGCCAGATAATGATTGCCGCGATGGAGTTCGCTCCATTCCAGATGGGCCATCACATGACGGCCATGGGCCAGCAGCGATGCGGCCAGCTCGGTCTCGAACGTCTCGTCGAACGCTGCCCCCCTGGCACGGAACATCTCCCAGGCCAGGATCAGATTGACGGCGCGGATGGCCACGTCCATGGCGCAGGCCCAGTTGACCCCCCAGCCGGGTGGATTGGAACCGATGAAATCCAGCGCCTGGGCCCGGAATTCGGCGGCGAGGGCGGCCACGGTGCCGGCATCGGCCAGCAGCGCCAGCCGGGGCAGATGCTGCATCCGCGCCAGTTCCCACGGCAGCTTGACATCGACGCCCGGCAGATGGGCGTAGGCGATGCCGCCGCCCCAGGTGGCCGGCGACCAGCGGAAGCCAGAGACGAAATCCACATGCCAGTCGATGGGATCGTAGCTATCGGGAATCAGGTCGAGGATAGCCCTGGCCCGCGCCCGGTTGCCGGGGTTGAGTCCTGCCGCCACCGCGCCGCGCCAATCGTCTAGCAGGGGAGGGTGGGGGCCGTAGCGATGGGGGCCGAAGCCGTTATAGCGCTGCCCATGCGTCACCCGCACCGGGCCGGAGCCCAGCAGGTCGAAGCGATGTTCCAGCAGCAGCCTCGTTTCACCAAAGGAATCCGGAATCGAGACGTCCAGCGTGTCCAGGCAACGGCACAGCCGGCCGGGCGATGGCGGATAGGAACAGCGGTCGCGGCGCAACCATCCCTGGATATGGCGGTCGGCCAGCCGCCGGGCGAATCCCGCCGCCTTGGCCAGGGCGATGCGGGGCGGCAGGGACAGGGCCAGACGGATCAGGTGACCCGGACAGGCTCTCATCCCTCGATCCGCCCGGCCTCGGCGGGGCCCCGGCCGGCCACCACCAGATCCAGCACCGCGATGAACAGTTCCGCCTGACGCTGGCGGGTGTGGCGGGGCGCCGCCACCAGGCTGGCCGCCGCCAGGCCGGCCAGCAGGCCGTCGTCGCCCTCCAGCCGCCGGGCGGCGTCGGCCAGCCCTTGCGGGTCGGCGGCAGGCACGAACAGCCCGGCCCCGTCGTCTTCGATGATGCGCGAGGCCTCGCCCTCGGGGGCCACCAGCAGCAGCGGCAGGCCCATGCCCATGGCCTCGAAGATCTTGGACGGAATCACCTCGGCGAAGGCCGGCGAGTCCTTCAGATGCACCAGCGCCACGTCGCACAGCGACCATACCCGGGGCATCATCTCCTTGGGCTGGGGCGGGCCGAACACCACGTTGTCCAGGCCGCGCCGCGCCGCCTCGTCCATCAGCATCTGGCGCTCGGCGCCGGCCCCGACCAGCAGGAACCTGATGCGGGGAACATCGCGAAGCCGCTCGGCGGCGTCCAGCACGTTGATCAGGCCGTGCGCCATGCCGTGGGTGCCGACATAGCCGATGACGAAGGCATCCGCCAGGCCCCATCGCGCCGCCAGTTCGGCATCCCTGGGGCGAGGCGCGTAGCGCGGCAGATCGACGCCGTTGATCACCACCGCGATCTTGTCGGCGGGGATGGCGCGGCGGATCAGGTCGTCCTTGAAGGCCCGCGTCAGCGCCACCACCGCCGCCGAGCGGCGGTAGAGGAACAGTTCCAGCCTTTCCAGCCAGCGGATGGCGAGGCTGTCCCTCATGGCGCCGACGGCGGTGATGGAGCGCGGCCACAGATCGCCCAGTTCGAACACGAACGGCACGCCGCGCAGGCCGGCCAGCATCCAGCCGCCGACGGCGGCGAAGAATTGCGGGCTGGTCGCGACCACCACGTCGGGCTTGCGCTCGAACAGGCCAAAGGCGACGGCGGAGGCCATGAACGACACGAAATCCAGGATGCGGCGGGCGAATCCCTCGTTGGGGGCGATATAGGTCTTGAGCCGCACCACCCGGATGCCGTCCAGGTCGCCAACCTGTCGCCAGCGGTTCTCCCAGCCGTCGAACAGCTTGCCGCCGGGGAAATTGGGGGCGCAGGTCAGGACCGTGACCTCGTGGCCGGCCTTGACCCAGTACAGCGCGCGTTCCGACACCCGGGTGGCGGCGGCATTGGTTTCGGGTGGAAAGTTCTCGGTCAGGAACAGGATGCGCATACCCGTTCTCTACCTCAAACCGCAGTGTCCGTCATCCCCCGCGGTTCAGGCGTTCTCAAGGGCCTTCCTGCGCTGTTCCACCACTTTGTCGGCGATGCGGCCGGCGATCTCCTGGAGGTGGTCGAAGGCCCACGAGAAGGTTCCCACGCCCATGGTCAGCGAGCGCAGTTCCACGATCAGGTCGTCCATCTCGGCCTGGGGCAGGTAGGCGTTGACAGTGTCCCAGCCCTGCCAGCCCTCCTTGGCGTCATAGCCGAGAATCTGGCCGCGCCGGCCCGATACGATGCGCTGGGCCTTGGCGGTGTAGTCGCTGGGAACCGAGATTTCCACCAGCAGGATCGGCTCCAGCAGCACCGGATCGCATTGCGGCATGCCTTCGGTCATGGCGATGCGGGCCGCGGTCTTGAACGCCATGTCGGAACTGTCGACCGCGTGATAGCTGCCGCTGGTCAGGGTCACCGACAGGTCGACCACCGGAAAGCCGAACGGCCCCTGGGCGAGGAATTCGGCGACGCCGTGTTCCACCGACGGGATGTACTGGCGCGGCACCACGCCGCCTACGATCTTGTCGACGAAGTGGAACCCTTGCCCCCGCGGCAGTGGCGCGATGTCCAGATAAACGTCGCCGAACTGGCCGTGGCCGCCCGACTGCTTCTTGTGGCGGCCATGCACCGAGACCGATTTGCGGATGGTTTCCTTGTAGGGAACCGTCGGCTTCCTGGTCACCACCTGCATGTTGAAGCGGCTCTTCAGGCGGTCGATGGCGACCTGAAGGTGAATCTCGCCCTGGCCGCGCAGCACCAGTTCGCCGAACTCGCCGTGTTCGAGGATGAGCGAGGGGTCCTCCTCCGACAGCTTGGCCAGGGCGCCGCTCAGCTTGACGTCGTCGCCTTTCTTCTCGGCGGCCAGGGCGAAGGCGAACAGCGGCGCCAGGGGCTGGGGCCAGGTCGCCATGCCGGAATCGGCCTCGCCGATGACGGCGCCGGTCGCGACCGGATCAAGGCGGCCGAACGCCACCAGATCGCCGGGGCCGGCCTTGGCCACCTTGGTGGGGATGCCGGCGGGCATGGCGTAGAGGCCTCCGATACGCGAACCGTCCACCACCTGATTGTCGGCGAATTCGCCGCGCCAGATGCGGGCGAAGCTGAGCTTGCCGGTATGGGCGGCATGCACGGTCTTGAACACCTGGGCCAGGGCGCCGCCCTCGGCCTTGATTCCTTGCCGGACGGCGGTGACGGCGGGGGCGGGCACGTCGTGGCGCAGCGCCTTCAGCAGGCGATGGATGCCGCCATCGTTCTCGGCCGAGCCGAAGAACACCGGCACGATCAGATCCTCGGCCAGATCCTTGCCGAGGTCCTGGTAGATCTCGTCGGTGGGGGGCTGGATGTCCTCCAGCAATTCCTCCATCAGGTGGTCGTCGAAATCGGCCAGATGCTCCAGCAATTCCTGGCGTGCCCTGGCCTCTTCGCCCTTCAGCGCCTCGGGAATCTGGATCATCGCCGAGGCCTGGCCGGGGCGGTACCTGTAGGCACGCTCGCTGACCAGATCGATATAGCCGGTGACGGACTCGCCGTCGCGAATGGGAATCTCGCGCATCACCAGCGGCCGGTCGGAAACCGCCTGAAGCGCGTCCAGGGTTTCCTTCAGCCTGGTGCCGGCGGCGTCGATCTTGTTGACGAACAGGATGTGGGGGATCTTGCGCTCGTCCAGGAATTTCAGCACCGGCGCCACCATCACGGCGCGGGCCGGGTCGGGTTCGCACACCACGATGGCCGCGTCCACCGCCATCAGGGCGTTGTAGGCGTCCTGCTGGAACTCCACCGAGCCGGGGCAGTCGACGAAGGTCCACGTCTCGCCCAGATATTGGGCCGAGGCGATGTTGGGCTCGACGCTCATGAAGCGGGCGCGGGCCTCGGCGCTGGCGTCGCCGACGGTCGAGCCGTCCTTGACGCGGCCCTGGCGTCCGATGGCGCCGGCGGCGAACAGCATCGCTTCGAGAAGGCTGGTCTTGCCGCTGGCGAACGGGCCGACCAGGGCGCAGGCACGCGGCAGGGATGGCGATTTGGCGGTCATGGCCCCTCCGGATATTCAGCGATCGGACGCGATGCCGGTTTTCCGCACCGCCCAAGCCCCATGGTTCCAGGTGAACCCCTTGCTGGCAACAGGAAATCCCGTGGATGACGGTCGCGCCAGCGGAGATTCAGCGGGTGAGGTTGCGGATGTTGCGCACGAAGATGTTGAGCAGGCCGCGGATGAAGGGGTCGGCCTTGGCCAGCTTCTCGCGGAAGCTGTCGCGCGAGATGATGATGCAGGAGACGTCGGTCAACGCCTTGGCGCTGGCCATGCGGGGCTGGTCGTCCACCAGCGCCATTTCGCCGAACAGTTCGCCCTTGCCGATGGTGGCGATGGTCATGCCGTGTTTGATGATCTCGATCTGCCCATCCTGGATCAGATAGGCGCGATCGCCGGAATCGCCTTCGTTGAAGATCTTCGCCCCGGCGTAAAAGACCTTGCGTTCGAGAATTCTGTCGTTACGCATGCCCGCCATCCTAATCCTGATCGCATGACTTTATTCGTGTTCGCGTCCGGAGTCATCCCCCAAGGCGTATCCATCCGCAAAGTGTATCTGCCCATCGACAGGACGCCATGGCTCGTCCTAGACTTGGGCCATGAAGCCCGACGCAAGCGGATGTTCTGTTTTGCTCCAGCCGGCGCGGCGGCCATGACCGCCGACGACCGGGTCCGTTCGCTCGCCCGCCTCCGGGCCTTGATGGCGATGACCGTGGCCAACGGCTGCACCGAGGAAGAGGAACTGTCGGCCGCCCGCATGGTGGCCAAGATGGTGGAACAGATCGATGGACAGATCGGCGGTTCCGCCGCCGCCGACCCGTCGTGGGCAACGCGCGAGCGCGACAATCCGCAATATCAGGCCCTGCTGGAAAAGAACACCCTGGAAGGGCTGCTGAAGTCGGCGCTTCAGGAACTGGCGCTCAACCACATCAACACGGTTTCGCCGTCCAGGCGCGACCTGCGGGGACGGCCGGTGGAATATGTCCGCACCGGCGACATTCTGCTGCCGTATTTCACCATGATGCTGGGCGGTGCCGGCGCCTCGCGCATGGCCCGCGCCATGGTCGCCGACATGGTGGACGAACTGGTCTATGACGGCCTGCTGCCCGACCGTTTGGCCCTGCCCAGGGAATAAGGCGGCGGGCGTGCCGTTTCGGGCGAAGCAGCGCATTGACTCCGCCGGCCGGCCGGCTTATACACGACCGCTCATTTTCAAGTCCTGTTCGTATCGGAGTACCTCCCGTGAAGCGTACCTATCAGCCGAGCAAGCTCGTCCGCGCCCGTCGCCACGGTTTCCGCGCTCGCATGGCCACCGTCGGCGGCCGTCGCGTCATCAACAACCGTCGCCGCCAGGGCCGCAAGAAGCTGTCCGCCTAGGATTCGTCCAAGGCCATGACGGCGCGGCTCGATCGGCTTAAGAAACGGGCCGATTTCCTGCGGGTCGCGGCCTTGAGGCGCAAATGGGCCGCCCCCGGCCTGATCCTTCAGGCCGCTCCCGCCACGGGACCGCAAGCCGACTCGGTTCGAGTCGGCTTCACCGTTTCCAAGAAGGTGGGGAACGCTGTGGCGCGCAACCGGGCCAAGCGGCGCCTGCGGGCCGCGGTGGACGCGGTGTTTCCCTGTCAGGCCGCCCTGGGGCTGGATTATGTGGTGATCGGCCGGCGCGAGACCATCGATCGGCCATATTCTCTTCTCTTGCAGGATTTGCGGGCGGCGCTAAAACGTGTCGGCGGAGTTCGGGCATTGGCCCAGGCCCCGTCCGAGACTGCACGAGGAGAGGCATGAACCCCGTCGGACTGGCGATGCGCGGAGCAATTCGCGCCTACCAATTGCTGGTGTCGCCGATTCTGCCGGCGAGCTGCCGGTTCATACCCTCGTGCTCGGCCTATGCCATGGAGGCGATCCAGATTCACGGCCCGCTGGGCGGGTCGATGCTGGCGGCGCGGCGGATCTGCCGCTGCCATCCGTGGAACGAGGGCGGGTTCGACCCCGTCCCCGGGCCATCGCACTCCTCTCGCTCCTTTTGACCGAATGCGGCGGCAAGGCCGCCCCGTCCCGAATGCCGGATAGGATGTCATGAACGATCAGCGCAATCTCTTCCTCGCCATTGCCGTTTCGGTCGCCATCATGATCGGCTGGCAGTATTTCCTCCCGCCGGCACCGCCGCCGCCGCCCGCGCAGCAGAGCGCAGCCCAGGCCGACGGGCGGCCGTCGCCGTCCACCGCCCCCGCCGCCCCGTCTTCCGGCGGTACCGCGATGGCGCCCCAGGTCCCGGGGGCGCCGGGTCCCGTCGCCGCCACCGCCGCCAGCCGGTCCGCCGCCCTGGGCAAGAGCGGCCGCGTCGCCATCAAGACTCCCGCCGTTCACGGCTCCATCGCGCTGACCGGGGCCCGTATCGACGACCTGACCCTGGTCCGCTACCGCGAGACCCCCGATGGAGCCAGCCCCGAGATCAACCTGCTGTCCCCGGCCGGGTCGCCCGAGCCCTATTGGGCCGAGTTCGGCTGGGTTCCCGCCGATTCCTCGGTCAAGGTGCCGGGGACCGATTCGGTCTGGACTCTTCAGTCCGGCGGTGAACTCACCCCGGCGACGCCGGTGGTCCTGACCTGGGACAACGGCGAGGGGCTGCGCTTCGTCCGTACCTATTCCGTCGACGCCGATTACATGTTCACCATCGGCCAGCGGGTCGAGAATCACGGCGCCGCCCCGGTGACCCTGCACCCCTTCGCCCTTTTGGCCCGCACCGGCACCCCGAAGGTCGAGGGGATGTACATCCTGCACGAGGGGCCGCTGGGGGTGTTCGACGGCACCTTGAAGGAACTGAAGTACGACGACCTCAAGAAGGAAGGGACGGCGCGGCTCAAGACCACCGGCGGGTGGGCCGGCATCACCGACAAGTACTGGCTGGCCGCCCTGGTGCCGCCGGGCAAGACCGAGGTCACCGGCCGCTTCGTTCATCAGCGCCTGGACAATGCCGACCGCTTCCAGGTGGATTATCTGGCTTCCGCCCGCGTCGTCGAACCCGGCAAGTCGGCCGAGGCCGGCTTCCACCTGTTCGCCGGGGCCAAGCAGGTCAGCCTGCTGGACGGCTATTCCGAGAAGCTGGGCATCGACCGCTTCGATCTCGCCATCGATTTCGGCTGGTTCTACTTCCTGACCAAGCCGTTCTTCTACCTGCTTCAGATCCTGCACACGTCGTTGGGCAACATGGGCCTCGCCATCCTGGCGCTGACGGTGCTGCTGAAGCTGGCCATGTTCCCGCTGGCCAACAAGTCCTACGTGGCCATGAGCAAGATGAAGAAGCTGCAACCGCAGGTCCAGGCGTTGCAGGCCCGCTTCGGCGACGACAAGGTCCGTCTCCAGCAGGAGATGATGGCGCTCTACAAGGCGGAGAAGGTCAATCCGGTCTCGGGCTGCCTGCCCATCCTGATCCAGATTCCGGTGTTCTTCGCGCTGTACAAGGTGCTGTTCGTCACCATCGAGATGCGCCACGCCCCGTTCTACGGCTGGATCAGCGATCTGTCGGCCCAGGACCCCACCAACATCTTCACCCTGTTCGGGCTCATTCCGTGGACGCCGCCCTCGATCATGCATCTGGGCATCTGGCCGTTGATCATGGGCCTGACCATGTACCTGCAACAGAAGCTGAATCCGCAGCCCACCGATCCGGTCCAGGCGAAGATGATGCAGTTCCTGCCGGTCGTCTTCACCTTCCTGCTGGCCAATTTCGCCTCGGGTCTGGTGATCTACTGGGCCTGGAGCAACACGCTGTCGATCCTTCAGCAATGGGTGATCATGCGCAAGGTGGAGGAGGGCAAGTCCTGACCACTGTCCCCGACAGCGAGTCCGAGGCGGAGCGGGCCGGCCTGATCGAGGCCGGCCGTCTGCTGTTCGCGCGCGAATGCGTCTTCATGCGCGGGGCGGTGGGGCTGGACAGCCTGCCCGACTGCACCTTGCCGGAGGTCGCCTTCGCCGGCCGCTCCAACGTCGGCAAGTCCAGCCTGATCAACGCGCTGACCGGCCGCAACACCCTGGCGCGCACCTCCAACACCCCCGGACGCACCCAGGAACTGAACTTCTTCGACCTGGGTCAGCGGCTGATCCTGGTGGACATGCCGGGCTACGGCTTCGCCAGCGCCCCCAAGGGGCTGGTGGAGAAATGGACCCGGCTGGTCAACGGCTTCCTCAAGGGCCGGCCGGTTCTGCGCCGCAGCGTCGTCCTGGTGGATTCCCGCCATGGCCTCAAGGACAGCGACCGCGACATGATGGCCATGCTGGACAAGGCCGCCGTGGTCTATCAGGTGGTGCTGACCAAGATCGACAAGATCAAGCCCGCCGAGCTGGAGGCGGTGCGGGCCAGGACCTTGGACGAAATCTCCAGACGGGTCGCCGCCCATCCCCTTCTGATCGCCACCTCGTCCGAAACCGGCGCCGGCATCGCCGAGCTGCGGGCGGAACTGACCACCCTAGCCTTGGGAGCGTCCTCATGAGCACCTCCGACGCCGCCGACATCCTGCACGACCGCAAGGCCTGGCTGGACCGCGCCAAGACCCTGTCCGAGGCGCTGCCGTTCATGCGCCAGTTCTCGGACCAGACCCTGGTCGTCAAGTTTGGCGGCCACGCCATGGAATCCGACGATCTGGCCCGGCTGTTCGCCCGCGACGTGGTCCTGCTGAAGCAGGTGGGCGTCAACCCGGTGGTGGTGCATGGCGGCGGCCCGCAGATCGACGCCATGCTGAAGCGGCTCGACATCCAGACGCCCCGGGTCGACGGCCTGCGCTTCACCGATCAGGCCACCGTCGAGGTGGTGGAGATGATCCTGTCGGGCAAGATCAACAAGCAGATCGTCTCGGCCATCAACGAGGCCGGCGGGTTCGCCGTCGGCCTGTCGGGCAAGGACGGCCACCTGATCCGCGCCCGCAAGCTGCGCCGCACCGCCAAGGACCCGGAGTCCAACATCGAGAAGGTGCTGGACCTGGGCTTCGTCGGCGAACCGACCGAGATCACGCCTCACATCCTCGATTTCTTCCGCAAGTCCGACATCATTCCGGTGGTGGCTCCGGTGGGCATGGGATCGGCCGGGGAGACCTACAACATCAACGCCGACACCGCCGCCGGCGCCATCGCCGCCGCCACCAATGCCCGCCGCCTGCTGATGCTGACCGACGTGGCCGGGGTGCTGGACAAGTCCGGCAACCTGATTCCCGAGATGACCGCCGCCCAGGCCAAGGCGTTCATGGCCGACGGCACCATTTCCGGCGGCATGATTCCCAAGGTGGAAACCTGCCTGGACGCCGTCGCCCGGGGCGTTGACGCCGCCGTCATCCTGGACGGCCGCGTTCCCCACGCCGTGCTGCTGGAACTGTTCACGCCCCACGGCGTCGGAACCCTGATCAAGGCCGGCTGAGCCGCCGTCATCCCCCCCCATGGGGCGCCCCGGCTTCGCCGGCGGCGCGCATCGGTCGCGTCCCATCTTCGAGGACGGCCCCGGCGGGCCGTCCCGATGGAGGGCAGTCGCCGTCACCTCCCTTTCCTGTTCCGTCCCATCCTTCGAGGGTTCGCGCCTTGGAGGCGGACATTCTTTTGATATACAGGAGGTCATGGATGTGGCGGATGGTAAGTGTAAGGTCATCGTATGATGAATCAACCAAATGCCGGCCTCGATACTTCCAAACGGTTGTTAATTACGTGTAGTTTGAATGATCCTTTGTGTGCTGATGGCATACTATGCGGATTTTCTATTTTTTCGGGCAATCTTTCCCTCTTGCGTTTGTAAAACTACTAGGTCAAGTATTGGGACGATTCAATGATCAGAGGGAAACATGTCCCGAAGAAAGGCAAATCGAGGCCGCACACCTGCCGGCGCTCCCAATCCAATCGATATTCATGTCGGATCGCGCATGCGATTACGGCGGACTCTGCTGGGATTGAGTCAGGAGAAGCTCGGCGAGATGATCGGGCTCACTTTTCAGCAGGTGCAGAAGTATGAGCGGGGCGCCAATCGCGTCAGCTGCTCGCGCCTGTTCGATCTGTCCCGGTCCCTGGATGTCCCGGTGTCGTATTTTTTCGACGATATGCCGCTTGACGTCAGCAATCTCAGCCCGGTGCAGATGGCGCGGGAACCTCCCACCGAGGAACCGGCGGCGGCGGCGGCCGACCCCCGCTTGCGGCGCGAGACCCTGGAACTGGTCCGCAATTACTATTCCATCACCGATCCCGACGTGCGGCGGCGGATCTATGATCTGGCCAAGGCGCTGAGCAACCGGACCGGCGACGACGGCTGACAGCGACAGCGTGCTTTCCAGCCGGGCGGGCCCGGAAAGCACGTCTCTCCCTCAGTCTCGCGGGGCGGACTCGATGGGCAGGGGATAGGGGCGGCGTGGCGGCAGGCGGTGAATCAGGACCGCCACCACCACCAGGGTCAGCGCCCCCACCAGTACCGGCATCAGCAGGAAGCTCCAGCCGGGATGCTCCATCATCACCACCAGCGGGTCGGCTCCCGCCGGCGGATGCGTCAGGCGCGCCAGCGCCAGCACCACCATCACCACCGCCACGGACAGCGCCATCGCCACCCAGCCTGCCGGCAGGTAGTGATCGAACAGCAAGCCGATCACGGTGGCGATCAGGTGGCCGCCGACCACGTTGGCGGGCTGCGACATGGGCGAGTCGGGCATGCCGAACACCAGCATGGCCGACGCCCCAAGCGGCGCCGTCAGCAGCGGCGCTCCGCCCAGGTCGTTGAGGGTTGCGATAAGTCCCAGCGACACCACGGTGCCAATGGCGGCCTTGACCCAACTGGGAATGCAGGCGGCGGGCTGATGGCGAAAGAAATAACGGCGCGGCATTCGTGTCCCGTCGGAACCAATGATGCGCGGACAATATATCTTTATGGCGGTCCGGCACAAGCCCCGCTCACGGCCACAGCCAGCGCCGGTCCAGTTCCGTCCAGGACGGACAGCCCAGTTGAACCAGGGTGCGGCTGAAATCCGCCGCCAACAGGTCCGCCGCCCGTTCCGCTCCGGCCGCTCCGCCGGCGGCGGCGCCATAATAGAAGGCGCGTCCGGCGAAAACGAAGTCGGCTCCCATCACCCGGGCGCGGGCGATGTCTTCGCCCGAACGGATGCCGCCATCCATCACCACCGTGGCCGCGTCCCCCAGCGCGGCGCGGATGGCGGCCAGGGATTCGATGGCGGCTGGGGCCGAATCCAACTGGCGTCCGCCGTGGTTCGAGACCCAGACGCCGTCCGCGCCGATGTCCAGGGCGGCGGCCGCGTCGTCGACGGCCAGCACTCCCTTGACCAGCAGCTTGCCCGGCCAGTCCTGCCGCAATCCGCGCAGGTCGTTCCACGACAGGTCGCCCTTGATCTGGGACGAGACGAATTCGGTCAGGGTCTGGCCGGTGATGTCACCGGTATAGGGGGCCAGATTGGGAAAGCCGGGCGAGCCGGCCCGCAGCGTCGCCAGAGCCCAGGCGGGACGGGCCGCCACTCCGGCCAGGAAGCGGAGGCCGGGACGGAACGGCAGGACGAAGCGGTTGCGGACGTCGCGGCGGCGGTCGCCGGCCCGGGGCACGTCCACCGTCACCGCCAGCACCCGGATACCGGAATCCCAGGCGCGGCGCAGCAGGTCGCGATTGATGTCGGGGCGGCGGGAATAGTAAAGCTGGAACCAGACATTGCCGGGAGCGGCCTCGGCAATGGCCTCGATGGTGGTCGAGGCCACCGTGCTGACCACCATGGGCAGGTCGCGAATTCGGGCCTGGGCGGCAAGGGCGAAGTCGGCGTCCGGCCACAGCAGGTTGCCCATGCCCACCGGAGCGATGCCGAAGGGCTGGGCGTAGGTCCGGCCGAACAGGACGGCGGAACTGTCGGGATCGACCGCGCGGCAGAATCGCGGCATCAGCCGTACCGCCTCCAGCCGTTCCCGATTGCGGCGCAGCCCGCCTTCCTCGCCGGAACCTCCGTCCAGAAAGCCGAAGGCGAAGGCCGGCAGGCGCCGCCGCGCCCGTTCGGCCAGATCGGCGACGCAACTCATGGTCTTCATCGCGCCCGCTCCCGTCAGATGCAGTAGTCGTCGGCCGGCGGGCTGGGCAGGCGGACGGTGAAGTCGCCTTCCAGCAGGGCCGCCAGCCGGTGGAGATCGGCCAGCACGTCCATCACCACCGCCTCGGCGCCGCCGCCCAGCATCACCCCGAATCCCCACTGGCCGCGCCACAGTTCCAGTCCGGTGCGGCCGATCTGGTCGATGGGGTCCTGGGGGTCGTCGACGGCATAGCTGACCATGAAGGGAATGCCCAGGGTGTCGAGCAGGATGGCCGCGTCTATGGCGTAGCCCGGCCCGCGATGGTCGTCGGCGGGGGGATCGATGAACACGAAGCCGGGGCGGTTGGGCAGGTTGATGCGGTTGCGCAGGAACAAGAACCAGTCATGGCTCCAGAACCGCACCCAGCCGCTTTCCCGGTTGGCCTTGGCCGCGGCGATGGCGGCGGGGTCGATGTCGTTGACGTCGGCCTCGAACACGACGCGGGGCAGGGCGGCGACGATCCGGCCGGCCAGCACCCACGAGCCCGGATACGAATCCGGCGACTGGGTGACCGCCTCGTGGAACCAGCGGCCGGAGAATTCGCCCCTCGCCGCCAGCACAGGGTCAAGCGCGCTGGTCCGTTGCAGCCGCCCGCCGCCGGCATGGGTGTCGGAAAACGAGAACGGCACCTCGTCCTGGGACGGCGGGGCGCGTTCGGCCGCCGTCCTGGCGCAGCGGGCCACCGCGTTCGCCAGGATGAAATGGGTCCAGATACCGCCGCGTCCGATCATGACCGATGTTCCGTCCGAAGGCCGCCGGCAGTAAAGCATGGATGGAATCCCTCAGCCATCCCCCTTTGTCGCCCGCCATCCGGCGGCAAGGGGGTGTCCCTCGTCGCCGGGGACTGGTAGAAGACTCCCATGTCCCTGTTCCGCTCCATCGCCACCGTCGGCGGCTTCACCATGGCGTCTCGCGTCACCGGCCTGATGCGCGAGATGACCATTGCCCATTTCCTGGGGGCGGGAGCCGTCGCCGACGCCTTCTTCGTCGCCTTCCGCTTTCCCAACCTGTTCCGTTCGCTGTTCGCGGAAGGGGCCTTCAACGCCGCCTTCGTGCCGCTGTTCACCGGCAAGCTGGCGGCCGAGGGCGAGGACGCCGCCCGCCTGTTCGCCGAACGCGCCATGATGGTGCTTGGCCTCGCCCTGGCGGTGTTCGTGGCGGTGATGGAGGTGGCGATGCCGTGGGCCATGCTGGGGCTGGCCCCCGGCTTCGCCGCCACCCCGGGCAAGATGGCGCTGGTGGTGGAGCTTTCGCGCATCTGTTTTCCCTATCTGCTGTTCGTGTCGCTGGTGTCGCTTCAGGCCGGGGTGCTGAACTCGCATGGGCGCTTCGCCGCCGCCGCCTTCGCGCCGGTGCTGCTCAACCTCACCGCCATGGCCGGATTATGGCTGCTGACCCCGCATGCGCCCACCGCCGGCCATGCCATGGCCTGGGCCACCTTCGCCGCCGGCATCTTGCAATTCCTCTGGCTGTATTACAGCCTCGGCCGCGCCGGCATCAGGCTCCGGCCGCGCCGGCCGCGCCTGTCGCCCGAAATCGGGCTGCTGTTTCGGCGTATCGTGCCCGGCGCGGTCGGAGCCAGCGTCTATCAGGTCAATCTGGTGATCAACACCATGATCGCCTCGATGGTGGCCGACGGCGCCGTCAGCTATCTGAATTACGCCGATCGGGTGAGCCAGCTGCCGCTCGGCGTGGTCGGCATCGCCATCGGCACCGCCCTGCTGCCGCTGCTGTCGCGCCAGATCAAGGACGGCGACCTGGAGCAGGCGCGGCAGAGCCAGAACCGCGCCATGGAATTCGGTCTGTTGCTGACCCTGCCGGCGGCGGTGGCGCTGGCGGTGATCGCCCAGCCCATCATCCGGGTGCTGTTCGAGCGCGGCAGCTTCGGCCCCGGCGAGACCGCCGCCACCGCCGCCGCCCTGACCGCCTTCGCCCTCGGCCTGCCGGCCTACGTCCTGGTCAAGGCGCTGGTGCCGGCCTTCTTCGCCCGCGGGGACACCGCCACCCCGGTCAAGGTGGCCGGCGGCGCCATGGTGCTGAACGTGGTTCTCAATCTGGCGCTGGTGGGGAGTCTTGCCCATGTGGGCATGGCCCTGGCCACCGCCCTGGCCGCCTGGTTCAACGTCGCCGTGCTGGCCGTGCTGCTGAAACGGCGGGGCTTCTTCGCCATGGACCAGCGCTTGCGGGGGCGGTTGCCGCGCATCCTGATCGCCTCGGCGGTGATGGCGGCGGCGTTGTGGGCGGCGCGGCGGGTGTTGTGGCCGCTGGCCGACGGCCAACTGGCGGCGCTGGGTCTGCTGGTGGCGCTGGTCACCGGAGGGCTGACGGTCTACGCCGTGTCGGCCCAGGTGCTGGGGGCGGCGCGGCTGTCCGAGATCCGGGCGATGATGCGGCGGTCGAAATAGGCGAGGTTACTTCAGTTTCCAGGCGATCTCGGCCTCGCACTGCATCAGCCACGCCACCCGCTTGAGACGGGCGCTTTGCGCCGCCGCCTCGCGCCGTTCCTTTTCGACGCGGTCGTCGACGCGGTTCTGCTCGCGCGACAGCCGCATCATGCGTTCCTCCAGCGAGGGGTTCTCGCGCATTTCGCGTTCCAGCTCCATGTCGGCGCGGGCGCGCCGCGCCGGCTGGGTCAGCAGGTCGTCGCGTTCCCGGGTCACCGCCGCCAGCTGGGCCTTCCAGAACGAATCGCCATAGATGGCTGCGCTGAAGGCGGCCGGCCCGCCCGAGGGCTGGCAGGATTCGTCCAGCGCCACCTTGTCGGGCGGCAGCACCGCCCAGAAGAACAGGGCGGCGCCCCCCGCCAGTATCAGCATGTCCCTGGCCCGAATGCGAAACATGGCCGTACCTCCATCCGCCGCACCTCCATTCGAAAGAGTAACGCCGCGCCATCCGCGCGACAATCGCCTCGAACGCCGGGGCAGGGTTGCGCCATTCCTGCCTGGATGCTAACGTCCGCCACGCTTGGAAACACCTGTGTTTCCGCCGCCATACCGGAGCTTCGAAGGCCCATGTCCCTGGACAAAGCGACTGTGCGCAACATCGCCAATCTGGCGCGCATCGAGGTTCGCGACGAGGAACTTGACCACCTCGCCGGCGAGCTTTCCAACATCCTCCACTTCGTCGAGCAACTGGCCGAGGTCGATACCGACGGAATCCAGCCCATGACCGCGGTGGCGGCCTTGACCTTGCCCATGCGGGCCGATGCCGTCACCGACGGCGGCTATCCCGACCAGGTGCTGGCCAATGCCCCCGAGGCGGAGGAAGGCTTCTTCACCGTTCCCAAGGTGGTGGAATGAGCACCCATAAGCCGGAGTTGGTGTAATGGCCTATATCATCAAGGGTGAAACCGGGGATTGGGAGATCGTCATCGGCCTGGAGGTCCATGCCCAGGTCATTTCCAACGCCAAGCTGTTCAGCGGCGCCGCCACCTTGTTCGGCGCCGAGCCCAACACTCAGGTCAGCTTCGTGGACGCGGGCTTTCCCGGCATGCTGCCGGTGATCAACGAGGTGTGCGTCGAGCAGGCGGTGCGCACCGGCCTTGGCCTAAGGGCCCGCATCAACCTGACCAGCGTGTTCGCCCGCAAGAATTATTTCTACGCCGACCTGCCCCAGGGCTATCAGATCAGCCAGTTCGACCTGCCCATCGTCGGCGAGGGCGAACTGATCCTCGACCTGCCCGACGGCTCGACCCGCACCGTCGGAATCGAGCGCCTGCACCTGGAACAGGACGCCGGCAAGTCCATTCACGACATGCATCCGTCGAAGTCGTTCATCGACCTGAACCGCTCGGGCGTCGCCCTGATGGAGATCGTCTCCAAGCCCGACCTGCGCAGCCCCGAGGAAGCCGGCCTCTACCTGACCAAGCTGCGCTCGATTCTCCGCTATCTCGGCACCTGCGACGGCAACATGCAGGAAGGCAGCATGCGCTGCGACGCCAATGTCAGCGTCCGGCCGGTGGGCTCGACCGAATTGCGCACCCGTTGCGAGATCAAGAACGTCAATTCCATCCGCTTCGTCCAGCAGGCCATCGAGTACGAGGCGAGGCGCCATATCGACGTCTACGAATCGGGTGGCGAGATCCGGCAGGAAACCCGGCTGTTCGATTCCGTCAAGGGCGAGACGCGCTCCATGCGCTCGAAGGAACATGCCCACGACTACCGCTATTTCCCCGATCCCGACCTGCTGCCGCTGGTGATCGGGCAGGACTTCGTCGACGCCATCAAGGCCGGCCTGCCGGAACTGCCCGACGCCAAGAAGGCCCGCTTCATGGCCGAATACGGCCTCAACGCCTACGATGCCGGCGTGCTGGTGGCCGAGCGCGTCTCCGCCGATTTCTTCGAGACCGTCGCCAAGGGCCGCGACGCCAAGATCGCCTGCAACTGGGTGATGGGCGATTTCTTCGCCGCGCTCAACGCCACCGGCAAGACCATCGAGGACCCGCCGGTCTCCGCCGCCGATCTCGGCCAATTGATCGACCTGATCAAGGACGGCACCCTGTCGGGCCGCCTCGCCAAGGACGTCTTCGCCCTGATGGTGGGAACCGGCAAGGCGCCAGCCGTCCTGGTCGAGGAAAAGGGCATGAAGCAGGTCACCGATTCCAGCGCCATCGAGGCGGCGGTGGACGCGGTGATTGCCGCCAATCCCGACAAGACGCAGCAGGTCAGGGACGGCAAGACCGCGCTCTTGGGCTGGTTCACCGGCCAGGTGATGAAGGCGACCCAGGGCAAGGCCAATCCGGCCATGGTCAACGAAATGCTGTCGAAGAAGATCGTGGGGTAGGGAGGGTGAGCGGGCCCCTCCTTTCCTTTCCGCTGATCGTCTGCGGCATCGACGAACTGCCCCTGCACGCCGGCGCCGGGGTCAGCCATGTGCTGACCATCCTGGACCCCGGCTGGCCCGATCCCGATCATTTCGCCGCCTATGGGCCGCATCGCCGCCGGGTGTGGCGGTTCCACGACATCGTCAACGAGCACGATGGACAGCGGCATCCGGCCGAGTCCGACGTCCAGGCCATCCTGGATTACGGCGGGATGCTGGAGGGCGAGACGGTGGACCGTCTGCTGATCCACTGCCATCTCGGCCTGTCGCGCTCCACCGCCGCCGCCGTCATCCTGATGGCCCGCCGCCATTCGGGGCGGGAGGACGAGGCCTTCGCCCACCTGCGGACGATCCGCCCGTTCTCCTGGCCCAACTCGCGCATGATCGGCATGGCCGACGCCATGCTGGGCCGCGACGGCGCCCTGGTCGCCGCCATGCGCCGTCATCACGCGGACATGGCCCGCGCCCGTCCCGACATGATGGTCTATCTGCGGCAAAGCGAGCGTGGCGCCGAAGTGCCGCCCGAAGCCTAAAAAACAGGCTGAAGCGCCTGTAAAAGCGGCAGTTTCGCTGTTCACCCAGCCCCGATCAGGCGCTTTTCCCGGTGGCAGAACTGGCACGATGCGTGCTAAATGAGTCGCGCTCCAGCCGAGTCGCGCCCGGCGCGCCGCCCGTATCACAGGCTGCGCCTCCGACGCGGGTTTCAGCGCCAACTCAACCGACGGCGGTTTCATGAAGAAGATCGAAGCGATCATAAAGCCCTTCAAGCTCGACGAGGTGAAGGAAGCCCTTCACGAGGTCGGATTGCAGGGGCTCACCGTGACCGAGGCCAAGGGCTTCGGGCGGCAGAAGGGACATACCGAGCTCTATCGCGGGGCCGAGTACGTGGTGGATTTCCTGCCCAAGGTCAAGATCGAACTGGTCATCGAGGACAATCTGGTGGAACGCGCCGTCGAGGCGATCCAGCAGGCCGCCCATACGGGCCGCATCGGCGACGGCAAGATCTTCATCTCGACGGTGGAGGAAGCCATCCGCATCCGCACCGGCGAACGCGGCACCGACGCCATCTAGGCCCGGCCCCATTTTTATTCGCAGACACACCCAACCATCAGGAATGTGACCATGTCCGACGACGTCAAGAAGGTCCTCGATCTGATCCAGGAAAACGATGTCAAGTACGTCGATTTCCGTTTCACCGATCCGCGCGGCAAGTGGCAGCACACCGCCCAGCATGTCTCCACCGTCGATGCCGAGATGCTGAACGAAGGCATCATGTTCGACGGCTCCTCCATCGCCGGCTGGAAGAGCATCAACGAGTCCGACATGATCTTGAAGCCCGACGCCTCGTCGGCGGTCATGGACCCCTTCGCCGCCCAGCCGCAGCTGATCATCAACTGCGATATCGTCGAGCCCGCCACCGGCCAGCTCTATGACCGCGACCCCCGCTCCATCGCCAAGCGCGCCGAAGCCTATGTGAAGTCCTCGGGCGCCGGCGACACCACCTATTTCGGCCCCGAGGCCGAGTTCTTCGTGTTCGACGACGTCAAGTTCGAACTCGGCATGAACAAGGGCTATTACGAACTGCGCTCGGAAGATGGCGTCGAGGCCCAGGGCCGCGACTTCGCCGAGGGCAACCTGGGCCACCGTCCGGGCGTCAAGGGCGGCTATTTCCCGGTTCCGCCGGTGGACGGCCATGTGGACATGCGCGCCGAGATGCTGACCGTGATGGGCGAGATGGGCCTGCCCATCGAGAAGCACCACCACGAAGTGGCCTCGTCGCAGCACGAGCTGGGCGTGAAGTTCGGGGGCCTGGTCCAGGCCGCCGACTGGATCCAGATCTACAAGTACGTGGTCCACAACGTCGCCGCCTCCTACGGCAAGTCGGCCACCTTCATGCCGAAGCCGATCTATGGCGACAACGGCTCGGGCATGCATGTGCACCAGTCGATCTGGAAGGCCGGCAAGCCGCTGTTCGCCGGTTCGGGCTATGCCGACCTGTCGGACACCGCCCTTTACTACATCGGCGGCATCATCAAGCACGCCAAGGCCATCAACGCCTTCACCAACCCGCTGACCAACAGCTACAAGCGCCTGATCCCCGGCTTCGAGGCTCCGGTGCTGCTGGCCTATTCGGCCCGCAACCGCTCGGCCTCCTGCCGCATTCCCTACTCGGCCTCGCCGAAGGGCAAGCGCGTCGAGGTTCGCTTCCCCGATCCGGGCGCGAACCCCTACCTGGCCTTCGCCGCCATGCTGATGGCCGGCCTGGACGGCATCGCCAACAAGATCCATCCCGGCGATCCCATGGACAAGAACCTCTATGACCTTCCCCCGGAAGAGCTGAAGCAGGTTCCCACCGTGTGCGGCAGCCTGCGCGAAGCCCTGGAAAGCCTGCGGGCCAACCACGACTTCCTGTGCAAGGGTGACGTGTTCTCGAAGGAATTCATCGACGCCTATATCGAGCTGAAGTACGAGGAAGTCTATCGCTTCGAACACACCCCGCATCCGGTCGAGTTCCAGATGTACTACTCGGTCTGATCCGGTCCTTCGGGCTTGATCGCGAAACCCCCGCCAGGAAACTGGCGGGGGTTTTTCCGTGCCCAGACGTTCAGGGGCAAAGACCTGAGCGGGCATCCCGTCCAACGGTGAGGCAACATCCTCCCGTGCCGGGACGTTCGCCTCCCAGGTCGAGCAGCAGGCGTGTCCAGCCACCGCCTAGGTATGGGGTTGACCATGGCGGCTGTTTCGATTATTGCGTTTGTTGTGGTTGGTTGCCATATAAAAGAGGTGCGGGATACAACCTGCGCCAACCAATGACCGAAGGCGGGAGAGATCGATGTCGGACCTGAAGGCCTACGATCCCGTTGTACCGACGGAAGCCGAGGCCCGGATTGCCGAGGCGTCCGGGCGTATTCTGGCGGGCCATGCCAGGGGCGAGTTGCGGGTTCAGTTGGATGACGGCCAGACCCTGGTGCTGCCTCAGTCAGTGGCGCGGCTGCTGACCCACATCCTGACCGAGATGGCGGAAGGCAACGCTGTCACCATGATCCCCATCCATGCCGAGATGACGACGCAGGAGGCCGCCGACTTCCTCAACGTCTCGCGCCCCCATTTGATCGGGCTGCTGGAGCGTGGAGACATCGCCTTCCACAAGGTCGGCACCCATCGCCGCATCAGGTTCCAGGACGTCAAGGGCTACAAGAACCGCCTGACCGCCGACCGCTCTCAGGCCCTGGATGAATTGGCTCGGGCCTCCCAGGAACTGGGGATGGGCTATTGATGGCTGGCCGCTTCGCCGTCGTGCTGGATGCTTGTGTGCTGTATCCGGCCCCGTTGCGTGACCTGTTGATGCAGTTGACCCTGGCCGATCTGTTTCGCGCCCGTTGGAGTGACCAGATCCATGAAGAGTGGATATCCAACCTGTCGGCAAATCGCCCAGACCTGACCCGCGACAGGTTGGAGACGGTTCGCAACCTGATGAATGCCCATGCTTGGGACAGTCTGGTCTCTGGGCATGAGCCGCTGATCAACCTGATCCACGGCTGTCCCGACCCTGATGACCGTCATGTCATCGCCGCCGCCTATCACTGCCGGGCGAACGCCATCGTCACCTTCAATCTCAAGGACTTTCCCGACGCCGCCCTGGCCCCCTATGGGCTGGAGGCGATCCACCCTGACGACTTCATTCGCTCTCAGCTCGACCTGGATTTGGCCAGGGTGCTGGAGTCCGTCCGCACCTGCCGGGAGCGGTTAAAGAACCCGCCTAAGGCGATCCACGACTATCTCGACACCCTGGAAGCCCAGACCCTGCCCAAGACCGTGGCCGAACTGCGCCGCTATGCCACCATCTTGTAGGCCTCTATGCCTTGGGCATCAGGTGCGACAGGCCCACCCAGAAGTCCAAGTCCTTGAAGGTGCCCAGCCACTTGGGCGGAGTGAATATCTTCCCGTCATAAGTTTCTGACGTGATGTTGATGATCTTGTGGACGACGATGCGGACAACCTTCACCGTGTCCACTCTCGCTTCCTCCAACTGCGACACGCAGGTTTGGCGGAAGTTGTGGAACACCATTCCATCACGATCAATCCCCGGCATTCGGGGAGCCAGACCACGAAACAGTGGCGATAGGCTCCTTCCCTGGCCTATCCGTCAGGTCCGGCGGATGCCACGGAATGATGGGGTAAGGGTCACTTCTCCGGCCCGGCGAACAGCGAATCCGTCCGCACCGTGCGGCTGGGGCCGCTCAGTTCGAAGGTGACGGGCATGCTCCGGCCGGTGATCTTGTCGGCCGGGGCGCTGACATAGACGCGGAAGGTGCCGACGCTGTCGCGCGCCACCTGCAACTCGGCGCGGGTCACGTTGCTCTCGCCGCCGACCACGTCCATGGTGGCGCCGTCGAGTCCGGCCAGGGTCAGGCCGAAGGTGCGGGGCTCGGCCTTCATGTTCAGCACCTTGTAGACATAGCCGTTGCGGATGGAGCCGTCCGACATCTGGACGAACAGCGGCGAACGTTCGTGCAGCACGTTGACGTCGACGTCGGGCCTGGACGCCAGCCGCGCCAGCATCACCGTGGCGGCCAGCAGCATGATGCCGCCATAGATCAGGGTGCGGGGACGGATGGGGCGGTATTGCGGCTTGGCGCCGCTTCCGCGGGCGGCGATGTTGAAACTGGAATCGTAGGAGATCAGGCCGCGCGGCAGCTTGAACCGGTCCATCACCGTATCGCAGGCGTCGATGCACAGGGCGCAGCCGATGCAGGCCAGCTGATTGCCGTTGCGGATATCGATGCCGGTGGGGCAGGCCTGGACGCAGGCGCGGCAATCGACGCAATGGCCGCGCCCCTCGAAATTGGCGTCCCGGCCGGCCGGGGCGCGGGTCTCGCCGCGCCAGGCCTCGTAGGTGACGATCAGGGAATGCTCGTCGAACATGGCCGACTGGAAACGGGAATAGGGGCACAGATAGACGCAGACCCGTTCGCGGGCATAGCCGGCCAGCAGGAAGCAGAACCCGCCGATCACCGCGATGGTGCCGTAGACGGCGGTCGACGCGTTGCCGGTGAGGATGTCTCCCAGCATCTCGAAGGCGTCGCCGAACCACAAGGTGAAGCCGATGCCGCAGGCCGCCGCGATGATCAGCCAGCCCAGATTGATCAGGGCCAGACGTCCCAGCTTGGCCGGCGACATCTTTTGAGCGTCGAAGACGATGCGCTGGTTGCGGTCGCCGACCACCTGCCGTTCCACCCAGACGAACAGGTCGGTGTAGACGGTCTGCCAGCACAGGAACCCGCACCACACCCGCCCGGCCAGGGCGCTCATCAGGAACAGGGCGATGGCGGCGATCAGCAGGATGCCGGTCAGGTAATAGACCTCCTGCGGCCAGATCTCGATGAACAGGAAATAGGCCCGCCGCCCGGGCAGGTCGATCAGGATCGCCTGATCCGGCGCGCCGGGGCCGCGATCCCAGCGCAGGAACGGCGCCAGATGCCACCATCCCAGGGTCAGGAGCGTCGCCCACCATTTCAGCGAGCGGAAGGTCCCCTTGACGGCGCGGGGATAGGCCTTGCCGGTTTCCATGTAGACCGGCACCTCGCCCTGGTGCAGGGGGCGGGTCTCGGCGGCGGAGGTCGAGTCCATGGGGAAGCTTCCTCGAAAATATATATTAGAATAATACAATATAAAATATCCGCAGCAATGTCGCGGTTAAAATCCGCATGGGAGCCTTGCGTCGCCTCCACCTCGGGCGGACCACGACGATATCCGGCCGGAATAAAAATAGCTTGCTATCTTCATGTCGAGAGAATAAATAGCATGCTATGTTTATTCCGAGGGAGACGCATCATGCGACCAAGCCTGAAATTCCTTCACATTCTGGGAATCGCCCTGTTCCTGGGCAGCCTGCCCGGACACATCGTGCTGGGCGGCGTGCTTCCCGGCGGCGACATACCCGCTCTCGGAATCATGTTCTCGCGCCGGATCGTCCTGATCCTCACCCTGGCCGCGACCATTCCCGGTCTGGTGCTGGCGGTGGGAAGCGGTCTGATGCTTCGCTCCAGGCTCTCGCCGCCGCGCCCTTCGTGGCTCGGCTGGCACATGCGGGCTGGGTTGACGGTGCTGGCGGTCGGGTTGCTGGTCATCACCCCCCAGGTCTTCGCCCTGGCCGGGATGGCGGCGGAACTGGCCGAGGACCGGTTCGATCCCGCGGCCTGGGGCCGGGCCAAGCTGATCGAGGACGTGGCCGGCACCGTCAATCTGCTGCTGGCCCTGGCTACGATGGCGCTGGCCTGCTTCAAGCCGGATTGGCGGCGCGGCAAGGGTGTGGGAGAGTGATGGCGATGATGGTCATGGGGATGGTGGAGTGATGTTCCAGCGGGAAACCTCGTTCGGCTATCTGGTCAACCTGGCGGCCCGGCTGTTCATCCGGGCCCTGGACCGGCGCATCGGAAGCCACGGCCTGGTCCATGGGCAGTTTCCCGCCCTGTTGATGGTGTGGGAGCGCCCCGGCCTGACCCAGACCGAGATCGCCGCCGCCGTGTCGGTGGAGCAGCCGACCATGGCCAACACCCTGAACCGCATGGAGCGGGACGGGTTGGTGGAACGGCGGCCCGATCCCGACGACCGTCGCCGCACCCTGATCTTTCCGGCGGCGCGGGCGCTGGCCATCCGGGACGCGGTGCTGGCCGAGGCCGGCGCGGTCAACGCCCTGGCCACCAGGGGGATGGCCGAGGCCGACAGGGCCGAGGCCATCCGCCTGCTGCGATGGATGATCGGGAACCTGAAGGCCGACTGATCAGGCGGCCCTGACGCCGCTCAGGAACTGTTCGATGGTTCCCCTCAGGCGTTCCG
This sequence comes from Magnetospirillum sp. SS-4, assembly GCF_902729425.1. GTDB lineage: Bacteria > Pseudomonadota > Alphaproteobacteria > Rhodospirillales > Magnetospirillaceae > Phaeospirillum. Next base: position 11,263 of record NZ_CACVCH010000001.1, on the reverse strand, counting down.
ACTGCTCGGACAAGGTGCGCGACGCCCCCAGCACCTCGTTCGAGGAGGTGCCGGTCTCGTCGGCCGCCGCCTGGACCTGACCCACATTGCTGGAGACCTCGGCGGTTCCCGCCGCCGCCTGCTCGACGTTGCGGGCGATTTCGCGGGTGGCGGAGTTCTGGGCGTCGACGCCGTCGGCGATTCCCGCGGAAATGGAGCCGATCTCCTCGATCACCCCGACGATGGCGCCGATGGTGTCGACCACCCGGCGGGTCTGGTCCTGGATGGTGGCGATCTGCTGGCTGATCTCGTCGGTGGCCTTGGCGGTCTGGTTGGCCAGGGTCTTGACCTCGTTGGCGACCACGGCGAAACCCTTGCCGGCCTCGCCGGCGCGGGCCGCTTCGATGGTGGCGTTGAGGGCGAGAAGGTTGGTCTGGCTGGCGACGTCGTTGATCAGGCTGACGACTTCGCCGATGCGCTGGACGCTGCCTGCCAACTGGGCGACCGCTTCGCCGGCCTGGGAGGCCTGAATGCCGGCATTGTGGGAAATCTCGCGCGAATGGGAAACCTGACGGCCGATTTCCGAGATGGAACTGGACAATTCCTCGGCGGCGGCGGCGACGGTCTGGACATTGACCGAGGCCTCCTCCGAGGCCGCCGCCACCGCCGTGGCCTGCCGGCTGGTCTGCATGGCGGTGGAACTCATGGATTCGGCGGTGGCCTGAAGCTGGCTGGCGGCGCTGGCCACCAGATGCACCATCTCGCTGGCGGCGCGGTCGAAGGAGGTGGTGAGGGATTCGATGGCGGCGGCGCGGCGGCGGCGCTCCTCCTCCGCCTTGCGGCCGGCTTCCTCCAGGTCGCGCTGGTGGATCAGGGCGGCGCGGAATACCGCCATGGCGGCGGCCATCTCGCCGATCTCGTCCGTCCGTCCCTCGGACGGAATCTCGACGGTGGTGTCGCCCTTGGACAGAACCTCCATGGTTCGGGTCATCGCCGACAGGGGGGGGACGATGGAGGCGGCGGTGCGCATGGCGATGACGATGGCGGCGGTGATGCCGACGACCAGGGCGACGATCGCCACCGTCATCATGGTGTGAATCTGGGATTCGGCGGCCTTGGCATCCTCTTGCAGCAGCTTCTGCTGCACATCGACCATGCCGCCGGAACGATGGCCGTCGGCGCCCTTGTCGCCGGCCAGCAGGACCACCAGCCGGCGGACCCGCGGAATCGCTTCGGTGACCAGGACCTGCACCCCTTCCTTGGTGGCGCCCAGGCCTTCCGCCTTTTCCTGCGCCGCCCGCAGGCCGGCCAGCAGATCCTTGGTTTCCTTCCAGCGTTCGATATTGCCGGGATCGGTGAAGCGGGGGGCCAGACTGTCCATGGCGGCGGTGCCTTTGGCGATCTCGCGCCATGCATCGGCACGCTCTCCCTTGAAGCTGTCGTTGCCGGTCAGCAGATAACCGCGCAACGCCGCCAGCGAGGCGTAAAGGTCGGCCTCGATCCTGACGCCGGTCTGGGCCACCGGCATGCGAAAGCCGATCATCCGGTCCGTGGTGGTCCGGACGCCGCCGGCCTCGAACACGGTGATGCCGGAGGCGAGGGCGATCAGGGCGCACAGGGTTCCGAAGCCAAGCCAAAGCCTTTGGCCGATACGAAGCGAGGTCAGGCCTTTCCCACTCACGGTGTCCTCCTTGAATGATGACGCGACATGCCAATCGTCCGGCGGCTTGATCCATATCAAATCAGACAAACAAAATCCATCATTTCGTATAGGTTCGTCATAGTCCTTGGCGCGAGAAGACGGGCTGGAGGCGGGTCCTGGGGATGTATTCGGCCGCCCTGTCCCGATAAATTGACACAACCATGCCTATCTCTATGGCACTATGTCGCATGGTGATCGCTTCCATGGGTGGGGTCGGGTAAATGGGGCTGTCGGATCTTTGGCGGAGCATCCGCCGGCGGTTCAGCCGTCTGGCCGAGGAAGAAAAACCCGACGAGCGCCCCCGGGCCGACGGGCGCAGGCCCATCCGCATGGCCCGGCGCAGCGGCTATCTCTCCGTCGACAGCTTCGCCGACGAACTGGTGCGGATGAAGGAGGCCGACGCCGCCGGACAGCACCGCCTGCATGTCTTTTCCCTCACCGATTTCCGTCAGGCGGTCGGCGGCAAGTGGGAAAAACTGGGCGGACTGGTGGAAGTGGCGGTCGAGTCCATCATTCGCCGGCATGTGGATACCGAAAAGGATATCTTCACCCGCCTGGATGCCGAGATCGCCTGCCTGGCCTTGCCGAACAGTTCGCGTTCCGAAACCCGGACCCGGGTTGCCGCCATCGCCCGCGACATTGCCGCTCACCTGTTTGGCGATGCGGTGATCGATGGCCGCAGGCCGCAGGTCTGGGCCGCCAACATGCCCATCGCGGCCGCCCTGACCGAGGATGGCGACATGGACCGCGCCGCCATCGAGGACGCCCTGGCCAAGGCTGGGGCCGCGCTCGCCGCCGGTCTGGGCGAGGCGGGAGGGGCGGAGGGGGCCGCCGCCCGGGCCATCATGGCGGCTCCCCACCGGGCGACGCTCGCCACCTTGATGGCCGACGATCCGCTGGCGAAGGGAGCCGACGCCCCCCGAACCGTGTTCGCCATCTCGGGCGGGCAGCGGGACCGGGCCGACCCGCCGTCCGGCCGTCCCGACTGGGCCGAGGATCAGGGCCGGAAACTGACGGGGGCCGACGCGCCCCGAAGCGTGTTCGTCGTTTCGGGCGGGCAGCGGGACCGGGCCGACCCGCCGTCCGGCCGTCCCGACTGGGTCGAGGATCAGGGCGGGAAACTGACCGGGGCCGACGCGCCCCGTCGGGTCATGACCGTCGGCGCCGGGGCCGGCGAGCGTCCGGCGGCCGCTCCGTCACCGACCGCTTCGCAATCGGTCGCCGCCGGAACCCCGAACTGGCTGGACAGCCAGATTCAGGACCGTGGGGCGGCCGTGGCCCGGATGACGCCGGAATCCTCGCTGACCCTGGTGTGGTCGCCGACCTGGGTGACGTCGCGCCGCGCCATCGGCGCCTTTCATGCCAGGGTCATCCGGGTGGACAAGGAGGGGGCGCCGTCGCTGGAAGGAGTGAACGCCTATGCCGGCCTGGCGCCCATCGAGGTTCTGACCCTCGACCGCTTCACCGCCACCCAGGCGGCTAAGGAACTGAAGGCCCTGTTCTTCGGACGCCAGAAGGTGGGGCTGACGGTGCCGGTGCACTGGATGTCGCTGGCGCCGCGCTGGCGCGACTGCATCCGCATTCCGTTCGAGGATTGTCCGCCGGTCGCCCGCCAGAAGCAGTTGAAGATGGAGGTGTTCGGCCTGTCGCCCTCGGTGCCGCCCCATGCCCTGCGCCGCATGTTCGAACCGCTGGAACGGGTCGGCTGCGACGTTATGGCGCGATTGCCGCTGTCGGCGGTCGACATGATTCCGTCGCTGTCCTTCCTCAAGGCGGTGGGAGTCGACCTGGCGGAACTGGGCGACGACGAACGGGTCGGCGACGACGAATTGTTCGCCCGCCTGGAGCTGTTCCGCGAAACCGCCAGGAAGTCCAGGATCGCCTGCTACGTCTGGGGCGTGCGGCGCCGGCCGCTGATCGCCAGGGTGGTGCAGTCGGGGTTCTCCCTGGTCAACGGCCCCGGCGTGATGTGCGACCTTGGCCATCCCCAGGTTCCGAAGCGGCCGGATGGCCGAGCCTGAAATCAGTTGGGTCTGGCGCCCGGCTTGCCCGGGGTGACCGCGACATGGGTGGCCGAGGGGA
>NZ_CACVCH010000001.1:0-2500 GCF_902729425.1 Magnetospirillum sp. SS-4 | reverse complement strand
GTGAAATCCTGTCTGAACATGGGGGGACCACCCTCCAAGGCTAAGTACTCCTCAGTGACCGATAGCGAACAAGTACCGTGAGGGAAAGGTGAAAAGCACCCCGACGAGGGGAGTGAAATAGTACCTGAAACGGAATGCCTACAAGCAGTCGGAGCCCCCTCGAGGGGTGACGGCGTACCTTTTGTATAATGGGTCAGCGAGTTAGTGTATGCAGCAAGCTTAAGCCGGTAGGCGTAGGCGTAGCGAAAGCGAGTCTGAATAGGGCGTCGAGTTGCATGCATTAGACCCGAAACCGGGTGATCTAGCCATGGGCAGGTTGAAGGTGGGGTAACACCCACTGGAGGACCGAACTCACGTCTGTTGAAAAAGACGGAGATGACCTGTGGTTAGGGGTGAAAGGCCAATCAAACTCGGAAATAGCTGGTTCTCCGCGAAAGCTATTTAGGTAGCGCCTCGGACGAATACCTGCGGGGGTAGAGCACTGGATGGGCTAGGGGGTCCCAAAGACCTACCAAACCTAACCAAACTCCGAATACCGCAGAGTACTATCCGGGAGACAGACGTCGGGTGCTAAGGTCCGGCGTCAAAAGGGAAACAGCCCAGACCGCCAGCTAAGGTCCCCAAGTCATGGCTAAGTGGGAAAGGATGTAAGACGGCCAAAACAACCAGGAGGTTGGCTTAGAAGCAGCCATCCTTTAAAGAAAGCGTAATAGCTCACTGGTCTAATAGCTGTCTCGCGCCGAAAATGTACCGGGGCTCAAGCCATGCACCGAAGCTGCGGGTGTGCGAGCAATCGCACGCGGTAGCGGAGCGTTCCGTAAGCCGATGAAGGCGTCATCGTGAGAGGCGCTGGAGGTATCGGAAGTGAGAATGCTGACATGAGTAGCGACAAACAGTGTGAGAAACACTGTCGCCGAAAGTCCAAGGGTTCCTGCGCAAGGCTAATCCGCGCAGGGTAAGCCGGCCCCTAAGGCGAGGGCGAAAGCCGTAGTCGATGGGAACCACGTTAATATTCGTGGGCCTGCTGGACGTGACGGCCTCCGTGTATCGTATCCTCTTATCGGATTGAGGGTGCGGTGAAGGAGGTCCAGGAAATAACGCCAGCGTATAGACCGTACCCGAAACCGACACAGGTGGACTGGTAGAGTATACCAAGGCGCTTGAGAGAATGATGTTGAAGGAACTAGGCAAATTGACCCCGTAACTTCGGGATAAGGGGTACCTCCCTCAGCGCAAGCTTTGGGGGGTGGCACAGACCAGGGGGTGGCGACTGTTTACTAAAAACACAGGGCTCTGCGAAGTCGAAAGACGACGTATAGGGTCTGACGCCTGCCCGGTGCCGGAAGGTTAAAAGGAGAGGTGCAAGCCTTGAATTGAAGCCCCGGTAAACGGCGGCCGTAACTATAACGGTCCTAAGGTAGCGAAATTCCTTGTCGGGTAAGTTCCGACCTGCACGAATGGCGTAACGACTTCCCCGCTGTCTCCAACATCAACTCAGCGAAATTGAATTCTCCGTGAAGATGCGGAGTACCCGTGGCTAGACGGAAAGACCCCGTGCACCTTTACTACAGCTTTGCAGTGGTACTAGGATGTGGATGTGTAGGATAGGTGGGAGCCTATGAAGCACTGGCGCCAGCCGGTGTGGAGGCAACCTTGAAATACCACCCTTCTGCTTCCTGGTATCTAACCGCGCCCCGTGAACCCGGGGCCGGGACCCTGCATGGCAGGTAGTTTGACTGGGGCGGTCGCCTCCCAAAGAGTAACGGAGGCGCGCGATGGTGGGCTCAGGCTGGTCGGAAATCAGCTGTCGAGTGCAATGGCATAAGCCCGCCTGACTGTGAGACGGACATGTCGAACAGAGACGAAAGTCGGTCATAGTGATCCGGTGGTCCCGAGTGGAAGGGCCATCGCTCAACGGATAAAAGGTACGCCGGGGATAACAGGCTGATCTCCCCCAAGAGTCCACATCGACGGGGAGGTTTGGCACCTCGATGTCGGCTCATCACATCCTGGGGCTGGAGCAGGTCCCAAGGGTTCGGCTGTTCGCCGATTAAAGTGGTACGTGAGCTGGGTTTAGAACGTCGTGAGACAGTTCGGTCCCTATCTACCATGGGTGTTGGAAACTTGAGAGGACCTGTCCCTAGTACGAGAGGACCGGGATGGACACACCTCTAGTGTACCGGTTGTCGCGCCAGCGGCATCGCCGGGTAGCCATGTGTGGACGAGATAACCGCTGAATGCATCTAAGCGGGAAGCTCCCCTCAAAACCAGGTTTCCCTATCAGAGCCGTGGAAGACCACCACGTTGATAGGCAGCATGTGGAAGCGTGGCAACACGTGAAGCTAAGCTGTACTAATCGCTCGATCGGCTTGATCGCCCATGCGTAGCGGCAAGCCCGACAAACAGAACACATGACGATACGTGCACGACGGTACTTGATAACAGATCAGAAAAAATTGCGTTTCCTTCGATGACCTGGTGGCCTTAGCGAGGGCCCCCC
>NZ_LR746531.1:157251-200178 GCF_902729425.1 Magnetospirillum sp. SS-4 | reverse complement strand
GGGGTTGAAAAAGCTTAAGCACTTTTTCGCCCGACTGTCCATGCGGCGCCCCCGGCCGCAGGCCGGAACGCAATGAAGCCGGGCTATGGAGGCGTTCTGTCCGGCTACTGGCTCGCCCAGAGGATGCGGGCCATCCACGCCACCTCCTCCGAGGCCAGCGAGCGGCCGGAATGGGCGGGATTGACCGAGATCAGGTCGATGCGCCGGGCGGTCAGGCGGACCAGTTGCTTGACCATGACCTCGCCCTCGGTGGTGCGGACCACCACCCGGTCGCCGCGCCGCACGTTGGCGGCGGGCGAGACGATGACCACGTCGCCGTCGCGGTAGAGCGGCTCCATGGAATCGCCGCTGACCTCCAGGGCGTAGGCGTGCTGGTCGCCGACCTCGGGAAACGGGATTTCGTCCCAGCCGCCCCCCACCGGATAGCCGGCGTCATCGAAAAAACCGCGGTCGCCGGCCTGGGCAAAGCCGATCAGCGGCATGGTCGAGGCCGGGCGCGCCGTCGCGCCGCCCTCGATATAGCCGACGAAGGCGGCCATGGTGGCGCCGGTGGCTTCCAGCACCTTGGCGACGCTCTCGGTGGATGGCCAGCGGGCCTTGCCCTCGCGGGTGATGCGCTTGCTCTTGTTGAAGGTGGTGGGGTCGAGCCCGGCCTTGCGGGCAAGAGCCGACGCCGTCAGCCCGTGGTCTCGGGCAAGCGCGTCGATGGCGGCCCAGATGTCGGCATGCTTCAGCATGGGAAGATGGTCTCGCAATTCGCATTTTTTCGCAGCAGGATAATATGCCTGATGACTTGACTCGTTGGCGGAAAATCTGGCAGGTTCCTTCTGTTAAATCCTATTATGGAGGAACAAATGGCTAGGGATCGTCGGGTTGTCAGGTTCCAGTCCGCTGTCGAGGGGGTGCCGTTCTCCTCGGCGGAGGAGGCGTGGCTGTGGTATGCCCGCTGTCAGATCGCTCGTGACGAAGGTGTCCGCTATACCGCCGGACTGGCCGACATCCCCCGTCCCTGCGAGCCCGACGATATCGCCCGCGAGGTTGGGCGGCTGCACCGGGGGCGGCGGCTGCGTCCCGGCCATCTCCGCGTCCTCGGCCGGTTCGGCGGGCGGTTGACCGCTCCCGACCCCCAGGGTGACGCCACCCCGGGAGAGGCCGCCCTGTGGGACGAGGCCATGGACCGGCTGACCACGCCGCTGCGCCACAAGGGCATCGTCGCGTGAGCGCCCCGCCGCTTCAGTGGCGCCGCGCCCTGGTGGTATTTTCCGATCGCGCCGACCTGGTCTGGCTGCGACTGCTGCGGCGTGGCTTCAGGCATTGTTTCCTGGTTCTGGGCTCGTCCGGCGGCTGGGTCAGTCTCAACGCCATGGCGCACCGGGTCGAGGTGGCGGTGTTGCCGGTCGCCGCCGATTTCGATCTGGCCGGTTGGTATCGCACCCGGGGGCTGACGGTGGTGGAAACGGCGCCGGTGCTGCCGCCGCGCCGGCCGTTGCCGTTGCGTCCCTTTACCTGCGTCGAGATGGTGAAGCGGAGTTTGGGAATCGCGGACGGCGGAATCTTTACCCCCTGGCAATTATTCCGATATTTTAGCCGTGAATCGGATATAATTCTTGACGATAAGGCTGGCGTCGACGTAGTGTCGAGCCATCAACGCCATATCCGCGCCTGAATCCTGCCGGCTGTACCGCCGTGCGGGATTTTTTGCGTCGCCAAATGAACAAAACGTGATCAAAAAGGAGAGCCCCATGGGTGGATTTTTCACGTCGAGCCCGCCGCCGCCGCCGCCGCCACCGCCGCCGCCGGTCATGCCCGATCCGGAGGCCGAGGCGGCCGAGGAACGGCTTCAGGCCATCAACCGCAATCGCCGGGGCCTGCTCGGCACCATCGCCACTTCCGAATCCGGAATCCTTCGCCCCAGGACTCTGGCCGGCAAGACCTTGCTGGGAGAATGACATGACCGCCCGCCCCCCGCGCCGGGACGAGGTCGCCCCCCATGGCGAAGCACTGCTTGGCCCAGACGGCGACGACCCGTCCGTCCTGCTGAAGCGCTTCCGCAAGGCCAAGGAACGCCGCGCCGTCTGGGAATCCCACTGGCAGGAATGCTATGACTACGCCCTGCCGCTGCGCGATTCCGTCCTGCATGCCGGCACTCCCGGCGAGAAGAAGGCCGACCGCCTGTTCGACGGCACCGCCCCCGACGCCGTCGATCAACTGGCCGCCAGCCTGCTGTCCGAGCTGACCCCGCCCTGGGCGCAATGGTTCGGGCTGAGCGCCGGCGGCCAGTTGCCGGCCGAGAACCGTGATCGCGCCGCCTCCGCCCTGGAGCGGATCGGCATGGTCCTTCAGGGACATTTCGACCGCTCCAACTTCGCCGTCGAGATGCACCAATGCTACCTGGACGCGGTGACCGGCGGCACGGCCTCGCTGCTGTTCGAGGAGGCGTCGCCGGGCGAGACCTCGGCTTTCCGGTTCACCGCCGTGCCGCTGGGACAGGTGGTTCTGGAGGAAGGACCCGAAGGCCGCCTCGACGTCACCTTCCGCCGCAGCGAGCTGACCCTGGCGATGCTGAACGCCCGCTTTCCGGCCGCGCGGGTGCCCGAGGACATCCTTCGCGCCGCCACCGCCGACCCCGACCTGCGTCTTGGCGTCGTCGAGGCGGTGGTGCCGACCCGCAACGGCTATCGCTACGCCGCCGTGCTGGATTGCGACGCCGATGGCGCCGTGCTGGCCGATGGACGTTTCGCCATGACGCCGTTCATCAATTTCCGCTGGCTGAAGGCGCCAGGCGAGATCTATGGCCGTTCGCCGGTGATGAAGGCGCTGCCCGATATCAAGACCGCCAACAAGGTGGTGGAACTGGTGCTGAAGAACGCCACCATCGCGGTGACCGGCATCTGGCAGGCCGATGACGACGGAGTGCTGAATCCCGCCAACATCAAGCTGGTTCCGGGAACCATCATCCCCAAGGCGGTCGGTTCGGCCGGGTTGCAGCCGCTGACCTCGCCCGGACGGTTCGACACCTCGCAACTGGTGCTGGACGATCTGCGCGGCCGCATTCGCCATGCCCTGCTGGCCGACAAGCTGGGGCAGGCGTCCTCGCCCAGGATGACGGCGACCGAGGTGATGGAGCGCGCCTCGGACATGGCCCGCCTGCTGGGCGCCACCTATGGCCGGCTGCAAAGCGAATTGCTGACGCCGCTGGTCATGCGGGCGATCCACGTCCTGCGGCGGCGGGGCGAGATTCCCGAGGTGATCGTCGACGGCCATTCGGTGGAGCTGCAATACCGCTCGCCCCTGGCCCAGGGGCAGGCCCAGCGCGATGCCCGCAACCTGATGACCTGGATGGCGGCGTTGAACCAGTTGGGTCCCCTGGCCCAGGAATCCATCGATGCCGCCGCCGCCGCCCGCTGGCTGGGACGCACCTTCAACGTGCCGGCCGAGGTGCTGAAGCCGTCGTCTCCGGCCCCGGCGGAGGAGAATGGCCATGCCCCGCTCTGAACCGGCCGGCTGGGGCTGGTTCGATCCGCCGTCGCCATCCTCGGACGGGGAATCCGGCCGCGACATGGCCCGGCTGGCGGCCCGGCTGTTCTCCTCCGGCGATGGCGAGGCGCTGCTCCGCCATCTCCGCGAGATGACGCTGGATCGGTGCCTCGGCCCCGACGCCGGCGACCCGGCGCTGCGCCACCTCGAAGGCCAGCGTCACCTCGTGCTCCATCTTCTCGCCCTGGTCGCCCGTGGCCGGGCCGAGGGGTGAGCGCCTTTCCTTCCACTCAATGCCCATTTTTCTCAGGAGACCGACATGCATTACGAAGATTCCCGCGCTCCCGATCTGGAGCCGGCCCGAGGCGGCCGGCCGACCAACGTGCCGGAAAAGTTCTGGGACCCCGCCAGGGGCGAGATCCGCACCGATGCCCTGATCCGCGCCTATCTCGAACTGGAACGGCGGGCCTCGTCGCTGCCCAGGGCGCCCGACAGCTTCGACAAGTACAAGATCAGCCACCGCCATCCCAAGCTGACCAGCAGCGAGACGGTCAATCGGCGCCTGCATCAGGCCGGCTTCACCCAGGAACAGGCGCAACTGGTCTATGATCTGGCCCACGACGTGCTTCTGCCCATGCTGGAGGGGCTGACCGGCGAAAGCGAGCAGACCGGCCATCTCGGCCAGCTGGCTGAATATTTCGGCGGCGAGGAGCGCTGGCGCCAGATCGCGCCTCAACTGACGGCCTGGGGCCGCAGGAATCTGCCGCCCGACGCCTTCGACGCCCTGGCCTCATCGGTGGAGGGCGTCAAGATCATGCATCGCCTGATGGGGTCGGGCGAGCCCAGCCTGGGGCACGCCCCGCCGCCCAGGGATGAGGGCGCCACCGAGGCGGAACTGAAGAAGATGCTTCAGGACCCCCGCTACTGGAAGACCCGCGATCCGGCCTTCATCGCCAAGGTCGGCGCCGGCTTTCGCCGTCTCTACGGCGAGGGCTGACCGGCCGTCTGTCCCCCCCCTCCTTCGGGAGGGGGGGGCTTCTTCGGCGTTCTGGACAGCCAGACCTGGGTCTGGGGGAACGGAATTTCGATGCCGGCGGTGTCGAAACGCTGTTTCAGGCGGCGATTGAACTCACGCGACAATGACCAGCGTTCCAGCGGAACCGTCTTGATACGGGCGCGGATAACCACCGATGACGGGTCGAACCGATCGACCCCCATGACCTCGATGGGCTCGACGATGGATTTTCCCCAGACCTCGTCCGCCTGCAATTCGGCACCCAGATCGACCAGCAGGGCGGCGACTGCGTCGGTATCCTGGGAATAGGCGATGCCGATGTCGAACACGGCATAGGAAAATGTCTTGGTCATGTTGACCACGGTGGTGACGGCGCCGAACGGTACGGTGTGCAGGGCGCCGTTCAGGTCGCGCAGCCGGATGGCCCGGATGGAAATGTCCTCGACCAGGCCGGCATGCTCGCCCACCTTGACCACGTCGCCCACCGCGATGGTGTCTTCAAACAAGATGAAGGCACCGGTGATCATGTCCTGAACCAGCTTTTGTGAGCCGAAACCAATGGCGATGCCCAGGACGCCGGCGCCGGCCAGCAGCGGCGCGATATTGACCCCAAGCTCGGACAGCACGATCAGTCCCACGATCACCACCATCACCATGAAGGCGGCGTTGCGGACCAACGGCAGCAGGGTGCGGGCGCGGCCGGACCGCTGGCGGAGGTTGCCGTCGGAATCGGTGGCGGTCAGATAGCGTTCGATGGCGCCGTGCAGCAGGTGCCAGCCCACCAGGGCCGCCACCACCACCACCGCGATGGTGACCAGCGACGACGCCAGCCGCCGCCCCACTTCGGAATTCAGCAGCGCCAGCGGATCGAAGCCCCACAATTGCGCCAGCGCCAGCAGGCCGGTCAGTCCGATCAGGACGCGCAGCACCCGGTGAAGCATGGGCAGGTAGCGGTTGACCCGGACGCTGTCCTCGCCGGCGGCGGCCAGCGTCCGGTCCACCATCCGGCGCAGCAGCCTGGCCAGGAGCATCGCCACGGCGATGATCGCCAGCGTCGCCAGCCCGACCCGGATGTCGCCGGCCTTTTGCGTCATCCGCCCCACCAGACCGGCCTGTTCCGTCTTCTGGACCGCCTTCTGGGCCGCGATCAGGCCCTTGACCTGCGCCGCCAGCCGTTCGCGGGCCTTGGGGTCCTCCAAGGTGGCGGCCAGGCTTTCCAGGTCGTCGGCCGTCGCCGTCGCCGGCTCCGCCGCGACGCACGGCATCGCCAGGAACAGGGTCAACAACAAGGTGGCAAGCCCGTGCCTTGGCGGGCCATAGTGGAAAAAGCGGATCATGGGCTACCCCGACCATTCGGCGACGGGCTTACCATGACGAGCCGCACCGCCGGAATCAAGGGTCGAACCATGTCGGACGCCGTCACCATCTATCACAATCCCCGTTGCGGCAAATCCCGCGACACGCTCCGCCTGATCCAGGACAGGGGAATCGTCCCCAATGTGGTGGAATACCTGAAGGACCCGCCCAGCGCCGCCGAACTGGCCCGCATCCTCGGCCTGCTGGGCAAGCGCCCGGCCGAGATCACCCGCCGCAAGGAAGCCGCCGAGGCCGGAATCGACCCCGCCGCGATGGACGACGACGCCTTGATCCGGGCGCTGATCGCCCATCCCATCGCCATGGAGCGTCCCATCGTGGTCAGGGGCGACAGAGCCGTCCTGGGCCGGCCGCCGGAAAACGTTCTGGCTCTATTGTAGCGCCGGGCGCCAGCAGCGCCCGCAACTGGTCGGGAGGCACGGGACGGCCCAGCAGAAAGCCCTGGACGTCGTCGACCTTCAGGGCTTTCAGCAGATCGTATTGGTCGGCGGTCTCGACGCCCTCGGCGACGATGCGGCGCTTCAGGGCATGGCCCATGGTGATGATGGAACTGATGATGGCAACATCGTCGGCGTTCGACATGATCTCGTGGATGAAGCTCTTGTCGATCTTGATGATGTCGAACGGGAACTGCCGCAGATAGCTGAGCGACGAGAATCCGGTGCCGAAATCGTCGAGGGCGATGTGAATGCCCATGGCCCGGAATTCCTCCAGCAGGGCGGTGGCGCTCTCGGTATCCTTGATGATCATGCTCTCGGTGATCTCGAATTCCAGGTCGTCGGCCGAGATTCCGGCACACCGGATGATGTTGACGACGCTGTCGATCAGGCCGGGCTGCCGCAACTGGCGGGCCGAAACGTTGACCGCCATGCGCCCCGGCCGCAGCCCGGCGTCCCGCCATTCGCGTATCTGGCGGCAGGCCTCGGCCAGAACCCAGATTCCGACATCGGCGATCAGCCCCATTTCCTCCATCACCGGAATGAATTCGGCGGGCGAGACCTTGCCGAGGCGGCCGTCCTGCCAGCGCAGCAGCGCCTCCACTCCCCGCACCTGGTTGGTCTCCAGGCAGATCTTGGGCTGATAAACCAGGCTGAGGTCGCCGCGTGATCTGGCCTTCAGCAGCCGGTTCTTGATCAGCAGGCGCTGATGCAGCCTGGCATTCATGTCGCTGGTGAAGAAGGTATAGTGGCCGCGTCCCATTTCCTTGGCGCGGTACATGGCGCTGTCGGCCGCCACCAGCAGCCCGTCCACGTCGGGGGCGTCGCCGGGAAAGAGCGCGATGCCGATGGCCGCCGAGATCAGCACCTCGTTGCCGTCATGGATGAAGGGACGTTCCAGCGCCTCGATGGCGCGGGCGGCGATGAATGCCGCCTCGCCATCGCCCGAGATGACGGGCAGCAGCACGGTGAATTCGTCTCCCCCCAGCCGGCCGACGGTGTCGCCGTCGCGCAGCACCCCTTCCAGCCGCCGTCCCACCTCGCGCAGCATCTGGTCGCCGAAGCCGTGGCCGATGGTGTCGTTGATCAGCTTGAAGCCGTCGAGATCGATGAACAGCAACGCCACCTTGTCGCCGGAACCGGTAATTCCGGCGACAGCCTGCCCCAGACGCTCGTGAAACAGGGTTCGGTTGGCGGTTCCGGTCAGGGGGTCGGTGCCGGCCTGACGGCGGATGGCCTCGGTCAGCGCCGTCATCTCGTCCGACATCAGTTTCATGGCGCGGTCGTTGCGCCGCCGTTCCATGTCATGTTCGCCATAGGCTTGGTTCACCAGCCGGACCAGTTCGGCGACGTCGTCGGGCAGCGGTCCGGACAGGCCGGCCTTGCGCATCTGGCGGACAAGCAGGCGATGCCGCAGTGGTTCCGACTCCACCGTTCCGGCCGGGGTTCCCTCGGTTTCCGTCTGGTGCGGAGAATGATCCAAGCCGCAACCTCCCCGGAGTAGCCCACCTCCGGTCATGAGACTACCGAGCAAGGGAGTCTGTCAATCCGCGGATTACTTGACGCCCCAATAAACCAAACCCCCGCCGGACCATCGTCCGGCGGGGGCGGCTGTAACGATCTTGCCCGGTCAGGTCAGTGCAGCTTGCCCGACAGGTCCTTGATGGCGTTGTCGACCAGCGAGGCGGTCTGGGAGGCCGTCAGGCTGTCGCCGATCACCTTGCGGGCGGCGCCGATGGCGACGTCGACGGCGAGGTTCTGGACCTCCTTCACCGCCTGGGCCTCGGCTTGGGCGATGCGGTCCAGCGCCATCTGCTCGCGGCGCTTCATGGTGACCTCGAGATCCTTGGCCGCCTGCTGGGCAAGGCGCTCGGCCTCGGCCTTGGCGTGGGCGATGATCTCCTCGGCCTCCTTCATGGCGTCGCGCTGCTTGCGCTGATAGGTGGCCAGCATCTCCTGGGCCTCCTCGCGCAGCTTGTGAGCCTCGTCGAGGCGGGCCTTGATCTTGGCGGCGCGGGCGTCAAGCGCCGCGGCGATGCCGCGCGACACCGGCTTGTAGGCCAGGGCCACGATCATGAAAAAGGCGACGTTCACCCAGAAATGGGCTTCGGCGTAGAACGGGACGTGGGCGCCGCCGGCAGCGGCGGCATAGGCGGTCGAAATCATTTGCCGTGCTCCTCAAGGGCGCTCGCGACGGCGGTCTGCAACCGTCCGGCATCGGCGTCGGAGCCAACCAGCCGGGCGACGATGGAACCGGCCACATCGGCGGCGACATCGCGGACATTGGCCAGGGCCTCGGTCTTGGCCTGGTTGATGCGGACCTCTCCCGCCTTGATCTGCTCGGCCAGCCGGGCGGCGAGGGCGCGGTTGCGCTCGTCGGCTTCGTGGGCGAGGCGATCGGACGCCTCCTTGATGACGGCGTGGGCATGGGCCCGGGATTCGGACAGGGCCCGCTCGTACGCCGCCACGG
Source organism: Magnetospirillum sp. SS-4 (assembly GCF_902729425.1). Taxonomy (GTDB): domain Bacteria; phylum Pseudomonadota; class Alphaproteobacteria; order Rhodospirillales; family Magnetospirillaceae; genus Phaeospirillum. The sequence continues at coordinate 191,405 of NZ_LR746531.1, read as the reverse complement.
CAGCCTCGGCCTCGGCCTTCAAGTGGGCGGCCTTGTCGAGATTGTCGTCAATCTTGCGCTGGCGTTCCTCGAGAACGGCTCCGATCTTGGGCAGGGCCACCGTGTTCATCAGCACATAGAGCGTGACGAAGGTCAGCAGCAGCCAGAACAGCTGGGGCGCAAAAAAGGTGGGATCGAATTGAGGCATCCCAAAGCTCCTGGACGGGTATTGATACCGACCCGAAATAGGTTCGGACCGGTCGGAGAACCGCGGCGGAGAGCGTGTCCCCGCCGCGGCGCCGACCTGTTCCGAAGGAGACTCTTCGCCTAGGCGAAGAGGATCATCAGCGCGACGACCAGGGCGAACAGCGCGATGGCTTCGGTAACGGCGAAGCCGATCCAGCCGTACAGTTCGACATTGGCCTTGGCGGAGGGATTGCGGCCGACGGTGGCGATCAGGCTGGACCAGATGTTGCCCACGCCGATACCCGAACCGATCATGCCGATGGCGGCCAGACCGGCACCGATCAACTTAGCAGCGCTCGCTTCCATTTACTCAACTCCTTCAGGAAAATACGGAACAGTGGGTTTGAACCAAGAAACTCAGTGCATGTGGATCGCATCGTGCAGGTAGATGCACGACAGGATCGTGAACACGTAGGCTTGCAGGAGGGCGATGCCGAACTCCAGCACCGTGATCGCCGACAGGAAGGCGAACGGAACCACACCGGGGACCAGGTAGAACGCGCCCAGCGACACCACGAAGCCGCCCATCACCTTGAGGATGATGTGGCCCACCGTCATGTTGGCGAACAGACGGACGGCGAGGCTGAACGGACGCGAGAAGTACGAGATCAGCTCGATGGGGATCAGGATCACCGCGGTCGCGATCGGCGCGCCCTCGGGGAAGAACATGCGCAGGTAATGGGTGCCGTGGCGGGCGAAGCCGATGATGGTCACGCCGGTGAACACCACCAGGGCCATGGCGAAGGTGACGATGACGTGGCTGGTGTAGGTGAAGCCGATCACCGGAAACGGGATCATGCCCAGCACGTTGCCGAACAGCACGAACATGAACAGGGTGAAGATGAAGGGGAAATACTTCCGCCCTTCGGACCCCACGTTGTCGCGCAGCATGCCGGCGATGAATTCGTAGAAGATTTCCGCCATGGACTGCCACCGTCCCGGCACCAGCGCGCGCGAGCGCACCGACAGCGTCAGGAACAGGGTGATCAGGCCGATGGACAGCACCATCATGGCCGCGGAATTGGTGAACGAGATGTCCAGTCCGCCCACGTTGAGCGGAACCAACGGCTGGATCTTGAACTGGTCGATCGGATTAGCCACTGCACGCCTCTCTCAAAGATCCCTTGTCCGTTCCGCCCGCCTCTGCGCCTGACCCAGGCCGACCGTGTCGTCCATCCCCCGCAGCAGGCGGAAGACATTCATGACGCCGGCAGCCCCACCCAGGAGCAGAAACAGCACCATCAGCCAGGGGGCGGTGCCCAGCCAGGAATCGAGAACCCAGCCGATACCGACGCCCACCATCACGCCAACCACCAGTTCGGCCCCGACGCGAAGACCAAGACCCATCCCGGTCGGCCGTCCTCGGCTTTCCGGTCCACGTCCCGAATCCTCTTCCTCCCTGGCGCGAGCGGCGCGCAGGCGGGCGTCAAGGTCATCCAGCGACGGGGGCGTTTCGGGGTCAGCCATTGCGGTGCATCCTCGATACTCCCCCTTCTGGCGCTGAGGTGCCAAAAGCGCGGGCACCATAAGGGGTAGCCCCACCCATGTCAAGACCGGAAACCGCCAGGAATAGGGCTATGTTTTGATTAGCTTTTTCAGGAATAAGCCGCCCTTGGAACCGGCATGGATGTTGCGGCGCGGCAAGATTTTCCCTCCCCGAAGGGGTGGCGGTCCCGGGACTCTCTGGCCCCATGCCGCGGGGCGTGGCCGCGTCACTGCCCGTTTCCGGAATGGCGCGGCGGGTCGGTGTCGCCTCCCTCGATGCCGTGGAAAAAGGCGAAGCGGAGCGAGGCCCGGAGAAAGCTGCCGCATCCCCCGCTCCGCGTCGTCGTTCTCGCCGCCGCCGACAGGCAGCGCGCGCCCCGCCGGTAATAGCAGTCGGCGCATTCGCGATGGTCTGGACCTGGTGGCGTCATCCGTTCCTCCCGTCTGGTTGGGGCGGGGCGGAGAATACGGATTTGGCGGCGGAACGGGGTGACAGGGATGTTAATCTTTTCTCGTCGCGGTCAGGTCGAAGGTCACCGCCACGTCCAGAGCCACCGTCTCGCCGGTCTTCCACGGTCCCTGGCCGATGCCGTAATCGGTGCGGATCAGGGGGAGGCGCCCCTTGGCGCGGGCGGTGGTTCCGGCGATGTCCAGGGTGAACGGCAACACGACGTCCTTGCCGATGCCGCGAATGGTCAGGCGTCCCGCGGCTTCGTAGGCATTGCCGCCGGTGGCGCGGAACCCGGCCGCCTCGAAGCGGGCGCGGGGGAAGGTCGCGGCGTCGAACCATTCCGCCTGGGGCAGGGAATCGTCCTTCTGACGGTCGCCGGTGGCGGCGCTGGTCATGTCGATGTCGACCACCACCCTGCCGGCGGCGGGGTTGGCGGGGTCGAAGTCGATTTTGGCGGTCCAGCGCTCGAACCGTCCCTCGAACGGGCTGCCGCCCTGGCTGCCGACGAAGCCGAGCCGGCTTGCGTTCCCGCCGCCCGCGCTCCATTCGGCGGCCTGGGCGGAGATGCTCCACAACAGGGCTGCGGCGACCAGGGCGGCCTTCATTGTTTCCTCCCGAATCGGGGCAGCATGCGACGCATGACGTCGTCTCCCAGCATGATGTGGTGGCGCAGGGCGGCGCCCACATGGGCGACCAGGGCGGCGATCATGATCCAGGCCCCGGCGGCGTGGGCGAGTTTGGCGCCGCCGTGGATGTCCCGGGGTAGCGGCAGGTGGGGCAGGGGAATGGTTCCGAACAGGAGCGTCGGAATGTTGAACGGCGAGGTCGACACCACCACCCAGCCTGCCAGCGGCAGGGCGAGCATCAGCAGGTAGAGAAGGTGATGGCCGGCATGGGCGGCCCGGCGTTCCCATCCGGCCATGTGGGCGGGCAGCGGCGGCGGCCGGTGCCCCAGCCGCCAGCCGAGGCGAACCGCCGTCAGGACCAGCACCAGGGCTCCGAAGGATTTGTGCATCTGGTAGAGCTGGAACTGGAGCGGCGAGCCGGGCTTTTGCGCCGTCATGACGAAGCCCATGGCCAGCAGGCCCAGGATAGCCGCCGCCATGGCCCAGTGCAGGGCGATGGCGACGGTGTCGTAACGCTTGGTGGCGGACATGGCGGGTTACTGGCGGATGAATTCGGCGCTGATGGTCAAGGTGACCTCGTCGCCCACCACCGGCAGGCCGTAGGTCAGGCCGAAATCGCTGCGCTTCAACCTGGTGGAGGCGTTGAAGCCGGCGATGTACTTCTTGTTCATGGGGTGGATGCCGGCGCCGTTGAACGTCGCGTCCAGGACCACCGTCCTGGTGACGCCGCGCAGGGACAGCTCGCCGGTGATCCGGCCGGTGGCCGGACCGGTCACCTCGATGGCGGTGCTCTTGAAGCTGGCGGTCGGGAACTTGGCGGTGTCGAACAGGTCGGGCGATTTCAGGTGGGCGTCGAACTTGGGAACCGTGGTGACGATGCCGTCCATGTTGATGCTGACCGCCAGGGCGCTTTGGGCCGGGGCCTTGGGATCGAAGCTCAAGGTGGCGTCGAAGTCGCTGAACAGGCCGTAGGAGGTGGAAAAGCCAAGGTGGTTGAAGGCGAAGATGATCTTGGCGTGGGTCTTGTCCACCTGGAACTGCCCGCCTTCCGCCTTGGCCGGATCGGGTGACGACTGGGCCAGGGCTGGAGCGGTGAAGGCAAGGAGGGCGGCAAGGGCGGCGGTTGCGAGCTTCATGGCGGTGACCTCTCGTGGCGACGATGTTGCGGCCAGTCTACATCGGTCCCGCCCCGGGACAATCGCGCCCCGGTGAAACACATTGTTTCTTGGGAGTGGACGGTCAGGCGGCGGGGGCGTGCGACGACAGGTGCCGGTGAAAGGCGTGGTCGTCGGTGCGGATATGGTCGATCAGCCATTGCTTCAGGGTCAGCAATCCGGCCGAGACCATGGTCAGCTCGCCCGACGCGAAATCCTCCATCACCCGCCGGGCCTGGTCGATCAGCCGGTCGTGGGCGGCTTCGTGGGCGGCGATGTCGGGATAGGCGTACAGCCGCATCAGCATCTGTTCGGACATGAAGTGGATGTTGGTGTAATCCACCAGCTGTTCCAGGATCACCAGCAGTTCCGGGTGGCTCTTGCCGGTTGCCAGGGCCTGTTCCAGCGCCACGAGCAGGCCGATCTGAATCTTGTGTTCCTTGTCCATGCCGTTCTGGCCGGCCGTCAGGCACTGATCACGATCCATGGCGTCTTCCCCGATGTCAGCCTTGCCGGGATGTAGAGAGTTATGGATGGAAATTCAACGGGAGCGATCAGCCTTTTTTACGCGGCCGGCGACCGGCATGGCCGGTGGCCTTGTCGGCGACCGGCGGCGGCAGCAGCACCGGCCGGCGTGGTTGCGTCTGTATCTGCGCCTCCATGGCCCGCTCGATCATCTGGGCGGTGGCGAGCACCTCGGCCAGCTTGGCGCGCAGCAGTTCGGCGGACAGGGGCTCGGGCTCCCTGGCGGCTTTCTTCCTGGTCTTGGGGGCGCTGAGGGCGCCGGCGCCGGCGGCGATGAAGGCGTCCACCCATTCGTCCAGCTTGGATTCGCGAATGCCCAGCGTCGCCGCCACCGTGGCGGCCGGTTCGCCCCGCAGCACCTTCAGCACCGACTGGCGCTTGATCGCCTGGGTGATGGGTGGACGCCGGGTTTTCGGCACCACCGTCAGGGCGGTGACGGTTCCCCTGGCCTCGGACGCGGCGGTTCCGGCCGGTGCGGCGCCGGGGCGCGGCAGGGCGATGCGCCCGCTCAGGGCGTTGGCGGGCTTGGCGCCGGTCTCGGCGGCGGCCGGCGGCGGCAGCGCCGCGGTGACCAGGACCGGCATCGGCCCCATGGCGACGGCGGGCAACGGCGGGCGCTGGCCGGGGGTGAGAACCGGCCGGCCGGTGGTGCCGATGCGGGTGGACGCGGGCAGGCGGGGGGCGATGCCGATGCCGGCCGGCACGGCGAGCGGCCGGGCGGCGGCGCTGAGCCTGGGGCCGGGGATCATCGGGCGGCGGGGCGGCATGCGCGCCGGCACGGCCGATGGCTGCGTCGCGGCCGATGGCGGCGGGGGGGATGGCCGGGCGGCCTGGGGCGGCGCTGCGGCGGGGGTGGGGGTGGCGGTCTTGGCGGCGGCGATGGCCTGATCCGCCAGTTCCGACGCCGGTATCTTCACCGGGGTGATGCGTCCCAGCGCCTGTCCCAGGTCTTCGCCGGCCGGGGCCGGAAGGGCGGGCTGCATCTTCTCCAGCAGCTTGGCCACTTCCTCGCGCATGGCGGCGGCGGTGTCGACGATGGGGGTGAAGCCGTGGCTGGTGACGACCTGGTCCAGGAAATCCAGGGACGTCCGGATTACTTCGACGGCCTGGGGGCCGCGCCCGCCCATATCCTGCACCGCCTTGCGCACCCGGTGGGGGATGCGCCGCAAGATGCCCTGGCGGCGGTTGGACAGAACCTTGAAGTTCAGCACTTCCATCATCTGCGGGGCGTGACGGGCCGGATTCATGGATTCGAACAGATACTCGATCAGTTCGATCTCGGGGAATTCCAGGACAAGGAAGGTCTGCTGGGATTTCTGCCAATTGGTGATGAAGTGGCCGATGGCGGTCAACTGGTCCGCCATTTCGTCCTCGAAGGTTTCCGGGTCCAGCATCCGCCATGCCCGTGCCGTCGCCAGGGGCAGGCGGTCGGGCGAGCCGAAGCCCTGGGCGAGCCGGGTCGCGACCGCCAGCAGGGCGCGGCTGCGGATATTGGACGAACCGAACTCGGCGAAGCAGTCCCGCACCATGTCGGCGGCGACGAAGTCCTTGTCGGGCAACTGGTTGCCCAGCAGCAGGGCCAGGCGGGTCAGGTCGGCCGGCAGCGTGGAATCGCCCTTGTCGGGGGTCTTGGCCAGGGCGGGGGTGATGATGCCGAGCGCGATGGACTCGGGCAGTTCCGGCGGTCCCGACGGCATCTGGAGAGGACGGGCGTGGATGCCTTCATTGCCGGGAAGTGGTTGGCGGGGCGTGGCTGGGTCGATCGCGAACAGCGGGGCGGTCAGCTCGGCCATGTGGCGCCGCAGCCATGCCGGCGCCCACCCGAGCAGGCGAAGCCCCGCGTTCCACCGCATGCGCCATGCGTGGATGCGGGATGAAGCCTCGCGATCCGGTGTTCCTTCCTTGCCCATTTGGCCAGTATGGCCCATAAATCATCAGCTGTGCAACTTTACTTAAGACAGAGGGTGAGGAATTTGCCTTGGTAAACAATTGGTAAATGCAGGTGATGAGCTTTTGTCACAGTAAGGATCGGAGCTATCGCTCCAGCATAGGATGTATCGTCGGATATTGCATACTTCCCCCCTTCTCCCACTAGGTCGGGTGTCCTGGTCGTTAAGCCGGATCAACCCTTTGTGATCGGCTGGGGGCTGTCGTGACAATTTGACACGGTTTCGTCAGCCCTTGCGCCACAGGATCATGGCCTCCAGCAGCGCGTCCACGGTCGGTTCGTCCAGGTCCAGGATGGTGAAGCGGGCGCGGCCCTCCTTGATGCGCAGGCGCATGAGTCTCAGGCCGCTGTCGTGGTCGACCCGCTGCACGGTGATCTCGCGGCTCCACGGTGCCGCCAGGGTGGCGAGCGTCGTGACTTTTTCCTCGGGGTGGCGTGTGTCGTCGGTCATGACTGATCCTGGATGCGGTCGTGGAAACGGGCCCGGTAGAGCAGGCGCGGGCGGGCGGAATCGTCGGCGAAGGGTTCGCGGGTGTGAAGCGGATTGTTGGAGACCAGCCCCTGGCCCGGTTGCAAGACGTGCTCGAAGATGAACGGGGATGGAGTCTCCAGCAGGCGCCGGATGGCGTCGGCGGCCGGGCGGGCGGCCTCGGACCACTCGATGCTGCGGGTCCGGGCGGTATAGCGCATGTGCAGGTTGCCCAGGCCGTCCACCGAGAACACCGGGCCGGTGGTGGCCGGGCGTTGCATGCCATCCTCGTCGTTGCCGGGAATGGTCATGGCGTCGGGCGCCATCAGGACCCGGATCAACTCCGGGTCCTCGTCGCGCAGCAGGATGTAGAGGATCTCGTGGTCCATCAGCCGGTTGGCGCCGCCTTGGGCCGCCGGGCGGGCGCAGTGCAGCAGCAGGGCGCGCACCGTCCGTTCCGGCGGATTGTAATAGCCGTCGGTGTGCCAGGCGATGGGCCGTTCGGTATAGGGGATATAGCGCGAGCGGATGCCGTCGCGGTGCACGCTGAGCGGCGTGACGCCGTCGTCGTCGGCGAGATGGTTGGAATCGAGGCCGGCAAGCCCGAACCGCCCGGCCAGCGCCCGCAGCGCGGCCTTGTCGTCGCGTCCTGCCTTGGGCGGCTCGGCGTAGACGGCCATGCCGGAATGGGCGACGCGCCCGGCCAAGGCGGCGTGTTCCGCATCGGACAGATGGGCGATGTCTTGCACCTCCACCACCAGGTCGGCCACCGAACGGGCGGCGCGGCTCAGCTTGGAATCGCGCCAGCGGCCATAGGCGGCGGCGTCGGCGAGATCGAAAACCCCCGGAAATCCAGACATCTTGCCTCCCTGCTCATTTTCATGCGGCTTCGCTAAAGAATCCACTTGGATCATGGTCGATCATAATATTATGATCCTTTAATGTAACGGGGCGCGCAAGAACGACCTCGACGCCAGGGACGGATCCGGGAAGCAAGCTTCCGTGGGATTGATACGGTTATCAACGGACGTGTGCGCCGGCCATCGCCGTGTGCCGTTCCGCAATGACGACGGGTAGGGAGCGAGAAGCAATGTCGAAAAAGATGCCCTCAACGCCGATGCTCGACGAGCTGGAGAAAGGCCCCTGGCCGAGCTTCGTCAGCGGACTGAAGCGGTTGGCCGATACCGAGGACAAGCCGCACGGCAACCTGATGAAGAGCCTGCTTGGTCAGCTGGAACACAGCTACCAGACCCGCAAGGGGTATTGGAAGGGCGGCACGGTCGGCGTGTTCGGCTATGGCGCCGGCGTCATCGCCCGCTTCTCGGAAGTGGCGTCGCAATACCCGGACTCGTCGGAATTCCACACGCTGCGCATCATGCCGGCGCCGGGCTTCTTCTACGATACCAAGACGCTGCGCCAGATGTGCGACATCTGGGAAGAGCACGGCTCGGGGCTGATCGCCCTGCACGGCCAGAGCGGCGACATCATGTTCCAGGGCTGCCGCACCGATCAGGTCCAGCCGGCCTGGGACAAGCTGAACGAGATGGGCTTCGACATGGGCGGCGCCGGCGCCGGCGTGCGCACTGCGGCCTCCTGCGTCGGTCCGGCCCGCTGCGAGCAGGCCTGCTTCGACACCCTGGAGGCTCACAAGACCCTCATCAACGACTTCACCGACGACATCCACCGGCCGTCGCTGCCCTACAAGATGAAGTTCAAGTTCTCGGGCTGCGCCAACGACTGCGCCAACGCCACCCAGCGGGCCGACGTCGCCATCCTCGGCACCTGGAAGGACGACATGCAGGTCAACCAGGCCGAGGTCAAGGCCAAGGTCAAGCAGCTGGGCCGCAAGGAATTCATCAACCAGGTCATCCGCATGTGTCCGACCCAGGCGCTGGGCCTGAACGACGACGACACTCTGGACGTGGACAACAAGTCGTGCGTGCGCTGCATGCACTGCATCAACGTCTGCACCAAGGCGCTGAAGCCCGGCAAGGAACGCGGCATCGCCATCCTGGTGGGTGGCAAGCGCACGCTGAAGATCGGCGACCTGCTGGGCACCGTGGTGGTTCCCTTCATGAAGCTGGAGACCGAGGAGGACTACGCCGCCCTGGTCGATCTCGCCCATCGCATGCTGGACTTCTTCGCCGACAACGCGCTGGAGCACGAGCGCACCGGCGAGATGATCGAGCGCATCGGGCTGGCCAACTATCTGGAGGGCCTCGACCTGCCGCTCGACGTCAACATGATCAGCCAGCCGCGCACCAACTCCTACGTCCGCACCGACGGCTGGGACGAGGAAGTGCGCAAGTGGAACGAAACCAAGTCCAGCGCGGCCGAGTAGGAGACAGCCACCATGAGCGAACTTCGTCGCCCCATCGAATGCGGCGTGCCGGATTCCAAGCAATTCATGCCTCCGGTCCTGGTCAGGAATTACGGCAAGTGGGCCTGGCACGACCGGCCCCAACCCGGCGTGCTGCGCCATGTCGCCGAAGGCGGCGATCAGGTGTTCACCGTCAAGGCCGGCACCCAGCGCCAGATGGACATCCATACCATCCGCAAGCTGTGCGACATCGCCGACCAGTTCTGCGACGGCCATGTCCGCTTCACCATCCGCTCGTCGGTCGAGTTCATGACCCCGGACGAAAGCAAGGTGAAGCCGCTGATCGACGCCCTGGAGGCCGCCGGCTTCCCGGTGGGCGGCACCGGCAACTCGGTGGGCTTCATCAGCCATACCCAGGGCTGGCTCCACTGCGACATTCCCGGCACCGACGCCTCCGGCGTGGTCAAGGCGCTGATGGACGAACTGGTGGACGAGTTCAAGCACGAGGACATGCCCAACCGGGTCAAGATCACCACCAGCTGCTGCCAGATCAATTGCGGCGGCCAGGGCGACATCGCCATCAACGTCCAGCACACCAAGCCGCCGGTGATCAACCACGCCCTGGTGTCCGGCGTCTGCGAGCGTCCGGCGGTGATCGCGCGGTGCCCGGTGGCGGCCATCCGGCCGGCCCTGGTGGACGGCAAGCCCTCGCTGGAAGTGGACGAGAAGAAGTGCGTGTGCTGCGGCGCCTGCTATCCGCCCTGCCCGCCCATGCAGATCAACGACCCGGTCAATTCCAAGATCGCCATCTGGGTCGGCGGCAAGCATTCCTCGACCCGCTCGAAGCCGATGTTCCACAAGCTGGTGGCGGCGGGCCTGCCCAACAACGCGCCGCGCTGGCCGGAAGTGGCCGAGGTGGTCAAGCTGATCTTGCGCACCTACAAGGCCGACGCCCGGCCGTGGGAGCGCATGGGCGAATGGATCGAGCGCATCGGCTGGCCGCGCTTCTTCGAGATGACCCAGCTGCCGTTCACCAAGTACCACGTCGACACCTGGCGCGGCGGCCGCGCCAACCTCAACGCCTCGGCGCATCTGCACTTCTAGGGTATCGGATCATGAAATTCGGCATTCTGGTCAACGAGGGCCCTTACAACCATCAGGCCTCGGATTCCGCTTACCAGTTCACCAAGGCGGCGCTGGAGAAGGGGCACGAGATCTTTCGCGTCTTCTTCTACTACGATGGCGTCAACAACGCCTCCGGCCTGGGACAGCCGCCCACCGACGACCGCAACGTGACCAGGAACTGGCAGAAGCTGGCCGAGGATCACAAGGTCGATCTGGTGGTCTGCGTCGCCGCCGCTTTGCGGCGCGGCATCGTCGAGAGCAATCTGGCCCCCGGCTTTCGCATCTCGGGCCTGGGCCAGCTCATCGAGGCCGGCATCCAGTCCGACCGCCTTGTGACCTTCGGAGACTGACCATGGACGAGATGGATAGCGGAATCGTCAAGAAGTTCATGTTCGTCAACCGCAAGGCCCCCCACGGCACGGTCTATGCCCTGGAAGTGCTGGAAATGGTGCTGATCTCGGCGGCGTTCGACCAGGACGTCCACCTGGCCTTCGTCGACGACGGCATCTACCAGATCAAGAAGGGACAGGCGCCGGCCGAGATCGGCTGCAAGAACTTCTCGCCCACCTATCGGGCGCTGGAAGGCTACGACATCGAAAAGCTGTACGTGGAAGCCGAGGGATTGGCCGAGCGCGGCCTGACCGAGGACGACCTGCTGGTTCCGGTCGAGGTCGTCAGCCGCGCCGACATGGGCAAGCTGATGGCCGAGATGGACGTGATCCTGACGGCTTGAGTTCGACCTTCGAGACGGCCCCGGCGGGCCTCCTCGGGACGAGGTGAGGGACAGAGGGAAAACGAAATGAGCATTCTTCATACCGTCAACAAGTCGCCGTTCGAGCGCAATACCCTCGAATCCTGCCTGGGCCACGCCCAGCCGGGCGATGCGATCCTGCTGATCGAGGATGCGGTGTTCGCCGCCATGGCCGGGACCGCCGTCGCCGGCAAGATGGCCGATGCCGCCAACAGTTTCCGCCTTCACGTCCTGGGGCCGGACCTGAAGGCGCGGGGTCTCGACCCCGCCAATGTGGTCGCGGGCTTTACCGTCGTCGATTACGGCGGCTATGTGGATTTGGCGGCGCAGAACAAGGCGGTCAACGCCTGGCTGTGACCATCGGGTAAATCAAGAGACAATCAGAGGAGAGGTTCGACCATGGCTTATACCAGCAACGGCGCCACCATCGAGGCCGATGAAGAGGGTTATCTGGTCAACATCAACGAGTGGACCGAGTCCCTGGCCGACCAGATCGCCAAGGACGAGGGCATCGCCCTTACCCCGGAGCATTGGGAAGTCGTGAACTTCCTGCGCGAATACTACTCCGAATACCAGATCGCCCCGGCGGTGCGCGTCCTGACCAAGGCCATCGCCAAGAAGATGGGCGCCGACAAGGGCAACAACAAGTATCTCTACGAGTTGTTCCCCTACGGTCCCGGCAAGCAGGCCTGCAAGATCGCCGGACTGCCGAAGCCGACCGGCTGCGTGTGATCAGGTGACCCCGGAGCGCGGGCGGTCTCGCCCGCCTCCGGTGGTGAAGGGCGGGCGAGGACGCCCGCGCACCGAAGTCTTGGGGGGCGGCTCGTGACGATATTCTTCGCCATACTCTTCACCGTGGCCACGCTGGTGCTGGTGGTCGGGCTGGGCCTGAAGATCGCCCGGTACGCCCGCACCCCGGCGCCGCTGAAGATCCCCACCACGCCGGCGCCCCTGACCGCGCCCGGCGTCGCCTTCCGCCTCGCCCGCGAGGCGGTGGTGTTCGAAAGCCTGTTCAAGGCCAACAAGCCGCTGTGGATTTTCGCCGCCCTGTTCCACTTCGGTCTGGCGGTGGTGCTGCTCCGCCATGTCCGTTACTTCGAGACCCAGGTGGGGCCGGTTATCGCCCTGATCCAGCCTTTCGCCGTGCCGGCCGGCCTCGCCATGCTGGCGGGGCTGCTGGCGCTGCTGGCCCGGCGCTTCGTCATCGAGCGCGTCCGCTACATCACCGGTCCCTCGGACATCCTGATGCTGGTCCTGCTGCTGGGCATCACCGTCACCGGCATGATGATGACCAACCACGTCCACACCGACGTAGTGGCGGTCAAGGCGTTCTTCACCGGCCTGCTGGCCTTCGAGCTGCGGCCGCTGCCCGCCGACCCGCTGCTGATCGTCCACCTGCTGCTGGTGGCGGCGCTGATGATCGTGTTTCCGTTTTCCAAGCTGCTGCATGCGCCCGGCCTGTTCTTCAGCCCGACCCGCAACCAGACCGACACGCCGCGCGAACGCCGCCATCTGTGCGATTGGGCGGCCAAGCTTGAAGAGAAGGTGAACTGAGATGGCCGCCCCCTTCGACACTCCCGAACTGGGCGACGTGGAGGAACGCCGGATTCCGGCGCTGAAGCCCGGCGCCATGGCCGAATCCAAGCCCTATGTCGCCGCCGCCGTCCATCAGGAACCGCTGGGCTTTCCCGGCGTGCTGGAGGACGGCTGGGAGAAGAAGGCCATCGGCCACATGGGCGAGCTGCTGTCCAAGTACCGCTCGCTCCAGGTGTTCATGGACATCTGCGTCAAGTGCGGCGCCTGCACCGACAAGTGCCATTATTTCCTGGGCACCGCCGATCCCAAGAACATGCCGGTGGGCCGCGCCGACCTGTTCCGCTCGGTCTATCGCCGCTATTTCACCCCGGCCGGCAAGATCGCCCCCGGCCTGGTGGGCGCCCGCGACCTGACCAGGGACGTGCTGGACGAGTGGTACAACTACTTTCACCAGTGCTCGCAATGCCGCCGCTGTTCGGTCTACTGCCCCTACGGCATCGACACCGCCGAGATTTCCATGGCGGCCCGCGACATCATGGATTCCATCGGCCAGGGCCAGAAGTACTGCAACGAGATCATCGGCAAGGTCCACAAGATCGGCAACAACCTGGGCCTGCCGGCTCCGGCGCTGCTCGACACCCTGGAAGGGCTGGAAGAAGACATCGAGGCCGATACCGGCGTGCCGGTCAAGCTGCCCATCGACGTTCAGGGCGCCGAGGTGCTGCTGGTCACCCCCTCGGCCGACTTCTTCGCCGAGCCGCATGTCCTGGGCCTGATCGGCTACGCCAAGGTGTTCCATGCCGCCGGCGTGTCGTGGACCTTGTCCACCAAGGCATCGGAAGCCGGCAATTTCGGCATGTTCATCGGCAATTACGAGCAGATGCGCAAGATTTCCATGCGCGTCCGCGAGGCGGCGCTGGAACTGGGCGTCAAGCGCATCATCTTCGGCGAGTGCGGCCACGCCTGGCGCGTCGCCTATTCCTTCCTCAACACCCTGGCCGGGCCGTGGGACTTCCTCGATCCGCGCTATCCGGTGCCGCAGCACATCTTGGAATTCACCAACGACCTGATCGAGCGCAAGGGCGTCAAGCTGGACAAGTCGGGCAACGACGGCATGGTGCTGACCGTCCACGATTCCTGCAACGTGGCGCGGGGCGCCCGCATGGGCGACCGGCCCGGCGGCCAGTTCACCATCCCGCGCGCGGTGATCAAGGCCAGCGTGCCGAAATTCGTCGACATGCACCCCGACACCATCTGCGAGAAGACCTTCTGCTGCGGCGGCGGCGGCGGCCTGCTGACCGACGAGTTGCTGGAGCTGCGCGTCAAGGGCTCGGCGCCGCGCATGGAGGCGCTGAAGGCGGTGGTCGAGCAGGAGGGCGTCACCCACATGGCCGCCATGTGCGCCATCTGCAAGGCCCAGTTCACCAAGGTTCTGCCGTATTTCGGCCACGACCGCGAGATGGTGGTGTCGGTTCACCAACTGGTGAGCAACGCCATCATCCTCGGCGACAACGACTAAAAAAGTTACCAGGGAGAGAGACCATGGCTGCCAAAACCACCGCCAAGGCCACCACCGAGGGCATGAACTTCCGCCGTTACAAGGACGGCGATTCCAAGCCGGGCGCCTGGCAGGAGGAAATCTTCAAGGCCAGCTGGTCGCACAAATGCCCGACCTACGTGCTGCGCACTCCGCCCTGTTCGGGGTCGTGCCCGTCGGGCCACGACATCCGGGGCTGGCTGGACATCGTCCGCGGGCTGGAAAAGCCGCCGGCCGGAATGGCCATGCAGGAATACGCCTTCCGCCGCATGGTCGAGGCCAATCCGTTTCCCGCCGTCATGGGCCGCGTCTGTCCCGCCCCTTGCGAGCAGGGCTGCAACCGCAACGTGGTCGAGGAGCATGTGGGCATCAATTCGGTCGAGCACTATATCGGTGACTGGGCCATCGCCAACAAGCTGACCCTGCCCAAGCCCGAGACCGAGACCGGCAAGAGCGTGGTGGTGATCGGCGGCGGCCCCGCCGGCCTGTCGGCCGCCTATCACCTGCGCCGCGCCGGCCATGCCGTGACGGTGATCGAGGAGAAGGCGGAACTGGGCGGTTATGTCCGCTATGGCATTCCCGGCTACCGCACGCCCCGCGAGGTGCTGGACGCCGAGATCGGCCGCATCGTCGACATGGGCGTCACGGTACGCACCTCGTGCCGGGTCGGCCGCGACGTCACCGTCGCCGAACTGGAGAGCCAGTTCGACGCCATCTTCTGGGGCGTCGGCACCCATTCCGGACGCGGCCTGCCGATTCCGGGCTGGAAGGACACCGCCAATTGCGTCTCGGGCGTCGCCTTCCTGAAGGCCTTCAACGAAGGCCGCCTGCAACACGTTCCCGGCCGCATCATCGTGGTCGGCGGCGGCGACACCTCCATCGACGTGGCCTCGGTGGCGCGCCGCCTCGGCCACATCAAGCAGGTGTCCGAGCAGGATCGCATCGATCACGTCATCCTGGGCCAGGTCGCCCACGATGTCGCCGCCTCGGCATCCCGCGAAGGCGCCGACGTCACCCTGACCTCGCTGTTCCCGGTGGAAAAGATGTTCGCCGCCCAGCGCGAGATCGACGATGCCAAGCGCGAAGGCGTCGACATCAAGGGCGGCATCATGCCGCTGGAGGTGGTCAAGGGGCCGGACGGCCGCGCCACCGGCCTGAAACTGTGCCAGTGCACCATGGACGGCATGACGCCCACTCCCATCGCCGGCACCGAATTCGTGCTGGACGCCGATTTGATCGTCTCGGCCATCGGCCAGAGCGGCGAACTGGCCGACCTGCCCGAGATCGACAACGGCAAGGGCTTCATCAATGCCGACAAGACCATGCGGGTGCCGGGCAAGCCCAAGCACTTCGTCGGCGGCGACATCGTGCGGCCGCATCTGCTGACCACCGCCATCGGCCATGGCCGGGTCGCCGCCTCCAGCATCGAGGAATTTCTCGACAAGGGCGATGTCGGCAAGCGCCCCAAGGTGGACGTCCATCACTTCAATCTGCTGGAGAAGCTGCGGGAAGGCAACCTGTCGCCGGCTCCCTACGATGTCGGCGCTACCCGGGGCACCGATCAGGCCAGGTTCGCGGTTCACAATTTCGAGAACCGCGCCCCCAACGAGATCGTCACCCACGAGGACCTGTTTCTCGGCCACTTCACCCGCGTCGCCCGCAACCATCGCGGCGAGGTTCACATCGCCGCCGACGAGGTGATCGGCAATTTCTCGGAACGGCTGGTGCCGCTCTCCGACCAGGCCGCGGTGGACGAGGCCAAGCGCTGCATGTCCTGCGGCCTGTGCTTCGAATGCGACAATTGCGTGGTGTTCTGCCCGCAGGGCGCGGTCGGCCGGGTCAAGAAGGCCGAGCGCACCACCGGCCGCTATGTGGAAACCGATTATTCCAAGTGCATCGGCTGTCATATCTGTCGCGATGTCTGCCCCACCGGCTACATCCAGATGGGGCTGGGGGAATAGGGATGCTGGCGCGGCTGCTGCTGGGACTGCTGATGATGGCGAGCGCGACGGCGGCCCTGGCGGCCGAGCCGCTGGCCCTGCCCAAGGCCAAGGGAGGCACGACCTGCGTCGAGGCGCCGGCGGTGATGCGGCGCGACCATCCCGACATGCTGAAGCATCAGCGCGACGAGACCATGCGTCTCGGCATCCGCGGCGCCAAGGCGTCGCTGAAGGAATGCGTCGCCTGCCATTCCACCGCCGCCGCCGACGGCGCGCCTCGGCGCGTCGACGATCCCGGCCAGTTCTGCCAGTCCTGCCATGCCTACGTGGCGGTCAAGCCCGATTGCTTCGAATGCCACGCCGCCGTTCCCGGGCAGAAAACCGCCGGAGGCGCGCCATGACCCAGCTTTCCCGCCGTCAGGTCCTGCTCGCCTCGGGCGCGGTGCTGATCGTATCCGCCGCCGAGGCGGCGGACAGCCAATCCGTCCGGGGGCAGCCGGCCAGTTCCGCCCGGCGCTGGGGCCTGCTGATCGACACCGCCAAATGCGCCGCCGATTGCACAATCTGCGTCGACGCCTGCAAGGCCGAGATGGGGCTGACGGGGCATGACCGGCCGCTGACCGACGCCCAGTATGTCCGCAAGGTCAACGTCAAGGACCCCGCCAGCGGCCACACCCACTCGCTGCCGGTGATGTGCCAGCATTGCGCCAAGCCGCCCTGCGTCGACGTCTGTCCCACCGGCGCCTCCATGAAGCGGGCCGACGGCATCGTGCTGGTGGACCGTCACATCTGCATCGGCTGCCGCTATTGCATGATGGCGTGCCCCTACAAGGCGCGCAGCTTCGCCCACGAGGCGCAGACCGGCCAGCAGCCGCACCTGCCGCGCGGCAAGGGCACGGTGGAGGGGTGCACGCTGTGCGTCCACCGCGTCGACGAAGGGCGTCCGCCGGCCTGCGTCGAGGCCTGCGCCGCCAAGGCCAAGGGCGCCATGCTGTTCGGCGATCTGAAGGATTCGTCCAGCGACATCGCCCGGCGGGTGGCGCGCGAGGCCACCAGCCGCATCCGCGCCGACCTCGGCCTTGATCCGGCCGTGCGCTACCAGGGGATTTGAGCGATGGTCAAGACCCGCTACTCCGAAGTCAAGGCGTTCACCCCCGGCTGGCTGGCCCTGGCCGGCGGCCTGGGCGCGGTCATCGTCGCCGCCCTGGGCGCGGTCTGGTACATGGAGCACAACGGCCACTGGGTCACCGGCATGACCAATCAGGTGGTGTGGGGCGTGCCGCATGTCTTTGCCGTGTTCCTGATCGTCGCCGCCTCGGGGGCGCTCAACATCGCCTCCATGGGCTCGGTGTTCGGCCGCGAGCCCTATCAGCCGCTGGGGCGCATGTCGGGGCTGGTGGCCGTGGCCCTGCTGGCCGGCGGCCTGGCGGTGCTGGTGCTCGACCTCGGCCGGCCGGACCGGCTGGTGGTCGCCATGACCCACTTCAACTTCAAGTCTATCTTCGCCTGGAACGTCATCCTCTATTCCGGCTTCTTCGCGGTGGTGGGCGTCTATCTGTGGACCATGATGGACTGGCGCATGAAGCGCTTCTACAAGCCGGCGGCGCTGGGCGCCTTCCTCTGGCGGCTGATCCTGACCACCGGCACCGGCTCCATCTTCGGCTTCCTGGCGGCGCGCGAGGCCTATGGCGCGGCGGTGATGGCGCCCCTGTTCATCGCCATGTCGTTCGCCTATGGCCTGGCGATCTTCATGCTGGTGCTGGTGTTCGCCGGCAAGACCACCCGCCGGCCGGTGGGAGACGACCTGCTGGCGCGCATGATCCGGCTGCTGGGGCTGTTCGTCGCCGCCAACCTTTATTTCGTCGTCATCCATCACCTGACCCAGCTTTACTTCGCCGGCCGCGGCGGGGTGGAGGCCTTCATCCTGGCCGGCGGCGGCGTCTACACCACCCTGTTCTGGGTGGTTCAGGTCGGCCTGGGCGGCATCTTGCCGCTGGTCATCGCCTTCGCCGGCTGCAAGCATCCGCCGCGCCGCCGCGCCGTCATGGCCTCGCTGCTGGTGGTGGTGGGCGGACTGGCCCAGGTCTACGTCCTGATCATCGGCGGCCAGGCCTGGCCGCTGGACCTGTTTCCCGGCATGGAGACCTGGTCAAGCTTCGCCGACGGCCGCATCCACGCCTATGTTCCGACCCTGGCGGAAGTCATGCTCGGGCTTGGTGGAGTCGCCATCGCGGCGATTATTGTCTTGATGTTTGTCACGGTTCTCCGCTTTCTTCCCGACGATATGGGGAGTATGCAATAGGTGTAGTAATAATCCATTATTACGGTGTTCTTTTCTCCCCATACTGATGTATGGGACTGTTAACGAAATGTTGCGATTTGTTCCTGATTCCGTCACTTGTCCATACGGGGAGTATGGGTAAGGTCGGACATCTTGGGAGGGATCGTGACGACTCTTAGCGTTGCCCAGGGAGGCGTTCTGCCGCGTGATCACCTGGAGGCCATCCGCCGCGTGTTGCGGACCCAGGTTTCGGACATCCTTCATCTCAATGTGACGCAATTGTCGGCGCTGACGCCGGATCGGGTCTATGACCAGGTCCTGGACACCCCGGCGCTGCTGCACGAATGCTTCCAGGTGTTCCGTTCCCAGCCCGGCCTGTTCAACCGCGTGGTGGTGCGCCAGGACAAGCGGCCGCCGGCCAGCGACCAGGACGCCTTGTGGTGTGGCCGTTCCCTGGCCGATGTGGTCGCCATGATCGTCCGGGCCTCGGCCAAGCGCTATTTCCGCGCCACCCTGCCGCAGGCTCCCAGGCCGGCGCCGGCGGCGCCCGTGGCCCGCCCGGGTCTGGTGCGTCAGGCCGCCATCGGGCTGGGTCTGATGAAGCCGCCGCCGCCGCCGCGTCAGCCGGCGGCTCCGCTGGGGCAGGGCGACAAGCTGTACCGCGCCTTTCGCAGCAACCTGCTGTACGAATGGCAAGTGCCGTTGATTCCCCATTACGCTCCGTTGGAGATTCGCACGGTGACCCGGTTGGGGGCGCGGATACTCGACCTGCGCGAGCCCGGCCAGATTCAGATCCTGGCGGCCGAGGGCCTGACCGCCGAGGGCCGGCTGCCGCTGGTGCTCGACGACGCCCGGCGGCTGCGCGGGCCGGATGGCGGCATCGACGCCAACGCGCTCAGCGAGGCCTTCGTCAAGCTGGGGCTGGAGGCGGTGTTTCCCAATCTGGAGGATGCCCAACTGCGCCGTGCCGTGTCGCAGATATCGTGCATGGAGGCCAAGGCGGTCGAGTTGCTGATTCCGGCATTGGAAACTGATTTGCGCGCGGTCGCGGTGTTCTTGTTCTCTTGTTTTTCCTCGCTGGGGGAAAAGGGGTTCCGTCAGGCTTTCGGGGCCTGTGGCGCCATGTGGGCCATCCAGAAGCTGGCCAAGCATCTGGAGGGCTGCCGGCCATGGCCGCGTTCGTTGCCGTCCATGAAGGGCGCATCCGACCGGGCGTTGGCCGCCGCCATCGATCTGGCGACCGGCCAGCCGGCCAAGGACAAGCAGAAGACCGCCCCCGCCCCGGCCGCCGTATCGGGCGGCGGTCCCGCCAGGGCCGCCCGGACGCCGGTGTCGGCCTGATGGTGGCCGGTCATGGATGCGAAAGGGTAAATAAGTACTGATATGCTTGTTTACCGATAGTTGGGCGAATAGTTGACGTCAATAGCTTTATTATCAAGCCATGTTCATGAGTAAAGCTTCTGACCTATACTATTTATATATCGACACGAGTGGTCACATTTTGTCACATTGCCCCACCTTTACGGATGGCTAGTTCCCATCCATTGCGGTCCGAGTGGGGTATCGCTTGATCTTTTTCTTGTTGGACATAGCGGCGATGACCGGGGCGGGGGCGGCCCGCCATCGGACGACGCCGTGAGCGGCCGCACGGTTTCCGGGGCGCGTCGCGGTCTTCCGGCGGCGGGGCCGTCCAAGGCCTGGCTGGTCGAGGTCGTCGCCAGCACGCCGGTTCCGACCTTCGTCGTCGATGCCCGGCATCGCGTCACCCACTGGAATCGGGCCTGCGAGGTGGTGACCGGCACCAAGGCGTCCGACATCGTCGGAACGACGCGGGCATGGGCGCCGTTCTATCCGGCTCCGCGTCCGGTGATGGCCGACCTGATCATCGACGGAACCCTGGAGGCCGAGGTCGAGACCTTCTATACCGGCAAGTATCGCCGGTCCGCCATGGTGGACGGGGCATGGGAGGCCGAGGATTTCTTCCCGCATTTCCCCGATGGGGGCAAGTGGCTGGCGTTCAGCGCCGCGCCGCTGCACGGCGAGCATGACGAGGTGGTCGGCGCCATCGAGACCTTGCGCGACATCACCCAGGAAAAACGGGCGGAGGCGGCCCGGCGCGAAAGCGAGCACCGGCTGGCCGAGATCATCGACGGCTGCCCGGTGCCGCTGTTCGTCCTAGACGAGTCCCACCGCGTCACCCACTGGAACCGCGCCTGCCAGGCGGTGACCGGGGTCGGGGCGGACGAGATCGTCGGAACGACGCGGGCATGGGCTCCGTTCTATTCCCCGTCGCGTCCGGTGATGGCCGATCTGGTGATGAGCCCGGAGCCCAGGCGGGAGATGGAGGCGCTTTACGCCGGCAAGTGCCGTCCGTCCGACCTCATTCCCGGCGCCTGGGAGGCGGTCGACCACTTTCCGCACTTCCGTTCGGGTGAACGCTGGCTGGCGTTCACCGCCGCCCCCTTGCGCGGCCTCGATGGCCGCGTCGCCGGGGCGGTCGAGACGTTGCAGGACATCACCGACCAGAAACTCTACGAGGCCAGGCTCAGCCATCAGGCCAGCCACGACGACCTCACCGGCCTCGCCAACCGCACGCTTCTGTCCGACCGCCTCGGCCATGCCCTGACCCACGCCCGTCGCGACGGAAGCCTGATGGCGCTGGTCTTCATCGATCTCGATCACTTCAAGGTGATCAACGACACCCTGGGGCACCGGGTCGGGGACGAACTGGTCCGCCATGTCGCCCGCCGGATCGTCGGCGCGGTGCGCGAGGGCGACACCGTGGCCCGGGTGGGGGGCGACGAATTCGTGGTGCTGCTGTTCGCTCCCGACAGCGAGGAGGTGGTGGCCGAGGTGGTAAGCCGGCTGATCGCCGAGGTCTCGCGTCCGCTGGTGATCGACGACCAGGAATTGTGCGTGGGATGCAGCGTCGGCATTGCGGTCTATCCCCGCGACGGGCTCGACGCGCCGACCCTGCTGATGAATGCCGACGCCGCCATGTACCGGGCCAAGGACAGCGGCCGCAGCACCTTCAACTTCTTCACTCCGGAAATGAATGCGCGCGCCACCGAGCGGCTGGTGCTGGAACGCGACCTGCGTCACGCCCTGGATCGTGACGAATTGCGGCTGCTGTTCCAGCCCCAGATCGATCTGGCCAGCGGGCAGGTGGTCGGGGCGGAGGCCTTGCTTCGCTGGGAACACCCCCGCGAGGGGCTGATCATGCCCGGCCGCTTCATTCCCGTCGCCGAGGACAGCGGCCTGATCGTCCCCATCGGCCGCTGGGTGCTGGAGCATGCCTGCCGGCTGGGCCGGGATTGGGCCGCCGCGACCGGTCGCGACCTGCGGATCGGCGTCAACCTGTCGCCGCGCCAGTTCCGTTCCAAGGGGTTGATCCGCGAGGTGTCCGACATTCTGGACCGCCATGGCGGCGGCCAGCTGTGCCTGGAACTGGAGCTGACCGAGGGGACGGTGATGCACGATCCCGACGAGGCGGCGACGATCCTCAACACGCTGAAGGCCATGGGCGTCCGCCTGTCCATGGATGATTTCGGCACCGGTTATTCCAGTCTCGCCTATTTGCGCAATTTTCCGTTCGACATGATCAAGATCGACCGCTCCTTCATCGAGACCCTGCATCACGACCGGGGCGGCGAGGCCATCGTCAGGGCGATGGTCGCCCTGGCCAGCGCCCTTGATCTCGGCGTCATCGCCGAGGGAGTGGAAACCGAGGCCCAGCGCCTGTTCCTGCGGGACGAGGGCGTGCGCGAGATGCAGGGGTTCCTTTACAGCCGTCCGATTCCGCCGGATCGGTTCGCCGCCCTGCTCAAGTCGGCCGCTCCGTCCTCTCTCCGCTAGCGGCGGCGGGGGAAACCATCACCGTCTCCGGTGGAAAGCGGATGGTGACGGTGGTGCCCTCGCCGGGGACCGAGGAGATGTCAAGGCTGCCGCCGTGCAGTTCCATCAGCGACTTGGCCAGCGGCAATCCCAGGCCGGCGCCTTCGAAGCGGCGATCGAGGCCGCTGTCCACCTGACCGAACGGGGCCAGGGCGATGGTGATTTCATCGGGACTCATGCCGATGCCGGTATCGCTGACGCCGAAGACGAAGCCGCCATCGTCCGACCGGCAGCCCGACAGGGCGACGCTGCCGCCGGCGGGAGTGAACTTGACGGCGTTGCCCAGCAGATTGATCAGAATCTGCTTGGTGCGGCGCACGTCCACCCGCAGCGGGGGAAGATCGGGAGAAACCGCGTCGATGAGGTGGATCGAGCCCTGTTCGGCCCGGCTGGTGATCAGCCGCAGGCAGGATTCCGCCAGTTCACGCGGCGAGATCGTTTCCTCCGACAAGGTGAAGACGCCGATCTCGATGCGCGAGATGTCGAGGATGTCGTTGATCATGGCCAGCAGGTGCTGGCCGGCGCCATTGATGTCGTTGCCGTAGGACCGGTAGCGTTCGCCCACCGGGCCGAACATCTCGCGGGAAATGATCTCGGAAAAACCGATGATGGCGTTCAGCGGCGTGCGCAGTTCGTGGCTCATGGCAGCAAGGAAGTCGGTCTTGCTGCGATTGGCCGATTCCGCCATGGCCTTGGCCTCGCGCAGGCGCTGCTCGGCGCGGTGGCGGTGGGTCACCTCGTGCGAGATGATCAGCAGGCGCGGCACTTCCCCCGGATCGGCCGGATAGGGGGTGACGGTGATCTCGTACCAGCGGTTGTGGACTTCGTCCTCGAAATGGATGGCGTGGCCCTCGGCCACCGCCAGCTGGGCATAGGCGGCGCGGCGGGCACTGACCTCGGGCGGCATGATCTGGAGGATGTTGGCGCCGATCAGCGCTTCCTTGCGGCGGCGCAGGCTGGCGGCGCCGCCCTCGTTCAGGTCGATGATGGTGCCGTCGAGGGTGATGAGGAAGACGATGAGCCCGGGCGCGTCCAGCATGGCCCGCGCCATGACGGCGGCCTCGCGCAGCGCCTCTTCCGCCTGCCGGCGGGCGGTGACGTCGGTGAAGGTGGAGATGAACCCCCGTCCGGGAATGGGATTGCCGCGAACCTCGATCACCCGGCCGTCGGGAAGGGTGCGTTCGAGGACATGGGGCTTCATCAGGCTGGCCACCTCCACCCGCCGGCGGGCCTGTTCCAGCGGGTCGCCGGGACCGTAATCGCCGCGCTGGGCGTTGAACAGCATGAAGTCCTCGAACGGCTTGCCGGGGACATTGAAGGATTTCGGAACCTGAAGCAGATCGAACATCTGTTCGTTGGCCACCACCAGCCGCAGATCGGAATCGAACACGCATACGCCCTGGGGCATGTGGTGGACGGTGGCCTCCAGTATCTCGGCATAGGCCCGGTGGCGATCCTCGCTTTCCCGAAGGGCGCGGGTGCGGCGCTCGACCATCTGGTCGAGACGGTCGTTGGACTGGCGCAGATTGCCGGCCACCTGACGGGCCACCGTGACGTCGGAATAGGTGGAGACGAAGCCGCCGCCCGGCAGCGGGTTGCCGATGATCTCGATGATGCTGCCGTCGGAACGGGTCCGTTCGATCCGGTGGGGGAGGAACCGGCGGGCCTGGGCGATGCGGAATTCGACCAGGGCATCGATGTCGCAGGGGCCGTAATCACCCTTTTCGGCATTGAACCGGATGATCTGGCCGAAATCCATGCCCAGCCGGATGAAGCCGTCGGGGAATCCGAACATCTCGATGAAGCGGCGATTCCACAAGGCCAGATGAAGCTCGGCGTCGAAGACCGAGATGCCTTGTCCCAGGTTCTCCAGGACCGCGCCGATCATCGCCGGGTCGAAGGCGCCGGCGCCGTGCAGGTCGTTCATTGCGAGGTCGATCCCCATCCCTGTCATGAGAGCATCGTAACCGATTTTACTCCCGCACCAATAGGCGCCCTTTGGGCTGATGGAAGACGGGGTGGCGGCGGTCCGCCATCGGGGTTGGATCGGGTGCTATGTCAAAGGTAATAAATGCCCTATCGATACGGCATGGCGCCGCCGGTGCGGAGTATCATGGCGATGAACCCGACGCAGGGGGGGGAGATGGTGCTGCTGTGGCGCGATGACATGAGCGTCGGCCAGGCCGACATTGACGGTGACCACCGGCAATTGGTGGCCCTTGTCAATGAGTTCGAGGCGATCGCCCGGCGCCTGCCCGAAGATCGGGCCCTGCATGTGGCCCTGGCCGGCCTGCGCGACGCCGCGGCCTATCATTTCTCGCGCGAGGAGGCGATACTGGAGGCCTGCCTCTGTCCCGATCGGGATGTCCACCGGCAGGAGCATCGGGCCTTGCTGGACGAGATCGACGCCATGATCCGGCGCTATTTCGTCGAACGCAGCGAACGCATCTCCAAGGCGTCGCTGGGCGGGGCGGCCGAGTTTCTCCGTCGCTGGCTGATCGATCATGTCATCCGCCGCGACCTGCGCATCAGCGAGCATCTCGACAAGCTGCCCGCCGGGTTTCGTCTGCCCGATTAGAGTGGCGAGCCCTATATGTGAACGCTTGCCGGGCCATACCTGACCCCGGTCAGGTACAGCCCCTCGGGGCGGGCGGTGGGGCCGCCGGCCCGGCGGTCGCGGGCCGCCAGGGCGCGGCCGACGTCGTCGGGGCTCCACTTGCCCAGCCCCACCAGCGTCAGCGTTCCCACCATGTTGCGGACCTGATGGTGCAGGAACGAGCGCGCCTCGGCGATGATGCGGATCTCTTCTCCCACCCGCGCGACGCTCAGCACATCCAGGGTCTTGTCCGGTGACCTGGCCTGGCACTCGCTGGCCCGGAAGGTGGTGAAGTCGTGGTGGCCGACCAGTCGCTGGGCGGCCTCGTGCATGGCCTCGGCGTCCAGTTCGGCGGGAACCCACAGCATGCGGTTGCGCTCCAGCGCCGGGGGGGCGCGGCGATTGAGGATGCGATAAAGATAGCTCCGCCCGATGGCCGAGAAGCGGGCATGAAAGTCGTCGCCCACTTCTTCGGCCGCCACCACCGCCACCGGCCAGTTGCCGATGTGGTAATTGAGGGCGGACCGCACCTTGTCGGCCTCATGGGCCTTGATCAGGTCGAGATGGGCCACCTGGCCGGTGGCGTGGACGCCGGAATCGGTGCGGCCGGCGGCAAGGACGGCGACGGGGGTTCCGTTCAGGCGAAAGGCCGCGTGTTCCAGCCGGCCCTGGACCGATTCCCCCTTCTCCTGGCGCTGCCAGCCGACGAAGGGGGTGCCGTCATATTCGACGAGGAGCCGGTAGCGGGGCATCAGCCCAGGACCGTTCCCTTGGGGATGGCATGGCCGCGCAGCATCTCGGCGGCGGTCATGGGGGCCTTGCCGGCCCGCTGCACCCGGACCGGCCTCAGGGCGTAGCGGCCGCAGGCGATCGTCAGCCGCTCGTCGAGCACGGTGCCCGGCGCGCCGTCGGCCGGAGTCATGACCGCTTCCAGCACCTTGACGCGCTCGGGACCCAGGGCGAACCACACGCCGGGCCAGGGGTTGAGGGCGCGCACCATGCGCTCCAGTTCGGCCGCCGGGCGGTTCCAGTCCAGGCGGCCTTCGTCCTTGCTCAGCTTGCGGGCGTAGGTGACGCCGTCTTCCGGCTGCGGCACCGCCGCCAGGGTGCCCTCGTCCAGCCCCTCCAGCGCCGGCAGGATCAGGCGCGATCCCATGGCCGCCAGCATGTCGTGCAGCCACGACGCGGTGGCGTCGGGCAGCAGCAGGATGCTCTCCCTGATCAGCATGGGGCCGGTGTCGAGGCCGACGTCCATCCGCATGATGGTGACGCCGGTCTCGGCGTCGCCGGCCAGGATGGCCCGTTGAATCGGCGCGGCGCCGCGCCAGCGCGGCAGCAGCGAGGCGTGAACGTTGACGCAGCCCAGCCGAGGCGCGTCGAGGATCGCCTTGGGCAGGATCAGGCCATAGGCGGCCACCACCGCCGCGTCGGCTTCCAGGGCGGCGAACTCGGCCTGCGCCTCCGCCGTCCTCAGGCTGGTCGGGGTGCGGACCAGGATGCCGAGATGGGCGGCGCGGGCGTGAACCGGCGAAAGCTGCTCCTTGTGGCCGCGCCCGGCCGGGCGTGGCGGCTGGCTGTAGACCGCCGCCACCCGGTGGCCGGCCTCGACCAGCGATTCCAGGATCGGCACCGCGAAGTCCGGCGTCCCCATGAACACCAGCTTCATGATTCGGCCGCCTCCTTCTTGGCTTTCAGCAGCTTGCGCAGGATCATGTTGCGCTTCAGCGACGAGATGTGATCGATGAACAAGACCCCGTCCAGGTGATCCATCTCGTGCTGGATGACGGTGGCCAGCAGGCCGTCGGCATGGAGTTCCTTGGCCGAGCCGGCCTCGTCCAGATAGCGGACCCTGATCTCGGCGGGGCGGACCACGGTGGAATAATGGCTGGGCACCGACAGGCAGCCTTCCTCGTAGGTGTTGTCCTGCTCCGACGCCCAGGTGATCTCGGGATTGATCATGCGCAGGGGGGCGCGGGTCTCCTCGGTCTTGCCGATATCCATGACGATCACCCGGTCCAGCACGCCCACCTGCGGCGCGGCGAGGCCGATGCCGGGGGCATGGTACATGGTGTCCAGCATGTCGGCCATCAGGGCACGGATGCGGTCGTCCACCGCTTCGACCCGCTTGGCCTTGGTCTTGAGGATCGGATCGGGAGCGGTCAGGATGGGCAGCACGGCCATGGCGGAAACCTTCGTCACGATATCAGCTTCCGACATAGGCCGGGGCCGGCCCATCGTCAAGCGTGCTTCCCTGGGATCGGCCGCCGGAGTAGAAGGAATTCATGACCGAGCCCCGTCCCCGCTTCCGCCTGTTCGTCCCCGTCCCCCTGGAAACCGGGGTGGCGGTGGCGCTCGATCGCGACCAGACTCATTACCTCGCCTCGGTGATGCGGGCGGAAACCGGCGAAAGCGTGCTGCTGTTCAACGGCCGCGACGGCGAGTGGAGCGCCCGTATCGCCTCGCTCGCCAAGTCGGGTGCCGCGTTGGTGCCGGAGAAGGCGACGCGGCCCCAGGAGCCGGAGCCCGATTTGTGGCTGCTGGCGGCGCCCTTGAAGCGCGACCGCACCGATCTGGTGGCGGAGAAGGCGGCGGAACTGGGGGTGTCGCGGCTGTGGCCGGTGTTCACCCGCCGCACCAATGCCGGCCGGGTCAATACCGGGCGCCTGCGCGCCCACCTGATCGAGGCCTCCGAGCAATGCGAGCGCCTGAGCGTGCCCGAACTTGCCGAACCGGCCGCCCTGGACAAGGTGCTGGCCGGCTGGCCCGCCGGCCGGACATTGCTGTTCCTCGACGAGGGCGGCGGCGGAACGCCCCTGGCCGAGGCGGCGTCGGGCGGCCCGGCCGCCCTGCTGATCGGACCGGAAGGCGGCTTCGATCCGTCGGAACGCCGCCTGCTGCTGTCGCTGCCCTTCGTGCGGCCGGTCGGCCTGGGGCCGCGCATCCTGCGGGCCGAGACCGCCGCCATCGCCGCCCTGGCGGTGTGGCAGGCGGCAGCCGGCGACGGCAGGCGGGGGCCGAGGGGGTAGGGCGCCCCTACGCCGCCTTTTCCAGCACCGCGCCGAAGAAGCCGTCGGTGCCGTGGACGAGCGGCGACAGGCGCAGATACGGCCCCGGCACCGGGCAGGGTGTGCCGATGATGGCGGCCCACAATTCGGGCGCCGGCACCACCTTGTATTCGGGATGGGCGGCGAGGAAGGCCGCCACCTGATCCTCGTTCTCCTCGGTCAGCAGCGAGCAGGTGGCGTAGATCAGCCGGCCGCCCGGCCGGGTCAGGCGGGCGGCGCTGGCCAGGATCGCCTTCTGGCGTTCCACCAGTTCCAGCAGGTCGGTCTCGCCCAACTGCCACTTGGCGTCGGGATTGCGGCGCCAGGTCCCGGTTCCGGTACAGGGCGCGTCGACCAGCACCCGGTCGAAGCTGGCGGCGGAACGCTTGATCCATTTGTCGGCCTCGCCCTCGATCACCCGCTTGGTGACGTTGTGGACGCCGGCGCGGCGCAGGCGGTCGCCGGCGCGGTCGACCCGCCATTCGGCGACGTCGCAGGCCACCAGCCTTCCCTTGTTCTCCATGGCTGCGGCGAGACACAGGGTCTTGCCGCCGGCCCCGGCGCAGTAATCGACCACCGCCATGCCGGGGCGGGCGTCGGCCAGCAGCGCCACCAGCTGCGAGCCCTCGTCCTGGACCTCCACCAGGCCGTCGCGCCAGGCCTGCACCTGTACCAGCGGCACCCGGCGCTTCAGCCGCAGGCCCAGCGGCGACAGCGGCGTCGGCGTGGCCTGGATGCGCAGCTTGTCCCTGGCCAGGGCGCCGATGGCCTGATCGCGCGTCGCCTTCAGGCTGTTGACCCGCAGGTCCAGCGGCGCCTCGTCGCGCATGGCCCCCATCTCGTCCACCAGCCGGTCCCCGTACAGCGCCGACAGGCGCGGCGTCAGCCATTCCGGATATTCGCCGCGCACATGGGGGGGCATGTCGCGGTGGAACTGCGACTTCAGTTCCAGCAGCATGTCGATGACCCGGCGTTCCGGCGGTTCAGGCGGATAGGCGGAATGCGGCCCCTTGAACAGGTCGGGCTCCGGCCTGATTCCTTCGAACGCCATGTCGGCCAGGACGCGGGCGCGGGCGTGGCCGCGCTCGGGATGGTCCAGGCGTTCCAGCCACCAGTCGATGCGGGCCTTGCGGCGCAGCACCCGCCAGACCACCTCGGCGATGGCGCGGCGGTCGCCCGAGCCGATATAGCGACGCTCGCGGAAATAGGCGGCGGCGGCCGAATCGGCCGGCCGGGCCGATTTCTCGATTTCGGTCAGGACTTCGATGGCGGCCTGGAGGCGGGCGGCGGGGGTCATGATCTGTCTTTCACGGTGTCGGGCGGCAAAGTCGGGGGGGACTGGTCGCGGCGGCGGGGGGACGTCTCGTTCCCGCCCATCCAGTCACGGCCGGGGGAAATTGGCAACCCCAAGGCGGCTTGCCATCCGCCAATAATGGTCAATATCCGCTGACGGCGCAGGATTGCCCCTTGGCGCGCAGGGCCTTGCACATCTGCTCGGCCTCGGCGGCGGACATGGGGCCGGCCAGCAGGCGGTAGGTGGTCCCCAGTTCGGGAATGGTGGTCTTGACCGCCTTGAAGGCCAGGGCCGCCAGTTCCGGAAATTCCTTCTTCAGGGCGTCCACCGCCTTGTCGGTCAGGGAATCAGACGCCATGGACAGAAGATGGACGCCCACCGGCCCGCTGCCGCTGAGAGGTTGGGCGCCGCCGGGGACATCGCCCGGCTTGACCGGCGGGGCGGTGGGTTTCTTGCGCACCGGCTTCTTGGGTGGCGGCGGTGGCGGTGGCGGCGGCGCCGCCGCCAGAATCTGCTGGTTGCGTTCGATGCTGGCCGCTTCCCGGTTGAATTCGTCGTGATCGACCAGTCGCAGGCGGGCCAGGGTTTCCACCCGCTCGCGTCCCAGGCGGAGGGCGGCGGGGGCGATCACGGCCGGCCCGGCCCTGGTCTTGGGAGCCTTCGGCAACAGGCCGTCCAGCAGGAAATCCCTCTCGCCGATTGCGGCGACGGCGGGCATACCCTCACCCTCGCTCAGGTGGATCAGACGGTCGGCGATATCCTGGAGCGGCGCCGGCCGCGCCAGTCCGGCGGCGGGTGGCGGGGCGGAATAGGGCAGCAGGGCGCCCAGATTGGCGGCGCGCCGCTGGTCGGCGTCGTCCGCCGCCACCAGCCCGTCCTCCACCAGACGGCGCAGGGCGAAGAAACGCTGCGCCTCGGGGTCGGAGGCGATGGCGGCGGGGGGCTCGATCCGGACATGACGGGGTTCCGGCCTGTCCACCACCGCCGCCGGCATGGGCGGCGGCGGCGGCGGCCAAGACTGTTCCGGCGGGGCGATGCCCCTGACGTCGCCGCCACAGGCCGCCAGGACGGCCATCATTGTCGCCAGCAGCCCCCCCCGGTATCCCATCCCTGGTGTCATCTCCGGGTCAGGTTTTCTTGAGATCGCCGCGCAGGACCCGGCCGCTGTGAACGGCGGTGGCCATCACCACGATCATGTCGACCACATCCTCGAAATCCTCCATCCTGTCGGTGTTGATGGTGATGTCGAAGGCGTTGGCGTCGGACAGGCGGGAGTTGAACACCTCCCACACGAACTTGCCGCGACGGTGGTTGACTTCCCGCGCCTGGGCCAGCACGGCGGCCTCGTCGCCGCGTCCGCCGGACGTCAGGCGCTTGGCGCAGGCCTCGGGCGATCCGGCCACCCGCACGCGGAGCGCGCATTCCTCGGCCAGGATGACATGGGCGCCGCGCCCGACGATGACGCCGCCCAGGCGGCCCAGGCTCATCACCACCTTGATCAGGGTATCGCGGTAGGCGTCGGGACTGATGTCCTTGCCCGAGAACAGGCGGTAGAGCCACATGTCCTTGGCGCGGCCGAATCCCTCGTCCAGCATTCGCACGATGGCGGGGTCGTCATCAAGGCGGGCGGCGACCTGCTGCAACAGATCCTCGTCGTAAATCGGCAGTTTGAGGCGCTGGCACAGGCGGGTGGCGATGATGTCGCCGCCCGATCCGAAGTCGCGCGACATGGTGATGACGGGCTGGCGCGGGCGGGCGTGTTCGGCCTCGCGGGGGACCGTCGCGACTTCGGCCATTGCGGAGATCACGGAAAGGATATTGGTCGTCATGGCGGGCCTCCCTGCGGACTGCATGCCTACCCCGCCATCATACCTCCGGGCGCGGCCGCCCGCCATCCCCACGTTGGAGATGGCGGGGCCGGCAAGAACGCACTCGTCAGATGCGATAGCCGAAGCGCACGCCGCCCCAATGGCGTCCCTGGACGAAGATGGGGGCCGAAACGTCCTTCATCATGACGAACTTGCCGCCGCCCATGTCGCGGCGATAGGTCTGGAGCAGGAACGGCTTGGTGTTGCGTCCGGCGCTGAGGCCGGTGCGGTCGTTGAAGATACGGCGGTTGCGGCAATTGGCGTTGTTCCACACCGGGTCCGGCCCCTGGGGCTGCGACACCTTCTTGATGTGGGTGGCGATATAGCCGTTGCGGTCGCAGGTGACGCAATAGGCCACGCGCTCGTCGAAGGTCAGGTTGGCTTCCTGGAACTGGGGCAGCACCTCGTCGGTGAAGGCGGCGAACCGGGTGACATGCTGCTGCGGGTTGGTGTTGGCGATGGGGACATAGGTCTCGTCGAACAGGTCGGCCATGGAAATGCGGTTCTTGGCGACGGCGTCCTCGAAGGTCGCCCCGATCCGCCGCGCCGTCTCCTGGATGGTCTCGATGAAGGGGGTGTCGGCCGTGCGGAAACCCGAGGCGGCGATATAGCCCATCAGTTCCTCGGAATTGTCCAGCAGCGAGGCGATGCGTTCGTCCGCCTTCACCAGGCTTTCGCTGGTCATGGCGATGCCTTCGAAGAACTTGTCGATCTCGCCGATCACCTCGCCGCATTGGGACAGGGATTGCGACGCCGCCTGCGAGATGTCGCCGACCTTGCCTTCCACGGTGTTGATGGCCTGGCCGAACACCGAGACGGCGTTGTTGATGACGCCGACCCCCGATCCCACCGAATCGGCCATCTTCAGGGTGTCGGTCGACGATTCGATCAGTTCGGTGACCGAACCGGACAGCTTGTGGACGGTGGTGTCGATGCCGACCGTCACGTCGGCGGTCTGGCGGGCCAGGGTCTTGACCTCGGTGGCGACCACGGCGAAGCCCTTGCCGGCCTCGCCGGCGCGGGCGGCCTCGATGGTGGCGTTCAGCGCCAGCAGGTTGGTCTGGCGGGCGATCTTCTGGATATTGCGCGACATGGTGCTGACCTCGCCCAGCGCGCCTTCCAGATCCTCCAGTTGCTCCTCGATCCCCTGCACCGCCCCCACCAGCCGGTTGACCCCCGACAGGGCCGCGTCGATGGTATGGAGCGAGTCCGAGGATTGTCGCCCGGCCTCCAGGGTGATGGCGCGCGTTTCCCGCCCGGCCTCGTCGATCAGGCCGATGGTGTCGGCCATGGCGTGCGCCACGGATTTCAGGTGCGAGAACAGCTCTTCCTGATGTTTGACGAAGCGGGTCAGCCCGTCCATGGTGCCGGCGATGTCGGCGACCTCCAGGCTGAGGCTGTCGATCTTCTTCAGTACCTCGGTGGCGAACGAATCAGCCCCACCCGCCGCCGGGGTCGCCCCGACGTCTTGACCTGCCATTATAGTCTCCCTGAACCGCGCGATATTGACCACGCTTCTGACGAGCGCTTTTCATCACACTTCGCAATAAACCTCATCCCCCGCACGGCCGTCAATGCCTATGCAGCGAATGGTGGGGTTGATGTTTAGCCCGCCGTTTCGGGTGGGGTCTCCTTCCCCCCGTCTCCTACCTCCTCGGCGCGGGGGGGACGGCGGTTCTTGGCCGGGTTGGTGAAGCGGAAGCGGCCGGCGAGGACGCATCCCTTCATGCCGGGATCGCAGGGGCGGCCGGCGACCCTGGTGCAGGTGCCGTGGTCGTCGTGAACGCAGCTCCAGCCGCTCATGATGGCGTTGCTCCGGTTCCGGTCACAGCCGGGCCAGCGGCAGGCCGCTCAGCCCCTCGGGGCGGTGGGCGTCCTGGGGCTGGGGCGGGTTGGCGACATTCTTCATCAGCCTCTCCATCTCGATCAAGGCGCGGGACGCCGCCTCGACGATGGGGGGAAAGCCGCCAGGATCGGCGATCCGGGCCAGCAGCGCCTTGACGTGCGCCAAGTGAATCAGGGCCTGGTCACGATTGGACACTCCCATCTCCTCGACCGCCATGCGGGCATGGACCGGAATGCGGCGGAGCAACCCGATGCGGCGCCCGGACATGACCTTGAAGTTCATGATCGAGGCCAGCAATTCGATATTGTGGCCGGGGTGCAGGGATTCGAACAAATGCTCGATCAGTTCGATCTCGGCGAAATCAAGCGACAGGAAGGTGTATTGCGATTTCTGCCAGGCGGTGATGAAGTCGCCGATGGCGGCAAGCCGAGCGGCCATGGCAGCCTGGAACGTGGCGGAATCCAGCATGCGCCACGCCTTGGTGGCGGCCATGGGCAGCTTGCCCGGCATGCCGAAATTGCGGCTGAGATTCATGGCGACGGCCAGCAGGGCGCGGCAGGTCACGTCGCGGCTGCCCCTGGGCCAGCATTCGTGCAGCAGATCCTGGGCGGCGAAATCGTTCGAGGGGGTTTGCAACAGGCGCGCCAGCGAATCCAGGCGGGCCGGCAATTCCAGGGTGCCAGCCCCGTCGGGGGTCGCGGCCGCGATCAGCGCCGTCATTTCGGCGCGGGTCATATCCGCCGATGCCACGGCCAGTTCGGCGTCTCCCAGCAGCAGGACGTCGTCGTCGTCATCGTCGTCATCGGCGGGAGATGCCGTTACGGGGGCGGGCCCGACCGGAAGATCGACCTGCGATGTCACCGTCAACGCCGCCAGGACCTGTCGCAGCAGGATACCGGTCTCTCTTTCCGGCTCCTTCGCGTCCTCGCCCAGGGTCGCCGCATTCTGGAGGGTCAGGGCGTCCAGAACCTGTTGCAGCAGATCCTGATCGGCAGAAACCGC
This sequence comes from Magnetospirillum sp. SS-4, assembly GCF_902729425.1. Taxonomy (GTDB): domain Bacteria; phylum Pseudomonadota; class Alphaproteobacteria; order Rhodospirillales; family Magnetospirillaceae; genus Phaeospirillum. Next base: position 157,488 of record NZ_LR746531.1, on the reverse strand, counting down.
GTCATGAACGGGGGCCGGCTCCGGCGCGGGAACGTCCTCCACCGGCTGGTCCAGCAGCAGGACGTCGTCCTCGTCCTCGTCCTCGTCGCTGGCGGGAACCGGCTCCGGCGCGGGAACGTCCTCCACCGGCTGGTCCAGCAGCAGGACGTCGTCCTCGTCCTCGTCCTCGTCGCTGGCGGGAACCGGCTCCGGCGCGGGAACGTCCTCCACCGGCTGGTCCAGCAGCAGGACGTCGTC
>NZ_LR746531.1:0-157051 GCF_902729425.1 Magnetospirillum sp. SS-4 | reverse complement strand
GCAGCAGGACGTCGTCCTCGTCCTCGTCCTCGTCGCTGGCGGGAACCGGCTCCGGCGCGGGAACGTCCTCCACCGGCTGGTCCAGCAGCAGGACGTCGTCATCGTCCTCGTCACTGGCGGGAACCGGCTCCGGCACGGGAACGTCCTCCACCGGCTGGTCCAGCAGCAGGACGTCGTCCTCGTCCTCGTCCTCGTCACTGGCGGGAACCGGCTCCGGTGCGGGAACGTCCTCCACCGGTTGGTCCAGCAGCAGGACGTCGTCATCGTCGCCGTGATCGGAAAGGGGGGGCTGTCCGGGGTCCGGATCATTCAAGACGGCGGCGGATCGGCGCGAGCGGCGTTCGAGGATGCGGCGAAACGGGCTGCGGAGCATCGCCGCCGTCGGCGAGGCGGTCGGCAGGTCGGCCAACGCCCGCTCAAGCAGCGCCGAGAAAGCCTCCGGTGGAGGGGCCGGTGGCTCGGTGGCCGCTTCTGGCAGCATCACTCGGACAAGCGGGTCGTGCATGCGGCCAGCCTATGTTAAGCGCCGTATCAATTCCATAGTCCGGACGGCTATCCGCGGGCGTCCAGGGCACGGGCCAGGGCGCAGAACGCCTCGACCGGAAGCTCCTCGGCGCGGGCGGTTCCGGCGAGTCCCGCCTCCGCCAGCAGGGCCTCGGCGCCGCCCAGTTGTCTCAGGCTGGAGCGCAGCATCTTGCGGCGCTGGCCAAAGGCGGCGGCGGTGACCCGCTCCAGCGTCTCGAAACGGGCCGGGGCCAGCGGCTGGGACCGCGGCGTCAGTTGGACCACCGTCGATGTCACCGCCGGCGGCGGGATGAAGGCGCGGCGGTCGACGTTGAACAGCGGGCGGACATCGCATCGCCACTGGGTGATCACGGACAGGCGGCCGTAATGGGGCGAACGCGGTGGCGCGGCCAGGCGGTCCACCACCTCCTTCTGGAACATCAGCACCATGGTCTCGAAGGAATCGGCCCGCCGCAGCCAGTTGATCAGCAGGGCGGTGGAGATGTTGTAGGGCAGGTTGGCGACGATGCGGCGCGGCGGCTGGCCCAGGTCGGCGGCGTCGATGGCCATGGCGTCGCCGGCGACGATCTCCAGCCGGCCGGGATAGGCGGCGGCGATCTCGTGCTGGATGGCGACGGCGCGGTCGTCGCGTTCGATGGCGATGACGCGGACGGCTCCGGCATCCAGCAGGGCTCGGGTGAGGCCGCCGGGACCGGGGCCGATCTCGATCACCGTTCCCGCCGACAGGTCGCCGGCGGCGCGGGCGATGCGGCCGGTCAGGTTGAGGTCGAACAGGAAATGCTGTCCCAGCGACTTGCGGGCGTCGAGGCCGTGGCTGGCGATGACCTCGCGCAGGGGGGGCAGCGGACTCACCGGCGTTTCCGGCGGTTGGCGGCGATGTCGGCGGCGGCGCGAAGGGCGGCCATCAGGCTGTCGGGGCTGGCCCCGCCGGTGCCGGCCAGATCGAAGGCGGTGCCGTGGTCGGGCGACGTCCGTACGAACGGCAGGCCCAGGGTGATGTTGACGCCCCGGTCGAAATCGATGGTCTTCAACGGGATCAGCGCCTGATCGTGATACATGCACAGCGCCGCGTCGTATGTCTGGCGGGCTCGGGCGTGGAACAGGGTGTCGGCGGGCAGCGGGCCAAAGGCGTCGATTCCGGCAAGGCGGAGCCTTTCCACCGCCGGAGCGACGATGTCGATGTCCTCGCGGCCCATGTCGCCGCCTTCGCCGGCATGGGGGTTGAGGGCCGCGACCGCCAGACGGGGACGGCCGATGCCGAAATCCTGTCCAAGAGCCTTGGCCGTCACCATGCCGATCTCGACGATGTCGTCGGCGCGCAGGCCGGCGACGGCCGCGGCCAGCGAGACGTGGATGGTGACCGGCACCACCCGCAGGCCGGGGCAGGCCAGCATCATCACCTCGCGCGGGGGGCTTTCGCCCAGCAGGGAGGCCAGGAACTCGGTATGGCCGGGAAAGGCGAAGCCGCCCCGATGCATGACCTGCTTGTGAATGGGATTGGTGACCAGCGCCGCCGCCTCGCCGGCCAGGGCAAGGGCGACGGCGCGGCGGATGGAGGCGGTCACCGCCGCCACGTTGGCCGGATCGGGATGGCCGGGCTCGACCGCCTTCGCCAAGGATTGGGGCAGCACCGGCAAGGCGTGGGGAAAGATGGCGGCGGCCTCGGCGGCCGAGGCGATCTCGGCCACCGGCACCGCCAGCCCCAGCCGGCGGGTCAGGCCGGCCAGGCGGACGGGATCGTCGATGATCAGGAACGGCGGGATTCCCTCGCCTCGCCGGCTCCACGCCATCAGGGCGAGGTCGCCGCCGACGCCGGCGGGTTCGCCCATGGTCAGGGCGAGCGGCATGGTTCCGGTCACCGTCGGCTACAGCCTGAAATCGATGAAGGCGGCCCGCCGCAGATCGCGCAGATAGCGCTTGCCCTGGATATCCATCTTCTGGTCCTCGATCTGGCGCCGGATCACGTCGCGCGACGGCAGGCCACCCTGATCGGGCGCTGCGCTGCGCGAGCAGACCATGAAGACCAGGAAGCCGTCGCCGGCATTCACCGGCTTGCTGGCCTGGCCGACCGGCAGTTCGCCGATGATCTTCTGGATATCCAGGGGCAGACCGGACTTCAGGGTGTTGTCGATGCGGCCGGAACGGGGCGATTTGAGCTGGCGGCCGATTTCCTCGAATGCGTCGCAGGATCGGGCCGCCTGCGACATCTCGGCCGCCTTGGCCGCAATCTGCTCGCGCGGGATCTGGCCATCGGCGGGAAGGGGAAAGAATATCTGGGCGACGCTGACGGTTTCGTCCTTGCCGCCGCCGCTGCCGAAGATGCGCTTGTCGATCATCGCGATGATGGTGAAGCCGTTGCCGGTGCGGATCAGCGGGCTGATCTGGTCCTTTTCCAACGGCGCGACGGCCTCGCGCACCTCGTCGTCCAGCGTCGCGTCGGACATCCATCCCAGGACGCCGCCCTGGCCGGCGGTGGCGCTTTGCGAGAACTGGCGGGCCAGGGCGGCGAACGGAGCCCCGGCCTTCAACTGGTCGATCAGGCGTTCGCCCAGGCGGCGCGATTCTTCCTCCTGGGACGGGGTTTCGGCTCCCAGGACGATTTCGGCCAGATTGTATTCGGGACGCCCGATCTTCTGGCGCATGGTCTCCAGGCGGTCGTTGATCTCCTCCTCGCTGGCGCGGATGGATTGCTGCAACATCCTGCCGGTCAGCTTCATCCAGGTGAGATCGGCCCGAATCTGGTCGCGGATGGCGTCGATGTCGATTCCGCGCTGCGTCATGTAGGCGGCGAGACCGCCGGGCGGCATGCCGTTCTGCTGTTCCAGGTTGCGGATGCTGCGGTTGACGTCGTCGCCCGAGACCGAGACGCCGACACGGGTGGCTTCCTGAACCTGAAGGCGCTCGTCCACCATCTTGCGCAGCACCTGCGGAACGGCGCGGCGGCGGTTCTCGATGTTGTCCGGCAATCCGGTCATCACCAGGGCCATCTTCAGGCGGGTGTCGAGATCGCGGAGCGAGATGACGTCGTCATTGACGACGGCGGCGATGCGGTCGATGTCCTGGGCGCGCCCGCTGAAGGGGATCGCTGACAGGGTGACGCAGGCGACGATGACAACGGCGAAACGAGCCAACATCCTGGCAATCCTCTTGGCCTTCGCGGCGCGTCCGGTCGGGACCGCCGCGGGGGGTGGGCTAAATCGATCAGAAGAGGCCGACGGGGGCCTCGCCCAGCGACTTCAGAACAATGGTCAGCATGACACTGTATCCCGAGAGCAGGCCCGGGGCGGTGGAGTAATAGCGGTTCATGCTGCCGATGACGGCAAGGCATTCGTCGCTGTAGACGGTGGAGGCGGTCCAGTTGAGGACGCCGCCGGTCTCCTCCAGATCCTGGCTCAGGCTGAAGCTGGAGCGCCAGTACTGGGTCAGGGCCGAGTTGAGGCCGTAGACGGCGTATTGCCGGCGCGGATAGAGCGACACGCCGGTATTGGTGGTCGACGACAGGAACCCATAGGTGGCCGAGACGTTGAACGCCTGCGGTCCCGCGGTCAGGCCCGCCTCGTTGCGCCGGACCTGGAGCGACGACTTGTCGAGCCGGATGCGGTCGGTGATGGTCAGGTATCCGGTGGGGCGGATGTCGAGGCGGCCGAGATAGTCCGAGGTCGATCCGGTGAAGCCGCTGCCCTGGCCGAAGGTCGAATCCACATGCTGGCGCCAGCCCTGGGCCGCCTGGATGCCGATCATGCCGCCCGTGGCCGGATAGGCGGTATAGCGCAGGCCGTAGCCGCCGCGCAGCCCGCCTTCCACCCGGTCCAGCCCGACCACCCGCGACGTTCGCAACACGTTGGTCTCATCCAGTTCGAACCCCAGCGAATCCTCGTTGGGAAACCTGGCGCTGTTGCCGCCGATGGGGCTGATCGCCACCGTGGCGACGGGCTCGATCACCTGCGAGACCGAGGTGCCGGGGCGCGAGAACGGGTAGCGCCAGTTGATCGAGGCCTCGGGGATCACCCGTCCGACCGAGGACTTGCCGTCCGAGGTGGTGGCAAGGCCGTTGGCCTGGTAGGCGTCGCCGCGCAGGCTGGCCGAGACCAGCAGGACCTGACCGTCCGGCGTGGTCAGCGGCAGGTTCCAGGCGGTGCGGTGGGACAGGCGCCGGGCGTCGGTGCCCCGATCGCGGGTATAGGCCAGAACGTCGCTGTCGAAGCTCCAGTAGCTTCCGGCCCAGCCGGGCTCGCTGATGTTCTGCATCATGACGTGGGGCAGGACCACCGGCGACTTGGAGCCGTCCTGGACGACGGTGTTTCCCTGGAACAGGATGGATTCCGCCAAGGCGTAGTTGCGGCGGCCGAATCCCTCGACATAGGGCCGCGTCACCAGCCAGGGGCGCTCGGTGTCGGTGCGGACCTTGTACAGGCTGCGATAGGTCTGGTCCGACTGGTGCTGAACCTGCCAGCCGGCGCGCCAGGTCCGGTTCAGCTCGAACAGGGCGTTGGATTCAACATGGCCGCGGACGTCGCCGGTGATGCGGTCGGTGGTGATGCTGGCCCTGGTCTTCATCTCGCCCCGCTTGCCCAGCCAGCGGTGCTCGCCGGTGAGATGCAGGTGCTTCATGGCGTTGTCGTTCAGTTCCGAGACCGATCCGTCCTTGGGCAGCTTGGTCTGCGGGGCCATGAAGCGGGGAATCAGGGTGACGTCCTGGTTGTCGGCCAGGGCAAAGAAATACGGCGTCGACAGCGATGGCCCAAGCTTGCTGTGGAATCCGACCGAGGGGGCCAGGAAACCGGTCTTGCGCTTCACCGACGGGTCGGGATGCGACAGATAGGGGGTGTAGAGAACCGGAATTCCGGCCAGCTCGATCCAGGCGTCGCGGTATTCCACCTGGGCCTCGGCCTGATTGTGGGTGACCCTCGCCGCCTTGGCCTGCCAGATGGGGGTGGCGTCGGGCTTGTCCTTGCATGGCTCGCAGGCGGTGTAGACCACCCGGTCGAAATCGGTGCGGTCGCCGCCGACCCGCTGGCCGGCCTGGGCGGCCAGTCTGGAATTGTCGGCCAGGATCAGGCGGATATCGCGGGCGACACCGTTCTTGAAGTCGCCGGTCAGCTCGAAGTACTCGGCATGGGTGACCTCGCCGGTGGGCTCGGTCAGGATCACGTTGCCGGAGGCCCCCATCACGTCCTGCTTCAGGTTGTAGGTGACGGTGTCGGCGGTGATGGTGCGTCCGGCCTGTTGCATTTCCACCCGGCCGGTGGCGGTGACGATGCCGTATTCGCGGTCGTAGACCAGTTGGTCGGCCAGCATGTGCACTGGCGTGTCGCCGGTGTCCTTGCTCTTAAGGCCGGCCTGGGTGCCGCGGGGAATGATGCGGGGCGGGCGCTTCAGGCCGACGGCGTCGCCATCCCGATCGATATCGTCGGCTGCCGGGGATGCCGCCCGTCGGATTGCCGGTGGCGGTGGGGCGGCCCGCCGGGCCGGAACAACGTCCGTGGCCGGGCCGGGTGCGGTGGTGGTGGCCGACGCGAAGGAGGAGGATGGCGGCGGGGCGGCCGGGGACAGGCGGTCGTCGCCCCAGGCCTGTCCCCAGCCGCCGACCTCGGGATAGCTCTCGTGGAACAGGGGAGCGCCCGAAGGCGCGGCCGCCGCCCGCGCCGCCCCCGCCGGCAATGCGTGGGTCGGCAGGCCGGCGGCGGCCGGCGGCGGCCGGTAGCCGGGGGGCTGCTGTTGCTGTTGCCGCTGCTGCGGGGGTGGCGGCGCCGTGGGGATGTCGTCGCCCCAGGCCTGCCCCCAGCCGCCGATTTCGGGAAAGGCCGTGCCCGCGACCATATCGGCGCGGGCGCCGCCGCTCAGTGCCGTGGAAGAGGCCAGCAGGGTCAGCAGAAGAAAGGGGCGGGGTTTGAGCACGTCGTCCTCGGCCGGGTCAGGCGATATCGGGGGGAGCGGCGGCGGGGATTCCCCCGCGGCGCGGCTTCGACTCGCGGGTCAGCATCCACAGCGAGAAGGCGATGGGGGCGGTGACGGCGACGTAGATCGCCGGAACCAGGGCAAGGTTGGCGGTGGCGAGGTTGGACATTCCCAGCGCCGCCGCCTGGGTCGCCACCATCAATCCGATGGACGCCATGATCTGCGCCAGTTGGCCGCGCCGGTCGAATCCCGAGGTCAGCAGGATACACACCGCCAGCAGCGAAAATCCCAGATTGTAGAGCGGCGTGGTCAGGCGGTTGTGCAGTTCGACCTTGAAACGGCGGTATTCGACGGGGTTGACCTGGCCCTCGGCGATGCCGGCCAGTTCGGACAGGCTGCGTTCGCGGGCGTCGCGGAAGCGGTCGGGCTTGGTTCCGGTGGCGGTGGCGAAGTCGACGGTATAGCTGTCGAAATGCAGCAGCGACAGCCGGCCGGTTCCGGGGATGACTTCCTGGCGGTTGCCGTTGACCATCAGCACTCTGGGGCCGGTTTCGGTATAGACCAGGGCGCCCCGTTCGGCCATCAGGGTGACGGCGGCCTTGGCCGAGCGCTTGTCGTGGACCAGCAGGCCCAGCAACTCGCCGCTGGGGCTGCGCGAACGGACATAGATGGTCAGGCCGTCGCCGAACTTGTTGAACACGCCTTCCTGCAACAGCACGTTGGAGATGTCGTGGCGGATGGTCCACTGCATCTCGTGGAATCCGCGAACCGTCATGGGAATCAGCCAGCAGGTCAGCAGATAGCCGATGGCGGTCGCCCCCAGGCCCATCAGGATCACCGGCCGGGCCAGGGCCAGATGGCTCAGCCCGGCGGCGCGCAGCACCACCAGTTCGCGGTCGGCGATCAGGCGGTTGTAGGTGAACAGCGCCACCGCGAAGAGCGAGATGGGAATGATCACCACCAGGAAGCCCGGCATCAGCAGCAGGGTCAGCGTCAGGAAGGAGCCGATGCTGAGCCCCTTGTTGACGATCATCTCGACGAAGCGAAGGGATTGGGTCAGCCACAAGACGCAAGTCAGCGCGATGGAGACGAAAACCACCCCCACCAGCATCTGCCGCAGTATGTATCGTGTTATTCCCGACATCGCGGGGGGATTATAGACATCCCCCGCGGTGCCGAACAGCGTTTAAAACCAGTCGGACGGCATGGACATCACCGGCGCCGATCCGGCCTCGATGGCGGCCAGCAGGGCGCCGGCCTCGGGCAGGATGTCCTCGGCGTAGAAATGGGCGGTGGCGATCTTGGCCGACAGGAAGGCGTCGTCGGAATCGCCCTCGTCCAGCCGCCGCTTGGCCGCCAGGGCCATACGGGCCGACAGCCAGCCGCCGGTGGTGATGGCCAGCAGGTCGAGGAAGGGCGTCGCCGCCGCCCCGGCCAGATGTGGGTCGTCGGCATGGACGCGAAGGATGTGCTCCATGGCCGACGAGGCGGCGAAGATGGCCGCCGCCAGCTGGCGACGGATGGCGGGAAAGGGTTCGGCCCTCAACTGGGCCAGCGGCGCGTCCAGCACCCGCAGCTCGGCGATGAAGTCGCGCAGGACCTCGCCATTGTCGCGGATCAGCTTGCGGCCGATCAGGTCCATGGCCTGGATGCCGTTGGTGCCTTCGTAGATGGGGGTGATGCGGACGTCGCGCAGGTGCTGCGCCACGCCGGCCTCTTCCATGAAGCCCATGCCGCCGAACACCTGAATGGTCAGGTCGGCGACTCGGACGCCCGAGGCGGTTCCCCAGGCCTTGACCATGGGAATCAACAGGTCGAGCCGGGCGTGGGCGTGGGCGCGCTCGGCCTTGTCGGGGTGGCGCCGCGACAGGTCCATGCGCGAGGCGGCGTAATAGGCCAGCGCCCGCGTCGTCTCGGTCAGCGCCCGCTGGGTCATCAGCATGCGCCGCACGTCGGGATGGCGGATGATGGGGCCGGGGGCGTCGAAGCCGGGGGCGACGCCCTGGACCCGCTCGCGGGCGTAGGCCACCGCCTTCTGGCGGGCGCGCTCGGCCTGGGCGATGCCTTCCAGCCCGACCGCGAGGCGGGCGTTGTTCATCATGGTGAACATCAGGGCGAGTCCCTGGTTCTCGCGCCCGACCAGGGTTCCGACGGCGCCTTCCTCCTCGCCGAACGCCATGACGCAGGTGGGCGAGCCGTGGATGCCCAGCTTGTGTTCCAGCTTGATGCACTTGACGTCGTTGCGCCGGCCCATGCTGCCGTCGGGGTTGACCAGCACCTTCGGCACCAGGAACAGCGAGACGCCCTTGACGCCGGGCGGCGCGTCGGGCAGGCGGGCCAGCACCAGGTGGACGATGTTCTCGGCGGCGTCGTGGTCGCCGCCGGTGATGAAGATCTTCTGGCCGCGGATGCGGTACTGCCCGTTGTCGCGGGTGGCGCGGGCCCGCAGCGCGCCGACGTCCGAGCCGGCATTGGGCTCGGTCAGGTTCATGGTTCCGGTCCATTGGCCGCTGACCAGCTTGGGCAGGAACAGGGCCTTCTGGTCATTGGTGCCGTGACTGGACAGCAGTTCCACCGCGCCCTGGGTCAGCATCGGAATCAGGGCGAAGGCCATGTTGGCCGAGTGCCAGAGTTCCTGAACCGCCGTTCCCACCAGCCAGGGCAGGCCCTGGCCGCCGTGCTCGGCATCGAACGGCACCGCGTTCCAGCCGGCCTTGACGAACTGGCGGTAGGCGGCGGCGAAGCCGGGCGGCAGCGTCACCTTGCCGTTGTCCAGGGCGCAGCCCTCGCGGTCGCCCACCGGATTGAGCGGCGCCAGCGCCGAGGCGGCGAAGCGGCCGGCCTCCTCCAGCACCGCCACCACCAGATCGGGCGTGGCCTCGTCGTGGCCGGGCAGGGCGTTGATGCGGACAAGCTCGCCGATCTCCTCGATGGCGAAGGCCATGTCCCTGGTCGGCGCGGTGAAGGTGGGCATTGCGGTCTCTGGTCAGGTGATCCGGGGGGGGATGATCTTGCCGGGATTCATCAGTCCCGACGGGTCGATGGCCGACTTTAGGCGGCGCATCAGGTCGATGTCCACCGCCGGCTTGTAATGGAGCATTTCGTCCACCTTCAGCCGGCCGATGCCGTGCTCGGCCGAGATGGAGCCGTCCATCCCGGCCACGATGTCGTGGACGATGCGGTTCATGCGGCCCCATTCGGCCAGGAACGCCTGTTTATCGCCGCCCACGGGCTGGGTCAGGTTGAAATGGGTGTTGCCGTCGCCCAGATGGCCGAACGCCACCACCCGCACGCCGGGCAGCGCCCGCTCCACCGCCTCGGTGCAGCGGCGGATCATCTCGGGCACCCGCGACGTCGCCACCGACACGTCATGCTTGATGGAGCCGCCTTCCCGCTTCTGGGCCTCGGGGATGGATTCGCGCAGGCGCCACAGCGCGCTTCGCTGCTCGTGGCTTTCGGCCAGCACCGCGTCCAGGGCCGATCCGTCGACCAGGGCGTCGGCCAGGATGCCTTCCAGGGCCTCGCGCAGGCCGCCCGGCCGCGACGACGACAGTTCCAGCAGCAGGTACCAGGGGTGCCGCGCCGCGAAGGGATCGCGCAGCCCGTCGACATGGGTCAGCCCCAGGTCGAGGCCGATGCGGGGCATCAGTTCGCAGGCGGTGACGCAATCGCCGCTGGCGCGCCGGGCGCGGCCCAGCAGCGCCAGGGCGGCATCGGGATCGGGCAGGGCGACCAGGGCGGTCTGGCGCTCGGCCACGGCGGGAAACAGCTTCAGCACGGCAGCGGTGACGATGCCCAGCGTTCCTTCCGCGCCGATGAACAGGTGATGCAGGGCGTAGCCGGTATTGTCCTTGCGCAGCCGCTTCAGCCCGTTCCACACCCGGCCGTCGGGCAGCACCACCTCCAGGCCCAGCACCAGGTCGCGGGTGGCGCCGTAGCGCAGCACGTTGGTGCCGCCGGCATTGGTCGAGATGTTGCCGCCGATGCGGCACGATCCTTCCGCCCCCAGGCTGAGCGGGAACAGGCAGCCCGCCTGCCCGGCCGCCTGTTGCAGGCTGGCCAGGACGCAGCCGGCCTCGGCGGTCAGGGTGAAATCGACGGCGTCCACATGGCGGATGCGGGTCAGGCGCTCGGTGGAGATCACCACCGCCCGGCCGTGCTCGGGCGGGACGCCGCCGCCGCACAGGCCGGTATTGCCGCCCTGGGGGACCATGGCGATGCCGGCTTCGGCGCAGGCCTTGACCACCTCGGCGACCTCGGCGGTGGACCCCGGCCGTACCGCCGCCAGGGCGGCGCCGTGGAACAGGCCGCGCTCCTCCTCCAGATAGGGGGCGAGATCGCTTCCGATCAGCACGTTGCCGGGGCCGACGACGGCGGCAAGCCGATCGATCAGGCTCATTTCGGCCTCGGGGCGGCGGCGCGGCGCAGGCGGTCGTTGATGGCGAGGCCCAGGCCGTATCGGGGAATGGGCATCACCGCGATGCCGCCGTATTCCGGCCGGTCGAGGGCGCGCAGCATGGCGAACAGGTTGGCGGCGGCTTCCTCCAGGTCGCCCGACGGCGACAGGTTCAGTGTGGCCGCTTCGGCCGGGCCGAAGCCCAGCAGCGCCTCGCCGGATTCGGCAAAGGCGGCGTCGGGGCGCACCGGCAGGCCGGGCGCGTAGTGGCTTTCCATCTGGCCGGGCGAGCGGGGCGCGTCCGGGCGGTCGGCGCCGTGAGGCAGGGCCAGCCCCAGCACGGCCTCCAGGGTCTCCACTTCGATGCCGCCGGGGCGCAGCACGGCGGGACGGTCGCCGGACAGGTCGAGGACGGTGGATTCGACGCCGACCCGGCAGGGACCTCCGTCCAGGATCAGGGCGACCCGTCCGCCCAGGCATTCGGCGACGTGGCCGGCCTCGGTGGGGCTGACGGCGCCGGACCGGTTGGCCGAGGGCGCCGCCAGCGGCCGGCCGGCCGCCGCGATCAGCGCCAGCGCCACCGGATGGTCGGGCATGCGCACGGCGACGGAATCGAGGCCGGCGGAGGCAAGCAGCGATACCGGTGAATCGGGGCGGCGCGGCAGCACCAGGGTCAGCGGCCCCGGCCAGAAGCGTGCCGCCAGCCTGCGGGCGTCCAGGGTCATCTCCACCAGGGCTTCCGCCTGTTCCAGCGAGGCGACGTGGGCGATCAGCGGGTTGAAGCTGGGGCGGCCCTTGGCCTCGAAGATGGCGGCGACTGCGCGGTCGCAGGTGGCGTCGCCGCCCAGTCCGTAGACGGTCTCGGTGGGAAAGGCCACCAATCCGCCGTCGCGCAGGATCTCGGCCGCCTCGGCGATGGCGGCGGCGGTCGCGGGCCGGATGGGGGCGGGCAGGGTGGGGCTGGTTTCGGACTGGGCCATCGAAGCACCATAGTGCAATCGCCCCCGCGGGGGCCAGACATGGACTCGCAAAAGCGAAAGGGCCTGGCCGTCGCCGGCCAGGCCCTTGCTTTGGTTTGGTGGAGCTAGACGGAATCGAACCGACGACCTCTTGAATGCCATTCAAGCGCTCTCCCAACTGAGCTATAGCCCCTGAATTTCGTTCCGCCGGGCTTGGGGCCCCGTCGGTGGAGGCGGAACATATGGGTTCCGAAGGTGGGTTGCAAGCGAAAAATTCGGTCCCCGGCCCGGTTTCGGGGGGATGGCGGCCGGCGCGGACGGTCCAGAATGCTGTTGCATTTTGTTGCGAATTGTGGGCAGTGTATAGCCTGTGCCAGAAGGTATTTCGCCAGGGGGCTGTCGAAAAGGATCGTCCCCGTGCACAGGCAACAACCCAGATAGGAGGGCAGAATGTCCACCTCGATTGCAGCCAATGTCGGCCCGCGCGCCTCGGCTTCCGAGACGCAGGTGCCTCATCCGCCACCCCCGAGCCATGAATCCGAGGCTGTTCGGAAGCAGGCTCCGTCCCCGGCGGAACAGATCGCCTTTACCAGCCCAGTCATCAAGGTTGACAGCGACACCGGCCTCGCCTTGCTGGTGGTTCGCGACGGTTCGACCGGCGAGGAACTGGACCAGTATCCGTCCAAGAAGGTCGTCGAGGAATATCAGCGCGTCCAGGGCAGTGCTCCGGACCCGCAGGCCGCAGCCCAGGCTGCGCCGGCGGACGGCGCCGCGACCCTTGCGGCCGCCGCCTCGGTGGCTCCGGCTCCGGCCGCTCCGCCGCCATCGACCGGATCGGGCACCGCGGGTGCGTCTTCCGTGGCGGGCTCTGGCGGCGTCAAGCCGGTGGGCGGCTGAGGGAACCGAGACCAACACGCCGGGAACGTTCCCGCTCCCGCCGCCGTTCCGGCGGCGACACGGCCTCGTCCGTCCGGATGAGGCCGGAAGTGGTCGCGGACTCGGCGGACTGGCGGGCGGTGGCAGGCTCCGGCCATATCGGACGGGCCTGCTGACGGTCGCCCTGATCTTCGCCGGAGACCTGTTCCGGCAAGGGGGTGAATCCTGCGCGCACGGTGGCGCCGCGGGATAATTGGCGTTTCCCGCCGGCGATGATTCCACGTTATGCTGTTCGGGGTTATGCCGTTCGGGCCGACCGGAAAAAAACGGGGGGATGATGACCGACAGGAAAGCGGGAACACCCGAACGGCGCAGTTTCGCCAAGGGCAGCGTGATCTTTCGCGAGGGTGACGCCGGCACCGAGGCCTACATGCTTCAGCAGGGCACCGTGCGCATCTTCAAGACGGTGGCGGGCAAGCGGGTGACCATCGGCCGCGTCTGGCCGTTCCAGGTGTTCGGCGAATTGTCCATGATCGACGACGCCCCGCGCATGGCCGGCGCGCTGGCCGATGACGACGTGACCTGCCTGGTTCTGGGCAAGGACGCCATCCGCGTCATGATGGAACCGGCGCCGCCCGGCCTTAATAGCTTGATCCTGTCGCTGCTCAGCACCATCCGCGAGATGGGCAAGGATCTGGCCGACGCCAGGGCCACCTTGCAGGAGCACGGGATCGAGACCTGACATGGGCACCATCCTGGCGGCGCTGATTCCCGTGGTCCTGCTGATCGCGCTGGGGCACCAGATGCGTTCGCGCCAATGGCTCGACGACGGTTTCTGGATGCCGGCCGAACGCGCGACCCTCTACATCTTCTTTCCGGCCCTGCTGGTGGTCAGTCTGGCCAAGGCGCCGCTGTCGGGGTTGCCGGTGGCCGAGATCATGGCGGTCGAGGGGCTGGTGGTGCTTCTGGTCCTCGGATTCGGCGTCGTCCTGGCCGGACCGTTGACCCGGCCGCCGGTCGGCCTCGACGGTCCCGGCCTGACCTCGCTGCTGCAATGCGCCACCCGTCCCAACACCTATGTCGGGCTGGCCGCCGCCGCCGGCCTGTGGGGCGGCGACGGCGTGGCGCTGATCGCCATCTGCACGGCCATGGTGGTGCCGCTGGTCAATCTGGTGTTCATTCCGGTGATGCTGCGCTGGGGGCGCTCCGACGGCGGGCAGTCCATGCGATGGAGCGCGGTGGCGAGGTCCATCGTCACCAATCCGCTGATCATCGCCTGCGTCTTCGGCATCGGCCTCAACCTGACCGGATTCGCCTTGCCGGCGCCGGTCTCGGCGTTCCTCGACATCCTGGCCGGAGCCTCGCTGCCGCTGGGGCTGCTGGCGGTGGGGGCCGGGCTGTCGCTGCGGACGCTCCGCCGAGCCGGCGTCTCGGTGGCGCTCTCCATCGCCGCCAAGATGGCCCTGATGCCGCTGCTGGCGCTGGCCATGGGGCATGCCCTCGGACTGGACGGCCTAAGCCTCACCGCTTGCGTCGCCTACGCCGCCCTGCCGGCGGCGCCGGTCTCCTACATCTTCGCCCGCCAGATGGGCGGCGACGCGCCGCTGGTCGCCACCATGCTGTCGGCCCAGACCCTGGCGGCGGCGGTTCTGATGCCGGCCTGGATCGTGCTGGCCGGCGGGATGTAAAATTCCTTGCGACCGAATTAAAAAAACGTATGATCGTTTAATGGCTTTCCGCGGATGGGAGATTGACGAATGGCTGGCTTCACCTCGGCGCTGAACTTCGATCTGGGCGAGACCGCCGATATGCTGCGCGATCAGGTGGCGGCCTTCGCCGCCGCCGAGATCGCCCCCCTGGCGGCCGAGATCGACCGCAGCAACGAGTTTCCCAATCACCTGTGGCGCAAGATGGGCGGGATGGGCCTGCTGGGCATCACCGTCGAGGAGGAATACGGCGGCGCCGGCATGACCTATCTGGAGCATGTCATCGCCATGGAGGAGATCAGCCGGGCCTCGGCCTCGGTGGGGCTGTCCTACGGGGCGCATTCCAATCTCTGCGTCAACCAGATCCGCCGCAACGGCAACGAGGCGCAGAAGAAGAAGTACCTGCCCAGGCTGATCAGCGGCGAATATATCGGCGCCCTGGCCATGAGCGAGCCCAATGCCGGCTCGGACGTGGTGTCCATGAAGCTGAAGGCCGAGAAGAAGGGCGACCGCTATATCCTCAACGGCACCAAGATGTGGATCACCAACGGCCCCGACGCCAATGTGATCGTGGTCTACGCCAAGACCGACGTGAATGCCGGGCCAAGGGGCATCACCACCTTCCTGGTGGAAAAGAATTTCAAGGGGTTCTCGGTGGCGCAGAAGCTGGACAAGCTGGGCATGCGCGGCTCCAACACCGGCGAGCTGGTGTTCCAGGATTGCGAGGTGCCGGAAGAGAACGTGCTGAACGCCGTCGGCAAGGGCGTCAACGTGCTGATGAGCGGCCTGGATTACGAGCGCGTCGTGCTGTCGGGCGGGCCGCTCGGCATCATGGCCGCCTGCATGGACATCGTGGTTCCCTATGTCCACGACCGTCACCAGTTCGGTCAGCCCATCGGCATGTTCCAGCTGATGCAGGGCAAGCTGGCCGACATGTACACCACCTTCAACGCCTGCCGTGCCTACACCTATGCGGTGGCCAGGGCCTGCAATCGTGGCGAGACAAGCCGCAAGGACGCGGCCGGCGTCATTCTCTATGCCGCCGAGAAGGCCACCTGGATGGCGCTGGAGGCGATCCAGGCCCTGGGCGGCAACGGCTATATCAACGAATACGCCACCGGCCGGCTGCTGCGCGATGCCAAGCTCTACGAGATCGGCGCCGGCACCAGCGAGATCCGCCGGATGTTGATCGGCCGCGAGCTGTTCGAAGAGACCAGGTAATCCTCCTCATCGCCTCCTTCGCCAACCG
Source organism: Magnetospirillum sp. SS-4 (assembly GCF_902729425.1). GTDB lineage: Bacteria > Pseudomonadota > Alphaproteobacteria > Rhodospirillales > Magnetospirillaceae > Phaeospirillum. Next base: position 141,442 of record NZ_LR746531.1, on the reverse strand, counting down.
TCATGGCCGGGCTTGACCCGGCCATCCATGGACCCCCGGATCAAGTCCGGGGGTGACGATGAAAAAGTGGAACAGCCGGCCATGACCGTCATCAAAAGCTCCATCAATCCCCGTTCGGATGAGTTCAAGGCCAATGCCAAGGCCATGGCGGCGGTGGTCGACGATCTCAGGGCGGTGGTCGCCAAGGTCAAGATGGGCGGCGGCCCCGCCATGAACGAGCGCCATCTGGCGCGGGGCAAGCTGCTGCCGCGCGAGCGCATCCGCCGCCTGCTCGACGTCGGTTCGCCGTTCCTGGAATTCTCGCAGCTCGCCGCCTGGGACATGTATTCCAAGGACGTGATGGGGGCCGGCATCATCACCGGCATCGGCTCGATCCACGGCCAGGAATGCATGATCGTCGCCAATGACGGCACCGTGAAGGGCGGCAGCTACTATCCCCTGACGGTGAAGAAGCACCTGCGCGCCCAGGACATCGCCAAGGAAAACAACCTGCCTTGCGTCTATCTGGTGGAATCGGGCGGCGCCAACCTGCCCAACCAGGACGAGGTTTTCCCCGACCGCGACCATTTCGGCCGCATCTTCTACAATCAGGCCCAGCTCTCGGCCATGGGCATTCCGCAGATATCGGTGGTCCACGGGTCCTGCACCGCCGGCGGCGCCTACATCCCGGCCATGAGCGACGAAAGCGTCATCGTCAGGAACCAGGGCACCATCTTCCTAGGCGGGCCACCGCTGGTGAAGGCCGCCACCGGCGAGGTGGTCACCGCCGAGGATCTGGGCGGCGCCGACGTTCATTGTCGCGTCTCGGGCGTCACCGACCATTACGCCATGGACGATGGCCACGCCCTTGCCATCGCGCGTCGCATCGTCGGCAACCTCAACCGTACCAAGCCGATCGGCCTCGACATCGCGCCGCCGGAGGAACCGCTCTACGATCCCCGTGAGATTTACGGCATCATTCCCGCCGATCGCCGCAAGCCCTATGACGTGCGCGAAGTCATCGCCCGCATCGTCGACGGGTCTCGGCTCGACGAGTTCAAGCAGACCTACGGCACCACCCTGGTGACCGGCTTCGCCCGCATCTGGGGCTATCCGGTGGGTATCGTCGCCAACAACGGCATCCTGTTTTCGGAATCGGCCCAGAAGGGCGCCCATTTCGTCGAATTGTGCAGCCAGCGCGGCATTCCGCTGATCTTCCTGCAAAATATCACCGGCTTCATGGTCGGGCGCAAATACGAGGCCGGCGGCATCGCCAAGGACGGCGCCAAGATGGTGACCGCCGTGGCCTGTGCCAAGGTGCCGCGCTTCACCGTCATCATCGGCGGCAGCTTCGGCGCCGGCAATTACGGCATGTGCGGCCGGGCCTATCAGCCGCGCATGCTGTTCATGTGGCCCAACGGCCGCGTGTCGGTGATGGGCGGCGACCAGGCCGCCAACGTCATGGCCCAGATCAAGCGCGACGCCCTGGAGGCCAAGGGCCAGAGCTGGCCGTCCGACGAGGAGGAGGCGTTCAAGGCCCCGATCCGCAACCAGTACGAGACCCAGGGCCATCCCTACTACGCCGGCGCCCGCCTGTGGGACGACGGCCTGGTCGATCCGGCCGAGACCCGCATGGTGCTGGCGCTGGGCCTGTCGGCCGCCTTCAATGCCCCCATCGAGCCGACCCGCTTCGGCGTATTCCGGATGTGAGGGAGGCGGAATTGGCTTTTCAGGACGTCTGCCGGACTCTGCGCTTCATGCCGGGGTATTCACCACAGAGACACAGAGGCACAGAGATGGCACAGAGAAAAACAAATAAGAAAATTTCCTCTGTGTTTTCTCTGTGCCTCTGTGTCTCTGTGGTTAATTCACTGTTTCCCCACCACGGAAGAAGCCGATGAGCACCCTTCTCATCGAGACCAGGGACGGCGTCCGCTTCGTCACCCTCAATCGCCCCGACCGCCACAACGCCTTCGACGATGTCCTGATCACGGAGCTGACCGCCGCGTTCTCCGATGTCGATGACGTTCGCGCCGTGGTGCTGCAAAGCACCGGCAAGAGCTTTTCCGCCGGCGGCGATCTCGCCTGGATGAAGCGCATGGCCGGCAATTCCCCGGCCGAGAATCTGGCCGACGCCAAGGCGCTGTCCGGCCTGATGGAGGCGATCGATTCCTGCCCCCGCCCGGTGATCGGCGTGGTCCAGGGCGCCGCCTATGGCGGCGGCGTCGGGCTGGTGGCCTGCTGCGATCTGGCGGTGGCGGCCGAAGGGGCGACGTTCTGCCTGTCCGAGGTCAAGCTGGGCCTGATTCCGGCGGCCATCAGCCCGTTCGTGGTTCGCGCCATGGGCGGGCGGCTGGCGCGGCGCTACTCAATCACCGCCGAGGTGTTCGGCGCAGCCACGGCGCTGGCCTCGGGGCTGGTGCACGAGATGGTGGCGCCGGACCGGCTGGACGAGGTCCGGGACGGCTGGCTGAACCGGCTGGCGGCCAATTCGCCCAAGGCCATGGCGGCGGCCAAGCGGCTGATCCGCCGGGTCGCCGACGATTCGCTGGACGGGACGTTGCGCGACTGGACGGCGGTGCAGATCGCCGATATCCGCGCCAGCGACGAGGGCCAGGAAGGCGTCTCCGCCTTTCTGGAAAAGCGCAAGCCCGGATGGGCGCGATGACGATGATACTTCTCCCTCGCCCCCCGCAGGGGGGAGAGGGTCGGGGTGAGGGGGTGGTCGTGGCGGAAAAAGCCCTCACCCGTCTCGCTGTCGCTCGCCACCCTCTCCCGCAAGCGGGCGAGGGGAAAGGAACAGAGGGATGAGCATGTTCGACAAGATCCTGATCGCCAACCGGGGCGAAATCGCCTGCCGCGTCATCCGCACCTGCCGGCGGCTCGGCATCCGCACCGTCGCGGTCTATTCCGAGGCCGACGCCAACGCCCGGCATGTGGCCATGGCCGACGAGGCGTTCCTGATCGGACCGGCCCCGGCGGCGGAAAGCTATCTGCGCACCGACGCCATCCTCGACGCCATCGCCCGGTCGGGGGCACAGGCGGTTCATCCCGGCTATGGCTTCCTGTCCGAGAACGCCGGCTTCGCCGAGGCTTGCGCCCGGGTCGGCGTGGTGTTCATCGGCCCGCCGGCCGACGCCATCCGCGCCATGGGTTCCAAGTCGGACTCCAAGCGGCTGATGGAGGCGGCGGGCGTGCCGCTGGTGCCGGGATATCACGGCAAGGGCCAGTCGGTGGCGGAACTGACCAAGGAGGCGGCCCGCATCGGCTATCCGGTGCTGGTCAAGGCCTCGGCCGGCGGTGGCGGCAAGGGCATGCGGGTGGTCGAGGCCGAGGCCGGCCTGGCCGACGCCGTCGCCTCGGCCAGGCGCGAGGCCAAGGCGGCGTTCGGCGACGATTCGCTGTTGCTGGAAAGCTATCTCGGCCGGCCGCGACATGTGGAAATCCAGGTGTTCGCCGATACTCAGGGCAACGCCGTCTATCTGTTCGAGCGCGATTGCTCCATCCAGCGCCGCCATCAGAAGGTGATCGAGGAGGCGCCGGCCCCGGCGCTGTCCGACCATGTGCGGCGCGCCATGGGCGAGGCGGCGGTGGCGGCAGCAGGGGCGGTGAAGTATGTCGGCGCCGGCACGGTGGAATTTCTCTACCAGGACGGCCGCTTCTACTTCATCGAGATGAATACCCGGTTGCAGGTGGAACACCCGGTGACCGAGATGATCACCGGTCTCGATCTGGTGGAATGGCAGTTGCTGGTGGCCTCGGGCAAGCCCTTGCCGCTGGGCCAGGAGCAGTTGACCCGCAGGGGACACGCCTTCGAGGCGCGGCTGTATGCCGAGGACCCGTCCCGCGATTTCCTGCCCGCCATCGGCCGGCTGACCCATCTGGAGCCGCCGGTGGAAAACCGCCATGTCCGCGTCGATACCGGCGTGCGCCAGGGCGACGAGGTCAGCCAGTACTACGATCCCATGATCGCCAAGCTGATCGTGTGGGACGAGGACCGCGACGCCGCCCTGCGCCGCCTGCGCCGCGCCCTGGCGGATTATCATGTCGCCGGCGTCACCACCAATGTGGGCTTCCTCGGCGCCATCGCCGCCCATCCCGCCTTCGCCGCCGAGGAGATCGACACCGGCTTCATCGAGCGCCACCGCGCCGCCTTGCTGCCGCCGCCGGCGCCGGTGCCGGCCCTGGGGCTGGCCTTCGCCTCGCTGGCGCTGCTGCTGTGGCGGGAAGAGGAAGCGGCCGTGGCCGCCCGCCGCTCGGGCGATCCTCACTCACCTTGGCACCAGACCTCCGGCTGGCGGCTGAATGACGACAATCAGCATGATTTCCGCTTCGTCGACGGCGACGACATCCGGCCGGTGATGGTGCATTTCGTCAAGGACGGCTGGACGCTGGACCTGCCCGATGGCCCGTTGTCGGCGCGCCGCGCCCAATTGGCCGGCCGCACGCTGACCGCCGAGATCGGGGGCGAGCGCCGGGCCGCCACCGTGGTCCGGAACGGCTTCGACATCACCGTTCTGCATGACGGGCAAAGCTGGCGGATCAGGCTGGACGATCCCTCGGCCAGGGCCGCCGACCAGGATGCCGGCGACGGCCGGCTGGCGGCGCCCATGCCGGGGACGGTGGTGCAGGTGCTGGTCAAGGCCGGCGATGCGGTCGGCGGCGGCCAGCCGCTGATCGTGGTCGAGGCGATGAAGATGGAACATACCATCAAGGCCCCGGCTGACGGCACCGTCAGGGCGGTGCATTTCGGCGTCGGAGACCCGGTGGCCGAGGGCGCCGACCTGCTGGATTTCGAGGCGGGTTGAGGGCTCATCCTTCGAGACGGGCCGACGGCCCTCCTCAGGATGAGGAGGCTTTCTTGATCGCCTCGTCCTGAGGAGCGCAGCGTCTCGAAGGGCGAGGCCGTGAAGGTGGTGCTGACGACAGGGAGATTCTGACCCATGAGACTGCCCAACCGCGTCAAGATGGTCGAGGTCGGTCCCCGCGACGGTCTCCAGAACGAGGCCCGGCCGGTGCCGGTGGCGGTCAAGGTGGAACTGATCGACCGGCTGAGCCGAACCGGCCTGACGGTGATCGAATCGGGCAGCTTCGTCAGCCCGAAATGGGTGCCGCAGATGGCATCGACCGCCGAGGTGATGGCCGCCATCGCCCGTCGGCCCGGAATCGCCTACCCGGTGCTGACGCCCAACATGCAGGGACTGGAGGCCGCCCTGGCCGCCGGGATGGAGGAGGTGGCGGTGTTCGCCGCCGCGTCCGAGACCTTTTCACGCCGGAACATCAACTGTTCCATCGCGGAAAGCCTGGAACGCTTCGCTCCGGTGATCGAGGCGGCCCGCGCCGGGGGATTGCGGGTGCGGGGCTATGTCTCCTGCGTGCTCGGCTGCCCGTACGAGGGGGCCATCGCTCCCGCCGCCGTGGTCGAGGTCGCCTCCCGGCTGGCCGCGCTGGGCTGCTACGAGATCTCGCTGGGCGACACCGTCGGCGTCGGCACCCCCCTTCAGGCCCAGGCCGTGGTCGAGGCGGTATCCGCCCGCCTGCCGGTCGAGATGCTGGCGGCGCATTTCCACGACACCTACGGTCAGGCGCTGGCCAATCTGCTGGCGGCGATGGAGAAGGGTGTGGCGGTGGTGGACAGCTCCGTGGCCGGTCTCGGCGGCTGTCCCTACGCCAGGGGGGCGGCGGGCAACGTCGCCAGCGAGGACGTGCTTTACATGCTGAACGGCATGGGAATCGCCACCGGCATCGACCTCGGAATGCTGATCGAGGCCGGCGACTTCATCTCCGCGGCGTTGGAACGCCCCTCCGGATCGAAGGTGGCGCGGGCCAGGGGCGGCTGATCAGTCCAGGGTTCCGGCCGGAGCCCGCAGGAAGAACGACGAATCGGACAAGGTGGAGGCCGAGACCGTGATCATGGTCTTCGGTTGCTTCTTATTGAACAGCCGGGCGTGCAGGATACCATCCACATGCTCGAATATCTTCTCGACCACCCAGATGTTGTTCTTGGTATCGTGGGCCTTGACGAACATGTCACCGACCTGTGCGTCGATGGACTTGCGCTTGAACATTCGGTCTCCAGACAGCAGAACAAAGGGGGCGGCAGTTCTGGCCCCCGTCAGCGCAGAGAATATATGAGCGAAGCGCCAAGGTGAAGCAAAGTCGTCATGCGTCGGGTGGCGGTCGCCCCATCACGGCAGGTCGGACGAAACCCCGCGCAACGAAACCACCCCCACCACCTCGCCGCCCTCCACCACCGGCAAATGGCGGAAGCCATGGGTCAGCATCAGGTCCCGGGCGAGATCGGCCGGGCTGTCGGCGTCGACGGTAACCGGATCGTGGGTCATCACCACGCCGACGTCGATGATATAGGGATTGCGGCGGGTGGCGGCGAAGAATCGCAGGGCGTCGCGTTCGGTGAAGATGCCGCGCAGCCGCCCGTCCTCCATGACCAGGACTGCGCCCACGTCCTGGTCGTACATCGCCCGCGCCGCCTCGCGCACCGAATCGGTCGGCCTGACCGAAACCACCGCCCGGCCGGTGATGATGTCGCGCACCGTTTTGGTCATGGCCCCACTCCCCATAAGGACGAATCCGGATCGGCGGGCAGGATAGGCTTGGCGACGGCGACTTACAATAATCTGAAACACGAAAAAAGCACTTAAAAGGTGCTGCGATATCGTCATGACAAGCGATGGATGATTATTTCGGGGGCGCCCGTCGTCCTTCCGTCGATTCCTGGGTGTGGGCGCCGTCGTGGTTATGCCGGTCCCCTCAAATAGGCATTGCGGTACTAAAATACGAAAATGGAGCCGGATGGATTGCTTGTCGCGGTCTTGGTCTCGCCTTTGGTAGATTGCCCGACAGGTTTTGTGGATATGGCGGATTATCGAAATATGATGCCTCATTATTAGTATGGCTATTTTCCTTGAGTTCCGCCGTGTCCTGTCTGTCAAATCGACATGATCCGATACAGAAAAGTTGACATGTCGGTGGCTTGTGTAATATAAAAGTCAAAATGAGGGCGGGCCATGGGTCCTGCCCCGCATCATGCCGGGAGGATAGTTTTATGAAGAGCACGCTCGTCGCGGGTCTGACCTCGACCCGCCGCTGGGATGTGGATGTGGGCCGCACCATCGGCTTCATGGGAGACGAGGCCCGCGTGTACAACACGCCGGCCCTGATCTACGACATGGAGGTGACCTGCCGCGACCTGCTGCTGGAGCATGCCGATGCCGGCGAGGATTCGGTCGGCACCCGTGTCGAGGTGGACCACATGGCTCCGACCCTGCTGGGCCAGTGGGTCGAGATCACCGTTACCGTCGAGGAAGTGAAGGGGCCGGCGGTCAGCTTCTCGTTCACCGCCCGCGACTCGCTCGACAAGATCGGCAAGGGCGTCCACAAGCGCTTCGTCGTCGATGTCGACCAGACCAAGGCCCGCCTGCTGGCGAAGGCCGAGAAGGCGAAGGCGGCGCAATGAGCCCGACCCCGGCCAAGCCTGGCGCCCAGGTCGAGAAGGTTCCGACCTACTGCTATCAGTGCGTGGCCGGGCCGGATCTGATGACGGTCAAGGTGGTCGATGGCATCGCCACCGAGATCGAGCCCAATTTCAAGGCGGCGGGGTATCACCCCGCCGAGGGCAAGGTGTGCGTCAAGGCCTTCGGACTGATCCAGAAGGCCTATTCGCCGCATCGCATCACCACGCCCATGAAGCGGACCAATCCGAAGAAGGGCAAGGGCGAGGATCCCGGTTTCGTTCCCATCAGCTGGGACGAGGCCATGTCCACCATCGCCGACAAGCTGAACGCCATTCGGGCCGAAGGGGTCCTGGACGGTGCCGGCTATCCCAAGGTCGCCGCCTCGTTCGGCGGCGCCGGCACGCCCACCCAGTACATGGGCTCGCTGACCGCCTGGCTGGCCGCCTGGGGGCCGATCGATTTCGGCTTCGGCTCGGGCCAGGGCGTCAAGTGCTATCACTCCGAGCACCTGTACGGCGAGTTCTGGCATCGCGGCTATGTCATCACTCCCGACACGCCGCGCGCCAACTACATCATTTCCTGCGGCAACAATTCCGAGGCCTCCGCCGGTGTCTGCGGCGTCTATCGCCATGCCGAGGCCCGCGCCCGCGGGATGAAGAAGGTTCAGGTGGAGCCGCATCTGTCGGTGACCGGCGCCTGCGCCGCCGAATGGCTGCCGATCCGGCCGAAGACCGACGCCGCCTTCCTGTTCTCCCTGATCAACGTGCTGGTTCACGAGGCCGGGCGCGAGCGGCTGGACCTGCCCTTCCTGCGCGACCTCACCTCCAGCCCCTATCTGGTGGGGCCGCAAGGCTATTACCTGCGCGATCCCGAGACCGGCAAGCCGCTGATCTGGGACGAGGCCGGCGGCCGGGCGGTCGTCCATGACGCCAAGGGGGCGGTTCCCGCCCTGGAGGGACGCTTTGCCGTTCCCCGCGCCATCGAGCTTGGCCCCGACGAGGACCGCTGGGAGCACGAGGACGTCTCCGGCGCCACCTCGTTCACCCTGATGGCCGAGCATGTCCGGGGCTATACTCCGGAATGGGCGGCCGAAATCTGCGACGTGCCGGCCGAGCGCATCCGCCGCATCGCCAACGAATTCCTCGACGCCGCCTGCGTCGGCCAGACCATCGAGATCGACGGCCAGACCATGCCCTACCGTCCGGTGGCGGTAACCCTGGGCAAGACCGTCAACAACGGCTGGGGCGGCGCCGAGTGCTGCTGGGCGCGCACCATGCTGAACGTCCTGGTGGGCTCGCTGGAGGTTCCCGGCGGCACCATCGGCACCACCATCCGCATCAACCGCCCGGTGGCCGACCGCCTGAAGAGCGTCCAGCCCGGCCCCGACGGCTTCATGGATTATCCGTTCAATCCCACCGACAAGGCGAGTTGGAGCGGCCAGCCCAACATCCGCAACGCCTACAAGATGCTGGTGCCGCTGGTGGGCAATTCGTCGTGGAGCCCGGCGCTGGGGCCGACCCAGTTCTCGTATATGTTCCTGGACGACCCCCAGGAGCACATGCCGCGCGCGACCTTCCCGGAATTCATCCTGGTCTACCGCACCAATCCGGTGATCTCGTTCTGGGATACCGACAAGGTCGGCCGGGCGTTCGAGCGCATGCCGTTCATGGTGTGCTTCGCGGTGACCCGCGACGAGACCAACCACTACGCCGACATCTTGCTGCCTGACCGGACCGACCTGGAGGGAATGCAGCTGATCCGCATCGGCGGCACCAAGTTTCAGGAACAGTATTGGGACTGCCAGGGCTTCGCGCTCCGTCAGCCCAGCGTCAAGCCGCGCGGCGAGGCGCGCGACTTCAGCGACATCGCCACCGATCTGGCGCATCGCACCGGCCTGCTGGAGAAGTACAACGCCGCCATCAATCGCGGTTCGCACGGCGTGCCGCTCAAGGGGGCGAACTGGGATTTCTCGCTGCCGACCGACAAGGTCCACACCGCCGAGGAAATCTGGGATGCGTCGTGCAAGGCCGCCTCGGCCGAACTGACCGACGGCGCCGAAACCCACGGGCTCGACTGGTGGAAGGTCAACGGGTTCCGCACCAAGCCGTTCTCGCCCACCAACTGGTTCCTGACCCCGACCATGGCGAAGATGGGGCTGCGCTACGAACTGCCCTATCAGGAACGCCTGACCCGCATCGGCCGCCAACTCGGCCGTCGGCTGAAGGAGGCCGGCATCGATTGGTGGGATCATCAGCTGGAGGAATACCGGCCGCTGCCCGGCTGGCACGATTTTCCCAAGTACTGGGAAGACCATGTGGTGGAATGCGGCGGCAAGCTGGCCGACTTCCCGTTCTGGGTGGTGACGGCGCGCTCCATGCAATACGCCTGGGGCAGCAACATGCACATTCCGCTGATGCGGGAAGTGTCCGGCAACGTCAAGGGCCATGACGGCGTGGTGATGAACCCCGCCGCCGCCGCCAAGCTGGGCATCCGCGAGGGCGACCGCATCGAGGTCAGCTCGCCCATCGGCACCAGCGTCCAGGGCCGCGCCGTGCTGTCCGAGGGCATTCGCCCCGACACCTTGCTGATGATGAGCCAGTTCGACCATTGGGCGACGCCGGTGGCCAAGGACTTCGACGTGCCCAGCATGAACCGCCTGACCGCCATGTCCATGTCGCTGACCGACGCCACCGGCTCGGCCGCCGATTTGACCCGCGTCGGCATGCGCAAGGTGGGAGACCGGCCATGACCAAATGGGCCATGACCGCCGATCTGGGCCGCTGCGTCGGTTGCCAGACCTGCACCACCGCCTGCCGTCACACCAACAACACGCCGCCCGGCGTGCAGTACCGCAAGGTGCTGGACATGGAAATGGGGACCTTCCCCGACGTCCGCCGGGTGTTCGTGCCGGTGGGATGCATGCATTGCGATGAGCCGCCGTGTCGCGACGTCTGCCCGACCACGGCGACCACCAAGCGTGCCGACGGCATGGTGATGATCGATTACGACATCTGCATCGGCTGCGGCTATTGCATCATCGCCTGCCCCTATCAGGCCCGCTACAAGGTGAGCAAGCCGACCTTCGCCTTCAAGGACCAGGCCACCGACAACGAGACCAAGCGGTTCGATCAGCGCTTGCTTGGCGTGGCGCAGAAGTGCACCTTCTGCGTCGACCGCGTCGATGCCGGGCTGGCCAAGGGGCTGACGCCGGGCGTCGATCCCGAGGCCACGCCGGCCTGCGTCAACGCCTGCCTGTCAAAGGCGCTGACCTTCGGCGACCTGGACAACCCGGACAGCAATGTCAGCGGCCTGTTGCGCAAGTACAAGTCGTTTCGCATGCACGAGGAACTCGGAACCGGTCCCAATATCCACTATCTGTGGGAGACCGAGGAATCATGAGCGACGAAATGGATGGCGCGCCGCAGATGCGGCATCTCGGCCTGGCGCCGTGGCTGCAAACCGCCTGGGACCTGCGCGCCGCCGGCAATTTCATCGGCGGCGGGTCGGGAACCGGCCTTCTGATCCTGGTTTCGCTGGGGGCCTTCGCCGGGCTGTATTCCCAGGTGCTGCTGGTGGCCGGGCTGGGGCTGGTCGGCCTTGGCCTGTTCAGCGTTTTCCTGGAAATCGGCCGGCCGCTGCGGTCCATGAACGTGCTGCTGGGCGGCAAGCGCAGCTGGATGACGCGGGAGGCCTTCATCGCCGCCGTGCTGTTCCCGCTGGGCGGCGCCGCGCTGTTCCTGCCCGATCTGGCCAAGCTGGTGTGGATTCCCGCCCTGGCCTATCTCTATTGCCAATGCCGCATCCTGGAGGCCGCCAAGGGCATTCCCACCTGGCGTTCGCCGCTGATCCTGCCGCTGATCCTGGCCACCGGCCTGACCGAGGGCGCGGGCATCCTGCTGCTGCTGGCGCCGTTCGTGGTGGCGGGCGGCGCGCCCGAATGGGTGTCCGGCACCCTGGTGGCGCTGCTGGCGCTCCGGCTGTTCGTGTGGATGCTCTATCGCCGCCGCATGGTCGATGGCGGCGCTCCCGTCCAGGCGGCGGCGGTACTGATCGCCTTTTCGGGGCCGTTCACCATCGGCGGCAACGTGGCGCCGCTGGTGCTGCTGGTGGCTGCCGGACTTCAGCCCGACATCGCTGTGGCCGCCATGGCGGCGGCGGGGCTGGCCGCCATGGCCGGCGGCTGGGCGCTGAAGATCACCATCGTCACCAAGGCCGCCTTCAACCAGGGTTTCGCCATCAAGCACGCTCCGGCGCGCGGTTCGGGGGCGTCTGGACCGGGCTTCAAGCCCGGCTGGCGCCAAATCGACAAGCAATAATCCTTCAGACAGACGGGGACTCCATGAACGCACAGGCTTCGGGCGGCACCGCCGCGCTTGAGATGATTGGCAAGGCCATGGCGGCCGGCCGCCGGGCGCTGGACCAGGCCGAACTGGCGACACTGTTGGGCGGGCTCGGCATCGGCCTCGACGCCGGGGCGGCGCCGGCCGCCGCCGACCTGCGCATCGCGCTTGCCGACACCCGTGAATTCGGCATGGTGATCAGCGCCGGCCTGGGCGGCATCGAGGCCGAGATCTCGGCCGGCAATTTCAAGCGGGACCGCGCCGTCGTCCACGCCTCGGTCGAACTGACCGACGGCGACGACTTCCTGGCCCTGTTCAAGCGGACCTACGCCTATCAGAAGCAGGCCGCCGCCGCCCGCCGGGCGGGCGGGCCGTCGCCCGACGCCGCGCTGGCCGCCGCCTTCTCCCGGCTGATCGAGCTGGGCCGTCAGCTCGCCGTTCATGGTCCCGAGGCCGGCATGACGCTGACCCGGCTGGACCTGGACCCGGCCCAGGCCGGGGACCGGGTGGTGGCGCGGGCCGCGTCGTGCGAGCTTGGCGCCCCTCTTCCCCGGCGGCTGCCGCGTCCCATCGGCAAGATCGACAAACTGATCCATCCCGAGAAGATCGGCATCATCGGCGTCTCGGCCAGCGGCATGAATTTCGGCCGCATCATCCTGCGCAACCTGATGGGCAGCGGCTGCGCCAAGGAGCGGCTGGTCATCATCCGCCCCGAGGAAACCGAGATCGACGGCGTCAAGTGCGTGGAAAGCCTGAAGGCGCTGGACGGCAAGCTGGACCTGCTGATCGTCGCGGTGGCGGCGGGGGCCGTCTACGGGCTGGTGGACGAACTGATCGAGACCGACAAGGTCAACGCGGTCATGCTGATTCCCGGCAGCCTGGGCGAGACCAAGGCCAGCAAGGAGCCGGCGGCGGTCCTGGCCGCCAAGATCAATGCCGCCCACGCCAATCCCGGCGGCGGTCCCATCTTCCTGGGCGCCAATTGCCTGGGGGTGGTGTCGCATCCCGGCGGCTACGATTCGTGGTTCATTCCACTGGAACGCCTGCCCAAGCCCAGGAAGAAGTCCGAGCGCAACTCGGTGCTGCTGAGCCAGAGCGGCGCCTTCATGATCACCCGGCTGTCGCGCAATCCGTGGCTGGACCCCAATTACATGATGGCGCTGGGCAACCAGACCGACCTGACCCACGGCGACATGCTGACCTTCTTTTCCGAGCGCCCTGGCATCGAGACCATCGGCGTCTATGTGGAGGGCTTCAAGGACCTGGACGGCCTCGATTTCGTCCGCGCGGTCCGCCGGGCGGTCCTGGCCGGCAAGCAGGTGGTGGTCTACAAGTCGGGCAAGACGGCGGCCGGCCAGGCCGGCGTCATGGGGCACACCGCCTCCATCGCCGGCGACCTGGGGGTGTTCGAATCGGTGATCCGTCAGGCCGGCGGCATCGTCGCCGAGGATCTGGACGCCTTCGACGACCTGTTCTACATGGCCGGCGCCTTCCAGCACAAATCCATCAACGGCAACCGCCTGGGCGGTGTCTCCGGTGCCGGCTTCGAGGCGGTCGGCATCGCCGATTCCACCGTGTCGGACACCTTCTCCATGGAGATGGGGGCGCTGACCGAGGAGACCGTGGCCAAGGTTCGCGACATCCTGGTGTCCAAGAAGCTGGACGCCCTGGTCGAGGTCAGGAATTCCATCGACATCAATCCCGGCGCCGATGACGAGGCCCATCTCCAGATCACCGAGGCCTTCATCCAGGACCCCAACATCGACGCCGTCGTGGTCGGCATGGACCCCACCGCGCCGTCGGTGATGGCGCTGGAGGAAAGCAAGCTGCGCCCCGGCGTCGACCTCAACAATCCCAAGAGCAGCGTCTTCCTGATGCCGCCCATCGTGAACCGCAACGACAAGCCGATCGTCGCGGTGGTCGATGGCGGGCCGCTCTACGACGCCATGGCGGGGCGGCTGATGGACCAGGGCGTTTGCGTCTTCCGCAATTGCGTCCGGGCCACCAAGGCCCTGACCCGCTACGTGGAAGCCCGGCTGGACGCGGACCGCATCCGCAAGCGGGGATAGCGGCACGGTTCTTCCTTGATCCGGGGGATGCCTGGGCGATAATGGCCCCACGGGATCAAAGACGGTCGATCAGGGGGGAACAAGGGCATGACGGCAACAGCCGCCGACGGGTTCATGGTCGCGCCGGAATTCGAGCGCATGGAGCGTCCGGCGCTGCGGGCGCTTCAGCTTGAACGGCTGCGGCCCCTGCTGGCGCACGCCTACGCCAATGTCACCCATTACCGCAAGAGCTTCGACGCCGCCGGGGTGACGCCCGATGACCTGCGGCATCTGGAGGATCTGGCCCGCTTTCCCTTCATCGTCAAATCGGATCTGCGCGACAACTACCCGTTCGGCCTGTTCGCGGTGCCGCGCCGGCAGGTGATCCGCGTGCACGCCAGTTCGGGCACCACCGGCAAGCCCACCGTGGTCGGCTATACCGAGGGCGACCTGGATACCTGGGCCGGATTGATGGCCCGTACCCTGGCCGCCACCGGGGTGCGCCCCGGCGACGTCGTCCACAACGCCTACGGCTATGGCCTGTTCACCGGCGGCCTGGGCTTCCATTATGGCGCCGAGCGCCTCAAATGCTCGGTGGTGCCCATGTCGGGCGGCAATACCGAGAAGCAGATCGGCCTGATCGTCGATTTCGGCGCCCGCGTCCTGGCGGCGACCCCGTCCTACGCCCTCAACATCGCCGAGGTGGCCGAGCAGATGGGCGTCGACCTGGCGGGGTCCGAGCTTCGCATCGGCGTGTTCGGGGCCGAGCCGTGGAGCGAGACCATGCGGGCCGAGATCGACCGCCGCCTGGGCATCGCCGCCTGCGACACCTATGGCCTGTCCGAGATCATGGGGCCGGGCGTCGCCGCCGAGTGCGAGCATCGCTGCGGCCTGCACGGCTGGGAGGATCACTTCCTGTTCGAGGTGGTCGATCCCGATACGCTGGAGCCGCTGCCCATGGGCGAGCAGGGCGAACTGGTCATCACCACGCTGACCAAGCAGGCGCTGCCCATGGTGCGCTACCGCACCCGCGACATCACCCGCCTCACCGACGAGCCCTGCGCCTGCGGCCGCACCCATCTGCGCATCCGCCGGGTCACCGGCCGCAACGACGACATGATGATCATCCGGGGCGTCAACGTCTATCCCAGCCAGATCGAGGCGGTGCTGGTGGGCTTTCCCGGCGTGGCGCCGCAATACCAGTTGACCTTGTCGCGGCAGGGCACGCTGGACCACCTGACGGTGGAGACCGAATCCCTGGCCCCGGCCAACGAGGACGACCGCGCCCACCTGGCCCAGCAACTGCGCCATCACATCAAGTCGCTGATCGGCGTCACCTGCGAGGTGATCATGCGCCTGCCCGGCGAACTGCCCCGGTCCACCGGCAAGGCGGTGCGGGTCAGGGACGTGCGGAACAGGTAGACGCGCCATGGCCACCTGGGAATTGTCGCGGCGGGACGGGGTGGCGGAACGGGCCCGCAAGCTGGCCGAGATCGCCCTGGCCGGCGCCGCCGCCTCGCCCCAGGTCCTGGCGGTGGCGACGGCCGACGTGGCCCGCGCCCTGGAAATCTATGCCGGCTTCGATGCCGCCGGGCAAGGAATGGCCCCGGCCGAGCCCACCGGACCGGATGCCGGCGGCGGCTTCATCCTCGAACACGGCGATCCTCGGCAAGCGCCGCTGCATCGCTTCGGCCTGCGGCCGGAACGCTGGAATTCCCTGCGCGGCAAGGTCTTCTGGATCACTGGGGCCGGAACCGGCTATGGCCGGGCCATCGCCACGGTTCTCGGCCTGGCCGGCGCCCGGCTGGTCCTGTCCGGCCGGCGGGCCGGTCCCCTGGCCGAGGCGGCGGAGCAGATCGCCGCCCTGGCGGAAGAGGCGCGAATTCTGGTGGCGCCGCTGGACGTGGCCGATCCGGACCGGGTCGCGGCGACGGTCGGGGCGATCGACCGGGAATTCGGCCGGCTGGACGGGCTGGCCTGCGGCGCGGCGCTGCCCGGCAATCCCGGGTCGGTGCTGGGGATGGACGATGCCGAACTGCGGCGTCTGCTCGACGTCAATGTCCTGGGGGTGGCGTATTGCTGCCGCGCGGCGGTGCCGCTGATGGCGCGGCGGAACCGCTGCCGGGTGGTTCTGTTCTCGTCCGAGGCCGCCTGGGGGTTTCCTCCGGGCATCGGCGTCTACGCCATGACCAAGGCGGCGGTGAACGGGCTGGGCGGGACGCTGGCCGGGGAACTGGCGGTGCGCCTGCCGGAAGCGGACATCCAGGTCAACATCCTCGATCCGGGCGAGGCCCGCACCGAAATGAACCGGAACTCCGAGGTCAGCGCCTTTGCCGTGTGCTCCATGGCCCTGGCCCTGCTGTCGCATCCCGAGGGCGGTCCCAACGGCCGCTTCTTTCATCGCGACGGCCGTCACCTGTCCTACGGCTACATTCCGCCCTGGCCGCATTCCGTGTGCTGAGCGGGGCGGACGGGCGGGTGCGCCGCGCCAAGGCTTCTGGTAGGCTCGGCCGGTCACGTTCGGAACCATCCGCTTGAACATCGTCTTTCTTGCCCTGATCCTGGTCTCGTTCGCCGTCGCCGCCTTCGCCGAACTGACCGGCCGGGGCGGCGCCATGGAGGCCCTGTCGGCGGCCATGATCGAATCCGCCGCCGGGGCGGTGCCGCTGGCCCTGGGGCTGGTGGGCGTGATGGCGCTGTTCCTCGGCGTGATGAAGGTCGCCGAGGAGGGGGGGCTGCTCTCCGCCATCGCGCGGCTGCTGGAGCCGGCGCTGCGGCGGCTGTTTCCCGACATTCCCGCCGGGCATCCCGCCATGGGCGCCATGGTGATGAACATCGCCGCCAATCTGCTGGGCCTCGGCAACGCCGCCACCCCGTTCGGCATCCGCGCCATGGAGCATCTGGAGGAATTGAACCGCCGCAAGGGCATCGCCAGCAACGCCCAGGTGCTGTTCCTGGCCATCAACACCGCCGGCATCACCTTGCTGCCCACCAACGTCATCGCGCTGCGCGCCTCGCTGGGCTCGGCCGATCCGGCCGCCGTGGTGGCGCCGACCCTGATCGCCACCATCGCCGCCACCCTCGTCGCCGTCGTCGCCGCCAAGGCGATGCAGCGCCTGTGGTCGCCGGAACCGCCGACGGTGGTGGAGCGCGGCGAGCCGGGGGCGCTGTGGCCCTGCCTGACGGTGCTGGGCGTGCTGCTGGCGCTGTTGCCGGTCCTGGTGATCCACGGCAAGGCGTTTGGCCCGTGGATTCTGCCGGCGGTGGTGGCGGGGTTGCTGCTGTTCGGAGCGATCCGGCGGGTACGGCTTTACGAAGCCTTCGTCGAGGGCGCCAGGGACGGTTTCACCGTTGCGATCCGCATCATTCCCTATCTGGTGGCGATCCTGGCGGCCATTGGCATGCTGCGGGCCTCGGGCGCCATGGCGCTGCTGCTGGAGCCGCTGGGACGCCTGACGGCGCCGCTGGGGGTTCCGGCCGAGGCGCTGATGATGGCCGGCATGCGCACCCTGTCGGGTTCGGGCTCGTACGGATTGCTGGCCGCCAGCCTGAAGGACCCGGCCATCGGTCTCGACGGTTATCTTGGCATCCTGCTGGGCACCATCTACGGCTCGACCGAGACCACCTTCTACGTGCTGGCGGTGTATTTCGGAGCGGTGCAGGTCCGGCGCATCCGCCACGCCCTCGCCGTCGGCCTGCTGGCCGACCTCGCCGCCCTGGTGGCGGCGGTGATCGCCTGCCGGCTGATGTTCGGCTGAATCACTCCCGCGGCCAGCGCGCCCGCAGCCCGTCCTTTTCCAGGGCCAGCCACTGGATGGCGACGGCAGCCATGGCGTTGTTGATGCGGCCGTCCCGCACCATGGCCAGGGCCTCGGCGCTGGAGACCACCAGGACGCGGATGTCCTCGCCCTCGTCCTCCAGGCCGTGAATTCCGGAAACGGCCGACGAATCCACCCGGGCGCAATAAAGCTTGCAGCTTTCCGACGATCCGCCGGCGGTGACCAGATAGTCGCCGATATGGATCATGTCCAGCGGTACGGCTCCCGCTTCTTCCTCGGTCTCGCGCCGCGCCACGTCGTCGGGGTCCTCGCCGTCCTCGATGATGCCGGCGACGCATTCGATCAGCCACGGATGCCAGCCGGCGGCATAGGCGCCGGGGCGGAACTGTTCGATCAGCGCCACCGCGTCGCGGTCGGGATCGTAGAGCAGCACCACCACGGCATGGCCGCGCTCGAACACTTCGCGCACCATCTCGGCGCTCCAGCCGCCGGCGAAGGTGCGGTGGCGCAGCCGGTAGCGGTCCACCCGGAAATAGCCCTGAAACACCGTTTCCCTGGCGAGAACCTCGACATCCGTCTTCGCGTCCACGATCAGAACACTCCCGAGAGAACTACGCTCCGAGCAGCGCGCCCACCGTCCCGATCAGGATGGTGACGATGCCCAGCGCCAGATTGACGGTGACGATATGGCGGATGCGGGTCTGATACCCGGCGGCGGCGGCCAGGTCGCCTTCGGCGAAGGCCCGCTTGAAGCCGCGCCACGGACCGAAGAACAGCTGCACGTACAGCGCCATCATCACCAGGCCGGTCAACTGCATCAGGTCGACGTGGTTGGGACCGCCGCCGAATCCGGCGCGGAACCCCACCAGCAGCACCCCGTATCCCGACGCCAGCAGGGCGGCGATGCTGAGCCACACCCACAGGAAGAAGCGGGGAAACACCTCCCGCCACACCCCCAGGCGCTGGGCCGGTTCCAGGCCGGCCAGGGCGGGGCGCAGGATCATGTGGGCGAAGAACATGCCGCCGACCCAGACGGTGGCCGCCAGGGTGTGGAAGCCGATGGCTAGTCCGTAAGTGTAATCCATTCCGTCTACCCCAGTCCAAGCTTGGCGGCGATTTCCTCGGCCAGCGCCTTGATTTCCCTGGTGGCGGCATGGCGCGGATTGCTTTCGACGACCCCCGCCCCCTCCATCATCGAGGCGGCGAAGGCGACCCGGTTGCCCAGCACCGTCTGCGCCACAGGAATCTCGGCGTCCCTGATCTTGCGGCGCACCGCGTCCACCAGCTTTCCCTTGGCCGGCGTGCGGTTGAACACCATCAGGGCCGGAGACTTCTCCTTGCGCGCCATCTCCAGGGTGGGGCCGGTGGCCCACAGATCCATGGGCGAAGGCTGCATGGGCACCAGGATCAGGTCGGCGGCCCGCACCGCGATCCGCACCTCGGTCTCGGCATGGGGCGGGCTGTCGATCAGCACCAGATCGACGCTGCGCCGCAGCCGGTCCAGCTCGGTGGACAGCCGCCAGCCCGAGGCCTGAACGAAGGCGATGCCGGCACCGTCCTCGGCCACCAGCGCCTTGCGGACCTCGTACCACGCCGCCAGTGAGCCCTGGGGGTCGATGTCGAGCAGTCCCACCCGCATGCCGGCACGGGCATAGGCGACGGCAAGCTGGGCGGCGATGGTGGTCTTTCCCGCTCCGCCCTTCTGCTGGGCGATGGTCACGGCCTTGGCCAGCATGAGGTCCCCCTGGTCGAAAACAATCAAGCTGGAAGGCTAGCCTCTTCCCATCATTTTGCAAGCGCCGCCGGAGGCGTTCCGTCGCACTTTATGCCCCGGGTGAAGACGGTTTCCTCGCCGACCTCGCAGATGTCGTCGGGGCGAAAGCCGGGGATCTGCACGGCGGCCATGGGCAAGGCGTTGTGGGGCTGATTGCCCCGGAACACCAGACAGGGCCAGGCGGCGGCCACCTCCTTGATGTCCAGGTGGCGGTCCCACTGCATGAAGCCGCGTTTCCACCATGTATGGTCGTTGATGAACCAGGCGAAGGTGTCGGCCGGCATGATCCGGGCCAGCCCGGGCGAATAGCGCCCCTGGGCGTTGAGGTCGCCGCGCAGGAAGGCGTAGGGCAGCGACGACGACGAATCGTAGTCGATCTTGGCGCAGGCCTTGAACCGGCCCATGTCGAAGGCCTGGGCGTCGCGGGTCCAGCGGGCCAGCTCGGCGTTCTGCTTCCACACCGCCTGGGCGGTGATCAACGCCAGCACCGCCCCCACCCCGATCCAGGCGCGGCGGTGGGCGCGGACGGCGAAAACCTTGCCCGACAGCACCCAGATGATCGCCAGGGCCGGGCCGGTCAGCATCAGGGCCGGGACCATGTAATGGGCGGCGGCCTGCTTGGCGATCAGCAGCACGGTCAGCAATTGGGCCAGCACGATGCCGGCCAGCAGGCGGGCCAGGCGGTCGCGGCCGATCAGGCCGCGCCGGCGCAGGCGGGCATAGCCGGCCAGCGTCAGCAGCGACAGCGCGAACACGATGGTGAAGATCAGCTTGGACCCGAACAGGCCGATCACCGCCCTGGGATAGCGGCCGGCGTCGATCACCGTGGCGCTGCCGGCGCCATAGGCGCCGCTGTGGAGGATCATGCGGCCCATCCAGTCGAACCAGATGTCGCGGGACGGCAGGGCAGGGGAGGTGAACGCCAGGAAGCCGGCGATGGTGGCCAGCGGCAGCACGATGAACAGCCGGCGGCGGTTCAGCAGGAACAGCGGCACGAGGCCGAGGGCTGCGAACTGCACCTTGCAGGCGACGCCGAAGCCGATGGCGGCCCCCAGCCAGCCGGCGCGGCGGTCGGTCGGGGATTCATCCCGGACGGCCCGCAATGCCGCCAGGACCAGCAGGCAGACGGCGATGATCAGGAACGGCTCGGGCTTGGGGTGCAGCCCGAATTTGGGAATGATCATGGACAGGAACGGCGCCGATTGCGCCAGCAGGGCGGGGGCCAGCCGTCCGGTCGCCGCCAGGAAACCGTGCCCCAGCGCCGCCAGGGCAAGCCCGACCAGCGGATAGAGCACGGTGGTCACCGCCACCAGATGCGCCTCGGGGTCGTTCAGCACCGCCTCGACGATGGCGCCGGCGGGCTGGCCGGCATGCATCAGCCGCAGCACCATGGCGATGAAGGCCTGGACCGGGGTGCCGGGATGGCTGACGTCGGTGGGGGCCAGCCCTTCCACCATCCTCAGGCCGTTCAGCAGGTAATAGTAATCGGGGTCCAGGTTGAACACCTGCCAGAACGGCAGCGAACTGCCCCGCATGACGAACAGGACCAGGACGAACAGCGCCGGCAGGATCAGCAGGGCGGCCCGGCGCATCACGGCCTTGCCGCCAGCACGGCGTAGAGATTGGCGCTCCAGAATTCCGGCGGATTCAGCAGCGCCCAGGACAGCAGGCGATGAACCACGGCATCGGTGATCAGCCGCCGCCGCGATCCCTGCCGCTGGGCATGGATCATGGGCGGGGCAAAGCCGGCGGCGTCGGCCAGCTGGCGCAGCGCGATGGGGGAAAAGGCGGTGCGGTGGGTCAGGTCGCCGAACTGGTATTGCAGCCCCCACGGACAGCCGGCATTGGGAACCTTGATCACCACCCGCCCGCCGGGCGCCAGCCGGGCGCGGATCGCCTGCAACAGATGCAGTCCCTCCTCGGGCGAAAAATGCTCCAGCACATCCAGCAGCACCACCCGGTCGAACGGCCCCAGCGCGGTGTCGGTCAGGACCTCGTGGGCGTCGCGGCAAAGGAAGTCTCCCCGCGCCGCCGCCGGAATCACCTCGGCCAGGGCGGGGTCGTGGTCGATGCCCAGCAGCCGCGTCACCCCCTTGGCCCGCAGATAGGCCAGAAAGGCGCCGGTGCCGCAGCCGATCTCCAGGAACGACATGGCCGGCCGGCAGCCGGCCGGCCGCCAGATCTCGGCATCGAAGCGCCGGATCTGCTTCGGCCCGATCTCGGGCGTGGCATAGGCCTTGTGGCTGGCATAGGTGCCGTAAAAGCCGGGCGCTCGCTCGCTCAACCTCGTCTCCCCCGCATTGCCCGTTGGGTGTAGCGGAGCCGGGCCGGGAAGGTCAATCGCGGAACACGACCTTGTCGCGTCCGGTTTCCTTGGCCTCGTACAGCGCCTGATCGGCGCGGCGCAGCGCGATGTCGATGTCGCCGTCGTCGGGACGAACCTGGGTGACGCCGAAACTGGCGGTGACGCTGAGTTCACCCTTGTCGGTGGCGATATGGATGTCGCCGATGCGCTCGTGCAGGCGGCGGGCCACCTCCATCGCCGCCGCCAGATCGGTTTCCGGCAGCAGAATGGCGAATTCCTCGCCGCCCATGCGTCCGACCACGTCGATGTCGCGCGAAACGCCGGTGCAGACCCCGGCAACCGCCTTGATGACGTCGTCGCCGACCCCATGGCCGAAGCGGTCGTTGATCTGCTTGAACCAGTCGATGTCGAAGGTGACGACGCTGAGCGGCCGGCCGTGGCGATGGACCTTGCCCAGTTCGGCCTCGGCGATGGACAGGAAGTGGCGGCGGTTGCCGACGCCGGTCAAGGGATCGGTGGTGGCCAGCCGCCACAGCTCGCGTTCCATGGTTTCGCGCTCGGTGATGTCGACCACCGTGGCGACGATGCCCCCCGGCCTGCCGTCGGCGCCCTGATAGCAGGCCTTGTCGATGATCACCTGGCGCGTGGAGCCGTCGGCGGCGACCACCGCGATCTCATAGGTCTTGTTGCCCGATCCGTCCAGGACCTCGCGGTCCGCGGCGTCATAATTGGCGGCCAGCTCGCCGGGAAACACGTCATAGACCGTCTTGCCGATCAGATCCTCCCTCCGCGTCCCGAAATAGCGTTCGTAGGCCTTGTTGCAGGTGGCGAACCGGCCGTCGGCGTCGCGGGTGAAAATGGGGATGGGCAGGGTGTCGAACAGGGCGTCCTGGAACGACAGCTGGGTCCGCAGCGTCGTGTCCACCTTGCCTTTCCAATGGGACAGCAGGGTGGCGACGACGGCGACCGCCAGGGCCAGGGCCAGGATGACGATGGCCTGATCGCGAGACTGCATCCAGGCTCCCAGCACCTCGGTCTCGGGAATTCCGACCACCGCGTAGATGTCGTATTTGGCCAACTTCTTGACCGCGACCAGCCGCATCACTCCGTCGATGGGGGAAACCCTATCGAAGATTCCCTCGTCGCCGCCGGCCTGGAACAGGGGCGCGAACTCACCGGATGGGATCACCTTTCCGAACAGATCCTCGCGCACCGGATGGCGGACCAGCAGGCGGTGCTGGAGGTCGCGCAGCGACACGATGCTGCCCGGCGGCAGCGACAGGCCGCCATAGAACCCCTCCATGTAGCTGGTCATGCCCACGTTGGCGACCACCATGCCGCCGAAGCCGCCGCCTGGAACCGGGATGGACCGGGCCACCTGGATGCCCCAGATGTTGGAGATGCGGCCCTTGACCACCTCTGACACCGCCGGTTCCGGCCCGCCCGCCTTCAGCGCCAGGAAATAGCCGCGATCACCCAGATTGCCGCCGGGCGGGGTGCCGACGGTGTTGGCGAAGGCATAGCCGTCGTGATCGGTCATGGTCATGGAGACGATGGCCGGGGCCTTGGCCTGAATGGCCTTCAACCCGGTCTCGATCCCGGCGCGGCGGCTGTCATCCAGGCGCCGCGCCGACGCCAGATCTTCCGGCTGGGGCAGGCGGACGGCGCGTTCCAGCACCAGGTCGGCGCGGTCGAAGGTTCCGGCGGCATGCTCGGCCACCAGCCGCGCATAGGAGGTGGCAAGCCGAACGCCCCGTTCCCGCGCATCCTGGTAGGATCGGTTGAGGTCGATATAGACATGGACGGCCAGAAGGGTCAGGGCGACCCAGATGAGAGCGATGGAGACCCTGATCCGCCTGGCGGCGAAGGCACCGGACACCGTTTTTGGACCTCTTGGGATTGGGACTCGCGGGATGAGAGTATAATCGCAATCGCATTCCAGGCCCATGCTCATTCTACCAGCGCCTTGCGGCAGTGCCCTTGCCGACTCCACACTTTCGTCCTAGGCTCCATCCCTGGGGTTGATTTTATCGTGGGGGGATCGCGCATGTTTGAGGCGGCTGAGCTGGGGCGCAAGATTTCGCGCGAGGATTTCGACGCCATGGCGCCGGGCCTGCGTACCGAATTGCTGGATTTGCAGCAGCAGCTGCGTCAGGCCGATTTTCCGGTCATCGTGGTCTTCGCCGGCGTCGACGGCGCCGGCAAGAACGAGACGGTCAATCTGATCAACGAATGGATGGACCCGCGCTGGATCGTCACCAGGGCCTATGGCAAGCCCTCGGACGAGGAGAGGGAACGGCCGGAATACTGGCGCTATTGGCGCGACCTGCCGCCCAAGGGCAAGGTTGGGCTGTTCCTGTCGTCGTGGTACCACGCGCCGCTGGTCGACCGGGTCCATGGCGTGACCACCGTGGCCGAACTGGACGAGAAACTGGAGCGAATCGTCCATTTCGAGAAAGCCCTGGCCGATGAGGGCGCCCTGATCCTCAAGTTCTGGATGCATCTGTCGGAAAAGGCCCAGAAGAAGCGGCTCAAGGGGCTGGAGAAGGACCCGCTGACCGCCTGGCAGGTCACCGCCACCGATTGGGAGCATTTCGGTCTCTACGACAAGTTCGTCGCCGCCGCCGAGCGGATGATCATGCATACCAGCAAGGGCCACGCCCCCTGGCAGATCGTCGAGGGTGCCGATTCCCGCTATCGCTCCGCCGTGGTGCTCCAGGCGCTGAAGGATGCCATCACCAAGCACCTGTCCAACCGCGAGACGGTGAGGAAGGTCAACGCCGAGATCAAGGGCAAGGCGGCCAAGTCCAAGGTCGGGGGGCCGGCGGCGCTTGCCTCCCAGCCCTCGATCCTGTCGTCGCTGGACATGTCCCAGACCCTGGAGGGGGCTGAATACAACCAGGCGGTCCAGGAACAGCGCGCCCGTCTCGCCCATCTCTACCGCGTCGCCAAGGAACGGGGCGTTTCCACCGCCCTGGTGTTCGAGGGCTGGGACGCCGCCGGCAAGGGCGGCACCATCCGCCGCCTGACCAACGCGCTGAACGCGCGCGACTATCAGGTGATTCCCATCGCCGCCCCCACCGAGGAGGAGCGCGCCCAGCATTACCTGTGGCGGTTCTGGCGCCATATCGCGCGGGCCGGCCGCGTCACCGTGTTCGACCGCTCGTGGTATGGCCGCGTGCTGGTGGAGCGGGTCGAGGGGTTCTGCTCGGACGAGGCCTGGCGCCGCGCCTATGGCGAGATCAACGATTTCGAGGAGCAGTTGACCGGCCATGGCATCGTCATGTGCAAGTTCTGGCTTCACATCACCTCGGAGGAGCAGTTGGCCCGGTTCACCGCCAGGGGCGAGATCGAATACAAGAAATGGAAGCTGACCGACGAGGACTGGCGCAATCGCGAGAAATGGGATTTGTACGAACAGGCGGTCAACGACATGGTGGAACGCACCTCCACCCGCAACGCCCCGTGGACCCTGATCGAGGCCAATTCCAAGTCCTTCGCCCGGGTCAAGGTGATGCGCACCGTCGCCGACGCGCTGGAAACCGCCCTCGGCAAGGTCAAGAAGGAGAAGAAGGGAAAGTAGGCTTCGCCCCGATCCTTTGCGCTTGCGCCCAGGCATGGGTTCCGGTAAAGCATGGCCTTCCGATGGAGGACGCCATGCCGGGTTGCGCAGTCGCCGCGAACAGCCTTGCCGTCCGGGACCAGATCCCGGCGACGGAGTCCGTCGTCACTACCAAAACCGGCGCCACCAAGACCGCTTGAGCGGGCCGGTTCGTCACGAACACACGAAAAAGGCCCGCGGACAGCACCCCGCGGGCCTTTTCGCGTCACGACAAGCGCCACCAGGGGAACCAAGGGTTCGAAACGGAGAAACAGACTATGGGCTACAAGGTTGCTGTGATCGGCGCCACCGGCAATGTCGGTCGCGAGATGCTGAAGACCCTGGCGGAGCGCAATTTTCCGGTGGACGACATCGTCGCCCTGGCCAGCGAACGCTCGGTGGGACGCGAGATTTCGTTCGGTGACAAGACCGTTCTGAAAAGCCAGGATCTGGCGAAGTTCGACTTTACCGGCTGGGACATCGCCCTGTCGTCGCCGGGCGCCAAGGTTTCGGCCCAGCACAGTCCGCGCGCCGCCGCCGCCGGCTGCGTCGTCATCGACAACACCTCGCACTTCCGCATGGACCCCGACGTTCCGCTGGTGGTGCCCGAGGTCAATCCCGAGGCCATCGCCGGCTACAAGAAGAAGGGCATCATCGCCAATCCCAATTGCTCGACCATCCAGATGGTGGTGGCGCTGAAACCGCTGCATGCGCTGGGCAAGATCAAGCGGGTGGTGGTCTCCACCTACCAGTCGGTGTCGGGCGCCGGCAAGGAAGGCATGGACGAACTGTTCGAGCAGTCGCGCGCCGTGTTCGTCAACGACGCCATCACGCCACAGAAATTCGCCAAGCAGATCGCCTTCAACCTGATTCCGCAGATCGACGTCTTCATGGAGGACGGCTCGACCAAGGAAGAGTGGAAGATGGTGGTGGAGACCAAGAAGATCCTCGATGCCGGCATCGAGGTCCACGCCACCTGCGTCCGCGTGCCGGTGTTCGTCAGCCATTCCGAGGCGGTCAACGTCGAGTTCACCCGGCCGGTCAGCGTCGAGGACGCCACCGAGGCCCTGCGCAACGCTCCCGGCGTCATCGTGATGGACAAGCGCGAGCCCGGCGGCCAGATCACGCCGCTGGAGACCACCGGCGAGGACGCGGTCTATATCAGCCGCATCCGCAAGGACCCGACCGTCAAGAACGGCCTGTCGTTCTGGTGCGTCGCCGACAACCTGCGCAAGGGCGCGGCGCTGAACGCGGTGCAGATCGCCGAGGTTCTGGCCCGCGACTTCCTCAAGAAGTAGAGGGGGGCCGGCTTCCCCCTCCTCCGTAAGGTGGAGGGGGAAGCCGGGCGTCGTCTCAGCGGTGGCCTGGGCGACCTGGCGTCTTAAATCGCGAGAATTCATACTTCATTTAAACGCATCCCGTATTCGGGTTGCATATTCCGGATATGGTTTCCCCCATATCGCCCGTGCGGGCGCCGATCATGTGGGAGCCGCCATCATGTCCCTGACCATTTCCCTTGGACCGAGCCCCAAGCGAAAGAGCTTCCTCGCCGCGAGGGATTCCATGTATATCGTGGAACTCGCCCGGAAGATCGCGGATGACTGCCCCAGCTTCCAGGTCCTGGCCCAGTACGGCCACCATGAGACCGAGGTCATCGTCATTGGCGGGCTCTCCGACGACATCGAGCTGTTCTAGGCTTCCGCCGTTATGATGCGTCTCGACAGGGAGGCGCCATGATCGGAAACGACGGCAAGCCGATGACGCGGGACATGGTTCGCGCCGCCATCGCCACCTACAACGCCACGGCCAGGGGAGCGAGGGAATTCGCCGCCATTCCCCGCGCCCTGGTGACCATTCTCGACAATCTGGCGGTGGGCAAGACCACCTATGTCAAGGGCCGGGACGGACAGTTGCAGGTCAGCCGCCGCAAGGACGGCAGCATCGCTGCGGGGTGAGCATGCAAAAAGGGCTGTTCCCGTGGGAACAGCCCTTCGGTCGCTGTTGGCGCGGAACCGGTTACTCGTCGGAATCGGCGCTCTTGTCGGCGGTCGGACCGGAATCCAGGCCCTTGGCGGCCGGATCGCGATCCACCAGTTCGATGAAGGCCATGGGAGCGCAATCGCCATAGCGGAAACCGGCCTTCAGGACCCGGCAATAGCCGCCCTGGCGACCCTTGTAGCGCTCGCCCAGCACGGCGAACAGCTTGGCCACCACCTTGTCGTCGCGCAGGAAGGCATAGGCCTGACGGCGGGCGTGCAGGTCGCCGCGCTTGCCCAGCGTGATCAGCTTCTCGGCGATCGGGCGCAGGTCCTTGGCCTTGGGCAGGGTGGTCTTGATCTGCTCGTGCTTCAGCAGGGCGTTGGCCAGGCTGACGAACAGAGCCTTGCGGGCCGACTTGTCGCGGTTGAGCTTGCGGCCGGACATACCATGACGCATGAAACATCTCCTCGTCGCTTGGCCTCGCCGGGCGAGACCGATTGTGCTGCCGTCGCCGCCACCCCCTTGGGGGAGAGCACGGCGCGGGCGGACCGGAATGGTCCTGTGGAAATACTGTCGGCGCGACGCTGGGGCTTGGTGGGGCGGCCAGCGTCGCACCGATCAGATATCAGTAAGGCTCTTCCAGCTTCTTGGCGAGCTCCTCGATATTCTCCGGCGGCCAGTTGGGAATTTCCATGCCGAGATGGAGCCCCATCTGCGCCAGCACTTCCTTGATCTCGTTCAGCGACTTGCGGCCGAAATTGGGAGTGCGGAGCATCTCGGCCTCGGTCTTCTGGACCAGATCGCCGATATAGATGATGTTGTCGTTCTTGAGGCAGTTGGCCGAACGGACCGAAAGCTCAAGCTCGTCGACCTTGCGCAGCAGGTTCTTGTTGAACGGCAGTTCGTCCTTCTTCTCTTCCTCGACCACGGTGGTCGGTTCGTCGAAGTTGATGAACAGCTGCAACTGATCCTGAAGGATGCGGGCGGCCAGGGCCACCGCATCGTCCGGGGTGACGGCGCCGTTGGTCTCGATGCTCATGGACAGCTTGTCGTAATCGGTGACCTGCCCGACGCGGGTGTTCTCGACCTTGTAGGCGACCTTGCGCACCGGCGAGAAGATGGCGTCGATGGGGATCAGGCCGATCGGCGAATCCTCGGGGCGGTTCTGCGACGCGGGCACATAGCCCTTGCCGGTCTCGACCGTGAATTCGATGTTCAGCTTGGCGCCCTCGTCCAGGGTGCACAGCACCAGATCGGGGTCCATGATCTCGATGTCGTGACCGGCCTCGATCAGGCCGGCGGTGACCTCGCCGGGACCGACGGCGCGCAGATGCATGCGCTTCGGCCCTTCGCCGTGCATGCGCAGGCCCATGGTCTTGATGTTGAGGATGATGTCGGTGACATCTTCCCGCACGCCGGGGATCGACGAGAATTCGTGCAGCACGCCCTCGATCTGGATGGCGGTGACGGCGGCCCCCTGCAACGAGGACAGCAGCACTCGGCGGAGCGAGTTGCCGAGCGTCATGCCAAAGCCGCGCTCAAGCGGTTCGGCGACTGCGGTGGCAATGCGCAGCGGATCGGGCCCGGGCTCCACATGGAGCTTGTTGGGCTTAATCAGTTCCTGCCAGTTCTTTTGAATCACGAGCGTGACCTCATGCTAGGAACAAACGAAAACCGGGAACGGCCGTACCGCCGAACCTCCTCTCTGCGAGAAGGTTGGCGGCCGGCCGAGATCCCGAGGAGAAACCCGATCAGACGCGACGGCGCTTGCGCGGCCGGCACCCGTTGTGCGGGATCGGCGTGACGTCGCGGATCGAGGTGATCTGGAAACCGACAGCCTGCAACGCGCGCAACGCCGATTCGCGACCGGCGCCGGGGCCCTTCACCTCGACCTCCAGGGTGCGCATGCCGTGCTCGGAAGCCTTGCGGCCCGCATCCTCCGCCGCCACCTGGGCCGCGTAGGGAGTGGACTTGCGCGAGCCCTTGAAGCCCTGCACACCGGCCGAGGACCAGGAGATGGTGTTGCCCTGGGCGTCGGTGATGGTGATCATGGTGTTGTTGAACGTGGCGTTCACATGCGCCACGCCCGAAGTGATGTTCTTGCGCTCGCGGCGACGGGGACGCGCGGCAGCAGCAGGCTTTGCCATCTGAGGTATTCCTTACTTGGTAACTTTCTTCTTGCCGGCAATCGGCTTCGCCGGACCCTTGCGGGTACGGGCGTTGGTGTGGGTCCGCTGGCCGCGCACCGGCAGGCCGCGGCGATGCCGCAGGCCGCGATAGCAGCCCAGGTCCATCAGCCGCTTGATGTGCATGGCGACGCTGCGGCGCAGATCGCCCTCGACCTGATAGTCGCGGTCGATCAGCTCACGAATGCGCAGCACCTCGTCATCGGTCAGCTGATTGACGCGCCGCTCCACGGGGATGCCCAGCTTGCTGGTGATCTCCTGCGCCTTGGCGCGGCCGATGCCGTGAATGTAGGTCAGCGCGATCATCACGCGCTTGTTCGTCGGAATATTGACGCCAGCGATACGAGCCAAAGCTGGTTACTCCTTCACCAAAAAAGTCCGCGCCACGATGCGCCCGGAGCCATTACCGAAAAACACAACTCCAGGTCTCGCCCATGACGGGGGAAACCGAAGGTGCGGGATTATAGGGTGATTCGGTCGAGAGTCAACCGTTTCACCCCATGATTCTGTCGTCGCCGTCCTAACCGGCCGAATCCACCACGGCTTCCAGCGCCCTGGTGACCTCGGCGATGTCCATGGTGCCGTCCACCAGCTTCAGCGCGCCCCGTTTGTCGTAATAGGGCAGCAGCGGGGCGGTCTGGGCATGGTAGGCCTCGAGCCGCTTGGTCACCGTCTCGACGTTGTCGTCGGGGCGCCGCACGAACTCGGACGAACCGCAGGAATCGCAGGTTCCGGCAATCTTGGGCTGCTGGAACGTGTCGTGATAGCCGGCGCCGCACTTGCCGCAGGTGAAGCGGCCGGTGATGCGTTCGACGATGTAGGCGTCGGGCACCCGGATCTCGATGGCGAAATCCAGCTTCTTGCCCTTGCGTTCCATCATGGCGTCCAGCGCCTCGGCCTGGGCGACGGTGCGGGGAAAGCCGTCGAAGATGGCGCCCTTGGCGAGGTCGGGCTGATCCAGCCGCTCGTCGATGATGGCGATGACGATCTCGTCGGACACCAGTTGGCCAGCATCCATCACCGCTTTCGCCCGCCGGCCCACCTCGGACCCCGAGGCGACGGCGGCGCGCAGCATGTCGCCGGTGGACAGTTGAACCAGGCCGTACTTCTCCTGCAACCGTTTCGCCTGGGTTCCCTTGCCGCCGCCCGGCGGTCCCAACAGAACGAGATTCATCGGGTCTCCCTTTCTCCTTCGACGTGCCTACCGGCGCCCTCTGAGACGGGACTTCTTGATGAGTCCCTCGTATTGATGGGCCAGAAGATGCGACTGAATCTGCGCCACGGTATCCAAGGTCACCGTCACGACGATCAGTAGGCTGGTGCCACCAAAATAGAAGGGAACCGACCATTTGGCGATCAGCAGTTCGGGCAGGATCGAAAGCGCGGATAGGTAGGCCGCTCCCACCACCGTCAGGCGGGTCAGGACGAAATCGAGGTAGTCGGCGGTATTCTTTCCGGGCCGGATGCCGGGGATGAAGCCCCCGTACTTCTTCAGATTCTCGGCGGTATCGGCCGGATTGAACACCACGGCGGTATAGAAGAAGGAAAAGAACACGATGAAGGCCAGGTACGTCGCGATGTAGAGCGGCTGTCCCCGTCCCATCAGCGCGGTGAAGCTGGTCATCCAGTCGCCGCCGCCGCCACCCTGGGAGGCGAACTGGGCGATGGTCACCGGCATCAGCAGGATCGAACTGGCGAAGATCGGCGGAATCACGCCGGCGGTGTTGACCTTCAGCGGCAGATGCGAGGATTCGCCGCCGAACATCTTGTTGCCAACCTGGCGCTTGGGATACTGGACGATGATGCGGCGCTGGGCGCGTTCCATGTAGACGATGAAGGCGATCACCGCCACGCTCATCACCAGGATCAGGATGATGACCAGCGCCGGCAGGGCGCCGGTGCGGCCCAGTTCCAGGGTGTTGCTGATGGCCGAGGGCAGCTCGGCGACGATGCCGGCCATGATGATCATGGAAATACCCTGGCCGATGCCGCGCGCCGTGATCTGCTCGCCCAGCCACATCAGGAACAGGGTTCCGCCGGTCAGGGTCACCACGGTGGTGAAGCGGAACAGCATGTGGTTGTCCATCATCACCGCCGAACCGCGGGACGAGGTCATGCTCTCCAGCCCGACGGCGATGCCGAAGGCCTGGAGCAGGGCGATGGCGACGGTGAGATAGCGGGTGTACTGGTTGATCTTCTTGCGGCCGGCCTCGCCCTCCTTCTTGATGGCCTCAAGGGTGGGAACCACCGAGGTCATCAGCTGAAGGATGATGGAGGCCGAAATGTAGGGCATGATGTTGAGCGCGAAGATGGTCATGCGCGAGAGCGCGCCGCCGGCCAGCATGTCGAACATGCCCAGCATGCCGCTGCCCGACTGCTTGAACAGGTCGCCCAGCACCTGGGGATCGACGCCGGGCAGGGGAATCCAGGTTCCCAGGCGGTAGATGATGAGGGCGCCCAGCGTGAACCAGATCCTCTTCTTGAGGTCCGTCGCCTTGGCGATCACGCCAAAGTTGAAGTTCGCGGCAAGCTGCTCGGCAGCGGAGGCCATGCCTTACTCCGGGTTTCAGCGGCGTTGGTCCCGAACGGTATCGCCGGAGACGGTGCCGCAATTCCTGACGACGGGACGTGATTCAGGTCAAACGACCCAAATCACGCCCGACTCTACTCGGACGATCGACGCCCCGAAGGTCGTGCCCCGAGGGGCGTGATCGTCAGCCTTCGGCCGGGATGGCCTTGGGCGCGAGGATATTGACCGCGCCGCCCGCCTTCTCGACGGCGGCGATGGCGGCCTTGGACGCGCCCACCACCTCGATGGTGATCTTGGCGGTCAGCTCGCCGCGCGCCAGCAGGCGCACCCCGTCATGAATCTTGCCGATCAGGCCGGCGGCCTGAAGCACGTCGGCATTGATCGGCTTGCCGGCATCGACGCGCTTCTCGTCGATGGCCTTTTGCAGGCGGCCGAGATTGATCTCGGAATACTCGTTGGGGAACGGGACGTTGAAGCCCCGCTTGGGAAGACGGCGGTAGATGGGCATCTGGCCGCCTTCGAAGCCGTTGATGGCCACGCCGGTACGCGAGCTCTGGCCCTTGACGCCCGATCCCGAGGTCTTGCCCTTGCCGGAACCGATGCCGCGGCCGACTCGCTTGGCCTTGTAGCGCGCGCCGTCATTGTCGCGAAGTTCGTTCAGCTTCATTTCTTTTCGTCCTCATGACCGAAATCCGGGGGCCGACGGCCCCCGAACATCCGGAAATCCTATTCTTCCACCTGAATCAGGTGCCGGACCTTGGCGATCATGCCGCGCACCGCCGGAGTATCCTCCAGTTCGCGGGTGCGGCGCATCTTGTTGAGGCCCAGCCCAACCAGGGTGGCGCGCTGATCGGCCGGGCGGCCGATGGGGCTGCCCACCTGGGTAACCTTGACGGTGGTCTTGGTGGCGGTCTTGTTCTTGGCGGCCATTGGTCGAACCCTCCTCAAGCGCCGGCGGCGGCCGCGGCGGCGGCTCCGTCGCGACGGCCGATGATCTCGCCGACCTTCTTGCCGCGCTTGGCGGCAACCGAGCGCGGCGACGCCAGGTTGACCAGAGCGGCGAAGGTCGCCTTGATCATGTTGTGCGGGTTGGAGGTGCCGAGGCACTTGGCCACGACGTCCTGCACGCCCATGGTCTCGAACACGGCGCGCATCGGGCCGCCGGCGATGATGCCGGTACCGGCCGGGGCGGCGCGCAGCACGACGCGGCCGGCGCCAAAGCGGCCGAAGGCGTCATGATGAAGGGTGCGACCCTCGCGGAGCGCGATCTTGACCATGTTGCGCTTGGCCTGCTCGGTGGCCTTGCGGATGGCCTCGGGAACCTCGCGGGCCTTGCCGGAGCCGAAGCCGACGCGCCCCTTGGCGTCACCGACCACGACCAGGGCGGCGAAGGCGAAGCGACGGCCACCCTTCACCACCTTGGCGACGCGGTTGATGTGCACCAGCTTGTCGACGAATTCCGATTCCTCGCGCTCGCGCGGGGTCTGCTCGCCGCCGCGACCACGGCCGCGGTCGCTGCGCTCGCCGCCGCGGCCCCGCTCGGGCCGATCACTAGTGGTGGGAGTACGTGCCATTGCTCATCATCCTCAGAAAGACAGGCCGCCTTCGCGGGCAGCGTCGGCCAGGGCCTTGACCCGGCCGTGATAGATGTAGCCGCCACGGTCGAACACCACATCGGTGATGCCGGCCGCCTTGGCCCGCTCGGCGATCAGCTTGCCGACGGCGGCCGCGGCCGTCTTGTCGGCGCCGGTCTTCAGGTCGCCCTTCAGTTCCTTGTCCAGGGTGGAGGCGGCGACAAGGGTGACGCCCTTGCTGTCGTCGATCACCTGGACATAGATGTTCTTGCCAGAGCGGAAGACCGACAGCCGCAGACGGCCATGGCTCTTCTGTTTGATGCTCTGACGGGTGCGCCGCTTGCGGCGCTCGAATAGATCCTTCGGCGTCATCATGGCGGTACCCTTTACTTCTTCTTACCTTCCTTGCGGAGGATAGTCTCGGTTTCGTACTTGATGCCCTTGCCCTTGTAGGGTTCGGGACCGCGGAACGAGCGAATCTCCGCCGCGATCTGGCCGACGCGCTGACGGTCGCGGCCGGAAATCGAGATGGCGGTGGGCTTGTCGCACTTCATGGAGATGTCGTCCGGGATCGGGAACTCGATATCGTGCGAGTAGCCGAGTTGCAGCTTCAGCACCTTGCCATCCACGGCGGCGCGATAGCCGACGCCGTTGATTTCGAGGTTGATGGTGAAGCCGTCAGACACACCCTTGACCATGTTGTTCAGCAGGGCACGGGTGGTGCCCCACATCATGCGGGCTTCCTTGGTTTCGTTCTTGGGCTTCACCCACAGCTGGCTGCCATCGAGGCTGACCTCGACGCAGTCCCTGGCGGTGAGCTGGGATTCGCCCAGCTTGCCCTTGACGGTGATATCGGGACCGGAAATCTGGACGGTGACCCCCGACGGCACCGAGACGGGATATTTGCCGACTCGCGACATGTGAGAGCCCTCCTCAGAACACTTCGCAGAGGACTTCGCCGCCGACATTCTGGGCGCGAGCCTCAGTGTCGGACATGACGCCCCTCGGGGTCGAGAGGATGGTGATCCCCAACCCGTTGGCGACGCGGCGAAGGTCGGCGATCTTGGAATAGACGCGACGGCCCGGGGTGGAGACGCGCGAAATCTCGCGGATCACCGGCTGGCCCTCATGATACTTGAGCTCGATATTGAACTCGGCGATGCCGGCGCGGACATCGACGCGGTTGTAGCCGCGGATGTAGCCCTCGCGCTTCAGCACTTCGAGCACATTGGCGCGAAGGCTGGAGGCCGGGGACTTGACGGTGGCCTTGTTCGCCCGCTGTCCGTTGCGGATGCGGGTGATCATATCGGCGAGAGGATCGGTCATGGACATGGACTGAGCCCTCCCTTACCAGCTGGACTTGGTCATGCCGGGAATCTGGCCCTGCGAGGCGAGCTCGCGAAGCTTGTTCCGGCACAGCTTGAACTTGCGGTAGTTGCCGCGCGGACGACCGGTCAGCTCGCAGCGCAGGCGCACGCGAACCTTGGACGAATTGCGGGGCAGCTCGGCCAGCTTGAGGGTCGCCTCGAAGCGCTCCTCGGGGCTGGCTTCCCGGTTGTTGGCGACCGCCTTCAACTTGGCGCGGCGGTTGGCGAACTGCTTCGCCAGGCGCTCGCGCTTCTTGTTGTTCTCGACGGAGCTGATCTTAGACATTGCCTATAACTCCACTCAGGCCACGAACGGCATGTCGAAACCCTTGAGGAGCGCCTTGGCCTCCTCATTGGTGTCGGCGGTCGTGACGAAGATGATGTCCATTCCCCGCGTGGTCTCGACCTTGTCGTAGTCGATTTCCGGGAAAATGAGCTGCTCCTTCAGTCCCAGCGAGTAATTGCCGCGACCGTCGAAGCTCTTGGCCGGCACGCCGCGGAAGTCGCGGACGCGCGGCAGGGCGATGTTGATCAGCCTGTCGAGGAACTCGTACATACGATCCGACCGCAGGGTGACCTTGCAGCCCACCACCTGGCCTTCGCGCAGCTTGAACTGGGCGATGGAGGTCTTGGCCCGGGTCACCACCGGCTTCTGGCCGGCGATCAGGGTCAACTCGGCGACCGCCGATTCGATCTTCTTGGCATCCTGGGCGGCTTCACCGACGCCCATGTTGATGACGATCTTCTCAAGCTTGGGCACCTGCATCGGGTTCGCGTAGTCGAACTCCTTTTGCAGCGCCGGCTTGATGACGGTTTCATAATGCTTGCGCAAGCGTGCCATCGTGCTGTCCTTTCGCCCTTACCGGTCGATGACTTCGCCGGAGCGGCGCGCGATGCGCACCTTGCGGCCGTCTTCGAGAATCTTGTGACCGATGCGGGTCGGCTTGCCGTCCTTGGGGTCTTCGTGGGCGACGTTGGAGACGTGAATCGGCGCCTCCTTCTCCACGATGCCGCCCTGCTGGGTGGCGGACGGGCGGGTATGGCGCTTCACCATGTTGACGCCCTGGACGACGACGCGCTGCTCCTTGGGGCTGGCGGAAAGGACTTCGCCCTTCTTGCCCTTGTCCTTGCCGGCGAGCACGACGACGCGATCACCCTTCTTCACGTTGAGGGAAGCCATTTAGAGCACCTCCGGAGCCAGCGAGATGATCTTCATGAACTTCTTGCCGCGAAGCTCACGGGTGACCGGCCCGAAGATACGGGTGCCGATGGGCTCGCCCTGCTTGTTGATCAGCACGGCGGCGTTGGTGTCGAAGCGGATGGCCGAACCGTCGGCGCGACGGATTTCCTTGGCGGTGCGAACGATGACGGCGCGATGCACGTCACCCTTCTTCACGCGGCCGCGCGGAATGGCTTCCTTGATGGAGACGACGATGACGTCGCCCACCGTGGCGATGGTGCGGTGCGAGCCGCCCAGCACCTTGATGCACTGCACCCGGCGGGCTCCCGAATTATCGGCGACGTCCAGGTTGGTTTGCATCTGGATCATGTTGCGTCTTCCTTATCCCAGTTCAGCGCCCGTCAAGCCTGCGGCTCGACGATCACTTCCCAGCACTTGGTCTTCGACAGCGGACGGCACTCGCGGATGCGAATGGTGTCGCCGGCCTTGAAGGTGTTGTTCTCGTCGTGGGCGTGGTACTTCTTGGAACGACGGATGAACTTCTTGTAGATCGGGTGCATCACGCGCCGTTCGACGCGGACCACCACGGTCTTGTCCATCTTGTCGCTGGTGACCACCCCTTGAAGAATGCGCTTCGGCATGTCGCGTGATCTCCTTAGGACGCGCTTGCGGCGCGCTGGCCGAGCAGCGTCTTGATGGTCGCGATCTCGCGACGCACCGCACGCACCCGGGACGTGTTCTCCAGCTGGCCCGAGGCCTTCTGGAAGCGAAGGTTGAACTGCTCCTTCTTCAACTCCAGAACCCGCTCCTTGAGCTGGTCCGAAGTCTTCTGGCGCAGATCGGCAGCCTTGGTGGCCATGGCTCAGATCTCCCCGATACGGCTGACGAACTTGGTCTTGATCGGCAGCTTGGCGGCGGCCAGGGCAAAACCATGACGGGCGATCTCTTCCGACACGCCCTCGACCTCGAACAGGATGCGGCCGGGAGCGACGCGGGCCACCCAGAATTCCGGCGCACCCTTGCCCGAGCCCATGCGGACTTCGGCGGGCTTGCTGGAGACCGGCAGGTCCGGGAAAATCCGGATCCAGACGCGGCCCTGACGCTTCATGTGGCGGGTCAGGGCACGCCGGGCGGCCTCGATCTGACGGGCGGTGATGCGCTCGGGCTCCAGGGCCTTGAGGCCATAGGCGCCGAAGTTCAAGGCCGAGCCACCCTTGGTCTCACCCTTGATCCGGCCCTTGTGAGCCTTACGATATTTGGTACGCTTGGGCGAAAGCATCTCTCAAACCCTCTCGATCAGCGGCCCGCCGGGGCGGTCTCGCCCGCGGCGCGCTTGTCCTGAGCCATGGGGTCATGGGCGAGAATCTCGCCCTTGAACACCCAAACCTTGACGCCGCAGGTGCCATAGGTGGTCTTGGCGGTGCCGACACCGTAATCGACATCGGCGCGCAGCGTGTGCAGCGGCACCCGGCCTTCGCGGTACCACTCCATGCGGGCGATCTCGGCGCCGCCCAGACGGCCGGAGCAATTGATCCGGATGCCCTGGGCGCCGAGGCGCATGGCCGACTGCACGGCGCGCTTCATGGCGCGGCGGAAGGCGACGCGGCGTTCCAGCTGCTGGGCGATGGACTCGGCCACCAGCTGGGCGTCCAGTTCCGGCTTCCTGATCTCGACGATGTTCAGGTGAACCTCGGCGCCGGTCATCTTGGACAGCTCCTTGCGGAGCACCTCGATGTCGGCGCCCTTCTTGCCGATCACCACGCCCGGACGGGCGGTATGGATGGTGATGCGGGCCTTCTTGGCCGGCCGTTCGATGACCACGCGCGACACGCCGGCCTGGGCCAGCTTCTCGCGCAGGTACTTCCTGAGCTTCAGGTCCTGATGCAGCAGCTTGGCGTAGCTCTCGTCGGCGAACCAGCGGGAATCCCAGGTCCGGTTGATACCGACGCGAAGGCCGATCGGATTGACTTTCTGACCCATCTGGTTACTCCCCCGCCGCTTCGGCGCGTTCGCGCACGATGACGGTCAGATTGCTGAACGGCTTCTCGATGCGGGTGGACCGGCCACGGGCACGCGACGCCCAGCGCTTCATCACCATGGCCTTGCCCACATGGGCTTCGGCAACATACAGCCGGTCGACGTCCAGCTGGTGGTTGTTCTCGGCGTTGGCGATGGCCGATTGCAGCACCTTCCGGACCTCGACGGCGATGCGCCGCTTGGAGAAGGTGAGCGCGTTCAGCGCCACCTCGGCCTTCAGGCCGCGGATGCTCTCGGCAACCAGGTTGAGCTTGCGGGGGCTGGTGCGGATGGTCGACGCGAAGGCCTTGGCCTCGGTGTCCGCCAGGACCCGCTCTGCGGATTTCTTGCCCATGGCTACTTCCTCTTCGCCTTCTTGTCGACGGCATGGCCGTAGAACGTCCGGGTCGGCGAGAACTCACCGAACTTGTGACCGACCATGTTCTCGGTCACCAGCACGGGGATGAACTTCTGGCCGTTGTAGACGCCAAAGGTCAGGCCGACGAACTGCGGCAGGATGGTCGAACGACGCGACCAGATCTTGATGACCTCGTTGCGGCCACTGGCGCGGGCCTTGTCGGCCTTTCCCAGCATGTAACCGTCGACGAAGGGACCCTTCCAAACGGAACGAGCCATATTCTCGCTCCTCCTACTGGCTCTGACGGCGGCGCATGATCAGCCGGTCCGTCTTCTTGTTGCTGCGAGTCTTCTTGCCCTTGGTCGGCTTGCCCCACGGAGTGACCGGATGGCGGCCGCCCGAGGTGCGGCCTTCGCCGCCGCCGTGCGGGTGGTCGATCGGGTTCATGGCGACGCCGCGAACACTGGGACGACGGCCCAGCCACACCGAACGGCCGGCCTTGCCCAGCGAGACGTTCTGCTGGTCGGGGTTGGACACGGCGCCGATGGTGGCCATGCACTCGCCCCGGACCATGCGCAGCTCGCCGGACGACAGGCGGAGCTGGGCGTAGCCCTGGTCCTTGCCGACCAACTGGACGTAGGTGCCGGCGGAGCGGGCCATCTGGCCGCCCTTACCCTGCTTCAGCTCGACGTTGTGCACGACGGTGCCGACCGGAATGTTCTTCAGCGGCATGGCGTTGCCGGGCTTGATGTCGGCCTTCTCGCTGGCGACCACCTGATCGCCCACCGCCAGACGCTGCGGCGCGATGATGTAGCGCTTCTCGCCGTCGGCATACGACACCAGGGCGATGAAGGCGGTGCGGTTGGGATCGTATTCCAGCCGCTCCACCGTCGCCGGCATGTCGAACTTGTTACGCTTGAAGTCGATCAGGCGATAGCGGCGCTTATGCCCGCCACCACGCCAGCGCATGGTGATGCGACCGGTGTTGTTGCGGCCGCCCTTCGAGCGCAGACCCTCGGTCAGCGCCTTTTCCGGCTTGCCGGCCCACAATTCCGAGCGATCCACCTGCACCAGCTGGCGGCGGCCCGGAGTCGTCGGCTTGAATGTCTTCAGTGCCATGGCGTCAGACTCCCGTGGTCACGTCGATGGAGTGGCCCTCGGCCAGGGTAACGACCGCCTTCTTGACGTCGCTGCGCACGCCGACCCGACCGCGGAACCGCTTGACCTTGCCCTTCTGGATCAGGGTGTTCACGGCGGTGACCTTCACCCCGAAAATCCCTTCGACAGAGGCCTTGATCTCCGGCTTGGTCGCATCCAGCGGAACCTTG
Organism: Magnetospirillum sp. SS-4; assembly: GCF_902729425.1. Classification (GTDB taxonomy): domain Bacteria; phylum Pseudomonadota; class Alphaproteobacteria; order Rhodospirillales; family Magnetospirillaceae; genus Phaeospirillum. Next base: position 101,622 of record NZ_LR746531.1, on the reverse strand, counting down.
AAGGTCACCTGGCGGAACTCGGAGCCCATGGTCGCCTTTTCGGTGATCACGGGGGCGCGGACGACGTCGTACATCCGCTCCTTGCTGATGACGAGCTTGCTCATTTCAGGCGAGCCTCCAGGGCTTGCACCGCGTCCGTGGTCAGGACCAGGGTGTCGCGACGCAGGATGTCGTAGACGTTGGCGCCCACCTGCGGCAGCACATCCACATGCGGAATGTTGCGGCTGGCCAGGGCGAAGTTGCCGTCCACGGCGGCGCCGTCGATGAACAGGACCGAATTCCAGCCGAGCTTGGACAGACGCGCCGCCAGCTCCCTGGTCTTCGGGCTGTCGACCTTGGCGGCGTCGAGCACGATCAGCTTGCCGTCGGCGGCCTTGGCCGACAGGGCGGTCTTCAGCGCCAGCTTGCGGACCTTCTTGGGCAGGTCGTGGGCGTGCGAGCGCACCACCGGGCCGAAGATGGTGGCACCGCCGCGGAACTGGGCGCTCCGCAGCGAGCCCTGACGGGCACGACCACCGCCCTTCTGATTGAAGGGCTTCTTGGTGGTGCCGGAGATCTCGCTGATCCCCTTGGTCTTGTGATTGCCGGTCTGGCGCTTGGCCAGCTGCCAGTTGACGGCGCGGAACAAGATGTCGGCGCGGACCGGCAGGCCGAACACGGCGTCGGCCAGGTCGATCTCGCCGACGGTCTGGTTGTCCAGGCTGATTACGTTCGTCTTCATCGCCATTCTTCCTTACTGCTCGCCGGCTTCGGCCGAGGGAGCGGCGGCGGCGGCGGCCTTGATGCCGGCCGGGAACGGCACGCCATCGGGCAGCTTGCGCTTCACCGCGTCGCGGACGAGCACCCAGGACCCTTCGTGGCCGGGCACCGATCCCTTGACCAGGATCAGGCCGCGATCCGCATCGGTGGAGACCACCGTGAGGTTCTGCGTGGTCACCTGCACGTCACCCAGGTGACCGGCCATCTTCTTGCCCTTGAACACCTTGCCGGGGTCCTGGCGCTGGCCGGTGGAACCATGGGAACGGTGGGACACCGAAACGCCGTGGGTGGCTTCGAGGCCGCGGAAGTTCCAGCGCTTCATGCCGCCGGCGAAACCCTTGCCGATGGTGTTGGCTGTGACATCCACGAACTGGCCGGGAATGAAGTGGGCGGCGGAAAGTTCGGTGCCGACCTCGAGAACGTTCTCGGGGGAGACGCGGAACTCGACGACCTTCTTCTTGGGCTCGACCTTGGCCTTGGCGAAATTGGCGCGAGCGGGCTTGCTCACGTTCTTCACCTTGGCCTGGCCTGCGCCAAGCTGGACGGCCAGATAGCCGTCGGTTTCCACAGAGCGGGTCGAGACCACCTGACAGGTGTCGACCTTCAGCACGGTGACGGGCACATGGGTGCCGTCCTCGGTGAAGATCCTCGTCATGCCGACCTTCTGGGCGATGAGACCGGATCGCATCGTTGATTATCCTTAGAGCTTGATCTCGACGTCGACGCCGGCGGCCAGGTCGAGCTTCATCAGCGCATCCACGGTCTGGGGCGTCGGATCGACGATGTCCAGCAAACGCTTGTGCGTGCGAATTTCGAACTGCTCGCGCGACTTCTTGTCGATGTGCGGGCTGCGGTTGACGGTGAACTTCTCGATCCGGCTCGGAAGCGGGATCGGTCCGCGCACCTGCGCCCCGGTCCTCTTGGCGGTGTTGACGATCTCGCGGGTGCTCTGGTCGAGCACGCGGTGATCGAACGCCTTGAGGCGGATGCGGATGTTCTGGCTTTCCATGTTCAAGTCATCCGTCAAATCGGAAAGGCGCCCCGTCGGGGCGCCGATCGGTGAATCAGGTTCAGTTCAAAGAGCCTCCCGCAGTCAGCCACCCCGCACAGGGCCGCTCTTACGGAAAAGGCCGAAGCCGAAGGCCGGTCTTATACAGGGAGTCCCGGGCCTTGGCAACGCCAAAGAATCTCCGGGCGTCCGCCGGCGGAGCGTCACCCTGGCACGTTGCATTTTCATATGAGGATCGGCTAACACTGCGGCCACCAGCGGACGACGGGGCCATACCTCGCGGATCAAGGAGAGGGACGACATGCCGTATCATAGAATCACCATGACCCACTTCCTGTTGCAGGAGCAGCGCCGCAAGGGGGCGTCGGGGTCGTTCACCGCCCTGATGACCGACATCATTTTCGCCTGCAAGATGATCGCCCACGAGGTCAACCGCGGCGCCCTGGCCGGCAATCACGGCCTGGCCGGGTCCGAGAACGTGCAGGGCGAGGACCAGAAGAAGCTGGACGTCCTGGCCAACGACATATTCATGCACATGAACGCCCTGGGCGGCAACTACGCCGGCATGGCCTCGGAGGAGCTGGAGGACGTCCACGCCGTCCACGGCGCGGCCGACGGCAAGTATCTGCTGCTGTTCGACCCGCTGGACGGATCGAGCAATATCGACGTCAACATCTCGGTGGGCAGCATCTTCTCGATCCTGCGGCTGCCCGAGGGCGTCAACACCATCGAGGAGGCGGCCTTCCTGCGCAAGGGCGTCGAGCAGGTGGCGGCCGGCTACGCCTTGTACGGCTCGTCCACCATGATGGTCATCACCACCGGCAACGGCGTCAACGGCTTCACCCTCGACAACAATGTCGGCATGTTCATGCTGACCCATCCGGACATGAAGATTCCCGAGGACACCAAGGAATTCGCCATCAACGCCTCGCGTTCGCGGTTTTGGGAGCCGCCGGTCAAGCGCTATGTCGACGAATGCCAGGCCGGCAAGGAAGGCCCAAGGGGCAAGGACTTCAACATGCGCTGGGTCGCCTCGATGGTGGCCGAGGTCCATCGCATCCTGGTGCGCGGCGGCGTGTTCATGTATCCGGCCGATAGCGAGAACATGAAGAAGGGCGGCAAGCTGCGCCTGATGTACGAGGCCAATCCCATGGCCTTCATCGTCGAGCAGGCCGGCGGGCTGGCCACCACCGGCCGTGGCCGCATCATGGACATGGCGCCGACCCATCTGCATCAGCGGGTGCCGGTGATCCTGGGGTCGCGCAACGAGGTCGAGCGCCTCGATTCCTACCACGCCGAGTTCGACGGAAAGTAACCCCCCTCAACGTCCCAGCCACCGTTCGATCAGGTGGCGGGCGATGGAATCCCGGCTGGGCAGGAACAGCCCGGCCGGGCCGGGGGTGGCCGCCTCGCCGAACCCGGCCGCCTCGGCTCGCGTGAACCAGCGGACATCCTCGATCTCGTGACGGTCGGGATTGGGCTCGCCGCCTTCGGCCAGGGCGGTGAAGCCGATCATCAGCGACGACGGAAACGGCCAGGGCTGGCTGGCGGCGTAGCTGGCCGACAGGACCCGGATGCCGGCCTCTTCCCAGACCTCGCGGGCCACCGCCTCCTCCAGGGATTCGCCCGGTTCGACGAAGCCGGCGAGGCAGGAATACATCCCCGGCGGCCAGGCGGGCTGGCGGCCCAGCAGGGCGCGGCCGTCGCCGTCGGTCACCAGCATGATGATGGCTGGGTCGGTGCGGGGGAAGTGCAGCGCGCCGCACGACGGACGGAGACAGCGCAGCGAATGGCCGGCGTCGGCGACCGCCAGCCCGTCGCCGCAGGTGGCGCAGTGGCGGGTGCGGCCGCGCCACACCAGCATCCCCCTGGCATAGGCCAGCAGGGCGGCGTCGTCGCCGGCCAGCGTGCCGCCGACCGAGCGCAGCGACACCCAGCGGCCACCGCCCATCTCCGGCCCGTCGTCGCCGGCGTCCACCGCCGAGATGTCCAGCGCCAGGACCGGCGCGGCGTCCGCCGCCACTCCCAGCAGCAGCCCGGGCGCCGCCGCGACGTCGAAGCCCGCCGGCAATCGGTCGCGGGGCAGGCGGCATGCCGCCGGCGGCGTGCCGTCGACCAGTTGGCGTCCGCGCCAGAACGGCACGAACCGGGCGTCGCCGGCATTCAGCATGGCCGTCAGGTCGGCGTCGAGGCGCAGGCGGTGGGCGCGGTCCAGGGCCAGGCCGGAATAGAGGAGCGACGGGGTCATGGCCGGAACATGACACGAGGTGACGAAGGCTGACCACAAGATCATTGCGCTTTGGGTCGCGATGGGGAAAATTGGCGCCACGGTGATGCATGAGTGATACGCAAGCCCTCGTCGACAGTTTGCTGGAAAACGTCCGTGACGCGATCATCATCGCGGATGCCGGCGGCCGGGTCGTTCGCCTCGGCAAGGCGTTCGGCGTGATCACCGGCTTTTCCGACGAGACGGCTGACATCGCCGCCATGGCCGACCTGGGTGAGCATTTCATGCGGGAGGCGTTGTCGCCCCAGTCCGACGGCCGCTGGCACGGCATCGCCAAGTGCGGCGACGGGGTCGAGCGCGCCTTCGAGGTCGCGGTCACCGCCATCAACGGCGCCAGCCCCTTTCCCAGTCTCTATCTCGGCATGGTCCGCCCCGCCGCCGATCTTTCCCCCATGTCCATGGAAATGGGGCAGTTCGGCTACGATCCCCTGACCGGCCTGCCCAACCGCGACCTGTTCGTCGACCGCGTCGGCCAGACGGTGCTCCAGGCCAACCGCAAGGGCGGCTCGGTGGCGCTGATGATGATGGGGCTCGACCGCTTCACCCTGGTCAACGACGCCCTGGGCCATGCCGCCGGCGACCGCCTGCTGGTGGAGATCGCCCGGCGCCTGAGGGTCTGCGTGCGCGAGACCGATTCGGCGGTGCGGCTGGAGGGCGACAAATTCGCCCTGGTCCTGGCCATCGCCGATGTGGACGACAGCGTCATCGTCGCCGAGAAGGTGCTCAGCGCGGTCAAGGAACCGTTTGCCCTGGACGGGCAGGAGGTGGTGGTCACCTTCTCCATCGGCATCAGCGTGCTGCCGGTGGACGCCGATTCCGGGGCGCAGATGATCAAGCACGCCGAGAACGCCCTGCACCACGCCAAGATTTCGGGGCGCAACCAGTACCAGTTCTTTTCCAAGGACATGAACCGCAAGGCCCGTTCACGCCTCGAACTGGAGGCGCGCATGCGCCGGGCGCTGGCCGGCGACGAATTCGTCGTGTTCTATCAGCCCAAGGTTTCGGCCGACCGCGACACCATCGTCGGCGCCGAGGCGTTGATCCGCTGGATGGACCCCGAGCGCGGCATGGTCTCGCCCGGCGAATTCATTCCGGTCGCCGAGGAGAGCGGCCAGATCGAGGCCATCGGCAGTTGGGTGCTGTGGAAATCCTGCCAGCAGAACAAGCTGTGGCAGGATGCCGGCCTCAATCCCATCAAGGTCTCGGTCAACGTCTCGGCCCGCCAGTTCCACTCCCGCGCGCTGCTCGACACCGTCGTCGAGGTGCTCGACCGCACCGGACTCGATCCGAAATGGCTGGAACTGGAAATCACCGAAAGCATGCTGATGAACGATGTCGATACGGCGGTGCGCAAGATGACGGCGCTGCGCGACCTCGGCATCGGCCTGTCCATCGATGATTTCGGCACCGGCTATTCGTCGCTGTCCTATCTGGGGCGGTTTCCCATCACCACCTTGAAGATTGACCGCGCCTTCATCGCCGACGTGGATTCCAATCCGAAGACCGCCGAGATCGCCCGGGCCATCATCGGGCTGTCACGCGGCCTCAACCTGGAGGTCGTCGCCGAGGGGGCCGAGGTGAAGGAGCATATCAGCTTCCTGCGCGACAACGGCTGTGACACGGTCCAGGGCTTCTACTACTCGCGGCCGGTCGCCGCCGCCGAGTTCGAGAAGCTGATGCGCCAGCGCGTCATGGCGCATTGCTGAGGGCGACGGGGGCGGGTCAGCGGATCGGGGTCGAGGCGGGAACGAAGCCCAGCAGGTGGTCGTTGCCCTCGTTGTAGGGCTGGGCGAAGCAGCTGGGCCGGGCCAGCGAGGCGTAGCAATAGACCTGTTGCGGCGGCGGCGGGCGTCCCGGCCAGTCGCGGCAGTAATCCTCGCCCCGCTCGGCCCGCGGGCTGGAACAGTCCTTGCTGGTGATCCAGCCGATGATGTGGTCGCCTATGGTCTTGTGGGTGTTGATCAGGCTGAACGCCTCCAACTGGAAGAACGTATAGGGATTGGGCAGCGGCTTGGGCGCGTCGGCGATGCCGGCGCGGTTCACGTAGGCGCAGCCGCCGAGAAGCAGCACGCCCGCACAAATGATGAACCGCCGGATCATTTTCATGATCTCCCAAGTCTGATCCCTTGTATCTTGTGACTCCGACCTTGCGGAATCAATGGGCAGTTTCTGCCCATCATCAGGGAGGATTGGACGTGGCGGTTTCCCCCCCTTTCTGCGCCTTCGGCTGGACGGCGCCCGACTTCGCCCTGCCCGGCGTCGATGGCCGGGTCCGGACCCTGGCCGATATCGCCGGTCCCCGCGGAACCCTGATCGCCTTCATCTGCAACCACTGCCCCTACGTGGTGGCGATCATCGACCGTCTGGTCCGGGATGCCGAGGAATTGCGCGGCCTCGGCATCGGAGTGGCCGCCATCAACGCCAACGACGCGCTTCAGTATCCCGAGGATTCCTTCGAGGCCATGGCGGCGTTCGCCCAACGCCACCGCATCGGCTTTCCCTATCTGCACGACGAAAGCCAGCAGGTCGCCCGGGCCTACGATGCGGTCTGTACCCCGGATTTCTTCGGCTTCGATGCCGGGCTGGGGCTGCAATACCGTGGCCGGCTGGATTCGTCGGGCCGGCTGCCCGCCGCCCCCGACGTCCGCCGCGATCTGGTCGAGGCCATGCGGCAGGTCGCGGCGACCGGGCGTGGCCCCGCCGACCAGATCGCCAGCATGGGCTGTTCCATCAAGTGGAGGCAGAGCGGGGATTGAGGCTCCGCTGCAAGCCGTCGCCCAGCAGGTTGAAGCCCAGCACGGTGAGGAATATGGCGGCGCCCGGCCATACCGCCAGTTGCGGCGCGCTCCACACCGCGTCCATGGCCCCGGTCAGCATGTTGCCCCACGACGCCAGCGGCGGCCGGATGCCGAGGCCGAGGAACGACAGCGCGCTTTCGATCAGGATGATGTGCCCTACCGAAAGCGTCGCCGCCACCACGATGGGGGAGGCGACATTGGGCAGGATGTGGCGCAGCATGATGCGCGACGGCGAGGCGCCCATCGCCACGGCGGCGCGCACGAAGTCGCGGCCGCGCACCGACAGGGTGGCGGCCCGCACCAGCCGTGCCACCGTGGTCCAGCCGACGCAGGCGATGATCGCCGCCAGCCGGGCGACGGCGAAGCTTTCCGAGCCCTGGATATCGGCGGGAACGCCCAGCTTGGCCGGATCGGCGGCGGCCAGCACGATCAGCAGCGGCAGCAGCGGCAGCGCCATGACGCCGTCGGTCAGCCGCATCAGCGCGGCATCGGCCAGACCGCCGTGATAGCCGGCCACCAGCCCGATCGCGGTGCCGATGATCGTGGCCAGCAGGGCGGTGGCCAGCGCCACCGCCAGCGAGATGCGTCCGCCCTGGAGCAGGCGGGCGGCAAGGTCGCGCCCCAACTCGTCGGTGCCCAGCGGATGGTCCGGCGATGGCGGCGCGAAGCGGGCGGCGAGATCCATGGCGTCGGGCTCGGGCAGCAGCAGCGGCCCCAGCAGCGCCGCCAGCGCCAGCAGCAGCAAGATGAGGACACCGGCCCTCATTGGCGCCTGATCCTGGGATCGAGCCGCCAATAGGCGAGATCGGCCAGGGCCGAGCCGGCCAGGGTCATGGCGGTGGCCAGCAGCAGGCCCGACAGCGCCAGATTGAAGTCGTTGCCCATCACCGCCTCGTAGATCAGGCGGCCCATGCCGGGCCAGGCGAACACCGTCTCGGTGATCAGGGCGCCCGAGAACAGGCCGCCCACCTCCAGCGCCACGATGGTGACGATGGGCAGCAGGGCGTTGCGCAGCTGGTGGCGCACCAGCACGCGGGACGGCGAGCAGCCCTTGGCGCGGGCGGTGCGGATATAGTCGTGCCCGGCCTCTGCCAGCATGGCGGCCCGCATGTGCCGGGCGTACTGGCCGATGCCGGCCAGGGCCAGGGCCGAAACCGGCAGCACCATGTGGGCCAGGCGGCCGCCCTGGTCGCCGGTGACGGCCGCCATGCCGCCGGCCGGCAGCCAGCCCAGGGTGACGGCGAACACCACGATCAGCATCAGCCCCAGCCAGAACACCGGCACCGACACCGAGGCGAACGCCAGCAGGTTGACCGTCCGGTCCAGCATCGATCCCGGCCGCCCTGCCGCCAGGATGCCGAGCGGCAAGGCCACGGCCAGGGCGAGACCAAGGCTGGTCGCCATCAGGATGGCGGTGTTGAGCAGGGCGGGGGCCATGGCCTCGGCTACCGGGCGGGCATAGAGGCGTGAATAGCCCAGTTCGCCCTGAAGCAGCCGCGCCAGCCAACGCCCCCAGCGTTCGGTCCAGGGCTTGTCCAGGCCGTACAGCGCCTTCAGCCGGGCGGCGTCGGCGGAGCTCAGGTTTGGATCGGCGGCGATCATCAGGTCGATGGGATCGCCCGGCATCAGCCCCATCAGGCCATAGACGATGAACGACATCGTCAGCAGCACCGCCAGCGATTGCAGCAGTCGGGACGCGATCACTCCCACCGCCAGCGCTCCACCCAATAGGGCGAGGGGTCCTGGTGGCCGGTGGGCTCCAGCCCCTTCAGCGCCTTGGGCATGACGAAGGCGTCGGCCCGGAAATACAGCGGCAAGGCCGGCAGGTCGGCGGCGTAATGGTCCTGAAGCTCGCGCCACAGCGCCTTGCGCCGGTTCCGGTCCAGTTCCACCTCGATGGCGCCCAGCAGCTTGTCCATGCGGGGGTCGGAATAGCCGGTGTAGTTCTGGCCCGACCAGTTGTTGGCGGCATTGGGCACCGAATCGGAATGCAGGGTCGAGCGCGGCACGCTTTCCGGCGCCGAATACCAGGCGAACATGGCCATGTGGGGGAACTTGCGCCGGGTTACCGTCTCGCCGAACAGCACGCGGGGCGGCTCGGTACGGATGCGCAGCTCGATTCCGGCCTTGCGCCACTGGGATTGCAGCACCTGCGCCACCAGTTCGCGGGTCCGGTTGCCGGCGGTGGTGACCAGTTCCAGCGACAGCCTTTCTCCCTTGATGTTCACCCGGATGCCGCCGGGGCCGGGTTTCCATCCGGCCTCTTCCAGCAGGGCGGCGGCCCGGGCAGGGTCGAAGGAATAGCGATAGGTGTCGGTGGCGTGGACCCAGTCGGCGGGCGGCACCATGGAATCGGCCACTGGCTGGCGGCCGCCGAACAGCTGCCGGGTCAGCGAAACCCGGTCCAGAGCCAGCAGCAGGGCGCGGCGCAGCCGCACGTCGGCCAGGACCGGCGAGTCCATGTTGAGGTCGAGATGTTCGTAGGTGAGGCTGGGCTTGGTGACCACCGCGTAGCGGGCGCCGTTGCGCTTCTCGAAGGCCATGGCCTGATCCAGCGGCAGGCCCAGTTCGCCCGCGATCATGTCGATGCCGCCCGACAGCAGGTTGGCCTCCAGCGCGGCGGTGTTTTCCACCGTCCTGACGACGATGCGGCGGAAGGCGGGTTTGGGGCCGGCCCAGTGGACATTGGGCTCCAGCGCCACATGGCTGCCCTGGACCACCTGGGCGATACGGTAGGGGCCGTTGTAGAGGCCCGGATTGGTGGTGTCCTGGTCGAAGGCGTTGCGGTTGCGGTACTCGGCCGGAGCCGGCTGGAACCGCGGCCGCTCGATATGGGCCGGCAGCAGGCGCAGGTCGTTGATGGCGTTGTAATTGAAGGTCACCCGGTCGATATGCAGGGTGAAGCTGCGCTCGTCCCTGACGTCGATGGCGGTGATGCGGCGGAACAGCTCGGCGCTGGCGACGCCGGACTGGGGATGCCGGCCGACCTCCCAGCTGAATACCACGTCGTCGCTGGTTACCGGCTTGCCATCGCCCCACCGGGCGTCGGCTTTCAGGGTATAGGTGACGGCGATGCCCGTCCCGCCGTCGGGTCGGGTCTCGACCTTGGCCAGTCCATTCTCGATGGTGGGCAGGGTCTCGCACAGCATGCAGACCAGTTGCCACGAGGAATCGTAGGCGGTGATGGGGCGCTGGGCGAAGGCCAGGACATAGGTCTTGGCCAGCATGGATTCGATGGAGGGGTGGAAGGTGGCGGGAAACTGGGTGATGCCGATCACCAGTTCGTCCTTCGCCATGGCCGGAAAGCCGAGCAACGTCGTCAGCATGGTGGCGGCAAGCAGGCGGCGCATGGGGCTCTCCCGGCAATGAAGCTCCAAGACAGCATCGAAGCCCCACCCCCGGCTGTCAAGCCGGGGGTGGGGCTGAAGCGAAGCGACTGGCGCGTCCGGCGCCTGGGTCGGGGGCCTACCTGCGGGGAGGAACCGCCTGACGATACGGGCAGCCTTCCGGCAGTTGGGTCGGATCGATCTTGCCGTCGGGGCCGATGACGGCGGCCATCATGCCGCGGCCATAGCCGGGACCGCCGCCCCGCATCACCATGCCGGGGCCTGGGGTGAAGGTGCCGTCCTGGCGCGCCTGGACCATCTGTTCGTGACGCCAGCCGGGCGTCCAGGTCTGGGTGGCGGCGGGAGGATCGGCGGCGAGCGCGGTGCAGGCGGCGACGGTGGTGACGAGCGCGAGACCGGCGAGGACTTTGAAAACGGTCTTCATGGTGACCTCCTCTGCAATCCCCTCTGTCATGCAAGGATTATCCCTCCGGCCGGTAACGCCGGAATGTCGGGGGGAAAGTACCGTGTAACAGAGGGTAACGGCCGATATCCGGCCACCGCCCCGGTTGCGGGAGGGCGCGAACAACCCCCTTTTGCCCAATGTCCGGAAATCTGCTAAACAGCGCGCAGTTTCCGTGCTGTGAAGGTTCGCCATGTCCGTTCTGGTGCCCGTGTCGTGGGGCGAAATCATCGACAAGATCACAATTCTCGAAATCAAGGCCGAACGTCTTGACGATCCCGCCAAGCTGGCCAACGTCAATAAGGAGCTGGGCGAGCTGGTGGCGGTGCGCGAACGCGAATTTCCCGCCCATGGCCCCCTTGCCGCCCTGTCGGCCGAACTGAAGGCCATCAATGAGAAGTTGTGGGTGATCGAGGACGATATCCGTGACTGCGAGCGGGGCAAGGATTTCGGCCCCAGGTTCGTCGAGCTGGCCCGCGCCGTCTACTTCACCAATGACGAGCGCGCCGCCGCCAAGCGCCGGGTCAACGATCTGCTGGGCTCGGCGCTGATCGAGGAAAAGTCCTACGCGCCGTATTGAGGGAGCCCCTCGTTGAAGCTGCATCGCCTGATCGATCCGGTTCTGGGGCTGGAGCGACGCCTGTCGCCCCGGCGCGGTCCGGCCTCGGGGGTGCTGCTGATCTCGGCCGGTGGCCTGGGTGACACCGTGCTGTTCTCGCTGGTGCTGCCGCGCTTCATGGAACTGGCGCGGCCGGGCGAGAGCGTCACGGTACTGCTGCGTTCGGACGGCGCCCGCATGAGCTTCGTCTTTCCGTCCGGTGTCCTGGTGCGCAAGGTCGATTTCGGCCGCCTGCGCCAGCCTGGCTATCGCCGCCGCACCCTGGCCGATCTGCACCGGGCCAATTACCGCCTGGTGGTGTCCGCCGACTTCCTGCGTCATCCCGACCTGGACGAGGCTCTGGCCGTCGCCTGCGCCGCCCCCGAGACCGCCGCCATGGTCCCGCGCCCATGGCCCAAGCATGACCGCCGCCTCAAGGCCAATGCCCGGCGCTGGTCGCGGCTGTTCGAGTCCGGAGACGTCCGCCAGGACAAGGTGGTGCGGCTTGCCCGTTTCGCCGATTTCCTGACCGGCCGGGTGGTGCCGCCGCCCCGGGTCGCGCTGCCGCCCGAGCGGATGCCGCCCGCGACCGCCCTGACCGCGCCCACCGTCATCATCCAGCCGTTCTCGGCGGTGAAGGCCAAGCAGAGCCCTCCCGCCCTCTACCGCCGCATCATCGCGGCCCTGCCCCGGGACTGGCGGGTCCGTATCGCCGGCCATGCCAGCGACCTGGACCGCAATCCCGATTACCGGCCGCTGCTGGACCTGCCCGGCGTGTCGTTCGAGCCGGCGCCCTTCGCCGAACTGGCCGGCCTGCTGCGCTCGGCCCGTCTGGTGGTGTCGGTGGACACCGCCTGCATGCATCTGGCCGCGGCCACGGGCGTTCCCACCTTGTGCCTGGCCAGCGCCGCCTATGTGGGCGAGATCGTGCCCTATGCCGCCGACATCCATCCCGACAACCTGACCGTCCTGTGGCATCCCATGGAATGCCAGGGCTGCCTGGGCGATTGCCGGTTGCCGCCGGTTGAGTCCATGTACCCTTGCGTTGCCGCCCTGAATGAGGCAGAGGTGATGACAGCCCTGCGCCGGGTGACGGAGGAGGCACGGTCATGACGATCGCCGCGTTGCTGGACCCCTTGCTGCGCTTCTATCTGCGCTACAAGCGCCGTCGCCGCCGGGCCGAGGGCGTGCTGCTGGTCAGTTCGCGCGGTCCGGCCGAAATGGTGTTCCTGTCGGCGGTGCTGCCGCGCTTCATGCGCCTGGCTCAACTGGACGAGACCGTGACCCTGCTGTGCCGGCCCGACGCCGCCGGCATGGCCTTTCTGTTTCCCCGCCTGCTCAAGGTGCGGCGGATCGAATTCCGCCGCCTCGACGAACTGGACTATCGCTGGCAGGCCTTTATCGACCTGCATGCCCAGCATTACCGCCTGATCGTGTCGCTGGATTACGTGCGGGAACACGACCAGGACGAGGCGCTGATCATCGCCGCCGACCCGGCCGAGACCGCCGGCATGGTGCCGCCGCCCTACAAGCGCAATTTCCACCAGCGCCTGGAGGAAAGCGAGAAGGTCTTCGATATCCTGTTCGATTCCGGCCCCATCCGTCAGGACAAGATCCTGCGCTGGTCGCGCTTCGCCGACGAGGTGCTGGACGATCGCCAGTTGCCCGCCCTGGCCTTGATTCCCGACGGCCAGTTGCCCAATGCCGAACGCCTGCCCGATACCGTGGTGTTCTTCCCATTCTCCGGCATCAAGGCCCGCCAGTTGCCCATGGACATGTGGCGCCAGATGGCCGAGGCAGTGCCGCCGCAGTGGAAGATACTGGTGGCGGGACACCGCAACGACTTCGACCGCAACCCCGAATACATGGCGCTGATGGCGCTGCCCAACGTCGCCATGGAAACCTCGGGATTCGAGCGTCTCGCCTCCATCCTGATGGGATGCCGCATGGCCATCGGCGTCGATACCGCCGGCCTGCATCTGGCGGTTCTGCTGGGGGTTCCCACCATGTGCATGGCCAGCGCCGCCTATGCCGGCGCGGGCGTTCCCTATGACGAGCGGGTGGTGCCCGACAACGTCCAGTTCATCTACGTTCCCATGGAATGCCAGGGCTGCCTGGGCCGCTGCAAGTATCCGCTGGAGAACGGCATGTACAAATGCGTGGCCGCCATCGACACCGAACAGCTTCTGGACACCATCCGCACCACCTTCCCGCGGGGGGCGTATTGAGTCTTTTTCCCCGTGGCATGCGGCGGCGATGGTGGATGTTCCGGCCCATCGACGCCCTGGTGGCGTTGTGGCCCGTGCGACGCCGGCGCCGGGGCCTGCTGGTGGTGCGCATGGACGGCATCGGCGACATGGTGATGTTTCGCGCCGCGCTGGAGCGCTATCCCGACGCCTTCGGGGTTGCGAAATCCGACATCACCGTCCTTGGCTGCAATTCGTGGAAGTCTCTGGCCGACGAGGTGTTCGCCGGCTTCACCGTGGTGACCATCGACGAGCACGCCTTCGAGAAGAAGTGGCTCTACCGCCTGAAAATCTCCCTGTGGGTGCGGCGCCAGGGGTTCGAGGTGGCGGTGTGCGACATGTTCATGCGCAAGACCCTGACCGCCGACAGCCTGATGTGGGCCAGCCGGGCGGGCGAGCGCATCGTCTGCCAGCCTTTCGTCACCGACCGGACCAGGGCGGAATATGCGTGGTATCTGGCCAGGGCGACGCGGGTCATCGATACCGGCCCCTACCCGACCCACGAGGGCTTGCGCCACTTCACCTTTCTCCAGGCGCTGACCGGCACCCGCCAGCCGCCCGAGATTCCCGCCATTCCCTGGCGCGATCGGCCGCCGCCTCTGCCCGGGGGCGGACCCTACGTGGTGATGAATTTCGGCTCCAACGAGCCCGGACGCCGCTGGCCGTTCCCGCATTTCCTGGAACTGGCCCGCCATTGTCTCGACGCCGGTTATCGGGTGGTGTTCGTCGGGGCCGGTCAGGAAGCCTTCGCCAAGCCCCAGCTGGCGGAAATGAACCACCCCGGCGTCGTCGACGCCATCGGCGGCCTTGGACTGCCCCAGTTGGTCGACGTGATGAAGCACGCCGCCTGCGTGGTCAGCAACGACACCGGCCCCGGCCATCTCGCCCTTGGGGTCGGCGCCGCCACCGTTCTTTTAGCCGGCGGCGGCCATTTCGGCTGTTTCGTGCCCTATCCCGAGGCGATCCGCCCTCCCCGGGCGATTTTTCTCAACCAGCCCATGGAATGCTATCACTGTCTGTGGCGCTGCCCCAAGCGGACGAGCCCGCAGGACCCGTTTCCCTGCGTTTCCGGCATTGCCGTCGACGCCGCGTGGCGGGCGGTGCGAACGCTGCTGGCCGCTGGGGCTGAAAATCCGTTGACCCGCCTTCCGCCTCCGCTATAGTCCCGCCACCGTTCTTGCGGTGCCCCAGTGGCGGAATGGTAGACGCGGCAGACTCAAAATCTGTTGCCGGCAACGGCGTGCTGGTTCGAGTCCGGCCTGGGGCACCATTAATTTCAAGCAATTGCGGCATGTTCTCGACGACCCCCATCAGGGTGGCGGTGCCGGTCGGGGCCGCGTTCGGCCCCCGATCCGGTCCAAAAGGGAGCCATGCAGACCCACCTGCCCACGATCCGTCAGTTGCGCTATCTGGTGGCGGTGGCCGAGCACCTGCATTTCGGCCGCGCCGCCGAGGCCTGCCTCGCCACCCAAAGCACCCTGTCCGCCGGTCTCCAGGAACTGGAATCCCTGTTGGGGGTCACCTTGGTGGAGCGCACCAAGCGCCGGGTTCTGATGACGCCGCTGGGCGACGAGGTGGTGGTTCGCGCCCGTGAGGTTCTGCGCGGCGCCGAGGATATCGCGGACCTGGCCCGTGCTGCTGGTCAGCCGCTGTCGGGGCCGCTGCGCCTGGGAGTGATTCCCACCATCGCCCCGTTTCTGCTGCCGCAGGTGCTGCCGGATCTGCGGCGGAGCTATCCCGGGCTCAAGCTGACCCTGCGCGAGGACCTGACGGCGCGGCTGCTGGAGCGCCTTGCCGGCGGCGGTCTCGACGTCGCCTTGCTGGCCTTGCCCTTCGACGCCCCCGACATGGAGATGGTGCCGCTGGCCACCGATCCGTTCCTGCTGGCTTGCCGGCCCGATCATCCCCTGGCCGCCAAGGACGCCATCACCGGCGCCGATCTGGCCGGCGCCGAATTGCTGCTGCTGGAGGAGGGGCATTGCCTGCGCGAGCATGCCCTGGCCGCGTGCTCGCTGCCCGGACCCAGGCGGGGCGACGGGATACTGGGCACCAGCCTGGGCACCCTGGTGCAGATGGTGGCGTCGGGAATGGGCGTGACCCTGGTTCCCGAACTGGCGGTCAGGGCCGGCCTGCTGCGCGGTACCGACCTGCTCACCCGTCCGCTGCTGCGGGGCGGCCACCGCCTGCTGGGGCTGGCGTGGCGGAAGTCGAGCCCGCGCGGCGCCGAATTCCGCCTGCTGGGTCGGGTGCTGTTTCCCTAGGGCGTGTCCCCGGTTAGCACATGGCCTAGGAATGGACGGCGTCGGGCTCGGTCCCGCCGTCGATGTCGATGGGGACGCCGGGTTGCAGCTTGGAGGTGCGGATCGCCAGGGCGCTCTTGACGTGGCTGATATTGGGCGCGGCGGTCAGGCGGGTGGTCAGGAAGCGCTGGTAGTCGTCCCAGTCATGGGCCACCACCTTGAGCAGGAAATCGGTCTCTCCCGCCAGCATGTGACATTCCCGCACCTCGGGCCAGCCCTTGACCAGATCCTCGAACGCCTTCAGATCGGCCTCGGCCTGGCTGTTCAGGCCCACATGGGCGAAGACGGTGACGTTGTAGCCCAGCGCCCCGGGGTCGATCTCGGCATGATAGCCCTTGACGAAGCCGGCATCCTCCAGCGCCCGGACCCGCCTCAGGCAGGGTGGCGCCGAAATCCCGGCGCGGCGCGCCAGTTCGACATTGGTCATGCGGCCATCGGCTTGCAGATCGGCGAGGATGCGGCGATCGATCCGGTCGAGCTTGACCCGTTGCATAAGAGAACTCCAAAACCCCTCGTGTTTGCGAAATTATATTACAAAGGCTGGCCCCGGCAAGCCTCACTTTCAACGGAGGGGAAGAAGCGGCCCTAGGTTTGCTGGGACAAGGGGGCGCCCTGCGGCGTCTTGATGCGCAGGCCCGGGGTGGGGATGTGGGCGATGAAGCGGCATTGAACCAGCCTGGAACGGCTTTGCAGCAGGGCGGCGTGGCTGGCGAACAGGGCGGCCGCGTCGATGGCGCACAATCCCATGCTGATCCGCATGGCCAGGGGGGCGAGGGCGGCCATCAGCGGAATGGCGAACAGCAGCGGCAGCAGGCCGTACAGGAAGGTGTCGCGCCAGCGCCGGGCCCGGACCACCGCCACCGCCAGCCGGGCCGCCGGCGAGGCCAGCACCAGGTCCACCTTGGCCTGACGCACCACGTTCGACGCGATCATCGCGGCCTGGGGCGGCAGTCCCTCGAAACTGGACTCCAGGGACAGGCCGTCGGGACTGGGGGTGAAGGTGGCCCGCAACGCCTCCGCCGGCCATTGCGATCTGGGAATGGCCTGGCGAATCCGGGTGTAGACGGCCCGCGAGAAAGCCGCGTCGGGGGAAAGGATCTCGTTGATCATTCTCTGGCCGGCGGTCTTGGCTGTCGGCACTTTGACACGTTGCCGGCCGCCAGCCAAGCCCGTTCGACGTCTAGAACTTGCGTGCCGCCGTCACTGCGGCTAGGTTTGGGGCGCCTTGCAAACAGCCTTCGGGGTAACCGGCCATGCACGCGATTTTGACCTCCCTGATCGAGGTCGCCCTCCTGGCCTTGAACCTGTACTGGTACATCATCCTGGCTTCGGTGATTGTCAGCTGGCTGGTGACGTTCGGCGTTCTCAACACCTACAATTCCACGGTCCGGACCATCATCGACGTGATCAACCGCCTGACCGAACCGGCCCTGCGCCCCATCCGGCGGGTGATGCCGGACCTGGGCGCGGTGGACCTGTCGCCCATCGCGCTGTGGCTGATTCTCTATTTCGTGATCAGGGTGCTGGAACAGGCCCGCTATTCCATCTGACCCCGATGGGACCGCCATCGCCCTTCGCCGTGGTCGCCCAGGGCTTGCGGGTCGCGGTTCGCCTCACGCCCAAGGCGTCCCGCGACGCCATCCAGGCGGCGGCGGCCGATGCCGACGGCGCCGGGGTTCTGAGGGTGCAGGTGACGGCGGTGCCCGAGGACGGCAAGGCCAACGCCGCCCTGATCAAGCTGTTGTCCAAGGCCTGGAAGCTGCCCAAATCCACGATCGGCATCGTCCAGGGCGCCACTGACCGGCGCAAGGTTCTTCTGATTTCCGGCGACGGGGCCGATCTGCTCCGCCGCCTCGACCAATGGATGGCTAACCACAATGACTGACGCCAAGATCATCGACGGCAACCTGTTTTCCGCCCGCCTGCGCGACACCCTCGCCGGCCATGTCCGCGCCATGAAGGACGCCCACGGCGTCACCCCCGGACTGGCGGTGGTGCTGGTGGGCGAGGACCCTGCCAGCCAGGTCTATGTGCGGACCAAGCATAAGCGTACCGTCGAGGCCGGCATGAATTCGTTCGAGCACGCTTTGCCGGCCGACACCCCCGAGGACCGGGTGCTGGCCCTGATCGCCGGGCTGAACGCCGACCCGGCGGTGCACGGCATCCTGGTGCAGTTGCCGCTGCCCAGGCACATCGATTCCCAGAAGGTGATCGAGGCCATCGACCCGGCCAAGGACGTGGACGGCTTTCACCCCATCAATGTCGGGCGTCTGGCCGCCGGCCTCGACGCCATGGTGCCCTGCACTCCGCTGGGCTCGCTGATGCTGCTGAAGGACCGGCTGGGCCGGCTGGCCGGCCTGGACGCCGTGGTGGTCGGGCGCAGCAACATCGTCGGCAAGCCCATGGCCCAGCTTCTGATCAAGGAAAGCTGCACCGTCACCGTCGCCCATTCCCAGACCCGCGATCTGGCCGCGGTGGTGCGCCGCGCCGACATCGTGGTCGCCGCCGTCGGCAAGCCCGAGATGATCCGGGGCGACTGGCTGAAGCCGGGCTGCACCGTCATCGATGTCGGCATCAACCGCGTCACCGCCGCCGACGGCTCGAAGAAGCTGGTGGGCGACGTCGCCTTCGCCGAGGCGCTGCCGGTGGCCGGGGCCATCACCCCGGTGCCGGGCGGCGTCGGTCCCATGACCATCGCCTGCCTGCTGCGCAACACCCTGGTGGCCTGCGCCCGGCAGCACGGGCTGCCGGTGCCGGAGGTGTGATGACCCTTACCGGAGGCTATATCCATCTGGTGGTGGCGGTGGCGGTGTTTCTGGCCGCCCACTCGCTGACCAATGTCCGGCCGTTGCGCGAACACGCCATGGCGGCGGTGGGGAAGGGCGGCTTCTACGGCGTCTATTCCGTGATCTCCACCGTCCTGCTGGTCTGGGTGGTGGCGGCGGCGCTGGATGCCCCGGTCGTCGTCTTGTGGCCGCAGCAGCCGTGGATGCGCTGGGCGCCGTCGCTGGCCATGCCGGCGGCCTGTGTGTTGTGGGTGGCGGGCATGACCCGGCCCAATCCGTTCTCCATCGGCCCCGGCGGCCGGGGGTTTGATCCGGCCCGGCCGGGGGTGATTCGCCTGACCCGTCATCCCATCATCTGGGGGTTGGGGCTGTGGAGCGGCGCCCACCTGATTCCCAACGGCACCGTCGCCGGGGTTCTGCTGTTCCTGCCGCTGTTCCTGCTGTGCCTGGCGGGGCCGCGCGTCCTGGACGCCAAGCGCCGCCGCCAACTGGGGCCGGAGCAATGGGAACGGCTGGCCGCGCCTTCGCGCGGGCCGGTGGACTGGCCGGCCCTGCTGGCCGAGGTGGGATGGGTCCGCCTGCTGGCCGGGCTGCTGCTGGTGCCGGCGCTGATGGAGCTGCATCCGCTGGTGATCGGATTGAGCCCTTATCCCTGATCTCCCCTTTACCTTTCTCCGAGTTCCGGGCTAGCCTTTCCGTTCCGCTTTCGCGGCCAGCCTCAGGAGCCAACGCCATGCCCGGCCCATCTTCTCCATCGCCGCTTGACTTGCTGGTCGATCTGGTCGCCCGAGCCCGCAAGGCCGGCGCCGAGGCCGCCGACGCGGTGCTGATCGATTCGACGTCGCTGTCGGTGGGCATGCGTCTCGGCCAACTGGAGCGGCTGGAACGGGCCGAGGCCGGCGATGTCGGCCTGCGCGTGCTGCTGGGCCGGCGTCAGGCCTTCGTGTCGTCGTCGGACCGGTCCACCGCCGCCCTGGCCGAACTGGTGGACCGTGCCGTCGCCATGGCCCGCATCGTGCCCGAGGACCCCCATTGCGGCCTGGCCGAGCCAGGTCAGCTGGCCACCAGCTTTCCCGAGATCGACGTATCCGATCCGGCCGAACCCACCGCCGAAACCCTGATCGACATGGTCCGGCGCGGCGAGGACGCCGCCCGCGCGGTCGACGGCGTCACCAATTCCGAGGGCGCCGAGGCTGGCTGGGGCCGGTCCGGAATCGCCATCGTCGCCTCGAACGGTTTCTCCCACGCCTATTCGGTCACCAGTTCCTCGCTGTCGGTGTCGGTGCTGGCCGGCGATGCCGTCAGGGGCATGGAACGCGACTACGACTATGCCAGCGCCGTCTATCTGGCCGATCTCCGCCGCCCCGAGGACGTGGGGCACGAGGCCGGCCGCCGTGCCGTCCATCGCCTGGGCGGCCGCAAGATCAGCACCCGGCAGGTGCCGGTGGTCCTGGACCCCCGCGTCGCCCGCGGGCTGCTGTCCAGTCTGGCCGGCGCCATCAACGGCGCCGGGGTGGCGCGCGGCACCAGCTTTCTCAAGGACCGGCTGGGGCGGCAGGTCTTTCCCAAGGGCGTGCGGGTGATCGACGATCCCCACCGTGCCCGCGGCCTGCGGTCGCGTCCCTGCGACGGCGAAGGGCTGCCGACCCGGCGCCGCGCCATCGTCGAGGACGGAATACTGACCACATGGCTGCTGGATCTGCGTTCGGCCCGCCAGCTGGGCCTGGACTCCACCGGCCATGCCAGCCGGGGAACCGGCTCGCCGCCTTCGCCCTCGGCCAGCAATTTCTACATGGAAGCGGGTGCCGTCACGCCGGCCGAGATGATCCACGACATTCCCGACGGATTTTATGTCACCGAGCTGTTCGGCCAGGGCGTCAACGGCGTTACCGGCGACTATTCACGCGGCGCCGCCGGATTCTGGATATCGGGCGGCGAGATCGCCTTTCCGGTCAGCGAGGTGACGGTGGCGGGCAATCTGAAGGACATGTTCCTCAATCTTACCCCGGCCAGCGACCTGGACCTGCGTCACGGCATCGACAGTCCGACGCTGCGCATCGACGGCCTTACCGTCGCCGGGCGTTAACGCCCGATTCCGGTCTCAATGCTCGTGATCGTGTTCGCCGAGTTCATCCTCGGCATGGCGATGCTCGTGCGGTTTCCAGGCGTGGTTGGGCTGCTCGTGCCCGTGATCGTGCCCGCCGCCGTCGGCATGGCCATGGGGATGGCTGTGCTGGTGCAGGTGTTCATGGACATGGGCGTGGGCGTGGGCGTGGCTGTGGGTCACGTCGCCGTGGCTGTGGGGGTGGGAGTGGACGTGGCTGTGCTCGTGGGCGTGCAGATGCTTGTGCTCGTGCCCGTCGCTGTGATCGTGGTGATGGCCGCCATGCATGGGCGTGCTCCCGGCTGAATCGTGGCAGGGCTTCAGTGTAGCGCGACTCCGCCATCGGGGTGAAGTGGGACGTTTTCGGTGCATCCGCATTGTATCGTTGTGAATTGAATATTCATAAAATTTTATCTAATTGTCACGTCAGTTATTATCACAAATACTGATGAAGCAATCTAATGACATACTGTTGTTATTATCTGGGTATCATTGACGATGTTGTCTTTACGAGTTCTAATGACGGCAATGAGTATTGTGCTTGGTCGAGGGTTATCCAGATGCCGTCATCGCAATCGGATCCGAAAGTCGAAGCCATCCGATCCGCCCTGGAGGGGCCGGTGATCGACGTCTTCCGCCGGGAGGTCGACGAGCTGAGGCATCTGCCCCGCGCGGCGGCTTACGATCTGGTGATGAACGATCCGAGGATGCTGGACCGCTGCCTGCGCCTGTTCCGGAGCCGGCCGGACCTGTTCCGCGAGGTGGTGGTGGACGGCGGCCGCCAGCCGGTGTCCGAGGATCATGCCCTGCTGGCTTGCGGTCGCACTCTGGCCGAGGCGGTGGCGCTGGTGGTGCGGGCCTCGGCCCGGCGCTATTTCCGCGCCCGGCTGGACATTCGCGCCCGGCCGGCGTCGTCGGCCCGGCCGGCGCTGATGAGCCGCCTCGGGGTGGCGCTGGGACTGAGCGCGCCGCCCCGGCCCGCTCCTCGTCCCAGGTCGCGCTCGGACGCGCTGTATCGTGCCATTCGCGACTATCTTCATTTCGATTGGCAGGTTCTGCTGATCCCCCATTACGCTCCGATGTCGCCGGCGCTGGTCACCAATCTGGGGCCGCGCCTGCTGGAGATACGCGAGGCCGCCGAATTGCAGGCGCTGGCGGCCCCCGGCGTCACTCCCCAGGACGGGCGTCCGCCGCTGCTGCTTGATGTCGCCAACCGGCTGCTGATGCCGGGACGCGACGCCATCGACGCCGAGATATTGTGGCGGGTGGTGCAGCAGATGGATCTGGCCCGCCTGTTCTCGGCGGAGGAGCCGTCGCGGGTGCGGCGGGCGGTGGCGCAGGTTTCGGCCATTCACGGCGATGCCATCCGGGCGCTGATGCCGGCCCTGGGGGGCGATACCCGCCGCTTCGCCGCGTTTCTGATGATCGCCTTTTCCACCCTTGGCGAGCAGCGCTTCAAGCAGGATTTCTGCCAGGAGGGCCAGACCCACGCGGTGCGCGCCCTGGCCGAGCGGCTGGCGGCGGCGGAACCGCCGCCCCACAGCCTGGAGGCCATGCGCGCTGCCTACCAGCCGCTGCTGTCCACCGCCTATGCCGGCGGCGTCGAGGTGGAGGGCCGGGTGCTGAAGACCCGTCCCGATCTGGTGAAGGCGCTGGGCGCACTGGGGGCGTCGCGGCCGAATCCGGTCTCGGTTTCCGGCTGATCCGGCAATCCCCCTGTTGACTTCGTCGCCGGCCGGGCCAAGCATGTCCGCTCCTCCGTCCGGCCGAAGGATGATTCCCGATGAAGTTGCGCACGTCACCCACGTCGCCCTATGCCCGCAAATGCGTGATCGTCGCCCTGGAGACCGGGCTGGCCGACCGTATCGAGATGGTGCCGACCTCTCCGTTCGGCGAGACCGACCTGCCCAAGGACAACCCGCTGGGCAAGGTTCCGGCCCTGATCACCGATGGCGGCGAATCGCTGTTCGATTCCCCGGTGATCTGCGAATACCTGGATTCCCTGCATGACGGCCAGCGGCTGGTTCCCGCCTCGGGCGGCGCCCGCTGGGCCCAGTTGCGGCTGGAGGCCCTGGCCGACGGCATCCTGGACGCGGCGGTGGCGAAGCGGATCGAGACCGCCATGCGGCCGGAGGACAAGCGCTGGCCCGGTTGGGTCGAGCGCCAGGACAAGGCCGTCGTCCGCTCGCTGGACGTGCTGGAGGAGGAATGCTCCGGCTGGGGCGCCGACTTCCTGATCGGACAGATCGCCGTGATCACCGCCCTCGACTATCTCGACTTCCGCTTCAAGGATGAGCCCTGGCGCACCGGCCGTCCCCGCCTGTCCGGCTGGTACGCCGGTTTCGCCCAGCGTTCCTCGGTCGTTCAGTCCGCGCCCAGGGAATGATGGCCGAGCCCGATCTGATCATCGCCCGGCTGGGGCTGGTTCCCCATCCCGAGGGGGGGCACTACGTTGAAACCTGGCGCCACCGGCCCGAGGACGGCGGGCGCGGCGTCGGCACCGCCATCTTCTATCTGCTACGGGCGGGGGAACGCTCGCACTGGCATCGGATCGACGCCACCGAGATCTGGCATTTCCACGCCGGCGATCCGCTGGTCCTGCGCTTGTCCGAGGATGGGCGGAGCGAGCGGAGCGTCGTCCTGGGGCCGGACATCGCCGCCGGGCAGGCGCCGCAGGTCGTGATTCCTCCTCATGTCTGGCAGGCGGCCGAACCGGCGGGATGCTGGACGCTGGCCGGTTGCACCGTGTCGCCGGCCTTCGACTTCGCCGGCTTCGAGATGGCGCCCGCCGGCTGGTCGCCGGGAGGGCGGGCATGAGCGGGGCTTCGGCCGTCACCCGCTGGTGGCTGTTGCGCCATGCGCCGGTTCCGTGTCCGCACGGCCGTATCCATGGCCGCCTGGACGTCGCCTGCGACACCTCGGAAACCGAGGTGTTCCGCGCCCTTGCCCGGGTCCTGCCGGCCAATCCGGCGCTGGTGGAAAGTGGCCTGATCCGCTGCCGCCAGACCGCCGGGGCGCTGGAGGCCGCCGGCCTGCTGCTGCCGCCGCCCATTGTCGAGCCCGATCTGATCGAGCAGGATTTCGGCCGCTGGCAGGGGCGGTCGTGGCGCGATCTGGAGGACGTGAAGGACCCCGATCTCGCCGCCTTCTGGCTCGACCCCGCCGCTGGCCGGCCGCCGGGCGGAGAAAGCTTCGCCGCCATGATTCCGCGGGTCGCCGCCGCCATGGAGGGCATCACCGCCGCCCAGGCCGGACGCGATGTTCTCGCCATCGTCCATGCCGGAACCATCCGGGCCGCCCTGGCCCGGGCCCTGGATCTCGGCCCGGCCCAGGCGCTGCGGTTCGCCGTTCCGCCCCTGTCGCTGACCCGTCTCGACGCCACCGGCGACGGGTGGCGGGTTGAGATGGTCGCTTCGCAGTCCTGCTATTAGGATATATAGCAATCTTCCCGCCTGACGTTTTTGCAGGAAATTGGAGATAGCATCCCCTATAACTTTTTCAGGATACGGTCCGGGTTTTCGCTTCGAGTCCTGTTTGTCATCGGGGCGCAATCCTGTATTCTCGGGCCGGTGGAATGACGCGACCTCGCTTTGGAGAACTTGGATGCTGACCTTGCTGCGAAACTTCAGCCTGAGCTCTCGAATCGGCTTGGCGATCCTGGTTCCGGTGATCGGCATGCTGATCTTTTCGGTGGAGGGACTGACCGACAAGCTGGGCACCGCCCGCAAGATGGAGCAGCTGGAGAATCTGGCGGGGCTGGGGCCAACCATCGGGGCGCTGGCGCACGAGCTTCAGAAGGAGCGGGGCATGTCGGCCGGCTTCACCGGCAGCAAGGGCGCCAATTTCGCCGATCGCCTGCCGGGCCAGCGCAAGCTCTCCGATGACAAGATCGCCGCACTGAATCAGGTCCTGGGCAAGTTCAACATGAACGATGCCAGCGACGGCCTGAAGGCCTCGATCGCCGCCGCCCGGACCGGTCTGGAGCCGCTGGCGGCCAAGCGGAGCGCCATCGACTCGCTGTCGCTGACGGTGCCGGAGGTGGCGGGCTATTATACCCAGACCATCGCCAAGATGCTGGCCATCGTCGAGCAGATGGCGGTGATGGGGTCCGATGTCCAGGTCTCCCACGCCATCACCGCCTATACCCAGATCCTGCAAGGCAAGGAGCGCGCCGGTCAGGAACGCGCCATGGGATCGGGCGGCTTCGGGGCCAAGAAATTCGCCCCCCCGGTGCATCGCCGCTTCATTCAGCTGGTTGCCGAACAGGACACCTTTTTCGCGACCTTCGGCACCTATGCTTCCGCCGAGCAGAAGGGGATGCTCGCCAAGGTCCTGGCCGACCCGGTCAGCCAGGAAGTCGCCCGCATGCGCCAGATCGCCATGGACAATCCCTTCTCCGGCACCACCGACGATATCGCGGCCCCGG
Source organism: Magnetospirillum sp. SS-4 (assembly GCF_902729425.1). Classification (GTDB taxonomy): domain Bacteria; phylum Pseudomonadota; class Alphaproteobacteria; order Rhodospirillales; family Magnetospirillaceae; genus Phaeospirillum. Next base: position 76,520 of record NZ_LR746531.1, on the reverse strand, counting down.
CATGGTTCGACACCATCACCAGGAAGATCGACATGATGAAGACGGTGGAGGACAAGGCCGCCTCCGATCTTCTGGTGCTGGCGGACAAGGTGCATGGCCAGACCGAGACCTCGTTCAACATGTTCCTGCTGGGCACCGTCGTCTTGCTGGTGATCAGCGTCGGCGTCGCCTGGGTGATCGCGGCGGACATCTCGCGGCCGCTGTCCAAGGTCATCCATTCCATGAATGTCCTGTCCGGCGGCGACAAGACCCACAATGTCGAGGGGGCCGAGCGCAACGACGAGATCGGCGCCATGGCCCGGGCCGTCGAGGTGTTCCGCCAGGGGTTGATCCGCGCCGACGAACTGACCCGCCAGCAATTGGCGGAGCAGGAGGCCAAGGACCGTCGCGCCAAGGTGATCGACGGCATCTTGCAGCAGTTCAATCTGGAGGTGGCCGAGGTCCTGGAAACCATGGGCGCGTCGGCCACCGAACTGGAAGCGACGTCGCAGACCATGTCGGCCACCGCCGAGGAGACCTCGAACCAGGCGACCGTGGTCGCCGCCGCCGTCGAGGAGATGGCGGTCAACATGCGCACCGTGGCCGGGGCCACCGAGCATCTGTCCGCCTCGATCGAATCCATCAACCATCGCGTCTCGGATTCGGTCAACATCGCCGAAAGCGCCAAGGGCAAGGCGCAGCGCACCAACCAGTCGGTGCGCGAACTGTCGCATTCGGTGCTGAAGATCGGCGAGGTGGTCAATCTGATCAATGACATCGCCGCCCAGACCAACCTGCTGGCCTTGAACGCCACCATCGAGGCCGCCCGCGCCGGCGAGGCCGGCAAGGGCTTCGCCGTGGTCGCCAACGAGGTCAAGACCCTGGCCAACCAGACCGCCAAGGCCACCGACGAGATTTCCTCCCAGATCAACTCGGTGCAGCAGGGAACCCAGGCCGCCGTCGACGCCATCACCGAGATCACCACCATCATCGAGCAGATGAGCGAACTGGCCAACGCCATCGCCACGTCGGTGGCCGAACAGGATTCCGCCACCTCGGAAATCGCCAACAACGTCCAGCAGGTCTCGCAGGGAACCGACGAGGTCAGCTCCAATGTGGTTGGCGTCAATCAGGCCGCCGGCGAAACCGGCCACGCCGCTTCCGATGTTCTGGAAGCGGCGCGGACCGTCGCCGAGCGGGCATCGACCCTGAGCAAGCAGGTCGACGCCTTCCTGGCCAATATCCGTGCCGCCTGACAAGGGGAAGAAGCAGATGCAGTTCACGACCAGACGTGATGGCAACAAGGTGGAAACGGCTATTTCCGGCCGTCTCACCTTCGCCGATGCGGCGCAGTTCCCGAAGTTCCTCGATCAGGCCGTCAAGGGCGGGGCCGTGTGCGAAATCGATTTGGGCGGGCTGACCTTCATCGATTCCACCGGAATGAGCCTGTTCGTCCACGTCTATGACATCACCCAGGCCGCCGGCATCAAGGTGGTGGTCCGCAATGCCCGCGGCCCGGTGTCGGAAACATTGCGCCGCGCCAGTTTCGACACCTTGTTCGAGTTCAAGTGAGTCCCTTCCGCATCGTCGACCGGGGGGTCGATCCCCAGGACCTGGACCGTATCGCCGAGGCCCTTGGCCCCCTGGACCGGGGGCGGGGAGATGAGCTGCGGATCACCGTCTTTGACGGCCGGCGCGACGACGACCTGTCCGCCGCCCTGGCGCCGCCGGCGGTTTGCGTCATCGACGCCCATTGCGCCGGCCGGGCGGCGTCCGGCCTGGACGAGGCCTTTCTGACCCTGCGGGTTTCCACCGCCACCGCGAACCGGCTCGACGTGGCCGACGCTTTCGCCTGGGCGCTGGAACACCGCCACCCTGATCTGGCAGGCCAGACCGCCGACATCCGCTATGCCTTGCAGGAGGCCATCGGAAACGCCGTGATCCACGGCAATCTTGGCCTGGACGGAACCTTGCGGGGGTCGCTGGATTCGCTCAGGATCTTCGCCGCCATGATGGAGGAGCGGATGGCCGACCCCGAGCGGTCGGGGCGGCCGATCACCCTTGCGGCGCGGGAATGCCCGGACGGCATCATTGTTTCGGTGGAGGATTGCGGCGATGGCTTCGCCCCCGACAGGGTCCGCCCTTCCGACAACCCCGCCGCCGGCGGCATGGGGCTCTCCATCATCCGGATGTATTGCCGTTCCGTCGTCTTCGACATGGACGGGCGGCGCATCATCATGACTTTTGCCCGGAACGCTCAGAACGGTTCCAGCTCGCTGTCCCAGTAAAGGAAATCGCGCCACGACTGATGCAGGTGGTCGGGAGGGAACCCCCGGCCGTTTTCCTGCAACTGGTAGGTGGACGGCTGGGCCGGATGGCTGAGCAGCGCCATGCCGGCCTCGTGCGGCATCAGGCTGCCTTTCTTCAGATTGCAGGGCGAGCAGGCGGTGACCACATTGCCCCAGGTGGTGGCTCCACCGCGCGAACGCGGCACCACATGGTCGAAGGTCAGATCCTGGGTGGGGAACCATCCGCCGCAATACTGGCAGGAAAAGCGGTCGCGCAGGAACACGTTGAAGCGTGTGAAGGCCGGTTTCCGGCCTCCGGGCACGTATTGCTTCAGCGAGATCACGCTGGGCAGCCGCAGGGCGTGGCGCGGCGAATGGACGACCCGATCATATTCGGAAACGACGGTGACGCGCTCGCTCACCACCGCCCGGATCGCGTCCTGCCACGACCACAGAGACAGCGGAAAATAGCTGAGCGGCCGGAAATCGGCGTTCAGCACCAGGGCAGGATGGCTGTCGAACACGACCACTCCCTCTCCCGTGAAGGATTATCCGCAAGATATAGTATTCAACCTCGGTAATCCACACCCCTTTTCGTGATAAATCGGTGACGCCGCGATCACGGAGGGGTATCCGATCGATCCGGTTCCGGCGTAACTTGATTCTCGTTGAAACTGGTCCATATTGGAGAAAGCTTCAACCGAACCCGTCAGAGGAACGACAATGGCCTTCGGAACAGACCGCAGATACATGACCACCGCCCAGGCGGAGGCGGCACAGATCGACGTGGGCCTGCGGCAGTACATGCTGCGGGTTTACAACTACATGGCTTCCGGACTGGCGCTGACCGGAATCGTCGCGTTGCTGGTGGCGTCCAGCCCGATGCTGACCCAGGCCATCTTCGGCACCCCCCTCTACTGGGTGGTTCTGCTGGCCCCGCTCGGACTGGTGTTCTTCCTGAGCGCCAAGATCCATACCATGCAGTCCTCGACCGCCTCGGCCCTGTTCTGGGTCTACGCGGCGCTGATGGGCGCCTCGCTGGCGTCGCTGTTCCTGAAGTATACCGGCGTGTCCATCACCCGGACCTTCTTCATCACCGCCGCCGCCTTCGCCGGTCTCAGCATCTATGGCTACACCACCAAGAAGGATCTGTCGGGGTTCCGCAGTTTCCTGATCATGGGCGTGATCGGCCTGATCATCGCGATGATCGTCAACATCTTCCTGCAAAGCACGATGATGCAGTTCGTCATCTCGGCCGCGGGTGTGCTGATTTTCGCCGGCCTGACCGCCTACGACACCCAGAAGATCAAGGAGATGTACTGGGAAGGCCACGATGCCGAGACCATGTCCAAGCTGTCGATCATGGGCGCCCTCAGCCTCTACATGGACTTCATCAACCTGTTCATCTTCATGTTGCAGTTCCTGGGCGTGCGCCGCGACTAATAGTCCGGCCCCCCGGTCAAGACCAAGGCCCCCGCCCCCGGCGGGGGCCTTTCCATTGGACGCGCACACGAAAAAGGGAGCCGGAAGGCTCCCTTTCCCGTTGTCGCGCGGTTGGCCGGCTGGGTCAGGCGGTGCCGGATGATCCGCCCGAGCCCAGCGCCGCCTGGGCTGCCGCCAGCCGGGCGATGGGCACCCGGTAGGGCGAGCACGACACGTAGTCGAGCCCGGCCTTCTGGCAAAAGCCGATGGAGGCGGGATCACCGCCGTGCTCGCCGCAGATGCCCAGCTTGAGGCCCGGCCGGGTGGCGCGGCCGCGTTCGGCGGCGATGCGGATCAGTTCGCCGACGCCGGCCTGATCCAGGCTGGCGAAGGGATCGTGCTCGTAGATGCCCTTCTGGCGATAGACCTCGATGAACGGGCCGGAATCGTCGCGGCTCATGCCGAAGGTGGTCTGGGTCAGGTCGTTGGTGCCGAACGAGAAGAATTCCCCGGTCTCGGCGATCTCTCCGGCCAGCAGGGCGGCGCGCGGCAGTTCGATCATGGTGCCGACCATGTACTTGACCGAGTAGTTCTGTTCGGCGAACACCTGGGTGGCCTGGCCGTCGACGGCGGTCTTCATCAGGTCCAGTTCCCGCTTGGCGCCGACCAGCGGAATCATGATCTCGGGCACCACGGTGCGTCCGGTCTCGCGGGATACATGCACGGCCGCTTCGAAGATGGCGCGGGCCTGCATCTCGTAGATTTCGGGATAGGTGATGCCCAGGCGGCAGCCGCGATGGCCCAGCATGGGATTGCTCTCGTGCAGGGCGGCGTTGCGGGCGGTGACCACCGCCGGTTCGACGCCGGCCGCCTTGGCGACCTCGGCGATGTCCTCCTCGCTGTGCGGCAGGAATTCGTGCAGCGGCGGGTCCAGCAGGCGGATGGTCACCGGCAGGCCCTGCATGATCTCGAACAGGTCGATGAAGTCCTGGCGCTGGAACGGCAGCAGCTTGGCCAGGGCGGCGCGGCGGCCCGCTTCCTTGTCGGCCAGGATCATCTCGCGCATGGCGATGATGCGCTTGGGATCGAAGAACATGTGCTCGGTCCGGCACAGGCCGATGCCCTCGGCACCGAACTTCCGCGCGGTGGCGGCGTCCAGCGGGGTTTCGGCGTTGGCCCGGACCTTCAGGGTGCGGATGGTGTCGACCCATTCCATCAGGGTGCCGAAATCGCCGGTCATTTCCGGCTGGATGGTGGGAACGGCGCCGACGAACACCTCGCCAGTGGAGCCGTCCAGGGTGATGACGTCGCCTTCCTTGACCACGTTGCCGGCGACCTTCATGGTCTTGGCGGCATAGTCCACCCTGATCTCGCCGGCGCCGGCGACGCAGGGCGTTCCCATGCCGCGCGCCACCACGGCGGCGTGGCTGGTCATGCCGCCGCGGGTGGTCAGGATGCCTTCCGAGACGTGCATGCCGCCGATATCCTCGGGGCTGGTCTCGACGCGGACCAGAATCACCTTTTCCTTCTTGTTGGTGACCCAGTCCTCGGCCTCCTCGGCCGAGAACACGATCTTGCCCGAGGCGGCGCCGGGCGAGGCCGGCAGGCCGCGGGCCAGCAGCTTGCGCGCCGCCTTGGGGTCCAGCGTCGGATGCAGCAACTGGTCCAGCGAGGCCGGGTCGATGCGCTTGATGGCGTCCTTGCGGGTGATCAGGCCTTCGCGGGCCATGTCGACGGCGATCTTGAGCGCCGCCTTGGTGGTGCGCTTGCCGGTGCGGGTCTGAAGCATCCACAGGCGCTTTTGCTGCACCGTGAACTCCATGTCCTGCATGTCCTTGTAGTGCGCCTCCAGCTTGTGGCGGATGGCGTTCAGCTCCTTGAACACCTCGGGCATGCACTCTTCCATGGCCGGCAGGTCCGAGCTTTGGGCGTTCTTGCCGGCGATGGTGAGCTGCTGCGGCGTGCGGATGCCGGCCACCACGTCCTCGCCCTGGGCGTTGACCAGGAACTCGCCATAGAACTCGTTCTCGCCGGTGGACGGATTGCGCGAGAAGCACACGCCGGTCGAGCAATCCTCGCCCATGTTGCCGAACACCATGGCCTGGACGTTGACGGCGGTGCCCCAGTCGGCGGGAATGTCGTGCAGGCGGCGATAGGTGATGGCGCGCTGGTTCATCCACGAGCCGAACACGGCGCCGACGGCGCCCCACAGCTGTTCGTGGACATCCTGGGGGAACGGCTTGCCCAGCTGCTCCTTCACCTTGTCCTTGTACTTGGCGACCACCTTCTTCCAGTCGTCGGCGGTCAGGTCGGTGTCGAGCCGGAGATTGCGGTCCTCCTTCACCTCTTCGAGGACATCCTCGAAATTGTGGTGATCGACGCCCAGCACCACGTTGGAATACATCTGGATGAAGCGGCGATAGCTGTCATAGGCGAAGCGTGGATCGTTCGAGCGCCGGGCCAGGCCCTCGACCGACTGGTCGTTGAGGCCCAGGTTGAGGATGGTGTCCATCATGCCGGGCATGGAGGCCCGCGCGCCCGAGCGCACCGAGACCAGCAGCGGGTCGGCGACGCTGCCGAACTTCAGCCCGATGACCTCCTCCACCTGCGCCAGGGCGGCCATCACCTCGGCCTTCAGGGTCTCGGGATAGGTTTCGCCATTGGCGTAATAATAGGTGCAGACTTCGGTGCTGATGGTGAAGCCGGGCGGCACCGGAATGCCCAGGTTGCTCATTTCCGCCAGGTTGGCGCCCTTGCCTCCCAGCAGGTTCTTCATGTCGGCGCGGCCCTCTGCCTTGCCGCCGCCGAAGCTGTAGACCCATTTGTCCATGGCTGTCCTCGCACCCCAAGTGGCTTCACCAGAATGTCGTCATATTGGACCATCCCCGGCCCCATGCCTAGGGTCAAAACCCTGTTGACTCCTTGCGTTGCGTCCATGGTCTAATCGGGATTCGCCCGCGCATCGTTCCGGTTCGCGTCACGCGGGGCTGGCTGGCCCGCGCCGGCCGGACTATGCTTGCGGTTCGTTCAAGGCGATGGAGAAGGAGCGTCCCGCGATGCGACGTCGAGCAGTTCTGGCCGGTCTGGCCGCTTCCGGGGCCATGGCGGCGGGGCCGGCCCTGGCCCAGTTCAATCTCGGCTCGGTGATCCAGGGCGCCGCCGGTCTGGTCGGAGCCTACGCCGCCGGCGAGGGCGACGAGATCAAGATGGGCGAGACCTATTACCAGCCGCTGCTGGAAAAGTCGGGCGGCGCCGTTTCCGACCGCAACGCCCAGGAGGCGCTGCGCCGGTTCGCCCAGCCGCTGATCGCCGCCGCCGACCGCAAGAGCCTGCCGTGGGAGATCACCCTGGTGTCCAGCGATCAGGTCAACGCCTGGGCCATGCCGGGCGGCAAGATGGCGGTCAACGCCGCCCTGGTGCGTCACTGCGCGACGCCGGACGAACTGGCGTCGGTCGTCGCCCACGAAATCGGCCATGTGGACAAGGCCCACGGCATGTCCCAGATCCGCAATCAGGCGCTGCTCGCCACGGTGGGCGGGCTGGGCAAGGAGGCCATTGCCGCCTGGATCGGCGGCGGCGGGCTGGGGGCCCAGGTGCTGACCGCCCTGGAGGGGCCGCTTTACTCGCTGGTGCTGTCGGGCTATTCCCGCACCAACGAGTTCGAGGCCGATGCCCACATCCTGACCCTGTTCCAGCGCACGGGCCATGATCCGGCCAAGGCCGACGACTTCTTTCGCACGCTGCTGCGGCTGTACCCGCAGACGGCGTCGGACACCACCTCTTTGTTCTCGACCCATCCCGGAACCGTGGACCGCATCGCCCGCATCGAGGCGGCCGCCGCCACCGCCCGCGCCACATCGTTGTCGTCGTCCCATCCTGGATGGGACGAACTGAAGCGGCTCTATCCCACTCCCAAGGCATAAGAGGCGGCACCATGAACGGGCCAGCCGTCAACATCATCGCCGGGTTCAGGCGACGTCTGGCCCTCCGGCTGGTTTCGGCCGGCCTCGTGGCGGCGGTGGTGGCCGGCCTGGCCGCTTTCTTCATCCAGACCGAGCGGCTGGACGAATTCCTGGTGGACCATGCCGCGCTGGAGGCCGAGGCGTTGCGCCCACTGATGGCGGCGGGGCGGGACAAGGACACGGTCGAGCGGGGATTGCGTACCGTGCTTGAAGCCCGTGCCGCGGTCAGCCGGGATTTTTTCGTCCTGGCCGAATTGTACGACTCCGACCAGCGGGCGCTGGGCGAGGCATCGGTTTCGGGATACGGCTTCGTCGAGGATCACTTCGACCGCTCGCGCCACCAGTTTCCGTCTCCGGGCGGCACTTGGTACACCAAGACCTTCATCAAGGACGCTCCCTATCTTCAGGTCATGGTCTCGCTGACCGATGCCGCCGGACGGGGAACCGGATGGTTCGAGGGTATCTACCGGCTCTCGCCCAAGACCATGGCCGCCATCCGCGACGACGTCATGCAGATCACCGTTCTGGTGGTGGTCATCGTGCTGATGACCGCCGCCATGCTCTATCCGCTGATGGCGTCGTTGCAGGGTAACGTGGTCGATGCCGCCCGGGGTCTGCTGCGGGCCAATATCGAGACCCTGAAGGTGCTGGGCAACGCCATCGCCAAGCGCGACAGCGACACCAATGCCCATAATTACCGCGTTACCGTCTATGCGGTGCGCATTGCCGAGCGGCTGGGCTTGGATCAGGCCGCCATCCGCAGCCTGATCAAGGGCGCCTTCCTGCACGATGTGGGCAAGATCGCGGTGCCCGACGCCATCCTGCTCAAGCCCGGCAAACTGGACGAGGCCGAATTCGCCGAGATGAAAACCCATGTGGGGCACGGTCTGGACATCATCGCCGCCAATCTCTGGCTGGGCGACGCCGCCGACGTGGTGGGCGGCCATCACGAGAAGGTGGACGGCAGCGGTTATCCCAGGGGGCTGGCCGGCGAGTCCATTCCGATGGCGGCACGGATTTTCGCCATCGCCGACGTGTTCGACGCGCTGACCAGCGAGCGGCCCTACAAGAGGCCGCTATCGGTGGAGGCCACCATGGAGATTCTCGAACAGGGGCGGGGGCGTCATTTCGACGCCGCCATCCTGGATGCCTTCGCCGCCATTATGCCTGCACTGCGGGCGGAAATTGGCGGAAGACCGGATTCCGAGGTGGAGACCCTGGCGGAACGCCTGCTGGCCGCCTATTTCGAGTTCTGAACGGTCAAAGGCTCAGTGGCCGGCGTGACCACCTGTCGGGGCCGAGGGCATGGCGCCTCCCAATCCGTTGGCGGCCTGCATGGCGCGGATATAGGCCAGCAGGTCCTTTTCCCGGCCGGGGGGAACGCCATCGGGCTTGGGCATGTCGCCGCCGGCCAGGGTGACCTCGGTCTTGCGGCCGTTGGCCAGTAGGGCGGCCTTTCCGGTGGCGGCCACCGGTGCGTCGGTACGGTCGCGCACCCAGACCTGGACGCCGCCGTCGCGCACCGCGAACTCGATTGCCAGCCATCGGCGGTTTCGGCGATCTGTCCGCCATAGGCGGCGGCCATCTCCCCATGGGCCAGGTCGGTCCCACACCGCCAATGTGCTCGAAGATACCGCCGGCTTAAAAAAGATTGCACTTAAGCGATCCTGCGCATTAGTGCATTGATTTTACTGAATAAGCTAGCCGTTGACGCGCGTGCACAGTCCATGCACAGTATTTGCGCGCACGCTGAAGCGCTCGCATGGACTTGGAGCGCGTGATGGCAAGGTAAATCACTGTCACCGAGGATATCAGGCTTTATGTCCGCAACGGAACGAAAAATTATTCGGCGCGCATTCGCTTGCACGATGGGAAATGGAAGCGAATTTCGACTGGCACTTCAGATGAGAGCAAGGCGCGGGAACAGGCGCTGCACCACTATGCGGAAATGAAATTCCGCGTCAGCAACAACCTCGTCCCGGATTCCCGCACGGTTCGCCACGTCTGCGAACAGGCCAAGATGGAGATGCAGGAGGCGCTCGACGCAGGATCGGGCAAGGTCATCTGGCGCTCCTACATGTTCACCATCGACAAGTGGATCATCCCCTTCTTCGGCAATCGCCCCATCGACGGCCTGACCTACAAGGACATGAAAGAGTGGCAGGACTGGAAGCAGGCGCAGTGGGGACGGCGCATGGGCTACAGCACACTCCGCAATCACAACTCGGCCATGTCGCAGGTGTTCAAGTGCGCGCTGCTGCACGGCTGGATGAAGGACTTCCAGGTTCCCCAGCAGTACAACGGCGGCAAGGCCCCGGAGGCGCGTAACGCCTTCCTTGACAATGACTACACCGCGATCATGAAGGCGTTGAGCGAGGCGGCGGGCATAGGCCGCAAGGCCCGCAGCCGCATCAAGCGCGAAATCCTCGAATGCTATGTGGGCGTGCTGTGCACCAGCGGCCTGCGTCCCGGTATCGAGATGAACACCCTGCGCTGGTGCGATTACGATCCGGAATGGGAAGCCCCTGACGGCTCGACGCACCCGGAACTTCGTGTCCAGGCCGGTAAGCGCGGCGGGCGCGGTGTCATCGTTCGCGCCGCCTGCCGCAAATGGCTGACCCGCATGCGCGAGATTTCGCCGCCCAACAAGGACACCAACCTGATCTTTCGCTATCCCGATGGCGAGGCTGTTGGCGACATGAACCGCACCTTCCAGGTGGTGCTGAAGAATGCCGGGCTGCTGACCGACCACAAAGGCAGGAAGCGGACGCTCTACTGCTGCCGCCACTTCTATGGAACCAACATCCTGGTTTTCCAGCCGGACATCGATCCCATATTCCTGGTGGGCGCGATGGGAACCAGCGTCGCCATGCTGGAAAGGTATTATGCGGACGCCGACCCGAAGCGGAATGCCCCTCCACAGGTGGCCGAAGGCGATGAATTGAAATTGGTCTTCCCCCAACCCGGCGCCGATCCTCAGCACTTCGCCGGCCTGGCCTTCAAGCACTTCTTTCTCCAGCCCATGGATGGGGATGATGTCGCCGCAAACACGGAGGCCGCCACGGAATATTGCCTGAAGCACCCACAATGGCGACTGGGCCTGCAATTGCACAAAATTCTCGGGTTGCGTTAGTGGCCGGGATTTTTGCCCGCCGCTGCGCCACCAGCACATGGATATCCGACGCGCAGTCCAAATCTGCTGCCGTTGATGACCTAATCCGAGCTATCGGTGAGTTCAACAAGAAAGGTGGTCACGCCCGTCTGGCTTCGCTCCAGCAGGAAGTCGCGGAAAGTCCGGCTCGATATCGACGAGGTGACTTGCCTATTCCGGCAGGTGCATCCGGAAGCAGCGGACGAATGGGACGCCCGGCTCAGATTGCTCGAAGCGCTCAAGGCCATGGACGGCTCGGTGATCAAGCTGCCCGATACGTCAACCTGGGATGGAAAGCGCACCCCCGCCCTACCACGTACCATCCGCATCTTGGGAAATCAGAAAGCCGTGCCTATCAAGCGGGCACGGGCTTGGGCGCCGGAACTTCAGGATTTGCAGGACTGGGTCGGCAGCCTTCGCAATCCGATCACGCTGTCCGCCCTTGAGGCCATCAACGAGTGGATAATCCGATATCGCGACCAGGACCTTCAATTGGTCCCGACGCCGGAGCGTTCTTTGCAGATTTTCGGGGACGAGAAGCGCCTCGACCAATTGAGGGCCGGTGATGCGGCCTTGTTCGGTGGCCGCCTCTCCCTCGCGCGTCTTGGCACCTACGTAACTCCGCTGCCTCTGATATACCAGCGGGGAGAGCGCCCCGGACCCATGCGGGTCGTCGAAAATCTGGCCTCTTACGAGAGCTTCCGCCACTGGAATGCGGACGCATATTCCGGGCATCCCTTCGGCGCCGTTGTTTGGGGTGAGGGAAATAAGATCCTCGCATTGACGGCCGGTCTCTTGGAGTGCGCGTCAAGGCTGCATTGCGATACCGTCTTCTATGTCGGAGACCTGGATCCGGAAGGGCTGGTGTTTCTCACCGATCTTTGTGAATGGGGCCGATCCGTCAATCTGTTAGTCCGACCGCACACTGCGGCATATAGGTTCCTTCTCGATCACGGCCACCGGGCACCTTTTGTACGCACTCGTGACGTTAGGTTCGCCGATCTAGTTGGTCACTTTCCAAAAGAGATGCGAGAGGAAATCTCCACCCTCGTTCGCTCCGGTCACCGCATTGCTCAGGAAGCGTTGGGAACCGAAGCCCTGTATCGGACTGGAAATGAAATTTTCCAGCGCGGCACGCCATAATAGATAACCTGCGGGCAGTCAGCCGCAAGCTTATCTGGAGTAAGTTCATCCCCACTCACAGGTCACGCCGTCTCGGGCTGCCCTGCATAGCGGGCCAGCAGTTCGCTCCACACCTTGGCACTCAGCGCATCCAGGGCAGAAGCCTCAGCATGGCGGAACACGCGGCGCATCTGCATAGCCTCACGGGTGACGCGCCCGGCCAGTGCCAACAATGCCTCCGCGCTGGGTTCCTGGCCACGCGCCACCACGCAGGACGGCTGCTTGCCGAGCCATCGGGCCGAGAAATCCAGTTGGGAATGGGTCAAGCCAAGGTCCATGAGGGTGTCGCGGGCTTCGATGAGGATCATGTGTGCGTCTCCAATGCGTTGCTCATGCAGCTATTTATGCTGTCTGTCATAAATAACTGCACACGCAGCAAACCACTGGAGCGCGGAACATGAAAAGATGGACGCTTCCGGAAACTGGCGGGCCTGATGGTTTTGTGATTCGATTCTCCCTGGGATTACCGGGAGGTCGAGATGAAGGGACAAGCCGGTTTCTGGGATTTCGAGCGCAGCCTTGAGGCTCTGTCGGCGGAGGGTGATCCGCTGGAGCAGCTGGAGCGGACGGTTCGCTTCGAGCAATTTCGCCCGGCGCTGACCAAGGCGGTTCGGCGCTCCGATCCGTCGAAGGGCGGTCGGCCCGGGTTCGACGTGGTGCTGAAATTCAAGATGCTGGTGCTGCAGGGGCTGTATGGGCTGTCGCTGCAGCAGACGTCCTTCCAGGTGCGCGACCGACTGACCTGGCTGCGGTTCTGCGGCCTGCGCCCCGGAGACGCGGTCCCCGACGCCAACACCCTGTGGGACTTCCGCGAAGCGCTGATCAAGACCAAGGCGCTGGAGCGGCTGTTCAGCAAGCTCGACCAGGCGATCTCCGATGCCGGCTATTTGGCCATGGGCGGCCAGATCATCGACGCCACCCTGGTGGCGGCGCCCAAGCAGCGCAACAGCGACGGTGAGAAGGAGGCGATCAAGGCCGGTCAGATCCCCGAGGAATGGACGGACAAGCCGGCCAAGCTGCGGCAAAAGGATCGAGATGCCCGCTGGATGGTGAAATTCGCCAAGGCCAATGCGTTACGCGGACTTGCCGGGCTTCTTGCGCGCCGCCAGCGCGGCCTTCATCGCGGCATCCAGTTCGCCCGCCTTCACGGCGTCGATGACGGTCTGGATCGTCGACACCAGCTTGTCCTTGGTCCCGATCTCAATGGCGTTCTGGTCCTTGCCCAGCGCAAGCACGGTGGTAAGCGTCCTCTGTCGGCTGCGGTTTCTCCGGCTTGACGGAGGCGGTCAACCAAAGTCCCATTCTCTACCACGGAAACGCTACGGTCGTGACCGATATGGACACCCACGTAAAGGAGTCGATCAGCAGCCATAATTCCCAGTTATCGTCCCCTTTGCCCCCCAATTCGGCCCAAAGTATCGGCCTGCTCCAGTGTGCTGCGCAGGCTGGCGTCGCTGACCTGCGTGTAGATTTGGGTGGTGGCAATGCTGGCGTGTCCCAGAAGCTTCTGGACGAAGCGGATATCGACACCGGCCTCGATCAGTTGGGTGGCTGCGGTGTGGCGCAGCATGTGGGGGGTGACATGACGGCTCAGGCCCGCGCGATCAGCCAGAGCAGATAGGCGACGGCGAATGCGGGGTGGGGTGACTGGCGTGCCGTAGGACGAGATCAGCAGCCGATCGCTTTCAGGTTCAATCCCTGCTCTGGCTTTCAGATAGGTCTGCAATGCGGCCTTGGCCGTTGCTCCCGGCAAATAGACCTGTCGCTCGCGATTGCCTTTGCCGCGCACCAAGATGACGCCTTCGGCTTCGTTCAGATCGCTCAGGCCGACCCCTGCCAATTCCCCCACTCGCAGACCCGTCACGATCAAGGCAATCACCACGAAGTGCATGACCTGGGCAGAATGGGTGCCGCCGACCTCTGCTTCATGCCGCGCCCGTTCCAGCAGCTTCCGAATATCTTCAACAGTCAGGGCGCGCGGCAAACGGCGCGGGAGGCGGATGGAGATGTCCAGGCGGTGGAAGGGGTTGAGGGGGATGGTTTCCTCGCGTTCCAACCACTTGAAGAGCTGCTTTACTGTCGCCATGCGCCGCTTGACGCTGCTTGCCTTCAACTCCTGCTCTTGAAGCATGCTGCCGACATAGGCCCTGAGGTCGTCTCGGCCAATGGATGATACCGGGATATGGCAGCCTAACTTGGCTGCCACATGCGCAAGGTCCGTTTCATAGGCCCGCACAGTGTGGGGGGATAGGGTCTTGGCGACGCGGCAGTAATTGAGAAAAGAGTTTGTGGCAGTAAGAATGTCCATGAGCACCCCCAAAGGCCCGATCAAAGGGAGTGCTTGTCCCAAGATGCATGCAAGATCGCAACCCTTCTCCCCGAACATTCGTGATAAGGAAGGGTGGTCTTGGGGGTAGGAAATCGGCTGAGAGCCTGTGACTGTGTATACACAGAAGCGTACACAGTTCTGTCAACTCGCTGAAATAGACAATAGAAACAAGCCGTTGTGTAGACGCAGTTTCCTTAAAATCCGGCGGCGATTGTTTCCCGGTTCTCCTGCCTATTTCCCGTCCCCGCCGTCCACGCGCTGCATCAGCCGCATGACCGTGGTCGGGTGAACCCCCAGGTCGCGGGCCACCGAGGCGTAGGTGCGGCCGCTGGTCAGTTCGTCGCGGATGGTGGCCACATGGCGCAGGTCCAGCTTGCGCGGCCGGCCGGCGGCGGCCCCGCGCAACTGCGCCTCCCACATCCCCGTCTGACGGCGGGCGGTCATAATCTTCCGGTTGAACTCGGCCAGGACGGCGATCACGTTGCGCGCGGCCGGAACCTCGGTATCGATCTTTTCCGCCACCAGGCGGAGCGTGACGCCGCGGCCGTGGACCACCTGGGCCACCCGCAGCAATTCCGTGGTCGAGACCGTGAAATGGGCGATCGAAGGCGAAACCAGGACGTCGCCGTTGCCGAGCGAGGCGATCAGCTGGGTTCGGGCATCGGAACGCCCGGCCTCGTCCGAGACGATGCGCAGGCAGCGTTCGGCGCGCAGAATCGCCATGGGCGACGCGGCGCCGTCGCTATCCTGGGTCAGCTGGCGATAATATCCGACAATCACGTCCGAACTCCGTCTGGGCTATGGCGGTGGCGCAGTCTTGCCCACTTTCCCCAGCTCGTCCACACCTTTCGCATAATGAATTCGCATGGTGGGCAAGGGCTGTCGGATATGATCCGGCACGTCGCCCTGACGGTGCTTCCTGCTTTGCATCGATAATAAGCACGACCGCTTCCGATCCGGTGACCCGTTTCCGGCGGGTGGAGTCCGCGAGCCTGTTCACAAGGCTGAAAATGCCCGGTCCGGCAAGAAGGGGGAAGGGAGGGGGGCGGGCGCCAAGCCGCAATGGGGATATCAACAGGTTGTCCACAGAATTGGCATGATGATTTCGCAGTCGATGGCCGGCGCCACATCCATGATCAATCGATCATCATTCCTTGGGAAACCGCATTTTGCATCGATATAAAGCATGATCATGCGCCAGCGGGGGCGGGGATGGGCAAGGCCGTCCGCAGGCGAAATATTCACAAGGGCGGATAGGGGCGGCGCTCTATGGAAGCAGGGAGACGGCGCGGAAGCGGTCCAGTCCCAGGCCGTCCAGGCCGATCTCCGGCATCCGTCCGGCCACCAGGTCGGCGACGATGCGGCCCGATCCGCAGGCCATGGTCCAGCCCAGGGTGCCGTGGCCGGTGTTCAGCCACAGATTGGCGTAAGGGGTGGCGCCCAGCAGCGGCACGCTGTCGGGGGTGACGGGGCGCAGGCCGGTCCACGGCTCGGCCCGGGCATAGTCGCCGCCATCGGGGAACAGGGCGCGGGCGTGGCTGGCGATCATGGCCAGCCGCCGGGGATCGAGGGTGCGGTCGAAGCCGGTCATCTCGGCGGTGCCGGCGGCGCGCAGCCGTTCGCCCAGGCGGGAATAGACCATCTTGTGCTCGTCGTCGGTGACCGAGACGCTGGGGGCGCCATCATGCCCCGCCACCGGCACGGTGATGGAATAGCCCTTGGCCGGAACCACCGGCAGGCGCAGCCCCAGCGGACGGGCCAGGGCCGGGCTGGCGCAGCCGGCGGCCAGGACGCAGGCATCGGCCCCGATGAAACCGCCATCGGTGACCACGCCGGTGAGGCGCTCGCCGTCCTGGACCAGGGCCAGGGCATCGGTGGTCCAGTGGAAGCGGGCACCGGCCCCGGCGGCCAGCGCCGCCAGCCGGGTGGTGAATTTGTGGGCGTCGCCGCTCTCGTCGTCGGGGGTGAAGATGGCGCCGGCCAGTTCGTGGCGGACGGCGGCCAGGGCGGGCTCGATGGTCACCGCCTCGTCCGGGGTCCTGGGCAGGCGGGCCAGGCCGTGGCGGCGCATCGTCTCGGCGGCGGCGCAGGCTTGCTCGAACGTGCGGGGATCGCGGTAGACATGCAGGATGCCCAGCGTCTTCTGGTCGTAGTCGATGCCGGTCTCGGCCCGCAGGCGCTGGAGGCAGAGGCGGGAATACAACGCCACCCGCAAGGTGCGTTCGATATTGACGGTGGCGCGGGCCGGAGTGCAATTGGCAAGGAAGCGCAGCCCCCAGGCCCACAGTTCCGGGTCCCAGCGATTCCAGCGAAACAGCAGCGGCGCGTCGTCGCGGCCCAGCCAGCGCAGGATTCGCGGCAGCGCCCCGGGATTGGCCCAGGGTTCGGCGTGGCAGGGGGAAATCTGGCCGCCGTTGGCGAGGCTGGTCTCCAGCCCGGCGGCCTCGCGCCGCTCGACCACGACCACCTCGTGACCGTCCTTGGCCAGATACCAGGCGCAGGCGGTGCCGACCACGCCGGCGCCGATGACGACGACCTTCACCATCCCTCTCCCGTGTTGGGGCCGCAAAGATGTAGAGTAGGGCATGGATATGGTCAACGAAGTCCTCACCATCGCCCAGATGTACGACGCCGACCGCCGCGCCATGGCCGGCGGCGTGCCGGGGCTCCGGCTGATGGAGGCGGCCGGCTGGGCGGTGGCGCGCGAGGTGCGCCGGCGCTTTGCCCAGGGACACTTCGCCCAGGGACACTTCGCCAAGGGGCGGGTCACCGTCCTGTGCGGCCCCGGCAACAACGGCGGCGACGGTTTCGTCGCGGCCCGGCTGCTGGAACGCGATGGCTGGGCGGTGCGTCTGTTCCTGCTGGGCCGGCTGGACGCCCTGCGCGGCGACGCGGCGGTCATGGCCGCGCGGTGGCGGGGGACGGTGGAGCCGCTGGGCATCGATGCCCTGGAACGCTGCGACGTCGTGATCGACGCCATGTTCGGGGCCGGCCTGGGCCGCCCGCTGGACGGCGTCGCCCGGCGGGTGGTGGACGAAATCAATGCGCGACGCCTGCCGGTTGTCGCGGTGGACGTGCCTTCCGGCGTCCAAGGCGATTCCGGCGAGGTGCTGGGCGCCGCCCCCGATTGCGTCGCCACCGTGACGTTCTTTCGCAGGAAGCCGGGCCATTGCCTGCTGCCGGGGCGGCTGAAATGCGGCGAGGTGACGGTGGCCGACATCGGCATTCCCGCCGCCGTGCTGGATGCTATCCGGCCGAATCTGGCCGGGAACGGCCCCGCCTGCTGGACCCTGCCCACACCGGCGGCCGATGGCCACAAATATGCCCGCGGCCATGCCCTGATCCTGGGAGGAGCCGCCATGACCGGAGCGGCGCGGCTGGCGGCGCGGGCGGCGCGCCGCATCGGCGCCGGGCTGGTCACCGTCGCGGCGCCGGCCGAGGCCTTGGCGGTGTATCGGGCCGGCGATCCCGGCGTCCTGGCCTGCCCGTCCGAGCCGTTCGCCGACCTGCTGGCCGACGCCCGGCGCAACGCCCTGCTGCTGGGGCCTGGCGGCGGCGCGGGGGAGCCCCTGGCGGGGCGGGTCCTGGCCGCCCTGGCCACCGGTCGCCCCTGCGTGCTGGACGCCGATGCCCTGACCTCGTTCGCCGGCCGGGCGGATTCCCTGTTCGCCGTCCTGTCGGACCGGGCAGTGCTCACTCCCCACGACGGCGAGTTCGCCCGGCTGTTCGGGCGGATCGAGGGCAGCCGGCTGGACCGCGCCCGCGAGGCGGCCAGAACAAGCGGCGCGGTGGTGCTGCTGAAGGGGCCGGACACCGTGGTCGCCCATCCCGACGGCCGCGCCACCATCACCACCGACGCGCCGCCGTGGCTGGCGACCGCCGGATCGGGCGACGTGCTGGCCGGGATGATCGTCGGGCTGCTGGCGCAGGGCATGGAGGCCTTCGCCGCCGCCTCGGCCGGCGCCTGGATGCACGGGCGGGCGGCGGCGGCCTTGGGGCCGGGACTGATCGCCGAGGATCTGACCGAGACGCTGTGGAGTTGGAGGACCAGCCGATGACCGAACTTTCCAAGCTTGCCAATGTCGGCCTGCTGGCCCGTCTGAAGGGATTGTGGCGCGAGGTGGCGGGTCCCGGCGGCGATGATCTGGCCAGTCTGGTTCCCGACCTGCCGGATTCCGACCTGGAATCGCTGCGCCAGCAGATGCGGGCCTGTCTGGCCGCCCGGGGCGGCGAGGTCTCGGCCCGGGCGCGGGCGGCGCGGCTGGGCCGCGCCTATCTGTCGCTGTCGGCGGATGGGCGCGCCCGTTTCCTGCGGCTGCTGGCCGGTGAATTCGGGCCCGAGCCATCGGCGGTGGATCAGGCGGTCCGGGGGCTGGCCGAGGCGGATTCCGCCGACCGCCCCAAGGCCGAGGCCATCTTGCGGGCCGCGCTGGAACCGCCCCGGCTGCGGCTGCTGACCCAGTTCAACGCCCTGCCCGAGGGCGTCAAGTTCCTGGTCGACATGCGGGCCGAGCTGATGCGGCTGGCGGCCGGCGATTCCGACCTGGCGGCGTTGGAGGCCGATCTGCGCGGCCTGCTGGCGTCGTGGTTCGACGTCGGCTTCCTGGTGCTGGAGCGCATCACCTGGCGTTCGCCCGCCGCCGTGCTGGAAAAGATCATGGCCTACGAGGCGGTCCACGCCATCCAAGGCTGGGACGACCTGAAGAACCGCCTGGATTCAGACCGCCGCCTCTATGCCTTCTTCCATCCCCGCATGCCCGACGAGCCGCTGATCTTCGTCGAGGTGGCGCTGGTCGACGAGATCGCCGGCAATGTCCAGGACCTGCTGGACCCCAGCGCGCCGCTGGGGGACGTCGAGGCGGCAGACACCGCCATCTTCTATTCCATCAACAACGCCCAGAAGGGGCTGGCCGGCATCAGCTTCGGCAACTTCCTGATCAAGCGGGTGGTCGACGACCTGTCGCGCCAGTTCAAGCGGATCAGGACCTTCGCCACCCTGTCACCGATTCCGGGGTTCCGCAGGTGGCTGGATGAACGCCTGACCCTGGGCGAACCCGGATTGCTGAACGCCGCCGAGCACACGATACTGACCCGCCTGTCGGGCGGGCTGGGCGCCAAGGGCAGCCTGAAGGCCCTGCTGTCCGAGCCCGGCTGGGTGGCCGAGCCGCCGCTGGCCGAGGCGCTGGAGCCGCCGCTGTCCCGGTTGGCCGCCCGCTATCTCGCCCAGGAGAAGCGGTCCAACGGCCAGGCGCTGGACCCGGTGGCGCATTTCCACCTCTCCAATGGCGCCCGCATCGAGCGGATCAACTGGATGGCCGACCTGTCGGCCAACGGATTGGCGCAATCGGCGGGGCTGATGGTCAACTACCTCTACGACCTGGGCCATATCGAGGCCAATCACGAATCCTACTCCGCCTCGGGCAAGGTCGCCGTATCCAGCCGGGTCCGGGCATTGCTGAAGGGGTGAGGGGGTTGCTTCGATCGGGTGGGGCGGTCCCGCCTTGACGATAAATCCGTCCCACCCGCCAGGATGGTATGTGTAAAGAAATAATAAAATAAAGCCATAGCAACTGCGCTGCACAAACAGAATCATCTTCCATAAGGCCCCGCGTATATAGTCTACTTTCCCTAGGCGGACATCGAAGCCGCCCCAGGGAGGCAGACAATGAACGTTGGCGATATTCTCGACATGAAGGGCAATGACGTCTATTCCGTCCGTCCGGGCCAGTCCATGGCCGAGGCGGCCGAGGTGCTGGCCGAAAACCGCATCGGCGTCGTCCTGGTGCGGCACCGGGGCGAGGTCACCGGTATCTTGTCCGAGCGCGACATCATCCGCGCCGTCACCGAATACGGCCCGGCGGCGATGATCATGCAGGTCAGGAATTTCATGTCCTCGCCGGTCAAGACCTGCGCCTCCGCCGATTCGGTGTCGGCGGTCGTCCAGATCATGAACGACCGCTGCATCCGTCACTTGCCGGTGGTGGATTACGGCAGCCTGAACGGCATGATCAGCATCACCGACATCGTCAGGTACCGGCTGGCCGAAAAGCAGAGGGAACTGGCGGTGATGCGCGATTACGCGGTGGCCCGCGTCTGACCGGCAACGCCTTCAGGGAGACGGCACATGTCCCAGCGACACCCCATCGTCGCGGTCACCGGCTCGTCCGGGGCCGGCCGCGACACCGTCCGCCAGGTCTTCGATTCCATTTTCCGACGCGACGGGCTGAGCGCGGTCTATGTGAAGGGCGAAAGCTTTCACCGCTACAGCCGCGAGGAGATGCGGCGGGTCTCGAAGGAGCGGCTGGCCACCGGCGACCGCAGCTTCAGCCATTTCGGCGCCGACGCCAACCTGTTCGCCGAGCAGGAGGCGCTGTACCGCAGCTATGGCGCCACCGGAACCGGGCGGCGGCGGCATTACCTGCATTCGGCGGCCGATGCCGCCCGGCTGGGGCATTTCGACCTGAAGCCGGGCGAGTTCACTCCCTGGGAAGACCTGCCGGAGGGAACCGACCTGCTGGTCTACAAGGGATTGCACGGGGTGGTGCGCGGTCCGGACTACGACCTGGGCCAACTGGTCGATCTCAAGATCGGGATGGTGCCGGTGATCAATCTGGAATGGATACGCAAGGTCCACAAGGACACCAACGAACGCGGCTATTCCCGCGAGGCGGTGGTGGAAACGGTGCTGCGGCGGATGAACGATTACGTCCGGACCATCGTGCCGCAGTTCAAGCACAGCGACGTCAACTTCCAGCAGGTGCCGGTGGTGGACACCTCGGCGCCGTTCATCGCCCGCGACCTGCCCACCATCGACGAAAGCGTCACGGTGGTCCGCTTCCGCCGGCCCGAAGACTTCGCGGTGGACTTTCCGCTGCTGCTGTCGCGGCTGGACGGCGCCTGGATGAGCCGGCGCAACACCATCGTGCTGCCCGGCGGCAAGACCAATCTCGCCATGGACCTGATCTTCACCACCATGGTGCGCAAGCTGATGGACCGGCGCCGCCGCGCCGCCCATGCAGCCTAAATACTTGATCCCAGGCCTTGATGGCGCAGCCGGGGGGGCGCTGTGGAGCGGTTGCCAAGCGGAAGACGCGCCCCCGGCTCCCTCTACCGCTCCCTGAACGCCTCGTGACGGAGCTTGAGCACCGGCTTGACCAGGAATTCCATGACCGAGCGGGTGCCGGTGTGGATTTCGACGGTGGCCTGCATGCCGGGGCTGATCAGGCGCTTGGCCACCTCGTCGCCGATATAGGCGCGGTCGGTCTGCACCACCACCCGGTAATAGGGCTGGGCGTTGGGCGTCTGGGTCTGGGGCACGGTGGTGTCCGCCGCGACCAGGATGACGTCGCCCTCCAGCCCGCCATAGGTGGTGTAGTCGTAGGCGCTGATCTTGACGGTGGCGCGCTGGCCCAGCTGGACATAGCCGCGGTCCATCGGGCTTAGCCGGGCGTCGATCTGGAGACGTTCGTGCAGCGGCACGATCTCCATGATGGGATCGCCCGGCCGGATGACGCCGCCGATGGTGTTGGCCCGCAGATTCTTGACGATGCCGTCGATGGGGCTGGCGATCAGGGTGCGGCGCTGCTGGTCGGTGGCCTGGGACAGCAGTTCCCTGGTACGGGCGACGTTCAGTTCCGCCTCGCTCATCTCGCCCTGGGCGGTGCGCTGAAAGCGGGCCAGTTCCTCGTCCAGGCGGCTGCGGGCCTCCTGCTGGGCGGCCTGGGCGCGGGGGATCGAGGCGCGCACGCTTTCCAGCTGGCCCTTGAGGTCCTCCATCTGGCTTTCCATCTGGACGTGGTCCATCCGCGACGCCAGCCCCGATTTCATGAGGTTCCTCGACATCTCGAAGCGTTCCTGGGCCAGCCGCAGGCTGGTGGCGATGGTGCGTTGCTTGGTCTCGTATTCCTGCACCTCCAGCCCTTTCTGGCGGACCTGATCCTGAAGCACCGCCTGTGACGCCCGCAGGGCGTTGCGGCGGGCCTCGAACGAGCGGCGCTCGGATTCCACCAGGGCGGGATGGCGGCGGGCCTCGGCCTCGGGGAAGGCCAGGGGGGCGCCGGTCAGTTCGGCCTCCAGCCGGGCGCGCTGAAGCATGTAGCCGTCGAGGCGGACCTGCAATTCGTCCTTGTTGAGCGAGCTGACCGGCAATTCGATCAGCATCAGCGGCGCGCCTTCCCGCACCTCGGACCCGTCGTTCACATGAATCTCGCGGACGGTGCCGCCTTCCAGGTGCTGGATGACCTTGACCTTGCCCTCGGGCACCACCTCGCCCTCGGCGATGGCGACCTCGTCCAGGCGCGCCACCATGGCCCAGGCAATGAACAGGGCGGTCAGCGTCATCACCACCCTCGCGATGGGACGCCAGCTGGGCAGCGGATAGGAATTGGCCAGATGATACAGCCGTCCGCCGTGCTGCGGCGCGTGGTGGGGTTGCGGCGCGATCGGCTCCACCGGGTTGAGCGACGGCAGGAACCAGTCGGCCACCGTCAGCAGCAGCCGGCGCGGCAGGGCCAGCAGGCCGGCGGCGCCGTGGCGCGCCGTCCCCTCCGGCGCTCCGAACAGCCAGACGGTGAAGCCGCCCAGCGCCCGTAGCCGCCGCCACAGCAGCCGGGCGGTGGAGGGCGGCGCGGGCGGCGGCGCGCCGCCGGGACCGCCGCCCAGGGCGGCCAGCATTTGCAGCATCTGCTCCGGGCTGGCCTGCGGCGTCGCCGGGGGTGGGGGAGGCGACGCCGATGGGGACGGTGGCGGCAGGCCGGTCATGTGGCCCCCCCGACGCCGATGCGGACGCCGCCGCCCAGCGGCGCGCTCGGTTGGGTGCCGATGCCGTGCGGCGGCGAAGGTGGCTGCGGCTGGCGCACGCCGAACAGGCGTTGCAGGGTCTCGGCGGCCGGGCCGGCGGCGGCGACCGAGCCCTTGTCCAGCACCACCACGTCGCGGCAGATGGGCAGCAGCACCGGGCTGTGGGTGACGATGACGATGGTGTGGGTCTTGGCCAGTTCCGCCAAGGTGGCGCGCAGATCCTCCTCGGCCTGACGGTCCAGGCTGGCCGAGGGTTCGTCCAGCAGCAGCACCGGCGGGTCGCCGATCAGGGCGCGGGCGATGGCGATGCGCTGGCGCTGTCCCGCCGACAGGCGCGACCCGGCCTCGCCGATGGGGGTGGCGTAGCCGTCGGGCAGGTCGACGATGTACTGGTGCACGCCGGCGATGCGGGCGGCGGCCAGGATGGCCTCGTCCGAACAGCCCGGCGCGCCGTAGGCGACGTTGTCGCGGATCGAGGCGTTGAACAGCACGCATTCCTGCGGCACGTAGCCGATCCAGCCGGCCAGTTCGGCGCGGGTGAACTGGGCGATGTCGGCGCCGTCCAGCAGGACGCGCCCCTTGGCGGGGTGATAGAGCCCCATGATGATCTTGAGCAGGGTGGTCTTGCCGCTGCCGTTGCGCCCCAGGATGGCGGTGATGCCGTTCGGACGGATGTCCAGGCGGTCGATGGCGGCGGCGGCCTGGCTTTTCTGGTCGTAGGCGAACGAGATGTCCTCCAGCGTCACCAGCCCGGCGGGACGTTCGCGGGTGATGCCGCTTTCCCGCCGTTCCTCGGCCTCGGCGAAGACCTCGCCAAGCCGCTCGACCGACTGGTGGAAGGCGGAAAAGCTCTTCCACGCCCCCACCAACTGGTTGATGGGGCCGTAGAGCCTGGACGACAGCATGTTGCAGGCCACCAGCGCCCCCATGGAAAGCTCGTGGTCCATGATGTAGACGGCGCCCACCGTGGTCAGGGCGACGCTGCCCAGCATGGTCAGCATCTGCCCCATGTTGACGTAGCCGTCGGCGGTGGCGCCGCGCTGGATGGATTGCTCGATGGTGCCGGCCTGCTTCTCCTCCCAGATGGGGCGGATGGCGCGGTCCAGCGCCACCGCCTTGACGGTGCCGCGTCCGGCGATGATCTCGGCCACCAGATTATCCCGCGCCGTCTGGACGTTCTTTTCCCTGTCGGCGCTTTCGGACACCGCCGTGCCCGAACGCCAGGCCAGCACGATGAAGATGGCGAACAAGACGATGAACACCATCGCCAGCGGCTTGCCGATCACGAAGATGACGCCCAGGAAGATCATGACGAAGGGCAGGTCGGCCAGCAGGGTGGCGGTGGCGCCCGAAATGGTGTTGCGGATGGTGTCGACGTCGCGGAACAGGGTCTGCCAGAACGAGGCCGGCCGGCTTTCCAGGGTGCGGAGCGGCAGGTGCATCACCTTGTCGAACAGCTTGGTTCCGACCTCGACGTCGATGCGCAGCGCCGCCGTCTGCATGATGCGCCCGCGCGAGGTGCGGATGATCAGGTCGAAGGCCAGCAGAATGCCGACGCCGATCACCAGCCCCTTCAGGGTGGCGAAGCCGTTGTGGCCGATCACCCGGTCGTAGACCTGCATGACGAAGATGGGAACCGCCAGCGCCATCAGGTTGATGAACAGCGACGCGGTCAGCAATTCGCGCATGACCGGGCGCAACGGCTCCATGATCGGCTTCAGCCAGACTTTCTTTTCGGTGCTCATGTCGCCTTGATTTGGGACCGGGACGGGCGGGGATGCAAATGGAAATTGGCGGGTCGAGGCTATTTTTCCGGTTGCCCGGGCGCCTCACCGCCAATAGTGGGATGCCACGGTCCGGCTGCGCTATTCCTTGCGGCCGAGGGCGTGCGGCCGGCGGGAGGGCGGTTTGTCAGCGCGTTGATATCAAACAATAAATCTTGGGGAGTTAAAAATATTTCGAACAAGGGAAAATTTTCACTTTTCATCGTCCGAAAACGGCGTATATAGCGGCCTTAGGACAGACGTACAGCGCACGTGCCTCTGACCACGGGTGGTCAGGCAACGACGTCAAAGGCGTCTTCTGGGTGCAAGCGGGGTGAAAGCCCCCGGTGCTTGGAGGAACTCTTATGAACTCGATTGCTCGGCACGCTTCGGCGTCGTCCGCTCTTCTTTTCTCCGCGTACAAGACGCCCGTAACGCGGCAGGGCTGGGCCCTGCTGTGGTCGGATGTCCGAAGTACGTCCAAACGGGCCTGACGGCATCCCTTCCATTGCCGTCACCGTCGGGTTCCCTCAGGTCGCCACCCGGCTGACCTAGGGGCTTCGACTCTGCCTTTTCGGCCGCAAGCCGTAGACCATCCGGTCCGTTTGGAGCATTTGCCATGACCGCCAAGATCGCCCGTTTCCTGGAAGAAGTTCAGCCCCCCACCCCCTGCCTGGTGGTCGACCTCGACGTGGTTCGCCAGAACTATCTCGACATCCGACGTTGGCTGCCGGTGGCCGAGGTGTTCTACGCGGTGAAGGCCAATCCGGCCCCCGAGATCGTCTCGCTGCTGACCGGCCTGGGATCGAACTTCGACGTCGCCAGCCCCGGCGAGATCGACCTGTGCCTGGAAGCCGGCGCCTCGGCCGACCGCATCTCGTTCGGCAACACCATCAAGAAGCAGCGCGACATCGCCTACGCCTATTCCAAGGGCGTGACCCTGTACGCCTTCGATTCCGAGGCCGAGTTGGAGAAGCTGGCCGAATCCGCCCCCGGCTCGCGGGTGTTCTGCCGCATCCTGATGACCTGCGAGGGGGCCGAGTGGCCGCTGTCGCGCAAGTTCGGCTGCGAGGTCGACATGGCCCGCGACCTGCTGGTCCGCGCCCGCGACCTGGGCCTTGATCCCTATGGCGTGTCGTTCCACGTGGGCAGCCAGCAGACCGACCTGGGGCAGTGGGACATCGCGGTGGGCAAGACCGCCATGCTGTTCACCGCTCTGGCCGAGGCCGGCATCGATCTGCGCATGGTCAACCTGGGCGGTGGTCTGCCCACCAAGTACCGCACCGACATTCCCGCCATGGACCGCTACGCCGACGCCATCATGACCGCCATGACCGATCATTTCGGCAACAACATCCCGACCATGATCATCGAGCCGGGCCGCGGCATGGTGGGCAATTCCGGCGTGCTGGAATCCGAGGTGGTGCTGATCAGCCGCAAGGGCTACGACGACGACGTGCGCTGGGTCTATCTGGACGTGGGCAAGTTCGGCGGCCTGGCCGAGACGATGGACGAGGCCATCAAGTACCGCATCGAGACCCCCCATGGTGACGACGAGACCGGTCCGGTGGCCCTGGCCGGTCCCACCTGCGATTCCGCCGACATCCTCTACGAGAAGTCGGGCTATCGCATGCCGTTGTCCCTGAAGGTCGGCGACAAGGTGCGCATCCTGTCCACCGGCGCCTATACCAGCAGCTATTCGGCGGTCAATTTCAACGGCTTCGCCCCGCTGAAGACCTATTTCGTCTGAGGATGCCGGAATGTCGGCGGGGGCGGGACGCCGGGCGTGTCCCGCCCCTTTTCCGTTCGCGCCGGCGCGGCCATGGGGAGGGGCGGGGTGAGCGGCCCGGCGATCGAGACCAGGGGATTGGGGCGGGTCCTGCCGGGCGAGGTGCCGGTGACCCTGGTCCAGGACATCGACCTGACCGTCGCGGCCGGCGAGTTCGTCGCGGTCACCGGCCCGTCGGGCTCGGGCAAGTCGTCGCTGCTCTACCTGCTGGGATTGCTGGATCTGCCGACCGCCGGCAGCGTCCGGATCGAGGGCGCCGACACCGCCGGGCTGTCGCCGGACCAACTGGCGGCCATCCGGCTGTCCCGCATCGGCTTCGTCTTCCAGTTCCACTTCCTGCTGCCCGAATTCACCTGCATGGCCAATGTGGAGATTCCCATCCGCCGGCTGGGGCGGCTGAGCGCCGCCCAGGCCCGGGAGCGTGCCGCCCTGCTGCTCGATTCGCTGGAACTGGCCGATCACCGCCGGAAATATCCCGACCAGTTGTCGGGCGGCCAGCGTCAGCGGGTCGCCATCGCCCGCGCCCTGGCCAACGATCCTCCGCTGCTGCTGGCCGACGAGCCCACCGGCAATCTCGACACCCGCACCGCCCATCTGGTGTTCGAACTGTTCGGCACCCTGGCCCGCCAGCAGGGCCGCAGCGTGGTGGTGGTGACCCACGACAACGATCTGGCCGCCATGGCGGATCGCCGCATCCATCTGGTTGACGGGCGCATCGTGGCCGATTGAGTATCGTCCGCCGCTGATTATCGTTACTGGTTGTCGGGCGAGAGCTGGGATACAGTTCCGGCTGGGAATGGCGCAAGGGGGGATGGCCATGGGGAAAGCGGGTATTTCTGTCAAGCTGATGTCGACGGCCGTTCTGGCGCTGTTCGGCTTTATCGTCCTGTCGTGGGTGGCGCTGGGCGAGTTGCGGCGGACCATGGTCGAGGACCGGCTGTCCAAGGTGGAGGCCCTGACCCAGGTCGCCGTCGCGACCGCCAAGGCGTTCGACGACCGCGCCAGGGCCGGCGAGTTCGATCAGGCCACCGCCCGCGCCCAGGCCATCGAGACGCTCCGCCACGTCCGCTACCAGGGGCAGGAATACTTCTTCATCTACACCGATGACGGCACCACCGTCATGCTGCCGCCCAAGCCGGAGCGGGAGGGCAAGAATTTCATGGACACCAAGGATGCCGACGGCGTCCCGTTCATCCGGCAGCTGGTCGAGGGCGCCAAGGCCGGCGGCGGCAAGGTGTTCTACAAGTTTCCCCGCGCCAATTCCGACCAGCCGGTGGCCAAGGTCTCCTATGCCGGCCCCTACCAGCCCTGGGGCTGGGTGATCGGGACGGGAATCTACCTGGACGACGTCGACGCCGAGTTCCGTTCGGCGGCGTGGCGATTCGCCCTGATCGCCCTGGCGGTCACCCTGGTTTCCCTGGTGCTGGCCGGCCTGCTGGCCCGGGGAATCGCCCGTCCGATCCTGCGCCTGTCCCACGCCGCCGAACGTCTCGCCCAGCGGGATTTCAGCATCGAGATCGACCGGACCGAACGTCACGACGAGATCGGCGCCCTGACCAGGGCCATCGCCGTGCTGCGTGACGAGGCCGCCCAGGTCGAGGCCACCCGCGCCGAACAGCAGGAAGGCTACAGGCTGGCGTCGATCCAGCGGCGCGAGGCGCGGCTGAAGCTGGCCGACGACGTCGAGGCCACCATCAAGCGGGTTTCCGACGTGCTGGTGGACGCGGTGGCCGATATGGAAGGCGCCGCCCGCACCGTGTCGGGCGCGGTGCAGAGCGCCGGCAACCAGGCGGCCGGCGTGGTCGCCACCGCCGAGCAGGCCTCGGCCAACGTCGCCACCGTCGCCGCCGCCGCCGAGCAGTTGTCGGCCTCGATTCACGAAATCGCCAGCCAGGTCCACCGTTCGTCCGACATGTCGCGCCAGGCGGTCGGCGAGGCCGAGCGCACCAACGCCCTGGTGCTCAGCCTGGCCGAGGCCGCCGGCCGCATCGGCGAGGTGGTCACCCTGATCAACGATATCGCCGCCCAGACCAACCTGCTGGCCTTGAACGCCACCATCGAGGCCGCCCGCGCCGGCGACGCCGGCAAGGGCTTCGCCGTGGTGGCGGGCGAGGTCAAGACCCTGGCCAACCAGACCGCCAGGGCGACCGAGGAGATTTCCAACCAGATCGGCGCGGTTCAGTCCCGCACCCGCGAGGCGGTGGCGGCCATCCGCGGTATCGGCGACACCATCGGCATCCTGAACGACATTGCCGGGGCCATCGCCGCCGCGGTCGAGCAGCAAGGCGCCGCCACCCAGGAAATCGCCCGCAATGTCCAGGAGGCGGCCAGCGGCACCCAGGAGGTGGCCGGCGTGCTGGGCCATCTCTCTGCCGCCACCGCCGAGGCCGGCGGCAGCGCCGAATCCGTGCTCTACATCGCCGGTCGCCTGACGTCCGAGGCCGGCAGCCTGGAAACCGAGATTCACAATTTCATGGATACGGTCCGCTCGGACAAGGGCGCCCAGGGATAGGGATCACCTCTTCCTTCGGTGCCGGGCCAGATAGAGCGGCGTCCGCGACTTCGGCACCTTGTGGATGAAGTTGTAGCGGGCGACGTGGTAGCTGGGATCGAAGCCGTAGAAGTTCAGCGTCATATGTTCCAGTTCCTCGGCCCGGTAGGATTCCAGCGGCTTGTCGGCCTCGTCGGCGGCGCGGGCCAGGCGCTTGGCGATCAGGCGTTCCTCCAGGGCCGGGTCGGCGGCGTGGGCCTCGGCCATCCCTTCGACCATCCGGCGGAATTCGGCCGGATCGCTTCCGAAATGGGCGTCGATCAGGCCCAGGCGTTCGGCCTCGGCGGTGCCCATGGGCAGGCGGGCCTCCACCACCTCCCTTGCCTTGTCGGCGCCGCAGCGCCGGGGCAGCAGATAGGTCCAGTATTCCGAGCCGTACAGGTTGCCCATGCCCTTGTAATGGGGGTTCAGCACCACGCCGTCGCGGGCCAGCACCAGATCGGCGGCCAGGGCCATGAACACCCCGCCGGCGCCGGCATTGCCCTGCATGGCCGCGATGGTGAGGTGGCTGCCGCAGGTGATGATCTCGCGGCACAGATCGTTCATGGCATTGATGTTGCGCCAGGATTCGTCCGCCGGGCTGGCGGCGGATTCGATGGTGCAGAGATGGATGCCGTTGGACCAGAAATCCGGCCCGCCCATCAGCGCGATCACCTTGGTGGGGCGGGAAGCCGCCTTGCGGAAGGCCGCCGTCAGCCGCTGGCAGCGTTCGGTGCTCATGGCGCCGTTGACGAACGGGAAGTGGAGATATCCCACGCCGTGGCGCTCGTCGTACCAGATGTCGTGATAGCCGGGGAGTTCCGGAAGATCGAGGCCATCCAGCACGGTGGCGGCCGGCAGCTTGAGGGCGTGGGGCTGCTTCAGGCGCAGATGGCCGATCCACACCGCGCCGTCGGTGGTGGCCCTGGCCACCGCGTCGCCGCTCCGCGCGATCAGGGCGCCGGGTTCGCCGTCCAGGCCGGCGGCGGCGTGGGCGTCGTGAAGGTAGACGTCCTGCCCATTGATGCGGTCCAGCAGACCCGGCGTGCCGTCGGCGGAACGGATCTTGCGCAGCACCGTGGCGGTGTCGTCCCTGGTCCAGTCGATAACGCGGTCGGCCTGCTTCATGGCCGGTTTCCAGGTGGTGGCGGTGGGACGGCGAGGCTCCGACGAGCCGGCGGCGGCCATTTCCACCGCCTCCATCACCGCATCGACCGCCGAATCCGCCACTTCGTTGCGGTACAGGCTGGATTTGGTCGCCGGACGCATGGGAAAGGTCCGGCTGGCCCAGACCGGGCCGCCGTCCATCTCGACCTCGGCCTGGAGCACGGTGACACCCCAGGTCTCGCGCCCTTCCAGGATGGCCCAGTCCAGTGCCGCCGGTCCCCGGTCGCCGGGGGGGCCGGGATGGACCACCAGACAGAGATGGTCGCGCCAGATCGCCTCGGGAATGGCGCGCTTCAGGAACGGCGCGATGATCAGGTCGGGCCGGGCAAGCCGGACCGCCTCGACGGTGACGGCATCGTTGACGTCGAACTCGCAGGTGACGTCGTGGCCGAGTTCGCCCAGCGCCACCCACAGCCGCTGGGTCAGCGAGTTGAACGAATGGGCGAGCAGCAAGATCCGCATCAGCAGATCCTCGGCAATTGCTCGCCGGCCAGCCAGTCCACCACCCGCATTCCGCCCATGCCGGTGCGCATCTGGACGAAGTGGTGGGAATCCTCGCGGCAGGTGCCGATGCGGGCGGCGTTGGCGCCCAGCGGATGGGCGCGCATTACCGCCAGCAGCGCTTCGGCGTCGTCCTCGGCGCAGATGCAGATCAGCTTGCCCTCGTTGGCGACGTAAAGCGGGTCGAGGCCCAGCAACTCGCAGGCGCCCCTGACCTCGGGGGCGACCGGCACCGCGTTCTCCTCGATCAGCATGCCGACCGCCGATTGCGAGGCGATCTCGTTCAGCGTCGCCGCCAGCCCGCCACGGGTGGGGTCGCGCAGCACATGGATGGCCGGCTGCGCCGCCACCATGGCGGCCACCATGGTGTGCAGCGCCGCCGAATCCGACAAGATGGCGGTCTCGAAGCCCAGGCCCTCGCGCTGGCTCATCACCGCCACGCCGTGATCGCCCATGGTGCCCGACACCAGGATGGCGTCGCCCGGCCGCGCCCGGTCGCCGGAAATCATGACGCCCGCCGGCACCATGCCGATGCCGGCGGTGGTGATGAACAGGCCGTCACCCTTGCCCTTCTCCACCACCTTGGTGTCGCCGGTGACCACCGGCACGCCGGCCTCCCTGCTGGCTTTGGCCATGGATTGGACGATGCGCTGAAGATCGGCCAGCGGAAAACCTTCCTCGATGATGAAGCCGGCCGACAGCGACAGCGGTACCGCGCCGGCCATGGCGACGTCGTTGACGGTGCCGTGAACGGCAAGCGATCCGATATCGCCGCCGGGAAAGAACAGCGGGCTGATGACATAGCCGTCGGTGGTCATCACCATGCGGCCGCCCTTCAGCAGTTCGGGGGGGACGTCGAAGGCGGCCTGGTCGTTGCGCTGATTCAGCGCCTCGTTGTCGAAGGCCCGGATGAACATCTCCTCGACCAACTGGGCCATGGCGCGGCCGCCGCCGCCATGGGTGAGGTCGACGCGGCCGTTCTCGACGTCCAGCGGGCGGGGATGGGCGCGGCGGGGCAGGGTCATTCAGTCTCCTTCCGGGTCCGGTCCGCTGGCGTGGCCGGGATCGGCGTCGCGGAAGCGGCCATAGGTCCAATGGGCGGCGCAGGCGCCCTCGGCCGAGACCATGCACGATCCCATGGGGTTTTCCGGGGTGCAGACCGTGCCGAACAGCTTGCAGTCGACGGGCTTCTTGACGCCCCGCAGGATGGCGCCGCATTCGCAGGCCTTGTTGTCGGGCGGGCTGTCCTGGGGCACGTCCCAGCGGCGCTCGGCGTCCCAGGCGGCGAAGCGCTCCTTCAGGCGCAGCGCCGAATAGGGCACCAGCCCCAGGCCGCGCCATTCGAAGGCGCGGCGAAGCTCGAACATGTCGGCCACCAGCGACTTGGCCTTTTCGTTGCCGTCGCGGGTGACGGCGCGCGCGAACTCGTTTTCGACCTCGAAGCGGCCGTCATTGATCTGGCGCACCAGCATGCGCACCGCCTGCATGACGTCCAGCGGCTCGAAGCCGGCGATCACCACCGGCCGCTGATACTCCTCGGCGAAGTATTCGTAGGGGCGCGAGCCGATGATGGTGGACACATGGGCGGGGCCGATGAAGGCGTCCAGCCTGACGGTGCCCAGCTCGCGCACTTCGGGACTGTCGAGAATCTGGGTGATGGCCGACGGCGTCAGGACGTGGTTGCAGAACACGCTGAAATTCCCCAGCCCCATGGCCTGAGCCTGCTTGATGGCCACGGCGGTGGGGGGCGTGGTGGTCTCGAAGCCGATGGCGAAGAACACCACCTGGCGCTCCGGCAGGCTTTGGGCCAGCTTCAGGGCGTCCATGGTGGAATAGACCATGCGGATGTCGCAGCCCTCGGCCTTGGCCTTCAGCAGCGACAGCCGCTTCGAGCCCGGCACGCGCAGCATGTCGCCATAGGTGCACAGGGTGACGCCGTCCTGGCGGGCCAGCCAGATGGCGGCGTCGATGCGCCCCACCGGCAGGACGCAGACCGGGCAGCCGGGGCCGTGGATCATCCGCACATTGGCGGGCAGCAGGTCTTCGAGGCCATAGCGCGAGATGGCGTGGGTGTGGCCGCCGCAGAATTCCATGATGTGATAGGCGCGGCCCGGGTCGGCCTCGGCCCGGATGGCCTTGGCGATGCCCTGGGCGACGGTGCCGTCGCGGAATTCGTCGATATATTTCACGCCGTTCCCTCCGGGACCAGTTCCCCCATCTCGGCGAACAGTTCCAGGGTGCGGGCGGCCTCTTCCGGGTCGATCACCGACAGGGCGTAGCCCACATGGACGATGACGTAATCGCCCACCGCCACGTCCGACACCAGGGCCAGCGACACCGTCTTGGCGACGCCGCCCAGATTGACCTTGGCGTTGTCGTCGGGCAGCAATTCGGTGACCAGGGCAGGCAGGGCAAGGCACATGGTTAAGGTCCTCTCAGAGACTCAACTCAACGCGGCGATCCAGGCCTGGCCCAGGCTGAGACCGGCATCGCCGGGCGAGACCCGGTGGGCTGTCAGTGGGCGCAGACCCCGGCGTTCCAGCCGCTCCACCACGCCCGCGCTCAGCACCCGGTTGAGGAAGCAGCCGCCGCCCAGGGTCACCGTCTCGACTCCGACGGCCTCGGCAGCGTCGCCGGCCCAGGCGGCCAGAGCCTCGATCAGGGTGCCGTGGAACAGGTTGGCCCCCCTTGCCGGATCGGGGCAGGACGACAGCAGCGCCAGGGTCGGCAACAGGTCGAGGATTCCGTCCTGGATGATCCAGCCGGCGGGCAGGGCTTCGGGCCGGGTCACCAGCGCTTCCAGCGCCATGGGGGCCTGGCCCTCGAATTCGGCGACGAGGTGAAGGCCCAGCAGGCCGCAGGCGGCGTCGAACAGCCGGCCGGCGCTGGAGGTTCGCGGGCAGTTGATGCCCTTGTCCAGTATCTGGGGCAGCATGGCGGCGGCGGGAATGGCCTTGAAGCGCCCGGCGATCTCGGCGCCCCGGCCCAACCGGTGCAGGGCGGCGGCGGCCATGCGCCAGGGCTCGCGCGCGGCGGCGTCGCCGCCGGGCTGGGGCAGCAGGGCCAGATGGCCCAGGCGGCGGTAATGGGGGCCGTCCACCAGCAGCAATTCGCCGCCCCACGACTGGTTGCCCGGCCCAAGGCCGAAACCGTCCAGCGACAGGGCGATCACCGGCCCGTCATGGCCGTGCTCGGCACTGATCGCGGCGGCGTGGGCGTGGTGGTGCTGCACCGGCACCTGGGGCAGGTCCAGGCCCTGGGCATAGCGGGTGGAATGAAAATCGGGATGCAGGTCGCAGGCGATTCGGACCGGGCTGACGCCCAGTTCCGCCACCAGGGTGTCCACCGAGCGGTCGAAGGCCTTGATGGCCTCTGGCGTGCCGAGATCGCCGTGAATTGCCGAGACGAAGGCCTCGGCGCCGCGGGTGACGCAGATGGTGTTCTTGAGGAAGGCGCCCACCGCCAGCACCGGCGGCACGGTGCGGGGCAGGGCGATGGTGGTGGCGATGGCGGTCATGCAACCATCATCCTTGTTCCTGTTGCGCGAGGGAAGGACCGATGCCAATGTGATGACGGAGCAGCAGGTGGTCGGATGTCCAATGACCTTGACGGAAATTGATCTTCATAATCGGGTCGAGCACCTGGAAACGGCGTTGTTGAAGCTTTGCGCCGCGACGATGACGCTGATTGCCCTTCCCCAGACCACGGGTGAGGCGGACGCGGCTGGTCAGAGAGAGACCGCCGTGAAGAAGGCTGTGGATTATGTCGTCCAGGCCGCGGAGATCGTGAGTGGTGAACATGCCCCCAGGGAGTGACACCGTCGATTTCACCAACGCTCAAAAATGGGCCGAGGGGCTGGCCGAGCGCGGGCGCCTGCCTCCGCAGGGGGGAGATCCTCCCCACGGTGGCGGCTTGGATGAGCTTTCGCGCCGAGTTGGCGTCCTGGAAGCCGACGTCAAGGAAATCAAGGTAGACCTCAAATCCCTGGTGAAGGATGCCGCCGCCATCAAGGAGCGTTTGGCAGGCATCGAAGGCCGTCTGTCCAACCTGCCGACCACCTTTCAGATGCTGACGTGGTTCGTCGGCATCTCTCTCGGTCTGGTGGGACTGGTGTTCACCATTGCCCGGACGGTTGCCCTTCATTAGCCGGCCAATCCCTTGCGATGGGCGGCCATCCTTCGGCGGCCCTCGGTGATCCAGGCCAGCCACTCGTCCATGCCTTCTCCGGTGCGGGCCGAGAGCTGAAGCACCACGATGTCGGGATTGACCCGCCGGGCAAAGGCGATGCAGCGTTCCACGTCGAAATCGCAATGGGGCAGCAGGTCGGTCTTGTTCAGGATCATCATGCCGGCGGCGTGGAACATGTCGGGGTATTTGAGCGGCTTGTCCTCGCCCTCGGTCACCGACAGGATCGCCACCTTGTAGGCCTCGCCCAGGTCGAAGGCGGCGGGGCACACCAGATTGCCGACATTCTCGATGAACAGCACCGAATCCGGGGCGATGTCCAGGCGTTCCAACGCGGTTTCCACCATGTGGGCGTCGAGATGGCAGCCCTTGCCGGTATTGACCTGAAGCGCGGGGATGCCGGTGGCGCGGATGCGGTCGGCGTCGAAGCTGGTCTGCTGGTCGCCCTCGATCACCGCCAGGGGAAAGCGGTCCTTCAGCGCCAGGGCGGTGCGGCACAGCAAGGTGGTCTTGCCCGAACCGGGACTGGACACCAGATTCAGCGCGAACACCCCGCGACGGCTCAGCCAGGCGCGGTTGCGGCCGGCATGGTCGTTGTTGTGGCCGAGGATGTCCCGCTCGATCTGGACGATGCGCGACTGGCTGAGCCCCGGAACATGCACCCCCGCGATGCCGTGGCCGAAATGCATATCGTGGTCGTGATCGTGATCATGGTGGTGATCATGGCCGTGATGGTGGTGTCCATGGCCGTGGGAATGGGAGTGGCCTTCCACCTTGGACTCGCCGCAGCCGCAAACGGTGCACATCACTCCACCTCCATTTCCTTGATCCGCATTTCCTCGCCGGTGGTGACGGCCAGCCTGGCGCCGCCGCATTTCGGGCAAAGGTCGATGCGCGACGTTACCGCGACGCTTTCCGAACACTCCATGCACCACGCCGTGCCGGGAATGCGGATGATCTCCAGCCTTGCGCCCTCGGTCAGCGGATTGCCCCGCGCCACGGCGTCGAAGCAGAATTCCATGCTTTCGGGGATCACGGTGGACAATTCGCCGATCTCCAGCCACACCGTCTTGACGCGGGTGAAGCCGTGGGTCTCGGCCTGCTGTTCCAAAATCCGCACCACGCCCTCGGTCAGCGACATTTCATGCATGGCGGGTGATCTCGATGGTGCAGGCGACGCAGGGGTCCAGGGCGGCGACGGCCAGGCGGGCGCGGCGCTCCAGGCCGGGGCCGGCCCCGGCCCCCAGCAGGCCGTGACGCAACGGCCCCCGGGGGTGGAAATTCCACTCGGTCGGAGCCAGAATCTGATAGCGGCGCACCACGCCTTCCTCCAGTTCGACGCCATGGACCAGCAGGCCGCGGGCGGCCTCGACACGTCCCAGGCCGCGCCCGCTGCCGGCGAGGTCGGCATCCGTGCCTGGGGCGTCGCATAAATCCTGCGCCAAATCCGCCGCTTCGCGCAACGACGCCGTGATCTCCACCAGTCGGGCGGCAAAGCGGGAGACAAGGCCGCCGCCGTGCCGTTCCAGCAATCCGGCGATCAGTGGATGGCGCATCCGGCGGGTCAGGGCGTTGGTTTCCTGGGGCTGGCCGGCGCAATCCGGCCGGGCGGCATAATGCCCGTCATGGTCGGCCCGCAGGCGGTCGTCCAGATCGGCCGGTCCGGACTCCGCCATGGGGTGGACCGGCGAACGGCCGAAGCCGTCCAGCCCGTCGCGATGGATATGGTTGAGCAGGGCGGCGGCTGGGCCTTCTCCCCGCGACACCCAGGCCGCGAAGGTATCGGGACTCTCGCAGCACTCGTCGGGCGCGGCTGCGAACAGGCGTTCGGCGATGCCGGACAGGATGCTAATCTGTTCGTCCAGGACCGGCCGCGCCACCGCAAGGCGGCCGCCGCCTGGCCGCGCCCAGTCGCCGTCGGGGTAGAGGGCGCGGCGGGTGGCGGCAAGGCAGGGCCGCAGCGTCTTGGCGGCGGCCAGATCGGGTTGCGTCCCGGTCAGGGCCGGCCAGTCGCGCAGAACTCCCAGGGCATGCTCGGCGATGGTCTCGACCAGCAGCAGCAGGCGTCGGGCCATGCGCTGAGGCGGCGGTGCCGGTTGGCCGAGGGCGTTTTCGACGGCGGCGGCGGCGGCCAGACCCTGGGCGGTGCCGCATAGCGCGAAGATGGTGGGAAGGATGGCGATCACCTGGGCCGGCGTGCGCCCGGCCAGCATGCGCGACGCCTGCACCAATCGGGTCGAGCGGATATCGACGCTGGCGACGGAGCCCCCCTCGATTCCGAGAGCGAGGCTGATGCCGGCCTCAAGTCCCTGCATCAGGCGAGGCCGCTGTCCAGCACGTCGGCGAGATAGGCCAGGGCTTCGGCCGCCACTTCGGGCTCGACCTTCTCGGCGGCGAAATTGCCGCCGGCACCCAGGATGACGTAATCGCCCACCGCCACTTCGTCCTCCAGCAGCATCAGGCTGGTGGTGCGGATGGCGCCGAACGCCTCGACGGTGGCCATGCCGTTGTCGATGGCGACGATGCGCGACGGAACCGCCATGCACATCTTACTTCTCCTCCCTCAAGCGCCGGGCGCCCTGCATCCGCAGGGCTGGGCTCCCGCGCCACGAGGCGCGCGCGCTCAACGCGCCAACTCCTCGCCAGGGGGCCTGGCTCGTCGATCGGTTTTTCATCCCCCTCAGGCCGCCTTGCGCCGCGCATCGATGCCGATGGCCTTCAATTCGGCGACGAGGCAGTCCACCACCTCGGGAATCCGGGCGGCGATGGAGGGCGACAGTTCCATGGCGGTGGCGAAGGACAGCGGCTCGATGCCGAACAGCACGATGTTGCGGGGCATCAGGCCGTGGAAGTTCAGCGCCGCCAGCATGTCGGAGATGCCGACCTGATGGGGGGATATCTTGGTCTTGAAAAAGGCGGGAATCTGGTCGCCGGCCAGCCGGGTGATGGTGCCGGGCTCCTTCTTTGCCCGCATGGCATCGGCGATCAGCAGGTGATCGGCGTCCGAGACCTGATCCAGGCAATCCATGCCCGAGGTGCCGCCGTCGATGACCTCGACCTCGTCGGGCAGGTCGTAGCGGGCGATAAGCTCGTTGACGGCGTGGACGCCCACGCCTTCATCGGTGAGCAGGATGTTGCCGACGCCCAGGATCACCACACGCATAGGAACCTCAATGCAAAGCCCCTCTCCCACGAAGGGAGAGGGGGAAGCCGCGACTTTACTACAGCGCCTTGACCTGGACGACTTCCTTGTTGTCCTCGACCACATGCACGGCGCAGGCGAGGCAGGGATCGAACGAGTGGATGGTGCGCAGCACTTCCAGCGGCTGTTCGGCGTCGGCGATGGGATTGTCCATCAGCGAGGCCTCGTAGGGGCCGATCTTGTCGGTGTCGTCGCGGGGGCCGGCGTTCCAGGTCGACGGCACCACGCACTGGTAATTGGCGATCTTGCCGTCCTTGATCACCGTCCAGTGCGACAGCAGGCCGCGCGGCGCCTCGTGGAAGCCGTAGCCCATGATCTCGCCCTTGGGGAAGGTCGGCTTGTTGAAGCTGGCGACGTCGCCCTTGCCGATATTGTCGATCAGGGCCTGCCAGTTCTGTTGCAGCACGTCCTGCATGACGGCGCAGCGCACGGCGCGGGCGGCGTGGCGTCCGATGGTCGAGTGCAGCGCCGCCAGCGGGATCTTGGAGCCCAGCAGCGACGACGCGGTGTCCAGCACCTTGGTGGCATAGTTGATGGTGGGCTGGTGACCGGCGGCGACGCCGGCCAGCACGGAAGACAGCGGCCCGACCTGGGCGCGTTCGCCGTAGAAGGTGGGTGCCTTCAGCCAGGAATACTTGCCGTCGTCCTGGAAGTCGGTGTACTCGGGTGTGGTCTCGCCCTTGTAGGGGTGCAGCGGGCCGGGCTTGGAATATTTGTACCAGGCATGCTTGACCCCTTCCTCGACGCCGTCGCGCAGATAGGCGTCGCCGAAGGCGGTGATGGGCTTGTACTTGGCCAGATCGGCATTGGGAATGTAGCCGCCGGGAACCAGGAACTTGGTGCCCTTGCTGTCCATGGGGAAGTCGGGGCAGGACAGGTAATTGGTGACGCCGGCGCCGTACTTGGTCCAGTCGGCGTAGAAGGCGCCGATGGCGGCGATGTCCACCAGATAGACCTTGTGGATGAAGTCAGACAGCGCATCCATGTGCATCTTCAGCTTCAGCAGGCGCTCGACGGTCAGCACCGACTGGCTGTCGGTGGCGATGGGGTTCGAGACGCCGCCCACCGCCACGTTCTGGATATGCGGGCTCTTGGACCCCAGCAAGGTGACGATCTTGTTGGCGTGGCGCTGGGCGTCCAGCGCCTGGAGGTAATGCGCCACCGCCAGCAGGTTGACCTCGGGCGACAGCTTCATGGCCGGATGGCCCCAATAGCCGTTGGTGAACGGCCCCAACTGGCCGCTGCCGACGAAGGTCTTCAGCTTTTCCAGCGTCTGGGTCATGACGTGGCGGTTGTTGAGCGGCCAGTCCGACAGGCTTTCCGCCAACTGGGCGGTCTTGATCGGATCGGCCTTCAGGGCGCTGACCACGTCGACCCAGTCCAGCGCCGACAGGTGGTAGAAGTGGACGATATGATCATGGATGGCGTGGGCCGAGATGATCATGTTGCGGATGAACTGGGCGTTCACCGGAATGTCCAGGTTCAGCGCGTTCTCGACGGCGCGGACCGAGGTGATGGCGTGCACGGTGGTGCAGACGCCGCAGATGCGCTGGGTGATGGCCCAGGCGTCGCGCGGGTCGCGGCCCAGCAGGATCAGTTCGACGCCGCGCCACATCTGGCCCGACGACCATGCCTTGGTGACCTTTCCCCCATCGACTTCGACGTCGACGCGCAGATGGCCTTCAATCCGGGTGATGGGATCGATGGTGATTCTCTTGGACACTGCTCAGGTCTCCTTACTCGGCGGCCGCGGTGGTGGAGTGGCCGGGTAGAACGGGGAATTTCCGGACGAAAACGATATAGGCCAGCACCTCGACGGCGATCACTCCGATGGTGACCAGCATCTCGGGCGCACTGGGGAAGTAGCTCCAGCCGGGGCCGGTGTCGTAGGCCACCAGGAAGGCGTCGATGCGGTACAGCACCGCGCCGGTCAGCATGCTCATGGCCGCCGCCAGCAACCTGGACAGCCGTGCCCGGTTGGCCGGCTTGGACAGCACCGCCACGGGATAGGCGAACAGCGCCATCTCGATGATGAACATCACGCTCTTGGTGCCCGAGGTGAAGGCGGTGCCCATGGCGCCCCTGACGATCAGGTCGCCGATGCGGATGACCAGATAGGCCACCAGGATGCCCATGATGATCTTGCCGATCTTGGAAAGCAGGGGCAGTTCCGGTCCGATGTCGCGCTTGAATCCGGCGGCCGCCAGGGTGGCCTCCAGGATGACGATGGCGAAGCCCATGCAGATTGCGGTCAGCAGGAACAAGAGCGGCAGCAGCGGCGTCTGCCACAGCGGGTGGATCTGGTAGCCGTACACCACCAGCAGCGAGCCCAGCGACGATTGGTGCATGGTGGGCAGCAGCACGCCGAGGCCGATAAAGATGAACATGACCTTGTTCAGCTTGGCCTTGACGTCCTTCAGCCCCAGGTGTTCCAGGAAGGCGGGCGAGAACTCGATCCACAGCACCACCACGTAGAGGCTGATGCAGACCGCGACCTCGAACATCACCGAGCCGGGCTGGGCGTAGGTGGGCGACAGGATGTGCCAGAAGTTCCAGTAGCGGCCGAGATCGATCAGCACCGACAGGCCGCCCAGCGAATAGCCGAACAGCGAGGCGGTCAGCGCCGGGCGGACCAGGGGGTGGTACTCGCCCTTGTTGAGGATGTAGGTGACCAGGGCC
The DNA here is from genome assembly GCF_902729425.1 of Magnetospirillum sp. SS-4. Lineage (GTDB taxonomy): Bacteria > Pseudomonadota > Alphaproteobacteria > Rhodospirillales > Magnetospirillaceae > Phaeospirillum. Next base: position 35,592 of record NZ_LR746531.1, on the reverse strand, counting down.
ATGGCGTAGCCGCCGCAGGCGAAGCCGGTGGCGATCACCACGTCCCAGACCACCCAGACACCCCAGGGATAGCCGTTGTTGATGTTGGTGACCGCGCCCAGGCCGTAAATGAAGCGCTGGGCCAGGAAGTACATCGCGACGGCGATCAGGACGCCCAGCGCCAGGGTGAAGGGGGTGAACAGCGGGCCGCCGATGGCGGCGTGGCCGTCCCGGGGCTTTTGCAGCCGGCGGGCGACCTCGCTCGGGATGGGGTGGTTAACCATGATTCTGCCCCCCTTGGTCGTCATCGTCGTGATGGGTCTTCGATCCGCGCCATGCCGCCGCCACCAGTCCGGCCAGGGCGATTCCCGGCAGGATCAGGCCGCCGTACAAGGTGGTCTGGAGCGTCTCGGAATCGGCGGCGTAGGACCGTTCCGGCAGGCCGACCGGCAGGGCCAGCTTGTCGAACGGCACGCCGGACAGGTAGCGGACCTGGGTGCCGCCGGCGTCCTTCTCGCCGTAGACGTGATCGACGTATTCCGCCGCCGCCTTCTCGTGATTGTCGCCCGAATCGATGGTGCGCCGAGGGAACAGGTTGGGCTCGCCCGGCTTCATGGCCTTGCGCCGGGCGATTTCCGCCGACAGCGCCTGATGGGTGCCGAACAGGGTGGCTCCGGTCGGGCATTGCTCGGCGCAGGCCGGGATCTTGCCCTCGGCCAGCCGGTGCTTGCACAGCTGGCACTTGGCGATTTCCGGCTTGGGGGTGTCGTACTGGAACTGGGGGACACCGAACGGGCAGGCGGCGACGCAATAGCGGCAGCCGATGCAGGCGTCCTTGTTGTAGGTGACGACACCGTCCTCGGGACGCTTCTGCATGGCCGAGACCGGGCAGGCGGAAACGCAGGAGGGATCGACGCAATGCAGGCACTGGCGCTTGATGTGGGCGAAGCCGTTCTCGGCCTTGTCCTTGTTGGCCATGGTGCCGTGCTGGTAAATCTTGATGACGGTGTAGGTCTTGCCCGACAGCTCCAGCGGCGTGTCCCACAGCTTTTCGCCGATGGTGTCCTCCAGAGGCAGGTTGTTGGCGTCCTTGCAGCCGGACATGCAGGCCTTGCAGCCGATGCACAGCGTCGAGTCGTACAAGAGCCCGATGGCTTTCTCGGGCACCTTCAGGTTGTCGCGCGCTTCGGCGGGGCTGGGGGCCAGGGTGGCGCAGGCGGCTGCCGCCGCCGTTCCACCCGCCGCCTGGCGCAGGAAGTTGCGTCTGGTGATGGTCATGACGACTTACCCCTGCTTGCCGGAATCCTGGCCGTTCTCGTTCTTGCCGAGGTTGCCCACCAGCTTGGCGCCGGCCCCGATGGCCAGGCCGCCGACGGCGGCCACGGTGGCGATGGCGGCGATGGAGGCACCCGTTCCCTGCTCCTCGACCACGCGGGGATACCCCGCCGGCGGGCGCTGGTTCTGCAACTCGGCCAGGGCGTGGATCGGCTTGTGGAAGCCGATGCCCTTTTCGGTGCAGCCGATGCAGGGATGGCCGGTGCCCACCGGCCACGACCCCGAGCCCACATCGTTGAACAGGATCGACGGGCAGTTGGCGTAGGTCTCGGGCCCCTTGCAGCCGATCTTGTACAGGCAATAGCCCTTGCGGTGGCCCTCGTCGCCGAATTCCAGGGCGAAGCGGCCGGCGTCGAAATGGGCGCGGCGCTCGCAGTTCTCGTGGATCAGGCGGGAATAGGCGAATTTCGGCCGTCCCAGGTGATCGAGGGCCGGCAGGGCGCCGAAGGTCAGGAAATGGACCACGGTGGACAGGAAATTGTAGGGATTGGGCGGACAGCCGGGGATGGTGACCACCGGCTTGCCGGCCAGGATCTCGGGCACGCCCGAGGCGCCGGTGGGATTGGGCGGCGTCGACGGCATGCCGCCCCACGACGCGCAGGACCCGATGGCGATCACCGCGGCGGCGCCTTCGGCGACTTCCTTGGTGAGTTGCAGGGCGGTCTTGCCGCCGACCTTGCAGTAGATTCCGTTGTCCTTGACCGGAATGGCGCCTTCCACCACCAGGACGTATTTGCCCCAGTTCTTCTTCATGGCGGCCTCGCGGGCGGCTTCGATCTGATGGCCGGCGGCGGCGAACAGGGTCTCGTGGTAATCCAGCGAGATGATCTCCAGGATCAGCTTCTCGATGGTGGGATGCTCGGCCCTGAGCATCGATTCGGTGCAGCCGGTGCATTCCTGGAAATGCAGCCAGATCACGCTAGGGCGTTCCTTGGCGGTGATGGCCTTGGCGATCTCGGCGTCCGCCCCCTTGGGCAGGCCCATGGTCGCGGCCATGGCGGCGCAGAACTTCAGGAAGTCGCGGCGCTCGATATTGAAGCGGTTCGCGATCTCGCGGGAAATCTCGGTGTCGTCGTACATTGTCCCCCACCTTGTCTGGCGCGTCGGGCTGGCGAAATCCGGAAGGCGCCATCGCGGCCGTCCGGACGTCGTGATCTCGGTTGTGCGATGCAGAGACCGCAAATGCCGTGCCAGGGGATTCGGGTGGGATCGGACGGGTGGGGGAATGCCACCAATGCCGTTGGCGCAAGGCTCTGGCGGACGCTCGTGGAATGCGTCCAGGGCGCGTTGCCTGAGGGCGGTGGAATGATTGTTTGCATCAATGAAAACAATCATTCCACCGGAGCGGCCCGGGCCGGGCGAGTCTGAACCGGGAATGAACGAAGCGGTCAGGTTCGGTTCAGCTTGCCGCGGATAAAGTGTCTTCAGTCGACCCGAATCGACAGCCCGTCCGTCGGAGACCGCCATGAAATACGACCCCTTGACCCGAATCCTGCATTTGCTGGTCGCCGCCGGAGTGACGGCGCAACTGCTGAACAGCCTGGTGATGATTCACCCCAAGCCGGGGCGGTTGCCCAATGTCTGGTACGAGGTTCACGAAGGCGTCGGACTGGCGGTTCTGGCCGTGGTGATGGCCTATTGGCTGTGGGTGGCGGTCCGAAGCGTCGCCCAGGGCGAGGCGCCGATGCTGTTTCCCTGGTTCTCGCGGCGACGTCTGGCCGAACTTGCCGATGACGTCCGGGCCACCGGAAGGGAACTGAGGCGGTGCCGCCTGCCGGCGGAAACCCAGTCGCGGCCGCTGCCGGCCGCCATCCAGGGAATCGGCCTGCTGCTTGCCTTGTTCCTGGCTGCGAGCGGGGCGGTTCTGGCCGTGGGGGCGGCTCCCACTGGCGGATGGCCGCCGGCCGTGCGGATGGTGAAGGAGGCTCACGAGGCCGTGGCCCCGCTGATGTGGGCCTATCTGGCGGTCCATCCCTTGCTGGGGGTGTTGCATCAGCTGGCCGGCCACCGCAGCCTCAGCCGGATGTTCGGCCCGGGCTGAAGCGGTGCGGGGGACGCGCCTTATTCCGGCCAGGTGACGATATGGTAGTCCAGCAGTTCGGCGCGGGCCTCGGCCACCACCCGGCCCCGCACCGAGATGCCGGCGCGGTGCACGGAATCGGGGTCGCCCGACACCAGGGGGTGCCACCACGCCAGCGGCTTGCCCTCCGACAGCAGACGGTAGGCGCAGGTGGACGGCAGCCACTGGATATGGCGCATGGCCGCCGGGCTGAGCTGGACGCAATCGGGCACATGGTTCCAGCGGCCGGGATAGTCCTTGCACTGGGCGGTGCCCAGGTTGAGCAGCCGGCAGGCCACCTCGGTATAGTGGACACGGCCGGTGTCGGCGTCCTCGACCTTGTGCAGGCAGCAGCGGCCGCAACGGTCGCACAGGCTTTCCCACTGCTCGTCGGTCATGGCCGAAAGCGGGGTGGTGAGCCAGAACGGGGCCTCGGCTTCAGTCGCGGTCGTGGGTGCGGATGAATTCGCGGACATGGGGGTAGACCTCTTCGCGCCAGCGGCGGCCATTGAAAACGCCATAATGGCCCACTTTGGGCTGAAGGTGATAGCGCTGCCTGGACGGGTCCAGGTTGACGCACAGATCGTGCGCCGCCCGCGTCTGGCCAAGCCCGGTGATGTCGTCCTTCTCGCCTTCCACCGTCATCAGGGCGGTGTGGCGGATCATCGACGGATCGACCCGCCGGCCGCGGGATTCCATGATTCCGCGCGGCAGGTGATGTTCCTGGAACACCTTGCGCACCGTTTGCAGGTAGTAATCCGCCGGCAGGTCCATCACCGACAGGTATTCGTCGTAGAACGCCCGGTGCTCCTCGGCGGAATCGCCATCGCCCCGCACCATGTTCTGGAACAGCTTCACATGCTCGCCCACATGGCGCTCCAGGTTCATGCTCATGAAGCCCTGAAGCTGGAGAAAACCGGGATAGACCTGCCGGCCGCGACCGGCATAGCCGACCGGCACGGTGTGGATGACGGTCCGCTCGAACCACTCCAGCGGCTTTTGCGTGGCCATCTCGTTGACCTTGGTCGGGTTGGCGCGGGTGTCGATCGGTCCGCCCATCAGGGTCATGGAGCGCGGCTGGCAGGGATGATCCTCGGCCGCCATCAGCGACACCGCCGCCATCACCGGCACCGAGGGCTGGCACACCGCGATGATGTGGGTGTCGGGCCCCAGGAAGGTCAGCAACTCGGAAATCAGGTCGATGTAGTCGTCCAGGGAGAATTCACCCTCGGACAGCGGCACATGACGGGGATCGATCCAGTCGGTGATGTAGACGTCGTGTTCGGGCAGCAGCGTCTCGACGGTGCCGCGCAGCAGGGTGGCGAAATGCCCGGACATGGGCGCCACCAGCAGGACCTTGGGGTCACGCCGGCCCAGCAGGGCGCGGCGGAAACGCAGCAGATGGCAGAAGGGGGTGGCCAGCACCACCTCCTCGGTCACTCCCACCGCCTCGCCGTCGACCATCGTGGTGGGCAGGTTGAACGGCGGCTTGGGATAGCGCCGGGTGGTGCGCTCGATCAGCTCGGCGCCGGCCGCCACCGCCCGTCCGAACCGGGTGTAGGACAGCGGCACCCAGGGATGGCTGTAGACGGTCTGCATGGTCTCGGCCAGCAGCCGCATGGGGGCGAAGGCATGGTGCTGGAATTCGTGCAACTGGTACAGCATCGCTGATCCCCCTTGATACGAGTCATTCGACGGTTCATTCGTTACAAAAAACGATGGCGTCGTGCAATAAAATTATGTGGTATCGGCATGCGTATTTCGGCTTGACGTGGCGGGGCTCTCCTGCCTTCGTCCGCCGACGGGGGCGCGGGACCGGGAATCGGGGCGCGTCAGGCCCGGTCGATCAGATGAATGAACGATCCGGCCACCCGGCCGTTGATCAATCCGTGGCGGCCGATCTCGGAGCCGGCGGCGTCGCCGGCCTGGAACAGGGGGGGGCCGTCTTCCCGCAAGATGCAGGCATAGTGGAATTCGTGGCCGCGAAAGCCGTCGCCGGCCCGGCCCGGCGGCGCGTCGGCCAGCAGGCGGGCGCGGCGGTAGCCGAGATGCAGGCGGCGGGTGGCGAACGACGTCTCCAGTTCCAGCAATCCCGCCATTTCGTGGGCGGTCCCGTCGGCGTCGATCAGGACGCGGCCCAGCACCATGTAGCCGCCGCACTCGCCGAACAGGGCGGCGTCGCGCCGGGCGGCGTCGCGCAGGCCGCCGAGAAAGCGGGAATTGCCGGCCAGTTTTCCGGCATGCAGCTCGGGATAGCCTCCCGGCAGATAGACCGCGTCGGCCGAGGCATCGGGAGCCTGATCGGCCAGCGGCGAGAATGGCAGGATCTCGGCTCCGGCGGCGCGCCAGCCCTCCAGCAGGGCGGCGTAGGCGAAGGCGAAGGCGATGTCGCTGGCCACCGCCACCCGGTTGCCCGGCGGCGGCAAGGACGGCGCGTGTCCCGGGGCGGGCAGACGCGACGGACAAGCCAGTGCCACCAGCGCCTCCATGTCCAGGTGGGTCTCCACCAGGCCGGCGGCATGATCGAGAAAGGCGGCGAGATCGCTCCGCTCGGAGGCCTGGACCAGGCCGAGATGGCGGGACGGCAGTTCCAGGCCGGAATCGGCGGGCAGAAAGCCCAGCAGGCGGATATGGGGACAGGCGCGCCGGCAGGCGTCGGCGATGGCGGCCTTGTGGCGCTCGCCGGCGACCCGGTTGAAGATGACACCCCGGACCGAGACGTCCGGCCGCAGCCCGGCGAATCCCGCCAGCACCGCCGCCGCCGATCCGGTCATGCCGCGTCCGTCGACCAGCAGCACCACCGGCCAGCCGGTCAGCGCCGCCAGGTCGGCGGTGCTGCCGTCGGGCTGGCCGGCCGGCACGAAGGCGCCGTCGAACAGGCCCATGACGCCTTCGCACACCACCAGTTCGGCGTCTTCCGCCAGCCTTGCGGCAAGGCCGGCGACGGTGGCCGGCCGCATCGCCCAACTGTCGAGGTTGAAGCAGGGACGTCCCGAGGCGGCGGCGTGAAAGGCCGGATCGATGTAATCCGGCCCCACCTTGGCCGAGGCCACCTTGAGGCCGCGCCGCGCCAGCAGCCGCAGCACGCCCAGGGTGGCCGAGGTCTTGCCGCTGCCCGAGGACGGCGCGGCGATGACAAGCCCGTTACCCAATGTGCTTCTTCAGTCCGGCGATCAGGTCGTCCACCGAGATGCCGTGGGTGAAGTGGGCGACGAAGCGCCCGTCCGGTCCCAGCAGATAGAGAATGGCGGAATGGTCGACGGAATAGCTGTCGGGGGTGTCGCCCTTGACCTTGGCGGCGTAGACCTTGAAATCCTTGGCGACCTGGGTGATCTGCTCGGGTGTGCCGGTCAGTCCCTGGATGCCGAAGCCGAACGCCTCCACATAGGTTTTCATGGCGGCGACGGTGTCGCGCTCGGGATCGACGGTGATGAAGATGGGAACCACCTTGTTGGCGAAGCTTGGTCCCAGCTTCTCCATGGCGCCGGCCACCGTCGACAGGGTGGTCGGACAGACGTCCGGACAATAGGTGTAGCCGAAGAACACCAGCATGTAACGGTTGCGGTAGTCGCGATCGGATACGGCCTTGCCGTCCTGGTCGGTCAGGGTGAACGGTCCGCCGATGGCCGGGATGGGCTTGCTGGCCTCGCTGTTGCCGCCGGTCCAGATGACGATGCGAACGCCGATGACGACGAAGGCCACCACCACTAATCCGGTCAGGACGATCAGGGTACGCGAGAATTTCATTACTTTGGTCTCCGGCATCAGGTCACGAGCATCCGCCAGGCCATAAAGCCCAGCACAGCGGCATTCAAAATCAGCATCGCCGGCGCCAGCCGCAGCAGCGGCCCGCGCCAGTGGGCCAGGGCGGCGTGGCCGACCGCCCCCACCAGGATCAGCATGGGCACGGTTCCGGCGGCGAAGGCCAGCATGCCCAGGGCGCCGGCCACCGGATTGCCCGCCGCCGCCGCCGCCGCCAGGGCGGCGTAAAGCAGGCCGCAGGGAATGAAGCCCAGCGCCACCCCCAGCAGCCAGCCGCGCCAGCCGGACGGGCTGGCGAACAGCGGCCGCGCCAGCCGGCCGACGCGGGCCGACCACCAGGTCTCGCCGCTGCCGGCCATTCCCCGCAATCCCGGCACCGCCAGCGCCAGCAGCGCCAGGGCGGCCAGGGACAGCAGCAGGGCCGCCACCCAGCCGAAGGCGGGGGTTCCGCCCGCCAGCCCGGCCAGCGAGGCGGCAAGCGCCCCCAGTCCGGCATAGGTGGTGGCGCGGCCGAGATGATAGGGCAGCAGGGCGGCTCCCGCCAGTCTCCGCGTTTCGGTCATGCGATCCGGCGGCAGGGACTGCATGCGGGCCGCCACCTGCGACAGCACGAACGGGCCGCACATGCCGCCGCAATGGCTGAGGCTGCCGACCAACCCGGTCAGGAACAGGCCGCCGATCAGTCCCTCGCGCCCATCCATGCCGGTCCGGCAGATGGCCATGCCGGACTGGAGCAACGTCCCCAGGTCGCTCATAAGGCCAGCCCCTCAAGTGCCGGGCGCTCGCTTTGCTCGCTCATTCCGGCCGCCACCAGTCCAGCCGCGAGCGCAGCCCGACCACCTCGCCCACCACCAGCAGGGCCGGCGGGACCAGGCCGGCCACCGCCACCGTCGCCGCCAGATCGGCCAGGGTGGTTTCAACCACCTTTTGCCGCGGCGTGGCGGCGTCGCACACCACCGCCACCGGTTCGGCGGGCTTGCGCCCGGCCGCCAGCAGTCGCGCCACCATGCGCTCCAGATGCTTCAGTCCCATGTAGAACACCAGGACCGGCGCGCCTCGGGCCAGGGCATCCCAGTCGAACCCGTCGGGGATGTCGCCGTCGGCGCCGTGGCCGGTGACGAAGGCCACCGCCGCGTTGGTGTCCCTGGATGTCACCGGAATTCCGGCATAGGCCAGTCCGCCGATGCCGGCGGTGATGCCGGGCACCACCCGGAACGGGATGTGGGCGGCCGCCAGGGCCAGCGCCTCCTCCGGGCCGCGTCCGAACACGAACGGGTCGCCGCCCTTCAGCCGCAACACCCGCGACCCCTGCTTCGCCAGTTCGATCAGGCGTTCGGTGATGTCGGCCTGCCGGGACGAGGATTGCTGGCCGCCGCGCTTGCCCATGGCCTCGGTCACCGCGCCCGGCCGCGCCAGGGCGACGATGCGGGAATCCACCAGGGCGTCATGGATGACGTGATCGGCGTTCCTCAGCGCATGCAAGGCCAGCAGCGACAGCAGGCCAGGGTCGCCCGGCCCGGCGCCCACCAGCCAGACGCTGCCCGCCTCGAACGGCGGGAAATCGAAGGGAAGGTCAAACATGGCCGGCAGTATAGGCACGCCTTGCCGATCCGGCCCCTGAAATTTTGTTAATCGCCGGCGGCCGCGTGGGCCGGGCATCGTCCGAAATCCTTGACGCGCCCGCCGGTCCTGGGGCAGTGTTGGGCCATGATGACCATTGCCGCAACCGCCCTGCTGCTGCTTAGCCGCCCGGTGTCGTAAGGACGACGCCGGGATTTCGCGCGTTCCAGCACTCTTGGTCGGATTTGCCCTGATGTCGTCACTCTCCTTCCCTCTCCGCCGTTCTCCCGTTCGTGCCGCCCTGCTGGCGTTGCGACTACTCCGCGGTCGCCGGGCCTGATCCGCATGGCCGCCCGGCGGCCGAACGTCAAGGGCCGCAACGTTTCAGACAAGAAGGAGGTCGAGGCCATGATGCCCGCCGCCCAGAGCAAGTACCGCCCCTACGCCACCGTCCGTCCCGCCGTCCGCACCTGGCCGGACGCCGTCATCTCCAGGCCGCCGGTCTGGTGCAGCGTCGACCTGCGCGACGGCAATCAGGCGCTGATCGACCCCATGGGCACCGACCGCAAGATGCGCATGTGGGACACCCTGGTGGGAATGGGGTTCAAGGAGATCGAGGTGGGCTTTCCCGCCGCCTCGCAGACCGATTTCGACTTCATCCGCGCCCTGATCGAGGGAGGCCATGTTCCCGCCGACGTCACCATCCAGGTGCTGGTGCAGTCGCGGGACGAACTGATCCGCCGCACCTTCGAGGCGCTGGAGGGGGCGAAGAGGTGCATCGTCCACCTGTACAACTCGACCTCCGAGGCCCAGCGCCGCATCGTGTTCGGCATCGACCGCCAGGGCTGCGTCGATCTCGCCCTGGCGGGGGTCAGGCTGATCCGCCAGCTTTCGGCGGCGCGGCCCGAGGGCGAGGTCACGCTTCAGTACTCGCCGGAGAGCTTCACCGGCACCGAGCCCGATTTCGCGGTGGAGATCGTCGAGGCGGTGGCGGCGGAATGGGGGGCGACGCCGGCCCGGCCGCTGATCTGCAACCTTCCTGCCACGGTGGAGATGTCGACCCCCAATCTTTACGCCGACGTCATCGAGTGGTTCTGCGCCACCGTTCGGAACCGCGAGTCCCTGGTCGTCTCGGTCCATCCCCACAACGACCGTGGCTCCGGCGTGGCGGCGGCGGAACTGGCGGTGATGGCGGGCGCCGACCGGGTGGAGGGAACCTTGTTCGGCAACGGCGAACGCACCGGCAATGTCGACGTGGTGACGCTGGCGCTCAACCTTTACACCCAGGGCGTCGACCCCGGCCTTGACCTGTCCGACATCGATTCGATCCGCCGCGCGGCCGAGTATTGCACCGGGCTGCCGGTCCATCCCCGTCATCCCTATGCCGGCGATCTGGTCTACACCGCGTTTTCCGGTTCGCACCAGGACGCCATCAAGAAGGGATTCGCGGCGCGCAAGACCGCCAACAACCCGATGTGGGAAGTTCCCTACCTTCCCATCGACCCGGCCGATGTCGGTCGCACCTACGAGGCGGTGATCCGCATCAACAGCCAGTCGGGCAAGGGCGGCATCGCCGCCGTGCTGGAACGCGATCACGGGCTTGAACTGCCGCGCCAGCTTCAGATCGAGTTCGCCCGCATCGTCCAGGACATCGCTGACCGCGAGGGCCGCGAACTGAATTCGGCCGAGATCATGCAGGCGTTCCGCGACACCTATTTCCGGACCGGCAGGCTTGAACTGGTGGACTACACCACCGTGCCGGTGGGCAAGGGGGGGCAGCGGGCGCTGACCGCCACCATTGCTCTCGACGGCAAGGAGCGGGTGGTCCAGGGGGTTGGCGCCGGTCCGCTGGACGCCTTTGTCCATGCCCTGGACAAGGAACTCGGCCTTGCCGTCAAGGTGCGGGACTACCACGAGCACGCCATTGGCGGCGGCGCCGATGCTCAGGCCGCCTGCTATGTCCAGATCACCGGCACCGATGGCCGCAACGTCCACGGCGTCGCCACGGATTCGGGCATCACCATGGCCTCGCTGAAGGCCTTGGTCAGCGCGCTGAACCGATAGGGGGTGAGTGCGGCGTCAGGACGGTCCGGCGCCCTGGCGCCGCACCAGCCTTTCGACCTCGGACAGCACGAGGAAGGCGATATCCTGTTCGCGGATATCGTGGGGGCGCCCGGCCTCGCGCACCCGTTCACGGGCGATATCGATGGCGTGGGCGCCGTAGCTGACCAGCATGCGGTGCGCCGAACGGGTGATTTCCTCGGGGTCTGCGGTCAACATATTGACCTCCAGAGATGTTTCGCCAACATCATGTGGTGGTTCGTGCGGGGGATGCAAGGGAATGATACATAGCGGGGCGCGGTGATGAAATATGTCGTCGTGATGTGGGGTGTTCTACTGACGACCCTATGGGGTGGGGTGGCGCCGGCCGCCGAGACCTCGCCCATGATTCAGACGCTGCGCTCGCTGGCCGATCACGGCGACATGGCCGCCCAGGTCAGGATCGGCCGTCTCTACGAGGCCGGAGAGGGGGTGGGCCGGGATATGGTGGAGGCGGCCCGCTGGTACCGCATGGCCGCTGAACAGGGCAACCGTCCAGCCCAGGCGGCGCTTGGCCGTCTCCACGCCCAGGGGACGGGCGTCGCCGTCGACCCGGTGCGGGCGCATGTCTGGTTAAGTCTGGCCCTGTCGGGGCCGACGGCCGGGACGGACGACCACGACCGCCTCGCCGCCCTGCGGGCCGAGGTCGCGGCAAGCCTCGCCCCGGACCAGCTGGCTGAGGCGGAACGGCTGGCGCGGGCCTGGAAGCCCAGGTAACCCGGCGCCGGCCGGTGGGAAAAGGGGGATTACGCCCCCTTCTTGATCTCGAAGGTATAGACGCCGCCGGCTTCCTTCTGGCTGACCAGCTCGTTGCCGGTCTGGCGGCAGAAGGCGTCGAAATCCTTGACCGAGCCCGGGTCGGTGGCGATCACCTCCAGCACGGAGCCGGTGGCGATGTCCTTGATCGCCTTCTTGGCCCGCAGGATCGGCAGCGGGCAGTTGAGGCCCTTCACATCCAGAACGGTCTTCGACATGGTGCGTTTCTCCCTCAGATGAACAGATTGATGTCGGATTTGGTGGCGGTCTCGATATAGGTGGCGGCCCCCGCCAGCTCGATGCCGTCGATCAGGTCGCCCGGCTGGTATTCGAACAGATCCAGGGTCATCTGGCAGCCGATCATGCGGATCTCGGCCTCTACCGCCAGATCGCGCAATTCCTCGATCGAGGCCACCCCCTTCTTCTTGATGAGGTTCTTCATCATGGTGGTGGTCAGGCTTTCCATTCCCGGCATGGCCCCCATCAGGTTGGGCATCGCCATGTGCATGCCCATCATCGGCATCTCCATGGCGGCGTTGCCCAGCGTGGTCACCCGCAGGTCCAGCTTCTTCCTCAGCAGGGTCAGGCCGTAGAAGGTGAAGAACATGCTGACTTCCAACCCCATGCTGGCGGCGGTGGTCGCCAGGATGAACGGAGGATAGGCCCAGTCAAGGGTCCCCTTGGTCACGATCAGCGACATGGACTTTCCGGTGGCGGCCATCATGCATCCTCCCCAGTTAATCAGGACACACTAATATTCTGCGTGGTCGCAGGCTACTAGATTCGACGACAATATCACAGTCTTATCATATAGCTGTTGCGCCGGGGTGGCCGGCTCCATTAGCATCGAAAGTCCCGCATGACCGAATAGAGGGAGACGATCCGGTGGATATCCACGCAGCCCTCAGCCGCCGCCATTTGCTGGCGACCGGCGCCGCCGCCGCCGCCGCCGTCGCCTCGGCCCTGGCGCCGCCCGCGCGGGCCCAGGCCGCGGACGCCGACGGCCATGCCCGCAAGCTGATGGGGCCGTTCACCGCCAAGGAGGGCCGGGTCCACCTCAAGATCAAGGACGTGGCGGAAAGCGGCACCAACGAGCCGGTCGGGGTGTCGGTGGACAGCCCCATGACGCCGGCCGATTACGTCAAGGCCATCCATGTCCTGGCCGAGGGCAATCCCTATCCGGTGGTGGCGTCATGGTACCTGACCCCCCGGTCCGGCCGGGCCGAGGTCAATTTCCGCATGCGTCTGGCCAAGACCCAGATGGTGCGGGCCTATGCCGTACTCAGCGACGGTTCGGTCTGGATGACCCGCCAGGAGGTCAAGGTCACCATCGGTGGATGCGGAGGATGACGATGGCCAATTCCGATCGGGTCAAGGTTCGCATTCCCGCCAAGGCCAAGAAGGGCGAGATCATCGAGATCAAGACCCAGCTCAGCCACGACATGGAGACCGGCCAGCGCAAGGACGCCGCCGGCAAGCCCATCCCCCGGCGGATCGTCAACCGTTTCACCTGTACCTGGAACGGAGAGCCGGTGGTCAGCGCCGACTGGTATCAGGCCGTCTCGTCCAACCCGTTCAGCAGCTTCTTCGCCGTCGCCACCGCCAGCGGCAAGATCAAGCTGTCATGGTGGGACGAGACCGGAGAGGTGTTCGAATACACCCACGACATCGTGGTGGAATAGAGCGTCTGTGGCGTCCTACCGCCCCGCCATCACGTAATCGCGCAGGGAATCCGCCTCCATCCTGGTTTCGTCCAGCCGCGACTTGACCACGTCGCCGATGGTGACGATGCCGGCGACCTTGCCGTCGCCGTCCATCACCGGCAGGTGGCGGATGCGCTTGGCGGTCATCACCTGCATCAGGTGCTCGACGGTGTCGTCCTCGCCGCAGACGAAGACCTCGGACGTCATCAGGTCGCGGACCTGGGCGGTGGAACAGACGTCGACCGCCTGGGCCAGTCCGCGCACGATATCGCGTTCGGACAGGATGCCGGCCACGGTGTCGCCGGTCATCACCAGCAGGGCGCCGATGCGGTGCTGGGCCAAAAGCCGGGCCGCATCGCCGACCGGTGTGTCGGGGGATATGGTGACGATGCCCGTCCCGCGGGATTTTGCCTTGAGAATGGTCTTGACGATCATGATCGTTCCCCTTGCTCCGAGACGCTACACCATGATGATGGATAAGGGAGTGAACCGAGGCATGTTCAAGGCCTCCTGACCCAATAGCATATCCATACGGAACCTATGGACAGTCGGTGAGCGGGGCGGTCCGCCGGTCGGCCAGCTTGCCCAGGAAGCGGCCGGCGCCTTCCGTAAGGGCCGGATGGGTCCGGGTCAGCCGGCAGGGCAGGCGCAGCCCGGCGCCATCCAGCGCCGAGGGCTGGGCCGAGCGGCGGCTGACCAGGTCATAGCCTCTCAGATCGGCCAAGGCCTCGGCCAGCAGCAGGGCGTCGGTCTTGCGCAGCACCACCGCCAGGCGATTGAAACCCCGAACCTGGGGATCGGCGTCCTCGGCCTCGGGCAGCAGTTCGAAATAGCTCACCAGCCATTCCTCGCGCCCGGCTTGTCCGGGGTCGGCGAGCATCTGGCTTTCGGTCGGCAGGTGGTGCTCGATTTCGGCCTCGATCTCGTCCAGCAGGCGGTCGGCCTCGGCGAGGTCGCCGGCCAGGATGGCGCGCAGAGCCTCGGCGGCCGGTTCGGTCGTCGCCTTGCCCTCGGCGGCGGCGGCGAGGGCGGCCTGAATGCGGGCAAGGCCTGCCATGCCGCCTTCCTCCACCACGTCGGGCGGCGGCGCCGGCGGTTGGAGCCAGAAGGCTGCCGCCAGGACGAGCAATAGCAATGCGGCGGCGGCCAGTCCCTTGTTCATGGCGTCTTCCCATCCAGCCGGCGCCGCAATTCGTCCAGGCAGGCCTGACGGTCGGGGCGGTAGTCACGTTCCTCCCACCAGGCGTCGATGGCGGCGAGATGGCGGCCGATCTCGGGGCCGTGGGGAAGTCCCAGGGCCAGGAGGTCGCGTCCCTTGACGGGCAGCTCCACCGGCCGCCAGGATCGCGCCAGGTCCAGCAGGGCGGTCCAGGCGCGGGTTTCGTCGGGGCAGGGCCGCGCCTCGACGCTGCGCCGCCCGGCCCAGGCCAGCAGCGCCAGATCACGGAACTCGGCCTCTCCGACCTTGCGCAAGGCCCGGCGGGTTCCGGCCGGATCGAGGTCGTGGCGAAGCTCGACCCGCGGTTCGGCCATGGCCACCAGCCGTCTGGTCTGGAGTCCGGACAGCTTCAGCCGCTCTCCCGTCGCCTCGGCGCCTCGGCGGTCGGTGGTCAGCATGGCGGCCAGCCGGCGGATGGAATCGGGGGCGATCTCGTCGCGGGCCAGCCCCCGGCTTTCCAGCCAGGACAGCACCCGCAGGCGGCCGAAATCGCGAGCGTCGGGCAGCAGGTGGGACAAGATGCCGTTGGCGTGCATGGCCAGCAGCACCGTCGCCGGATCGTCGGCCAGCAGCAGCCGCAGCATCTCGCCGGCCACCCGTTCGCCCGACAGGACATCCAGCCGGGGGGCCAGCTTGCGGCAGGCGGCCAGGGCGCGGGCGTCCAGATTGGTGCGGCGGCCGTAATGGGCGTGAAAACGGAAGAAGCGCAGCAGGCGCAGCCCATCCTCCTCGATGCGGCTCGCCGGATCGCCGACGAAGCGCACCCGTCCCGCCCCCAGGTCGGCCAGGCCGTCGAACGGGTCGAAGATGTGACCCTCGGGATCGGCCGACAGGGCGTTCATGGTGAAGTCGCGGCGCGAAGCGTCCACCAGCCAGTTGTCGGTGTACTCGATGCGGGCATGGCGGCCGAAGCTTTCCACGTCCACCCGAAGCGTGGTGATCTCGAAATGGGCCTTGCCGATGACGGCGGTGACGGTGCCGTGATCCATGCCGGTGGGAATGGCGTGGATGCCGGCCTCGTCCAGCAGCGCCAGGACCCGTTGTGGCGGGTCGGGGGTGGCGATGTCGATGTCCTTGATGGGACGCTTCAGCACCGAATCGCGGACGCAGCCGCCGACGAAGCGGACCTCGGCGCCGTCGGCGCGCAGGGCGGCGATGACGGCTCGGGTCTCGGGCGCCTCCATCCAGACCTGCGGTTCCAGTTGTCCGATGGGATCGCCCGGCCTCAGCGCCAGCGAACCTCCGGTGCCGAGCCTGTCCCTAGCCACGATCCGCCAGCACGTCGGACAGGTTGACGAGAATTCCGGCGGTGGCGCCCCAGATCAGCCTGTCGTTCCAGGTCAGCGCCCAGAACGGCCGCTGGCGGCCCCGGACCTCGCGCCGTTCCAGGCTGTGATTGGCCTGGTCCAGGACGAAATCCAGCGGCACCTCGAACACCTCGGCCACCTCGAACGAATCGGGGGACAACTGGAACGGCGGCCGGATCAGTCCGACCACCGGGGTGACGATGAAGCCGGTGCCGGTGACGTAGTCGTCAAGGCGGCCCAGGACCCGGATCAGGGCGGGGTCCAGCCCGACTTCCTCGGCGGTTTCGCGAAGCGCGCAGGCGATCAGGTCGCCGTTGTCGACCTCTTCCAGCCGGCCGCCGGGAAAGCTGATCTGGCCGGGGTGGTGGGCCAGATGGGCGGTGCGCTTGGTCAGCATGACGCTCAGCCCTCCGGGTCGCTCGACCAGCGGCACCAGCACCGCCGCCGCCGTCAGTTCCGCCTCGTCGTCGACCGCCTCGCCGGGCCGGATGGCGCCGCCGTCGATCATGGCTTCCAGGGCCATGTCCGAACGCCCGCGCGCGTCGAAGCCCAGGGCCAGACACCGCGCGATGACGTCGCCGGTCAGTCGGAAAGGTCCAGCCTCCCCAGTGGAAAGAATATCCCGCTGCTCCATAACCCGTAGACTTTCTCGTCTCCCCTCTCTTCCTCCCATCCCTGGGAGACCAGGTCATAGTACACGGATCGGGTCAGGCGTGCCTCCAATCCATTGCGCACCATGACATATGGCGAGGGCTCCCCCGTGCCGTCGCCGGTTTCGATGCGCAACGGGTGTTCGGCGTCGACGGTGACCATCTCGTCCATGTTGGTGCGAAAGCTGATCACCCTGTCGCGGCCGCTGCCGCAGGCGAACATCTCCACCGCCAGGAAGGGGACGTCCTCGACCTCGATCCGCCCCATCTCGCCAGGGGTGATCAGAAGATAACCGCCGTCGGGGGCGCGATGCATCACCGAGGCGAACAGGCAGACCATCTCTTTGCGGTTGATCGGCGTGCCGTGGTAGAACCAACGCCCCTGCCGGTCGATGCTGATGCCGAGATCGCCGCAATCGCCGGGATGGTCGCCGTTGAAATCCAAATCCTGGGAAGGCATGTCGCTCCGCCGCTCCTCCGCCAATTCAGGTGCTCCCCCATGAACACCGTCATCCTGTCTTCTTCCGGCGGCCATCCCCCGCTGTCGGACATCGAGGCCCTTGAAGCCCGTCTGGCCGAGGCCCGCGCCGAGATCGGCCGGGTGATTTTCGGCCAGGAGCGGGTGATGGACGAAAGTCTTATCACGCTGCTGGCAGGGGGTCACGCCCTGTTGATCGGTCTGCCCGGCCTGGCCAAGACCCGGCTGGTGCAGACCCTTGGCACCGTCCTGGGACTGGCCGACAACCGCGTCCAGTTCACTCCCGATCTGATGCCTGCCGATATATTGGGATCGGAAGTGCTGGAGGAAAGCCCCTCGGGTGAAAGGGCCTTCCGATTCGTCAAGGGGCCGGTGTTCTGCCAGTTGCTGATGGCCGACGAGATCAACCGCGCCAGCCCGCGCACACAGTCGGCCCTGTTGCAGGCCATGCAGGAAAGCCGGGTCAGCATCGCCGGAATCTCGCACGATCTGCCGTCGCCGTTCCACGTTCTCGCCACCCAGAACCCGCTGGAGCAGGAGGGAACCTATCCGTTGCCCGAGGCCCAGCTTGACCGCTTCCTGATGCAGATCGACGTGGGCTATCCCGACCGCGCCGCCGAGCGCCGCATGCTGATCGAGACCACCGGCGCCGCCCAGCCCCAGGCCCGGCCGGTGATGACCGCCGCCGAGTTGCTGGCCGCCCAGGCGCTGGTCCGGCGGCTGCCGGTGGCCGACGGGATCGTCGACGGCATCCTGGCCCTGGTGCGGGCCGGCCGGCCGGACGGGTCCGGGCTGGATCTGGTCAGGGCCGCCGTCGCCTGGGGGCCCGGCCCCCGCGCCGCCCAGGCGCTGATGCTGGCGGTGCGGGCCCGTGCCCTGCTGCAAGGCCGGCTCAGTCCGTCGCTGGACGACGTCGCCGCCCTGGCGCCGCCCATCCTGCGTCACCGCATGGCGCTGGGTTTCGCCGCCCGCGCCGACGGCGTCACCATGGACGAGGTGATCTCCGCCCTGGTGGATGGCGTCGTCGGCTGAGCGGCGGCCATGACTGACGCCCCGCTCCGCAAGGGATGGACCACCGGCGCCTGCGCCGCCGCCGCCGCCAAGGCCGCCTGGCAGGCGTTGCGGGGCGACGGCTTTCCCGATCCCGTCGCCATCCGCCTGCCCAGGGGCGAGACCCCGTCGTTTGCCCTGTCGCGCAAGCGGCTTGAGCCCGGCCGCGCCGTCGCCGGGGTGATCAAGGACGCCGGCGACGATCCAGACGTCACCCATGGCGCCGAGATCATCGCCTGCGTCGAGCCGGCGCCTCCCGGCAGCGGCATCGTGTTCCGGGCCGGGGACGGGGTGGGAACCGTCACCCTGCCGGGCCTGCCGGTCCCGCCGGGCGAGGCCGCCATCAATCCGGGGCCGCGCCGACAGATCATGGACAATCTCGGTCCCGCCGACGTGGTGGTGACGCTGTCCATTCCCGGCGGCGAGGCGTTGGCCGCCCGGACGCTGAACGGCCGGCTGGGCATCCGGGGCGGGCTGTCCATCCTGGGCACCACCGGGGTGGTCATCCCCTATTCCTGTTCCGCCTGGGTCCATTCCATCCACCGGGGCATCGACGTCGCCCGCGCCCTGGGGCTGGACCATGTCGTCGCGGTGACCGGCAAGACCTCGGAAGCCGCCGCCCGCCGGCTGTTCTCGCCCCCCGATCCGGCTCTGATCGACATGGGCGACATGGCCGGCGCGGTGCTGAAATATCTGCGCCGTGCCCCGGTGGAACGGCTGATTCTGGTGGGTGGCTTCGCCAAGCTGGCCAAGCTGGCGGCGGGAGAACTGGACCTGCATTCGGGTGCCAGCCGGGTGGATGTCGGTTTCCTCGCCGGATTGCTGGCCGAGCTGGGCCGCCCGCTCCCGATGGAGGCCGATGCCAGCGCCGCCCAGGTCCTGGCCCTGGCCGGCGGTCTGCCCCTGGGCGATCTGGTGGCGCGGCGGGCGCGCGAGACGGCGCTGGCGGTGCTGTCGGGCGGCACCCGGGTCGAGGTGATCGCCATCGACCGGGCGGGAAAGGTGGTGGGCCGTGCCGGGTAAACTCCTCATACTGGGAGGAACGGCCGAGGCCGCCGCCCTGGCCCGCGCCGTCGCCGGCCGGATCGAGACCGTCACTTCGCTGGCTGGCCGCGCCGGAATTCCAAGTTTGCCGGGACGGGTGCGGGTGGGCGGTTTCGGCGGCGCCGCCGGGCTGGAGGCCTTCCTGCGGACCGAGGCCATCGGACGGGTGATCGACGCCACCCACCCCTTCGCCGCCCGCATCTCGGCCCATGCCGGAACCGCCTGCGCCGCGCTGGGCATCCCCCGCCTGATGCTGCGCCGCCCGGAATGGCCCCGCCACCCCGAGGATCGCTGGACCGAGGTGGCTGACATGGCCGGGGCGGCGGCGGTTCTGCCCGGTCTGGGCCGGCGCGCCTTTCTCACCGTCGGAGCCGGCGAGGTCGCCGCCTTCGCCCCCGTGCCCGACGTGTGGTTCCTGGTGCGGCTGCTGACGGCCGGACCCTTGCCGCTGGCCGATCACGCCGTGATCACCGGCCGGCCGCCCTTCGCCGAGGCGGCCGAGCGGGCGCTGATGGCCGAGCACCGCATCGACGTCCTGGTCAGCAAGGCCTCGGGCGGTTCAGCGACCTATGGCAAGATCGCCGCCGCCCGCCATCTCGGCATTCCGGTGCTGATGATCCGCCGCCCCGCGCCGCCCGCGGGGGCAGCCGTGGACTCGGTGGCGGCGGCGGTGGAATGGTTGCGCTTGGATCGGCCCTCTGATGAGTGCTAATATGAGTGCTGTTCATAGCACCAAGAGACGGTCATGACTCACCTGATCCTGACGGACGTGACGGCCAGCGTATCCGAACTGAAGCGCAATCCCATGGGCACCATGGCGGCGGGCGACGGGGCTCCGGTGGCCATTCTCAACCGTAACGAACCGGCGTTCTACTGCGTTCCAGCCAAGGCTTACGAAGCCCTGATGGAGCGGCTGGAGGATCTGGAACTGAACGCGCTGGCCGATGCCAGGCGCGACCAGCCTGTCATCAAGGTGACGCTGGATGAGCTTTGACCTCGGCTTCCTCGATGAAGCCCTGAAGGAGTGGCGCAAGCTCGACAACGCCGCTCGCGAACAGTTCAAGAAGAAGCTGGCCGAGCGCCTGGACAATCCCCGCGTGCCATCGGCCAAGCTGGCCGGCCATCCCGACCGCTACAAGATCAAGCTGCGCAGTGCCGGCTATCGCCTGGTCTACGAGGTTCGCGATGCCGAAGTCGTCGTGGTCGTCATCGCCGTGGGAAAGCGCGACCGCAATCTGGTCTACAGGGCCGCCGAGAAACGCTGAGCCTACGCTCCCGGCCGCAGCACATGGGTGTGGTCGGCGGCGTAGAGCCGTGAATCGGTGAAATCGGCCTCCTCGCTCAGCACGCGGCCCACCAGGATCAGGGCGGTGCGGGTCAGACCCGCCGCCTTCACCTTGTCGCGGATGTCGGCCAGGGTGCCCCGGATGAAGGTCTGGTCCGGCCAGCCCACCCGGAAGGCGACGACCACCGGGCAATCCTCGCCGTAGAGCGGGCTCAGTTCCTTGACCACATGGGCGAGATTGGTCACCGACAGATGGATGGCGAGGGTCGCGCCGCTGCGTCCCAGGGTGGCGAGGTCCTCGTTGTTGGGCATGGCCGACGAGCGCACCGAGGTCCGGGTCAGAATCACCGTCTGGCTGATGTCGGGCAGGGTGAGCTCGGTGCACAGCGCGGCGGCGGCGGCGGCGAAGGCCGGCACCCCCGGCGTCACGTCATAGGCGATGCCCAGGGCGTCCAGCCGGCGCATCTGCTCGGCGATGGCGCCGTACAGCGAGGGATCGCCGGAATGAACGCGGGCCACGTCCAGACCCTTGGCGTGTGCGGCCTCAATCTCGGCGACGATCTGGTCCAGGTCCAAGGGCGCGGTATCGACCACGCGGGCGTCGGGCGCCGCCTCGGCGACGATCTCGGCCGGCACCAGCGAACCGGCATAGAGCACCACCGGGCAGGACCGGATCAGTTTCAGGCCGCGGACCGTGATCAGGTCGGGAGCCCCCGGTCCGGCACCGATGAAATGAACGGTCATGGCTTGTTCCGGAAGGCCTCATCCTTCGAGACGACCCTGGCGGGCCTCCTCAGGATGAGGGCTTGATTGACGGTCGGGATGGGGATCGCGCCGGCGTTCCCCGTCACCTCACCCTGAGGCGCGAAGCCTCGAAGGGCGAGGTGACGGGGGAATAATCAATGACCGGCGCACATGCAGCCGCCGGACTCCGGCTTGACGTGCAGGGCGGCGACGCCCGGCAGTTCCTTGCCCTCCAGCCATTCCAGGAAGGCGCCGCCGGCGGTGGAGACGTAGGAGAACTTGTCCTCCACCCCCGCCTTGGCCAGGGCCGAGACGGTGTCGCCGCCGCCGGCCACGGTCAGCAGCCTGCCTTGGCGGGTGCGCTCGGCCGCCCACTGGGCGACCGCGTTGGTGGCGGCGTCGAACGGCTTGATCTCGAAGGCGCCGAACGGGCCGTTCCACACCAGGGTCTTGCAGCCGCCCAGACGGTCGATCACCGCCTCGGCCGAGGCCGGGCCGGCATCGAGGATCATCATGTCGTCGGGCACCGCGTCCACCGAAACCACCCGGCTGGGGGCGTTCTCGGCGAATTCGGCCGCCACCACCGCATCGGTGGGCAGCACGATGTGGCACTTGGCGGCCTTGGCCTTTTCGAGGATTTCGCGCGCCGTGTCGGCCATCTCCTTTTCGCACAGCGACCTGCCGACCGACTTACCCTGGGCGAACAGGAAGGTGTTGGCCATGCCGCCGCCGATGATCAGGTAATCGACCCGGGCCACCAGATTGCCCAGCAGGTCCAGCTTGGTGGAAACCTTGGCGCCGCCGACGATGGCGGCCACCGGCTTTTCCGGATGCTCCAGCGCTTTGCCCAGCGCTTCCAGTTCGGCCTGCATCAGCCGGCCGGCGGCGGCCGGCAGCAGCCGGGCCAACCCCTCGGTGGAGGCATGCGCCCGATGCGCGGTGGAAAAGGCGTCGTTGACGTAGACATCGCCGAGGCCGGCCAGGGTCTTGGCGAAGTCGAAGCCGTTCTGCTCTTCGTCGGGATGGAAGCGGACGTTCTCCAGCAGGGCGATGTCGCCGTCCTTCATGGCGGCGATCAGCGTTTCCGCCTCCGGCCCGATGCAGTCGTCGGCCCAGGCCACCGGCTTGCCCACCGCCTTGGACAGCGGCTCGACCAGAAGCTTCTGGGAGTACTTGTCCTCGCGGCCCTTGGGGCGGCCGAAATGGGTGAGAACGATGACCTTGGCCCCCTTGGCGGCCAATTCGGTCAGCGTGGCTGCCGAGCGGTCGATGCGGGTGGTGTCGGTGACCTTGCCGTCCTTGGCCGGGACGTTGAGGTCGGAGCGCACCAGCACCCGCTTGCCCTTGACGTCGAGCTTGTCGATGGTCCTGAACATGGCCCGGTCTCCTGAAATCTCGCGGATGGGCGAGCCCCGGAAGCGGCTCGCCCGATTGCCCCGTCGGTCTTAGTTCTTGGCGATATGCTGGAGGAAGCGCAGCATGTTGCAGGTGTAGCCGTATTCGTTGTCGTACCAGGTCACCACCTTGACGAAGGTGGAATCCAGCGCGATGCCGGCGTCGGCGTCGAAGATGGACGGCAGGTTGCAGCCGACGAAGTCGGTGGCGACCACCTTGTCCTCGGTGTAGCCCAGCACGCCCTTCAGCGCACCTTCGGAGGCGGCCTTCATGGCCTTGCAGATGTCCTCGTAGCTGGCGTCCTTGTTCAGTTCGACGGTGAGATCGACCACCGAGACGTCGGAGGTGGGAACGCGGAAGGCCATGCCGGTCAGCTTCTTGTTCAGCTCGGGCAGCACCTTGCCCACCGCCTTGGCGGCGCCGGTCGACGACGGAATGATGTTTTCCAGGATGCCGCGGCCACCGCGCCAATCCTTGGACGAGGGGCCGTCGACGGTCTTCTGGGTGGCGGTGGCGGCGTGGACGGTGGTCATCAGGCCGCGCTTGATGCCCCAGTTGTCGTTCAGCACCTTGGCGACGGGGGCCAGGCAGTTGGTGGTGCAGGACGCGGCCGAGACGATCTTCTCGCCGGCATACTTGGTGTGGTTGACGCCGTAGACGAACATGGGGGTGTCGTCCTTGGACGGCGCGCTCATCAGCACCTTCTTGGCACCGGCCTTCAGGTGCTTCTCGGCGACGTCGGCTGACAGGAACAGGCCGGTGGATTCGATGACGATGTCGGCCTTGACCTCGTCCCACTTCAGCTCGGCCGGGTCCTTGACGGCGGTGAGGCGGATCTTCTTGCCGTTGACGATCAGGGTGGAGCCGTCCACCGACACGTCGCCGTTGAAGCGGCCGTGCACCGAATCGTACTTCAGCATATAGGCCAGGTAATCGGGCTCAAGGAGGTCGTTGATGCCGACGATCTCGATCTCCGG
Organism: Magnetospirillum sp. SS-4; assembly: GCF_902729425.1. Lineage (GTDB taxonomy): Bacteria > Pseudomonadota > Alphaproteobacteria > Rhodospirillales > Magnetospirillaceae > Phaeospirillum. The sequence continues at coordinate 12,189 of NZ_LR746531.1, read as the reverse complement.
GAACTCCTTCGCAACGGCGCGGAACACCATGCGACCGATACGGCCGAAACCGTTGATGCCGACACGAACAGTCATAATACCCTCCACATTGAATGCCGCGAGGCAGGCCGCCACGCCACGGGGGCCGGCACGGATGCCGCCGGAACCGGCGCCGGCGCGGGACGCCCGCGCCCGGACCTGCCAAAGTCGGGAAATCATATTGCACAGAGTCGGGGCCGAATCCAGCCCCAAACGATACCACAGTCAATCATGCGTATAACAAATTCACACTAAAACGCCGCCCTACCCAAAGGTATTGGGGCGGGGTTACCCTGATTGATGGTTAAGTAATATCCGAATGGCCTGGACAGAACTCACTCCGCTATCCTGCCCGATTGTGATTGATACATATTTTTCGCAGCGCAGCATGGTGGATTATTGATTTGACTTTACTTGTCGCGATCAGGGCGATTGCGGTCTGGCCTCGGGGAGAGGCGTCGAGTCGGGAAACGGCCTCGGCGCATATCACCCAAGCCGGTACTTGTGTGGCCTGCGCGGTTGTGCTTCATACCCGGCATGGATATCCCGGCCGGAGCGGCTGTCGCCCCCGGTCTCGCGACGAGAAGGATGATTCGCCCATGATGACGCTGTTCGCGCGCCGCTCCGCCCTTGCCCTCGCCCTTGCCATGGCGGCGGGGCTGGCCGCCAGCCCCGCGTTCTCCGCCGACGCCGGCAAGAAGGACACCGTGGTCGCCAACGTCAACGGTGCCGACGTCAGGCTGTCCGCCCTGGCCGATTTCGCCCGTCAGATGGGGCCCGACGGCGCCAAGGCGCCCTACGAGATGCTGCTGGAGGTCGCCATCAACAACCAGCTGGTCTACGAGCAGGCCAAGAAGGAAAAGCTGGACGCCGACCCCGAGGTCAAGGCGGCGCTGAAGAAGATCGAGATGCAGATCCTGACCCAGGCCTACATGCAGAAGAAGGTCAAGCCCAGCATCGGCGACGCAGCCGTCAAGGCGCGCTATGACCAGCTGGTCAAGGATTTCGTCCCGGCCGAGGAGGTGCGCGCCCGCCATATCCTGGTGGAAACCGAGGAGGCCGCCCGTTCGATCATCGCCGAGCTGACCCGTGGCGTCGATTTCGCCGAACTGGCCAAGACCCGCTCGAAGGATCAGGCCCCCGGCGGCGATCTCGGCTACTTCACCAAGGGCGACATGGTGCCGGAATTCGCCAACGCCGCCTTCGCCATGCGTCCGGGCGAACTGTCCAAGACCCCGGTGAAGAGCCAGTTTGGCTATCACGTCATCAAGGTCGAGGACAAGCGCATGTCCTCGATTCCGCCGTTCGACAAGGCCAAGCCGATGGTCGCCCAGGAAATCGCCTCCGGCATCCAGAACAAGCTGGTCGGCGACCTGCGCGAGAAGGCCAAGATCAAGCGCTTCACTCCCGACGGCGCCCCGATGGGCGAGGCGCCCCGGAACTAAGTCGCAAAGGAAGGCCGGAGCCGGGCGCAGGCCCGGTTCCGGCCGGCTCACAGGAACGACCGTCATGACCACCGTCTCGCCGCTTGCTCCCGCCCGTTTTCCCGACATGCCCGTGATCCGGGGCGTCACCCTGGCCAGCCATGCCTGCGGCGTCCGCTATGCCGGCCGCACCGACCTGCTGATGGTCGAGATGGCCGAGGGCACCACCGCCGCCGGCGTCTTCACCCGCTCGCTGACCGCGTCGGCCCCGGTGGACTGGTGTCGCAAGGCCGTCGCCAAGGGCCGCGCCCGCGTGCTGGTGGTCAATTCCGGCAACGCCAACGCCTTTACCGGCTCGGTGGGCGAGGCCTCGGTGCGGCGCACGGTGGACGAGGCCGCCAGGGTCGCCGGGTGCAAGGCCCGCGAGGTCTATGTCGCGTCGACCGGCACCATCGGCATCCGGCTGCCCGACGAGAAGATCACCGCCGCCCTGGCCGAGGTCCGGGGCAAGCTGAAGGCCGATTCCTGGTTCGAGGCGGCCTCGGCCATCATGACCACCGACACCTATCCCAAGGGCGCCAGCCGCACCGCCGTGATCGACGGCACCACCGTCACCATCAACGGCATCGCCAAGGGGGCGGGCATGATCGCCCCCGACATGGCGACCATGCTGTCCTACGTCTTCACCGACGCCGCCTTGCCGGCCGAGGTGCTTCAGGATCTGCTGTCCAAGGGGGTCGACCGCTCGTTCAACTGCATCACCGTGGACAGCGACACCTCGACCAGCGACACCTTGATGCTGTTCGCTACCGCCAAGGCCGGCAATACGGTGATCAAGGACGCCAAGGACCGGCGCTTGGCCGATTTCAAGGCCAAGCTGTTCGACCTGCTGACTGATCTGGCCCATCAGGTGGTGCGGGACGGCGAAGGCGCCACCAAGTTCGTCGCCATCACCGTGACCGGTGCCGCCAGCCGGCGGGCGGCCCGCAGGATCGGCCTGTCCATCGCCAATTCGCCGCTGGTCAAGACAGCGGTGGCCGGCGAGGACGCCAATTGGGGCCGGGTGGTCGCCGCCATCGGCAAGGCCGGCGAGAAAGCCGACCGCGACCGCCTTTCGATCCGCATGGGAGGAATCCTGGTGGCCGACAAGGGCGAGATGGCGCCCGATTACGACGAGGCGCCGGTGGCCGCCCACATGAAGGGCCGGACCATCGTCATCGAGGCCGACGTGGGGGTCGGCAAGGGCAAGGCGACGGTGTGGACCTGCGACCTGACCCACGCCTATATCGACATCAACGGTTCCTACCGGACCTGACGCGCGAAAAAGCCCCCCTGACCGGAATCAGGGGGGCGATGACGGCGCCGGCGTTGCGGTCCTACTTCTCGAAGCTGATCTCGACGCGGCGGTTCTTGCCCTCCTTGACGTTGCCCTTGGTGGGCACCGCCAGCTTGGTCATGCCGAAGGCCTTCTGGTCGATCTTGCTGCCGACGCCCAGCTTGGACAGGCCGGCCGCCACCGCCTTGGCGCGGCTGTTGGACAGCTTGTCGTTGTAGGCGCTGTTGCCGACGGTGTCGGTATGGCCGGAAACGTAGATGCCGGTCGGCTTGATCTCGGCCTGGGCGGCGGCCACTTCCTTCAGCACCCGCTGGGCGTCCTTGGTCAGGGTCGCCTTGTTGAAGTCGAAATAGACCACGAAGGTCTTGACGATCCTCGGCGCGGCGGGGGCCATGGCCGGCTTGACCTGAAGCTCGGGCTCGATCTTCAGGAAGGCGGCGCGGCAATCGGAATTGGCGTCGTTCTCCGCCTCTTCCTCCATCCAGCAATCGAACTTGGCTTGGGCCTTGGCGGCGGCGGCAGGCACGCGCTCGCGGGCGCCGTTGCCGAAATAGCCGATCAGGCGGGCACGGGCGTCGGTCAGTTCCTTGACGCGGCTGTCCGGGGCGTACCAGGTGGTGTTCACCTCCTCCGGGCCGACCATCTCGCCGGCGGCGGCGCGCAGGCCCTTGCGGGCGAAGATCGCGGCGTGGTCCCATTCGTATTCGTTCTTGGCTTCCTGGGCGGTCTCGGCCTTGTATTCGGCGAACAGGGCCTTGGTGAAGGCGCTGCCGGCGGTGGGGGCGGGGGCCTCCATGATGGTGTTGACGTCCGACACCTCCCAGGGGGTGGCGCAGGCGGCGAGCAGGACGCTCATGCCGAGGGCGGCGCTAAGGCGGGAAAGCTTCATGGGCTTGGTCTCCGGTTCCAGTTATTTGGTTGATTGCGAAACTCAGCGGCCGAACAGCTTGAGTGGATTGAGGCCGCCGCCCGATTCGGTCGGCTTGACGCCGCCGAGGAGGCCCTCCACCGCCTTGCCGACGTTCTGGACATTCTGCTTCAGCAGGGCTTCCAGATCGGGGCGGTAACCGAGATTGTCCCAAGGTCCGCTCACCAGGACCGGCACGACGATGCCGGCGGCCGAGGACGAACCGCCCTGGCCCTCCAGGCTGGCCACCACCTTGGGGTCGATGCGGTAATTGACGGTTCGCTGGGGCAGGTCGACGGTGCCCCTGCCCTCGACGCGCAGCAGCGGCGATTTCAAGGCGAGATCCTTGTTGGACACGATGCCCCTGGCGATGGTGAAGGTGCCGCCAAGCTCGGCGAAGTCGGTCTTTTCGGTCGAGGCCGGGCCGCCGGTGAAGGCGGTGGCGACGTTGCGGACCATGGCGGCCAGATTGATGCCCTTGATGGCGCCGTCGAGGAAGGTTGCCGCGCCCTTGCCGTCCAGCGACGAGACAATCTGGCGCTGGCTCTTGCCGCGCCCGGCGACGGTGACGTCGAAATTGCCGGTGCCCGACAGCCGGTCCATGGCGGCGGCGTCCATCAGGAACGGTTCGGCCTGGAGGCCCTTCAACTGGAAGGAGGCGTCGAGCCCGACGCCCGGCTGGGTTCCGTCCAGCGCCACCCGACCCTTGCCGGCCCCCCGATAGAGCGCCAGTTCGGTGAGGTCGGCCACCATCCGGCCATCCTTCAGCGCCAGTTTCAGCGCGCTTTTGCCCACCTTGATCTTGCGGATATTGATGCCGGCGCAAGACAGCGCGAAATCCACGTCGGCGGCCTTGAGGCCGGAGGCGTCGATGGGGTCGTCGCTCCAGCCGGCCTTGGCCTGGGTCTGGGATTGGGGCGGCGTCTCCTTGCCGCCGCCGCCGGCTCCGCCACCGCCGGCCTTGGCCGGAGCGGCGTCTTCCGGCGGCAGGTAGGGATTGAGATCGAGCATGTCGACGTCCAGCCGCCCCCGGATGTTCGGGCGGATGCCGCCGGTGTCGACGGTGACGTCGCCGCTGGCCTTGATGGCGTCCAGGCCGATGGCGGCTTTGGTGAAGGCGACGCGGGTGCCGGCGGCGGCCAGATGCCCCTTGATGGCGAGCGGCCCCAGGCCGCTGCCGGCCATGGCGATGGGGGCGCCGGCCCAGGCGGCCAGAGTGCGCACCGACGGCACGTTCAGGTCCAGGTCGCCGTCCACTCCGGCGGCGGTTCCACCCTTGGCGCTGCCCTTGAAGCCCAGCGTGACCGGCTCGGAATCGACGGACAGCGCCATCTTGGTGGCGCCGCCGTCCATCAGCGCCTTCAGGCTGTCGATGCCCAGGTCGATCTGAACCGCCTTGCCGTTCCAGGTGAGGCCGCCCTTGGCCGACAGCGGCGAGTCCAGGCTTTTCAGTCCGACCTGGAGGTTGATGCCGCTTACCTCCTGGCGGGTGCCGGTTTTGCCGTCGATCTGGATCAGCCGGCCGTTGGATATGCGCACGTCGCCCAGGCGAAGGTCACTGGGGCCGGCGGCGGCGGGCGCCTCGTCGGGCTTGGCGGCCCCGGGCTTGGCCGTGGACTTCGCCTCGGGAGGAGAGCCGGCCTCGGCGGCGGGGGCGTCGAAAACCCAGTTGCCCTTGCCCTGGCGGTCGGTTTCAAGGGTGATCACCGGATCGACCAGGACGAAGCTGTCCACCTCGATCCGGCCCGACAGCAGCGGCATCAGCTTGAGGCGGACGTCGACGGCGCCCAGGCGCAGCAGATCCTTGGAGGAGAAGCCGGGCGGATTGGACAGCGCCACGTTGCCCACCTGCACCGACAGGGACGGAAACACCGCCACCGCCACCTTGCCCTGGATGGACAGATCGCGGCCGGTGGCGGTCTTGACCCCGGTGACCACCTCGTCCTTGATGCGGTCGGCCGGCACCAGTCCGGGCAACACGATCAGGGCGGCGACGGCCAGGATGACCATGACGCCAAGTGCGATCAGAATCTTCTTCATGCGTTCCCCCGCTGACGATGGTACGCCTGCCCAGCTATTGCGAAAAGCATATACCGTGGCGCATAGCTGGTCCAGCCGCAGAGTGGAATCGTTTCGGAAACGTCGGTGACGACGCGGATTTACTGGGTTTTCTCGGGGCCGTAGCGCAGAACCTGTATCTTCTCCAGCGTGATCAGCCCCCGGTCTCCCAGCAGGATGTCGAGTATCGGCAGGAAGGCGTTGACGCGCTCGGGACCGTCGATCATCTCGATCACCAGCGGCAGGTCCTCGGACAGGCGCAGGATCTTGGCGGTGTGCAGGCGCGACGAATGGCCAAAGCCCATGGGGCCGCGCAGCACCGTGGCGCCGGCCAGATGATGGCGGCGGGCTTCCAGCACGATGGTCTCGTACAGGGGCCTGCCCTCGTGCCGGTCGGTTTCGCCGAGGAAAACGCGGAGCAGCACGGCGTCCTTGGGGATTCGCATGTCGGTCTCCTATCTGTTCAGCGCCATGGCGCAGGCATGGCCCAGCCACACCGCCACCAGGCAGGCGGCCACCGAGCCGGCGATGTTGAGGCCGGCTGGCAGCCACTCGCCATCCTGGACCAGGGCCAGGGTTTGCAGGCTGAACGACGAGAACGTGGTGTAGCCGCCGCAGATTCCGATCATGAAGAATGTCCGCGCCTCGGTCGGGACCAGCAGGCGGCCGTCGGGACCGGCCAGGGTGGCGAACAGGCCGATGGCGAAGGAGCCGCTGACGTTCACCGCCATGGTGCCCCAGGGGAAGGCGCCGCCGATGGATTGGGCGACGACGCCCGACAGCCAGTAGCGCAGGGTGCCGCCGATGGCGCTGCCGAGCGCGACCAGAGCGTAGGTCAGCATATCGATGTTTCCCGTTGATCGACTGTTGCGACTATGCGCCCTGGGTCCGGCCGGTCAACCGGGAAATGGCAGGACCATCCTGGCCAGTCGTCCGACATTGACGCTGCACGGCAGGGCCGGGTCGTCGATGGCGGCTGGGGCGAACCAGCCCGCCGCCGCCGCGTCGTCGGCGGCCACCGGCTCTCCCGCCCGCCAGCGGCACGATACCACGTTGAGGACGAAGTGGTAGCGGACCAGACCGTCATCGTCGCGGGTGATGACCTCGAACACGTCGATCACCCCTTCGGCCTCGGCGACGATTCCCGTCTCCTCGCGCAGTTCCCGCAGCGCCGCCTCGGCGACCGTCTCGCCCAGTTCGACCAGTCCGCCGGGAAATCCCCACTTACCCCGGTCGGGGTTTTTCGCGCGCTGCACCATCAGCACGCATCCGTTCCTGACCACCAGCGCCAGCACGCCGGGAAGCGGGTGGGCGGGATATTGCCTCGGCATGGTGTTTCGGTCTCCTCGAACGGCTTGCCCGTCATGTTAGCGCCCCTTAATGTGGGCGTCATGGGCGTGGATGAAAGACATCACTCTTCCGGCAACGGAATCGGGACACGGCTGGCCGCGTGGATGGCTCTGTCGGGAGGGGCGGTCGCCCTGTTGCCGGCCGGGGCGTTCCTGGTCCGCGATGGCCTGGGGGGCGGCGCGATCGCCCTGGCGGCGGGCTTCGTGCTGATCGGCTTCCTGGCCGGCCTGGTGGCGGGACGGCGGCTGCGGCGGCTGCTGGAGCGTCAGCGCCAGGATTCCGAAACCCTCCGCGAGGAAGAGGTCCGGCGCAGCCGCGCCCTGCTGTCCAATGCCGAGCGGGTGGCCCAGCTGGGCAGCGCCGAGCGCGATCTCCGCACCGGTCAGTCCAGATGGTCTGACGAATTTCACGCGATTCTCGGGCTGATTCCGGGCGAGTGCCGGCCATCGCGGATGCTGTTCCTCGACTGCGTCCTGGATTCCGACCGTCCCGCGGTGGAGCAGGCGCTGGAATCCGTGGCGCGGGATGGGCGGCGGATGGAACGGACCTTCCGGATCGTCCGTCCCGATGGCGAGGTCCGGGCGCTGCTGGGGCAGGCCGAACTCGGCCGCGACGAGGATGGTTCGCCGGTCCGGTTGGACATCACCATCCAGGACATCACCGAGCGCAAGCGCCTGGAAGGCGAACTGGACGGCCTGATCCGCGAATTGTGGCGCTCCAACGAGGAGCTGGAACAGTTCGCCTACGTGACCTCCCACGACCTGCGCCAGCCGTTGCGGGTGGTCAACAGCTACGTGTCGCTGATGGAGGAGGAGCTTCAGGGCAGTCTCACCGGCGAGACCCAGGAATACATGGCGTTCGTCCGCGACGGCGTGCGCCGGATGGATCGTCTCATCACCGATCTCCTGACCTATTCCCGCGTCGGCCGGACCGCGGCGGATCAGGCCGTCGCCATGGGCGACGCCATCCAATCCGCCCTGACCGACCTGCAATTCGAGATCGAGGACGCCGAGGCCGACATCCGCATCTCCGGCTCTCCCCCGGTGGTGCTGGGCGACGAGAGCGAGATGGGGCGCTTGTTCCTCAACCTGATCGGCAATGCCATCAAGTACCGCCGACCCGATCACCAGCCCGAGATCGAGGTGCGGATAGACGAGACCGCGGACGCCTGGCGGATTGCCATCTCGGACAACGGCATCGGCATTCCGGCCGAGCATGCCGAGCGGGTGTTCGGAATCTTCCAGCGCCTGCATGCCCGCGACGAATTCGAAGGCACCGGCGTCGGGCTCGCCATCGTCAAGAAGATCGTCGAGCGCCACGGCGGCACCATCATGGTCGAATCCCGGGACGGCCCCGGCGCCACCATCGTCTTCACCTGGCCGAAACTGCACGCGCCGCTTCGGGGCGGTTTGGACCAGGGATAGGCGGCCGTTTTCCTACCCGATCTCAGGAGCCCAGATTTCCAGGCTGGCCGGCAGCGCGTTGCGGGCGCCGAGATGGGCGTTCATGAAGGCCACCAGCAACGGCACGTCGGCGCCGGGCGGGGTGGTGGAGCGGGCGGTCATCTCGATGACGAACGAGTCCTCTCCCTGCCGCTCGTGCCACGACAGCAGCTCGAAGCCATTGCCCTCGGGCAGGGTGGCATGGCTGCGCCGGGTGCCGGCGGGCAGGGGCGATGGCCAGGCCAGGCGCAGGCCGATGGTTCCGTCCCCGGGCACGCCACCTTGGAAATTGACCCGGGCGACCATGCCGAAATTGCTGTCGGTGCTGGAATAATGGGCGATGCCGCCATCCATGTCCGGCTGGACCCGATCGCTGCCGACGCTGCCGACCATCAGCCGCAGGACCTCGCCGGCGCCATCGACCCGCGCAAGCGGTCTTCCGAACGGGTCGACGCGCTGGTTCGCCTCGCGGCGGTTCCGGTTCAACTGGTCCAGCACTCCCCGCAAGGTCGCCGCCGGCTCGGGCTGGCCGCCGTCCTCGAAGATGGCGATGGCCTCGGAAAACGACTCGCGCCAGCCGTCGATGCCGTCCAGCAGGACGGGATAGCGCAGCACGTCCTCGCGATACAGCGCCTCCTCGTTGCCGCGGGTGAACACCAGGGTCTGGAAATAGGTGCCGATGCCGTTGTCGACGTGAAAGCGGGCGAAGGCCGGCAAGGCGGCGACGCCGGTGCGGGTCAGCAGCGCATTGGTGTCCAGCCGCCAATGGGGATGGCTGGTCCGGATGATATCGCGCACCCGCAGCAGATTGTCCCGCACCTGGGGCCAGGCGCCGCCGGCCCGGATGGCCTCGTAGGCCTCCGCCACGGAATCGATGCTGACGTTGAGGCTGACCCTCTCCTTGGCCATCAGCCAGTCCAGATGCTTGTGCAGCACGGTGCCGTTGGTGGTGACGCGCAGCCTGACCGGCTCCATGTCGGGGGCGGCGGCGAATTTGCGCATGAAGGCGATGGCGGGTGGGATGGTGAAGGGCTCGCCGCCGATGCATTCCACCTGGATGGCGCTGGCGAAGTGGCCGCGCCATTGCTCGAACAACTCGTCGGACAAGGTGGCGGCCATGTGGTCGCGGTGGGGCACCTGATTGCAGATGGTGCAGGTCAGATTGCAGAACCAGCCGAAGAACAGGACATAGCGCACCGGCACGGTGTCGAGGTGAAGGGCGCCTTCCCGCCGCAGGCGGGCGCAACGTTCCAGATTGGAGCGCTGCGCCTCGGTCAGGCAATCCATGGAGGTGAATTCGAAGAAGGGAAGGCGCCGGTCGGGCGCGGTCTCGATGGAATGGGCGCATCCGGCGCAGCCCGCCGTGTGCGCCCCCCCCGATTGCAGCCGGCGGATCGCCATGATCTCGGGGGCGTTCCACAAATCCGCCAGCGGCGGAACCTTGCCGTCGCGCCCGAAGGTCGCCGGGGCCGTTCCATAGAAATTGCAGCAATTGGTGACGCGGTTGTCGGCCGAGGAGACGATCAGATCGCTCCAGGGGGCCGCGCATCCGGGATGAGGCTCAGTCATCTGTGGTCCAGACTTCCAACCGGTGGGGCAGGGCGTTGCGGGTGTTGATCCTGGCATTCATCATGGTCAGGACCATGGAAACATCGGTCCTGGCGGCAGTGGTGTCGCAGATCACCATATCGACGACCCGTTCGTCGCCCCGGCGATATTCCGTCCAGGACAGCAGAAGGAACGGCGGGAAATCATAGAATATGGCGTGGCAGCGGCGGATGTCCGGCGGAAGCGTGGCCGGCCAGGACAGCCGGATTCCGACGATGCCGCCATTGGGGACGCCGCCCCTGAAATTGAGGCGCAGCCCCAGCCCGAAATCCGGATCGGCGCTGGTGAAGCCGGCCATGCCGCCCTCGACGACGGGTGGCGACGTCCGGATGCCGGCATCCTTTTCCTTGCCGACACTGCCGACCACCAGCCCCAGGATGCCGTCGACACCCTCGGCGGCTCCCAGCAGGCGGCCGAACGGGTCAAGGTTGCGGCGGGGCTCGGCCCGCGTACGCCTGATGCGGTCGAAATAATCGCGCAATCCCTTGGCGGCTTCCGGCTGTCCCGATGTTTCGAAGATGGCGATGGCCTGCTTGAAACAGTTCTCCCAGTCCGGAAGGTCGTCGAGCAGATGGGGGAAGCTGAGGATATCCTCGCGGTACAGGACCTCCTCGTTGCCACGGTCCGGCTTGAGCGCCTGAAAGAAGGTGGGGATGCCGGACTCGACGTGGAAGCGGGCAAATTCAGGCAGGAACGGAACTCCCGAACGGGTCAGCAGGGCATTGGTGGAAACCGTCCATTCCGGCCGTTCGGCGCGGGCGATCTCGCAGGCCGCCAGCAGGTTGTCGCGCACCTGGGCCCATTTGCCGCCGGCGCGGACATGTTCGTACCCGTCGCCGATGGAATCGATGCTGATGTTGAAGCTGATGCGTTCCTTCCGCCTCAGCCAGTCCAGGTGCTTGTGCAGCAAGGTGCCGTTGCTGGTGATGCGCAGGCGGACGCCGGCCAGATCGGAATCGGCGACGAACTTGCGCATGAAGGCGATGGCGGGCGGAATGGTGAAGGGCTCGCCGCCGATGCAGTCGATCATGATGGCGGCGGCGAAGTGGTCGCGCCATTGCTCGAACAGGTCGTCCGGCAGGGTGGCGGGCATCTGGTCGCGGTTCGGCAACTGGTTGCAGATGATGCAAGACAGGTTGCAGAACCAGCCGAAATAGAGGAGGTAGCGTAGCGGCAGCGATTCCGGCGTCAGGCTGCCGGCGGCCGCCTCTTGCCGGGCAAGGTCGAGATTGGCCTGCTGCCGCTCGCTCAGGCGGCCCTGGCTGCTGAAGTCGAAATAGGGTTCGCGCCGGCTGGGCGGCGCCTCGATGGAGTGGACGCAGGCGGCGCAGCCCGGGGTCGGTTCTCCTCCCGATTGCAGGCGGCGCACCGCCTGTAGTTCGGGGGCATGCCACAATTCCCGAAGCGGCCGGACCCGGTTCCCGGAATCGAAGGTATCCGACGCCTTGCCCAGGAACATGCAGCAGATGCTGGTCCGGTTGTCGGCGGAAGAGACGATCAGATCGCTCCAGGGGGCGGTGCATCCGGCGCGCAACAGACCCGCTCCTTATATCGTGACGGCAACCGGAAATATCCTAGCCGCCACAGTCTTTACGACGGCTTAATCCCGCCGATGCGCGGCCGATTCCGGGCCGGGATTGGTGGGGGCGCGATTCGCTCGGAAAGACGCTTGCGTCCCGGGAAAGCCTGTGGCATAAAGCGCCCCTCTTCACGGGCTGGGTTTTCCGGCTCCCGGTGTTGCTGCCGTAGCTCAGTCGGTAGAGCATACCCTTGGTAAGGGTAAGGTCGATGGTTCGATTCCATTCGGCAGCACCATTTTTCTCCTGATATATCAGGACGTTGCAGAGGCCCGCCCCCAAGGCGGGCCTTTCCGTTTCGTGCCGGATATCGTGCCGGTTCCCTCACATGAAGTTTCTGAAGTCGCAGACGGAATCGACGATGTTCGGATTCTGTCTGGCTTTCTTCCATCACCCCCTCGATCGAGCGGCACGGCCGGCTGTGGGCGAGTGTATTGAAACGCCGGGACGGAGCATACCCTATCCCGGT
>NZ_LR746534.1:3765-23613 GCF_902729425.1 Magnetospirillum sp. SS-4 | reverse complement strand
GCGGCGAAAGCCCATAACAAGATTATCGAGTAGACTACCAGATAGCACAAAAGACGCATCTTAAAGTCGTCATCAATAAAATAGTAATACGCATATTCTGCGCTGTAGATGACCAAGCCGCACAGGAGCAAACGCCAGTCAGCCCTTCTTCCCGTGAACTGTAAAAGGCCAAAAAGAACCAGTGAATAACCACAAAAAATGGCTGCATTCCCCGCGAAAAATGACATCCATCCGGGCAAGTACAGCCGATACGCAATGGCCCCGAAGCCGAAGGCGAAAAACGAATTGGACAGGGCAACGGCTAGGACACCGTTGATGGCCCGGTTGTTGATGAATAGGAACCACGCAAAGGCGCTCGCCAAAACGGAAATTGCGCCGAGAACGAAGAACATGGTGGATATGTCGAGTTTCACCCGCCTACCCCCCATATACGGTAACGAAAAACGGCAAAATGCAATTTTTAAGAGACGAGCTATTTGGGCGCACGCTGTGAGATACGCAGCCCCTACCGGACCCAGACCGCCAGCACACCGACGATAGCGGCAGCCACGGCCAACAATGCAAACCAAGGCCTGGGCCGGCGGCGAACGGGCGGCGGCGCAGATATGCCGAAGTGACGCATACCGTTCTCCCAAAAAAACAGACGGCCGACCGGGTGGCTGTCGAAGGCGGCCCGGCCGGCCTCGCGGGGGGCCGAATTGGCGAAACTGCCCCCCTGTAAAAATTGGGGCATTTCTCTTGGGGTAGTCAATAGATTAATACGGACTGACCCGGTAGATGAGGAGGGGCGGTCCTGCCAAATGACCGGGTTGGGTAGAGCCGGTCGGCCTCGGCCCGGTGGATGACCGCTGCCGCCCGTAAAGCGGTCATCATAAAATTCGGGAGTCCTGTGACACAAGGCCCCTCAGGCTGAATGCTCTGTTCTCCGGGTACCGGTCCTCGCCATCTCACGGTAGACCGAAGATCGACCCAGACCCACTTGCTTTGCTGCCTCTGTCGGCGACAGGCCGGCCTCCAACCGAGAGGCAGATACCTCCATCGATCCTCGGAGTCGCGGTCGCCTTCAGCAAGCGCAATCCGTTGAAGGCCACCAGAAGGGCCGCCCCCATATCCGCCGCGATGGCTCCCCACAGGGTCGCGATGTCCAAAATGGCCAGAACCATGAACACCACCTTCAGCGCGATGGCGAAACCGATATTCTGGCGAATGACCGTCATCATCCGGCGGGAATGGCCGATCAGCCAGGCCAGCCGGGTCAGATCGTCGGACATCAGCGCCATATCCGAGGTTTCGATGGCGGTATCGGTTCCGGCGGCTCCCATGGCGATGCCTAGGGACGAGCGGGTCATGGCGGGAGCGTCGTTGACGCCGTCGCCCACCATGGCGACGGTTCCGAATTGCCGGGCAAGATCGTCCATGGCCTCGCTTTTGTCCTCGGGCAGCAGTTCCGCCAGGACAAGGTCGAAGCCCAGGGCAGCCGCCACCCGCTCTCCGGTGGCGGCGTTGTCTCCGGTCAGCATGATCAGCTTGCGTACCCCGGCTTGGCGCAACGCCGCCAGTGCCGTCGCGGCTTCCGGGCGAATGGGATCGGACAGGGCGATCAGTCCGCGCACCTCGGCGCCATCCCCCACCACCACCACCGACCGCCCCCCTTCCGCCAAGGCCAGGGCAGCCTCGCGAACGGCAGGCGTCTCGGCGCCGCGCTCCACCGCATAGCGATGGGAGCCCAGCCACACCGTCTCGCCGTCGACGACCCCGCAGATCCCCTTGCCGGGCAGGGCCTGAGCGGCCTCGGCCGGGATGGTTACGATGCCCCCGGCGGCGGCATGATCGAGGATAGCCCGCCCCAGGGGATGCGTGCTACGCGCCTCCAATGCCGCCGCAAGCCGCAGAATATGGCCCTCGTCGCCGCCATCCAGCGCCATTACCCGCTCGACGCCGGGGCGCCCTGATGTCACGGTTCCGGTCTTGTCGAAGGCGATGGCGGACAGCCGCGACGCCGTTTCAAGATATTCCCCGCCCTTGACCAGCACTCCGGCCCTCGCCGCCGAGGCCATGGCGGCCACCACCGTCAACGGCGTTGAGATCACCAGGGCGCAGGGGCATGAAATGACCAGCAGCACCAAGGAACGGTAAATCCACTCGAACCAGTCCAGGCCAAGCGCCAGTGGCGGCAGCACCGCCACCGCCACGGCACCGGCCAGGACGACGGGGGTGTAGATCGCGGCGAAGCGATCGACCCAGCGCTCCACCTTGGATCGCCTGCCCTGGGCCTCCTCCACCAGCCGGGCCACCTTGGCCAGGGTGGTTTCCCCGGCCGGCTTGAGATTTCGCACCTCCAAGACGCCGTCTGCATTGATAGTGCCCGCGAAAACCTCCGTGCCCACGCTTTTCAGCACCGGCACGCTTTCCCCGGTGATCGGCGCCTGATCCACCATGCTTTCGCCCACCAGGACGCGACCGTCCAGGGGAATGCGTTCGCCCGGCAGCACGACGAAGACGGCCCCCACGGGCACATCCTCGGGCGCCGCCAGGGATTCGACGCCGTCCCCTCCCTTTACCCGTGCCATGGGCGGGGTGAGGTCCATCAGCGAGGCGATGGCCCGACGGGCGCGTTCGGCACTCCAACTCTCCAACGCCAGGGACAGGGCGAACAACGCCGAAACCGTGGCCGCCTCCATCCAATCCCCCAGCGCCATGGCGCCGAACACCGCCACGCTCATCAAGAGATTCATGTCCGGCCGCAACGAGCGGACCGCGTGGAGCGCCTTGGGCAGAACCATCCACAGCCCCACTGCCACGGCGACCGCCTGCATGATCTGGGCGGGAAGAACCGCGTGGAACGCCTGGTCAAGGATCAGCCCCAGCAGCGCGGCGCCGCCGCTGAGCCCCGCCAGAACCGCCTGAAGCAACCGGCGCGAGGAATTGGCCTTGTCGCGCTCGGCCACGCTGGTGCGTTCCCACGGCTCCGCCCGCATTCCCGTGCGCGCAATGGCGGCGATCACCTTATGGGCATCCATATCCGCCGGCACGGTCATCTTGCCGTTGAGCAGATCAAAGCCGAGCCCCTCATCCCCCCCGGCCAGCGGACCGACGGCCGCTTTCAGCGTCCGCACCTCCTCGACGCAGCACATGCCGGTAATGCGGAAGGCTCGGGACTTTCCCGGCCGTGGCGGCAGGATCGCCTCGGTCGGGAGGATCGGAGGAAGAACGGGGGGAAGAACCGCTGACACGCCCCCGCCACAACAATTGCTGGTACAGCAAGATTTGGCTTCCGACATGCCCCGAACTCCTTCGACGCGGCCCGTGATCGCTCTGGACAATCACCCGATTCAAGGGGAGCATGGCCCCTGGAGCCACTACAGAGTCAACGGAAAATCATGACGCTTCAGCCCTTCAATATCGGCGGCCTCAGCCGGCAGACCAGCGTCAACATCGAAACCATCCGCTACTACGAGAAGATCGGGTTGCTACCGCCGCCGGCACGGACCCAGGGTGGCTTCCGTCAATATGAGGACCGCCATCTCCAACGGCTCCGCTTCATTCGCCGGGGCCGCGATCTGGGCTTTTCCATCGATTCCATCCGCGCCTTGCTGGCTCTGGCGGAGCGGCCGGATTCGCCCTGCGAAGGGGCCGATCAGATGGTAGCCCTCCATCTTGACGAGGTGGAGCGGAAAATTGCAGACCTCACCCTCCTACGCGATGAATTGCGGCGGATGAAGAATTGCTGCGGGCAGGTGGTCGCCGAATGCCAGATCATCGGCTCACTGACCGCCTCCGCCCCCCCTTGACCAGACACGATATGACCATGGCGGCGGTGAAACTGTGCGCTTTTCCAACGCCCCCCGTTAATGCTACCGTTCCCGGGGTGGCAGGAAAATCAGATCAGACGGACATGATTTCTCGAATCGAACGGCGCTGCATCGACAAGAACATGAAGATGACCGGCCAGCGGCGGGTCATCGCCCGCGTCCTGTCCGATTCCTCCGACCATCCGGATGTGGAGGAAGTCTATCGCCGGGCGGCCCAGATCGATCCCCATATCAGCATCGCGACGGTCTATCGCACCGTACGGCTGTTCGAGGAAACCGCCATCTTGAAGCGGCATGATTTCGGCGACGGCCGCGCCCGCTATGAAGAAGCGGCAGGCGACCATCACGACCATCTGATCGACCTGAAGTCGGGCAAGGTCATCGAATTCTCCAGCGACGAGATCGAAGCCCTGCAAAAGGCAATCGCCACGCGCTACGGCTACCGGATCGTGGGCCACCGCCTGGAGCTGTTCGGAGTTCTGCTGGCCACCGACGGGACGGCCGACTGAGCCAAGCGTCACCTCCCGCCCCCCAAAGCGGCAGAACAATCCGCGCGGCGCCATCGGGGAGCGATGAGAATACCCATTGACAATGAGTGGCAATTGCGGCCTTCTATGAGTGCGAGTTGTTCGCAGTCACAGCTGAGGGGATGTCCCATGAGCCGTCAAACCGCCACCTTCTCTTCTTCCGCCGGGTCTCGCACGTTCGTTCGTTCCACCGTCGCCGGTGCCGGTGGCGCAGTGGCGGCGGGAACCGCCAAGGCCGCAGGCTTCCTGACCATGGGCAAGATGGCCGGTGTCGGTCTGGGCGCCTTGGCCGGCGGGCCGCTGGGTGCCGCCGTCGCCGTCGGCTTGATGGCCGGTCTGATCTACGGATCCGCCGCCGCCCGTCCCCGCCGGGTCTGAACCTTCTCCGATGGAATTAAACGGCCCGCCGCCGCGGGCGCTTCCCTCTCTCGCTCAGGCCCTTGCCGCGGCAGCGGGCGCCGGGCTGACGAACAGGCGGATGTCGCGGGCGTGGGGGATTTCCTCCTGGATGCGCCGACGCACCGCCTCGGCCACCATGGAACTGTCCTTGACGCGCAGATTGGGATCGACCCGCAGGCGGATGTCGAACTGCACGTCCTCGCCCACATGGCGGCCGCGCAGGAAATAAATGCTGTGGACCATCGGCGTGTCCATGGCCACCTGCCAGGCGGTCTGCAGCAGTTCCGTATCCACCGAGCTGTCCATCAGGCCGCGGACCGAGGTCCCGATCAGTTCCAGCCCGATACGCCCCACCAGGGCCGAGACGCCGATGGCGGCGATGGTGTCGGCGATGGGAAAACCGATCACCGAGGCGATCACGCCGACCATCACCGCCGCCGACGAGATGGCGTCCGACCGGTTGTCCCAGGCANGCCGCCGACGAGATGGCGTCCGACCGGTTGTCCCAGGCATTGGCGATGATGGCCGGGCTGTTGTTCTCGTTGCCCACGCAAATCTGGTAGCGATACATCAGCTCGTTGACGATCACCGTCACCGACGCCCCGACCGCCGCGAAGATGCTCGGCGCCTCGTAGGTTCCCGAGATCAGCTTCATCACCGAGCCGTACATCAGGAAGCTGGCGCCGATCAGCAGCAGCGAGCCCACGATGGACGACGAGATGTACTGGATATTGCCGTAGCCGAACGGATAGCGCTCGTCCGCCGGTTTGTTCGAAATCCTCAAGCTGAGCTGGGTCACCCCGCTGGCCACCACGTCAGCCCCCGAATGCAGCGAATCCGCCACCAGCGCCACGCTGCCGCTCATCAGCCCAAGGATGCCCTTGAACAGGGTCATGCAGATGTCGGCGGTAAAGGCCCACCACACCACTTCCTCGCGGCAATCCCTGCAATTTTCGAACTTCATCGGTTCATGTAATCCACAAGATTGGAGCCCAGGATACGATAATTATCACCCACCTTCTTCGCCTTGATCTTGCCCGAGCGGATCAGCTCCAGCACCTCAAGACGGTCCATCCCCAGCAATTGCGATGCTTCACCGCTGCTGTAGATCCGGTGCGGCAAGATCTCCTCGCCGAAGACCTTGTCCACCAGCACCATGGCGCCCTGCACAAAGGTCACCAGCGCACTTCCCTTGATCACCGCCGTCCAGATCATTTCTTGACGTCCTGCGCATGGTTGAGGGGCAACAGTTCCTGGAACAGCTGCGGCGTGATAATCGGCGTGTCCCCCGCCGGCTTCTCCTGGAAATACTCCGCCCGCTTGAAGCCGGTGATGAAGGCCAGATAGTTCCAGGGCCACTTGGTGATCTCGATGTTGTAGGTCGAGGCTGCGGCGTTGTAATCCTCCCGCCGCGCCGCGATCCGGTCTTCCATCTCCACCAGCGACGTCATCATGTGCTTGTAGGTGTCCACCGACTGGATGGTCGGATACTGCTCCACCACCGCCATCAGGCGCCCCAGCGCGTTGCCGAAGCCGCCATCAGCCCCCAGCAGCGCCTTGCCGCCGCCCATGTCCCCCAGAAGCTTGCCGATTCCGCCCTGCTTCATCAACTGCTCCAGCGCCGAACCCACCGGACCGCCCTTCCCCGCCTCGACCGCCTCGGTCCGCTTGTCCGACGTGTGCGAGAAGATCGAGTGCTCCAGCGCCGCGTGGTTCAGCGTCAGCTTCACCAGATTGCCGAACAAATTGTCCCGGCGCTGGGTCATGACCTCGTAATTCGAACGCTTCGCTTGCGCCTCCTCCGACATCGTCACAAACGAGTTGTAGCGCATCAGCAAGGTCGTGATGAACGCAACAACCGACAAAACCGAAATGACCATCAGAACGTGCACCGGGCCACGCCCCAAACGACGGGGCGCCTCCTCGACCACGTACAACTGGGCAAGCCGCTCCTCCGACTGCTTCACCCGTTGCAGCGTACTGAACTCGACCTCCGGGGCCGAACCCACATTCGCGTCGCCTAAAGCCATATCCGTCTCACCGTCCGCGTCATGTGGAGGATAATCCCCGTACTGTCTAAGGACCCGTGGGGCCCCCCAGCTTTCCTGCTGGAGATCCCTTTTTGAAACGAACCACGTCCTGGAGATGGGACACGATCACCTGGGCCGGGACGGTAAAGCCCTCCACCTTGCCGGTGGGACCGGTGGCGGCAATGTTGATGCCCACCAGATCGCCCTGGACATTGACCAGCGGGCCGCCGGTCTGTTCCCAGCTATAGACAGCGTCCGAGCGCAGCAGATGGGTGATCCGGGTGGTTCCCACCGCCAGCGGTGCATCCGCCGACTGCACCAGCCCCTGACGCGCCAGCGGCGCCCCGGAGCTATTGCGGCCGAAGGCGAAGACCTGCTGGCCCGGCACCACCGTCTGGACGTCGGCCATGCGGAAATGCAGGAATTTCTCGGTGGTCTGCATCTTCAGCAGCGCCAGATCATGCCCGGGAATGGTCTTCACCACCTGGGCCGGAAAGCGCCGGATCCCCCCCGTTGTGGCAACCTGGACCGAAATCTCCGGCAGATTGGACACCGAATGCAACGTGGTGATCACATAACCGTTGGCGCCAACGATAGCGCCCGAGGCCACAGGACCGGCATTGACCCCGCCCCCGCCGACACCAACAACCGCCGGAGGAACCGTATGATACAGGCGCTGGACGTGCGGCATGGCGATGTTGCGCACCAGGAACTGCCCCACCGACATATCGTCGGCGCCATGGAAATTATCGTCCTCGTCGTAATGGTCGAGGAGATAGATCCCCCAAGCGAAGGTCACGAAGACCAGGAAGGCCAGGATC
Source organism: Magnetospirillum sp. SS-4 (assembly GCF_902729425.1). GTDB lineage: Bacteria > Pseudomonadota > Alphaproteobacteria > Rhodospirillales > Magnetospirillaceae > Phaeospirillum. Next base: position 16,024 of record NZ_LR746534.1, on the reverse strand, counting down.
AAGACAGGCGTCTTCCACGACCGTTCGCAAAAAACAATCTTGTTCGTAGGCAGATCGCCCATGGTTTCGCCAACTTCAATCATGGCTGCTTTCCACGCTCATTCGAGTTCCTGTCTTCTATCGCTCATCCCGCGAGAACCGCTAGAATTCATCACCCTTGCCTTCGGCGCCGTGGCGCGGAGCCAGTAAAGCATTGAAGCGTCCCTTGATGGATTGGACCAGACTCTGCCCCGTGACGGAAAGCTTACCGCCCAGGGACTTGCGATTCCTCAGCAGATCGGTGGAGGCGCCGATGGCGCCGCGCACGGCGGAATCCGCCACATTGAAAATCCCGGTCAACAGGTCCTCGACGGGAACCTCCTTGACCGGGTTATCGGCGGGGGCTACCTCCTCCGCGGCAACGGTGATCGCGGGCGCTTCCATCTGTTCAACCTGCCTTGCCAAATCCACGGGGCGGGTATCGGCCACGGACGGAGAAAAAGCCTCCGACTCGGGAGACTGCTCAATCGAGGCGGAAGCCGCGACGACCTCCTGGTCCGAAGCAATCTCAAGCTTAACATCGCTCGTCATCATTTCAGTAACTCCCTCAGTCTCGGCTGCGGCATGGTCGTGAGCAGCTTCCGGCTCCGGTTCGGGGTCCGGCTCCAGGATGGTCGGGGCCTGGACGGCAACATTCTCCGGATCGGGCTCCGGCTCGGATGCGGTCATCACGGCCTCGGCAGGATTGATCTCCTCATACTCCCGATCTGGCTGCCGCCGAAAAGGCGCCGACCAGTTAGAGACAAGTTCGATCAAAGGGGCGACGTCAGGCGGCGAATTGGAAACCGCCTCCGCCAATGCACTCGGCATAACCGCCGCCTCAGTCGGGATTGCCGTCCCAGGGGACGACCAGGGAGAACCTCTCAGCAGCGACGCCCAGGCATCCCCACCCACCGGCTTGATCAGCGGGACCGGAGACATCGGCGAAGAGATGACGGCTTCCGGCTCGGAAGAAGCCGGAATCTCGGGGGCGGCAGCCGGGGCCGGCGCGGTATCGCCGCCCCCCTTCCCCCCCTTGTCGCCAGGGGTCCCCTTGGTCCGGGGCCGTCTGTTCGTCGCCATCTAGTGCTCCATCATCACAGAACAACCCAAAATTCGTTATCTTGACCAGAACCGGTTGCCGGACGGCGGCGCCTCCACGGCGGGGCCGGCGACCAACGTCATGTTGCGGACAATCCCACCACGCAGAACCCCCAGGCGAACCGAGCCTCCGCTCGTTATTTCGCCCATGATGCCGACCACGTCATGGGGAAGGGCCACAGGACGGCCATCGACCTTGAGCAGAATATCGCCGGGCTGCAACCCGGCGCTGGCCGCCGCCGTATTGGGAGACACACCGCTGACCAGCACCCCCCTACCGACCGGCAATCCGATCTGAAGGCTCATCTGCTCGGACAGGGGCGCCAAAGCTGCGCCTTGCAGGACTGGCCCTGCCATTCCGCCTTCCGCCCCGCTTCCGCCGCGCGTGCCCTGGACATTGAGCGCCAGACTGCCGGACGGCTGGGCGAACCGATATGCGCCCCCGCCCGGCCGACCAAAGGCCACCGAACCGGCGGTGACGCCCATGACCTGGTGGCAGTTGTCGCAGGCCATGCTCTGCCGACCATCCGTATGAGGCGAAGGCCCCCCCGCCGTGATGGCCGGACCAGCAGCCCCGACTCCCCCCTGGCCTGAAGCCCGAAAGGCGACCAATCCCATGGAGGGGCCGGTCGCCGTCGTGGCGGGCAGCCCGTTGACTTCATCTTCCACGAACATGCGGACCTGATTGCTGGGAACGGCGAAGCCGATCCCGGCAAAAGCACCACTGGGAGTGTATATGGCGGTATTGATGCCGATCACCGTGCCGTCGGCAATCACCAGCGGCCCTCCGGAATTTCCCTGGTTGATGGCTGCATCGGTCTGCAGCAGTTTGGAGTGGGTCACACCCTCGATCACCATGGACTTGCCCTTGGCCGAAATGATGCCGCGGCTGACAGACATGTCCAGGCCGAAGGGCGTGCCGATGGCGATCACTTCGTCGGCGACGCGCACCGCGCCGCTGTCGCCTAAAACCGCCGCAGTCAGCGGCGCCCTGGGGGTAATTTTCAGCAAAGCAAGGTCGAGCGCCTCGTCCATCTTGACAATCTCGGCCGAATAGCGTATTGCCCCCGCATCGTCCGATACCGAGACGAGGACGGTATTGGCGCCGCGCACCACATGAAAATTGGTGACGATGAAACCGTCGTCGCGAACGATCACCCCGGTGCCGATATTTTCCACCGAGGTGGTGGTCGGATTGGCGAAACGCGGCAAGACATCCGGACCGGGCGGCATCAGGGTCTTCGGCGCGGCGGTGCGGCCCGATGGCGACGCGGTCACGCTCACGACGCTATGACGCAAAAGGGCGACGACGCGGGAAAATCCCCCGCCGCTTCCCGCCTGGGCAGGCCCGGCCGCCATGACCGGCGGCAGGGCTGGAACCCCCGTCGCCGCCGGAGCCCCCGCATGGGCGTTTGCGGGAAGGGGAAGCCCCGGAGCGGTGGCTGCGCCGTGGCCCAATTGCTGGATCAGGGTTCCAAGGCGGTTGCCGCCCGCCTGCTGGCGGAAAATGAAGGCGCCGAACAGCACGATCAAGGCCACCACGCCCATCAGCATGAGGTAGCGCTTCAAATCCTTGCTGCGAAGGGCATTGGGGCGCCCCCCGGTGTTCGCATCGCCATCAAGCATCGTCATCGAGCACCACTAAACAAAATCAAACGCGGCCGACGCGACCAAGATCCACGGCATTCGGTGCCACTGTCGGCCCGCGCTTTTTAGCACAATTACTCCAGCCTGATATAGGCGAGAGCACGCCACGCAGACGAGAAAACAGAATAAATCGCCTCGTCTGGCCGCCAATATCAGAGACTGAGACGCAACCGCATAAAAGAAAGCCCCCGGCGCAGCCCCTCCCCGCAGGCGGATCACGCGCAAAATCGTCGAGGCCGATGGGACGAGGGATGGCCTTTACCTCCAAAATCTTGATGCTTTAGACCGTGCCTATGCTAATCTGGAGGGACTCGGATTCGTCGGCTCACACAGCCCTGCATGGAAGATTTTATGTTCGACATCCCCCTGACCGGACTGAAGTTAGCGGCACCGAAACTGCTCTCCGGGGCGCTCCTGGGGCTTCCGGTCACAATCGCGATCGGGCCTGGCCTGGGATTGATCGCTGTCGGCGTGCTTGGCGCCGCTTGCATCGGGGGATACGCATCCGCCGTAGGGTCGCTGACCCATGCGAAATCCGGCTTTTCCGTCGCAACCCCGCCGATCTGAAAAGCCCCCCACCCATGGGGGGATAAGGAAGGGCCTGTCAGGCACCACGGCCGGAGAGCTTTTTTGTCGGAGCAGGGGAAAATGAGCGACAGTGACAATAAGGAAGAAGCCCTTGCGATCATCAGGGGCATTGTTGGCGCGGCGACCGATATCGCCAAAATAGCGAACGAAATGGGGCAGGAAGGCGACAAAATCAGTGTCGCGCCGCCGGCTTCCGCTCCTGCTCCAGCCAAGGGTACAGTGACGGAACCCGCTGAGAAAATCGCCCCCCCCCCTCCGAAGGCGGAGGTCAAGGCGAGCTCTCAGGCCGAGGTTCTGGATAAACTCCTCAATCGTAAATCAGGTAAGGTATAGGCTGGGACCGTCCCGACCTCCGCCCCCGCCCATTGCCTCGTGGCGCTGGAGACGATATGGCCCTGACACCGGCGGAAAAGCAAAGGCGCTACCGGCAGCGGCACAAGGACCGCCCGACCCAGGCCCAGAAGATCGTCATGCTCGAGGCACGTATCGCCGAACTCGAAGCGCAGCTGAGAGTGGCCACCGGCGCGGATGCCGGCCGGAACCACTCGCATCAGACCATCGATGAAACAGTGATCGCCGAATGGGAACGAGCACTCGGAAGAGGGCGACACCACAGCCAGTAGCAACCGCGTCTATTCCGCCCTAGGCCGCCCGCCGTGAAAGAGGGACGCCGCTATGATCGGCGCCCCGCCAATGACCAGCGAAAAAAGCAAAAGAACTGGCCCGCCATTAAGACAACCTTAACTGTTATCGCAGAAGCCGCACCCACTCACTTCATCAAACACTCGGACCAGAGATAAGTTTTTGAAAAATCCATGGTCTGGTGTATGATTTGAGTGTTTGAAAAGACAGATCGATTGCTTGTGATGGGAAACGTACACCACCTACAACATCTCGGCCAGGGTGCCGGCGACTGGAACGCTTGGCGCCAGCAGGAGCCCGACGTGCGGCCGGACCTGACCAACGCCAATCTGCGCGGGGCCAACCTCGCCGGGATGGATTTGTCCGGGTCTCTGCTGTCGCTGGCCAACCTGCGCAAGGCCGTTCTGTCCGGCGCGAATCTCCGCGACTGCAACCTTCCCCGCGCCTGCCTGGAAGACGCCGATCTTTCCGGTGCCAAGCTCCAGGGCGCCAATCTGGCCGGCGCGACCTTGCTGCGCGCCAACTTCTCCGGCGCCAATATGCGCATGGCCAATCTGGCCGGCGCCAATCTGGCCGGCAAGATGGATTTGTCCGGGGTTGATCTGACCGGGGCCAATCTGGCCGGCGCCAAGCTGATGGGTGCCAATTTCTCCGGCGCTACTCTGGCTGGCGCCAATCTAGCCGGAGCGGACGCCCGTAACGCCAATTTCACCGGCGCGGATCTGACCGATGCCGTAACCGCAGGCGCCCTGCTTGACGGCGCCAACATGTCCGGCGCGGTCATTCGCCGAACGGCCGGCCGTCCCCAGGCCACCGTCACCGACCTGGGAGTGGACTCCGAACCGGGGCAGCCTCTGCCCCGCGCGGTTTCCGAACGTCCACAACCCGTTTCGGCTGCGACCTTCGAGTCCGAGGGGTTCGACACCCCCCCCGACTTAATCCCGGCGCCTTCGGATGAGGTCGAGCCGGTCTTCGAGAGCGAAGCTGAATGGGATGTCGCGGACGAGCCGGAATCGATCGACACGCAGGGAGACGAATCCGCCGATATTGAGCCGGAACCGGAGCCAGAGCCGGAACCCGAGCCGGAGCCGGAACCCGAGCCGGAACCCGAGCCGGAGCCGGAACCCGAGCCGGAACCCGAGCCGGAGCCGGAACCCGAGCCGGAACCCGAGCCGGAGATGGCGGGGGACGACGGCGCCGCCCCCATGGCGATGTCCGCCCCCAGCCCGTTGGCCGAGTCGCAGATTTCCGACCTTTTGGCCGATTCCGCCATCAATGACGCCCCCTCGCATTCCCTGGTCCTGGCGGGTGACTCCATCGATGACGACCATCAGGACAGCCCGTTCTATACCTACGAAACCAAGGAACTGGCCATCCTCGCCCTGTATCTCGATCAGGTAAGCCGGAAGACCAAGGCAGAAAAAGCCATGCTGCTGGATCTCCTGGTCCAGTATAACCGCAACTTCCTCGGCCAGGATGTCAGCGTCCCCATGACCACCAGCGGCAATGCCATCCTGGTGGGTTTCGGCGATCCCACCAATGCCCTGCGTTGCGGCGGGCTGTACATCAGCATGCTGCGTGACATGCGGGTTGATTCCTATGTGGCGATCAACTGGAGCATGGCCACCGTCCGGGTCGATCCCGAAGGAAGCGAGAGCGACGAGTTGATCGCCAATTCCATCTCGCCATCGGCACGCCTGATGCCGGTGGGAGTCGTGGGGGAGGTTCTGGTCCTGGAAGAGCTCTACTCAAATCCGCTGACCCAGCGCGACCTCTTCACCTTCGAGCGCGTCGCCCGGAAGTGGAAGGCCGCCAACGATGCCCATGGCGAAGGCATCGACGTCATCTGCTACAGCGTCCGCAGCAAGCAGCCCCCGCGTCCCTGACCAGCGGCCGTCAGGAATCCGCGCCGGCGGGCGGCGGCGGCCCGCGCGAGGCGCCGCTATTTTCCCCTCTCGCCTCCCATCAGGCCGACCTCGACCTTGCGCAGCAAGGCCCCCAGGTCACGGCCCATGCCGGCAAGGAATCCCCCCTTTTCGGTTCCATGGGCACCGAGAACGCCGGACACGCCGCCGGTGATCAGCTTTGCGACCCCCGCCCCGAACGCCTCGACCGGGATTTCCTTCACCAAACCCACCTTCTCTTCATTATCCGCCATTGTCCGAGCCTCCTGCCGGGCTGAAATCATCATTTGCGCCACATCCACTCTTTCAGTCGCGAGGACAGGGCGGGCGGCATTCGCAACCGGATTCGGGTTCCCGGCCCCATGCCGCGCTGAATCACGGAATGAACGAAAAGCACGCACAGCGCCCCGACTGCGACAGCAACGAAAAGGTGTACGAACAAGATCGCAACCGTCAAGCCGAGAGCCGCGGCCACAAGAATCCGCAGCCAGCCGGCGGAATTCATCGCCTTGCGAATCGTTTCAAATCCGAAACCGTTATCATGCGCCACCGACACCACCTTCACAGCGCGATTTCCGCCAAAACGGCACGTATCGCTGAATTGATCCCATTCGGCCGGGGCCAGTCAAATGATTGTTGCCTACCTGGAAAATAGGGTCGGCCAATAGCGATTGCGACTTATATTTAGTATCCTATCCGGGACATATCCGTGCTATGATCAGGTCATGCATCCTGAATGATTTGCCTCGAGGGAAAAGCTACCGTTGGTATTTTCCCGTGGTCTGGACGGAATGGCGGCGCAGCTTTGGACCGAAGCATGAACTATAACGGATTCCCCGACAATCCCGGTTGACTTTTAGACACGCTGACGGAGTATGCAGATCCTGGATGGGATGTTCGCCGTAGTTTAGTCTCCCATTCAAGCTGGCTGTGGAAAGAAGCATGAATCAGACCAATCCGCTCTCCGAATGGACCGAAGATTTGTCCGTGAACGTCGATATCATCGACGACGACCATCAGGCGTTCTTTCGCTTGGCGGCTCTGTTGAATGACGTCGCCTCCACCTCCGACGACGACCAGACATACCTTATCGAAACCGCCATCAATATCCTCGAAGAATATATCGAGGGACATTTCCTGCGCGAGCAGAAAGCCATGGCTAAGGCCGATTACGCCTATTTGGCGGAGCATATCGCGGCTCACGACGCCTTTGCCGACCAGGTTACCAGCACCATTCAGGACTATCGGAAGAGCGGCGAGATCGAACGGATTCACACCCTGTCGCACTTGGTCGTCGATTGGCTGTGCATCCATATCCGGGGGATGGATGCACAGTACAAGGGGATTCTGACCAACGAGAATGTGGATGACCGCCCCCTGGTATACATGGCCGCCGGTCTGGACACCGAGCTTGCTCTCTAACCAAAAGCAGAAGAGGCCCGCGTCCGCCCCCTCGGGTCTGGGCATCGGCCGTGCTGCCGCCCGGAAGGGATGCCGGGACGGAATTGTCGATCTCGGCGCGTTCAGACGGAACCGGCCTGTCTGCGGCAGCGCAAGGCCCTAAGAGATGCCCCCTCCCTCGATACTGTCCGTCGCGCTGGCGAACCTACAAAAGTCGCACGAATTTCTGCTGAAAATTCTGGTTGCCTGCGGCAATCTCCCCGGAGTCCATAGCACCGTTTCAGATCAGGAAATGATGGCCGCCATCACCCAATTGGCGCGATTAACCGATACCGTGATCCGGAATGGTGAATACGCCCGAGAGGGGGGGGGCGACTTTGTGGCCGCCGATGTCTTTGCCGAGATGTCCCCGCCCCATACATCCCCGACCGAGGCATTCCCGACCGAGGATAAAATCCGCCGCCTCCAGGTCATCTTGCAGATATGCTTGGAACAAAGTGAAAGGAACTGGATCCAGGCCAAGCGGCTAAAATCCGAAAACAGCGTCCTGCGACGCGGTATGAGGCAGGTCGAGGCCGATGTGGTCGCCGCTAGGTCGCTCCTGCCGTCTGTGCCGACGAGAACCATCCGGCCGGCCCCGACTCCTCCCGCCCCCCTCCCCCCCCCGGCGACGCCCGTGACGGTGACCAGAATGGCCGGACAGCAGAAGCTTCGGCTTAAATAACCCTGATCAGGGCTTCTCCCCCTCCTTTTTTTCGCGCGAACGCAGGAGATCGGCAACCCCATTCTGGCTTGCCACATCTTCGACCGCCTCGGCCGGGGGACGAATCCGGCTTATCCGATGCTTGCCGCGCTTGCTGCGCGTCAGATCGGCCAAACCAAAATGCTCCACCTCGATATTCTGGAGTTTTCCAACCCCATCCCAGGCGGAATCCAGCTTTCGTTTCATGCTTTCGTCGGCTTTGCGTCCGCCCAGCACCGCGACGATTTCCTCCACCGAAGCCAATCGCTCCTGCAACAGATCACCGCACCCCAGAGCGATCTCTCCGCCATGCAGATACTTTTCCATATCGGCGATGATCGCATCCAGCCTACCGACGGACATCTGCCACAAGATATCGATGAACAGGGCCTTCATCGACTCGATCTTCTGTCGCAGCGGGTTGCCCTGGCTTTGATTCTGGCTCTTGCCCAGATCTACCAAGGCAACAAGGTTTACAAGCCTCTCCGCCGCCTCCATGATTTCCGCACGCACGATCCTGCGCGTCCGCTCGTCATCGGATGCATGCAAAGCCCCCTTCAGATGCTCAATTCTGTCGGCGATCTCGCTTATGCCATTGAAGATGATGGATGTCTGGGAATTGAGATCCTCCCCAGCGACGACAGCCGGCGATCGGTGCGGGACCGGGCCGTCCACGCCAAGACGCCTTGTGACGACGGGTTTCCGTTGGCCCTGGGCCGGGTCCGGATGGAGCGGCGACGACTGGGGCGCGCCGGTCATGGTGTCGGCGGACCGCCGGAACGGCCCATCATAACGGTCCGGGGTGGGGTTACGGCGGCACGGCCCGCGGAAGGTCTGGGAGGAGATGAATTCGCGCCGGTCGTTCAGTGCGCGATTGACATTCTTAAGCATGCTGCGCGTGTTGATGGGGTGCGTCATGACACAATTGGCGCCGGAATTCCGCATCATGGCCAGATTGCCCACATCCATATGGCTGATGACACAAATCATCGGCCCGACCACAGCGCCTTCGGGCGTTTCCATTCTGATGCGCCGAACCATGTTGAGAGGCTCGTCGATATCGGTCCCTGCGCAAACGATCAGGTCATAACGGCCCGAAGCGGCGAGTTCAATGCTTTCAGTCAGAACTTCCGACTGAAGAACATCAGCAAATCCAATCTGATGCAGGGACGTCGCGATCAAGCTGCAAAGAGAATCGCCCGAGGCCACGACCATGCAGGTCTTGCCCAGGAAAGAGGTATTCAATGACATTCGACGATCCTTGGCCCCACGCGCGTTCCGCATCTCCACCAACAGAACACCCGCGGATAGAAGCGGAAAAAGCCATTCCGTGCTAGTCTGTATCTCATGAATTGGTATTGAACCATGGTTATGACCGGGTTATCAAACCCCTTGCGAATCGGAAAGGGCATCCGGCACCCTTGATGCCCGGGGCCAAGACCACGCCAAGTCCGATATTCGGCCAAGACAGGAGGCAAGGATGGGCACGGAAAAGGGGGTGCCTTCGTTGGATTCGGACAGTGCGCGTGACGCCAAGATGGCGGAAATCCTCGACAAGATGCGTGTCTTGCTCACCGGGGAGCAGCAGCAGGCGGCACCGCGCCCTCCCGAGCCGCCGAAGCCCGCCCCACTCCCCGAGCCCCCCAAGCCCTGTGCCCCCACCGCCGAGAGCGATCAGGATATTTTCCCCCACGCGGTGGCGGACCGGCTGATGGCCGGACAAAGCCCGGTCCAGGTCTATCGCGAATACCGCGGCATGACCCGCGAGTCCCTGGCCCAGACGGCGGGGATCAGCCTCGAAACGCTGGCCGCCCTGGAAGCTGGGTTTGACATGATCGTGCTGCGCAAGATCGCCGAGGCCCTGAAAATCGACGTCCGGCGACTGCTTTAGCCGCCGCGCGCCCTCAGGACGGATCCTTGCGGAGCGGCGCCACCGCCGTCTTGGGGCTGCGCCGGATCATCAGGGCAAACCCATCGCGCACCCGGGTCAGGACGCGAACTGTCGCCCGCTCGGCCCCCGCCATCCGCTTGAAGACCTGATAGGCCCGCCGCCGCCCGCCGCCCGGCCCCACTTGGGCATAGGTCTTGAACCGCACGTTCCGTACCATGCGTCGTCCGAAGCGGGTCTGGAGAAAGGCCAACAACAGGCCGTTCTTGGCCAGCCAAGCGACAAGAATCACCATGGCATGCGCGAACACGCCCTTGATGAGCACTCCGAACAGAAACAATAAAATACCGGCGATGATCGCTGTCAGCATAACCGCTTTCCAAACCCACTGGCTGCGCCGATTTTTCCTGGCGAAAGCGCCAAGTATCTTTATACCGAAGCAAACCGGCGATAATCATATTTGATGCAGGAAAGCACGTCACCCCCTATGGCTCTGAGCCGGCCGGTCCAGTGAAAATCCGCTCCTCGTCGATGCGGCGCAACGCCTCTTCGATCTGCCGGGCGACGCCGTCATGGGAGGCGAGTTGCAGAATGGATTGCCCCTGGAAAGACGGCTGCGGCTCGGTCAGCCAAGCCTCGGCCTTGACCTCGTCGCCGAACACCTGTTGGGCAAGGACGGCTAGACGCTGAAGCCGGATGTCGGCGGAATCATCGGCCGGGGGCGCCAGTTCACCGTCTGGCTGGGGCGCATCCTCACCCGTCAGCAAAATACGAATTTTCTCGACGATTTTGGCCAGATTGGCGTCTCGGTCGCTTTCCATTTCCCCATATCCGACCTATTGCCCCCGCGAACGGAGCCATCATGGGCATGAGTATGTCAATTCGGGATCGCCCCCGCAAGAGGGGCATACCCCCATGCCATGCGGGAAGGGTGATGGAGCGGAAACCGCCGTCTGAACCAAACGGTACCGCGGCCGGATCAGCGTCCCGCCGGTCGTGAGCGCCTGGAATCCTGCGAGTGCGGCGAATGGACCTCGTCGAACCGAGGCAACGGCATGACCCCTGCCTCAATCTCCTTCACCTGTGCAACGATGCCTTGGGCCTTGCCGACCTCGTCCTTGACGTCGTTGTCGAGCATATCGAGGCCGCCACGGATATCGATCAGAAACTGGGCGTAACTCATGCGGGCCTGCATGGCGAGGCCGATATTGAAGGACAGTCCGGCGCGCCCGGACAAGATATCCTCGCCGGACTTGATCAGTCGGGCAAGCTGGGCGCGCAAAAGCGATTCCGCACTGGCATCCACCGATTTGCGGATAATGCGCAGGCGTTCGACATCCGCCGCCGAGCAGCCGTGCCGCTCGATGCGCATCTGCACCAGGGCCATGAGGTTAACCAGCCGCTCTTCGGCATCGGCCACCGCCTTATTGAGAGCCAGCTGTCCCTCACCGCCGGTGGTGGTCACCAGCCGGGCCAGCAATTGCTCGATCAGGCGGGCGGTGACGAACGCCTTGTCGATCACCGCACGGGTCTGCCGGTCCCCCCCCTCCTCCGCCTCGATCTCATCCGCCCTGGAACGCGAAACTGTGTCCGCGTCCCTCTGCGGCACGACCGCCGCCTTGCCGGGCGGTGGCGGCACGAAACGCTCCCCTTGCAAGTCCTGCCGAATTGCCCGCCGCTCCGATTTTTCGGCCGCTTGGCTGAGCTGCTCTGCAATGCGGTCCTCCGCCCGCCTAAACGGGCCCTGATAGCCCTTGGAAGACCGCCGACGACGGCAACCGCCGCGATAGGTGGTAATCGAAATGAAAGGCCGCTTGCCGTCCATGGCCGACAACAGCTTCGCCTGCACCGCCATCAGCGAGGTCGGCATGGCGATGACTTCGCAGATTCCTGCTTCGCGGGTTTCCACCAGCAGTTCCTGCGTCCAATCCCGCCCCAGGCTGATGATAGGAAGCATGTTGCTGGGGGGCGGCATCTTCCAGCGGATAAAGCGGGCGATGGCCACGCTCCCGCCCGTCGGCACGTCATTTTGGGAGATGATCAGGTCGAAGGAAGGATTGGCGCGATAGGCATGCGTCACCGCCTCGACATCGGAGAGGTACTCGACATCGTGCATCTTCACCCCGAGCAACAGTTCACGCAGCACCCTGCGCAAGCCGCCGTCAGCGATGGCAACAAGTCCCTTACAAGCAGAAAACGACTTCATATTGAGGGGGTGCCTCTTTCGAAACCCACCGATCACCCGCAAATTTGACCATTGTTAAGGTCACAACACAACCCTCGAATTATGAGATTTTTTACGCTTGAGTTGGGGGGGGGGGGGGGGGG
>NZ_LR746534.1:0-3280 GCF_902729425.1 Magnetospirillum sp. SS-4 | reverse complement strand
GGGGGGGGGGGGGGTGGGGGGGCAGACCAGACTATTCCACCATTCAAATCCACCATTCAAACAAAATTTCCACGTAGCCCCATGGACTCGTCACATCATACGTAATAAGGTTTCCGTCAAGTTCTCCGCTTGAAGCTCCGGAAGATGTGGGCGACGAAGCGGGTGGATACCCAGCGTTTGTCAGTGTATCCACCACTATTTTTGAACATGCAATTCCGATCTCCGACGAGTTGATGCATGCTGGCGCTTCCATCATTCAAGAACATTGCATGCCTTCTGATTTCCTCGGACAAGAAGAAGCGTCGTCTGCTGGCTGACGTTCTCAATCAGATCGGTATTGGCAAAATTCACGAGACGGATACGGTTGAACACGCCATTTTGCAGCTTCGTTACGTCACCATTGACCTCGTGATTTGGGCAGAAGCTGGTGACGGCCACATCGAGCTGCTGAGGTGTGTCCGTCGCGAATTACCCACCAAAGTGCGTTCGGTTCCATTCCTGTGCGTCACCGAAGGATGGGATAATGATCGTCTGACCCAGGCTAGGGATGCGGGAGCCTCAGCCTTCGCCACGCTCCCCCTCACCCTGCGAGGGATGCTAAAAGCCGTCTCCGCTCTCCTCGGCGACTCGCGCGAATTCATCGACTGCGGCGGCTATGCCGGTCCCGACCGGCGGCGGAACGATCTTCCCAACTATCAGGGGCCGCGCCGCCGTTCCTCCGATGGAGCGTCACCCCGCCCTGCGAGAGCCGCACCGCCGAAACCGCCTCCCTCGGTTCGGCCAGAGGATTCTGCCGCCTTGCAGGGCGGCGGAAATACCGGATCGGCAGCCCGGTCGCCGCCGAAAGCCGTCACCGGGGTCGGCATGACCGCGGCATCCGGCGGTGCCCAAGACGTCGATATCCAGCATCTGCCGCCGTCCAATCGCCGCGTCCAGGTTGTCCTGGAGGCCCTGCGCATCTCCCAAGAGCTCCAAGCCCTGCTCCATGACCCCTCGGCGGAAAACGCCAAGGCGAAGATCAGCGACCACTTCAATCGCCTGATGAACCTCATGGGACTGATCCACGGCTATTGCCGGGAAGAAGGCGAAGTCGGCTCCTTCTTCAAGAAGAAATATGCCGAAATCATGGGAACAGTCAGCAAATTCTCATTTGGAATCCTGGCTTCCGGCCTTGAACGGACCGTCCAGGAATCGTCGAGAATCGTCGATGGAACCACCCCCGCCGCATTGGGATCGTCATCGAAGATCTTCTACAAGATGTCCGAATTCGACACCTTGATCACAATGCTCGGCGGCTATCCTTCGCTCTCAATCGGCCTCTTGGAGATGATCAAGACCGGATGGCTGAACGTGCTGTCCTTGGCGAGTATGGACAACGCACTTGGTGAGTTCGAGAAGGAAGACAATTCGCAGCTGAAACTTGTTGCCTCCAGGCGGCTCAACGACGCCGACATGCTCTTGCAGGAGCGCCGCACCGCCGATTCCCAGGAGGCCGCCTTCCAACGCCTCAACCAATCGCCGCCGGCATAGCGGCCCCGTCCCTATCCCAGTTCAGGCGCCTTGTCCCAGCCCCCCTTCAGGCTCAACTTCCTCATCAGGAAGCGGGAGAACCCTGGGCGGTTTACGATCATCTTATGGCCGTGTTTCTTGACCGGCGGGTAAAGCGCGGCGTGGACCACCGGAAAGAGCTTCTTCATGGACAGCGGCATGGGCATATAGGCGGAGGCGCCCGCATGGATGGCCTGGGCCTCGGCGATGACGTCGAACGCTCCCGCGTCATGGGACGGGGCCCCCAGGACGATGACCGGCAGCTTCTTCTTGCACCCGGCCTTGCCCGCTCGGATTAACCCGATGGCTTCAAATACGGACAGCCCTTCAATCCGGGAGGCGATGATCAGCAGGTCGATCTCGCAGGCCCTCAAGACGCTCAGAGCCGCCTTGCTGGTCTTCGCCTCCGTCACGCTGGCATAGCCCAACGCCCGCAGGATTTCGCTGGTCATGCCGCGCAAGCTGTCGATCCCATCCGCCAGGAGAATGTACCGCTGCACCATCATGGCCGCCTCCCCCGATAGGTTTGGAACGACTCAAGATTTATTGCGGCGCAGCAAAATTAAAAAGTGGCGGTTATTCACCACTTTTTGCGTCAGTACTGCCGCCGACTGAACTCCGCGCCGAAGCATTCTGTTTTCGCTGGAAAATCGAAGTGAGCCAACAGTCCTCCCCTCCCGGAAGAAATGGGGGCGGTCAAACCCCGGCGGGAGTCTCGACCAGATCGGCGAATTCATCCACCGCCGCCGCATTGATGACCTCCACCTTGGAGGCATCGCCGGATTGGGGAATGAAGCGAATGCGGATATGGCAGGCATGCGGTTCTTCGCGGGCGATCCTGCTTTCCAGCTCCCGGGTCAGGGCATGGCACTCCTCGACCGTGACCTGGCTCGAAATGGACAGTTGCAGATCGACTTCCCAGGTTTCCCCCATGCGGCGACCGCGCAGATCCACCACGCTGACGCCGGGATGGTGGGCGGCCAGCAATTGCCGGATTCCGTCGATACGGTGGGAGGGAACGCTGCCGTCCATCAACCCGTGGATGCTGTCCCAGGCGATCACCCCGCCGATGCGCAGAACCAGGATCGATACCAGGATGGCTGCCAGATGATCGGCCGCCACCCACCCTAGGATGGAAAGGACGATACCCGCCAGAACGGCCAGCGACGAATAGGCGTCGCCCCGATTGTCGGCGGCGGCGGCCATGATCGCGGGGCTGTTGGTGTGCTCGGCGACGCAGAGCAAATAGCGGTGCATCAGTTCGGCGGTTCCGGCGGAGATCAGGGCGCCGAAAACGGCCCAGACCTCCGGGACCTGGACATGTCCGGAGCCGAGATGGCTGACATTGTACCACAGCATGGAGGCGGCCCCGATCATCAGGCTGATGCCGATGAAATTGGCCGACAGGAATTGAACCTTGCCATAGCCATAGGGGAAGGCGGAATTGGCCGGTCGGCTGGACAGTTTCACACTCGCCAGATTAATGCCCTTGGTCAGGAAATCGCCGAAGGAATGTAGGGAATGGGCCTGAAGCGCCATGCTACCGCTCAACACGCCCAATGCGGTCTTGAAGACGGCCAGAGCCAAGGCGGTGAACATGTCCAGCCAAGCCGCCCGGTCACGACAATCCTGGCATTTGCTTGGTTTCATCTGCCTTCCCAGCATCGGCGCCGCCGATGCGCCACCTTGGCTTCTTCTATATCAGTTGCCTGCCATCCCTGGCAACCGCCCC
>NZ_LR746532.1:58269-98355 GCF_902729425.1 Magnetospirillum sp. SS-4 | reverse complement strand
TGGTATGCGGATGGTACCGCCTGCTTGATAATGAAATTTTATCACTTGCTCCAAATGGCATGTGGGGCGTTCACAACTCACTGCTTCCTAAATATCGGGGCGGATCACCCCTAGTATGGTCAATTATAAATGGCGACGATACTGTTGGCAGCACTGTATTTAAAATATCAGAAGGAGTTGATAATGGAGAAATTCTTTTTCAGATCTCAATAACAAATAATACCAATGACGATATCAAATCACTCCTTAATAAAATCGAATCAGCACTAACAAGAGAACTCCCAAGAAAGTGGGAATCACTTGTCACCGGTCAGGCGCAGCTTTCCATACAAGACGAGAACAAGGCAACATATTGCGGACAACGGATTGAAGATGACGGCCAGATAGATTGGTACAAAAACTCAAAAGAAATACATAATTTCATCAGAGCTCAATCCGACCCATATCCATGTGCATTTACATATTACAAAAGATCAAAGATACATATACTTTCATCAAATATTATTGAAATAACCTACCATGGAACTCCAGGACAGGTCCTCAGACGCGACACAGATTCAATAACGGTTGCATGCGGGAACAGCTCGGCCATCATCATTACACGCATCCGCGTAGACAATGTTATCTACAATCCGAACAGCCTCATCACGTCGACCACAGACAGATTCACAAGAGAAGCAGCGCCGCATACCCCATGATGCCGCCCGACGGCCGAAGCGACCCGGAGGGGATTCCCCAGAAGGACCGGTCGCGATTCACTGGCTCCACAAATTGTGGGGGGGCCTGGCGTTGCCCCTGGACGGCGCTCCGGTCAGGCCAGATCCACCCAGACCGGGGTGTGGTCGCTGGCCTTGTCCCTGCCGCGCGGCCCCTTGTCGATGTCGCAGGCCAGCATCCGGTCGGCCGCCTGGGGCGACAACAGCAGGTGGTCGATGCGCAGCCCCTCGTCGCGCGGCCAGGCGCCGGCCTGATAATCCCAGAAGGTATAGCGGCCCTTCTCGGGATGCAGGGCGCGGAAGGCCTCGGTCAGTCCCAGATTGAGCAGGGCGCGGAACAGGGCGCGGCTTTCCGGCCGGCACAGGGCGTCGTCGCGCCAGCGGACCGGGTCGAAGACGTCGTCGTCGGTGGGACAGACGTTGTAATCGCCCGCCAGAACCAGCGGCTGCCCGGCGTGCAGCAGCGTCGCGGCATGGCCGAGCAGACGGCGCATCCAGGCCAGCTTGTAATCGTATTTGTCGCCCGGCGCCGGATTGCCGTTGGGCAGATACAACGACGCCACCCGAAACCCGGCCACCGTCGCCTCCACGTATCGGGCCTGGACGTCGGACCCGTCGCCGGGCAACCCCCGGCGGATATCGGACATGGGGTGGCGCGACAAGATGGCGACGCCGTTATAGCTCTTCTGGCCGCAGACGACGGCCGAGTATCCGCACGCCCCGATTTCCAGCACCGGAAAATCCTCGTCCTGGCACTTGATCTCCTGCAACAGCAGAACGTCGGGTTGCTGGCTTTTCAGCCAGTCAAGGACATTGGCGAGACGGGCCCTAATGGAATTGACATTCCAGGTTGCAATTCGAATAGCCATAAGCATTAGCCCCTGTCGAATATCTTATTCCTAAGAATAGTTAAATAAAATAGTCAAGCCCGAACCTTCATTCCCATTGCCCGATCACCGATAAAGCGTATATCTATGCAGGACAAGCGCGCCAGGGTTAAAACAGGATAATTACGGCACCGTCGGATGTTCAGGCTGCTTCGCTATTTCTCGCTGACCAGTGCCGTGGTGCTGATCATAACGGCCGTCCTTCTGGTGACGCTGTACCGCGGCGACCAGATGGACGAGCATATCGGCATGGCCGAGGAGGAGAATGCCCGGCTGGCGACCGCGTTTGCCAGCACATTCTGGCGGCAGTTCGCTCCCTTCTTCTCGTCCCTGGCCGGGTTGCCGCCGGACCACGTCCGCAAGCGCGGCGAGTTGCGGGCGCTGGACATCGCCATCGACAGCCTGACCGCCGGATTGCCGGTCCTGAAGGTCAAGGTTTACGACGCCAGGGGATTGGTCATTTACTCGCCGGTCCGCGACGAGATCGGGGCCGGCAGGGAAAGCCCCGGCGATCTCCTGCACACCGCCCTGGCCGGCCGCGCCGCCAGCAAGATCGATTTCCGCCAATCCATGCGGGTGGCCGGCGGCATGGTCAAGGACCGCTGGGTGGTCGAAACCTACAGCCCCATCTGGTCCGACGACGGCAAGATCGCCGGAATCCTGGAACTGTATTCCGACGTCAGCCCGACCATGGAACGCCTGGAAAGCGCGACGCACCGACTGATCCTGGTGATCATCGTCATGTTCGCCCTGCTTTACGCGGCGCTGTTCCTGATCGTCCGCCGGGCGGACACGATCTTGAGCACCCAGCATCGCCAGCTGCTGCAAAGCCGCGCCGACCTCCACGAGAAGGAGGAACGCTTCCGCGCCATCGCCGATTACACCTTCGACTGGGAATCCTGGCTGGACCAGGAGGGACGCCCGCGCTGGGTCAATCCGGCGGTGGAGCGCCTGGCCGGCTATTCCCAGGAACATTGCCTGTCGATGGCCGATTTCCCGCTGCCCATGACCCATCCCGACGACCGGGCGCTGATAAGCCGCCTGCGCGCCGACGCCCTGGCCGGCGGCTTCGAGAACGATGTGGAATTCCGCCTGATCTGCGGCAACGGCGCCGTCAAATGGGCGGTGGCAAGCTTCCAGCCCATCTTCTCGGACCAGGGCGTCAGCATGGGATCGCGCTGGAGCATCCGCGACATCACCGACCGCAAGAAGGCGGAACAGCGGCTGAGGGATTCGGAACGGCGCTTCCGCTCGGTGGCCCGCACCGCCGCCGACGCCATCATCTCCATCGACGACGCCGGCGTCATCATCTCGTGGAACGAGGGGGCCGAACGGATCTACGGCTATCGCGAGGCCGACATCCTGGGACGCGACGTCACCATCTTGATGCCCGATTCCTACCGCGAACGCCACACCGCCGGAATGCGCCGCTATCTGGAGACCGGCGACGGCAACATCATGGGCATTCCAACCCTGTTCGAGGGAATCCGCCGCGATGGCGAGGTCTTTCCGGTGGAACTGACCCTGTCCCACTGGGAAATGGACGGAGCCCCCTTCTTCACCGCCATCCTGCGCGACATCACCGAGCGCAAGGCGGCCGAGGGCGAACTGGCGAAACGGACCCGCGAACTGGAGCGTTCCAACGCCGAACTGACCCAGTTCGCCTATGTCGCCTCCCACGATCTCCAGGAACCGCTGCGCACCGTCACCAGCTTCCTGCAATTGCTGCAACGGCGCTATGCCTCCAGGCTGGACAAGGAAGCCGACGAATATATCGGCTTCGCCGTCGACGGCGCCCGGCGCATGCACCGCCTGATCACCGACCTGCTGACCTATTCCCGCGTCAGCACCCATGGCGAGCGCTTCCTGCCGGTGGACATGAACGCGCCGCTGGCCACCGCGCTTGGCAACCTCAACGTCGCCATCGCCGAATCCGGGGCGCGGGTCACCTTCGACCGGTTGCCCGCCATCGAGGTGGACGAGGCCCAGATGGTCAGCCTGTTCCAGAATCTGGTGGGCAACGCCCTCAAATACCGGGGCACGGGAATCGCCCCGCGCATCCATGTCGGGGTCGAGGCCAAGGGCGACGACTGGCTCTTCTCGGTCAGGGACAACGGCATCGGCATCGCCGCCGAACACTTCGAACGCATCTTCGTCATCTTCCAGCGCCTGCACCTGCGCGATGAATACGACGGGACCGGCGTCGGGCTCGCCGTCAGCAAGAAGATCGTCGAACGCCACGGCGGCAGGGTCTGGGTCGAATCCAGCCCCGGAAACGGAAGCACCTTCTTCTTTTCCCTGCCGGCCCGCCATGCGCGCAAGTCTTAGCCTCGCCGGCCCGCTTCTCCTGGCGGCGACGCCGGTTCTGGCCGCCTCGTGCCCGCCGCCCGCCGGCGCTCCGCCGCCGGAGATTCGGGTCAGCCTGTCCACCGGCGTGGCCGCCCCGGTCTACAGCGGCGAACTGAGCCTTGCCCGGATCGCCGCCCTGGCCGGCAACCCCCGGCTGGGGCGCGGTTCGTTCATCACCGGCCTGACCCGCAGCAGCACCAAGGTCGCGATCACGCCGCAAATCTGGCAAGTCGACATGGGCGGCGGCCGCCGTTGCGTCGGCCTCGGCCGTGTCGAGGCCACCTGGCGGCTTGACCCCATCCGGGTCGACATCGCCTCGAAATACCCGCCGGGCGGCTGCAATTACCGCGTCATCCGCGCCCACGAGGACGAGCACGTCGCCATCGCCCGCCGGACCTTCCAGGACTGGACGCCCCGGCTGGAAAAAGCCCTGGCGGATTCGGCGCGCGCGATCTTGCCCCTGGCGACCGGGGCCGACGGCGCCGCCGCCGTCCGCCAGCTCACCGGACGCCTGATGCAAGGCCTGCAACCGGTTCTGGACGCCTACGAAGCAGACCTGAACGCCCGCGACGGCGCCATCGACACCGAGGCCAATTACCACCGGCTCAACCGGCTATGCCCGACGTGGTGAAAACCCATACTTGACCTTCCAGCGACTGGAAGCCCAAGTATGAGGTCGTCGCTTGCGGAAGGATTGTCCGGCCATGACCCATCACCCCCCCACCGCGTCCCTGTCGCTGCCCGTCAAGGGCATGACCTGCGCCGCCTGCTCCACCCGGCTGGAACGGGTGCTGGGCAAGGTCGACGGCGTCGACCGCGCCCTGGTCAGCCTGGCGGCGGAACGGGCCGACATCCGCTTCGACCCCGACCGCGCCCGCCCCGAACAACTGGTCGAGGCCATCGTCAAGGCCGGTTTCCAGGCCGATCTGAACCAGTCCGGCGACGAGGATCTGGATCGCGCCGAGGCGGAATACGCCGCCGAATCCCGCCGCCAGACGCTGGCGCTGCTGCTTTCGGCCGCGCTCACCCTGCCGCTGGTGGTCCAGATGGCCGTCGATCTGGCCGGAATCCACTGGATGATCCCGCCCTGGATTCAGCTGGTCCTGGCGGCACCGGTCCAGTTCGGCATCGGGCTGCGCTTCTACAAGGGCGCCTGGGCCTCGCTGAGAGGCGGAATCGGCAACATGGACGTGCTGGTGGTCCTGGGCACCACCGCCGCCTTCGGCCTGTCCGCCTGGCACGTCGTCATCGGCGACGCCCATCACGGCAACCTCTATTTCGAGGGCGCCGCCGTGGTCATAACCCTGGTGCTGCTGGGCAAGAGCCTGGAGGCCAGGGCCAAGCGCTCGGCCGCCGGAGCCATCCGGGCGCTGATGCGGCTGCGCCCGGAAATCGCCCGGGTCGAGCGCGACGGCGAGGTGCTGGAGGTTCCCGCCGCCCTGGTGGCGGCCGGCGAGATCGTGGTGGTGCGGCCGGGCGAACGCGCCCCGGTGGATGGCGAGGTGATGGACGGCGAAAGCCAGTTCGACGAATCGCTGATCACCGGCGAAAGCCTGCCGGTGGCCAAGGCCAGGGGGGACGCGGTGGTGGCCGGCGCCGTCAACGGCGACGGCCTGCTGCGGATCAGGGCCACCCGCGTCGGGGCGGAATCCACCATCAGCCGGATCATCCGCATGGTTCAGGGCGCCCAGGCCAGCAAGGCGCCGGTGCAGCAACTGGTCGACCGCATCTCGGCGGTGTTCGTGCCGGTGGTGGCGGTGGTGGCGCTGCTGTGCTTCCTGGGCTGGTGGCTGATCATGGGCGATCTCCAGACCGCTTTCGTCGCCGCCGTCTCGGTGCTGGTGATCGCCTGCCCCTGCGCCCTCGGCCTTGCCACCCCCACCGGCATCATGGTCGGGACCGGGGTGGCGGCGCGGCACGGCATCCTGATCAAGGACGCCGAGGCGCTGGAGCGCGCCCACCAGGTCGGCGTGGTGGCGTTCGACAAGACCGGAACCCTGACCGAGGGGCGGCCGTCGGTGATGAACGCGGTGGCGGCCGATGGCGACGCCGAGGCCCTGCTGCGTCTCGCCGCCTCGGCGCAGCAGGGCAGCGAGCATCCCCTGGCCCGCGCCGTGCTGGCGCGGGCGCCGGCCGGAACCCTGGGCACGGTCGAGGAATTCCGCGGCTTGCCGGGACGCGGCTTCACCGCCACGGTGGACGGGCGGGCGCTGCTGGTCGGCAGCCGCCGCCTGATGGTGGAAGAGGCCGTCGACCTCGGCCCCCTGTACCCGCAGGCCGCCCACGACGAATCCCAGGGCCGGACCATCATGTGGGTGGCGGAAGGCGGCAAGGGCCTGGGCTTCATCGCGGTGGCCGATCGGGTCAAGCCCAGCGCCGCCCACGCGGTGGCCGCGCTCAAGGCCATGGGAATCGAGACGGTGATGCTGACCGGCGACCACGCCCTGGCCGCCCGCGTGATCGGCGACGCCATCGGCATCGACCGGGTGGTGGCCGAGGTGCTGCCCGAGGACAAGGCGGCCGAGGTCACCAAGCTGATGGCCGGCGGCCGGGTCGTGGCCATGGTCGGCGACGGCGTCAACGATGCCCCCGCCCTGGCCGCCGCCCATATCGGCATCGCCATGGGAACCGGGACCGACGTCGCCATGCAGGCGGCCGGCATCACCCTGGTGCGCGGCGACCCCGCCCTGCTGGCCGAGGCGCTGTCCATCTCGCGCGCCACCACCGCCAAGATCCGCCAGAACCTGTTCTGGGCGTTCGCCTACAACGTGGTGGCGATTCCCGCCGCCGCCCTCGGCCTGCTGACCCCGGTGATCGCCGGTGCCGCCATGGCCATGTCGTCGGTGTCGGTGGTTTCCAACTCGCTGCTGCTGCGTCGCTGGAGGATGAAATGAACATCGGCGAGGCGGCCAGACGGTCGGGCGTTTCCGCCAAGACCATCCGTTATTACGAATCCATCGGCCTCATTCCCGCCGCCGGCCGCACCAATGCCGGCTATCGGGCCTACACCGCGAACGAAGTCGAGACGCTGCGTTTCGTCCAGCGCGCCCGGTCGCTGGGCTTCTCGGTGGACGACGTCGCCGGCCTGCTGGGATTGTGGCGCGACCGGTCCCGGGCCAGCGCCGACGTCAAGGCCATCGCGCTCAACCACGTCGCCGCCATCGAGCGCAAGATCGCCGAACTGGATTCGATCCGCCGCACCCTGATCGACCTCACCAACCGCTGCTGCGGCGACGACCACCCGGACTGTCCGATCCTGGAAACGCTGGCCCAGACGGACCGGTAAGGACGGTGGTCAGTGGCCGGCGGCACCCTCGGAAATCCGGTCCATGACCGCCAGCAGAACCCCCGAGATCACGAACACCAGATGGATTCCCACCATCCAGCCAAGGTTCTCCTTGTCGATGGATTGCACGTCCATGAACGCCTTGAGCAGATGAATGCCGGAAATGGCGACGATCGAGGCGATCAGCTTCAGCTTCAATCCGCTGAAATCCACCTTGCCCATCCAGTCTGGCCGGTCCTCGCTGTCGCCGGTATTGATCTTGGAGACGAAATTCTCGTAGCCGGAAAAGATCACGATCAGCAGCAGGTTGCCGGCCAGCGACAAGTCGATCAGCGACAGCACCGTGAGAATCACCTGATTCTCGCTCATCTCCATCACATGGGGAACGGTGTGGAGGAATTCCTGGATGAACTTGATCAGCAGCAGCACCAGCGACGCCACCAATCCAAGATAGAACGGCGCCAGCAGCCAGCGGCTGGCGAAGATCAGTCGTTCCAAGGAGCGCTCGATCATGGAAAATCACCTACTGCCACGCCATGAACCGCCCGGCAGGCTATGCCACCGGGGCGGGCGGTTCAAGACCGGTGTCGATGGCTACTTCACCCCCTGCCGGGAACAGGCGGCGGCCAGACTGGCCTGATCCTCGGAAACCAGCGGCTCGCCGTTGAAGGTGAAGCTGCCCTTGGCGAAATCGTACTTCACCGTCCCCACCGAGGCGGTGGTGTTGTCCAGCCCCTTGGCGGAATAGCCGGCCAGCTTGCCCTCGGCCTCGGCCAGCGCCTGACTCTGCGCCGCCGTGGCGGTGCCGCCGCCGGCGGCGATGGCGGCCTGGGTGGATTCCTTGGACTTGTAGGCGGCCTTGCGGCCGGCATAGTTCAGCGGATTGATGGTGACCGGAAATTCCAGCACGTCGGGAACAACCCTTTTCGCGAATTCCGCCCGCGACGGGTCGGTATCCGCCGAAGCCACCGGCTTGCCGCGCACGTCGACGCCGGGCTTGTAGGCCACGTCGGCCGAGGCCCGATGCTGGATCAGGCGCGAGCAATCGGCCTTGGTGATGGTGATGACCAGCGGACCGCCGGCGCCCTTGGCGGCCTGTTGCGCCTGAACCGGGGCGGCGGACAGAACCAGCGCGGCAACGACGGCGAACGGGCGGATCATGGCGACCTCCATCGGGTTTCCCTGAAAGGTGCGCCCGCCCTCGTCCGGGTTCAAGAGTTTCGTCGGATTCCCCATTCAAGAAACCTTAACAAAAAAATGGGGATGACGGACGACGCGGAATTACGTACACTCCGCCCAAGCTCGGCAAACGGGCATGACGACCGGAAGCCAGCCTGAAAACGGCGGCTTGAGTTTCGGGAGGAAACCGCCGGGCGCCTGATATGGCGACC
This sequence comes from Magnetospirillum sp. SS-4, assembly GCF_902729425.1. Classification (GTDB taxonomy): domain Bacteria; phylum Pseudomonadota; class Alphaproteobacteria; order Rhodospirillales; family Magnetospirillaceae; genus Phaeospirillum. Next base: position 89,726 of record NZ_LR746532.1, on the reverse strand, counting down.
GGACTCTGGGGCGAGGGAATGGCGGAATCGCGCAGGCGGTTCCGCCATTTGCCGTTTCAGCTCCGGCGCCAGACATGGCCGCGGCGCATGGCGATCCAGGACCTGGGAATCCGCGACTCCAACCACCATCCCGCTGGCCTCGCCCTCGATCTCAATTCATGATGACGCGCGACAATCATTCATCTCGCATTGGGCGCGTCCAGCCATGAGCACTCCCCCACCTCCCATCGCCCATCGCGACAAAACCGACGCGACACATGATCTGGCCGAGCATCTTGAGGAGACCGCCGCCCTGGCGCATGTCGGGAACGGCACTATCCATACGCTTGCTAGTCACCTTAGTGGGACCGCAAGGCTATCGCGCTGCTTTGCCGGACGCATCGGGCTGCCGCAGGCGGGATATCTCCTCGGCCTCAGCCACGACATCGGAAAATATGCCCCCGCGTTCCAAGCGTACCTGAAATCGGCGGCCAGGATGCTCGACCCTGACCGGGACGAGGATTATGTTGATGCTGCCAGCCTGAAAGGTCGGATCGATCACTCGACTGCCGGGGCACAGATCATCTGGCGTTCACTCGGCGGCACGCATGAGAAACTCGCCCAATTCCTTGCCCTGTGCTGTGCCTCCCATCACTCCGGGCTGATAGACTGCCTGATCGGAGGCGGTAGCGATTTCGGCCGTGATGGTTTCTCGCGACGTTTGGACAAGCCCGAGGCAGAGACCCATGCCAAACAGGCCTGGACCCTGGCCGATACTACCATCCGCGAACGGATCGGCCGGATTTTGGCGGACCAGCAGCTTACCACACAGCTCGACGCCAAGATTCGCGCCCTCGGCTCCACATCAGCGTCACGATCCATCTGGTACAACCAGTGCGGATTGCTGGCCCGCTTCCTGTTCAGTTGTCTGGTGGATGCCGACCGACTGAACACGGCGCACTTTATGCGCGCCAGAACCGCCATAACATCCCGGTTCGGTTCTTGGCCGATCCTGATCGAACGGCTGGAAACGCATATCCTCGATCTTGATGGAACCAGTGAAATCGGTGCCATCCGCAGCCAGGTATCAGGCCTTTGTCTCGACGCAGCGGCAAGGCCGCCTGGGCTTTATACCCTGGCGGTGCCGACAGGGGGCGGAAAGACGCTGGCATCCCTGCGTTTCGCCCTGCACCACGCACAAGAACATGGCCTGGAACGCATTTTCTGCTTCCTGCCCTTCACCGCCATCATCGATCAGAATGCCGAAGTGGCGCGGAAGGCGCTCGACCCCAAAGGGTTAGGCGGCATCGTACTGGAACACCATTCCAACCTGACTCCAGAACGAACAGGATGGCGGGAGAAGAACCTTACCGAAAGCTGGGAAGCCCCCGTGATCTTCACCACCATGGTCCAGGTGCTGGAGTCCCTGTTCGGCGACGGCACCCGCGGCGCACGGCGGATGCACCGGTTGGCACGCTCGGTGCTGATCTTCGACGAGGTCCAGGCCCTACCGATCCGCTTCGTCCACATGTTTGCCAATGCAGTCAACTTCCTGGTCGATCATTGCGGCAGCACCGTGGTCCTGTGCACCGCCACCCAGCCGCTGCTGGACCGGGTTAATCCAAATCTGGGAGCGGTCAGACGACCACCCGGCAGCGAGATTATCCCTGACCCGGTGGAATTGTTCCGCGACCTGAAGCGGGTCGAGATCGATCACCCGCACAAGGACGGCGGCTGGAGCCATGCTGAAGCGGCGGATCGAGCCCTGGCCGAGGTCCGGCGCCTCGGCAATTGTCTGATGGTGGTCAACACCAAGCGATCAGCGCGCGAGCTGTACCACCTTTGCCGCGATACCGCCGATTTTGACGTCTTCCATCTCAGCACCAATATGTGCCCCACCCATCGTCGCGAGGTGCTGGGCGAGGTAATGGCGCGTCTTGCCCCCCGAACCCGCAGGCCGGTGCTGCTGGTCAGCACCCAGTTGATCGAAGCCGGCATCGATATCAGCTTCGCCAGCGTGATCCGCGCCATGGCGGGGCTCGACTCCATCGCCCAGGCGGCGGGACGCTGTAACCGAAACCGCGAGACCGCGCTTGGTCATGTCCAAATCCTGTCCTTGTCCGAGGAAGTGCTGGGGCCGAATCTGACCGATATCGCCAAGGGTCAGGCCGAGGCTGAGCGGGTTTTGCGGGAGTATGCCGCCGACCCAACGGATTTCGACGACGACCCCATCGGCCCCAAGGCTATGGAGCGCTACTATGAGTACTACTTCTTCGCCCGCCGGAACGAGATGGTCAGCCGGATCGACAAGCAGGTGATCGGCCACGACGACAGCCTGCTTAACCTGCTGTCCTCCAACGGCAAGGCGAGCGAGCGATACGAAGAAAAGACAGGCAAGCCCGCGCCATTCCTCAAACAGTCATTCATGACCGCCGCCCGCCTGTTCAAGGCCATCGACGCCCCCACCGAGGGCGTCATCGTTCCCCATGGCGAGGGCAAAGCCCTGATCGCCGAACTGCTCGCCTGCGACGACATGGGCCACCAGCGGACACTTCTCGGTAAGGCGCAAGCCTATACCGTTGGCCTTTTTCCCGGAGAGCTGGAAAAAATGCGCGCATCAGGCTTCATAAAATTATCGCAAAACGGTATAATAAATTATTGTTGCTCTGAAAAAATGTATAGATACGATACAGGGCTGACTTTTATGGACAGATCCGGGGAGGACTGACATGTCCAATGCCATCGAGTTCCGGGTCTGGGGCAGGAACGCCTTGTTCACCGACCCGCTGACCCGGACCGGCGGTGAGAAGTGCAGCTACCACCTTCCCACCTACGAGGCGCTGAAGGGCGTCGCGAAATCTATTTACTGGAAGCCGACCCTGATCTGGGTGATCGACGAGGCGCGGGTGACGCGGACCATCCAGACACGGGCCAAGAACATCAAGCCACTGTCCTTCGAAGGCGGTAACACCTTGTCGATCTACACCTATCTCGCCGAGGTGGAATATCAGGTTCGTGCCCATTTCGAATGGAACCAGCACCACCCCGAACTGGCCGGCGACCGCGACCCGGTCAAGCACATGGCGATGGTGACGCGGGCTCTGGCCAAGGGCGGGCGCCAGGATATCTTTCTCGGCACCCGCGAATGCCAGGGCTATGTGGAACCTTGCCGCTTTGGCGAGGGGAACGGCACGTACGACGATGTCGCCGAATTGGGCTTTGGACTGATGTTCCACGGCTTCGACTACCCCGACGAGACCGGGAAGAACGAGTTGCACGCCCGCTTCTGGCGGCCTGTGCTGCGTCATGGGCTCCTCCGCTTCGACCGGCCGGAAGCCTGCGAGGTTCGCCGCTTCATCCGCCCCATGACCGCCAAGCGGTTCGATGGTCGCAGGCTTCGCCCGGTAGCCGCCGAGTTGGCCGCCGAATTGGCGGAGGGTTGATCATGGGCTGGATGGAAAAGCTGTACCAGACCTACGAGGACTGCAAGGGGGGCGAGGCCACGCTCCCCCCCATCGCACACACGGTTCAGCAAGCCCATATCGAAATCACCCTTGATGGCAATGGGCAATTCTCGGCGGCCAAAGTGCTGGAGAAAGAGGCCACCATCATCCCCGCCACCGAGGATTCCGCCAACCGCACCAGCGGGGCAGCCCCTCATCCCCTGGCCGACAAGATCATGTATTGCGCCGCCGACTATCGCGACCAGGGCGGCGAGAAGGACTCCTATTTCAACCTTTACCGCGCCCAGTTGGAGGCATGGACCAGATCATCCCATTCCCACCCCAAGGCCAGGGCCGTCCTGGCTTATGTGACCCAGGGCCATCTGGTGGCTGATCTGATCCGAGTGGGCGTGATGCCGGTGCAAGACGGCAAGCTGGCCCTCGACTGGCCGAGCCCCCAGGACATGCCCCGCCTGCTGCGCCAATTGACGCCCAAGAAGGACAGGGAGCGAGATACTCAGATTCGGGATCAGGGCGACGCCCTGGTCCGCTGGCGAGTGGAGGTGCCGGATGCGAAGGACTCCACCACCTGGGAAGACCGGACCTTGATGGACGCATGGACCGCCTATTACGAATCGACCCAGTCCCGCCTTGGCCTGTGCATGATCCGAGGCGGCGACATGCCTCTGGCCGAGAAGCACCCCGCCCGTTTACGCAACGGCGGTGACAAGGCAAAGCTGATCTCATCCAACGACAAGTCGGGCTTTACCTTCCGGGGGCGCTTCCTCGACGCTGGTCAGGCTACCACCGTCAGTTTCGAGGTCACCCAGAAGGCCCACAACGCGCTCCGCTGGCTGATCGAGCGCCAGGGCACCCGCATCGGCGATCAGGTGGTGGTGGCCTGGGCGAGCGGCGGCAAGAAGGTGCCCGATCCCTGCGCCGACAGCTTCGACCTCTCGTTCCTGGAGGAGGAGACGAGAACGCTCGGCGATATCGGTCAGCACGATTCCCTGGCGCTGGGTCGGGCGGCAACGGGATTTTCCGCCACGGTCGAGCCCACCGACGACGTCATGGTGATGGTGCTGGACGCAGCCACCCCCGGCCGCATGTCCATCAGTTATTACCGCGAACTCAAGGGATCGGAGTTCCTGGCCCGGATCGAGGACTGGCACCGAAAGGTGTCATGGTGGCAGTGCGTCGGCACCCGGGAAAATAACGGCAGGCAGGCGCCGCGCCGCTTCGTCGGCGCCCCGTCGCCCCGCGCCATCGCCGAGGCCGTCCACGGCCGTTCCGCCGACGACAGGCTGATCCAGGCGACCGTGCTGCGGTTGCTGCCCTGCATCATCGACGGCCAGCCCCTGCCTCGCGACCTGGGCCGCGCCGCTTTCCACCGCACCTGCCGACGTGTCGGCCTCAGGTCGTCCAAGACCTGGGAATGGGAATTCGAGAAGGTTCTCGGGATCGCCTGCGCCCTTTACCGGGGATCGCACCAGACGGAGACATATGAAATGGCACTCGAAGAAGACCGCACGTCCCGCGACTATCTGTTCGGCCGCCTGCTGGCGGTGGCCGACCACCTGGAATCCAAGGCGCTGGCCCTGGCGGAGGAGAAGCGCGGCACCAATGCGGCTCGGTACATGCAGCACTTCGCCAATCGCCCGGCCTCCACTTGGAAGACTATATCGGAAGCCCTGGCGCCTTACCGCAACAGATTGCGCGCCAGAAAGCGCGGGCTTCTGATCATCCTGGAACGGCTGGAGGACTCCATCATGACGAAATTCGTCAAACCCGAGGACTTCATCGCGGAAACCCCTCTCGGCCCGGAATTCCTGCTGGGCTATCACTGCCAGCGCCACAGCCTGGAGAATAGGAATCCTGGCACCGAAGACAATACCAACACCCCTGACACCCCCTGATTCATCAGACCGGGAGCAAGCCCCCATGAGCCTGTCCAAGAAGATCGACTTCACTGTGATTTTTCGGGTCAAGAACGCCAATCCCAACGGCGACCCCCTGAACGGCAACCGCCCCCGAACCGATTTCGACGGCAAGGGCGAGGTCTCCGACGTCTGCATCAAGCGCAAGATTCGTGATCGCCTGCTGGAGGCCGGGCACGGCATCTATGTCCAGTCCGACGACCGCAAGATCGACGACCACCCCTCGCTGAAGGCGCGCTACGACGCGGTGATGGGCAAGTCGCCCGGAGATGAGAAAGCCATCAGGACAAAAGCATGCGCGGAGTGGTTCGACGTGCGCGCGTTCGGCCAGTTGTTCCCGTTCAAGGCGGAGAAAGGCAACAAAGGCAAGAAGGAAAAGACGGGCGACGATGGCAACGGCGAGGACGGCGACACCAAGGCCGTCTCCATCGGCATTCGCGGTCCGGTGTCGATTCATCCCGCCTTCAGCATTGACCCAGTGACCGTCACCAGCACCCAGATCACCAAATCTGTCTCGGCCGAGGGAGACGGCAGCAAACGCGGCTCGGATACCATGGGCATGAAACACCGCGTCGATGGCGGCGTCTATGTGTTCAAGGGCAGCATGAATCCGCAACTGGCGGAACGAACCGGCTTCAGCGACGCCGATGCCGCCATCGTCAAGACGATCCTGCCCCGGATGTTCGAGAACGACGCCTCAGCCGCCCGGCCCGAGGGTAGTATCGGAGTGATCAAGGTGATCTGGTGGGAACACGACAGCAAGTCCGGGCAATACTCCTCGGCCAGGGTGCACGACTCCCTTTCGGTCAATGGCGACGGCACCTATCGCCTGGATGAGCTTACAGGGTTGAAGCCAGAGGAAATCGACGGTTTCTGACCCCCATGGAAGACGACGACGACCTGATCCCTCTGTCGGCGCTGCAGCACTGGCTGGCCTGTCCCCGCCAGTGCGCGCTGATCCATCTGGAACAGGTCTGGATCGACAATCAGGCCACGGCGGAGGGCAATCTGCTGCATGCCCGCGTCGATCACGGCGGCGCCGAAACCCGGGGAACGATGCGCAAGGCCTGGGCGCTGCCGTTACGCTCAACCCGGCTCGGGCTGGTGGGCAAGGCCGATCTGGTAGAGTTTCACGCCGCCCCCGATGGCGGCGAGATTCCCTATCCGGTGGAGCACAAGCGCGGCCGCGAGAAGGCGGACGACCGCGACCGGGTGCAGCTGTGCGCCCAAGGGCTCTGTCTGGAGGAAATGCTGGGCGTCGCCGTGCCGGAAGGCGCGCTGTTCTACTATGCCAGCCGCCGCCGGGTGCCGGTGGCCTTCGACGACGGACTGCGCCGCCGCACCGAGGCCGCCGCCCGCTCGGTAGGCGCCATGCTGGCCTCGGGCCGCACCCCGCCGCCGGTGGAGTGCTCGGCCTGCAAGGGCTGCTCGCTGGCCCCGACGTGCCTGCCCGAGACGCTGTCTCGCCGCCATCCCTCCCAGGAGCAGTATTTCAGGGAGCGGCCATGAAGGAACTGCTCAACGTCCTCTACGTCACCACCAACGACGCATGGGTGCACAAGGAAGGGGAATGCGTGGTGGTGCGCGTCGATGGTCAGCCCGCCCGCAAGATTCCGGTCCAGGGCGTCCAGGGGCTGGTCTGCCTCGGCCGCGTCTCCATGAGTCCGCAACTGATGGCCCACTGCGCCGAAAACGGAGTGGCGGTCAGCTATCTGACCGAGAACGGCCGCTTCCTGGCCTCGGTCCACGGCCAGACCCGGGGCAACGTCCTGCTGCGCCGCCAGCAATACCGCTGGGCCGACGATGCCGCCCGCTCGGCCGCCATCGCCCGTTGTATCCTCAAGGCCAAGCTGGGCAATGCCCGGACCGTGCTGCGCCGCGCCGCCCGCGAGACCGGCCGGGCGGAATCAGCCGCCGCCCTGTCGATGGCGGCCGAGGCCCAGGGCGCCGCCCTGACCCGGCTCGACCGCGAACGCGGACTGGACGGCCTGCGGGGCGTCGAGGGCGACGCCGGCGCCAGCTATTGGGGCGTCTTCGACCACCTGATCAACAACGACGATGCCGCGTTCCGCTTTGCCGGGCGCAACCGCCGGCCGCCGCTGGATGCCGCCAACTGCCTGCTGTCCTTCGTCTATACCCTGCTGGCCCATGACGCGCGCGCCGCCCTGGAAGGCGTCGGGCTCGACCCCTATGTCGGGTTCCTGCATCGCGACCGGCCGGGACGGACCAGCCTCGCCTTCGACCTGATGGAGGAATTCCGCCCGCCGCTGGCCGACCGGCTGGTGTTGTCGCTGCTCAACCGTCGGCAGGTGTCTCCGCCCGGCTTCAAGACCCTGGACGGCGGCGGCGTGGTCATGGACGACGACACCCGCAAGGAGGTGATCACCGCCTGGCAGAAGCGCAAGCGGGAGACCATGACCCATCCCTTCCTGGGCGAAACCGTCGCCATCGGCTTGCTGCCCCATCTCCAGGCGTTGCTGCTGGCCCGACACATCCGGGGTGATATCGATTTCTACCCCGCCCTGGTCTGGGGATAAACCGCCGTGCTGGTGGTGGTCAGCTATGACGTCAACACCGAAAGCCCCGCCGGACGCCGCCGCCTGCGCAAGATCGCCAAGGCCTGTCAGGATTACGGCCAGCGCGTGCAGTTCTCGGTCTTCGAATGCGAGGTCAGCCCGGCCCGCTGGGTGGAACTGAAGGGACGGCTGCTGGCCCTCGTCGACCAAACCACCGATTCGCTACGCTTCTACAACCTGGGCGCCGATGGTCAGCGCCGCATCGAGCATGTGGGCGCCAAAGCCCCCCTCGACCTCGACGGCCCGCTGATCTTCTGATCCCTGACCGCGAACCCTGGGCAACCACATATTTCCGGACAGGTTCGCGGCAGGCCTATCCTCTTGATATGAAACATATCCGCGTCCCAGGCTCCGAGCCGATCGGTAACTTGTGTCGGGCCGACACCATGTCGGCGGAATCAGCACGTTTCCGCCTTAACCACCAAGCTGTTATAAGAAAGGAGTCGCCCCCCACGCGGGGGCGTGGATTGAAACCGATCCAGCAGTTCGAGGAGTTGATCCTTCGCCGTCGCCCCCCACGCGGGGGCGTGGATTGAAACCCTTTCATGCCGATGCGGTTGTAGAGGTCAGGCGCGTCGCCCCCCACGCGGGGGCGTGGATTGAAACTGATTGTAAATGCATCCTCAAGAACAGTGTTGATATGTCGCCCCCCACGCGGGGGCGTGGATTGAAACGGTTATATCCAGCGGCCCAAATTCACCGCCCTTGTCGCCCCCCACGCGGGGGCGTGGATTGAAACAGGGTGCGGACGGCTATCTGTTGTCCAAGGGCATCGTCGCCCCCCACGCGGGGGCGTGGATTGAAACTGCTGGGTGTACGCACTCACCGGAAACGGTATGCGTCGCCCCCCACGCGGGGGCGTGGATTGAAACGGTGTGGAACAGGCGCTGCCCCTATTTCGACATGTGGTCGCCCCCCACGCGGGGGCGTGGATTGAAACCTTCGGGATGTTGGCAGGTTCTCGCATACCGCCGCGTCGCCCCCCACGCGGGGGCGTGGATTGAAACCGTTCCGCGTCAGACGCTCTCGCCATGGCGGAGCGTCGCCCCCCACGCGGGGGCGTGGATTGAAACTCGACCGAGATAGGGGGGAGTTTCCCAGACAAATCGTCGCCCCCCACGCGGGGGCGTGGATTGAAACAGAACGCCCATCAGGTCGTGCAGCTTGTCGGCCGGGTCGCCCCCCACGCGGGGGCGTGGATTGAAACTGTCATCACTCACCCTCCACGATGCGCTTGACGCTAGTCGCCCCCCACGCGGGGGCGTGGATTGAAACCTGGCTGATGACCTGGGAGCCCCGACGATGACCCGTCGCCCCCCACGCGGGGGCGTGGATTGAAACCGGAAAGAAGGCGGTGATCGGGGATGACGGCGAGAGTCGCCCCCCACGCGGGGGCGTGGATTGAAACGACGCGCTGATGACCGCCATTGGCGATGCTGGCGCGTCGCCCCCCACGCGGGGGCGTGGATTGAAACCTGGCGAAGTGGCTTGATCGCCACATGCCGGGCGGCGTCGCCCCCCACGCGGGGGCGTGGATTGAAACAAATCCTGCGTCCTCGATGGCGCAGGCGATGCGGTCGCCCCCCACGCGGGGGCGTGGATTGAAACCCGTGCATACCGGATGATCTTAACATCAAGGAGTGGTCGCCCCCCACGCGGGGGCGTGGATTGAAACTGCCCAGGTGAAAAGCTGGTCAGCGGTCGCGGTCGTCGCCCCCCACGCGGGGGCGTGGATTGAAACAACCTCACCACCAACCCGGTGCGAGCTAAGCTGGTGTCGCCCCCCACGCGGGGGCGTGGATTGAAACAGGGTCTTCGGCAGAGTGGTGGCCGTAACGGCCGTCGCCCCCCACGCGGGGGCGTGGATTGAAACCGGGCACAGCCCATTGCGGTAAACACATTCCGGCACGTCGCCCCCCACGCGGGGGCGTGGATTGAAACATGGGCAAGACCTGGGACACGGGCGAACGCGCGTTGTCGCCCCCCACGCGGGGGCGTGGATTGAAACCAGCCGAGATTTGCTATCCTCAAGCGTCGCCGTCGGTCGCCCCCCACGCGGGGGCGTGGATTGAAACAGAACAGCGTGGGGGAGGTCAGGCGGTTGACAGCCGTCGCCCCCCACGCGGGGGCGTGGATTGAAACCTGGCGCGATGAGCCCGGACGCGCTCGGTCGAATCGTCGCCCCCCACGCGGGGGCGTGGATTGAAACCTCAGGCTGCCTCTGGAAGGAAAGCTAACCTTCGTCGCCCCCCACGCGGGGGCGTGGATTGAAACAGCGGCCGCGCCGCCCGTGGCCCGAACCCCGCCGAGTCGCCCCCCACGCGGGGGCGTGGATTGAAACCGGTCGTCACCTCGACGTTTGTCTTGTTGTCCGCCGTCGCCCCCCACGCGGGGGCGTGGATTGAAACCGACCGTGCTGGACAGTGGCAAGGTGTCGTTGGAAAGTCGCCCCCCACGCGGGGGCGTGGATTGAAACTCTTGCCCACCCCCAACTACCATAGCAGCCAGCTCGTCGCCCCCCACGCGGGGGCGTGGATTGAAACGAGACGGTGGGGAAGTAACATGGTCACCATCCCGCGTCGCCCCCCACGCGGGGGCGTGGATTGAAACCCTTACCTACTTACGTTACCCATTACCTATTACCGTCGCCCCCCACGCGGGGGCGTGGATTGAAACCATAAACTCACCCGTGGCGAGGTTGGTGTGCCAGCGTCGCCCCCCACGCGGGGGCGTGGATTGAAACTACTGGAACACCGATGGGGCCTATCGCCAGTGGAAGTCGCCCCCCACGCGGGGGCGTGGATTGAAACATCGATACCGATGGCGTGATGCGTGAGTACGACGAGTCGCCCCCCACGCGGGGGCGTGGATTGAAACTGGAAACGGGCCAGGGTCTCGATGGCCACGTAAGTCGCCCCCCACGCGGGGGCGTGGATTGAAACAAGCTGGTGGCGGCGATTGAGGCCGCCAGCCCAGGTCGCCCCCCACGCGGGGGCGTGGATTGAAACTCGGACACGTTGTCAGCGAGGACGCCGGTCCGGTGTCGCCCCCCACGCGGGGGCGTGGATTGAAACTGCGTGTCCTACGCGGCACCCGGCGACGTGAAGGTGTCGCCCCCCACGCGGGGGCGTGGATTGAAACTTCAAAAGACGCGATCAAGAGGGCTTCCGCCCAGCTGTCGCCCCCCACGCGGGGGCGTGGATTGAAACCTTGCCATCGAGGTGGCCGCCGATGAAGTGGCGGCGTCGCCCCCCACGCGGGGGCGTGGATTGAAACTTGGATCGTCCGCAGGGTGTGGGAGATCGCTATCCCGTCGCCCCCCACGCGGGGGCGTGGATTGAAACCCTGCGGTCCACCATCATCATGGACATGCCTTCGGGTCGCCCCCCACGCGGGGGCGTGGATTGAAACCCTGAGCAACCGGACCCACCCTTGGCCCCGACCTTGTCGCCCCCCACGCGGGGGCGTGGATTGAAACCGGTCTCGACCATCACGGCCGCCACCAACGCGGAAGTCGCCCCCCACGCGGGGGCGTGGATTGAAACCTCGGGGCGTCAGTCTATGCCTGCGTAGGCCTGCTGTCGCCCCCCACGCGGGGGCGTGGATTGAAACAAAAAGGCGACGGTCTACGAGGTCTGGGACCGCGCCAGTCGCCCCCCACGCGGGGGCGTGGATTGAAACCAGGCGGCGCGCACGCTGTGGGCGGCGCGCATCTGTCGCCCCCCACGCGGGGGCGTGGATTGAAACCTCCGCCTGCCGGCATGGCTGTCCCGCCTGTTCCGGTCGCCCCCCACGCGGGGGCGTGGATTGAAACGAGTACACTTTTCCCGGCGATGATCCCGAGCAGCCGTCGCCCCCCACGCGGGGGCGTGGATTGAAACCATCATCAGGTCGAAGCCGGGCGTTTCCTTGGTGAGTCGCCCCCCACGCGGGGGCGTGGATTGAAACTGACGGTCGTGCGACGATGACGCCCTCTTCTCGGCGATTCCCGATTATGTCATCCTTCCGGTCAAGACTGGCGGAAATGCATGGGGGAAAACAGCGGATGCCGCACGATAGCAATGTGGAGGAAGGCAATTTCAACCAACGCCTAAACGAGTTGCTGTCGCGCATCTTGGCCCTGGCACCCACCCAGACCGATCCGCCCGCCCACTCCACCTGGGTCGATTGCTCGCGTCAGTCCCCGGACCTGACCAAACTGTATCAGGCATCGGAATGAATATCCTCGGGATCTCCTGCTACTACCACGACTCATCGGCCTGTCTCGTGAAGGACGGGGTGGTGGTCGCCGCCGCCGACGAGGAGAGGTTCAGCCGCAAGAAGCATGACAGCGGTTTCCCCAGCCGGGCCTTGGAGTGGTGCCTGCGCCAGGGCGGCCTGACCAGCAAGGATTTGAACGGCGTCGCCTTCTATGAGAAGCCGCTGACAAAGCTAGAACGCGCGCTGATCACCGCCAAGAATTACGGCGACAAAGCCCACGAAATGGCAGCCTGGAATCTGCGCCATGTCATGGAGGAAAGCGGTTGCCTGGACCGGGCCGTGAAGGAAGCGACTGGCTACGACCGGGGCATTCTCTACCTGGAACATCATCTGTCCCATGCGGCCTCCGCTTTCTATCCCTCGCCCTTCCAGGAAGCCGCCATCCTCACCGTGGACGGCGTCGGTGAATGGGCGACCACGGCGCTGTATTCCGGTTCGGGAACATCCATCTCCAAGCTGCGCGAAATCCGCTATCCCCATTCGCTGGGTCTGCTCTATTCCGCCATGACCGCCTATCTGGGCTTCGAGGTCAACGAAGGCGAGTACAAGCTGATGGGGTTGGCATCCTATGGCCAGCCCAAATACCAAGACCTGTTCAACCACCTGCTGACCCTGCACGATGATGGCAGCTTCCGACTGGATCAGGACTTCTTCTGCTATACCTCCAGCCGCGACCGTATGTTCAGCGATGCCTTGCCGAATCTGTTCGGCATGGAGCCCCAACATCCTGGCGCCCCGAGTACCCAGAAACACATGGATGTGGCCGCCTCGCTGCAGGCGGTGGTGGAGCGTGCCATGGTCAATCTGGCCCGCGCCGCAAAGGAGGCGACCGGAGCTTCCAATCTGTGCTTGGCTGGTGGCGTTGCCCATAACGTGGTGGCCAATACCGCCATTCGTGACAGCGGATTGTTCGAGCAGATCTTCATCCAGCCCGCTGCCGGAGATAGCGGCGGTTCACTGGGGGCTGCACTTTACGGCTATTATCACCTGTCTGGGGCGCCGCGCCTTATCGCCCCGCCCGAAACCTGCTTTGGCCCCGCCTATGACGATACCGAGATCCAGGCGGCCCTGGACAGCATGAATCAGGACTACGAGTGTTTCGACGATCCGGACAGCCTGTGCCGTCGCGTCGCCGAACTGATCGCTCACGACTTCATCATCGGCTGGTTCCAAGGACGCATGGAATTCGGCCCCCGCGCCCTGGGCAATCGAAGCATCCTGGCCAATCCGCGCAACGCCGCCATGAAGGAAACCGTCAATGCGCGGGTCAAGTTCCGCGAGGAATTCCGGCCCTTTGCACCAGCGGTTTTGGAGGAGCGGGCAACGGAGTATTTCGCCCTGAACGGCGACAGTCCCTTCATGCAGTTCGCCCCCCAGGTCCATCCGGACAAGCGTACCGTCATTCCCGCCACCACCCATGTGGACAACACCGCCCGCGTCCAGACAGTCTCCGCGGAGCGGTATCCCCTGTTCCACCGTTTGATTGTGGAAATCGGCAAAATCTCCGGAGTGCCGGTGGTGCTCAACACCTCGTTCAACGTCAAGGGCGAGCCCATCGTCTGCTCGCCCGCCGACGCGATCCGCTGTTTCCGTAATTCTGACATCGACTATCTGGCCATTGGCAGCTTCCTGGTGATGCGATGACCGATGACGACAAGGATGACGCCCGCAGGCGGGCCTCTGACTGCCTGCGAAGAGCGGCGGACGAGCCCGATCTTCCCGACTGGCTGCGTCAAGTCCTCCAACTGGCCGCCGCCGACCCCAAATCCCTGGAAATGCCCGAGGCCGAGGAGTCCGACCCTTTCAACTTCATCTACTTCCATTAGAGATCAGCCGCCATGGCCATAGGCAGGAGGGATTACCATTTTCGGCCCGAACGGGTGGAAGGCGTGTTGCGGGTGGACTGCATCGGCGATTCCATGACCCATGGGGCTGGCATCCCCTATGACCTGGCTTTTCCCGCCCATCTTGGGCGCCAGTTGAACGCCGCATTTCCCTCCCTGCTGTTCGAAACAGTCAATCACGGCATCGAAAGTGCCAATATCTGGAATAGCTGGGCCTTGCTGGAGGGGCGCTGGCAAAGCGACGCCTGTGACGCATTGGTGTTCTCTGTTTGCAATAACGACCTCAGATTTATGGAATGGTGGGGCCGTACTTATGAGAGCAGCGGAGACGATCACCTTTGGTGGGAAGGGCACAGCCAACTGGGAGGACTGCTGGACCGGATGGATGCCTTCATCGACAGAACCGGCATTCCCATCTTGGTGTTCTACTACGAAATCCGGCCGCTGCCCGCCCAGCAGATTGCAGCCATCGACCGATTGCTGGGCGGGCGGCGCTTCGCTTTCGTCAACACTGCTTCTGCATTTCGGGCCGAATTCGGAAATCTGCCCACCAATGATCTGATCCTCAGTCCATCGGATGGCCACCCATCCTCGCGGGTGCATGAAGCCGCTGCCCGCCTTATTTGCGATACCATCCGGCAGGCGAAATGGTTCTCCGCCCCCATGGCGGCCTCGGATATGTTAGCGCTCCCCCAGAAGATCATCGACGCCACCGATTCCATGATCTCCGCAGGATACGATATCAACGCCGCCTTGAACTGGGGGCAAGAAGCCCTGGATGCCAAAGAGGGTGGTCTGCGGCGTGCCGTGCCGCTGGATGCGCTCAAATCCCTGGACGCCAACCACGAATCCGCCCGCGCCGCCCTGCGGAGCCGCGCCAGTGCCTGGACCCATATGCTGACCCAGCCCCTGCGGCTGCCACCGGTGCTTGCCGCCGAGGACAAGCTTCTGGAACAAGCGGAGATATTGGACTATCTGATCCACAATTCCGAGGAGATGACCCTGGCGGCTGAATTGTCGCGGGGTGCGTCGCCCTTACTGGCCGAGCTTTCCGCTTTCGTATTGGCCGGAGCCCTGACTGCTGAGCGGATCGAAGGGGATGGCGCAGTTCTAAGCGCCGACCTGGCTGAAGCGAAGGCTCTGCTTGGCGCAATCCAGAAGGGAGTATTTTTCCCACCCGGTCTGGCCGATACCGGCTGCATCGCCCAGCGGGTGGGAGGCGAGTTGGAACATCTTCGCCATGCCATTGCACCACTGTTTTCCCGTCTCCACGGATTTATCCTGCGGCTGGAACGTCAGTTGGAGCATATCCGGCGGCTGGATGAGGACGGCTGCCCCGCCGATCTGACCGAGGCCGCGCGGCGTCGCATTGGCACCGCCCTTGCCCTACTCCACCGCCAGACCACCTTGATACGGGGGCTGGAACGCGACTGGGACGGGGCCTATTCACCCCTCTCTACCCTGATAGACGTCACCCTGGACATCGCCAATCCGGGCCACGCCATCGTTTACGAGATCCAGTTGGAAGTGGGGCTGCGGTACCGGGTTCCGGCGCGACAGTTCCTGCGTCAGGCCCAGAATGTGGCATTGAGCAAACCGAAGGAGGTCTACAGCTTCACCCTACCGCTGCTGGTCTCGGGCGATGTGGAGCTTCGCCTGATCGACCATCTGCCGGGACGAGACCTCCTCGCCCAACGCGGCGTGGCGCTGATCGGGATCACTATTGCCAACCAACGCCAGTCATCCTCCGGCCCAGAGCGGATCGAATGCGGATTCAAAGGCCGGCAGCCTGACTTTACCTTTGCCCGCATCCCTGGTGTGGTCCTAGCTTAAATTTATAGTTCTGATATCTGGTGGGGGCGGTTCCACAGGTTATTGTGCATCAGATGATGGGAGTAGTGCACAACCTGTTTAACCGAAATTATGTGGAGTCGCATGACGTTGTCACCGGTCAGGCCGAGTCGGCTGATGGGTGTCTGTGCCTTCAGGCTAGATCACATCGGCCAGGGTCTTGTCGTCGAAGTGGCGAAGAAACGACGTCAGCGCCTCGTCCACCAGGCCGCGCAGCTTGCAGTTTTCCACCGGACAGGTGTCGCAGGGCTCGTGACAGGGCAGCAGGGTCAGATTCTCCTGTTCGCGCAGCAGGCGGCCCAGATTGATCTCGTGGGGTTCGCGCCTCAGCCGCAAGCCGCCGTGCTTGCCGCGCACAGTCTGGATGTGCCCAGCTTCCGACAGGGAGCGGACGATCTTCTTCAGATGCTCGGCCGAAATGTCGTAATAGGCGGCGACCTCGCGCACGGTGACGACCCGGTCGCGCGTGTGCGACAGGAACAGCAGCAGCCGGAACGAGTAATCGGTGAATTGGGTGATCTTCATCGGCCTATCCGATTCCAATACTTTTCGGATATGGTGCTACAGCCGCCCGATCCGTTCAACGACCTTTGCCGTCAGGGCTGTAATGTCCTGGCGGCAACCCTTGGGGGCTAGATTCTCCAGGCATCCCAGCAGCTCGAACAGCACTTCCTCGCCGAACATGCCGCATTTGCCGCGCATGGCGTGGGCGAATTCGGCCAGGGCGGCGCGGTCCATGTCCTCGGCCAGCCGGCGCAACGTTTGCTGGTCCTTGTCCATCTCGGCCAGAAAGGCCGGCAGCAGGTGTTCCAGCCCGGCGGGAATATTGTGGCCGGCCAGGGTTTCCGCCCTGGGGGCGGCGTTGGTCTGTTCCGGGGGCAGCATCTCGGCCATGGCCTGAAGCAGGTCCACCCGCGAGACCGGCTTGGCCAGGAAACGGTCGAAGCCGGCCTCGGCCGCCAGCCGGCGTTCGGATTCGCCGTCGCCGGTGGTCAGCGCCAGGATGGGCGTGCGCGGCCGTCCACGGGCGGCCTCGTCGCCGCGAATGGTGCGGGCCGCCTGGAATCCATCCATCTCGGGCATGGCGAGGTCGAGAACGATCAGATTGTAGGGCAGGGCCACGCCGGCCGCCTTGGCCACCGCCTCGGCGCCGTTGCGGGCCTCCTCGATCTCGCAGCCGGTTCCCTCCAGAAAGTCGCGGAACACCAGGCGGATCAGTTCGTTGTCGTCGGCGAACAGCACCCGGACGCTGCTGGGCGCCAGTCCCTCGGGCGACGACGCGGCAGGCGCGGAGCGGGCGCGGGCGACAACGAAATCGCGGAAACGGCCGGGGCTGAGCGGCGGGCTGAACAGATAGCCCTGCACCGTGTCGCAGCCGTGGCTGCTCAGATAGGCCATCTGCTCCTCGGTCTCGACGCCCTCGGCCACCACTTCGAGGCGCATGGAGTGGCCCAGGGCGATGATGGCGTCGACCAAGGTGGCGTCGTTGAGGTTGTCCAGCATGTCGGCGATGAACGAACGGTCGATCTTCAGCACATCCACCGGCAGGGTCTTGAGGTAGGACAGCGACGAATAGCCGGTGCCGAAATCATCCACCGACAAGGTGACGCCCAGGCCGCGGATATGATCCAGCTTGGCGATGATCTCCTCGCTGTTGGCCAGCAGCAGCCCTTCGGTGATCTCGACGGTCAGCAGTTTTGGCGACAGGCCGGTGTCGTGCAGCGCCCGCTCGATGATGGTGATGATGTCGCCCTGCTGGAACTGGCGGGGCGAAATGTTGACGGCGACGCCGATGTCGCCCAGGCCCATGTTCTGCCAGGCAAGCGCCTCGCGGCAGGCGGCGGTCAGCAGCCATTCGCCGATGGGGCGGATCAGGCCCAGTTCCTCGGCCAGGGGAATGAACTGTTCGGGGCTGACCACGCCGAGATAGCGGTTGTGCCAGCGCAGCAGGGTCTCGGCCGCCACCACCTTGCCGGTCTTGACGTCGATCAGCGGCTGGAACACCAGATGGAACTCGCCCTGGGACAGGGCTCCGGCCAGTTCGTCGGCCAGACGCGAGCGGGCCTGGGCGCGGGCGTCCATGGCCGGGGTGAAGAAGCGGAAGGTGTTGCGGCCGGCCTGCTTGGACTGGGCCAGGGCGGCGGTGGCGTTGCGCATCAGCGCCTCGACGTCGTCGCCGTCGCCCGGCCACAGGCAGATGCCGATGGAGCACGAGATCAGCACCTGATGCTGCTCGATGATGAAGGGCTCCTGCAACGCCTCCAAGATGGTGCGATTGATGCTTTCCACCGTGTCGGTGTCGTGGATGCCCTGCAACACCACGGTGAACTCGTCGCCGCCGAAGCGCGCCACCGTGTCGCCCTTGGGCAGGCTGGCCTGGAAACGCCGCGCCGCTTCCTGCAACACCTTGTCGCCGATCCAGTGCCCCAGGGAATCGTTGATGTTCTTGAACCCGTCCAGGCCGATGAACAGCAGCGCCACGCGCGAATCCTCGCGTCCGGCGATCACCAGGGCCTGCAACAGCCGGTCCAGGAACAGATTGCGGTTGGGAAGGTCGGTAAGGGGGTCGTAATTGTCGCGCCGCCATAGCTGTTCGGCGGTGTCGCGGGCCTCGGTGACGTCGCGGAACACGGCGATGTGGTGCAGCACGTCGCCCGACGGATCGCGTTCGGTGGTGATGGTCAGGCAGATGCGGATCAGGTGGCCGTTCTTGTGGCGGTCGATCAGTTCGCCCTGCCAGCGGCCGGCCTGGCCGAGGGTCGTCCACAACTCCTCGTAGAAGGCCCGGTCCTGCAAGCCCGAACTCAGAAGTTTCGGCGTCTGGCCGATGGCTTCGGCGGCATCGAAGCCGGTAATGGCGGTGAAGGCCGGATTGACGACGATGATGCGGTTGTCGGCGTCGGTGGCGAACATGCCTTCGAAGGCATGATCGACAACGGATTGATAAAGCGACAGCTCGCCTACGCGATTGGAAAGGCGTTCAACCTTCCGGCGGAGGTCCGCAACGGTACTTTCGGACACATTCCCTCCCGACGGAACCTTCATTGTCCGTTCAGCATGAAGCCATATGGCGGGGCATGCAAGAGGCGAGGGGCGCACGCCAGGGATGCGCGCAAAAACAGCGATGCTGGAATCACTTCATGATGCCCGAAACCTGGATGGCGGCGGGGCCGGCGATGACCACGAACAGCACCGGCAGGAAGAACACGATCATCGGCACCGTCAGTTTGGCCGGCAGCGCCGCCGCCTTCTTTTCGGCGTCGGACATGCGGGTGTCGCGGTTCTCCTGGGCCAGCACCTTCAGTGCCTGACTGACCGGGGTGCCGTATTTCTCCGATTGCAGCAAGGTGGTGGTCAGCGACTTCACCTGAGGCAAGCCGGTGCGCGACGCGAAGTTCTCCCAGGCATGGCGGCGGTCGCCGATGAAGGCCAGCTCGGCGGCGGTCAGGCCGAATTCCTCGGCCAGTTCCGGGGCGTTCTCGCCCATTTCGTCGACAACGCGGCCCAGCGCCGATTCCACCGACAGGCCGGCATCGACGCAGATCACCATCAGGTCCAGGGCGTCGGGAAAGGCGCGTCCGATGGCGAACTGCCGTTTCTGAATGGCATTGGTCAGCCAGATGACCGGCAGATAGGTGCCCACCCCCATGGCGCCGATCAGGATCAGCGCCCGGTTCATCAGCGGCAGATGGGCGAACACGGTGGTGGCGTAGACCAGCCCGGCCGCCAGCAGCACCACCGGCAGCGCCACCCGCGAGAAGATGTAGGTCAGCGGCGCCGCCTGCCCCCGCCAGCCGGCCTGGGCCAGCCGTGATTTGAGTTCCCGCGCCTCCAGCAGGTCCTGCAATTTCAGGCGGTCGACCACGGCCCGCATCAGGGCGAGGCGGCGGCGCGGCTGGATCTTGCGACGGCCGCCCGATTGCAGGGCCGCCCGCTGCTGCGCCGACAGTTCCTGCCGCCGCGCCGCCACCGCCCGCAGCCGGCTGGCGAGACGGTCGCGCGCCATCAGCGGCAGCGCCAGCGCCAGCACCGAGGCGAAGGCGGCCACCGCCGCCACCAGCATGATCAGGTTGGGCAGGTCGAAGCTCATGTCTCTCGTCCTCCCTTCCTCACATGTCGAAATTGATCATCTTGCGCATCACCAGCAGCCCGACGATCTCGGTGACAGCGCCGGCGAACAGCAGGACATGGCCGGTCTCGGTGGTGAACAGGATGCCGATGTACTGGGGCGACAGCACCGCCAGGGCCAGGATGACGATGATGGGCAGCGAGCCGATGATATAGGCCGAGGCGCGGGCCTCGCTGGCGAAGGCCTGCACCTTCTCGCGCATGCGCTTCCTGGCCCGCAGCACGTCGGTCAGCTTGACCAGGGTGTCGGCCAGATTGCCGCCGGTCTGCTGCTGGATGGCGATGACGATGGAGAAATAGCGCAGTTCCGGAATCGGCATGCGGTCGACGGCGCGGGCCAGCACCTCCTGGAGATTGAGCCCCAGTTTCTGGCCCTCGGTGATCAGGCGGAACTCGGTGCCGATGGGATCGGGCATCTCGCGCCCGATGATGTTGATGCATTCGCCCAGCGGCAGGCCGGAACGGATGCCCCTGACCACCACGTCGATGGCGTCGGCGAACTGGGCGGTGAACCTGCCGACGCGGCGCCTGGCCATCAGGGCAACGGTCAGCTTGGGCAGGCCGACCCCGGCGACGACGGCGGCGACCAGCGCCCACGGCGGCGTCAACGCCATCAGCAGCGCCACGCCGAAAGTCAGCAGCGCCAGCACGGCGCAGGCGGCGAGGTAGTGCCAGACCTCGACATGGAGCCCGGCCTGCATCAGCTGTTCGCGCAGGCGATAGCCGCGCCGACGGGTCCGCGTCCCCTCGGCCTGCTTGAGGCGGGCCTGCACCGATTTGCGCTTGGGCAGGCGAGCCTGGCGGCGGGGATGCGAAGCGCCGCCGGCAATGGCGGCGAGGCGGCGGCGGATGCGGGCGCGGCTGCCGTGAATCAGGGTGTACATGGACCAGCCCAGAACCCCCAGCGCCGCCAGCAGCACCGTGACGATGGCGGCGATCTCGGCGGGCAGGCGGGCGAGCAGCTCAAGCATGGCTTTCGCTCAGGGCTTCGGCCAGATCGCCGTCCAGGCCGTAATAGCGGGCGCGGTCCCAGAAGGCGGGACGCAATCCGGTGGGGCGGTGGCGGCCGATGACGCGGCCGCGCGAATCCTCGCCCATGAATTCGAACACGAACAGGTCCTGGAGGGTGATGACGTCGCCCTCCATGCCGATCACCTCGGTGATGTGGGTGATCTTGCGCGAGCCGTCGCGCAGGCGCGACGCCTGGACGATCAGGTTGACCGCCGAGGCGATCTGTTCGCGCACCGCCTTGGCCGGCAGGTTGTAGCCGCCCATGGCCACCATGTTCTCGACCCTGGACAGCGCGTCCCTGGGAGTGTTGGCGTGGATGGTCCCCATCGAGCCGTCATGGCCGGTGTTCATGGCCTGGAGCAGGTCGAAGGCCTCCGGCCCGCGCACCTCGCCGACGATGATGCGCTCGGGCCGCATGCGCAGGCAGTTCTTGACCAGATCACGCATGGTCACGGCGCCGATTCCCTCCAGGTTGGGCGGCCGGGTCTCCAGCCGCACCGTGTGCGGCTGCTGCAATTGCAGCTCGGCGGCGTCCTCGCAGGTGACGATGCGCTCGGCGGTGTCGATATAGCGGGTCAGGCAGTTGAGCAAGGTGGTCTTGCCCGAACCGGTGCCGCCCGAGACCAGGATGTTGCAGCGGACCGCCGAGGCGATTTGCAGGACCCGCGCCGCCGGCTGGGTCAGGGAACCGAACTCCACCAGCTTGTCGAGCGTCAGCTTCTCGCGCTTGAACTTGCGGATGGTCAGCGTCGGCCCGTCGATGGCCAGCGGCGGCACGATGACGTTGACGCGCGACCCGTCGGCCAGACGGGCGTCGCAGATCGGACTGGATTCGTCGACCCTGCGCCCCACCGCCGAGACGATGCGCTGGCAGATGTTCATGAGCTGGGCGTTATCGCGGAACTTGATGTCGGTCAGCTCGATGCGGCCGTCCGTTTCGATATAGACCTTGTCGCAGCCGTTCACCATGATGTCGGCGATGTCGTCCCGGGCCAGCAGCGGCTCCAACGGTCCCAGGCCGAGCACGTCATTGCAGATGTCGCCGATCACCACCTGCTGCTCGGCCGCCGACAGCACCAGATTGCGCATGCTGATGATCTCGGCGACGATGTCCGAGATTTCCTCCCGCACCTGGGCCGGTTCCAGGGCTCCCAGCTCGGTGGGATCGACCGAATCGATCAGGTCGTTGAAGATGGCGATCTTGATGTCCGACAATCGCTGGTCCAGCTCGCTGGAGCGCGGCGACGCCGGAGCGGCGGCCGGCGGCGCGGCCGCTGACGGCGGCCGGTCGCGCGGCGGCTCGGCGGCGGGCTTGGAAGCGGGAGGGGCTGCCCGGCGGCCGAACATGGCGGCTACCTCTTCAGCAGCCGGTCGAGCAGGCCGCGCCCCGGCCGGGCCGTCTTGCGCAGGGCCGGAGACTTGCCGGCCAGGGCGACGACCAGTTGGTTCAGCACATGGTTGATCTTGTGCGAGCCTGCCGCCTCGCCCACCATCTGGCCGTTGTTGGCGGCTTCGCCGAACACCTGCGGCTCGGACGGAATCACCAGAAACGGCGCCACCTTGACGGTCTCCTCGAAATCCTTGGCGGTCAGCTGGGTGCGGCGCGACGCATCCACCCGGTTCAGCACCAGCCGGGCGGGATTGCCCGGACCGCGCCGGCCGGCCAGAACGTCCAGGATGGACTTGGAATCGCGCAGGCTGGCGAAATCCGGCGTGGCGGTCACCACCACCTCGTCGGCGATGCCGAGCAGATGTTCGGTCCAGTCGGCCCACAGATGGGGAATGTCCAGCACCACCAGCCCTGCCATGCGGGACGCCAGTTCGACCAGCAGGTCCAGGCTGTCCAGCGACAGGGCGGCATGGACGCGGCAATCGCCCGGCGACGCCAGTATCTGGAGATGGTCGTCGTATTCGACCATGCAGCGCTCCATCAGCACCTCGTCCAGCCGCTCGGGATGGGCCAGGGCGTCGATGACGGTCTGCTTGGCGTCGATGTTGAAGGCCAGAACCGAGGTGCCGAACGCCAGGTCGAGATCGATGTAGATCACCGTCTCCTGAAGGTGGCGGGCCAGCCCCCAGGCCAGATTCTGCGCCAGGGTGGACGAGCCGACCCCGCCCCGCGCCCCCCAGCAGGCGATGGTGCGGCCGCGGGGCGCCGCCTGCGGGTCGGCGAACAGCTTGTCCAGCGCATCGACGATCTGGCGGGCCGAGACCGGCCACACCAGGTATTCGCTGATTCCTTGTGCCATCAACGAACGGTAGAGCGCGATATCGTTGACCGAGCCGATCACCATCACCCGGGTGCCCTGGACGCAGACCTCGGCCAGATGCTCCAGCCGCGCCAGCATGGTGGCGGAATCGTCGTCCTCGACGATCACCACCTGCGGCGTCGGCGAATCGGCGTATCGGGCGATGGCGGCGGCCAGCCCGCCGGCCTGGATCGCCAGACGCGACTTGGCCAGTTGCCGGTCCTGCTGGACCTGACGCAGCGCGGCGGCGGTTTCCGGCGTGGCGGTAAAGGCATCGATGGTCAGGCGATGAATCACGATTGGCTCCGCCGCTACTTGCTGCCGACCGAGGAGGTGGAGCCCGACGACTTGGCCTCGGCGGCCGAGCCGGTGGCTTCGCCCTTGCCGTATTTGCCGAGCACGTCCGAGGCGCGGTTGGCGTCGCGGCCGCTGGTCTCGCGCGCCCGGATCAGGTCGGCGGGGTTCTGCACCATCAGCCCCATGTTGCGCTGAATGGAACAGCCCCAATTGCTGTTGGGGGCGTTGGTGTAATCCGGCGTGATGCCGCGCTCGAACTTGCCGCAATCGGGCACCACCGCCACCCAGACCGGAACCCGCACCTCGGCCGCTCCCGGCTCTCCCCCGGCCTCGCCGGCCACCGTCACCCGGATATCGGCGACGCCGCCGGCCCTCAGCCCGTCGGCCAGCGTCCGGGCGAAATCGTGCCCGGCGGCTTCCTCGCCCGGCCGGGCACCCACGATGATCCGCACCGGACCGGCGCCACGTTTCAGCGATTCGGCGGCCAGCCGCCCCAGCCGCTCGCGGTCGAAGGCGGACAGGTCCTGTCCGTCGACGCGGTCGAACAGGGCGATTGCCGTCTTCTGCTCGGCGGTGACGGGATGCGAGATGCGCTGGTCGTGTTCCGCCATGTCGGCGGCGCAGCCGGCGGCCGCCAGCAGCAGCGGCAGCAGGGCGATGACGGAGGCTTTGCGAGGCATGGCGGCGTCCTCCCTTCCCTATTGAACGATGTAGCCGAACGGACCTTGCAACTGGCCCGGAACCGGCGGGACGCTGCCGCCGCGCTTCGTATAGGTGTCTTGCAGGCGGCCGAACAGGAACCGCTTGATATCGGACGCCGGGGCGAAGCCGTCGGACGGCGTCGCCAGGGCGTCGGGGCGATCCACCGACTGCACCACGTAGGCCGACAGGATCACCACCAGTTCGGTCTCGTTGCGCTGAAAGGCGTTGGAGCGGAACAGCGCGCCCAGAACCGGTATGTCCATCAGGCCGGGCAGGCCCGAGACGTTGCCGGTCAAATCGTTCTGCAACAGCCCCGCGATCATGATGGAGCCGCCCGACGGCAGTTCCACGGTGGAGCCGGCGCGGCGCACCTTGAAGGCCGGCACCGAGATGGTGGAACTGACGGCGGTGCGGTTGGCGGTGTCGATGGCGCTGACCTCGGCGGTCATCTTGAGGCTGAGCCGGCCGGGGTCGAGCACGGTGGGGGTGAAGTTCATCAGCACGCCATACGGCTTGAACTCGACGCTGATGGAGCCATTGACGTCGGCCACTGGAATCGGAATCTCGCCGCCGGCCAGCATGGTGGCGGTCTCGCCCGACACGGCGGTCAGGTTGGGTTCGACCAGGGTGCGGATCAGCCCCTGGTTCTCCAGCATGGACAGGTTGGTGGTCAGGGTGCCGATGCCGGTCACCGTGGCCGAACCGAAATAGGACGTGGTGATCTGGCCGATGGTCGAGGTGGTGAACCCGGTCAGATCCTGATGGCCGGCCAGCCCGATCGGGCGGGTGGTGGAGACGCCGACCCCCAGTTCCTTGACCACGGTGCGCTGCATCTCCACCACCTTGACCTGAAGCAGGACCTGCTGGTCGTTGGAGATTCGCATCATGTTGACCAGATTCTCGTCCTTGGCGACGAAGCGCCGCGCCAGCGCCTTGGCGGCGTTGCCGGCGGCATCGGTCCTGACGGTTCCCGACAGGTAGAGGCTGTCGCCCACCGCCGAGACCTGGATGGCGGATTCGTCGGGCAGCACCTGGCGCAGCACCTCCCGCACCGCCTGGGAATCGATGGCCACGTCCACCTCGTAGCGGCGGAAGGCCTTGCCGGAGCGGTCGATCAGGAAGACGTTGGTCTGGCCGGGAGCGCGGCCGACCATGTAGATCTGGGTGGGCGAGCGCACCATGACGTCGGCGATGTCGGAATTGCCGACGATGACGTCCCTCACCTCGGTCGGCAGCAAGATATCGGCGGACTTGCCGACCGCCAGCCGGATCGACTCGAACACCGCCGGCATGGGGCCGCGCAGCGATGCCGGCAACGCTCGGGAAGGCGCGGCGGCGGTGCCGTTGCCGCCCATGGTCACCACCTTGCCGCGCGGCGCCGGGTCGGGCGGCGGCGGCTGGGCTGCGTCACGGGCCAGGGCCGGCCCCGTCAGCAGCAGCAGCGACATCAAGACGGCGCGGAACAGGCGAAACGTCATCGGGCGGCCCCTTCGGAGGTGACGATTCCGGCACGATTGACCTGAATGCCGCCGCCACCGCCGCCGGATGGCTTGGCCGGCCTGGTCCGGGCCCCCAGCAAGGCTTGCAGCGCCCTGCTGGTCTCGGTGTCGGAGGTGAAGCCGGCGGCATCGGCCTC
This sequence comes from Magnetospirillum sp. SS-4, assembly GCF_902729425.1. Taxonomy (GTDB): domain Bacteria; phylum Pseudomonadota; class Alphaproteobacteria; order Rhodospirillales; family Magnetospirillaceae; genus Phaeospirillum. The sequence continues at coordinate 63,813 of NZ_LR746532.1, read as the reverse complement.
GGTTTCGGCCACCGCGGCGCCGCCGGCGGCGGGCAGGCCGCGCAGCACCAGGTTCAGCGTTCCCACCATGCCGGCGGCGGTCAGAATTTCCGCCTGCTTTGGGGTGACCTCGATGGTGGCGGTCTTGCCCTGGATGGCGGCGCCGTCGCGGCCACGGGTGATCTGCTGATCGATGGCCAGGACCCGGACATCGGCGAGCACGGTCTCGGCGGCGTAGCGCTGGATCAGCAGGGTGCCGGCCGGTTCCCGGTCGCCGCCTTCCATCACCCGCTGCATGTCGGTGGACAGGACCACGTCCACCTTGTCGCCGGGGGTGATGAAGCCCGACACCGCGCTGGCATTGGTGATGGCGACAGAGACCGCCCGCATGCCCGGCGTCAGCACGCCGGCCAGCACGCCGGCGCTGTCCTGGCGGAAGGTGGCGGCGATGGCGAAGGGCTCGCCCTCGGCCAAGGCGCGGCGGGCCACCAGTCCCAGCGCCTGGGCCTTGGGGTCGTCGCCGTCGCGGCGGATCATCAGCCGGGGGGTGACGGCGGTGCTGGGCCAGGACTCGTAGCGGAGATCGTCGGCGCCGAGCACGGTTCCTGGCGAAATCTCGCGGGCGGCCACCAGCACCTCGGCCATCGCCGCCTGGGCCTGGGCCGCCGGCCCCGCCGACTGGCGGTCCAGCCAGGATTTGGCCAGAAAGGCGGTCAGGCCGGCGGCCAGGGCCGCCACCACCAGGACGATGGCTATCGGTCGCATGATACCGCCCTCACCTCGAAGTCCCCTCCTGTTCGCACCCCACACGACAATCGGCCAAATTCCCCCCCGACGCAACCGCCCGCCTCGGTGTCGGCGGAATCAGCCCATGAGGCGCGGCAGCATGGCGATGATCCACCAGTCGAGGCCGGCGGCCGCGATGGCCAGGCCGTAAGGCACATGGCCGGAGGCGGCGAGGCGTTCGCCCCAGTCACGAACCGGCCCGGACGGCGCCAGCCCGACCCGGCGCGCCAGCAGCGCCACCACCGCCAGGCCACCCCCGGCCAGGGCCATGATCATGATGAAACGGGCAAGGCCGGCCGGCCCCACCCACAACACCGCCGCCGGCAGCAGCTTGGCGTCGCCGCCACCCCAGATTCCCAGGACGAACAGCGCCGCCGCCACCGCGAACACCACCAAGGCGGCGCCGAGATGGGCCAGCCACTCGCCTCCGTCCAGTCCGGCCGCCAATCCGGCCGGCACGAACGACGCCAGCAGCAGCAGCGGCGCCCGGTTGTGGATGCGAAACCGGCGCAGGTCCGACTGGGCGGCGTCCGCAAGGGCGGCGACGAACAGCAGACCGGCGATGACGACGACGACGTTGGCGATCATTGCTTGGTCCTCGCGAAAACGCCTCCCGCGAGAGGGAGGCGCTTCGGTTTCCCCAGGCCGCGAAGCCCCAGTCTACAGCTTGCCGGCCACGGTGGTGAAGGTGCTGGTCAGGTTGGTGCCGATGGTGCCCATCACGGTGACGGCGGCGACGGCGATCAGGGCGGCGATCAGGCCGTATTCGATGGCGGTGGCGCCCTTTTCGTCACGAACCAGCTGGCGGATCAGGCTGCGAGCATAGGTCAACATGGCTTTCACTCCTTGATGGGACGTCCCGATTCCGGGTCTCCGTCCAATTTGCGTCAAGAGATACTTGGCTTCGACTTCCCGCCCCGTGTCTCATGGAAGTAGATTACCGATCATCAACCACTCAAACTGTGTATGGCTTCACATAGCAAAAGTTTTATTTGCGGCACTTTACGGATAATTTTACGCATATTGCGTTCCTTGAAAAACAGAGGGCTGGTCGCGGAGGCCCATGGATGCCTCCTCTCCCCTCCCCGCTCCGGCGTCACGGTGATAGACTGCGCCGGCCATCAACAGGGGGAGAGCGGGAGTGGCCGCCGAGGGTCCGACGCCGGAGCAGAAAGCCGACTATCTGGTGCGCAAGCTGGAACAGACCATTCGCGACAACCGGACGGTCAAGGGCATGTCGTTCCGCACTTGGCAGGCCATCGCCAGGGAAGAGATCGTCAACGCCATGCGCGACATGGAAAAGCGTCAGGTGGTGTACGACCAGACCGTCAATCGGCTGATCCTGGTGGCGTCGTCGTCGCTGGTGACCATCGGTTTCTGGGGGGCCATGGTGGCGGTCAACAGCAGCTTCGGCGGCATCGCCGCCATCGTCACCCTGGTGGCCGGCGCCGCCTTGTTCTTCGTCACCGCCGACTGGGGCATCAAGCGGGTGGCGGGCGGCTACGCCAGACGCAAGCGGGCCGAGCGGCTGGGCAATATCGAGGACCTGGACCGGCGCATCAAGCGCATGGAACAGGAGATGAAGAAGAAGGCCGACCGCCTGAAGGAGACCCAGGAAAGACTGGGAGGGATCGAGGTGTGAGATGCGGGCGCTGCCTGGGACTGATCGCGCTGTTCCTGGCCCTGGCGTCGCCGCCGGCCCGCCACGCCGTCGAGGCCGCCTTGCTGCTGGCCGATCTTGCCGGCCATCCGTTTCCGTCCGCCGAAATCAGCCGTGAACGGATCACCTACGCCGTCGATGGCCGCAGCCATGCCGCCGACCTCTATGGCGGCGAACGGCCGAGGGCGTCGCTGGTGCTGGTCCCGGGAGCCGCCGCCGCCGGCGGCGACGACCCCCGGCTGGTGGCCCTGGCCGGAACCCTGGCCCGGGCCGGCTGGCGGGTCCTGGTTCCCGACAATCCGCAAGCGCGGGCGCTGCGGCTGTCGCCGCAGGACACGACCGGCATCGCCGACGCGGTGCGTCACGTCACCCGCGATGGCGGACGGACCGCCGTCGCGGCGATCTCCTATGCTGCGGTTCCCGCCGTCCTGGCGGCCCTGGAGCCCGGCATCGCCCGGCGGGTGGCGGTGATCGCCGCCATCGGGCCGCCGTTCGACGCAAAACGGGTGGTGACCTTCTTCACCACCGGATTCTGGCGGCCGTCTTCCGCCGATCCGTGGCGGCGGCTGGACCCCAACGCCTACGGCAAGTGGGTGTTCGTGCTGGGCAACGCCCAGCGGCTGACCGATTCCGGCGACCGCGTCCTGCTGGCCGCCATTGCCCGGCGCAAGCTGGCCGAACCCGTCGCCATCATCGACGACCTGACGTCCCGTCTCGGCCCCCAGGGACGCTCGGTGATGGCGCTGCTGGACAACGACCGTCCCGACCGGGTGCCCGACCTGATCGCGGCCTTGCCCGAAGGCGTGGTCGCCGACATGGACGGGCTCGACCTCGCCCGGCGCGACCTGTCGGGCCTGGAGGCCGAACTGCTGGTGATTCACGGCGCCGACGACCGTATCGTGCCGGTCGGCGAGGGGATCGCCCTGGCCGGGGCGGCGCCGCGTTCGCGTCTTTACCTTCTGGACAACCTCGCCCATGCCGATCTTGGGGCCGCGCGGCCCGGCGACGCCGTCACCTTGTGGCGGGCGGCGTATCGTTTGCTGGAGTGGCGGGACGGCATGGAGTAGAACCCGCCCATGCCCGTTTCCCCCGTCCTCCCGCCCACTCACGACGTCATCGTCATCGGCGCCGGCGCCGCCGGCCTGATGTGCGCCGCCTCGGCCGCCGCCCGCGGCCGCCGGGTGGCGGTGCTGGACCACAACGACCAGCCTGGCCGCAAGATCCTGATCTCGGGCGGCGGCCGCTGCAACTTCACCAACCGCGACGTCGCCCCGGTCCATTACCTGTCGGCCAATCCCCACTTCACCGTCTCGGCGTTGAAGCGCTTTGGGCCGGGCGATTTCCTCGACCTGATCCGCCGCCACGGCATCGCCTGGCACGAACGCGACCACGGCCGCCTGTTCTGTGACGATTCCGCCGCCCTGATCGTCGAAATGCTGCTGCGGGAATGCGGCGCCGGCGGGGTGGAAATCCTCACTTCCTGCCGTATCGGCACGGTCGGCGGCGACGGCCCGTTCCGGGTGGAAACCAGCCGGGGAACCTTCCGGGCGCCGTCGCTGGTGGTGGCCACCGGCGGCCTGTCGCTGCCCAAGATCGGCGCCAGCGGCTTCGCCCACGTCCTGGCCCGGCGCCATGGCCTGGGAGTGGTCGCCACCGCCCCGGCCCTGGTGCCGCTGACCTTCGCCGGCGACGATCTCGTCTTGATGCGGACCCTCGCCGGGATCAGCGTCGAGGCCGAGGTCTCGCTGGGCGGCGCCCGCTTTCGCGAGGCGGTGCTGTTCACCCATCGCGGCCTGTCGGGACCGGCCATCCTTCAGATCAGTTCATACTGGCGGGCGGGTCACCCCATCGTCCTCGACCTGCTGCCCGGCCAGGATGCCCGGACCACCCTGATCGGGCGCAAGGCGGCGCGGCCGAACGCCCAGGTCGAGACCGTGGTGGCGGAAATGCTGCCGGCCCGGCTGGCCCAGTGCCTGACCGGGCGCGCCGGCCTGCTGGGCAAGCCCATCGGGCAGACGCCCAACGCCGCCCTCGCCGGTCTGGCCGGGCTGCTGAACGGCTGGCGGCCGGTTCCCGCCGGCAGCGAGGGTTACCGCACCGCCGAGGCCACCCTGGGCGGGGTCGACACCGCCGGGCTGTCGTCCAAGACCATGGCGGCCAAGGCGGTTTCCGGCCTTTATTTCGTCGGCGAGGCGGTGGATGTCACCGGCTGGCTGGGCGGCTATAATTTCCAGTGGGCATGGTCGTCGGGCTGGGTGGCCGGGCAAACCGCCTGACATCCGCCCATGCCGGCATTCCGATTCGCACCGCCATCCCCACGTTGACGAACGGCGATCATCTGCCTATGGTGAGCCCCTTTTCGGAATGGGTCCGTAGCTCAGTTGGTAGAGCAAGCGACTTTTAATCGAGAGGTCCCGGGTTCGAGTCCCGGCGGACCCACCAAATCCTCTCGGACGGAACGGCCGGATATCCGGGCTCCCCTGAACTTGCCCTAATCGTCGGAATTCTTGCGCCGGACCGCCTCCCAGTCCCTGGGCAGGATGATCTCGGCGGCCCACAATCCCTTCCGGGCCTTGACCGCCTGCTTCTGGGCGTCCTCGAACAGGCCGTCCTTGGACGCCTTGACCACGCCGGCCTGAATCAGCAGCCGCGCCACGTCGCCGTCGGGGCCGCGGCAGCGTCCCCACAACTGGCCCGACTCCACCTCGACGATATCGCAGGCGATTCCCTTGGCCACCAGTTCGGCCATGCGCTTGCGGGCCGGACGGCCGCAGGCGAATTCCTCCCTGGTCGAGCGGTTGGCGCAGATATCCTTGCGGGACGGCGCCACCACCCCGGCCAGGGCGATGGAAAGGCCGCGAATTTGAAGGGTGGCGCCGTCGAATCCCTCGACCCTGCCCCAGACGCAGGCGCCGCCCTCGGCATCCTCGGGGCAGCGCATCGGGGCGGCGAGAACCGGCGAGGGGACGAGGGCGAGGCCGAACAGGACAAGTCCGACGATCCTGGCGTTCACGCCGCCCTCCTCCCGCCGCCGCTATCTTACCGGAAGAGCGACAGGACGCCCTGTTCCGACCGATTGGCGAAGGACAGCGCCTGGATGCCGAGCTGCTGGCGGGTTT
>NZ_LR746532.1:0-58234 GCF_902729425.1 Magnetospirillum sp. SS-4 | reverse complement strand
GAATTGCCACTGCCCGGCCTGCCCTGGCGGCTGGTCTACCGTGGCCACGATGGCGCGGACGTGGTGATCCTGCGATTGCTGTAGCCCCAGACGACAACAGGGCGGAAGGTGCCAGGCACCTTCCGCCCCATGGTCATGGTCCGGTCAACCGGCTATCGGATTACCGGAAGAGCGACAGGACGCCCTGTTCCGACCGGTTGGCGAAGGACAGCGCCTGGATGCCGAGCTGCTGGCGGGTTTGCAGCGACACCAGATTGGCGCCTTCCTCGTTGAGATCGGCCAGCACCAGCTTGTCGCCGCCGATCTTGAGGGTGTTGATGTATTCCTTGGTGAAGTCGGCGCGGGTTTGCAGCAGGGCCACGCTGGCGCCGATGGTCTTGGCGCTGGTGCGGACCGAGGTGATGCCAGAGTCGAACATGTCGATATAGGCGTCGAAGATCGACACCGAGGCCGACACGTCGGAGAACGCCGCGGCGGCGGTGGAGCCGGCGATCTTGGTGATGGCCTGGCTGCCGGCGATGTAGGTGGCGTTCATGGTGAACGCGGTCAGCACCAGACCGGTGGAGATGCGGACGTCGGCGCCATCGACCTGGAGGACGGCGGCGGTCTTTTCCGAGAACTGCACCTTCAGGTTGGCGACGGTGGCGTTGATCAGGTTGAGGCCCTGATAGGAGGCGTCGTTGGCCAGATGGTTCATCTGGGAGGCCAGGGTCTGCAACTGGGTGCCGAGGGTGGCGCGCTCGGAATCGGACGCCGACTTGGCCGACAGCACGATGCCTTTCATCTGCACCAGGACGGCCTCGACCGCTTGCAGGCCGGACAGCGCCGTCTGGAGCGAACTGACGCCCTGGTCGATGTTGTCCTTGCGGGCGGCCAGATCGCCGGCGCGATCCTTCAGCGCCTTGTTCTGGAAGTACGCGACCGCATCGTCGATGGCGGAACTGACCTTCAGGCCGGTAGCCAGACGGGTGTTGGTCCGATCAACCAGGGTGCCGGTACCTTGCAGCGACAGAAGATTGCCGCGGATGGCGGCGGAGAGCGTGACATCGGTGGCCATGACGGCGAACTCCCTGGAGTCTTGACGGCCAACCGCTGGTCAACCGCCCGGATCGGATTCTGAAAGGCGACTTTGGCCGGAACTTTATTAAAATTTTCCTTCTTTCAGAACGGAAATGTCCCGCTCAGCCGGCCAGCACCCGCTCGATCCCGTCGATGGCTGCTTGCGCGGCTCCGGCGTCGGGACCTCCGGCCTGCGCCATGTCGGGACGGCCGCCGCCGCCCTTGCCACCCAGCGCCTCGGCGCCGACGCGGACCAGGTCGATGGCGCTGAAGCGGCCGGTCAGGTCCTCGGTGACGCAGACCACCAGACTGGCCTTGCCGTCGGCGGTTCCCACCAGCACGATCACGCCCGAGCCGATCTGCTTCTTGATCTCGTCGGCCATGCCCTTCAGGTCCTTGGCCGGAACGCCGTCCAGCACCCGGCCAGCGAAGGTGACGCCGGCCACGGTCTTGGTGGCGGCGCCCTGGCCGCCGCCAGTGGCGAGCTGCTTCCTGGTCTCGGCCAGTTCCCGTTCCAGCCGGCGGCGATCCTCCTGCAACTGGGCGATGCGGACCGGCAGGTCGGCGGGGGCGGCCTTCAGGGTCTCGGCCACCCGCCCGATCAGGTCCTCCTGGGCTTGGGCCCAGGCGAGGAAGGCCGGGCCGGTCACCGCCTCGATCCGGCGGACGCCGGACGCCACGGCGCTTTCCGCCACGATCTTGAAGCCGCCGATGTCGCCGGTGCGCCGGGCATGGGTGCCGCCGCACAGTTCGGTGGAGAATCCGCCCATGGAGACCACCCGGACCTCGTCGCCGTATTTCTCGCCGAACAGGGCCATGGCGCCGGCCTTGACGGCGTCGTCGGGGGCCATGACCTTGGTCGCCACCTCGGCATTGGCGCGGACCTGGGCATTGACCTCGGCCTCGACGCGGCGGGCCTCGTCCAGGGACAGGGCCTTGTTGTGGGCGAAGTCGAAGCGCAGCCGTTCCGGCCCGACCTGGCTGCCCTTCTGGGTGACGTGGTCGCCCAGCACGTCGCGCAGCGCCGAATGCAGCAGATGGGTGGCGGAATGATGGCCGCGGGTGGCGTCGCGCCGCGCCACGTCGATGGCGAAATGGGCGTCCTCGCCCACCGCGACGGGGCCGCCTTCCACCGTGCCGAAATGGACGATCAGGTCGCCCAGCTTCTTCTGGGTGTCGGTGACGGCGACGATGGCCTTGGCCCCGGAACCGGGGGCGCCGATGGTGATGATGCCGGTATCGCCCATCTGGCCGCCGGACTCGCCATAGAACGGAGTCTGGTTGGCGATGATGGCGACGCTGTGGCCGGGATGAACCGCCTCGACGCTCTTGCCGTTCTCCACCAAGGCGACGATCTTGCCCTCGGCCTGCTCGGCGTCGTAGCCGAGGAATTCCGAGGCCCCCAGCCGGTCGCGCAGTTCGAACCACAGGCCCTCGGTGGCGGCCTCGCCCGAGCCGGACCATGCCTTGCGGGCCTCGGCGCGCTGGCGTTCCATGGCGCCGGCGAAGCCGTCGGTATCGACGCCGATGCCCTTGGCCTTCAGCGCGTCCTGGGTCAGGTCCAGCGGGAAACCATAGGTGTCGTACAGCTTGAAGGCCACTTCGCCGGCCAGGGACTGGCCGTTGCCCAGCTTGCCGGTCTCCTCCTCCAGCAGCTTGAGACCCTTGTCCAGGGTGACCTTGAAGCGGGTTTCCTCCAGCTTCAGGGTCTCGGTGACCAATGCCTGCGCGCGGATCAATTCGGGATAGGCCTCGCCCATCTGCCGCGCCAGGGCGGGGAACAGCTTGTACAGCATGGGCTCGGTGGCGCCCATCAGGTGGGCGTGGCGCATGGCCCGGCGCATGATGCGGCGCAGCACGTAGCCGCGCCCTTCGTTGGAGGGCAGCACGCCGTCGGCGATCAGGAACGAGGCCGAACGCAGATGGTCGGCGACCACCCGGTGCGACACCCGGTGGGGGCCGTCGGGATCGGTTCCCGAGGCCTCGGCCGAGGCGGCGATCAGCGAACGCATCAGATCGACGTCGTAATTGTCGTGCTTGCCTTGCAGCAGGGCGGCCAGGCGCTCCAGCCCCATGCCGGTGTCGATGCTGGGCTTGGGCAGCGGAATGCGGGTGTCCTTGTCCACCTGCTCGAACTGCATGAACACCAGATTCCAGATCTCGATGAAGCGGTCGCCGTCTTGGTCGGGGCTGCCCGGCGGGCCGCCGGGAATCCCGTCGCCATGGTCGTAGAAGATTTCCGAGCACGGACCGCACGGGCCGGTATCGCCCATCGCCCAGAAATTGTCCGAGGTGGGAATGCGGATGATGCGGGATTCGGGCAGGCCGGCGATCTTCTTCCAGGCCGCCGCCGCCTCGTCGTCGTCGTGATAGACGGTGACCAGCAGCCGGTTCTTGTCGATGCCGTATTCCTTGGTGATCAGCCGCCACGCCAGCTCGATGGCCAGATCCTTGAAGTAGTCGCCGAACGAGAAATTGCCCAGCATCTCGAAGAAGGTGTGATGCCGCGCCGTATAGCCCACATTGTCCAGGTCGTTGTGCTTGCCGCCGGCGCGGACGCATTTCTGCGAGGTCGCGGCGCGGACGTAATCGCGCTTCTCGATGCCGGTGAAGACGTTCTTGAACTGCACCATGCCGGCATTGGTGAACATCAAGGTGGGATCGTTGCGCGGCACCAGGGGGCTGGACGGCACGATGGCGTGGCCGTTCTTCGCGAAGAAGTCGAGGAACGTGGTGCGGATGTCGTTGGCTGTCTGCATGGCTTCCATCGTGCTGGGGGTCAAGACCCGGACAAGGCGGCATTTTTACCGTGCGGGGACGGGCCGTGTCCAGGAGCCATCATTCCACCCCCCCGGCCAAGGATGGCCGCGAAAGGCCAGGCCGCCCAATTCGGTTGAAAGCCTTGTTCACCAGCATTATGATTGGCGCGCCCATGATCAAGGTTGCAAATATCATGACGAATTGCAGAATATGTGGAAATAAAATTGATAAATTCATGACATTCGGCCGGATGCCTCTAGCAAACGGCTTCCTTACAGAAGCACAGTTCAAGGATGAATATTTTTTTGAACTTGCACCAGCCTTCTGTGAATCCTGCCATACATTCCAGATTGTCGACCAGCCCGCGCCGGAAGCCATGTTCCATGGGGAATACGCTTTCTTCTCCCAGACATCGCGTTCCATGGCCGTTCATTTCGAGGCCTTCGCCAAGGACACCATGGCGCGGCGGCTGGGGCCGCAGGACCCCTTCGTGGTGGAACTGGGCAGCAATGACGGCATCATGCTGCGCCACTTCGCCAAGGCCGGCATCCGCCATCTCGGCATCGAGCCGTCGGCCAATGTGGCCGAGGCGGCCCGCGCCCAGGGCGTCAACACCCGCTGCGCCTTCTTCGGCGCCGAGACCGCCCGCGAGATCATGGCCGAACACGGCCAGGCCGACATCATCCAGGCCGCCAACGTCATGTGCCACATTCCCGACCTGAAGTCGGTGGCCGAAGGCGTGGCGCTGCTGCTGAAGCCGGACGGCCTGCTGATCTTCGAGGACCCCTATCTGGGCGACGTCATCCGCAAGACCTCCTACGACCAGATCTACGACGAGCACGTCTATGTGTTCTCGGCCATGTCGGTGGCGCGCATCTTCGGCGCCCACGGGCTGGAGCTGGTGGCGGTGGAACCCCAGAAGACCCATGGCGGTTCCATGCGCTATGTCGTCGGCCGCAAGGGCCGGCACGCGGTGGAGGCCTCGGTCGCCGCCGCCCTGGCCGACGAAAAGGCGCTGGGCCTGGACAGGCCCGAGACCTACGACCAGTTCCGCCGCGATTGCGAGGCGTCGCGCGACGGCCTGATGGCGGCGCTGAACGACCTGGCCGCCCAGGGCAAGCGGGTGGTCGGCTACGGCGCCACCTCGAAGAGCACCACGGTCACCCAGTATTGCGGCATCACGCCGAGGCATGTGGAGTTCATCTCCGACACCACGCCGACCAAGCAGGGCAAATGCAGCCCCGGCGCCCACATTCCGGTGAAGCCCTATGACGCCTTCGCGTCGAACTATCCCGACGTGGCGCTGCTGTTCGCCTGGAACCACGCCGAGGAGATCTTCGCCAAGGAAGACGGCTTCCGCGCCGCCGGCGGCCGCTGGCTGGTCTATGTCCCCGAGGTGAAATTCATCCCATGATCCTGTGCAGCTACCCCCCGGCGCAGAACCGGCCCCGCCGCCAGGCCATCCTGGAGGCGCTGGCCCGGGTGGTCGACGCCGAAATCTGCATTCTCGGCCGCGAGGTGGCGGCGTTCGAGCTTGAAATGGCCGCCCATACCGGAACCGGCCATTGCATCGGCGTCAACAGCGGCACCGACGCCCTGGTGCTGGGGTTGCAGGCGCTGGGGGTGGAGCCGGGCGACGAGGTCGTCACCGTGTCGCACACCGCGCTGGCCACGGTGGCGGCGGTGACCCTGACCGGGGCGGTTCCGGTGCTGGTGGACGTCGATCCCGCCACCCGCACCATCTCGCCCCAGGCGGCGCGGGCCGCCATCACTCCCAAAACCAAGGCCATCGTCGCCGTCCATCTCTATGGCCAGCCCTGCGACATGGACGCCCTGCTCGCCCTGTGCCGCGAGCATGGACTGGCCCTGGTGGAGGATTGCGCCCAGGCCCAGGGCGCCCGGCACCAGGGCCGCCGGGTCGGTTCGATAGGCGACGTCGGCTGCTTCAGCTTCTATCCCACCAAGAATCTCGGCGCCATCGGCGACGGCGGCGCGGTGACCACCAACGACCCGCAAGTGGCGGAACGGGTGCGGCAATTGCGCCAGTACGGCTGGGACGACGAGCGCGTCAGCCGCCGGCCGGGCCACAATTCCCGCCTGGACGAGATGCAGGCCGCCATCCTGCGGCTGAAACTGCCCGACCTGGACGCCGACAACGCCCGCCGTGCCGCCGTTTCCGAACGCTACAACCGCGATCTTGCCAGCCTGGACCTGACCCTGCCGCCGGTGGTGGCCGGGACCGAGGCCGCCCATCACCTCTACGTCGTCGAGACCGGAACGCGCGACGCGCTGAAGACGCATCTGGCCCAGCGCGGCGTCATGGCCGGCATCCACTACGCCCTGCCCGCCCACGCCAATCCCGGCTATGCCGATATCGTCCGCCTGCCGCCCGGGGGGCTGCCGGTGACCGAGGCGCTGGTCGGGCGCATCCTGACCCTGCCCATCTATCCCGAACTGACCGAGGCCGAGATTTCCGCCGTCATCGGCGGAGTGACGTCGTTCTTCCGGAAAGACTGACCCGGTGGAGGCGGACACGGACGCGCCCCGCTTCGAACAGGCGCTCCGGCTGCACGGGGCCGGTCGCCTCGCCGAGGCCGAGGCGGCGCTCCGCGCCATTTTGTCGTCCAACCCCGGCCATGCCGATTGCCTGGACCTGCTGGGCATCATCGCCTTCCAGACCGGACATGCCGAGGCGGCGATCGACCTGCTCGGCCAGGCCATCGGGCATGATGGCCAGTCGCATTCCCACCACACCAATCTCGGCAACATCCTGAGGGCCCTGGGGCATCCCGATCGGGCCGAGTCCTGCTATCGCCACGCCCTGGCGCTTCGCCCCGATTGCGGCCAGACCCTGTGCAACCTGGGCATCACCCTGCGTGACCTGGGCCGCCTGTCCGACGCCGAGGATTGCTGCCGCCGCGCCATTCTCCATCAGCCGGAGCTGGCGGACGCCCACCTGACCCTGGCCAGCGTGCTGAGGGGGCTGGGGCGGCCGCAAGAAGCCCGGCCGGCCTGCGAACGCGGGCTGGAGCTGGCGCCCGGAAGGATCGAGGGATGGATCAATCTCGGCAACATCCTTCAGGATCTCGGCCGGCTGGACGACGCGATCGCGCTGTACCGGCAGGTGCTGGCCCAACACCCGGACCGGGCCGAAATCCATAACAATCTGGCGACGGCGCTTGGCGACCTGGGGCATGTGGGCGAGGCGGCGGAATGCTACGAACGCGCCATCATGCTGAAGCCCGATTTCGCCGAGGCCCATTCCAATCTGGTGGTCACCCTGCCGTTCCTGTCCGGGGTGGCCGAGGAAACGGTGCTGGCCGCCGCCCGCCGCGCCGGCGCCGCGCTGGAAGCCCCGTTCCTGTCCATCCGGCCCATCCGCCATTCCAACGTTCCCGATGCCGGGCGCAGGCTCCGCATCGGCTATTTGTCGCCGTCGCTGCATTCCCATGTGCTGGCTCCCTATGTGGAACCGGTGCTGGCCGCCCATCACCGCGACCGGGTCTCGGTCCACGTCTACGCCCATGTCCCCAATCCCGATTCGGTGACGTGGCGGATGCGCGACCTGGTCGAATCCTGGACCTTCATCCACGAAATGAACGATGACCAGGTGGCGGCGCGGGTGGTCGCCGACGGCATCGACATCCTGGTCGACCCCATGGGCCACTGGGCCGGCAACCGGCTGGGGGTGTTCGCCCGCAAGCCGGCTCCCGTCCAGGTCTCCTATCTGTGCCAGGGGCTGACCACCGGACTTGCCGCCATGGATTACGTCATCGCCGACCCGTGGCTGAACCGGGACGGCGCCATGCGCGAACTGGCGGTGGAAACGGTGATTGAACTGCCGTCCGGCTTCCAGGTCACCTCGTTCCCCACCGCGCCGGACATCGGCGAACCGCCGGTCCTGACCAACGGCCACGTCACCTTCGGCAGCTTCAACAATCCATCCAAGATCTCGGACGCGACCATCGGGCTGTGGGCCAGGGTCCTGGCGGCGACGCCGGATTCCCGGCTGCTGGTCAAGGGCCGGAATCTCGACCGTCCGGGCAACCGTCGCGATCTGTTGGCCCGCCTGCATGAACGGGGCCTCCCCCCCGACCGGGTCGAGGTGCTGGGGTGGCTTGCCGCCGACAATCATCTGTCCGCCCATGACCGCATGGACATCATGCTGGACACCACCCCGTTCACCGGCGGGCGGACGACCCTGGAGGCGCTGTGGATGGGAGTCCCCGCCGTCACCCTGGTTGGCCGCGCCGCCTACGGCCGCTTCAGCTACAGCCACCTGTGCCGTGCCGGCGCGCCGGAACTGGCGGCGAATTCCCCGGACGGATACGTCGCCATCGCCACCGCCCTGGCCCGCGACCATGATCGCCTCCGCCATTACCGCCGCTCGCTGCGGCCCGCCATCCGGGCATCGTCGCTGCTGGACGCGGACCTCCATGCGAGTGAACTGGAGGCGGCTTTCCGCGAGATGTGGCGCGAATGGTGCATCTCCCTTCCGGAACCGGCCTGATGCTGCGCGAACGCATCGCCCGCGCCCTGACCGCGCGCCAGGACGGCAAGCTGCGCACCGCCCTGGCCGAGGCGCGGGAACTGGTCGCCCTGGCTCCGGAAACCTCGGCCTTCCATCAGTTCATCGGCGAGATACACGTCCAGCTGGGCGAGATGGACGCGGCCCTGGAAGCCTATGAGCGGGCCGCCGTCCTGGCCCCGGCCGAACCCACCTTGCGGCGGGCCGTCGCCCTGCTGGCGCTCAATGCCGGCCGCCCCCGGCTGGCCGCCGACCATCTGGCGGCGCTGGAGGCGCCAGAGGCCGACGACATCGCCAATCTGGCCGACGCGCTGGCCAGCGCCGGCGACCGAAACGCCGCCATCGCCGCCTATGAGCGGCTGCTCCGGCTGCGCCCGGATTCGGTGGACGCCCTGGTGGCGCTGTCCAGCCAGCTGATCAAGGCCGGCCGCCATGCCGAGGCTGAACCGCCGTTGCGCCGGGCTCTCGACCTGGCCCCCGACGACGCCGGAGCCCTGACCGACCTGGGGCTGGTCATCCTGGAGCGGGGCGAGCCCGAACGGGCCATCCCGCTGCTGGAACGAGCCGCCGGCCGCTCCTCGCCCAGCCTGGAGAGTCTGGTGGCGCTGTCCACCGCCCGCCAGAACTCGGGCCAGGCGGTCGGAGCCATCGAGGCCGCCCGCGCCGCCGCCGCCCTGGCGCCCCCCGACGACATCCATGTGGGCTTCGCCCTGGCGGCGGCCCTGACCACCCTGGGAGACGGCGCCGAGGCCGCCGCCCTGCTGCGGCGATGCCGGGAAGCCGGCCGGGAACCGGTCTCGGCGGTTTCGTGGCCGGTGCAAAGCCGGCTGCTGTTCAGCCTGCAATACGTCCCCGAGCTGCCGCCGGCCGAGATGCTGGCCGAGGCCCGCCGCTGCAACCGGCTGATCAGCCACATCCGGCCGCCGCCGCCGCCGCCGCGCTCCTGGGACCCCGGGCGGCGGCTGCGCGTCGGCTACGTCTCGACCGATTTTCGCGAACATGCCTGCCGCTATTACCTGGAGCCGCTGATCCGCCACCACGACCGCGAGGCCGTCGAGGTGTTCTGCTATGCCGAGTTGGGCAGGCCGGACGCGGTGACCGGGCGGTTCCAGGCGATGGCCGACCACTGGCGCCGCTGCGCGGACCAGGGGGACGAGGCGCTGGCGGAAACCATCCGGACCGACGGCATCGACATCCTGGTCGACCTGTGCGGCCACGCCGCCGGCAACCGGATGCCGGTCTTCGCCCACCGCCCCGCCCCGGTCCAGGTGGCGACGCTGATCGGCTATTCCGCCACCACCGGCTTCGACGGCTTCGACTATCTGCTGGGCGATCCCCATCTGACCCCGCCCGAACGCGACGCCGATTTCAGCGAGACCGTGATCCGCCTGCCCCGCATCATCGCCCCCTTCCAGCCACGGGACGACTGGCCCGAAATCGGCGGCGACGACGGCGACGACGGCATCGTGTTCGGCTGCGTCGCCGAGGCCGCCCGCGTCGACCGCCGCACCATGGCGACGTGGCGCCGGCTGCTGGAACGGGTTCCCCACAGCCGCATCCTGTTCAAGCAGGCCCAGTTCAACGATGCCCCCACCCGGCAGGCCTGGGCGGCACGGCTGGCCGAGCCGGCGGGCCTGGGCGAACTGGCCGGACGGGTCGACCTGGAGGGGATACCCGGCGGCTGGGGGCGCAACATGGGGATCTATTCCCGCCTGACGGCGGTGCTGGATTCGCCACTGCATTCCGGCAACACCACCGTGCTGATCCCGCTATGGATGGGGGTGCCGGTGGTCACCCTGGCCGGCCCCAATTCGTGGCAGCGGGCCGGAGCCTCGATCCTGGCCAATGCCGGATTGCCCGACCTGATCGCCCGAACGGATGAAGAATACGTGGAAATCGCCGCCGGACTGGCCGCCGATCCGGAACGGCGGCGCCGGCTGCGCCATGGCCTGCGCGCCATGATGCTCGCTTCGCCGGTCTGCGACGCCAGGCCGGTGGTGGCCGACCTGGAAGCGGCCTATCGCGGGATGTGGCGGGCCGCCTGCGCCGGCCGGTCCTGATCCCCCCTCACGCCAAATCCCGACAATCGGAACCGCCGATAGCCGAGGCCCCTTGGGCCTAGCGCGACACCCAGACCACCGACAGGTCGTCGTGGAAGCCAAATCCCCTATCCGCCAGGGTCTTGACCTCGCCGTCCAGATCGCCGGAACAGGTCTCGGCGATCCGGCGCACCCCTTCCTCGCCCAGCATGCCGTCCTGGCCGTCGCTGGCCTCGCTGAGGCCGTCGCTGTAGACCAGCAGGGCCGAACCGGGACCGAACGGCACCTCGATGGTCCGGAAGCGGGATTCGGGAACAAGGCCAAGGGGATGGGAATGGCTGACCAGCAGGCCGGCGGTGCCGTCCGCCGCCCGATGCACCGGCGCGGTGCCGCCCGCCGAGGCGAACACCGCCTTGTTGCGGGCCACGTCGAACACCACGTAGATCATGGTGGCGAACTGGCCGCGTTGCAGCACCGACAGCAGCGCCTGATTGACCCGTTCCAGCAGGGCCGCCGGATCGATGGCCTGATCGGCCAGCTTGGCCATCAGCACATGCAGGCGGAAGGTGTTGATGGCGGCGGCGATGCCATGGCCGGAAAAATCCACCAGATAGAGCCCGAAACGGTCGGGGTCGATGGCGACCACGTCCCACAGGTCGCCGCCCAGTTCGGACGAACTGCGAAACAGCGACGCGATCCGGACCCCATAGGCGCTCTCGATGGCCTTGACGCGGTTGGGGGCCGGCAGCAGGCCGTCCTGCATGGCCGCCGCCGCCGCCAGATCGGCCCGCAGCCGTTCCTGATAGCGCCGCAGCCGCGCCAACTGCATCCGGTTACGCAGATGCACCGAGACGCGGGCGATGAACTCGCGCTGGTCGATGGGCTTGACCACGTAATCCGAGGCGCCGAGGTCGAACGCCCGCGCCCGTTCCGCCTTCTCGCTCAGGGCGGTGGTCACCAGGACGGGAACGTCGCCGTGATCCGGGTCGGCGCGAAGACGCGACAGGAACTCGAAGCCGTCCATCCGGGGCATCATGATGTCGAGGATGATGATGTCGGGCACCAGTTGACCCAGCCGTTCCAGCCCGTCGGCCCCGTCGACCGCCATTCCGATGGTGCCGATGCCCATGGCGCCCAGCAGCGCCTCCACCAACTGACGGTTGAGAGGATTGTCCTCGACGATCAAGGCCCGGCATTGGGCGAACTCGGGTGGCTGTATCATGCATCTCTCCTCCCTGCACTATTATGCACGACGCTGGCCTTACGGCCACAACCATGCTTCAGTATCGAAATGTTTTCCGGGCAGGGTATCTACGTATGGGAGATCAGGCAGAGTTCGCCGCCATGGCCAAGCGGCTGGGGGATCGGGTCAAGGGATTCCGGGCGCGGCGGGGCATGTCCCGCCGGGATCTGTCGCTGCACACCGGCATCTCCGAACGCTATCTCGCCCAGTTGGAAAGCGGTCAGGCCAATGTCAGCTACAATATCTTGTGGCTGCTGGCCCAGGCCATGGGCCTGCCCATCGCCGAACTGATCGAGGCCGAGGCCGAGGGGCATCACCCCGACCTGCCGCTGGCGCGCAAGCTTCTGGAATCCCTGTCGCCCGAGCAGCAATCCGAAGCCTACGTACTGCTGCGCCAGACGTTCAAGCGCGGCATCAAGCTGTCGCGCCGCGTCGCCCTGGTGGGGCTGCGGGGCGCCGGCAAGACCACCCTGGGCAAGCGGCTGGCGGAACGCTACGGCGTGCCCTTCGTCCGGGTCACCTCGGTGATCGAGCAGATCGCCGGCATGGACATGACCGAAATCCTGCTGTCCATGGGGCAGAAGGGATATCGCAAGCTGGAATTCAGCGCCCTGGAGACCTCGATCGCCAGCCAGCCCAGCATGGTGCTGGAATCCGGCGGCTCGCTGGTGTCCGAGCCCCACACCTACGACCTGCTGCTGCAATCGTGCTTCACCGTCTGGATACAGGCTTCCCCGGAAGAGCATATGCGACGGGTGATGAGCCAGGGCGATCTGCGCCCCATCGAGGGCCAGGGCCACGCCGCCATGGAGGACCTGCGCTCGATCCTGGAGGCGCGCAGCCATCTCTACGGCCGCGCCGACGCCACCCTCGACACCTCGGCGAGAAGCGTCGACGACAGCCTGGAGGAACTCTCCCGACTATGCGCCTCGCATCTGGGGCTGTAGTTCAGCCGGCGGCCGCCACGTCGAGTTCGGACTTGACCCGGTTGCGGCCATCGCGCTTGGCGAGATAAAGCGCCTCGTCGGCGCGCTGGACCAGGGCTTCGCCGCCCTCGCCCGCCGCCAGCACCGCGACCCCCACCGACAGGGTCACCTGTCCCAGCACCTGGCCGGTGCGGCGGTTGGTCACCCGCCGGGCCGCCACCTGGGTCCGGATGGTCTCGGCCACCGTCAGGGCATCCGCCAGCATCGTCCGGGGCAGGATGACGGCGAATTCCTCGCCGCCATAGCGGGCGGCGGTGTCCTTGACCTGGACGATCTCGGTCAGCGAGCGTCCCACCAGCTTGAGAATCTGGTCGCCCAGGGGGTGGCCGTAGGTATCGTTGAACTGCTTGAAATGATCGATGTCGATCATCAGCAGGCCCAGCGGTTCGCCGGTGCGGCCGGCGGCCTCGACCGCGTGCCTGAGGGCGTGGTCGAACATCTTGCGGTTGGCCAATTGGGTCAGGGCGTCGGTGGCGGCTTCCCGCTTCAGGTCGTCCAGTTCGTTGCGCAGACGGGCGATCTCGGTGCTCGACAGTTCCAGATTGCTGGTCAGTTGCCGGTTGATATCGGCCATGGCCTTGGTCTCGGCCATGATGGCGCCCACCGCGTCGGCGAGGTAATCGGGCGCCGGCCCACCGCTCAGCCGTCCCGAGAAGGTCTCCAGGGCATTGCCGTAGCTGTGGGTTCCATCCCCGGCATTGCTGAGGTATTCCAGAACCCGGCCCACCGCCTCCTCGACCCGCAGCCCGACCTCGCGCAGTTCGGCCTTGTCCTGGCCGAACACGGCGAAGCGCTCGTACAGCTGTTCATTGACCTTCTCGGTGAATTTCTTGCCGCTGTTCAAGATGGCGTTGATGGCGGCGGTAAGCTCGGGGTTGCGGCCGGCGACGAAGGCGTACCAGATGGAAAAGTTCTCGGGCGTCGGCGGCACCTTGTGCCGCTCCATCAGCCCCAGGGCGGCGCGGGCGCAGTGGGAAGCCACATCGATCGGATCAGTCGTCTTCATTCCAGCCCATGCCCACTCAGATTCAGTTGCACTGCCCCAGCGATCCCTCGGCGCACAGCTTGACGCCATCGATCCAGCGAGCCCCGGACAGGTCGGCATTCAGCAGATCG
This sequence comes from Magnetospirillum sp. SS-4, assembly GCF_902729425.1. GTDB lineage: Bacteria > Pseudomonadota > Alphaproteobacteria > Rhodospirillales > Magnetospirillaceae > Phaeospirillum. Next base: position 44,503 of record NZ_LR746532.1, on the reverse strand, counting down.
GCCCCCGTGATCCTGGCGCCGGTCAGATCGGCGCCACGCAACGAGGCATGAAAGAATTTGGCCCGGCGCAGGTCGGCCCGCGCCAGCGAGGCGCCGGACAGATCGGCCTTGGTGAAATCCGCCTCGCTGAACAGGCCGTCATCCAGCCTGGCGCCCTTCATGGCGGCGCTGATGAAGCGGGCCCGATAGCCGTCGACCCGGCTGAGATCGACGCCGGACAGATTGGAACGCTGGAAACTGGTCTCGCGAATGCGCGAGCGGCCAAGGTCATGGCCGGTAAAATCGCGGCCGTCCATGTAGCAGCGCTGCCAGTCGACCCCCGGCGCGGCCGCGACGGTGCAATCGGCGGCAATGGCTGACGAAGCGCCGGCGAGCAGGACGATGACGGACAGAACCAACCTCATGAGGGTAGGTTTAATCCCCCTGTTGACGCAGGTCAAAGAACTATTTGTGGCTGAGTGGTTTACCGCCGGCCGGCGAGGGCTTAGGCTGTCACCAGGATGCAACACTGACGGACAAGGCCCATGACCCGCACCGAGGCCGACACCATCTTGGACGAGGCGGAGAAACTTTGGCTGGCCGGTGACAAGCAGCCGGCCCGCGAGGCGTTCCGCCGCGCCCGTCTGCTCTACCACGAAGCCGGCGACGCCGCCGGCGAGGCCGGCGCCCTGACCCAGGTTGGCGACCTGGAGGCCGAGACCGGCCATTCCTCCGCCGCCCGCGAGTCCTATGTGGAGGCCCGCGCCCTTCTCGCCCATGCCGGCGACCAGCACGGCCAGGCCGGCATCCTGGCGCGGCTGGCGCGGCTGGCGCAGCGCGACGGCAACGCCGCCGAGGCCGAAAGCTGCTATCTGTCGGCGCTGGCGCTTTACGATTCCGCCGCCGACCATTCCGGCATGGGCCATGTCAGCCGCCGCCTCGGCCACATGGACCGCGACGCCGGCCGCCACGACCGGGCGCTTGACCGGTATCGGCAGGCCCTGGGCCATTTCCGGCGGGCGGCCGACACCCTGGGCGAGGCCCACACCCTGCGCTCGCTGGCCGCCATCGCCCGCATCCTGGGGCAACTGGACCGCGCCCGGGCCGATTACGAACGGGCCATCGAACTGTTCCGCGAGGTCGGAGACATGCTGGGCGAGGCCCGCAGCCACCGATCGATCGCCTATGTCCTGGCCGACGAGGGCGACAAGGCCTCGGCGGGCAAGGCCCTGCACCAGGCGGCCCGGCTGTTCGCCCGCGCCGGCGACCTGCGCGCCCACGACGAAACCGAGGCGGAAGCCAGGGCCATGGCGTAGACCGCCACCCCAAGGATGCAATCGATATGGATTGTGTATTTTTAGTTGCCTTAAAGTCGATGAAAACATTTCTCCTGCGCATTATGATCAAGGTCACGACATAAGGACGCAGCCAGTTCCGGGCTACATCAATCAATGGCGCGTCCTCCGCCGGAGGCCGCAATGAGCACCATTCCATCCACCTGGATGACCGACCAGATGAACCGCATCTCCCCGCGCCGGCTGGGAGATGTCCGCCTGCCCGGCGCCCGTGGCGCCGGCATGCACGACCTGACCCATTCAACCTTGTTCTCCAACCACGGCAATACCCGGACCCAGTACGACGGCATCGCGACGCAGCTTCGAAGCGGCGCCCGCTATTTCGACATCCGCCCGGCCATCTGGACCGATGGCGCCTTCCATTGCGGCCAGTTCTCCGAAAATCCGGCGTTGGGCTGGCAGGGCTCGACCGGAGAGATCCTGCGGGACGCCTTCATCGCCATCCGGACCTTCGCCAAGGCCAATCCCCGGGAACTGATCATCCTGGGGTTCTCCGGCTATCGGAACTGCCTGTGGTGGCGAGGCTTCGATTCCGTCGAGAAAGCCCAGTTGGCCGCCCTGACGAGGAACGAACTGGGCGGGCGGATGATCACCCACGGCGATGCCGGCGTCGATCTGGCGGAGCTGACGCTGGACGATCTGCTGCGCGGCGACCGCAACGTCTTGTGCCTGTTCGACGACTTCGACGGCTTCGTCAATCCGGCCGATGGCCTGTTCGGCATGGTGAACGGCAGGCGGGTCCATCCGGTCTCGACCCTCTCCGCCCCGGCCATCGCCTGTGGCGGAAACGGCCGCCTGCACGCGGTCCGCGCCGCCGGCCCGTCATGGATCTTGTCCATCTCCGACGACGGCGGCAGAACCTGGGGCATCAACCGGGCCATCCTGCCCCACCGGTTCGAGACTCCTCCCGCCGTGGCGGTGGACGGCGCCGGCACGCTGCATCTGGCATGGTCGGAAGACCCCCGCCATCCCCGGCTGATGCTGTCGTCGTCCCCGGACCAGGGGCGAAGCTGGTCGCCGGCCGCGACCATCGCCCAATTGCCGGACCTGACGGCCGCGGCCATGGCCCACGATCCCGACGGCGACGTCCTGCATGTGGCGTGGCGCGGCGGCGGCATCGTCGTCCTGGCCAGCCGCAAGCATGGCGAGGCCGGTTGGACCCGCATTCCGGTCGCCGGCCTGCCCGCCGCCGCCGCCGTGGCGCTGGCCGCCCGCCGGGGAAGGCTGTGCCTCGCCGTCCTGGCCGAAAACACCCTGTTCGTCACCACCTCCGGCGACGGCGGAAGCTCGTGGACGCCGCCCCGGCCGGTGGACGGCCTCGTCACCATGACGCCGCCTGCTCTCGCCATGGACGACGACGGCGGCGCGATCCTCTTGGGAAAACCGGTGTTCGACAATCCGGAAGACCGGCTGTCCATCCTTCGCTCGGCGGATTTCGGCGCCACCTGGACGGCGCCGGCCCCCATCCCCATCACCGCCGCGACCGGCCGTTCGGCGGCGACGGTCGCCACCGGAGGACAGGGATACGCCATCGTGTTTCCGGCGTCGCCGGACGGAAACGCCGACGCTCCGGCGGTGCTGAACCTGTGCGGATCGAGTAATGGCGGCCGTTCGTGGGATAGCCGCCATGTCGGGATGGTGGCCGGCAATCTGGGCGTGTCCGACCGGCCCGGCGGCGGCGGCGTGGTCCTGCTGTCCGGCGCGGAACAGGGCGACGGGACGGACGCCCCCTCGCTCTATGACAGGGCCGGCGCCGCCAATCCGGGACTGGTCGCCGCCCTTGGCCGGCACCCCGCCGTCGCGCTGATGCATTATCTGCGCCCCGCCGCCGCCGGGGCGGTGGCGAAACTCAACATCGGGGAATAGCAAGGGCGGGCGGGGTGTTCCCCCGCCCGCCGACGCCGGTGTCAGTCGGGAATGACCGCCGTGGCTTCCAGTTCGATCTTGGCGGGATGGTCCAGCAGATCGGCCACGAAGATCATGCTCATGGCCGGGTAGTGCTTGCCCATCAGCTCGCGCCAGATACGGCCCAGTTCGCGCCGGGTCTCCAGATACTGGGGCCGGTCGATGCAAAAGGCGGTGATGCGGATGATGTGCTCGGGCTTGCCGCCCGCCGCCTTCAGGATATCGAGGATGTTCCGCAACGCCTGTTCGAATTGCGGCACCAGCTTGTCGCTTTCGAACACCTGCTTGGCGTTCCAGCCGACCTGGCCGGCCAGGGCCAGCACCCGGCCCTTTTCGGCCAGCATGGCGTTGGCGTAACCGATGGGCGGGTCCCACCCCTCGGGCAAAATGGATTGATGGGCCATGGTCAGTCTCCAGCTTCCCAGTTGGGGTCGTCGTCGTCGTCGTCCCAATCATCGGGCGGCACCGGCGAATCGTCCCGCTTCGCCTTCATCCGCTCCACATGTTCCCGCTCGCGCAGGACCAGGCGGACGGCCTCGGCCTTGACCTCCGGATAGGGGGACTTCTCCGCCAGGGCGGAAAACAGGGCCAGGGTTTCCTGCTCGTGACGCAACGCCAGGTCGAAGGCATGCCAGGGATGCATCAGGTAATGCACCGCGCTGGGGTCGGCGATCTCGGGGTCGTCCTCGCCCCAGACCGCCAGGTCGGGACGAGGCCCGGCGAGAGCGGGGAACTCGGCGGCATGCCGGTCCTCGCCCTCGGCCAGATCGCGAAAGGCCTCGGCGGTTTCGAGATTGTTGCACGACGTCTCGAACGCCTCGGCCAGTTCGCGGTACCGCTCCGCCGATCTCTCCTCCATCCGTCGAACGATGGCGAGCAGGTCGGCGGAGGTCTTCACCGCCGTGAAATCAGGCGATCCGCTCAAAGAGCGAACTCCGCGTCCAGGTCGGAGATCTTGGCGACCGCCTTCTTCTCCTTGCCGTAGGACACCCGGTTGCCGCGATAGAGCACGCCGCAATTGAAGCCGTCGTCGGTCATCAGGCGACGGGCGGCCTGGGCCGCGTCGGTGGTGGCGTCGATGGCGGTCTTGCGCATGGTGTCCTTCCAGTCGCGCTGCTCTTCGCGGAAGGTGATGCAGGGGCTCATCACCGCCACGAACGAGAAGCCGGGATGACGGATCGCCTCGGCGATGATCTCGGCGGTGCCGTTCGGATCACCCGAGAAGCCGCGCGCGACGAAGTTGGCCCCCGCCGCCAGCGCGATGGCCAGCGGATGGAAGGGGGTGAGGCCGGTGCCGCCGGGCGGAGCCATGGCCGAGGCGTCCCAATCCGACTCGGTGGTCGGCGAGGGCTGGCCCTTGGTCATGCCGTAGACCCGGTTGTCCATGACGATGTAGGTGAGATCGACGTTGCGGCGGCAGGCGTGCAGGAAATGGTTGCCGCCGATGGAGAAGCCGTCGCCGTCGCCGCCGGCCACCAGCACGGTGAGATCGGGACGGGCCAGCTTCAGGCCCTGGCCGACCGCCAGCGCGCGCCCGTGGATCGAGTGGAAGCCGTAGGTGTTGGTGTAGGCGGGAATGCGCGACGAGCAGCCGATGCCCGACACCACCGAGGTTTCATGGGGCTTCAGCCCGAGATCGGCGAACGCCTTGGTGATGGACGACAGCACGGCATAGTCGCCGCAGCCCGGACACCAGACCGGCTTCACATCGGACTTGAAGTCCCTGGCGGAGTAGGTGGTAGCGGTGGAATTGCAGCTGGACATGACTTACTTCCCCATCGACAGGAGGCGGGCGTGGATTTCGCCGGGACGCATGGGCAGCGGACCGGGACGCGAGAGCTGCTCGGGCTTGACCGGCAGATCGTACTCGCCACGCAGGTAACGGGTGAACTGGCCCAGATGGCTTTGCTCCACCACCAGGATCTTCTTGACGCCCTTCAGCGCCTCGTCCAGATGCTCGGGACGGGTCGGGTAGATCAGACGGACCGAGATCAGCCTGGCGTTGACGCCATCGGCCTTGGCGCGGGCGATCGCCTCGCGGGCGGCGCCGGTGCACGAGCCCCAGGTGATGACGGCGATGTCGCCCTCGCCCTCGATGGTGGCCCAGTGATTGCCGTAATCGAAGCCGGTCAGCTTGCGCAGGCGCTTGTCCAGCTGCATCGAGTGGTCGGCGGCCTGCGAGGTCGGGGTGCCGGTCTCGGTGTGCTCAAGCCCGTCGGCGGTGTACTGGCAGCCGGCGACGCCGGGAACCGGCATCGGCGAGACGCCGCTGGCGGTGTTGGCGTAGCGCTTGAACACCTCGCCCTCGGCGGGGGGGACCGCCTCCAGCCGCTTGCCGACGAAGGCGACGTCGGCGGGGGCGTCGATGATGGCGCGGCTCTGGCCCAGGGCCTGATCCGACAGCACGATGCAGGGGCTTTGCAGGGTCTCGGCCAGATACACGCCCCATTGGGTGGTGAACATGCAATCGCCGATGGAATCGGGCGCCACCACCAGGTGGGGGGCGTCGCCGTGCAGGCCGTAGACCGCGATGTTGAGGTCCGACTGCTCGCACTTGGTGGCGATGCCGGTCGAGGGGCCGACGCGCTGGACGTCCACCACCACCACCGGGGTTTCCGAGGCCATGGACAGGCCCAGGCCCTCGATCATCAGCGACAGGCCGGGACCGGCGGTGGCGGTGATGGAGGGTTCGCCGCCATAGGAGGCGCCGATGCACATGTTGACAGAGGCCAGTTCATCCTCGGCCTGGACGAACACGCCGCCGACCTTGGGCAGGGCGGAGGTGAGGTATTCGAGCACTTCGGTGGCCGGAGTAATGGGATAGGCGGCGCAGAAGCGCACACCGCCCCTGATGGCGCCCAGGCCGGCGGCGGAATTGCCGGTGATGGTCCAGCGCTTCACGTCCTTGGCCTTGGGCTGGCCGATGGTCTTGGCCCCGCTCAGCGAAGCCGCCGCCTCGGCGCCCGACTTCACCGCCGCCACCGACGCCTCGAAGGCATCGGCGCGCTTCTTCTTCAGCGACTTGCCCAGCACCTCGGTCAGCTGCGCCACCGGGAAGCCGATCATGGCCGCCACCGCGCCCAGCGCGATCATGTTGGGACGCCCGCCCGGAATGGCCTTGGCCAGATCCTTCATGGGCAGATGAACGATGCTGGCGCCGCTCTGGACATAGGCCTCGGGGACCTCGCCGGCGGAGGGATCGCAGATGATCACGCTGGACTTCGACAGCGGCAGTTCGGCGGCGAAACGCTGAACCCCCAGCCAGTCGATGGCCAGCAGGATATCGAAGGTGTCGTCGACCGAGCTGACCGGGTCCACCGACAGACGCACCAGGGCCGCCGCCTCGCCGCCGCGAATCTGCGGCCCCGACGAACGGCTGAACAAGGCGTAGAACCCAGCCGCCGTGGCGGCGTCAAGGAACATGTTGGCGGCGGTCATCACACCAGCGCCGCCGCTGCCGCACATTGCTATCGAGACAGATCCCGATCCGGAACTCGTCGTCATATTCTCTTACCCCCGAAAGGCCCCCTGATCTTCGTCGCGGGGTGCCGGGCCACAGTTTAGGGTTAACCCGCGCGGACCATCCGCGCATTTTCCGCCAGGACCGGCGGACCGACAGGCCAACCGGACAAGATGTTATTTCATCCCGCCGCTTGGATTCCAACCACAAGGTCCTCTTGACGGATAAATCGGTATTGTGGTACGCATTTACCCAATAATACACACCGAGCCGAATCAGCGTCAATGGTTCGATACGGACGGACACCGCAGAAGAGAGGGAATCGCATGACCACGTCACCTTACCGCTGGATGATGACCGGAGTGGGACAGCCCATGATCAAGGAGCCGATGGAGATCGGAACCCTGGAACCGGGCGAAGTCCTGGTGGCCATTGCTGGCTGCGGCGTGTGCCATACGGATCTCGACTACTACTACAACGGTGTCCGCACCAATCATCCGCTGCCCCTGGCCCTGGGCCATGAAATCAGCGGCCGCGTCGCCGGCGTGGGTGCGGGTGCCGAATCCTGGCTCGGCAAGGCGGTCATCATACCCGCGGTCATCCCCTGCGGCGAGTGCGATTTGTGCAAGCGCGGCAAGGGCACCATCTGCCGGTCGCAGAAGATGCCGGGCAACGACCTCCAGGGCGGCTTCGCCACCCACGTCAAGGTTCCGGCCAAGGGTCTGTGCGAGGTCGATGAGGCCCGCCTCAAGGCCGCCGGTCTCGAACTGGCCGAGGTTTCGGTGGTGGCCGACGCGCTGACCACCCCGTTCCAGGCGGCCACCCAGGCCGGCGTCGGCCCCGGCGACCTGGTGATCGTCATCGGCTGCGGCGGCGTCGGCGGCTATTCGGTGCAGGTGGCCTCGGCCATGGGCGCCAAGGTGGTGGCGCTGGACATCGATCCCTCCAAGCTGGAGGCGGTCAAGGCCTCGGGCGCCACGCTGACCCTCAACCCCAAGGACTTCCCCGGCACCCGCGAGATCAAGAAGGAAATCGGTGCCTTCGCCAAGGCCCAGGGCCTGCGCTCCACCGAATGGATCATCATGGAATGCTCGGGTTCGGTGCCCGGCCAGCAGACCGCCTTCGACCTGATGGTCCACGGCTGCACCATCTGCGTGGTCGGCTACACCATGAACAAGGCTGAATTCCGTCTTTCTAATCTGATGGCCTATCACGCCAGGGCCCTTGGAAATTGGGGCTGCACCCCCGACCTCTATCCGGGTGCGCTCGACCTCGTCCTGTCGGGCAAGGTCAACGTCAAGAATTTCGTCGAATGCCGGCCGCTGGACTCGATCAACGAGACCTTCGCCGACGTGCATGACCACAAGCTGTCGCGCCGCGCCGTGCTGCGCCCCCACGTTTAAGAAAATCCGAAGAGGGAGAACCGACGTCATGAAGAAGGATACCGCCGCCATCGTCGAGAAGACGGCCCCCGCCCACCTGAACGACCATAATCTGGTCCCCACCGAGGTGGTCCCCGGCGTTCTCTACGAAAAGCGTCCGGCCAAGCGGGCCGACGGCACCGTCGCCGAAGGCCTGTACAACGCCTGGATCACTCTGGACAACCAGAAGCAGTACAATTCCTACACCACCGACATGGTGAAGGGCGTGATCATGGCGTTCCGCGACGCCTCCAACGCCCGCGACGTGTCCTCGGTGGTCTTCACCGGCGCCGGCGACAAGGCGTTCTGCACCGGCGGCAACACCAAGGAATACGCCGAGTACTATGCCGGCAATCCGCAGGAATACCGCCAGTACATGCGGCTGTTCAACGACATGGTGTCGTCGATCCTGGGCTGCGACAAGCCGGTGATCTGCCGCGTCAACGGCATGCGCATCGGCGGCGGCCAGGAAATCGGCATGGCCGCCGACTTCTCGGTCGCCCAGGATCTGGCCAAGTTCGGCCAGGCCGGCCCCAAGCACGGTTCCGCCCCCATCGGCGGCGCCACCGACTTCCTGCCGGTGATGATCGGCTGCGAGCAGGCCATGGTGTCCGGTTCGCTGTGCGAGCCCTGGTCGGCCCACAAGGCCTACCGCACCGGCATCATCATGGACGTGGTCCCCGCCCTGAAGGTGGACGGCAAGTTCGTTCCCAACCCGCTGGTGATCACGGATCGCTATCTGGACGAGTTCGGCAAGATCGTTCACGGCGAGTCCAAGACCGGCGCCGAACTGGCCGCCGGCAAGGAGCTGCTGAAGAAGGGCACCATCGACCTGTCCCTGCTGGACGCCAAGGTCGAGGAAATCTGCGCCAAGATCCTGCACACCTTCCCGGATTGCTTCACCAAGACCATCCAGGAACTGAGGAAGCCCAAGCTGAACGCCTGGAACGCCAACAAGGAAAACAGCCGCGACTGGCTCGGCCTCAACATGATGACCGAGGCCCGCACCGGCTTCCGCGCCTTCAACGAAGGCCCGAAGGAAGATCGCGAGATCGACTTCGTGGCGCTGCGTCAGGCCCTGGCCAAGGGCGCGCCCTGGACCCCCGAGCTGATCGAGTCGCTGATCCCCAAGGCGGGTCACTGAACATGGCCGATTCCGCACTCAAGGTCTGGAAGGACCGCGACGGCAAGCTGCTCCGGCTTCGCCTGTCGCGGCCCAAGGCCAACATCGTCGATGCCGAGATGATCGCGGCATTGCACAAGGCCCTGGTCGAGGGTAGCAGCGATTCCCACATCCGGGCGGTGCTGATCGACCACGAGGGACCGCATTTCAGCTTCGGCGCCTCGGTGCCGGAGCACATGCCCGACCAGTGCGCCGCCATGCTGAAAGGCCTGCACGCCCTGGTCCTCGTCATGGTCGAGTATCCGGTGCCGATTCTGGTGTCGGTGCGCGGCCAGTGCCTGGGCGGCGGTCTGGAGGTGGCCATGGCCGGTCACATGATGTTCGTCTCGCCCGACGCCAAGCTGGGCCAGCCGGAAATCGTGCTGGGCGTGTTCGCCCCGGCGGCGTCCTGCCTGCTGCCCGAGCGCATGCCTCGGGTGGCGGCGGAGGATCTGCTTTACTCCGGTCGTTCCATCTCCGGCGAGGAAGCCGCCCGTCTTGGCCTGGCCAACGCGGTCGCCGACGAGCCGGAGGCGGCGGCCCTGGCCTGGTTCGATGCCGGACCGGCCAAACACTCCGCCTCTTCGTTGCGCTTCGCGGTCAAGGCCGCCCGTCTCGGCATGAACGAGCGGGTCCGGGCCAAGATCGCCGCGGTCGAAGACCTTTACCTCAACGGCCTGATGGCCACCCGCGACGCAGTCGAGGGGCTGAATGCTTTCGTCGAAAAGAGAGCGGCACTTTGGGAGGACCGATAGGATGTCTGGAAAGAATAGGACCGTCGCCGACATCGTGGGCGTTTGCCAGGAGATGTTCGAAGACCTGAGTTTCAATTATGCCCGCAAGTGGAAGGCCGCCAAGCCCGGCCGCAAGGTCGTCGGCTTCCTGCCGGTCTACTCCCCGCTTGAAATGATCCATGCCGCCGGCTGCCTGCCGCTGGGGATCTTCGGCGGTGGCGACCAGATGGAAGTCATCCACGGCGACGCCTACTATCAGAGCTATATCTGCCGCATTCCGCGCTCGACCATCGAACTGGGCGTCACCAACCGTCTCGACTTCGTCGACGGCATGATTTTCCCGTTCGTCTGCGACGTGATCCGTAATCTGTCGGGCATCTGGAAGATCATGTTCCCCAACGTGTGGAGCAAGTTCTTCGACACCCCCCAGAACTACGACAAGTCCATCGGCGGCACCTACTACGTCCAGGAGCTGCACGAGCTGAAGGAAGGCCTGGAGCAGATGACCGGCCGCAAGATCAGCGACGCCGACATCAAGAATTCCATCAAGCTGTACAACGAGAACCGTCGCCTGATCCGCGAGGTCTATTCCTTCCGCGCCAAGCAGCCGTGGCTGGCCCCCACCTCCGAGGTCTACCTGCTGATGCGGGCCGGCCTGATGATGGACGTGGAAGAGCACAACCAGATGCTCAAGGACTACATGGCCGCCGCCGCCAAGGAAGACCGCCCGAAGCGCGACAACGTCCGCGTCTCCATCTACGGCTCGTTCTGCGAGCAGCCGCCGCTGAACCTGATCAAGTCGATCGAAATGGCCGGCTGCTACGTGGTCGATGACGACTACTCGCTGAACAACCGCTTCCTGATGACCGACGTCCCCACCGACGGCGACCCGCTGGAAGCCCTGGCCATGACCTATATCGAGAACTCGGTCGAGACCTCGTGCAAGTACGTTCCCGACGGCAAGGTCAAGGGGCAGTTCCATGTGGACGCCATCAAGGCCTGCGGCGCCGAGGGCGTCATCTACGCGACCCCCAGCTTCTGCGATCCGGCCCTGCTGGACCGCCCGATGATCTGCAACAAGCTGTCGGAAGCGGGCATCCCCTACATCGCCTTCAAGTACGCCGAAAACTCGGGCCAGATGCAGCCGATCCGCGAGCAGGCTGGCACCTTTGCCGATTCCATCAAGCTGTGGAGCTGACATCATGAGCAAGCCAGAAGCCGTCAAAGAAGCATCGATGGAGATGCAGAAGAAGATGATCGCTCGTAACTACGACGCGATCACTTCCAAGCACGAAACCGGCCGCAAGGTGTCGTCCACCTTCGTTCCGGGCAACCTGAACGAATTGTTGATGTGTTTCGATATCGTCAACAACCTGCCCGAGATCAACGCCATCCAGGCCGGCATGCGCAAGGCCTCGGGCGGCTACATCATGGAGGCCGAGAAGAGCGGCCATTCCGAGGACGTCTGCACCTATGTGAAGGCGGATATCGGCCAGATGTCCAAGGGCAACATCGCGCCCAACGGCAAGCCCTATCCCAATCCGGACGTGCTGATGCTCAGCTACACCGGCTGCTATACCTTCATGAAGTGGTTCGAGCTGCTGCGTGAAGAGTACAAGTGCCCGACCCTGATGCTGCACGTGCCCTACGAGGGCGACGGCCATTCCACCAAGAACATGCGCGACTACATCGTCAAGCAGCTCAAGGAAGTGGTGATCCCCGGCCTGGAGCAGGTCTCCGGCGTCAAGTTCGACATCGACCGCCTGCGCCAGTACCTGCGCAACTCGGCCAAGGCCGAGGACAATCTGGTGTGGTGCCTGGAGCAGGGCAAGGTGACTCCGTCGCCGATCGACGCCTATTTCGGCGGCGTCTACTACATCGGCCCGATCTTCACCGCCTTCCGCGGCACCGACGACGCCGTGGCCTATTACGAGATGCTGCGCAAGGAAGTGCAGGGTCGCGTCGAGAACCACCAGGGTCCGCTGACCCCCGAGGGCACCTACTTCAACGACCAGAAGTACCGCCTGATCGTCGAAGGCCCGCCGAACTGGACCAACTTCCGTGAATTCTGGAAGATGTTCTACGACGAGGGCGCGGTCGTGGTCGCCAGCTCGTACACCAAGGTGGGCGGTCTCTACGACCAGGGCTTCCGCCATGATCCCGAGAACCCGCTGGAGAGCCTGGCCGATTACTGCCTGGGCTGCTACACCAACCTGAACCTGCCGACCCGCGTCGATCTGCTCGCCAAGTACGTCGAGGAATACCAGGCCGACGGATTGCTCATCAACTCGATCAAGAGCTGCAACAGCTTCTCGGCCGGCCAGCTGATGATCATGAAGGAAGTCGAGCGTCGCACCGGCAAGCCCGGCGCCTTCATCGAAACCGATCTGGTCGACCCGCGCTACTTCTCGGCGGCCAACGTCAAGAACCGTCTGGAGAGCTACTTCCAGATGATCGAGCAGAAGCGCCGTGGCGGCGGCTCCAAGACCGTGGCCGCGTAAGGGAGGAACGAATAATGCGTTGTTTCATCGGCATCGATCTGGGCTCCACCACCACCAAAGCCGTGGTGATGGACGAGAACCTCCAGATCCTGGGGCGCGGCATCACCAATTCGCGTTCCAACTACGACACCGCGGCAGCCGTTTCCAAGCAGGAAGCGCTGATCGACACCCGCCTGACCCTGTTCCGCCGCGGCCTCGCCTCGGTTCCGGAAGTGTCGGGCAAGGTTGACGAGATCCTGGCGGATCTGGAGCGCAATTTCCGTCACGTCCAGTTCCTGGAGCAGCTCGAAGACCTGCAACAGACCTGCATCGCCAACATCAAGGGGCCGCGCTTCGCCGGCCGCGAGAAGGCGGTGATCGAGGCTCTGGAAGGCACCTTCTCGCGGCTGCGCGACAGTTCGGCCGCCCAGTACGCCCCCGGCGTCAAGCGCAAGTCCGACTTCTTCCGCGATCTGGCCGGCGCCGAGTTCATGAGCCACGGCGAGGCCGTGTGCAAGGAAGCCGGCCTGGGCTTCGACCTGATCCTCAACGTCTATGACAAGTCGATCATCGAAGTGGAAAACCGTCCGCCGTCGGGCGACATGGAGGGCAAGTTCGTCCGCGCCCTGGAAAAGGGCACCATGACCGGTTCCTCGATCCTGAAGCCGGTCCAGGCCGCGCTGGCCATTCCGCTGGAGGAGACCTACGTGGTCGGCACCGGCTACGGCCGCGTCCGCCTGCCCTTCCCCAAGGAGCACATCCGTTCCGAGATCCTGTGCCACGGTCTCGGCGCCCACATGATGTATCCCGACACCCGGACCGTTCTCGACATCGGCGGCCAGGACACCAAGGGCATCCAGGTGGACCCGGTCGGCATCGTCGAGAACTTCCAGATGAACGACCGCTGCGCCGCCGGCTGCGGCCGCTATCTGGGCTACATCGCCGACGAGATGAACATGGGCCTGCACGAACTCGGCCCGCTGGCCATGAAGTCCAACAAGCAGGTCCGCATCAACTCCACCTGCACCGTGTTCGCCGGCGCCGAGTTGCGCGACCGTCTGGCGCTGGGCGAAAAGCGGGAAGACATCCTGGCCGGTCTGCACCGCGCCATCATCCTGCGCGCCATGTCGATCCTGTCGCGGGCCGGCGGCGTCAAGGACCAGTTCACCTTCACCGGCGGCGTCGCCAAGAACGAGGCGGCGGTGCGCGAGCTGCGCAAGCTGATCAAGGAAAACTACGGCGACGTGACCATCAACATCGACCCGGACTCGATCTACACCGGCGCTCTCGGCGGGGCCACCTTCGCCGTCCGCGCCGTCGTGAACTGATCTGGAAGGGAGGAGAGACCAATGTCCGAACTTATCACCACCGGCGTCGATATCGGTTCTGGTTGCATCAAGACCGTCGTGTTCAAGATCAACGGCGACAAGGTCGAGTGGCTGGGCAAGGAAACCGCGCGTATCCGTAACCGCGATCCCTTCCAGCTGACCAACGAAGCCTATGACCACATGCTGAAGACCGCGGGCGTCGACAAGAAGGACGTCGCCTACGTGGCGTCGACCGGCGACGCCGAGAATCTCAGCTTCGCCACCGGCCACTTCTACTCCATGACCACCCACGGTCGCGGCGGCCTGTACCTCAACCCGGAAGCCCGCGCGGTGCTCGACATCGGCGCGCTGAACGGCCGCGCCATCCGCATGGATGGCTCGGGCAAGGTGCTGTCCTACAAGATGACCAGCCAGTGCGCGTCGGGCTCGGGCCAGTTCCTGGAAAACATCGCCCGCTACCTGGGCATCGCCCAGGACGAGATCGGCAGCCTCAGCCAGGCGGCCGACAACCCCGAGAAGGTGTCGTCGATCTGCGCCGTGCTGGCCGAGACCGACGTCATCAACATGGTCTCGCGCGGCATCTCGGCGTCGAACATCCTCAAGGGCATTCATGTGTCCATGGCTGTGCGTCTGGCCAAGCTGCTGAAGTCCATCGGCGCGGTCGAAGGCATCGTCCAGGTCACCGGCGGCCTGGCGCTCGACGCCGGTCTGGTCGCGGCCTTGAACGAGGCGGCCGAGCAGGAAAAGGTGAATCTGGTTGCAACCAGCCACCCCGACTCGATATATGCCGGTGCCATCGGCGCCGCGCTGTGGGGTGCCTTCCGCCACGAAAAGCTCGCCCGCCTGGGTCAGGCGGCGTAGTATGGAACCATCCCCGGCCACCCGCGAATAATGCGGGGGCCGGGGATGAATTCCGCGGGGTTGCGAGGAGAGGAGAGGAATAAAAAATGTCTCTGAAGATTACCGACGACTGCACCAGCTGTGACGCTTGCGTCTCCGTGTGCCCGAACAACGCCATTTCCGCCGGCGACGTGATCTATGTGATCAATCCCGCCGCCTGCACCGAGTGCGTCGGCGCCGAGGACAGCCCGCAGTGCCAGATGGTCTGCCCGGCCGACTGCATCGTCGTGGGCGATGTCGAGAGCAAGGATGTCCTGATGGCCCGCTATCACTCGCTTCACGGCTGAGTGACCGGACGACGCAAGGCCCCCCGTCGGATTTTCCGACGGGGGGCCTTGTTTTTTCAACGTCGCGACGAAGCCGGCATGATCGCGGGTTCCGTCGCCTGTCCGATCGCGACCGCGTCCAGGACGCCGCCGGTCATCCCGGTGACGGTCGCCGGCACGATGGCGCCCGGCTCGGCCCGGCAGCCGTCGATCCGCACCGGCAGGTAATGTCCACAATGCCCCTGGCCGTCGCGTTCGACCAGCACGCTGGCGCCCCGGCCGATTCGCGACGCCATGAAGGCGGCCAGTGCCGCCTCGCCCCTGGCGCGCAGGCGGGCGGCGCGTTCCTTGACCACATCGCCCCTGACCTTGGGCATCTTGGCCGCCGGCGTGCCCGGCCGGGCCGAGAACGGAAAGACGTGCAGATGGGTAAGGCCAGCCTCGTCCACCAGATCCAGCGAGCGCCGGAACATGTCCTCGTCCTCGGTGGGAAAGCCGGCGATGATGTCGGCGCCCAGCGCCACGTCGGGCCGGAGCGAGCGGATGCGGTCGGCCAGACGCAGCACGTCGTCGCGAAGATGACGGCGCTTCATGCGCTTCAGGATGGTGTCGTCGCCGGCCTGGACCGACAGGTGGATATGGGGCATCAGCCGTTCTTCCCCGGCGATGGCGGCCAGTAGCTCGTCGTCCACCTCCACCGGGTCCAGCGACGACAGCCGCAGGCGGGGAAGCTCGGGCACCGCCGCCAGCAGGCGGCGGACCAGCTGGCCCAGCGACGGCTTGCCCGGCAGGTCGCCGCCATAGGCGGTGACATCGACGCCGGTCAGCACCACCTCGCCATAGCCGGCCTGGACCAGTTCGCGGATCTGCCCGACCACCCGGCCCATGGGAACCGAGCGGTTGGGGCCGCGCCCGAACGGAATGATGCAGAAGGTGCAGCGATGGTCGCAGCCCTGCTGCACCTCGACGAAGGCCCTGGCGCGGCCCTCGAAGCCCGACACCAGATGCGAGGCGACCTCGCGCACCGCCATGATGTCGCCGACCACGATGCGCCCGGCCGGCGGAACCGCGAACACCTCGGGCCGCATCTTCTCGGCATTGCCGAGGATCTGGTCGACCTCGGCCATGGCGGCGAAGGTCTCGGGATGGGCCTGGGCGGCGCAGCCGGTGACCACGATGCGGGCGGCGGGGCGTTCGCGCCGGATCTTGCGGATGGCCTGACGCGCTTGGCGCTCGGCCTCGGCGGTAACGGCGCAGGTGTTGACGATCACCGTCTCCACCCCGCTCTCGGCGGCGCGGGCGTGCTCCTTCATCACTTCCGACTCATAGGCGTTGAGACGGCAGCCGAAGGTCAGGACCTGCGACTTCGGTTCGCTCATGGCAGCAGCGTCGGGTCCAGGACACCGGCGAAGCTGGTGGCCACCGGACCGGTCATCAGCACATGGTCGTCGGGCAGCCATTCGATGGCGAGCAGGCCGCCGTCCAGCACGATCTCGGCCTTGCGGGGGGAAAGGCCGCGCCTTGCCGCCGCCACCAGGGTGGCGCAGGCGCCGGTGCCGCAGGCCATGGTGATGCCCGATCCACGCTCCCACACCCGCATGCGGATGCGACCCAGGGCGGCGTCGGGTGGCGTCAGCACCTGGGCGGCCTCGATATTGGCGCGCTCGGGGAACAGGGAGTGATGCTCCAGCCCCGGCCCGAAGGCGGCGAGGTCGACCGCCTCGGCATTCTCGACGAAGAACACCGCATGGGGGTTGCCCATGCTGACCCCCACCGGATCGGCCAGCGGCCCGGCGGCGATGCCGAGATGCAGGGTATCGACCGCCCTGGCCAGGGGAATGTCGCGCCAGTCCAGCCCCGGCCGGCCCATGTCCACCGCCACCAGATGCTCGCCGCGGGATTCCGCGTCCAGCAGGCCGGCGCGGGTCTCGATCACCACCTTGGAGGCGCCGCTTTCGCGCATCAGGTGCCAGGCGACGCAGCGGGTGGCGTTGCCGCAGGCCGAGACCTCGGAACCGTCGGCGTTGAAGATCAGCATGGTGGCGTCGCTGACCTGGCCCTTGGCCGGCGCGATCACCACCAGTTGGTCGCAGCCGATGCCAGTGCGCCGGTCGGCCAGCGCCCGCACCCGCTCGGGCGTCAGGGCGAGGGCGCGAGTCCGCGCATCGAGAACGACGAAGTCGTTCCCGAGCCCGTGCATCTTGACGAAGGGCCAGGCGGCGGTCTGGATCATGGCTGGTTTATATGGGGCTTGGCCTCGCGAAGTCCAGCACCTCGCCACCACCCCAGGACCAGCGCCGCCACCAGGGTCAGGAAGGCCAGCGACCACAGCGCCGCCGACGCCGGAATCAGGATTTCGGGCGCGACGCTGGCGGTGATGCGCAAATCGGCGGCGACGACCAGCAGCGCCGCCACAAGAATGCCGATCTTGCGCCAGCGGTGCCCCTTGCGTTCGCGGATATGGTCGATGCGCAGCATCATGGCGCTGGTCACCAGCCCGATGCCCCCCAAGGTGGCGAGGTGCAGCGCGTCGGTGCCCGGCCCCATGCCGATCACGTCGGCCACCGAGGCCAGGACCAGACCGCTCGCCAGCAGGAAATAGCCAAGCTGGATCGGCCCCATGGAGGCGTCGGTCAACGACAGCATCGGCCGCCAGCGGCCCTGGCGCGCCAGGGCGGCGATTCCCGCCACCGCCATGGCGCCGACATGAGGCAGGCCCAGCGCATCGCTCAGCGCCTCCAGCGCCAGCCCCAGGATCACCACCCATTCCAGCCAGGGGCGGTTGCGGTCGAACAGTTGGCGGCTTTCCTCCTTGCGCACCAGACCGGCCATGGCGGCGGGAATCACCCGGCCGCCCATCACCAGGATCAGCAGCGCCACCATGTCGAAGGCGGTGAGAACCCCGCGCCGCTCGCCCGCCTCGATCAGCCCCAGCCGACCGGCCTGATACAGCGCCTCGGCCACGGCGAAGGTGGCGATGGCCGGCGCGAACACCATGTTGTGCCCCAGCTTGGCGGCCTTGAGGAACGGCCAGCCGCCAAAGGCGAACAGCAGCGCCGGATAGCCCAGCGCCAGCACCAGCCCGGCGGGACCGTCAAGCCCGGTCCAGGCGCCGACGCGCGCCGCCGCCCAGGCCGCCAGGGCCAGGATCAGGCGTGGCCACGTCACCTTGGTGAACAGATAGCCGCCCAGCACCGCCGCCGCGAATCCCAGCAGCATCTCATGGGCGTGGCGCGCCGCCGGGTCGCAGTCGCGGCAGCCCGGCAGCCACCCCGCCCATTCCGCCCACCACAGCGGCGCCGTCAGGGCGCCGTACAGGCAGGCGGCCAGGAAGAACGGACGATGCGCCTTGGGATAGCGGCCGCTGCGGGGAACGGAAGCAGGTTCTGACATGTTCTCCACCCAACCCATCCGCGACGCCAGCCCGGCCCCCGGCGGTCGTGTCGGCCCGGAAACCGCCGCGTGGAAGACAAGATAGTGCCGCAGGAAAATGGCGGCAACGCGATTCAGGCCGGGATACGACGATGGTCATTGATCTTTTCTGCCTATCTGAAGGATAGACGGATGCCGAATTGAATATCAGTGATTTTGAACCCATCTCTTGGAACAGCCCCCATCACGGGGAAATCGAACCGAAGTCCAAGGAGAGCGTCATGACCTTCAACAGCAGCACCACCGGCTCGAAAACCGCCTTCGACCACGACCGCGAGTTCAAGCGGCGCACCAAGGCCGTCAAGCAGTTCGGACTTTGGGCTGCCGGGCGCCTCGGCCTTGCCGGAGACGCCGCCGAGACCTATGCCCGCGAGGTGGTGATGGCCGATTTCGAGGAGGTCGGCGACGACGACATCCTGGCCAAGGTCGGTCCCGACCTGACCGCCACCGGGTTGAGCGAGGCCGAGATAAGGGCGCAGCTTGACGGCTATCTCCACGCCGACCCGGCCTGACCGGACCCGACATAAGCGGAATAAAGGTGAAAGCCCCTATCCCCCTCCCGCTTGCGGGAGGGGGGAAGTTCTTCCGGCGCCCGTTTCCACCGGCCGGGCATCCCTCAATGGCTGGTGCCGGTGGAATAATTGATCTTGTTGAAGACGTTGTACTTGCCCACCGGGCGTTTCATCGGCATCCGCTTCAGTTCCTCGAAGCTGGCGGCGTCGTAGACGATCATCTCGCCCTCGGCCTCCATCACCGAGATCAGGACCTTCTTGCCCCAGCGGTCGAATTCGGCGTGCGCGGTGGTGCGGCCCGGCGCCGGCCGCAGGGTCTTGACGATTTCCAGGCTGTTCAGGTCGATGATCTGGATGGCGTCCTTCTCCTTGCCCATGGACACGTCGATCCAGGCGAAGCCGGTGTTCTCGTGACTGCGCATGAAGAAGCCCGGTCCCAGCGTCTGGATGCGCTTCACCGTCTTCCAGGTGGTCATGTCGATGACGCTGATCACCGCCTCCTTCAGGTGCGGCGTCGCCATGAAGCTGCGGCCGTCCTTGTTGAAGATGATGCCAGATCCCAGGTGCGGCATGCCGGGCAGGTCGATCTCGGCCATGCGGCGCTTGATGTCGAGATCCATCACCATGCCCTTGGTGCCGTCGCGCGACGCCCCCATGGCGCGCTCGTAGGTCTGGTCGAAAAAGAAATCGTCCAGGTAATCGGGCGTGTTGATGCGGATGGCCTGGAAGCGGCCACCGGGGCTGATGCCTTCCTCCATGCCCTTCTCGTAGGAATGGACGAAGCCGTTCATCACCGGCCCGGCGTCGTCGGCGTAGGGAATCTCCCACAATTCCTTGAGGTCCTTCAGGGCGACGACGAAGCTGGCCCGCGGCGGCGCGGTATAGACCGCCGACACCCTGGAGGTCGCGCCCTTCTCGCCCACCACCGGAATCACCTGGATGGGCGTCAGGTCGCGGGAATCCAGCGCCACCAGGGTATGGGGCAGCATGTTGCCGGCCATCAGGAAACGGCCGTCATGGGAAACCGCGACGTTGCGGGTGTTCACCCCGACCCTGATCTCGGCGATGATCTGAAGGGTGTAGAGATCGTATTTGGTGATCCAGCCATCGCGGGAGGCGAAATAGACGAAACGGCCGTCGGGCGAGTACTTGGCGCCGCCATGGAGCGCGAAGCGGCTTTGAAAGCGGGCCAGCGCCGTCAGCGAATCGCCGTCCAGGATGGTGACGTGGTGATCGCCGGTCTCGACCACCGTGAACAGGTTCAGGGGATCGGCCTTCCATTGCGGCGTGGCCGGCAAGGTGGCGGGATCGACGCTGACGACCCGCGACGCCCTGATCTCGTCCATGCCCCAGGTCGGCACGGCGGCCAGCGGCGTGTAGATGTAATCCACCAGCGCCTTGACCTGGGCGGCGTTCAGCTTGTCGCCAATTCCCGGCATCTGGGTGGCGGGACGGCCATTGACGATCACCTTCTCGGCCTCGGGCTTCCTGAGGCGGCCAAGATTCTCGGGCAGCAGCGCCGGCCCGATGGCGCCCAGCCGGTCGCCGCCGTGACAGGCGGCGCAATGCTCGGCGAACAGCCTCGGCGCCTCGTCGGAGGCCAGGGCGGGAGTGACGGCAAGCAGCGTCAGCGCGAACAGCAAGGCCTTCATGCGAGTCCGATCTCCTCGTCGGTCAGGTAGCAGCCGGGGTCCTCGGCCCAGACGTTGCCGGTGACGCGCTGGGCGCGCACCCGGGTATTGCCGTTGCAGGCGGCGAGGTGGGCGCAGGCGGCGCAGCGGCCTTCCACCGGGCGGGGGTGGCGCTTCAGCCCCGCCATCAGCGGGTCCGAGACATCCTGCCAGATGGCCGAGAACGGCCGGTTCCGCACATTGCCCAGATTGTGGTTCCACCACATGGTGTCGGGATGGACCTCGCCCAGATTGTCGATATTGGCGACGTTGACGCCCGACGCGTTGCCGCCCCACTGCACCAGCTTGGCGGCGATGTGCCCGGCCCGGTCGGGAAAGTGGCGCTTGACCCAGGACAGGAAATAAGGCCCGTCGGCGTCGTTGTTGCCGGTGACGAATTCGCGCTCGCGCCCAGCCCCGGCGTGTTTCCAGGCGGTGTCGAACAGAAAGTCCATGGCGTCGCGGGTGATCTGGATGGTGGCGTCGTCCAGCCGGTTCTTGTTGCCGCGCCCGGCATAGTTGAGGTGGGAGAAGTAGAACTTGGTCACCCCCTCGCTCTCCATCAGGTCCACCACCTGCGGCAGCTCGGCGGCGTTGTCCATGGTCATGGTGAAGCGCAGCCCCACCTTGATGCCGCGCGCCACGCAGCGGCGGATGCCGCCCATGGATTCGGCGAAGGCGCCCTGGCGCGCCCGGAAATGGTCGTGGGTGGCGCCGATGCCGTCGATGCTGATGCCGACATAGTCGAAGCCGATTCCCTTGATGCGGTCGGCCATAGCCTCGTCAATCAGGGTGCCGTTGGACGACAGCGCGGTGTAAAAGCCCATGGCCTTGGCCTTTTCCGCGATGGTGAAGATATCGGGGCGCAGCAGCGGCTCGCCGCCCGACAAGATCAGCACTGGCACCTTGAAGCCGCGCAGGTCGGTCATCACCTCGAACACCTCGGCGGTGGACAATTCGCCGGCGAAATCCTTGTCGGCCGAGATGGAATAGCAGTGCTTGCAGGTCAGGTTGCAGCGCCGGATCAGGTTCCAGATCACCACCGGACCGGGCGGATTGCGGCGCGGCCCCACCGGAGTGGGGGCGACAAGCTCGTGCATGAACTGCGACACACGGAACAAGGCAAAACTCCTAGAACGCCAGATCCTCGCCCTTCGAGACGCTTCGCTCCTCAGGACGAGGATTTACATGAAACCTCATCCTGAGGAAGCCCGAAGGGCTGTCTCGAAGGATGTCATCACAGACGCAACCCCGTCTTCTTGAGGATGCGCGAGCTGAACAACACCAGATTCCCCCGCGACAGGGGGCCGAGAACCGCGGCGATCCGTTCGACCAGGGCGTCGGCGTCGGCGCGTTCCCTGGCGTGGATCATGGCGAACAGCGAATAGGGCCAGTCGGGCAGGTGGCGCGGCCGATGATAGCAGTGGCTGACGAAATCCAGCCCGCCGACCAGCCGCCCGGCCTCGGCGATGTCGGAATCGGCGACATCCCACACCGTCATGCCGTTAAAGCGATAGCCGAGCGCATAATGATTGGGCACCAGCCCGATGCGGCGGATGATGCCGGCCTCCAGCAGCCGCTCCATCCGCGCCATCACCTCGTCCGGGGCGATGCCGACCATTTCGGCGACGGCGTGATAGGGCCGCTCCACCAGGGGCAAGCCGTCCTGGGTGGCCTTGACGATGGCGCGGTCGATGGAATCGATCATGCCTCGAACCTCAGGCCGACGAAGAATTCCTCGATCTTGGGCATGTCGTGGACGGCAAGGCCGGTGCGGGCCTCGATCTCGTCCAGCACCTCGCGGATGCGTCCGGGCCGCTCGGTGGCCACCACGAACCACATGTTCAGCGCGTGCTCGCGGGCATAGTTGTGCGCCACCTCGGGGAAGGAATTGACGATGGCGGCAACCTCGTCGAAGCGGTCCTCCGGCACCTTCATGGCGGTGAGCGTCAGGCCGCCCCCCATCTTCTCGGCATGCCACATGGGGCCGAAGCGCGAGATGGTGCCGGCCTCGCTGAGCGCCTTGACGCGGGCGATCAGGTCGGCCTCGTCCAGGCCCAGAATCCGGGCGGCGGCGGCGAACGGCCGCTCGACGATGGGAAAGCCGCCCTGGAACGTGTTGATGATGCGGCGGTCGATGTCGTCCATGAACTCCTACTCCGCCGCCTTGCGGCGGCCATAGCGGGCGCCGGTCTGCTTGAAGCGGCGGGTGGAGAACAGCACGGCGTGGCCGTGCCCGTCCAGTCCGTGGCGCTGGATGAGGTCCGTGATCGCCTGTTCCACCCCCGGCCGGTCACGGCCGTGCACCATGCAGAACAGGTTGTAGGGCCAGTCGGGCAGCCGCCGGGGCCGGCGATAGCACAAGGTCACCTCGGGCGAATCGCCCAGGCGGCGTCCTATTTCGCTCACCTTGTCGTCGGGGATGTCCCACACCGACATGGCGTTGGCCCTGAAGCCCAATTCGTGGTGGCGCACGATGATGCCGAAACGGCGGATGATGCCGGCCTCCTTCATGGCCTGGATGCGGGCGATGACCTCGACCTCGCTCATGCCGACAGCCTCGCCGATGGCGAGATAAGGCCGCTCCACCAGGGGCAGGCCGTCGCCGATGGCCGAGACCAGGGCAAGATCGCGGTCGCTCAGCTCCATTTGAGGTCGAATCCCAGGTCGATGTGAAAATGTTCCAGCAATGGCAGGTCCAGCACCTCCAGCCCGGCACGGGCGGAAATGTCGGCCAGCACCGCACCCACCGCCTCGGGGGATGGCGCCGTCACCACGAACCACAGGTTCAGGCGATGCTCGCGCTGGTAATTGTGGTTGACCTCGGCATAGGAACTGACCAGGGCGGCGACCCGTTCCAGGTCGGCCGGCGGCACCGCCATGGCCGCCAGGGTGCTGCCGCCGACGGTATGGGGCCGGAACACGGCGCCGACCCGGCTGACGCTGCCCTGGTCGGACAGATGGGCAAGACGCCCGATCACCTCGGCCTCGGACATTCCCAATTGCTCGCCCAGCGCCGCGTAGGGGTGCGGCACCAGCGGAAAATCCCGCTGGAAGTCGTTGAGCAGATGCCGATCAAGCTTGTCCATTTCAATTGCCCCTCAAACGCCGGGCGGGGCCATCCGGCCCCTTGGCTCCTCCGCTACGCTCCGGGGCGCTCAATGCGCCCGCGCTCGCTCGCGCTCGCTCGAACATTACAGCCCCGTCCGATGGGCGCGCGAGGTGAAGAAGATGCCGCTGGGCTTGGCCGCCGGCAGTTCCGCCACCTGTTCCAGGGTCTCGGTGTCGTAGACCACCACCTTGTCGGAATCCCGGGCCGACAGCCACACCCGTTCGCCCTTGGCGGTGAATTCCATGTGCAGGATGGCCTTGCCGGGCTCGATGGTCTTGACGACCGTCTTGCTGGGCACGTCGATCACCTGCACCACGTTGTAATTCGGCACCGCGAAATTGACCCACACCTGCCGGCCGTCCGGCCGCGCCATGGCGAAGACCGGCTGGCCGGCAACGTCGACCCGGGCCTTTTCCGTCCAGGTGGTCTTGTCCACCACCAGCACCTGATGATGGCCGATGGCCGGCAGCCAGACCTCGTTTCCCGCCACCGCCCAGCCGCGCAGATGCGGCATCTTGAAGACCGGCAACGGTTCCTTGCCCTTGCCGTAGTGATCCAGGATGCGCGTCACCCCCTTGTCCAGGTTCCACAGGTCCAGCATGGCGATGCCGTCCTCGCCGAACAGGCCGGCCAAATACCAGCGGCCGTCGCCGGTGATCAGGGCGTCATAGGGCAGCTTGCCGATATTGGTGAACTTGCGCACGGCCGGCTTGGCCGGGTCGGTCAGGTCGGCGATCCAGATCTCGCCGGAATCGTAGAGGGAATAGATGAAGCGGCGGCCCGGCAGGTCGGCGATGCCGATCACCTTGCTGGCCTTGCCGTCGGCGCCGATGGCGGGAATGTCGGCGACCGGTTCCAGGGTCTTGGCGTCGAACACCTTGATTCCGCCCGGCGTGTAGTTGGCCACCGCCACCAGCGAGCCGTCCTGCGAGATGGCCCCGCCGATGGAATTACCCGACTGGATGACCCGGCCGCCGATGGTTCCCGTCAGCATGTCCACCTTGGTCAGGCCGCCATCGCGGCCGAACACGAAGGCATGGCGGGCGTCGCGGGAATAGACGGCCGCCGCGTGGGACAGGTCGCCCAGGCCGGGAACCGAGGCGAGAACGGTCGAGCCGGTATTCTCGACCACCATGACGCGGCCGTCGGCCCGTTCTACCACCAGACCGAGGTCGCCGGTGCCGCGCAAGGGGGCGGAACACCCCGCCAACAGCAATCCGGCCAGGGCGACGGATAGGATCGGACGGCTCATTTCACCTCTCCCAGCAGATAGGCGACGATCCAGGCGGCGTCGTCGCGGCTCAGAATACTCTTCCAGGGCGGCATGGGCGTACCCGGCCGCCCCTCCAGGATGGTCTCGACCAAGCCCTCGGCCGAGACCTTGGCCAAATCCTCGGCCAGCAGCGGCGATCCCAGGCCGCCCTTACGGGTCATGCCGTGGCACGATCCGCAATCCTGCTCGACCATGTTGCGAAGCTGATGCCGACGCGCCTCCGACGGTTCGGCGACGGCCGGAAACGCAACGGCCAGAACCAGTCCGATCACCCCCAGGGACACCCGCAGCGCCATCATCACCTCCGATGCACAGAGATAGTGATATCAGGCGCTAGGGCCAAGCGGTTTGACGTTAGGCAAGAGCGATTCCAGTCGGGGTGGCGAAAAAAGCCGCGACCGCCGTCAGGCGGTGATGTCGACCCTGGTGCCGCGGCTGGCGGAAGAACTGTCCGTGGTCGCGGCGCCGGTGCTGCCATAGCCCTGGTAACTGGCGCGGACTTCCGCGTTGGCCTCGGTCAGGGCCAGCCCCACCGCCTCGGTCGACTTGGATATCACCTGGGCCAGGACAAGGCCGCCGGTATTGACGTAGGGGGTCGGCCTGCCGACCTCGCGCGGGATTCCGTCGGTGGAAGGCAGGCGCGCATCCGCGACCCGCTGTCGGTAGCTGACCGGTTCAGGATATCCGTAAGGGACCAATTCGACAGCCATGGCATGCCCAACGTCCAGGCGCGGAGGCATCGCCTCCCCGACCCCTTAATTATGCGTCAATTCCCCACGGCTTTCCACGCCATTTCACGGCCCGGTCACAGCATGGTCCCGCGGATATGGGCCAGCAGGCCGGCGGAACCGGCCTCGATCATGTCCAGCACCTTCTCGAAGCCGTCGGGACCGCCGTAATAGGGGTCGGGCACGTCGAGCAGGTTGAGATGGGGCGCGAAGGACAGGAACATGGCCAGACGCGGCCCGAGACCGTCAGGGCAATTGGCCTGGAGCGTCTGAAAATGTCCGCGATCCATGGCCAGCAACAGGTCGAAGTCGCGGAAATCCGACAGCGCCACCTGACGGGCGCGCAAGTCCTTGATCTCGACGCCGCGCCGCCGCGCCGCCTCGGCCGAGCGGCGGTCGGGAGGTTCCCCCACATGATAGGCATGGGTGCCGGCGGAATCGACCGCGACTCGCCCGGACAACCCCTCGCGCTCGACCAGGGCGCGGAACACGCCGTGAGCGGTGGGCGAACGGCAGATATTGCCGGTGCAGACGAACAAGACCTTGACCATGGCGCCTTCCCTCCGGGTCTGGGAATTAACCCCTCCCGGCGGAGGTCGCAAGCCCTATTCGCCCGCTGCCGACTTTCGTTCCAGACTGGCCAGCGACCTGTGCAGGGCGATGAAGTCGAAGCCCCCCTGCCGCGACGCCGATTCGGCTTCGGAACCGCCGAGTCCAAGGGCACGCGCCGCGCCGCCCAGCCAGCTTCTGGGCTTGGCCGCCTTTTCCTTGGCCGGTGACGAAAGCGATGAGCCGCCGCCAGCCATATCCTGCGATAATTCGGACATAGATCTCTCCCTGGCGGTCCCGATCGGGACTCTGATTATTAGCATTCATAATGACGGCGGATTCTGCCAATACGAAGCGTTGAAATGTGACAATCGACGCCTCCATGACCTATGGCTAGACTGGAACCCGACCATCCGCCAGGAGTCCCGCATGATCGGCATAGCTTCGAACACCACCATCCTCATCCTGACCGGCGCCGGAATTTCAAAGGAATCCGGACTCGATACCTTCCGCGACCGTGACGGAATCTGGAGCAGGGTCAGTCTGGAGGACGTCGCCACCCCCGAAGGCTTCCGCCGCGATCCCGAGCGTGTCCACGCCTTCTACAACGCCCGGCGGCGAAGCCTGATTTCCGACGGTATCGCCCCCAATCCGGCGCATGCCGCCCTGGCCCGGCTGGAGCGCGACTGGCCCGGCCGCATCGTGGTGGTGACCCAGAACATCGACGACCTGCACGAACGGGCCGGTTCGCGCGCGCTGATCCACATGCACGGCGAATTGCTCAAGATCCGATGCCGCCATTGCAACCGCCCGCGAGAGTGGCGGGCCGACCTCGATTGCGCCCATGTCTGCCCCGATTGCCGCCGCGCCGGCAGCCTGCGCCCGCATGTGGTGTGGTTCGGCGAAATGCCGCTGGAGATGGGGCGGATTTCCGAGGCGCTGTCGGAATGCGGCCTGTTCGTCTCCATCGGCACGTCCGGCCACGTCTATCCGGCCGCCGGCTTCGTGGCCGAGGTGCGCAGCCACGGCCGCGCCCACACCCTGGAATTGAATCTGGAGAGGTCCGAAGGCGCCGGCCTGTTCCACGAGTCCCGCACCGGACCAGCGTCGGAGCTGGTTCCGGCCTTCGTCGACGAATTGCTTCATCGTCAGGACGCTTGACTCCTGGGCCATTCCGGGTAGGCATGTGCGGGTTGAACCACAGGGGAAGCCCATGACGGCCCATCCCGGCGACGGAAAGTCCCGGAACGTGCCCGCGCTGATGCTCGCCGCCGTCGGCGTGGTGTTCGGCGACATCGGCACCAGTCCGCTTTACGCCATGAAGGAAACCTTCGCCGGCCATCATCCGCTGGCGCTGGACCGCGGCAACATCCTGGGCGTGCTGTCGCTGATCTTCTGGGCGGTGACCATCATCGTCTCGCTGAAATACGTCATCATCATCATGCGCGCCGACAATCGCGGCGAGGGCGGTTCCCTGGCGCTGATGGCCCTGGTCAGCCATGCCGCCGAGGGTCGCGGCCGGCTGCCGATCATGGTGAGCGCGCTCGGCATCTTCGCCGCCGCCCTGTTCTACGGCGATTCCATCATCACCCCGGCGATCTCGGTGCTGTCGGCGGTCGAGGGGCTTCAGGTGGCGGCGCCGCACCTGTCGCAATGGGTGGTGCCGCTGACCATCGCGATTCTGTTCGTGCTGTTCGCCATCCAGTCGCACGGCACCGACCTGATGGGCAGGATGTTCGGCCCGGTGATGCTGGCGTGGTTCGCCACCCTGGCCGTCCTCGGCATCAAGAACATCGGCCTCGCCCCCGGCGTGCTGGCGGCGCTCAGCCCCCATCACGCCATCTTGTTCATCTATCACGAAGGCTGGCGCGCCTTCCTGGCGCTGGGCACGGTGGTGCTGGCGGTGACGGGGGCCGAGGCGCTCTATACCGACATGGGCCATTTCGGCCGCCTGCCGATCCGCCTGGCCTGGTACCTGTTCGTGCTGCCGGCGCTGATGCTGAACTATCTGGGCCAGGGCGCCCTGCTGCTGGTCCATCCCGAGGCCATCGTCAATCCGTTCTTCAATCTGGCGCCGCAATCCATGGCGATGCCGCTGGTGGTCCTGGCCACCGCCGCCACCGTCATCGCCTCGCAGGCGGTGATCTCGGGCGCGTTCTCGGTGACCCGCCAGGCCATCCAGCTGGGCCTGCTGCCGCGCATGGAGATCATCCACACCTCCAAGGACGAGATGGGGCAGATATATCTGCCCCTGGTCAACTGGCTGCTGATGGTCTCGGTCATGGCCCTGGTGGTCGGGTTCCAGACGTCGGGCAACCTGGCCGCCGCCTATGGGGTGGCGGTGACCGGCACCATGGTGATCGACGCCCTGCTGATCGGCACGGTGATGCTGCTGATCTGGAAGTGGAGCCCGCGCAAGGTCAAGATCTTCGTCGGCTGCTTCCTGGTGGTCGATCTGGCCTTCTTCCTGGCCAACGCCACCAAGATTCCCGACGGGGGCTGGTTCCCGCTGGTGGTGGGCGCCGTGCTGTTCCTGATCCTCAATACCTGGAAGGACGGCCGCCGCCGGCTGCTGGCCCGCCTCAGGGCCGACGCCTTCCCGGTGGCGGACTTCCTGGCCAGCCTGTCCGACCGGGTGCCGCGCGTTCCCGGCACCGCCGTATTCCTGACCGGCACGTCCGAGGGCGTTCCCATCGCCTTGCTGCACAACATGAAGCACAACAAGATCATCCACGAACGGGTGGTGCTGCTGACGGTGCAGGTGGAGGAGATTCCGTTCGTCGCCGAGGAGCGGCGGCTGGAGACGACGCTGCTGGCGCCCAATTTCCATCGGCTGTTCCTGCGCTACGGGTTCATGGAAAGCCCCAACATCCCCAAGGCGCTGGCCCATGCCCGCAGCGACGAGCTGGGCTTCTTCTACGAGCCGATGTCGGTCTCCTACTTCGTCTCGCGCGAGACCCTGATCCCGTTGCCCAAGCCGGGGATCAGGGGCTGGACCGACCAGTTGTTCGCCGCCCTGGCGCGCATGGCCACCAGCGCCATGGATTACTTCCATCTGCCCAGCAACCGCGTGGTCGAGCTGGGAACGCAGGTCGAAATCTGATGGAAACGCCCGCCGCCAAGCCGGATTCCCGCCGTCTCGCCCCCCTGGCCCTGGCCGCCATCGGCGTGGTCTACGGCGATATCGGCACCAGCCCGCTCTACACCTTGAAGGAATGCTTCAACCCGGATCACGGCGTGCCGCTGACCCCCGACAACGTCTACGGCATCGCCTCGCTGGTGTTCTGGGCCATCATCATCGTCGTCACCCTGAAATACGTGCTGTTCGTCATGCGTGCCGACAATCGCGGCGAGGGCGGCATCCTCGCCCTGCTGGCCCTGGCGCAGCGCGCCGCCGGCGCCGACCGCAACCGGCTGGGATTACTGATGGCGCTGGGCATGATCGGGGCCGCCCTGTTCTTCGGCGACGGCGTCATCACCCCGGCGATCTCGGTGCTGTCGGCGGTCGAGGGGCTTCAGGTGGGCTCGAAGGCGTTCGAGCCCTATGTGGTGCCGCTCACCTTGCTGGTGCTGGTGGGCCTGTTCTCGATCCAGCGGCATGGAACCGAACTGGTCGGCCGCCTGTTCGGCCCGGTCATGGTGGTGTGGTTCCTGGTCCTGGCGGTCCTGGGGGGACTGGAAATCCGCGAGCACCCCGAAATCCTGAAGGCGCTCTCACCCGTCCACGGCATCTCGTTCATGGCGCGGCACGGCTGGGTCGCCTTCATCGCCCTGGGCGCGGTGGTGCTGGCGGTGACCGGCGGCGAGGCGCTGTACGCCGACATGGGCCATTTCGGCAAGCTGCCGGTTCAGCTGACCTGGTTCGTCCTGGTGCTGCCCGCCCTGATGCTGAACTATCTTGGACAGGCGGCGCTGCTGATCGCCCGTCCCGACGCGGTCAGCAACCCGTTCTATCTGCTGGCGCCCGGCTGGGCGCTGTATCCCATGGTGATCCTGTCGACCATGGCGACGGTGATCGCCAGCCAGGCGGTGATCTCGGGCGTGTTCTCGCTGTCGCGCCAAGCGGTGCAGCTGGGCTACTCCCCCCGCCTCGACATCCGCCACACCTCCGACGAGGAGGAGGGCCACATCTACATCCCCCGCGTCAACTGGGTGCTGCTGGCCGCCATCATCGCCCTGGTGGTCGGCTTCAAGACGTCGAGCAACCTGGCCGCCGCCTACGGCATCGCGGTGACCGGCACCATGGCCGCCACCACGGTGCTGGCCCTGGTGGTGGCCCGCGCCAGCTGGCGGTGGCCGCTGGGGGTATGCATTGCCGTGGGAGCGCTGTTCCTGATGGTGGATCTGGCCTTCTTCGGCGCCAACCTGCTGAAGTTCACCCATGGCGGCTGGTTCCCGCTGGCGGCGGCGGCGCTGATGTTCCTGCTGATGGCGACCTGGCGCAAGGGCCGGCTGATCCTGGGCCGACGCCTGGCCGAAGGCGCCATGCCGCTGGACCTGTTCTTGCAGCAGCAGAAGGACTCGGCCAGCATCCTGCGGGTCCGCGGCACCGCCATCTACATGACCGGCGACGCCGAGACCGTCCCCATCGCCTTGTTGCACAACCTGAAGCACAACAAGGTGCTGCACCAGCGGGTGGTGTTCATGACGGTGATCACCGAGGACATCCCCCGGGTGTCGGCCCGCGACCGGGTGGTGGTGGAGGGGTTGGCCGAGGGCTTCTACCGCATCACCGTGCGCTACGGCTTCGTGCAGGAGCCGGACATTCCCAAGGTGCTGCGGCTGTGCAAGGCGTTCGGCCTGGAGTTCGAGATGATGGACACCTCGTTCTTCCTGGGGCGCGAGACCCTGGTCTCGGCCCCCCATCCCGAAATGGCGGAATGGCGCGAGCGCCTGTTCGTGGTCATGAGCCGCAACGCCGTCAGCGCCACCGATTTCTTCCGGGTTCCCGCCGGCCGGGTCGTGGAACTGGGCACCCAGGTACAGATGTAGCCATGACCATGCTTCGAACCATCGCCGCCGCCCTGCTGAGCTGGACCGCCCTGATGGGAACCGCCGCCGCCGCCGAGCCGGGGGCCTCGGACTGGGCGAGCAGCGAATCCGCCAAGGTCCGGCTGGTCGCCGCGGTCACCGCCGCCGGCCAGTCCGACGGCCTGAGGGCCGGACTGCACTTCAAGATGGAGCCGGGCTGGAAGATCTACTGGCGCAGCCCCGGCGATGCCGGCTATCCGCCCCGCCTGGACTGGAGCGGGTCGACCAATGCCGGAACGCCCCGGCTGCACTGGCCGGCGCCGCACCGCTTCGTCCTGGCCGGATTGCAGAACCACGGCTATGCCGGCGAGGTGGTGCTGCCGCTGGACAT
The DNA here is from genome assembly GCF_902729425.1 of Magnetospirillum sp. SS-4. Taxonomy (GTDB): domain Bacteria; phylum Pseudomonadota; class Alphaproteobacteria; order Rhodospirillales; family Magnetospirillaceae; genus Phaeospirillum. The sequence continues at coordinate 12,875 of NZ_LR746532.1, read as the reverse complement.
TCCCCTGCCCTCTCCCGGCCGGGCGGTCGGCCTGCGGGTATCTGTGGATTTCCTCGCCTGCGCCCAGATATGCGTGCCGCAACAGGCGGATCTGGCCCTGAGCCTGCCGGAAGGTGCGGCGGCCCCCTCGGCCTTCGCCCACGATATCGGCCGGTTCATGGCGCTGGTTCCCGGCGACGGCCGCCGCCACGGCCTGAGCCTGGAAGCGGTCGAGACCGCCGGCGCGGGCGATTCCTCGATCCTGCGCCTCGTCCTCGCCGCCGCCGAGCCCCTGACCGGGCCGGACGCCTTCGTCGAGGCCGAGGATGTCGCCGCCTTCGGCCAGCCCCGCGTCAGCCTCTCGTCCGACCGCCGCCGCGCCGTGATCGAGGCGCCGGTCGTCCCCGGAACCGTGCTGAAACCCCTGTTGGGCACCGCCCTGCGGGTGACGCTGACCGACGGCCCGCGCTCCATGGAGGCCGAGGCCGTGCCGGTCGCCGGCGCCCCCCCGGCCCCTTCCGCCCCGGCCGGCGACGGCCTGGCCGCCATGCTGGCCATCGCGCTGCTGGGCGGGCTGATCCTCAACCTGATGCCCTGCGTGCTGCCGGTGCTGTCCATCAAGCTGCTGGGCGTGCTGGGCCATGGCGGCGGCGAGCGCGGCCATGTGCGAGCCAGCTTCCTGGCGTCGTCGGCCGGCATCGTCGTGTCCTTCCTGGCGCTGGCCCTGGCCGCCATCGCCGTCAAGCAGGCCGGAATGGCGGTCGGCTGGGGCATCCAGTTCCAGCAGCCCGGCTTCCTGATCGCCATGATCGCGCTGTTGTGCCTGTTCGCCGCCAATCTGTGGGGGATGTTCGAGATTCCCATGCCGGTCTGGCTGCTGAACCGGGGCGGCAACGGCGTTCCCCATCACACCCTGCTGGGCCACTTCCTGTCGGGCGCCTTCGCCACCTTGCTGGCGACGCCGTGCTCGGCGCCGTTCCTGGGCACCGCCATCGGCTTTGCCCTGGCGCGCGGCTCATCGGACATCCTCGCCATCTTCGCCGCCCTCGGCCTCGGCATGGCCGCTCCCTTCCTGGTGGTGGCGGCGTGGCCCGACGCGGCGCTCCGCATGCCCCGGCCGGGACGCTGGATGGTCACCGCGCGCAAGGCCATGGGGGTGGCGCTGGCCGCCACCGCCCTGTGGCTGGGAACCGTGCTGGCGGCGACGCTGGCCCCGGCTCCATCCGACGATGCCGGGGGGGCCGTTCCCTGGGTCGCCTTCGACCAGGCCGCCCTTCGGGACCGGATCAAGGAAGGCAAGGTGGTATTCGTCGACGTCACCGCCGACTGGTGCATCACCTGCAAGGTCAACAAGGCGGCGGTGATCGAGCGTGGCGAGGTGGCGGCGCGGCTGGCCTCGGCCGGAATCGTCGCCATGCGGGCCGACTGGACCCGCCCCGACGAGGCGATCTCGCGCTATCTGGCGTCGTTCGGCCGCTACGGCATTCCCTTCAACGCCGTCTACGGCCCCTCGGCCCCCGACGGGCTGGCGCTGTCGGAACTCCTGACCGAGGCCGAGGTGATGGCCGCCCTGGACAAGGCGCGGTGAGCGCCGGATGAACGGCGAGCCCTATCCCTCGATGCAGTCATGGCCGTGCTGCTTGCCGTGTTCGGACAGCAGCGAGGCGCTGAGGATGGTGCAGTAATCGCCGAAGGGGCAGACGCTCATGCGGGGGCAGGCCAGTGTCTTGCGGGTGAAATCCACCAGGGCCTTGGGGTCGCCGGCTTCGAGCAGAGCCCGGCCGGTATCCGACACCAGTCGGAAGTTGCAGTGTTCGGTACGGAGCGTCATGGACGCCTCCCCCGCCAGTCGCGACCGGCCATGCCGGCTGCGGCACCTCGTGACCGGTTCCGGACATTCTATCCGCAACCCCCACGCCGGTTAGTATACGTCTGGATAGTTAAAAAGTGAACAACTTAACTGAAAGGTTATATGACAGGGGATTTTATCAATACTTTAGAATAGGATTGATAAAATTTTATCCGCTTTGACTGGATCGCCCTACTCCAGCCACTCGCCGCGATAGACCCCCCATATCTCGTCACGGCGCAGCCAGCCCTGGGTCTGGCCCACGTCGACCCGGCAATAATCGCGGTTGCGCGGGCATTGCAGCAGACGCCCCAGCACGCCGGGCTCCACCACCGCCAGGGTATCGGCGGAATCGGAATCGGAACCGCGCAACTGGCGCTGTCCGCCGATCACCACCATCATCCGCCGCCCCGACAGCATGCTCTGATGCACCCATCCCTCGGTTCCCTGCCAGTCGCGAATCTTGCGCCAGGCTTCGAACTCGGCGACCACCTCCACCGGCAGGTCCTTGCGGGCATAGATCCAGTCGATGGGGTAGCGCTGCCCCGGACCGGCACGCAGATTGACCTCGTCCGAGCGCAGGGAAACGAAGCGCGGCAGCGGCAGGCCACTGGTCTCGGCCGCCCCCGCCACGGACAAGGCTGCCGTGAGCAGCACGCATGCCGGCAAAAGCAGTTTCACCATTCCCCCGGACCATCTCGACTTCATCGTCCCTCCGGCCGCATTATAGGAGCGGCCCGGACCCGTCGGTCAAGGCGGGTGGAGGCCGAGTGGGAAAAACGGCTATGGACAAGCCCACTCCGAGTTGCTAGGTCGTGAGAACAGGCACCGGGAGGAGTAGAGAAAATGCCACACAAGAAGCCGGTCGTCGTGGTCAGCCGCAAGCTGCCCGACGTCATCGAAACCCGGATGATGGAACTGTTCGACACCAGGCTGAATGTCGATGACCATCCCATGACCAAGGCCGAGCTGATCGAGGCGATCAAGGACGCCGACGTGCTGGTCCCCACCGTCACCGACCGCATCGACGCCGCCATCATGTCGCAGGCAGGTCCCAATCTGAAGCTGATCGCCAATTTCGGAACCGGCGTCGATCACATCGACCTGGCCAGCGCCCGGCAGCGCGGCATCACCGTCACCAATACCCCCGGCGTCCTGACCGAGGATACCGCCGACATGGCCATGGCCCTGATCCTGGCGGTGCCGCGCCGCATCTCCGAGGGCGAGCGCCTGATCCGCTCGGGCGAGTGGAAGGGCTGGGGTCCCACCTTCATGCTGGGCCACCGCATCTGGGGCAAGCGCCTGGGCATCATCGGCATGGGCCGCATCGGCCAGGCGGTGGCGCGGCGCGCCAAGGCCTTCGGCATGTCGATCCACTATCACAACCGCAAGAAGGTCCATCCCGACATCGAGGCCGAGCTGGAGGCCACCTACTGGGAAAGCCTGGACCAGATGCTGGCCCGCATGGACGTGGTCACCGTCCATTGTCCGCACACTCCGGCCACCTTCCACCTGCTGTCCGCCCGCCGGCTGGAGGTGCTGCCCAAGCACGCCTACGTGGTCAACACGGCGCGCGGCGAGATCGTCGACGAGAACGCGCTGACCCGCATGCTGATCAGGGGCGATCTGGCCGGCGCCGGCCTCGACGTGTTCGAGCACGAACCGGCGGTTAACCCGAAACTGCTGTCGCTCAACAACGTGGTGCTGCTGCCCCATCTCGGCTCGGCCACCATCGAGGGGCGCATCGACATGGGCGAAAAGGTGCTGATCAACATCAAGACCTTCGCCGACGGCCACCATCCGCCGGACCGCGTCCTGGCATCCATGTTCTGAGACCGCATTCCCGCCCGCCCGGCGCCCCCCTTCACCGGGGGCCGCCGGGCGTTGTCTTTCGTCCGTTCTAAATCCGTGGTCACGGGGGACAAGCTCGACTACACTGCCGTCCGGGTCTCGGGGGAATGCGAACTCTGGATAGAGAGTCCTGATGCATGTCTGATCCCGGAAGCAATCACCATGGCAAGGCCGCCCAGGAAGTCGTCGAGCAGCTTCGGCTCGAATTCATCGACGAACTGACCGAAACCCTGCAATCCCTGGACATGGCCTTCGATGCCGCCCGCAACGGCCACCGGGACCTGCGCGGCGTCATCACCGATTGCCGCCGCGCCGCCGTGCTGCTGCGCGGCCAGGCCGCCAATTTCACCATGCATCGCCTGGCCACCGTCGCCCACCGCCTGGACGAGTACCTGACCAACGCCCCCGAGATCGCCCCGCCACGCCTGTGGGACGACGTCATCGGGTATTTCGACCTGATGACCCGGCTGGCCCAGGGCAGGGAAGACATCGAACGCGAACGCGACCCCGCCACCCTGGTCCGGGGACTTCCGGCCAAGCTCGGCTTCGACCTGGGCGACATCGAGATCCGCAATGTCGAGGTGCTGCTGGTGATGCCGCCGGGGGCGCAGACGCGCTTCGTCGAACGCGAGTTGCAGCAATGCGGCTATCGCGTCTCCATGATGCCGGATTCGCTCCACGCCTTCGCCATGGTGGTGCAGACCAAGCCCGATCTGGTGATCATATCGGCGGTGATGCCGGAACTGGAAGGCATCGATCTCGCCATGGCGCTGTCGGCGATGCCGTCCACCCGCAACATCCCCCTGGCGGTGATCACCAGCCTGGACAAGGACGACGAGTCCCTCAAACTGCTGCCCAAGCGCGTTCCGGTCCTGTTCAAGGGGGCCAGCTTCGCCGACGATCTGTTCAAGGCGCTGGATAACCTGTTCCTGATCTGACATGGCCGCCCCGCCCTGATCGCGCTTGCCCTGCGGCCCCCTTGCGGGCACAGTCCCCGCGCCTTGTGTGAATTCGGATCGCGGGTCACGGAATGCTGGGTCGATTGACGGTGGTGGTGGTGGAATGGTGCTGGCGGCACGCGGTGGCGGTGCTGATCCTGTCGCTGGTCGCATCGGGGCTGCTGGCCGCCTATGCCGCCACCCATCTCTCCATGGACACCGACGAAAGCAAGCTGATCTCGGCCGACCTGCCGTTCCGCCAGGCCGAACGGGTGGTCGACCGGGCGTTTCCCCAATCCACCGACCGCATGGTGGTGATGCTGGACGCCCCCTCCCCCGATCTGGCGGAAGACGCGGTGGAACGGCTGGCGGCGGCCCTGGCGGCCGAGACCGGCCTGATCCTGCGGGTGAACCGTCCGTCGGAGGAGATGTTCTTCCGCCGTCACGGCCTGTTGTTCCTGTCGGCTTCCGAACTTGGCGAGATGGCGGACAAGCTGATCCGGGCCCAGCCCATGCTGGGCGCGGTGGCGCGCGACCCCAGCCTACGCGGATTGCTGTCGTCGGTGGAGATGATCCTCCAGGGCGTCGCCCGCGGCCAGGCCAGGATAGAGGACATGGAGCCGCTGATCCGCCAGTTGGACAAAGCCGCCGCCGCCATCGCCGGCGGCGGACGGGCCGAGCCGGTGGACTGGCAGTCCATGATGGCCGGAGGAGAACGCCGCGACGAGCCCCGGCGCATCCTGCTGGTCCAGCCGGCGCTGAATTACGGAGCGCTGGAGGCCGGGGCGGATGCCGACCGCCTGATCCGCCGCACCGCCGAATCCCTGGACCTGCTGCCGGAACGGGGCTACCGCATCCGCATCACCGGATCGGTGGCCCTGGCCGACGCCAATTTCGCCACCGTGGCCGAGGGCATCGAGATTTCCGGGCCGCTGTCGATCCTGGCGGTGCTGGGCCTGCTGTTCTGGGCGGTGCGCTCCGCCCGGGTGGTGGCCGCCATCATGATCAGCCTGATGATGGGACTGATCGCCACCGCCGCCTTCGCCGCCTTCGCCATCGGCACCCTCAATCCGATCTCGGTCGCCTTCGCGGTGCTGTTCGTCGGCATGGGAGTGGATTTCGGCATCCAGTTCGTCACCGCCTACCGCGCCGAACGCTTTCACGGCGTCCCGTCCTCCCAGGCGGTCCTGACCACCGCCCGGACCATGATGGCGCCGCTGTCGCTGGCCGCCATCACCACGGCGGCCGGTTTTCTGTCGTTCCTGCCCACCGCCTATACCGGCGTGTCCCAGTTGGGGCTGATCGCCGGCATGGGCATGATGATCGCCCTGGCGACCTCCTTCACCGTGCTGCCCGCCCTGCTGGCCCTGCTGAAGCCGCCGGCGGAAAAGGGGGCCGTGGGCTTTCCCCTGGCCTCCGCCGATTCCTGGGTGAAGCGGCGGGCGAGGCCCATCGTCGCCGCCGCCGCCCTGGTGAGCGCGGCGGGAGCGGCGCTGCTGCCGACATTGCCGCTTGATTTCGATCCGCTGAACCTTCAGGACCCCAAGGCCGAGGCGGTGGCAACCTTCTTCGAGATGGCGAGAAATCCGGATTCCGGCGTCTACGCCGTCGAGGCGCTGGCGCCGTCGCTGGCCGAGATGCCGGCCCTCGCCGATCGCTTCGAGGACTCGCCGCTGGTGCTGCGCGCCATGACCATCAACACCTTCGTTCCCGAGGCGCAGGACGAGAAGCTGGCGATCATCGCCGACATCGCCACCGTTCTGGGACCGACCCTGTCGCCGGCCACGACGATGCCGCCGCCGACGCCGGACGAATTGCGCGCCACCATCGCCGGCGTGGCCGAGCAACTGGCCGCCACCGCCCCCGGGCACCAGCCGTCGCAATCCCTGGCCGGCAATCTTCGCCGCATCGCCGCCGCCGGCCCCGAGGCGGCCGAGGCGCTGCAACGGGCCGGCGCCGCCGGCCTCGCCACGCTGGTGTCAAGCCTGCGCCGCAGCCTCGACGTCGGGCCGGTCAGCCTGGAGACCTTGCCGCCCGATCTCAAGGCCGACTGGATCGCCGCCGATGGGCGCGCCCGCATCCGCGTCCTGCCCAAGGAACACATGTCCGACCAGGCCGCCCGCGGCCGTTTCGCCGACGCGGTCAAGGCGGTGACGCCGCTGGTCGCCGGCCCGCCCATCACCATGGAGGAATCCGGCCGGGTGGTCATCGGCGCCTTCGCCATCGCCGCCGCCACCGCCCTGGTGGCCATCGGCCTGCTGCTGTGGCTGATGCTGCGCCGGATGCTGGATTCGCTGCTGGTGCTGGCCCCGCTGCTGGTGGGGGCGATGGGAACGGTGATCGCCGCCCACCTCCTCGGCATCGCCCTCAACTTCGCCAATGTCATCGCCCTGCCGCTGCTGCTGGGCATCGGCGTCGCCTTCAACATCTACTTCGTGGTCAACTGGCGCAATGGCCTCGCCGACCATCTGCAATCGCCGACCGCCCGGGCGGTCCTGTTCAGCGCCCTCACCACCGCCTCGGCCTTCGGCTCGCTGGCGCTGTCGCCCCATCTCGGCACCGCCTCCATGGGCCTGCTGCTGACCCTGTCGCTGGCCATGACGGTGGCGGCGACCTTCCTGGTGCTGCCGGCCCTGGTCCACCTCGTCGGAAAGCCCAGGCCATGAGCAGACGGCTGATTGTCACCGCCGATGATTTCGGCCGCTCCCTGCCGGTCAACGACGCGGTGGAGGACGCCCACGTCAACGGCATCCTCACCGCCGCCAGCCTGATGGTGACCGAAGCCGCCCGGGATGATGCCGTCCGGCGGGCCAGGGCGCTGCCGTCGCTGGGCGTCGGATTGCACATGACGCTGGTGGACGGCGTTCCCGCCCTGCCGCCGTCCGAGATTCCCGATCTGGTGGACGCGAACGGCCACTTCACCCTGGATCTGGTGCGGCTGGGCACCCGCATCTACCTGTCCAGGACGGTGCGGAATCAGGTCGCCGCCGAAATACGGGCCCAGTTCGAGCTGTTCAAGGCCACCGGCCTGCCCCTGGCCCATGTGGACAGTCACCACCATTACCATCTCCATCCCACCGTGTTCGACCTGATGCTGGATCTGGCGGTGGAATACGGGGCGCCCGGCATCCGTATCCCGTGGGAACCGCCGCTGCCGTCGTGGCGGGCGCGCCGGAACCGCCTGGGCCTTCGGCTGTTCAACGGAATCTTCCACTGGCGCCGGACGGAGCGCATGCGGAAAAGGGTGGAGCAGGCCGGCCTGATCGCCAACGGACAGGCCTTCGGCCTCAACGATTCCGGCGCCATGGATGCCGGAACGGTCGGCGACTTCCTCGACGCGCTGCCCGAGGGACTGACGGAAATCTACAGCCATCCCGCCACCCGCCATTGGGACGAACGTCCGATGCCGCCGCATTACCGCGTGGCCGACGAGTATTCGGCCCTGACCGACGCCGGCAACCGCGCCAAGGTGCAAGACGGCGGCATCGTCCTGACCACCTTCGCCAGGGAAGCCGAGCGGGCATGACGGCGGCGGTCCTGCGCCTCGCCCTGATCGGCGTCGTTCTCGGCGTCGCATGGTGGCTGCGCGAGGGCTTCGGCGACGTCAAGGGAGCGCTGGACACCGCCGGTTGGACCGGGGTCGTCATTCTGGCCTTCTACCACATGCTGCCGATGACGCTGTGCGGCCTCGGCTGGAACGTCCTGCAAACCGGCCTGCCGCTGCGGCTGTTCGTGATGGGGCGCTGGATTCGCGACGGCATCGGCGAACTGGCCGGCTTCCTGCCGCTGTCGGGCGAGGTGGCGGGGGTCAGATTGCTGGCGGCGCGGGGGATGCGAACCGCCGACGCCAGCGCAGTCGTCGTGGTCGACGTCACCGCCGAAGCCGTCGCCCAGGCCATCTTCAGCCTGCTTGGCGTCGCCTTGTGGCTGCGCAACTATCCCGAATCCGAGGTCACCCGCTGGGCCTTGATCGCCATGGCGCTGAGCGTGCCGGGACTGGCCGCCTTCGTGGCGCTGCAACGCTCGGCGCTGACGCGCTTTCTCGAAACCCTGCCGTCGCGGCTGATGCCCCGGACCTGGGAGGCTCCCGATGCCGATGCCGGCATCCATGCCGCCATCCACGCCGTCTATGCCGACCGCCGCCGGGTTCTATCGTCGGTGGCCTGGCATGTCGCCGCCTGGATCGCCGGAGCGGGAGAGGCCTGGGTAGCGCTGCATCTGCTGGGCCACCCCCTCGACTTCGCCGACGTCCTGGCCCTGGAAAGCATCATCTTCGCCATCCGCAGCATCGCCTTCATGGTGCCGGCGGCCATCGGGGTTCAGGAAGGCGGCTACATGATCGTCGGCGCCCTGCTGGGCCTGCCGACCGAAATCGCCCTGGCGGTGTCCCTGCTCAAGCGCGGCCGCGAATTGCTGCTGGGCCTGCCGGCATTGCTGGCCTGGCATTTCGCCGAGGGCGCCGCCGCCAAATCCCGCCAGAACGCCTCAGAGTAGCTTGACCACGAAGAATCCGCCGATCAGCAGGACGACGAACACCGTCGTCACCAGCTTGAGACGGGTCTCGACGAAGTCGCGGATCGGCGGGCCGAATTTCCACAGCAGCGCCGCCACCAGGAAGAACCGCATGCCGCGCGCCAGGAACGAGGCGAAGGTGAAGTTGGCCAGATCGAAATCGAACGCGCCGGCGGTGATGGTCACCAGCTTGTAGGGAATCGGCGTCATCCCCTTGATGATGATGAACCACACCCCCCACTCGTCAATGATCGGCTTCAGCGCCAGGAACTTGTCGTTCAGGTGAAAGGCGCCGAGAATCGCCGCGCCGATGCTGTCCATGGCGAAGTAGCCGATGGCGTAGCCGAGATAGCCGCCGGCCACCGAGGACAGGGTGCAGATCATGGCGATGCGCAGCCACTGGGTGGGCGCGGCGATCACCATGGGAATCAGCATGACGTCGGGCGGAATGGGGAAGAACGAGCTTTCGATGAAGGATACCGCCGCCAGCCACCAGATGGCGTGCCGATGCGCCGCCTTGTCCATCATCCAGTCGTAAAGCCGCTTCAGCATGATCTTCCCTCTCGCAGGATGGCCGGAGGTTTACCCCGGATTTCCCACGCTGTCACGAAGGCAAAGACCCTTTTCATTGATCCAGAGCCAAATCCGATCCATCAGGGTGGTGCGGATATGGGGCTCGCCGCACCGGCCATCTTGGGGCTAACCGTACCTTTGCCCTAATCTTGCCGCCGGGCTTGCATGTCCTGCCGCAAGGCGGCGATCTCGGCCCTCAGGTCCTTCACCTCCGCAAGGATCGCCGCCGATTCCTTGTGGGCAATATCTTGAATGTCATGCTCGATCTCGCCGCGTTCCTGTTCATGCAAGGTTTGCATGGCGTTGACGATCACTGCGATGAAAAGATTCAGCATGGTGAAGGTGGCAATCAGGATGAACGGAACAAAAAACACCCAGGCCAAGGGAAACTTCTCCATTACCGGGCGGACGATACCCATGGACCAGCTTTCCAGGGTCATGATTTGGAACAGGCTATAGAGAGACGCAGCCAAAGAGCCGAACCATTCGGGAAAATCCTCGCCGAACGTCTTGGTGGAAATGACGGCGGCCACATAGAACAGCAGGCTTTGCAGCAGCGCGATCATTCCCAATCCCGGCAGCGACGACAGCAGTGCCTGGACAATCATCTTCAGGCGCGGCAAGACCGTGATCAGACGCAACACGCGCAGAACGCGCAACGACCGTAGAACCGCCAAGCCCGGGCCGGTCGGCAAAACGGCAATCAACACCACGGCCAGATCGAACAGGCTCCAGCCATCCTTGAAGAACTCCGCCCGCCGATACGCGATGCGCAAGGTGAGTTCAACGATGAAGACACCCAGGATGGCGTCATCGAGAATGCTCAGGAACGGGCCAACATGCGCCACCACGACGGCCGAGGTTTCAAGGCCGAGAATGATGGCGTTAATGATGATCAGGACCGTGATGAAAAGCTGTATCTGACTGCTTTCCACCCACTTGCCGGCTCTCTCGCACACCCCGACCGGAGCTGTTGTCGCATCCATTTACAAAAATCCCCCTTATCCACCCTCGGCCGGCGACTATGCCGCCGCGATCATGACGAATGCCACGCCGGTGGCGATGAACAGAACTGGAAAGGCCCAGGACAGGAAACCGAACGCTTGTTCCTGCACGTAAGGACCGAACCAGGTGGCCGGAAGGCGATAGCGGTAAAACACCACCGTGATTATCGTGCCGACCGCCAGGGCGACGTAATTCAAGGCGAGAAGCCGCGTGACCGTGTTGTCGCCCGCCATAAGCGCCGGAAACGCGGAACTGATGGTGAAGCTTAGGGCGATTACGGCAAACAGTCCGCCGATGATGACGTTGCCGAGTTCGAACGCTTCGACCTCGAACTCTCCCTCTACGGCCTTGTTCATCCAGGTCGCCAGGAAGGGAATCAGCAGCGAAGCGAACAGCGGGATGAAAATGGTGGAGAGGGATTCGACGGCGACCCGCCCGACATCGATCATCACCGCCACCTTGGCGTAACGATCGCCGTTCCAGCCCTTGACGAGATCGCGGTTCAGTCTCACCAGGCCGGGCGTCCACCCTCCGATCTCGACGGACTTGGCGACGCGGCTGAAGCTGACATCATCGCTGGTGAAATCCATGTCCACCGTCTCGACCGTGTCTTCGTGCACCATCAGTTCGATTGGCAGCGCCTGACGGTCGAACGGAAATTTCGTGGTGTCGACCGTCACCTTATAGACCGCCGTGGTGCGGGCGATGACCTCGACCATTCCGTTGGGAAAAAGCCGCAATCGCCTTTCGATGAACGAGGGTTCGCCGACGCGGTTCAGATGCCGTATCCGTGGGGTCCAAATCCTGGCAAGCTCTTCTTCCGCCGCCGAGGCGCGGTATTCCTTGTAACCGTGCAGCCCCTCTTCGGCGGGGTAGCGTAATCTGGTGTCGAACCAGGTCAGGCGTAAATCGGTGGTCGCCTCGAAGGTCCCTTTATTGTCGTCGAAGGATTCGACGTGATTGACGAACAGGCCGGTCCGGACGACGACCGGCAGTCCCTTCCCGGTGGGAATCGAAGTCAGCGGCGGAGCGCCGACGGAGGACAGAGCCGGTTCCGGAGGCTTCGCATCTGCCGTCGCCGCCAACGTCGCGATGCCGGCGGCAACCCCCAGCAGAATCGCCAGAAACGGTCCTGAAGCGCGGAAGACGGCGCGGATCATGGCGCATCCCCTTTGCCGGCTTCGCCCGCCGCCCGCGCGGCAAGACGTTCGCAGCTTTCCGCCAGAACCTGCATTTCACCGCACAAGGCTTCGGGAAGGTCGCGGCCCTCGGCCCCATCGGCCAGGGCTGCGACGCGCTCGTTCAGAACTTCCAGCGGACGCAGGATCTTGCCCCGGACCATGACCAGAATGACGCCGATCTGCAATACGCCGGATACCAGCGCCAACAATATCTGCCACACCACCGCCTGGCCATCGGCGGAACGGGTATCGGTGAAATCAGCGGCTATGGCCATGACTCCGATCGGCTTCTTGGCATAGTCATAAACCGGCTGAAGCAGCACGCCGTACGGCACGCCGTTCACCTCGTGCAGGTAGTGCGTCTGCTCGGTCACATTGATAACGCCGTCGGTCACCAGCGCCTTCAGCAAGTCAGGGTGAGTCGAACTGAACCTGACGAAGGAGCCGACCCGTTTCTGGTCGCTGAAGATATCGCCTTTGATGTGGGTTGCGGTCTCCCGCAGAATTTTCTCGTCAACGAAGAACCCCACTTCAAAGCCGTACGCTTTCTTGATTTCCTCCAGCAGCGGCTCGATTTCAAACCCCATCTCGAAGCTGCCGATGGGCTTGCCGGCTTCATCGGCCACCGGCATCGTGCCGAACACGCCGATACCCGTGCTCGTAATTTCGATTCCCTTGCGGATTCCGTTGCTGCGATTGACCTCGACGACCATCTGCCGGGCCTTGGACAGATCGTCTCCGAATCTATCAGGGCGATGCACCCTGAGAAACGACACGGCCGGCGCCAGATGGAACTGGGCCTGGCTGATGCCGTATTTCTCATGCTGCACCTGATAGGCGTCCTGGGTGGCCGCCAGAAGCTGGGCGCGGTCGCGGGCGGCGAAAGCCTTCTTGACCACCGGCATGGCTGCCACTATTTCAGCGGCGGCGATGGCCTTCCCTTCGGCGCCATGCAGTTTGGACTGCATGATCTGCCCCATCAGGTCA
>NZ_LR746530.1:30165-351809 GCF_902729425.1 Magnetospirillum sp. SS-4 | reverse complement strand
GATGGATGGTGAGGGTCGCAGGTCTTCATCAGATTGTTGTTCTGCTTGAGCTGGAAGTGGCTGCGGATCGGTCCCATGGACTGGACGGCGGCGGTGAAATAGGGTTCCAGCCGGTCCAGGCAGTGGCGGAAATAGCTGAGCGACATGAAGGTGTCGCCGTAATCCTCCAGGAAGCGGGGCACGTCGAAGACATCGATGTTGAGGCTCTGCGCCATGGTTTCCAGGCGCTGGCGGGCCTTCTTGATGTCGGGATCGCGGAACAGCTTCATCAGGTCGTCATAGGTGTCGACCTTCACCTCCTCGCCCGAATAGATCATCTTCATCAGCGGCCGGGTGAACATGATCATGTAGCGGGTCAGTTCCCCCGCCTTTTCGGGCGACAGCTTCAGCGCCGCGTAGTCGTTCACCGGGATGCCGTGCTCGCGCAGGCTGATGCGCAGGGAATAGACGTCGTAGCTGGGCAGCAAGGCCAGCCGGCGCAGAATGCCGAGATCGGGGTGAACCTGATCGGCCGGCCAGCCGAACATGGCCGGCAGCGCCTCGACGTCCACCTGGCCCGACCCGGTCTGGGCGTCGGAGAAAATCTCGACGGCGCTGCGCAGGCGCACGTTCTTGATCAGCTTCGCCGATTGCAGGGCCGGCGTTTGCAGCGGGATGATCGACAGCGGCAGCACGAACATGGAATCCATGTCGCTGTCATTGATCGGCTTAAGTCCGTCGTCGTCAGACATTCCCCAGGAACACCCCCGATTGTCCGGGGGACATTCTGCCTGCTTTGACGCCAATCGCAATGAAGAAGATGTGTCCGCCCGAACGATGCCCGACCTTCATGCGCCGGACCGTCATATCATGATTTATTGATATTACGGCTCTGTGATAGGATCGGCCGACGGGACCGCCACCTGGGCGGAGCGGGAAAGCAAGGGGGATTTCGACGTGCCTGTTCCGATGCGATTCGGTCCTTTCCGGCGAACGGCCCTGGCGTCGCTGGCGATTCTCGCCACCCTTGCCGCCGGTCCCGGCGACGCGGCGGCGCAGGACATCCGATTTTTCCAGATCGGCACCGGCCCGACGGGCGAGACCCGCTTTTCCATCGGCGGCCTGATCGCCAACGCCATCAGCAATCCGCCGGGATCGCGGGAATGCGACAAGGGCGGGTCGTGCGGCGTGCCCGGCATGGTGGCGGTGGCCAAGTCCACCGGCGGGTCCCTGGCCAATGTGGAGGCCATCGGCGCCAAGCGGATGGACGCCGCCCTGGTCCAGGCCGATATCGCCTATTGGGCCTATCACGGCACCGGCCTCTACAAGGGCAAGGGCGCGGTGCAGAACCTGCGCGCCATCGCCATGCTCTACCCCGAAAGCCTGCATCTGGTGACGCGCAAGGACGCCGCCATCGCCTCGGTCCGCGACCTCAAGGGCAAGCGGGTCTCGTTCGGCGACAAGGATGCCGCCGAACAGGTCCACGGCCGCATGCTGCTGAGCGCCTTCGGCCTGCCCGAGGCCCAGGTCAAGCTGACCCCGATGAAGCCGGGCGCCGCCGCCGACGCCCTGGTGGCCGGCAAGCTGGACGCCATGCTGGTGGTCGACGGCTATCCCGTGCCCGCCCTGGCCGACCTCGCCCAGCGGGTCGACATCGCCCTGGTTCCCCTGGACGGGCCGGAAATCGACAAGATGCGGGCCAAGCATCCCTTCCTGACCGCCTCGGCCATTCCCGCCGACACCTACAAGGGCGTGGACGCCGAGGTGAGGACGCTGGACCTGGGCGTCATGCTGATCACCGGCGCCGCCCAGCCCGACGAACTGATCTATGGCGTGACGCGGGCGCTGTGGCATCCCAGCACCCAGAAGCTGCTGGCCGAAAGCCATCCGCGCGGCAAGCTGGTCCAGTTGTCGGCCAGCGCCCTGGAACGCACCGGCATCCAGCTGCACGGCGGCGCGTCGGCCTATTACTTCGATGCCGGAGTGATCAAGTAACGGAAACCGCCATCATAATGGCGCCATGATTCCGGAGCAGGGTTCCTGACGCCGCATCGCGCCGGCCATGCGGGATTCGCGCCCGGATCGGGCCTGATGGGAGGAAGGCGTCATGTCGAACCGTCGGATAGTGCCGCTCGTCGTCGTTCTCGTCGCCGGCATCGCCCTGGCCGCCTGCGGCAGCGGCCGCGATCCCTTCCTGGAAAAATCCGAACCCCGCCCGGTCGGGGGCGCGGGCTCGACCACGCCGTTCAAGGCCGCCTCTCCGTCAGAGGCCAGGGCGATGCCCGCCATGGCCATGCCCTCGCCGGGCATCCGGGCGGGCGGCGGCGGCGAACGCTTCCCCGACGTTCCGGCCAACGGCTGGCAGGCGGCGGCGGACCAGCCGGTCTCCACCTTCGCCATCGACGTCGACACCGCGTCCTACCCCTATGTCCGCCGCACCCTGAGGGCCGGCCGGCTGCCGCCGCCGGAAGCGGTGCGGGTCGAGGAGATGGTCAACTACTTCCCCTACGCCTATCCCGGCCCCAAGAGCGCGGCAACGCCATTCCAGCCCTCGGTGACGGTGCTGCCGTCGCCGTGGAACGACAACGCCCGCCTGCTGCATATCGGCATCAAGGGCTGGGACATTCCCCGCGACAGGCGGCCGCCGGCGCGGCTGACCTTCCTGATCGACGTTTCCGGCTCGATGCAGTCCGAGGACCGGCTGCCGCTGATCAAGACCGCCATGCGCCAGCTGGGCGATGGCCTCGGGCCCGAGGATTCGGTGGCCGTCGTCAGCTACGCCAACGACACCAGGGTGGTGCTGGACCCCACGCCGGGCTCGGAGACCGCCAGGATCATGGCCGCGTTCGATTCGTTGCAGGCGGCGGGCGGCACCGCCGGGGGCACCGGCATCCAGACCGCCTACCGGCTGGCGGAACAGATGTTCGACGCCCGGGCGGTCAACCGGATCGTGCTGGTCACCGACGGCGACTTCAACGTGGGCGAAACCGATCCGAAGCGGCTGACCCGGATGGTGGCCGACAAGCGCAGGACCGGCATCTACCTGACCATCCTGGGGGTGGGAATCGGCAATCTCAACGATTCGCTGATGCAGTCGCTGGCCCAGGCCGGCAACGGTCAGGCCGCCCATGTGGACAGCTTGCAGGAAGCCCGCAAGGTGTGGACCGAGGATCTGGGCTCGACCATGTTTCCCATCGCCGACGACGTGAAGGTGCAGGTGGAGTTCAATCCGGCCGCCGTGGCCGAATACCGCCTGATCGGCTACGAGACCCGCCTGCTGAACCGTTCCGACTTCGCCAACGACCGGGTCGACGCCGGCGAGATCGGCAGCGGCCATTCCGTCACCGCCATCTACGAGTTCATCCCCGCCGGCGGCGCGGGCCGCATGGTCGAGCCGCTGCGCTACAAGAAGGAAACCCGGTCGGCCAAGGCCTATTCCGGCGAAATCGCCTTCCTCAAGATTCGCGGCAAGGCGCCGGGCGCAAGGACCAGCGCCATGATGCAGCGACCGATCAGCGTCGCCGACATGGTCACCACGGTGGACCAGGCCCCCGAGGACGTCCGTTTCGCCGTGGCGGTAGCCGGCTTCGCCCAGTTGCTGCGCAGGGACGCCAATGTCGGCTGGAGCGCCGCCAAGGCGGCGGAACTGGCCCAGGGCGCGCGCGGCGACGACCCCCACGGCTGGCGGACGGAATTCGTCCAGCTGGTCCGGCTGAGCGAAGGATTGATGCGGTAGGAGACGGGCGGTCAGCCGCCCGCCGGGCCGCCTTCCGCCCCCATGCCCTCGGCGGCGGCGGCGACGATGACGTCGCCGAACTCGCGCAGGAACACCGACCCCTTGACGGTGCGCTGGATCAGGACCGAACGGCGGTCCTGATCGTCGGTCTTGCGCTTGACCAGCCCGAACTCGCCAAGGCGGTCCAGGGCGCGGGTGATGGCCGGCTTGGAGACGTCGAGGGTGGCGGCCAGGCCCCGCACCGTGTGCGGCGGCGGCGTCAGATAGACGGTCAGCAGCAGCGCCATCTGCCGGGCGGACAGGTCGGGGGCATCCCGACGCACGCTCTCGACGATGGCCCCGCGCCACAGATTCAGCGCCTGCACTGCCTTCAGGGAAACACCCATCACCAACCCGTTCGTTGCGACGACGAAATCTTTTAGCCGAGGCGGGGACATCCGGCAATGGCCGACATGCCGACCCGGCATTTTGTCATAGAGGCGGGAAGCGCCCGGCGATCGCCCGGAACAGGGCGCGCAGCGCCAGCGCCTCGCCGCCCTCGGGACGGCCGGGCCGGGACGCGCCGTTCCAGGCCATCAGGTCGAGATGGGCCCAGGCGACGCCGGGGGCGACGAATTCCTGAAGGAACAGGGCCGCGGTGATCGCCCCGGCATGGGGGGAATCCGAGGCGTTGGTCAGGTCGGCCACCTTGCTGTCCAGCATGCGGCGATAGGGCTTGTGCAGCGGCAGCCGCCAGACCGGCTCCGCCTCCGCCTCGCCGGCCCGCAAGATGTCGTCGGCCAGCCGGTCGTCGTTGGAAAACAGCGCCGGCAGGTCGGTGCCGAGCGCGCTGCGCGCCGCCCCGGTCAGGGTCGCCATGTCGATCAGCAGGGCCGGAGCCTCGGCCGAGGCCTCGGCCAGGGCGTCGCACAGGATCAGGCGGCCCTCGGCGTCGGTGTTGCCGATTTCGACGCTAAGGCCCTTGCGGGTGGCCAGCACGTCCAGCGGCCGCATGGCGTCGCCCGACACCGAATTCTCCACCGCCGGAATCAGCACCCTGAGTCGGATGGGCAGGCCGGCGGCCATGATCATGGAGGCGAGTCCCAGCACATGGGCGGCGCCGCCCATGTCCTTCTTCATCAGCTTCATGCCGGACGACGGCTTCAGGTCGAGGCCGCCGGTGTCGAAGCACACCCCCTTGCCGACCAGGGTCACCTTGGGGGCGGCCTCGTCGCCCCAGGCAAGATCGATCAGGCGCGGCCGGCGATGGCTGGCGGCGGCGCGGCCGACCGCGTGGATGGCGGGATAGTTCTCGGCCAGCAGGCCGTCGCCGACGATGACGCGCAAGCGGGCGCCGAAGCGGGCGGCCATCTGTTCGGCGGCATTGGCCAGCTCGGCCGGCCCCATGTCGGCGGCCGGGGTGTTGATGAGATCGCGCACCAGGGTGATGGCGTCGTGGCTGCGCTGAACCTGGGCGCGGTCGGCGGCCTCGGGCCAGGCCAGCCGGGGCCACGTCTTGGCCGCGCGCTTCTTGTAGCGTTCGAAGGAATAGGTGGCCAGCGACCACGCCAGCGCCGCCTGGGTGGCGGCGCGGGATTCGGGTTCGGGAACGATGCGGTAGTCGCCGGGCGGCAGCCGGCCGGGCAGGGCGGCGAAGGCCCAGGGATCGTCCTGGTCGGCGAGGCCCAGCAGCACCCGGCCCAGCCGGCCATCGGCGGCCGGAACCAGGCAGACCGCGCCATCCTCGGCCTTGAAGCCGGTGGCCGCGACCCAGGCGCGGACCGTTTCCGGCTGACCGGCCAGCCAGGGAGCCAGCGCCGCCTTGTCCAGGGCCGTCACCTCGACCGCTCCGGCCCCCGCCTCCACCAGATAGTCCGGCACGCTGCTCTCCATTGTTGCGACAGACCGGCAAAGGCATACATGATGCGGGATCATCCAGGCAAGGCGAGCCCCCATCATGACCCTGACTTTGGTTATCGGCACCAAGCGCTATTCATCGTGGTCGCTGCGTCCCTGGCTGGCGCTCAAGGCGGCGGGGGCCGAGTTCCGCGAGATCGAGATCACGCTGCGCCAGCCCGACACCAAGGCCGAAATCCTGAAGCATTCGCCGTCCGGCAAGGTGCCGCTGCTGATCGACGACGGCCTCAGGGTGTGGGACTCGCTGGCCATCTGCGAATACGTCGCCGAACGCTTTCCCGACGCCCGGCTGTGGCCCGAGGACCCGGTGGCCCGCGCCGTCGCCCGCGCCGTCTCGGCGGAAATGCATTCCGGCTTCGTGCCGCTGCGCCAGAATTGCCAGATGGACCTGTGCCTGGACGCCCCCATGGCCGACATCCCCGCCGAGGTGAGCGCCGACGTCGAACGCATCGACGCCCTGTGGCGCGACTGCCGCGGCCGCTTCGGCCAGGACGGCCCCTTCCTGTTCGGGCGCTTCTCGGTGGCCGACGCCATGTACGCCCCGGTGGTGACCCGGATGCGGACCTACCATCTGCCGCTGACGCCGGCGTCGCGGGCCTATTGCGCCGCGATCGCGGCCATGCCGGCCATGGCCGAGTTCATCGCCGCGGCCGGTGGCGGGGAAGCGTCGTCAGGCTGAGTCCCAGCCGCATTCCGCCAAGGCGCCGCGCATGTGCGGCGGTGGCGGCGCGGTGACGCGGACCGGCGGCCTGGCGGGAGCCAGCGGCGGAATGCTCACCTCGCGCGACAGCAGGTGCAGCGGGATTCGGGTGTCGGGATCGGGACCGTAATAGGAATCGCCCAGCAGCGGGCAGCCGAGATGCCTGGCGTGAATGCGGATCTGGTGGGTGCGGCCGGTGCGCGGCCGCCATTCGATCCAGGCGAGACCGGAGGCGGAGCGGCCCAGCACCCGCCAGTCGGTGACCGCCGGCTGGCCGCTGGCGTCGACGACGATGCGCCAGCCCTCGCCGCGCTTCGAGACCTTCAGCAGGGGAGCGTCGACGGTGCCGCCCTCGCCGGCGGGCGCGCCGTGGCACGCCGACCAGTAGGTCTTGCCGATGCGGTGGGTCTCGAACATCCGGCCCAGGCGCTTCAGCGCCTTGGCGTGGCGTCCCAGGATCAGGCAGCCGGCGGTGTCGCGGTCAAGCCGGTGGGCGAGGCGCGGCGGCCCGGCCCAGCCAAAGCTCAGCGCCTCCAGGTAAAGCTCCAGATGGTCGGGCGAATTGGGGCCGGCATGCACCGCCAGCCCGGCCGGCTTGTCCAGCACGATGACGTCCTGGTCCCGGTACAGCACGCGGGCGAGAATCTCGGCGGGGGTCACTGATCCTCCTATCGCGTCACCCGGTCCAGCAGGGTGACGATGGAGCGATAGGGCAGGTCGGCATGATCGGCAAGGCCGATCTCGCAGGTGCGGTTGGAGGAATAGCCGGCCTCGCAGCCCCGGGGCACCTGGGCGGCGAGATGGCGGAGCGCGAAATCGTTCAGTTCCGGCGTGGTGAAGCCCTTGTCGCCGGCGAAGCCGCAGCAGCCCACCCCCTCGGGAACGACGGCGGTGTCGGCGCAGGCCCTGGCCAGTCCGATCATCTTGCCGTCCAGGCCCATCTTGCGGGCGCCGCAATTGACGTGGACCAGCACCGGCTCGGCCTGCTTGCGCACGTTGAGGCGCGGCAGCGCCGCGTCGTGGAGGAATTCCACCGAGTCCAGCACCCTCAGCCGCCCGTCCAGGAACGTCTTCATGCGCAAGGTGCAGGTGGAGGCATCCATGACGATGGGAAACCGGCCGTTGTCGCTGGCCCTGGCCAGCGCGGCCTCCAGTTCGGCGGCCTTGCGGTCGGCGGTGGCCTGCAGCCCCTTGCTCTCGAACGCCTGACCGCAGCACAGGCCGTCCAGGCCGTCCGGAATCACCACATGATAGCCGGCGCGGCCCAGCACGCGGGTCATGACGGTGGGCAGGGAATCCCTTTCCGGGTCGCCGGCGGCCGGCCCCATGATCCGGGCGGCGCAGGTGGGGAAATAGACCACCGTCTCGCCGGCCAGGTCGCCGGCCGACAGGTCGTGGCGGGCGGCGGTGGGCAGGTGTCCGCCCACCTTGGGAACGCGGTCTCCCGACAGCCGGCGGGCGGCGCCGGCCAGGGCGGCCATGGCCTTGGGACCGGCGACGGCGCTGACCAGCCCGGCGGCACCGAGGCCGATGCGGGTGGCGGTCATGGCGGCGCCGTAATGCCGCGCCGCCCAATCGCCGGCCGAACGGGCGGTCCCGCCCAGCCTTTGGCCGCGCAGGCGCTTGGTCAGCTTGCCGGTTTCGATTTCCACCGGACAGGCGGTGGCGCACAGCCCGCAGGCGGCGCAGGTGTCGATGCCCTGGTAGTCGTAGAGGCGGCGCAGTTCGGCGGCACCGTCGCCCAGGGCGGCGAGGCGGGAAATCTCGCGCCAGCTGGTGATGCGCTGGCGGGGCGACAGGGTCAGGCCGTGCGACGGGCACATGCGCTCGCAAAACCCGCATTCGATGCAGGTGTCGACCAGCGCGTCGGCGGCGGGCAGCGGCTTCAGGTTCTCCAGATGGGCCTTGGGATTGGCGTTCAGCAGCACGCCGGGATTGAGCAGCCCCAGGGGGTCGAGCGTGCGCTTGATTTCCCACATCAGGGCGGTGGCCTCGGCCCCCCATTCCATCTCGACGAAGGGGGCCATGTTGCGCCCGGTTCCGTGCTCGGCCTTCAGCGAGCCGTCATATTTCTTCACCACCAGCTCGCAGACGTCGTCCATGAAGCGGGAATAGCGCTCGACCTCGGCCGCCACGCCGAAATCCTGGGTGAAGACGAAGTGCAGGTTGCCGTCCAGGGCGTGGCCGAAAATGATGGCCTCGTGATAGCCGTGGCGGGCGCACAGATGTTCCAGGTCCACCGTCGCCGCCGCCAGCGATTCGATGGGAAAGGCGACGTCCTCGATGATGACGGTGGTGCCCACCGGGCGCACCGCGCCCACCGCCGGGAACAGGCCCTTCCTGATCTTCCACAGCGTGCCGTACTCGTCAGGGTCGTCGGTGAAATCGGGCGGGAACAAGGTGGCGACCCCGTCCAGCACCGTGCCGATCGCCGCGATATTGGCGCTCAGCATCGCCGGGCTTTCGGCCCGGGTTTCCACCAGCAGGGCGGTGACGCCCTCGGCCAGCCCCCTGATCTGGGCCGGCATGCCGGGCTTGTCCTCCACCGAGCGCAGCGCGGCCCGGTCCATCAGCTCGACCGCCGAGACCGGTGCCGATTTCAGCAGCGTCACGGCGCGGCAGGCCTCGGCGATGTCGGGAAACAGCAGCAGGGCGCTGGCCTTGTCGGCATGGTCCGGAACCGTGCGGTAGGTGATCTCGGCGATGAAGCCCAGGGTGCCCTCGGACCCGATCATCAGATGGGTCAGGATGTCGAGCGGATCGGTGAAGTCCACCAGGGCGTTGAGCGAGTAACCGGTGGTATTCTTGATGGCGAACTTGCGGCGGATGCGCCGGCTCAGCGCCTCGTCGGCCCGCACCCGCGCCCCCATGGCCCCCAGCCGGTCGAGCAGGTCGGCGTGACTGGCGCTAAAGGCGGCCACGCTGCCGGCATCGCCGGTATCGACCAGGGTGCCGTCGGCCAGCATCAGCCGCATGGACATCACGGTCTGGTAGGAATTGTCCGAGGTGCCGCAGCACATACCGCTGGCATTGTTGGCGGCGATGCCGCCGATCTTGCACGAATCGATCGAGGCGGGATCGGGGCCGATCTTGCGGGCGAAGGCGGCAAGGCGGCGGTTGGCGTCGGCGCCGATCACGCCAGGCTGAAGCCGAATGGCCTCGCCGTTGTTTTCCACTATCGCCCGGGTCCAGCCATTGCCCAGGATCATCAGCACCGAATCGCCGACCGCCTGGCCCGACAGCGAGGTGCCGGCGGCGCGGAAGGTGACGGGGGCGCCGTGGCGGCGGCAGGCGGCCAGCACGCCCCTGACCTCGTCCTCGTCGGCGACCTCGGCCACCACCTGGGGCACCAGCCGGTAGAAACTGGCGTCGGTGCCGTAGGCGAGACGGCGCAACGGGTCGGTGATCAGACGCCCGTCCGGAATCACGCCCACCAGGTCGCGGAGCAGGGCGGAATGGTCGGGAAGCGGGGAAATGCCGTTCATCGCGCGTCTCCGATCACCAGGACGATCAGCTCCTTGGGACCGTGAACGCCATAGGCCAGGGTCTGCTCGATATCGGCGGTCTTGCTGGGACCGGAAACCAGCACCGCGTTGGTCGGCATGGTCCCGGCCCAGCCCTCGGCCGCCATGGTTTCGGCCAGGCTGTCGCGGATGCGCGACCTTGCCACCACCGCCACGTGGATCGGCGGCAGCAGGCTCATCAGGCGCGGTTCGTCGGCACCGGGCCACAGCACCAGCGAACCGGTCTGGGCGATACCGCCCCGTGCCTCGGTCACCGCCGCCTGGGCTTCGTGCACCAGCACCGGCTTCATCTCCTCGACCGGGCGGTCGTACGCGACCAGCGACGGTCCCTCGCCGCCGGCCCAGTCGCGGGCCAGCCGGCGCCCGGCCGCGGTGGCGGGGGCGAACAGCACCACCCGCACGCCCTTGCCGGCCAGGATGGCGCGCAGCCGCTCCGGCCACTCGGCATCCGAAACCTCGTGAACATCGGCGTGGGCGGCCTCCAGCATAGCGCGGAAGCGGGCCATGGCCTGGTCGCCATAGGCGGGTGGGCTCCAGTCGGGCAGATCGGGCAGCGGGCGGCGGGGGGCGGATTTGAGGCGGGACAAGATGCGCTCGCGCGGGTCAGTCATTGGAAAAACCCCTCTCGCGGGCAATCTGGTGCAGGCTCTTTCCGGCGAATCTGGGTTTGGTCCGCACCCGGGTCCACTGCTTCAGCATGGGCATCCAGGCGGGGATCAGGTTGCCGAACAGCCCCATCATCCGGCTGGACAGGCCATAGAGCCGCGGCGAGGAATACATCGCAGTCCAGCCGGCCCAGCCCAGGGTGTCGGCCAGCGAGCGGCCGGAGCCGCCGCCCCTGACCGCCGGCGAGGCGGGACGCACCGCCTCGGTGCGCAGGCGGGCCAGCAGGTCGGGAATGGGAATCTGGACCGGACAGACCTCGGCGCAGGCGCCGCACAGGCTGGAGGCGTGCGGCTGATCGCCGGCGCAGTCCAGCCCCTCCAGCTGCGGCGTCAGGATCTTGCCGATGGGACCGGGATAGGTGAAGGTGTAGGTGTGGCCGCCCACCCGGGTATAGACCGGGCAATGGTTCATGCAGGCGGCACAGCGGATGCAGCGCAGCGTGTCGGCCAGCTGGACGTCGGCGTAGACCCGCGACCGGCCATTGTCCAGCAGCACCAGATGGACCTGGCGGGGGCCGTCCTTCTCGCCGGCCTTTCGGGGCGAACTGATCATGTTGACATAGGTGGTGATGATCTGGCCGGTGGCCGAACGCGGCAGCAGCGACAGCAGCGGCGCCACGTCGTCGAGCCTTTCCACCACCTTCTCGATGCCGGTCACCGCGATATGCAGCGGCGGCAGGGTGGTGGACAGGCGTCCGTTGCCCTCGTTCTCGATCAGCACCAGGGTGCCGGTCTCGGCCACCGCGAAATTGACCCCGGAAATGCCAGCGTCGGCGTCGGCGAAACGGTCGCGCAGGGCCTTGCGGGCGGCGGCGCACAATTCGTCCACGTCCTCGGTGTAGGTCTGCCCCTCGATCTTGTCGGCGAACAGCTCGGCGATCTCGACCTTGTTCATGTGGATGCAGGGCATGACGATATGGGACGGCGCCTGACCGGCCAGCTGGATGATGTATTCGCCCAGGTCGGATTCCACGGCGGTGATGCCGTTGGCCTCCAGATGGGCGTTGAGGTGGATTTCCTCGGTGACCATGGACTTGCCCTTGATCACCCTTTTGGCGCCGGCCTGCCGGAGAATCCCCAGCACGGCGGCGTTGGCCTCGGCCGGGGTCTCGGCCCAATGGACGGTGATGCCGTTGCGGGTCAGATTGGCTTCCAGCCGCTCCAGCAGGTCCGGCAACCGGGCCAGGGCGCGGGCACGGATGGCGGCGCCGCGGGCGCGCAACGCCGTCCACTCGGCGGGGTCGTCGAACTGGGCGGCGCGCTTGGCCATCAATCCGTCCATGGCGCGGCGGAAATTGGCCCGAAGCTTGGGATCGTTCAGCGCCACATGCGCCTTGCCGCCGAAATCCGAGACGCGGGCTTCAGCGGCCATGGCAGCGCTCCAGCAGGAATTCGGCGATGTGGGTGCCGGTGAAGGCCTTGCGGCTCTTGGCGGCGGCGCCGGTGATATTCATCAGGCAGCCGCAATCGCCCGACACCACCTGGGACGCGCCGGTGGCCTCGATGGACGCCACCTTGTCGGCGACCATGGCGGCCGAGATTTCCGGCTGCTTGACCGAGAAGGTGCCGCCGAAGCCGCAGCATTCCTTTTCACGCGGGTTTTCCACCAAGGTGACGTTAGCCAGCTGGCGCAGCAGCGCCTTGGGCTGCTCCACCACCCCGGCTTCCCGCTGGGAATGGCAGGACGGATGCCAGGTGACGGTGACCGGCCGGCCCCGGTCGACCAGCCGGACCCCCAGCACGTCCACCAGGAACTCGGTCAACTCGAACACCCGTTCCGAGAACGCCACGGCGCGGGCGTGGTCGGGGTCGTTCTCGAACAATTCGGGATAATGGACCTTCATCATGCCGGCGCACGAGCCCGACGGCACCACGATCGGCCAATCGCCGGGAAAGGCGTCCAGTTGCAGCCGCGCCACGGCGCGGGCCTCGTCCTGGTGGCCGTTGTTG
The DNA here is from genome assembly GCF_902729425.1 of Magnetospirillum sp. SS-4. Classification (GTDB taxonomy): domain Bacteria; phylum Pseudomonadota; class Alphaproteobacteria; order Rhodospirillales; family Magnetospirillaceae; genus Phaeospirillum. Next base: position 339,359 of record NZ_LR746530.1, on the reverse strand, counting down.
CGGGCCGGCTGGCCGCAACAGGTCTGCTTTTGCGGAAACACCACCTTCAGCCCCTCGCGCTTCAGCAATTCCATCCCGGCCAGCCCAGCCTCGGGATAGAACATGTCGATCAGGCAGGTGCCGAAGAAATAGACGGTGTGGGGACGGCCGGAAGCGGGCATGGGCGCTCCATGGGAAGGGTCGGCATTCATCACCGACCCGCCAATGGTTATGCTATTTTACCCGAGATGTAAAGTGGTAAAGTTTGTTTGCCAAGCTATCCCCTGGGGCGGGCGACGAGGTCCGAGCCGCCGCGCCGCCGGATCGCGACCTCGCGGCGCTGGTCGGCGCCCTGGGCCTCGCGCAGGGCTTCCCGGATCGACGAGATATGGGCCTCGGCGGTCGCCCGCGCCGTCTCGGGATTGCCCGAGGCGATGGCGTGCCAGATGGCCTGATGCTGGCGCAGGAACCCCTCGCGCACGCCCTTGCGGCGATAGAGGTCGTCGCGGTCGTAGAACACGCCGCCCTTCAGCATGTCGAAGATGCGCCGCATCACCTGGGTCATCACCAGATTCTGCGACGCCTCGTAGATGGTCAGGTGAAATTCGGCGTCGGCGGCGGCTTCCTGGGCGGGATCGTCGATGGCGTGGGCCTTCTCCATGGCCTCGATGCAGGCGCGCATGCGGGCCAGATCGGCCTCCGACGCCCGTTCGGCCGCCAGGGCGGCGGCGTTGCCGGCCATCAGATAGCGGAATTCAAGATAGTCGTAGGCGGTCTCGGGATGGGACTGGAGCAGCCGGGCCAGCGGATCGCGGGCGGGCTCGGCGGACTTGTCGCCCTTGGACCGGGCGGCGGGCTTCGACTTGGCGGTGGGCTTGGCGGCGGTCATGAATCATCCCAGCAGGCGGTCGGCGGTCATCTGCACCATGGCGCCGATCATCAGGTCCAGGACCACCAGCATGCCAGCCTGGATGGGCGGAACCTCCAGCGCCACATGGGCGATATAGGTCTGATAGACCAGCAGGACAACGGTGACCGCCAGATTGAGCATGGCGAAGGCGGGACCGGGAAACAGATGGCTCAGCAGCACCACCGGCAGCAGCACCGCCAACTGGATCACCGCCGACCAGTTATAGGCGACGATATAGCGGATGTAGTGGCGTCCCTTGTCCAGCCCCTCGGCGATGTGGGCGACCGCCAGGGGAAAGGCGGCGCAGGCGGCGACATAGGCGATGAGATGGACCAGGAGCGGGCGGAGCGGCCCGTCCTCGAAACCGCCGTCCAGCGCCTGCAGCGCCAGGAAGGCGGGAAACACCAGCCCCGGTCCCCAGAACGAGGTCCAGAATCCCTGCGGCGTGGTCTGGAACCAGGCCAGCCCGCGCGGGTCGCGCCGGGCCAGCCGCCAGGCGCCGAACACGCCGGCGACGATGGTTGCCGCCGGGAACGCCATCAGGCGACCAGCCGGGCCAGGACCCGGTGATAGATCTCGGTCAGGGTTTCCATCTCGGCGACGGCGGCGTGCTCGTCGACCTTGTGGATCGAGCGCCCGACCAGCCCGAATTCCACCACCGGGCAGTGGTTCTTGATGAAGCGGGCGTCCGAGGTGCCGCCGGAGGTGGACAGCTCCGGCGTCCGGCCGGTGATCTCGCGGATGGATTCCGACAGACACTCGGACAGGGGGCCGGGCGGGGTCAGGAAGGAATCGCCCGAGACCTCGACGCGGATGTCGATCGAGCCGCCGGCCTCGGCCACGATGCCCTCGATCCAGCGGGTCAGCGAGGCGCCGGTGTGCATGTCGTTGAAGCGGATGTTGAAGCCGGCGCGGGCCTCGGCGGGAATGACGTTGGCGGCGGCGTTGCCCACGTCGACGGTGGTCAGCGCCAGGGTCGAGGCTTGGAAATGCGCGTTGCCCTGGTCCAGCGGCGCCTCGGTCAGGCGGCGAAGGATGCCCAGCAGGCGGGGGATCGGGTTGTCGGCCAGATGGGGATAGGCGGAATGCCCCTGGGTTCCCGACACGGTCAGGCGGCAGTTGAGGCTGCCGCGCCGGCCGATCTTGATCATGTCGCCCAGGCGCTCCGGATTGGTCGGCTCCCCCACCAGGCAGAGGTCGAGGGTCTCGCCCCGTTCCTTCAGCCAGTCCAGCACCTTGACGGTGCCGTCCACCGCCGGTCCTTCCTCGTCGCCGGTGATCAGCAGCGAAACCGAACCCCTGGGCGGACCGTCTTCCAGCAGCCGCGCCACCGCGGCGACGAAGCAGGCGATGCCGCCCTTCATGTCGGCGGCGCCCCGGCCGTACAAGATGCCGTCCACCACCTCGGCGGCGAAGGGATCGTGGCTCCAGCCCTTGCCGGGCGGCACCACGTCGGTATGGCCGGCGAAGCAGAAATTAGGCGAACCCGCGCCGAGACGGGCGTACAGGTTGCGGATTTCCGGTCCGCCCGTGGCCGAGCGGATGTGATGGCAGGCGAAGCCCAGGCTTTCCAGCGCCTCGGCCAGCACGTCCATGGCGCCTTCGTCCGCCGGCGTGACGCTGGGGCGGCGGACCAGGGCCTGGGCCAGCCCCAGGGGATGGCGCAGCGGGCTCAATCGCGCAGCAGCTCGTTGATGGAGATCTTGGAACGGGTCCTCTCGTCCACCTTCTTGACGATGACGGCGCAATAAAGCCCCGGTCCCGGCGTGCCGTCGGGAAACGGCTTGCCCGGCATGGTGCCCGACACCACCACCGAATAGGCGGGAACCCGGCCCATGTGAATCTCGCCGGTCTCGCGGTCGACGATCTTGGTGGACGCGCCGATATAGACGCCCATGGACAGCACCGCGCCGGTCTCGACCAGCACGCCTTCCGCCACCTCGGCCCTGGCGCCGATGAAGCAGTTGTCCTCGATGATCACCGGGCCGGCCTGGAGCGGCTCCAGCACGCCGCCGATGCCGGCCCCGCCCGAGATGTGGACGTTCTTGCCGATCTGGGCGCACGAGCCCACCGTGGCCCAGGTGTCGACCATGGTGCCGGAATCGACGTAGGCGCCCAGGTTGACGAAGCTGGGCAGCAGCACCGTGCCGGGCGCGATATAGGCGGAACGGCGCACCACGCAGCCGGGCAGGGCGCGGAAGCCGGCGGCGCGGAAGCGGGCGTCGTCCCAGCCCTCGAACTTCAGCGGCACCTTGTCGAACCAGGCCGAGCCGTTGGGGCCGCCGGTCATCACCGCCATGTCGTTGAGGCGGAACGACAGCAGCACCGCCTTCTTCAGCCACTGGTTCACCACCCACTTGCCGCCGGTCTTCTGGGCGACGCGCAACGCGCCGGAATCCAGCGCCTCCAGCGCCGCCTCGACGGCATCCCTGATCTCGCCCCGGGTCTGGAGGGTGACGCCGTCACGCGCCTCCCAGGCGGCGTCGATGGTCTTCTCGATGGCGGCGAAGCTCATGGCAGGTCCTGCTCGATGCGGTCTAAACGGGCCACGAACATACCCCCTGGGGCATGGGAGTCAACAAGGGGAGGCCGATCGTGCCTGGAAGAATTCCAGTCTTGCCCCCTTCCCCTTAACCGGCATAATGGTACCCCAATGCCGCATTGAGGGCTGCCATGACCTTTCCCCGTCTGCTGTCGCCGCTTCAGGTCCGCTCCATCCGTCTGGCCAACCGGATGATCATGGGGTCCATGCATCTGGGGTTCGAGGGCGAGGCCGACGCCTTCCCCCGGCTGGCGCGGTTCTACCGCGAACGGGCCAAGGGCGGCGTCGGCCTGATCGTCACCGGCGGCGTCTCGCCCAATGACGAGGGCGGCTTCGGCGCCGACGGCATCGTCCTGGCCGAGCCGGGACAACTGGCCGGCCACCGCCTGATCACCGACGCGGTCCATGCCGAGGGCGGCCGCATCGTCATGCAGATCCTGCATTGCGGCCGCTACGGCAAGCATTCCGCCATCGTGGCGCCCTCGGCCATCAGGGCGCCCATCGGCGTCGCCACCCCCCGCGAGATGACGGCGGCCGACATCGCCCGCACCATCGAGCAATACGGCGTCACCGCCCGGCTGGCGGTCGAGGCCGGCTATGACGGCGTCGAGGTGATGGCGTCGGAAGGCTATCTGGTCAACGAATTCCTGGCGCCGCGCACCAACCGGCGCACCGATTCGTGGGGCGGCTCCATCGACGGGCGGATGCGCTTCCTGATCGAAATCACCCGCGCCGTCCGCGCCGCCCTTGGCCCCGGCCTGATCCTGACGGCGCGGCTGTCCATGGTCGACCTGGTCGAGGACGGCATGACCGCCGACGAGGTGGTGCGGGTCGCCCGCGCCCTGGAGGCGACGGGCGTCGATATCCTCAACAGCGGCATCGGCTGGCATGAATCCCGGGTCCCGACCATCGCCCACACCGTGCCCCAGGGGGCGTGGAGCTGGGCGGTGGCCCGCGTCAAGGCGGCGGTGTCGATCCCGGTGGCGGCCAGCAACCGCGTCAAGACGCCGGAACTGGCGGAATCGCTGCTGGAATCCGGGGTCGCCGACCTGGTGTCCATGGCGCGGCCGCTGCTGGCCGATCCGGCCTTCGCCGCCAAGGTCAGGGACGGCAGGGCCGAAACCATCAACGCCTGCATCGGCTGCAACCAGGGGTGCCTCGACCCCATCTTCTCGGGCGGGACGTCCACCTGCCTGGTCAACCCCCGTGCCGGCCGCGAGGACACCTTCGTCGCCCGCCCGGTGACCAGGGCCGAGACCATCGCGGTGGTGGGCGGCGGTCCCGCCGGCATGGCCTCGGCCCTGGAGGCGGCCCGGCGCGGCCACCGCGTCACCCTGTTCGAGGCGGCCGAGGAACTGGGCGGCCAGTTCGTCCTGGCCCGCCGGATTCCGGGCAAGGCGGAATATATGGCGACGCCGCGCCACTATGCCGGCGAGCTGGCGGCGGCCGGGGTGGACATCCGCCTGGGGACGCGGGCCGGAGCCGCCGACCTCGCCGCCTTCGACCGGGTGGTGCTGGCGGCGGGGGTGACGCCGCGCCGGCTCGGCATTCCCGGCGCCGACCACCCCAAGGTGGCGGGCTACGACGACATTCTGTCCGGCCGCCGCGAGGCCGGCGCCCGCGTCGCCATCCTGGGCTGCGGCGGGGTCGGCTTCGACGTCGCCACGGCGCTGCTGGGCGAGACCGGCGAGGAGTTCGAGGCGGTCTGGGGCATCGACCGCGCCTTCGCCACGCCGGGCGCCCTGACCGCCGCCGCCGCCGCGCCGCCGCCGGCCCGGCGCATCGTCATGATGCAAAGAAGGGCCGAGCGCCCCGGCGCCACCCTGGGCAAGACCACCGGCTGGATTCACAAGGCGCTGCTGCACCGCTCGGGCGTCGAGATGCTGAGCGGCGTCGCCTACCGCCACATCGACGATGCCGGCCTGCATGTGACCATCGCCGGCCAGGACCGGGTGATCGAGGCCGACACCATCGTGGTCTGCATCGGCCAGGACCCCCGGCGCGACCTGCTGGAATCCCTGGAAAAGGCCGGCAAGCCGGTCCATCTGGTCGGCGGCGCCCGCGACGCCGGCCGGCTGGACGCCCTGGCCGCCTTCGCCGAGGGAACCCGGCTGGGCCTGGAAATCTAGCGGTTCCGCCCGGATCGCGGCTGGGCTACCCTTTGTCCGCGACTGATTGCGGACATGCCATGACCCTTATCCGACTGGCCGCCCTGGCGGCGCTGACCTTCACCATCGCCGCCCATGCCGCCGAACCGCCGCCGGCCGCCATGCCGGCCGACGGCGGCCACCCCCTGGCCGGGCACATCTGGCATCCGGCCAGCGGACGGATGCTGTCGCCGGACGAGGTGGTGGCCCACGCCCTGGAGACCAACGCGGTCCTGCTGGGCGAGACCCACGACAACCCCGATCACCATGCCTTGCAGGCCTGGATGGTGCGGCGCCTGTCCCAGGCCGGCCGGCGGCCGGCCGTCGTCTTCGAGATGATCGACCTGGACCAGCAGCCGGTTCTCGACGCCCTCGGCGGCGGCGACACGGCAAGGCTGGGCGAGGCGCTGAACTGGGAAAAGCGCGGCTGGCCCGCCTGGACGCTGTATCGCCCCATCGCCGAGGCGGCGGCGGCGGCGGGCGGGCGCCTGGGCGCCGCCAACCTTCCCGCCGCCCTCACCCGCCAGATCGCCAAGGGGCAGCACGGCCCCGAGACCGCCGCCCGATTCGGGCTGGACCAGCCGCCGCCGCCGGACGTGGCCGCCGCCCTGGCCGAGGATATCCGGGCCGGCCATTGCGGCATGCTGCCCGAGCCGGCGGTGCCCGGCATGGTACGGGTCCAGCGCGCCCGCGACGCCGCCATGGCGGAGGCGATGGCGACGATAGCCGCCAGCCCGATCCTGGGACCGGTGGTGCTGATCGCCGGATCGGGCCATGTCCGGACCGATTACGGCGTGCCTGCCCGGCTGCGGCGGCTGATCCCCGACCTGCGCCCGTTCTCGCTGGCCTTCGTCGAGGTCGAGCCCGAACAGACCGAACCCACCGCCTACGACCCGCTTCCGTTCGACGCGGTGTGGTTCACTGAAGGAATCGCCCGAGACGATTCGTGCGAGCGGATGCGCCGCCACATGGAAAAGAAGGACGGGCGGTAACCGGGCTTGTCTCGGCCCGGGTGGACGGGGCCGCCCCTACATTCCCATTTCCACCGGGCGGCCGTCGATGGTCAGGGCGCCGCCCTCGGTGGAGATGCGCACGGTGTCCCCGTCCTTGACGCCGCCTTCCAGGATGCGGCTGGCCAACGGGTTCTGCAACGCCCGCTGGATCACCCGTTTCAGCGGCCGGGCGCCATAGACCGGATCGTAGCCCTTTTCCGCCAGCCATTCGGTGGCGGCGGCATCCAGGTCGAGAACGATCTTGCGGTCGGCCAGCAGGGAACGCAGCCGGCCCAGCTGAATCTGGACGATGCCGGCCATGTCGCCGCGTCCCAGGCGGTGGAACAGCAGGATCTCGTCCAGGCGGTTGAGGAATTCCGGCCGGAAGCTGGCGCGGACCGCGCTGGAATCCTGGCCCTCCTCCTGGTTGGCGAGAATCTCGGAGCCCAGGTTCGAGGTCAGCACGATCAAGGTGTTGCGGAAATCAACGGTGCGGCCCTGGCCGTCGGTCAGGCGGCCGTCGTCGAGCACCTGGAGCAGCACGTTGAACACGTCGGGATGGGCCTTCTCGACCTCGTCGAACAGCACCACCTGATACGGCCGGCGCCGCACCGCCTCGGTCAGGGCGCCGCCCTCCTCGTAGCCGACATAGCCGGGCGGCGCGCCGATGAGGCGGGCCACCGAGTGCTTTTCCATGTATTCCGACATGTCCATGCGGACCATGGCGGCCTCGTCGTCGAACAGGAATTCGGCCAGCGCCTTGGTCAGCTCGGTCTTGCCGACGCCGGTCGGCCCCAGGAACAGGAACGAGCCGATGGGCCGGTTGGGGTCCTGGAGTCCGGCACGCGAACGGCGGACCGCGTTGGATACCGCCACCAGCGCCTCCTGCTGGCCCACCACCCGCGACCGCAGCCGGGTTTCCATGCCCAACAGCTTCTCACGCTCGCCGGCCAGCATCTTTTCCACCGGAATGCCGGTCCAGCGCGACACCACCGAGGCGATGTGCTCCTCGGTCACCGTCTCGGTCAGCAGACGCTGGCCACCCTCGCCGCCGCCCTCGATCCGCCGTTCCAGGTCGGGAATGACGCCGAATTTCAGCTCGCCGGCCCTGGCCCAGTTGGCGGCGCGCTCGGCGTTGGCCAGTTCCAGGCGGGCTTCCTCCAGCCGTTCCTTGATCTTGGTGGAATCAGCCAGGCTGTCCTTCTCGGCCCGCCAGCGCTCCGACATGTCCGAGGATTCGCGCTCCAGCTGGGCCAGTTCCACGTCCAGCTTGCCGAGGCGGTCGCGCGACGCCGCGTCGCTTTCCTTCTTCAGCGCCTCGCGCTCGATCTTCAACTGGACGATGCGGCGGTCCAGCTCGTCCAGCGCCTCGGGCTTGGAATCGATCTGCATGCGCAGGCGCGATCCGGATTCGTCCACCAGGTCGATGGCCTTGTCGGGCAGGAAGCGGTCGGTGATGTAGCGGTTCGACAGGGTCGCCGCCGCCACCAGGGCGCCGTCGTTGATCCGCACGCCGTGGTGAAGCTCGTACTTCTCCTTCAGGCCGCGCAGGATCGAAATGGTGTCCTCGACGCCGGGTTCCGAGACGAACACCGGCTGGAAACGCCGCGCCAGGGCGGCGTCCTTCTCCACATGCTTGCGGTATTCGTTCAGCGTGGTGGCGCCGATGCAGTGCAGCTCGCCGCGAGCCAGGGCCGGCTTCAGCAGGTTGGAGGCGTCCATGGAGCCCTCGGCGGCGCCGGCGCCGATCAGGGTGTGCATCTCGTCGATGAACAAGATGACCTCGCCGCTGGCCGAGGTGACCTCGGTCAGCACCGCCTTCAGGCGCTCCTCGAACTCGCCCCGGAACTTGGCGCCAGCCACCAGGGCGCCGAGATCGAGGACCATCAGGCGCTTGTTCTTCAGGGTTTCGGGAACGTCGCCGTTGACGATGCGGGTGGCGAGTCCCTCGACGATGGCGGTCTTGCCGACTCCGGGTTCGCCGATCAGGACGGGATTGTTCTTGGTGCGCCGGCTCAGCACCTGGATGGTGCGGCGGATTTCCTCGTCGCGGCCGATCACCGGGTCCAGCTTGCCGTCCCTGGCCGCCTGGGTCAGGTCGCGGGCGTATTTCTTCAAGGCGTCGTAGCCGTCCTCGGCCGAGGATGAATTGGCCTTGCGGCCCTTCCTCACGTCCTCGATGGCGTGGTTCAAGCCCTGGGGGGTGACGCCGGCATCGGCCAGCGCCTTGGCCGAGGGCGTGCCGGCCGCCAGGGCGAGCGCCAGCAGCAGGCGCTCGGCGGTGACGAAGGAATCGCCGGCCTTGTCGGCCATCTGGCTTGCCTGATCGAACAGCCGCGCCAGTTCCGGCGTCAGGTGGACGCCGCCGGCGCCGGGACCTTCCACCTTGGGCAGGCGATCCAGCGCCGCCTCCACCGATTTCAGCGCCAGGACGGGGTCGCCGCCGGCGGCCCGGATCAGGTTGGCGGCCAGGCCCTCCTTGTCGGCCAGCAGCACCTGCGCCAGATGTTCCGGGGTCAGTCGCTGGTGCCCACGGCGCAGGGCCATGGTCTGGGCCGACTGAATGAAGCCCTTGCAGCGCTCGGTGAATTTCTCGAAATCCATGATTGCCCTCGTCGATGAGCGGCAGGACGAAGGCCCCGGAATGGCAGCCCCCCTCCCTGTCGAATGGTCACGGATTGATATGGCGTGGATTCCACATCCCGCAAGCCGGTGGGCGTTCCCTACGCCTCGGGGGGCAGCATCAGCCCCTGAAGCACAAGATCGGAATAGGTTTCCGCCACCTGTTCCTTGCTCAGCCGACCGTGGGGGCGGAACCAGGTGCACACCCCGGTCAGCATCGCCAGAATGCCATAGGCGGCGACGCTGGCGTCGCCGCAGCGGAACAGCCCCTGCGCCTCGCCCTGACGCAGGATCTCGATCAGATGACGCTCGTAGCGGCGGCGCAGCGCCACGATCTCCTCGTAATGCTCGGGGGCGAGGCTGCGCAGTTCCGAGGCGCCGATGAAGACCTCGCGCTTGCGCAGGATGTGATAGGTGACGTGGAAGGCGATGAAGGCCTTCAGGCGCCCGACCGGCCCCTGGGTCTCGACCGCCGCCATGGCGGCGTCGAACTGCTGGAACAGCTCTTCCATGTGGACCTTGATCAGGTCGTAGAGCAGGTCCTGCTTGGTGGTGATGTGGTTGTAGAGCGAGCCGACCTGAATCCCCACCTCCGAGGCGAGCTGGCGCAGGCTCATGGCCTCGAAGCCGTGCTCGTAGATCAGCTTCAGGCCGGCCTTGCGAATGGCCTCCATGGTCTTTGGCCCGTGCGAGCCGATGGTCCGGGCCATGATCCTTGGAACTCTCCGGGTCAGGATTCGTTGCGGACGACCGGCTCCACCTGGGCGGCGAAGACATAGCCCACCGAGCGGACCGCCCGGATGGGCAGAACCTCGCCGGTGGCGGTCTGCACCTTGCGGCGCAGCCGCGCCATCACCGCGTCGATGCTGCGGTCGTCGTAGCCGCCGACCGGCTTGCCCAGGGCGGCGGCGATGTCCTCGCGCGAGACCGAGGCGCCCGGCTCCTGGGTCAGGGTTTGCAGAACCCGGTATTCGGCGTTGGTCAGCGGCACCTGGCGGCCGGCCGGGGTGATCAGCGACCAGCTGGCGGCGTCGAAACCCCAGGTGCGGTGATTCTCCTCGCGCGGTTCGGCCTTGTCGTCGGGCTGGGCGTCGCGCATGCGGCGGACCAGGCTGTGGATCACCGCCTCCAGCTCGCGGAACTGCACCGGCTTGACCAGATAGGCGTCGGCGCCGGCGGTCAGGCCCAGCACCCGGTCGTCCAGCTGTCCCCTGGCGGTCAGCATGACGATCCCCACCTTGGATTTGGAACGCAGCCGCGACGCGATGGAAAAGCCGTCCTCGCCCGGCAGGTTGATGTCCAACACCAGCAGATCCGGGACGAAGGTCGCCATCACCGCGTCGAGCTCCCCGCCGGACCCGGCCCGCTGGACCGACATCCCCACCAGGGAGAGATAGCGGACGATGGAGCCGCAAAGGTCCGGATCATCCTCGACCACGATGACGTTGATCATGCCCACGCGCCAGATTTGCCCATACCCGAGGCGCCATCATACAGGCGGGATGATTACAATCAAGGGTTACCCTGGGCGTTCGGAACGAACCGGCAGCCAGACCACGAAGGTGGCACCCTCGCCCGGCAGGCTGTTGACGGCGATGCTGCCTCCGTGAAGGTCGACGATCCGCCGGACGATGTAAAGCCCCAGGCCGGCGCCGCGCACCCGGTCCGAGCGGGTGGAGCGGTAGAACTTCTCGAAAATGCGCGGCTGTTCGTCCAGGGCGATGCCGGGGCCATGATCGGTGATGCCGACCATGACGCCGTCGCCGTCGCCGCGAACATGAATCTCGATGGGCGAGGTCGGCGGCGAGAACTTCAGGGCGTTGTCGATCAGATTGGAAAATCCCACCCGCAGCATGGTGGAATCGGCGTCGACCACCTGCGGAGCGTCGGCGACCAGGGTCAGGCGGCGGTCGCCGGCGAAGGGGCGCTTGTCCTCGCACAGCTCGGACAGCAGCCGGGTCAGGTCCACCTCGGACAGCGACAGCGACCACGATGCCGAATCCAGGCGGTCGTCGGCCAGGCAGACGTCGATCAGCTCGGACATGCGCCGCACCGCCCGGCCGATCTTGGCGACTTCGTCCTGGGCCTCGTCGTCGTCGCGGGTGTAGATGCCCAGCAATTGCGACGCCGCCTCGATGATGGCCAGCGGCACCCGGAATTCATGCGATGCCATGGACAGGAAGTTGCGCTGCTCCCGCATGGACTGGCGGCCGGCCTCCAGCGCCGCCTCCGAGCGAAGGCTGGCCTCGCGCAGGGTCTCCTCCAGCCGCTTGCGGGTCGAGATGTCGTTGAGGCAGATCAGGATGGCGTCCTGGTCGCGATAGGTGAAGCGGACCGCCGACAGCAGCACCCAGCGGATTTCGTCGGGAACGCGGCGGATGCGCAGCTCCGCTCCCAGGATGCCGCCCGTTTCCGCCAGCTTCATCAGGAAGTGCCTGCGCTCGGACGGGTCGGCGTAGAAATCCTCGGTCCGCATGGACAGGGCCCGGTCCCCGTCGACGCCGAGAAACTCGGTCGCCGGCTGGTTGACGAAGTGAAGGCGGCCGTCGGGATAGCCGGCGACAACCATTGGAAACGGCGCCGCGTCCAGAATGGCCCTGACCTGCCGCTCGCTCTCCCGCAGCCGGCTCTCGGCGACGCGGCGAACCGCGATCTCGGCGGCCAGGCTGGCGTTGGTCTGGGCCAGCTCCATCGTCCGCTGCGCCACCCGCGCCTCCAGTTCGCGCTCGGCCCGGCGCGACGTTTCCAGGCGGGTCGCCTCGATGCCGGCGCTGCGATGCAGCAGGCCCAGGCTGAGCAGCAGCATGTGCGGCACCGCCACCGCCTGGGCGATGATGTTGGTGGAAGCGGGAGTGACGTAGAGGCCCAGGGCCCGCAACATCATCATTGCCACCAGGATCAGGTAGACCAGAAACGCCGCCAGGAAGAACATGGCGACCCTGTCGCCGCGAATCATCCGCGCCACCGCCAGCACGTTGATCATGACCAGCAGGCCAAGCGCCGTCGCCTGCACCGCGTTGGACACCACGTAATAGCGGTCGGCCAGGACGGACAGCGACGCCAGGAGGAAGAAACCGGCGGCCCAGTGGCTCAGGCGGTCGATCCAAGGCGCGTGCCGCCCGAGATCCATCAATCGGGCGCCGAACAGAAGGCCGCTGGCGGTGACGATGCAAAACGAGGCCCCGAACGCCGCGTCGGCGATCAGGGGGGCATCCGGAACCAGATACTGCGACATCAGGCCCCCGGATGAGGTATAGAGCGCCTGTGTCGCGGTAATGTATATAATGTAATATGCGTAAACCGGGTCGCGCTTCGATCTGTAATGGTACAGAGAATAGATAATTATACAGGTCATACAGCCGTTTATAAGGCCAAGTATGATGTATTCCCTTGCCGCCTCCTTGCCGAATTCCCCTTTCGACCACAGCTTGGCGCTGACCGAGACGTTGCTGGTCGTCTGGACCCGCAGATAAAAGGTTTGCGGGCCATCGGCGTCGATCGGGGTCTCGAAGACGAAGGTGCGATGGGGCACGGGCCGGGTGGAAAACGGCGTCCGGTCCCCGGTGCTCACCGCGCCGGCATGCCCGCCGCTTTCGGGAACGAAGAGGGTGACATGGTCGAGATAGGGCATGCGGACGTCCAGATACCAGCGCCGGTCAGCCGCCGGGACGCGCGTCACCTGGAAGCGCAGCCAGTAGGCGGAGCGGTCGAAGCCGGCCGCCAGGTCGCCGGGCAACGCCTGGAAGCGCCGGGCGATCTCGGGCCGCTGCATGTCGTCGATGGCGAGGGCGCCGCTCTCGTCGCGCAGCACCTCCATGTGGCCGGCCAGGTCGGCGTGGGAGGCGCGCTCGTCCAGGACCACCGGAGCGGCGGCGGCCGGCCCCGCGACGGCGAGGATGATCGGCAGGACGGCCGCCAGGAGGACGGAACGGATCTTGACCATGGAGTATCGAATCTCCGCTTGCACCCTCACCGGTACACCGAAGCGATGCCGCGCGCAATCGAAGCCATTGCGTCTTGGACGGCGCCACCTTATGTGTTCCGATCATGGACACCCCGCCCGCCAAGAAGACCCTGATCGGATTGTCGCGCGCCGAGCTTGCCGCCGAGATGGCGGAAATCGGCGAGAAGCCCTTCCGCGCCAAGCAATTGTGGCACTGGATGTACAATCGCGGCGAAACCGACTTCGCCGCCATGTCGTCCATCTCCAAGACAATGCAGGCCCGGCTGGCCGAACTCTACGAGGTGCGCCGCCCCAGGGTGGGGCGCGAGATGATCTCAAGCGATGGCACCCGCAAGTGGCTGCTGGCCTTCGACGACGGCAACGAGGCCGAGACGGTGTTCATTCCCGACATGGACGAGGACCGGGGCTCGGTCTGCATCTCCACCCAGGTGGGATGCACGCTTACCTGCCGATTCTGCCACACCGGCACCCAGCAACTGGTGCGCAACCTCACCGCCGCCGAGATCGTCGGCCAGTTCATGGCCGGCCGCGACGCCTATGGCGAATGGCCGACCCCGGACGATTCCGGGCGGATGCTGTCCAACGTGGTGGTCATGGGCATGGGCGAGCCGCTGTTCAATTTCGAGAACGTCGCCACCGCGCTCGAAATCCTGATGGACGGCGAAGGCATCGGCATCTCGCGCCGCCGCATCACCCTGTCCACCTCGGGGGTGGTGCCAATGATGAAGGTCTGCGGCGAGCGGCTGGGGGTCAACCTGGCCATCTCGCTGCACGCCGTCACCGACGAGGTGCGCGACCGCATCATGCCCATCAACCGGAAATATCCGCTGAAGGAGCTGATGCAGGCCTGCCGCGACTATCCCGGCGCCTCCAACGCCCGGCGCATCACCTTCGAATACATCATGCTGAAGGACGTCAACGATTCCGCCGCCGACGCCCGCGCCCTGCTGCGGCTGGTCAAGGGCCTGCCGGCCAAGTTCAACCTGATCCCGTTCAATCCCTGGCCGGGATCGGAGTTCGAGACCTCGGACATGAAGACGGTCAAGGCGTTCTCGGACATCTTGCAGGACGCCGGCTATTCCGCCCCCATCCGCATGCCGCGCGGCCGCGACATCCTGGCCGCCTGCGGCCAGTTGCGCTCCGACTCGCTGCGGCGGCGGCAGGCGTCGTGACGGGGCCTTGGGACGTCCGTCGGCGGCAAACCCGCCGGTACGGCCAGCGCCCCTTTTCCGCCTTCCGGTTGGGCTGAGGCCGGGCTATTCTCCCACCGACCGGGGACGGATGGACCGCTCGTATGGAAGGTTCCGGTTAGAAATCGGCGCGGGAGGGGGGAATGGGACGTTTCGTCAGACTGGCGGGCTGGGCGATCGGCGTCGTCGCGGCCGTAGTGTACGCATGGCGCATTCTCGACATGGCCGGCGATCCCTCCGTTCAGGCCTATTGGCCGCTGGTGGCGGCCGAGGGATTGGCGCTCGTGGGGGCCGGAATCGCCGTGATCGCGCTTGGCCGCTGGCTGGAGCGGGGCGACATTCGCCACCTGGCGGACGGAGGCTCCGCGGAACCCCGCAAGCGGAAGCTTCTGGTCTGGCTTTTCCGGGGGCAGTCCCTGGTTTCGGTGGCGGCCGCCTTGTGGCTCGCCGCGTCGCTGGCGATGTCTCCAGCCGATTCGCCTTCCGCCGACGAAACCGCCTATTCCTTGTCCATGCTGATGATCTTCCTGGTGCTTGGCGGCGTGCCGTGGTGGATCGGCCTGCGCTTGAAACGCGGGCTGGGCACCGTGTCGGCGACGCTGTATTCGGGAATCAGCCTGTTCGCGTTTCCCGTCGGGACGGTACTGGGCGGGATGCAGCTGTTTTTGCTGCGCGAAATCTCCCGCGGCGGCAAGCCGTAGACGGCCGGCGGGCCCCTTCCCTGGAAAGACCGTGGGATCGCCCGGATCATGTCGGACAGGAGGCCTTGGGGAAATCTTGACTTGGACGCGATTGCTGCCTAGCCTCGACGGGTAAAGGAGCGGGCATCCTTCGCCCCATAAACGACATTGGCCAAACGACTTTTCGTAAAAACCTACGGCTGCCAGATGAACGTCTACGATTCCGCCCGCATGGCGGACGTTCTGGCGCCATTGGGCTATACCTCGGCCGACGGCGCCGAGGATGCCGACATGGTCATCCTCAACACCTGCCATATCCGCGAGAAGGCCGCCGAGAAGGTGTTCTCGGAACTGGGCCGGCTGAGGAAGCTGCAAGCCGCCAAGGCCGAAAGCGGCGGCCGCATGATCCTGGCGGTGGCCGGCTGCGTCGCCCAGGCCGAGGGCGAGGAGATCCTGCGCCGCGCCCCCTTCGTCGACATCGTGCTGGGGCCGCAGACCTATCACCGCCTGCCCGAGATGGTGGCCAGGGCGTCCCGGGCCGGCGGCGCGGTGCTGGACACCGAATTCCCGCTGGAGCCCAAATTCGACTTCCTGCCCGAAACCCGCGCCGAGGGCAGCAGCGCCTTCCTGTCGGTGCAGGAGGGCTGCGACAAGTTCTGCACCTTCTGCGTGGTGCCCTATACCCGGGGCGCCGAGTATTCCCGATCCGCCGCCGCCGTTCTGGCCGAGGCCCGCGGCCTGGCCGCCCAGGGCGTGCGCGAGATCACCCTGCTTGGCCAGAACGTCAACGGCTGGCGTCACGACGACGGCTGGACCCTGGGCCGGCTGATCCGCGCCCTTGCCGAAATCGACGGCGTCGAGCGCATCCGCTACACCACGTCCCACCCCCGCGACATGGACGACGACCTGATCGCCGCCCATGCCGAGGTGCCGCGGCTGATGCCGTTCCTGCATCTGCCGGTGCAATCGGGGTCGGACCGCATTCTCCAGGCGATGAATCGCGGCCACGACCGCGCCGCCTATCTGCGGCTGGTGGACCGCCTGAAGCAGGCCCAGCCCGACCTGGCGCTGTCGTCCGACTTCATCACCGGCTTTCCCGGCGAGACCGATTCCGATTTCGAGGACACCATGGACCTGGTCCGCCGGGTGGGCTTCGTCCAGACCTATTCCTTCAAGTACAGCCCTCGCCCCGGCACCCCGGCCGCCCTGATGCCCAATCAGGTCCCGGAGGCGGTCAAGGAGGAGCGGCTGGCCCAATTGCAGGCCCTGCTGCTTCGGCAGACCGAGGCCTTCAACCAGTCCTGCGTCGGCCGCGAGATGCGGGTGCTGCTGGACCGGCCCGGTCGCCACCAGGGCCAGTTGCTGGGCCGCTCGCCCTACATGCAGCCGGTCCACGTCAGGATGGGGGATTCCTCCCTCGCGCTCGGCGGCATCGCCCGCCTTCGCATCACCAGGGTCCACCCCAATTCGCTGGAAGGAATTCCGGCGTGACCGACGCCTCCGCCCCGGTAACGCGCGAATATCCCGACAACGCCCTGGCCCAGGTGATGTTCGGCCCCCACAACGCCAACCTGGACCGCATCGAAAGCCGTCTTGGCGTCGCCCTGGACGCCCGCGGCAACACCATCTCCATCTCGGGGACGGCCGAACTGGCCGGCGAGGCGGCGGCGGTCCTGGATTCCCTGTACGATCTGGCGCGCCGCCAGGGCCATGTGGAGACCGCCGACGTCGATTCCGCCATGCGCATGGTCGGTCAGGTGCCCGACACCGCCGGCGAACTGGTGATCCGCACCCGCAAGCGCCACATCGCCCCGCGCACCCCCATGCAGGCGGATTACATCCGGGCGCTGGACAAAAGCCATCTCACCTTCGGCCTGGGACCGGCCGGAACCGGCAAGACCTACATGGCGGTGGCCAAGGCGGTGGCCATGATGATCGCCGGCGAGGTCGACCGCATCATCTTGTCGCGGCCGGCGGTGGAGGCCGGCGAGCGGCTGGGATTCCTGCCCGGCGACCTCAAGGACAAGGTCGATCCCTATCTGCGGCCGCTCTACGACGCGCTCTACGACATGCTGCCCGGCGACCAGGTCGCCAAGAAGCTGCTGGCCGGCGAGATCGAGGTGGCGCCGCTGGCCTTCATGCGCGGCCGCACCCTGGCCAATTCCTTCATCATCCTGGACGAGGCCCAGAACACCACCACCATGCAGATGAAGATGTTCCTGACCCGCATGGGCGAGCATTCCCGCATGGCGGTGACCGGCGACCCCAGCCAGACCGACCTGCCGCCGGGAGTGCGGTCCGGTCTGGCCGACGCCATCGACATCCTCGACGGCATGGAGGGCGTCAGCTTCATCCGCTTCACCGACCGGGACGTGGTCCGCCACGATCTGGTCACCCGCATCGTCCGCGCCTACGACAAGGCCGACCGCGCCCGCAGGGACAAGGCCGCCCCATGACCGGAACCACCATCGACGTCTCGGTCGCCATCGACTGTCCCGCCTGGACCCTGGCGCTGCCCGATTCCGAGGCCCGCTGCGGCCGCCTCGCCGCCACCGCGCTGGAGGCGGTCGAGCTGCCCGGCGGCGTGGTCGAGCTGTCCATCGTCCTGGCCGACGACGCCACCGTGCGGGGGCTCAACCGCGACTGGCGCGGCAAGGACGCCCCCACCAACGTCTTGTCGTTCGCCTCGCTGGACGACGAGGACGCGCCGCTGGCCGAGGGCGCGCCCCTGCTGCTGGGCGACGTCGTCCTGGCCTGGGAGACCGTCTCGCGTGAGGCGGCCGAGCAGGGCCGGCCGCTGGCCGACCATTTCAGCCACCTGGTGATCCACGGCATCCTGCATCTGGTCGGCTTCGACCACCAGGACGACCGCGACGCCGACGAGATGGAGGCGCTGGAGACCACCTTGCTGGCCTCCCTCGGCATTCCCGACCCCTATGACGACCAGTCGAAAGAGAAAGGATCATGAACGATTCCGGCAGTACCTTGCCCCGCGATGGCGGGGCGACGTCACGGCGAATCGGCGGCGACACGTCGCTGCTGGGGGCGGTCCGGGGCTGGCTGCGGTCGCGCAGGCGCCCCAGGAACGGCGAAACCGTCCGGGAAGCGCTGGAAGAGCTGATCGAGGATCGCGACAGCGCCGAAATCCCCATCGACGATCACGAGCGCCAATTGCTCGGCAACATCTTGCACCTGCGCGACGTCACCGCCCAGGACGTCAAGGTGCCGCGCGCCGACATCATCGCGGTCGAGGCCGGGACATCGCTGGACGGCCTGATCCGCCTGTTCATCGAATGCGGCCATTCCCGCCTGCCGGTCTACCGCCGCATCCTGGACGACGTCATCGGCATGGTTCACATCAAGGACCTGCTGGAGGTGATGGGGCAGCCGGACAAGCCCTTCAACCTGCCGCGCCTGGCGCGGCGGGTGCAGTTCGTGGCGCCCAGCATGCGGGTCACCGACCTGCTGCTGGAAATGCGGCTGAGGCGCGCCCATCTCGCCCTGGTGGTCGACGAGTACGGCGGCATCGACGGACTGGTGACCATCGAGGACCTGGTGGAACAGATCGTGGGCGAGATCGAGGACGAGCACGACGAGGACGAGGAGCCCGATCTGGTGGCCCTGGCCGACGGCAGCATCGAGGCCGACGCCCGCACCGCCATCGCCGAGTTCGAGGCGTCCATGGGCGCCGTGCTCACCGAGGAGGAGCGGGAAGAGGTCGAGACCCTGGGCGGGCTGGTGTTCTTCGTCGCCGGCCGGGTGCCGTCGCGAGGCGAACTGATCACCCATTCCGCCGGCCTGGAGTTCGAGGTGCTGGACGCCGACCCCCGCCGGGTCAAGCGGGTGCGGGTGCGCCGGATGGGACCGGCGCCCGCTTCACCCCCACCAGGCTCCAGCTGACCCCCACATAGGGCTGGATGGAAATGCTGTCCGGCTCGAACCGCTCGGGACTCATCCACTCTCCGGCCTTGGTCCGGGTGGTGAAATGGGTCTGCGGGGCGTTCAGCTTGTCGAACACGTTCAGCACGTTGCGGCCGAAGCCCATGCGGCGGAAATTGGCGAAATACTCCCAATAGGGCAGCCATTTCAGCGGCAGCCGATAGACGCTGTGGACGATGGGATAGAGCATCAGGGTGATCAGCCGCGACAGCCAGACCAGACCGGAACGCGACATGCCCCGCAGGAACAGCTTGCGGATGGGCTCGACGCCATAGCGCACCATGGCGTTGCCCTCGGCGCTGTAGGTCCAGATGATCACCGTGCCGCCCGGCTTGCAGTGGCGGAACAGATTGCGGAAGGTGGCGTCGGGATCGTCGGTGTGATGGATGACGCCGATACAGATCACCACGTCGTATTGCCGGCCCAGATCCATGGCCGCCAGATCGGCGTCGACGAAGTCCACGTTGGCCAGCCCGGCGCAGCGGCCGCGGGCCAGATCGGCGCAATTGAGATCGACCGCCGTCACCGAGGCGGCGGTCTCGGCCATGATGGCGGTGTGATGGCCGCCGCCGCAGCCGCATTCCAGCACGTCCTTGCCGCGAAAGACCTCGGTGGTCGCGGGGCGTATCCACTCCTCGAACAGGAAGCGTTCGTTGTCGGCGAACATGGACCACTGTTCGGCCCATTCGCTCGAACGGCTTTGCTGGACCGGTGAAACGGACATGAGTATCCTGCCCCGCTTGAATTGGTTGGCGTCGGCGCGACTTTGCCCGATGCCCGGATGGGGCGCAAAGGTTTCGTGCGCGCGGGAGATGCGATGATGTTCGGTCCGGGGGACAGGCGGCTAGAGACCGCCCTGATGCTGACGGCCTTTGCCCTGTTCGTGGCCGTCACCTATTTCGGCTACATCCCCCCCTACCAGCATTACCTGCCCATGCTGGCCAAGGCCCGCGACCCGGCCCTGTTCCCGCTCGACATCCACATGCAGAACTCGACCTACATGCGGGCGTCGATCTTCTATCCGTTCCTGCACCTCACCCAACTGCGGATCGAGAACGACGCCATCGGGTTCAGCCTGCACGTCGTGCTGAATTCCCTGCTGTTCGCGCTGGCCGTCGCCGCCATCCGCCACCGCCTGGCCAACGGCGACCGGGTTCTGGCCCTGCTGGCCGGGCTGGTCAGCTGTTTCTTCTACACCAAGCTGGTCGAGGGCTCGCGGGCGACGCCACTCAGCTTCATCACCCCCACCCCCACCGGCATCGGCCATATCCTCGGCATGGCGGCGCTGTTCGTCGCCATGCTGCGCCGTCCCGCCCTGGCCGCCATCCTGGCGACCCTGTGCGTCGCCGTGGCGCCCAAGGGCAACATCCTGATCGTCCCGGCCCTGGGGCTGTGGATGCTGCTGGACAAATCGCTGCCGCGCCGCGCCGTGCTGTGGATCATGCTGCCGCTCGGCTATATCGGCTACATGGCGGCGACCACCACCACCAGCATTCCGGCCGACCAGAAACATTCCATGCTGAAGATGCTGATCATCCGCGAGGAAGAGGACGGGCTGTTCACCTATCAGCCGCTGCTGACCAACATCTTGCTGCCGGCCGGGCTGGTGTTCGCCGGCTGGCTGGCGCGGCGGACCGCCGACCCGACGGTGCGGGCGCTGCTGTGGTCGCTGATCGTCGTCACCGGCGGCGGCTGGCTGGCGATGCTGGTCTATCCGTTCGGCCTTGACCGCATGTTCCCGGTGCCGCTGCTGATCATGCTGTCGGTGCCGCAGGCGACCAAGTATTTCATCTGGCTGGCGCTGACCGCCGGGCTGGTGCTGGCGCTGAGGGAGTCCCGGCTGGCCTGGTACGAGAAGGTGGGCGTGGTGCTGGCCCTGGTGGCCCTGCGCCCGTTTCCGCTGCACGCCGCCCTGGCGACCGGCATCGGCGGGGCGGTGGTCCTGTCGGCCTGGTGGCGCCATCGCCGGGCCGTCGCCCCGTCCGGCCGGATCAGCCCGGCCTTGGCGGTTCCGCTGATCCTGATGGCCTTCCTGGCCACCCGCATCGGCAATACCTATGTGGGACCGGCCTGGATCGACAAGGTCGGCTTCACCCATTACGGCAGCTGGAGCACCCTGGTCTTCGCCGACGACGACACCTGGCGGGCGTGGAAATCCCTGCAACCGCTGCCCGATTTCCAGTTCCTGTCCATCTATCGCGACCATCCCGGCAAGATCGGCAATTACAGCGACGGAACCCCACGGCTGAGCTTTCATCCCGCCGCCAACGTCGCCGCCGCCAAGTCGCAGTTCTGGTCGGTGTCGGTGCACGGCTACAACGATCCGCCGCTGATGAAGGAAATCATGCTGCGGACCGAGGTGGTCTACGAGATGGTGCGGCGGCTGGAGGCCGGCCGAACCCTCGACGGCTTCCGCATGGGCACCGTCCATTCCAAGAAGGAGGGCGTCGACCTTGAAATCAACCAGACGGTGGTGGACTTCCTGGTCCAGCGCAAGATGATCCTGATGATTCCAGGCGATCTGGACCACCTGTTCCCCGCCGGCCTGCCGCGCCGTCCGGTCGGCGGCCAGATCCTGATCGGATTCGGGCTGGTCCCGTGACCGAGCCTACCCCCGCACAACCCGTGGAGCGCCCATGATTTCTGTTGTCATCCCCGCCTATAACGAGGAAGGGGCCGTCGCCGAAACCGTGGCGCAGGTCAGGGAAATCCTGGCCACGAACGGATTCCAGGACTTCGAGATCATCGTGGTGGACGACGGTTCCGCCGACCGCACCGCCGAGGTGGCGGCGAATGCCGGCGCCCGCGTGATCCGCAAGCCCCAGAACATCGGCTACGGCCATTCCCTGAAGGTGGGAATCGCGGCCGCCACCCACGACACCGTGGTGATCACCGACGCCGACGGGACCTATCCCATCGACCAGATTCCGGCCCTGGTGGAACGCTACCGCCAGGGCTTCGACATGGTGGTGGGCGCCCGCACCGGCGCCCATTACCGCGAATCGTGGCTGAAATCGCCGTTGCGCGCCATTCTGACCTGGCTGGTGGAATTCGCCTGCGGCCGCACCGTGCCCGACGTCAATTCGGGCCTGCGGGTGTTCTCTCGCGACAGCATCACGCCGTTCTTCACCCATCTGTGCGACACCTTCAGCTTCACCACCTCCATCACGCTGGCCTACATCCTGCGGCGCAAATACGTGGAATACATCCCGGTGCCCTATCACAAGCGCATCGGCACCACCAAGGTCCGCCTGTTCCGCGATTCGCTCCGGACCATGCAGTACATCGTCCAGGCGATCGTGTTCTACAACCCGCTGAAGCTGTTCCTGCTGCTGTCCATGATCCTGACGCTGGGGGCGCTGCTGGCGCTGGGCGGCAGCCTGGCCGGCCTGGCGGGCGGAGCCATGCTGGCCGGCCAGGCCCTGATCGCCGCCGTGGTGGTGTTCGGCCTCGGCCTGCTGGCCGAGATGCTGCGCCAGATCGACCTGAACCAGAACTGACGGCGGGGCGGAAACCGCCGTCCCCAGACATGGCGAAGGCCCCGGCGGCTACCCGCTGGGGCCTTCAATGGCGCGCCCGGAAAGACTCGAACTTCCAACCCCCAGATTCGTAGTCTGGTGCTCTATCCAATTGAGCTACGGGCGCCTGCCGAAACGCCGTGCGGACCAGCCGCCCGGCGAGGACGCGGACCATACACAAACCCCAGCCGGCCCGCAAGCCTGAAAATCGGCGCAAGGTCATGTCCATTTCCATGCGGTCTTTTTCCAAACCGGCGCTGTCTCCCGAAATGCCTACTTGTGGGGGGCTGGTCATTTGCGTAAAATCCGCCCCAAAGTTTGCGGGGGGCAGTCGTTTTTCATTCTCGTGAATGGTCTGGCACCCGGAGGTACTTGTCCGAACTGGCGAACCCAAAGGATCAGCTATCCCAATGGCCCTGAAAAAGACCCATGCCGCAGCATTGTGTGCGGTTCTCCTGGCAAGCGGATGCTCGTTTGCCGAGGATATGCTGTTCCCGGAATCCGGGACTATTGATGCCACCCAGGCGTCCGCCACCACGAACGGGCCGCCGGTTCTGGGGTCGTCCAGCTATGAACCCGTCGGAGTGACGGCGGCGTCGCCGACCGGAACCTTCGTCGGGGCCAAGGCGGCGGCGCTGCGCAACGACCTTTCGACGCTGCAGGCGACCCTGTCGCGCCAGAACCAGTCGCTTCAGCAGATCCGGACCGAGACGGTCCAGGATTCCCAGCGCTATCACGGCACCGTCGCCGCCATCAACGCCCGGCTCCAGGTGGGAACCACCCCCGGCAACCCGGTGCTGACCCAGCAATGGAACGCCGCCCAGGGCGAGCTGGACCGCATCACCGACGACGTCCTGAAGATGAACCGCCTGACCAACGAGGTCACCTCGTCCTCGACCATGGCCGCCTTCCTGCTCGATTCGGTGCGGGCCGCCCGCTCGCTGTCCGGCGCGGTGGACGAGGATCATCGCCAACTCCGCATCCTTGAGGACGAGACCAACCGTACCGTGGTGATGGTCGAGCGCCTGCTCAGCGAATTGACCCACGACGCTGTCCGCCAGCAGCAATACGTCGCCTCCGAAAAGCAGAACCTCAACACCCTGGCCCTTGGCATCAAGAACGGCGCCATTTTCGGCGGCGGCCTGAACAATCGCCTGAACCCCGCCTACGACGCCGGCCCCATGGCCCGCGCCGCCATGCCCACCGGCGAGACGCCGCTGGTCACCATCCGGTTCGACCGTCCCAACGTCAATTACGAGCCCGCCTTGTACGCCGCCATCAAGAGTGCGCTGGACCGCCGCCCCAACGCCACCTTCGACGTGGTGGCGGTGTCGCCGCTGGGCAACACCCCCGGCCAGCAATCCCTGGCGGCCTCCACCGCCAAGCGCAACGCCGATTCGGTGCTGCGCTCGCTGACCAACATGAACCTGCCGGCCAGCCGGGTTCGCGTCAATTCCTCCACCAGCCCCGCCGTCAGCGGCGCCGAGGTGCAGGTCTTCGTGCGCTGATCGCCCTGGCGATTCCGATGAAGGCCCGCGGGAAACCGCGGGCCTTTTTCATGTGGAGGGCGCCTCCGGCCCCTCCAGCCAGGTGGCCAGCACCGACAGGGCGAAGCGGCGGAAGGTGACGTCTTCCCGGGTCGCGTCCAGGACCAGCCCGGCCCAGATGCCCGGCACATGGCCGCCGATGTCGGAATCGGGCCGCCAATAGGGACGGGTGGGCGAATTGAAGCCGCGCTTCTTGCGGGCCATGATCTCGGCGGGCAGCATTCCGGCCATCACCCGCTTCAGCAGCACCTTCTGGCGGGTGCCGTCCAGCTTGGCCGTCTCGGGCAGGGTGAAGCAGAATTCGACGATGCGGTGGTCGAGGAAGGGCGAGCGCACCTCCACCGAACTGGCCATGGCGGCGCGGTCGACCTTGACCAGGATGTCGTCGGCCAGCCAGGTCTTGATATCCACGTAGAGGGAGCGGTCGAGGAAGCCGGCGGCGGCGCCCTCCACCGCCTTGAAATGACCGGCGAAGGCGTCGAACGGGCGGTAATCGCCGATCTCGGCCAGGGCGTCCGGCGACAGGATGCGGCGCTTCTCGTCCTCGGAAAAGATCGCCCGCCACCAGAAATGCGCCTGCTCGGGGGTCAGGCCGCCGCTTTTCAGGAACTGGCGCAGCTTGTAGTCCCAGCCCACCTTGCGGTAGCGGGGCCGGACCAGCCGGTCGGCCAGGAACGACGCGGCCCGCTGGATCGGGCGCGGCACATGGCGGTAAAGACCATAGGCCCGGTCGGCCAGATAGGTGGGATAGCCGGCCAGCAATTCGTCGGCGCCGTCGCCGCCCAGCACCACCCGGGCGAAGGGTCGCGCCATGGCGTTGAGGTGAAAGCACGGCACCAGCGAGGTATCGGCGAAGGGCTGGTCGTAATGCCACAGCATGCGCCCGAGATCGGCGGCATCCTCCAGGCCGGAACAGGTCTCGATCCCGGCGCCCACATGGGCGGCCACCAGACGGGCATAGCCGGATTCGTCGAAATCCTCGTCGTCGAAGCGGGCGACGAAGGCCTTGGGCGGCGAAGGCGCCACCCTGGCGGCGACCGCCATCACCGCCGAGGAATCGATGCCGCCCGAGAGATGGACTCCCACCGGCACGTCCGAGCGCAGGCGGATGCGCACCGCGTCGTGCAGCAGGGCAAGAAACTCCTCGTCCACCGCCGGCGAATCGGCGCGCTTCGGCCCGCGCGCCACCTCGGCCAACGACCAGTATTCGGCCTTGCGCCAGGATTGGGACGAGCGGTCCCAGCGCGCCCAATGGGCGGCCTCCACCTGCTCGACATTGGCATAGGCGGTCTTGGGCGACAGGATATAGCCCATGGACAGGAAATCGCTGATGGCGCGGTAGTCGATGCGGGCGCCGTCGCGCACCCAGTCCAGCCGCATCAGCGCCTTGATCTCGGACGCAAAGGCGATGCGGCCCTCGGCGCGGGCGACGAACAGCGGCTTCTTGCCCAGCCGGTCGCGGGCCAGGAACAGCGAGCCGTCGGCCGGGTTCCAGACGGCGAAGGCGAACATGCCCACCAGCCGCGACAGGCAATCCGGCCCCCAGCGCTCGAACGCCTTCAGCAGCACCTCGGTGTCGGACTGGGTGGCGAAGCGCTCGCCCGCCTGTTCCAGCTCGGCCCGGATCTCGACGAAGTTGTAGATCTCGCCGTTGAAGACGATGACCCGGCCGGATTCCCCCACCATGGGCTGGGCGCCGCCCTCGATGTCGATGATGGCCAGACGGCGGTGCCCCAGGGCGATTCCGGCATCCGACCATCGGCCAAAGCCGTCGGGACCGCGATGGACCAGGGTGGCGGCCATGTCTTCCACCCGTGCCGCCATGCCAGCGGCGGGAACCCCCGCAAGGTCGATGACGCCGCAAATCCCGCACATGTGCCAGACGCTCCAATTGCCCCGCCTTCTTAGCCGGGCGGGAAGAGATTGACAATGCGGCGTGAAACGGGGGAAGGAAGAGGCCGGATGGATTGGAGCCCCGCCCCATGACCACGGCCTCCCTGATCGAGCGACGGCGCGCCCTGGCCGCCGAGGGCCGGGTGCTGGTGGGCGCCATCCTGGCCCGCCCGCCGGGGCGCGGCGCCCTGCGACGCTATGTCGCCGGGGCCGAACGCTTCCAGGACGGGATTCCATTGGTTCTTCCCGCCATCGTCCATCGCTTTCCCGCCCTGATCCGCGCCTTCGAGCCGGTGGGGGGCGGCGGCAACGCCTCCCGCTTCGCCCAGCGCCTCGCCCTGGCCATGCGGGTGGCCGAGGCGACGCCGCCGGGCGCGGCTCTCACCCATCCCGTCCAGGAATCCGGACTCGCCGCCGCCCTCCTCCGTCTGGCCTTGATCGCCACGGCCGAAGCCGTCCTGATGCCGGTCCGCCTGATCCTGGGCCGGCGCTGGTGAACCGGCCCGACATCATCGTCGTCGGCACCGGGCCGGCCGGCATTTCGGCGGCCTGGCCGCTGGTGGAGGCGGGGCTGACGGTCCTGCTGCTGGATGCCGGAACGAAACGCCTGGACCGGCCCGCCGGCGACCGGCCGCCGCTGGCGGCGCTGCGCGCCTCGGACCAGGGCTGGTCCAGCCTGCTGGGCCACGGGCTGTCGGCGCTGCGCGACGTCGGCTTCGCCTCGCCCAAGCTGCGCACCGCCGCCCCGCCCGGTTTCGGCGAGGGCGTCGCCGAGGCCAACCGCATCCGCGCCACCGGCTTTCGCCAGGTTGGGGCTTTCGCCCTGGGCGGGCTGTCCAGCCTGTGGGGCGCGGTGGCGCCCGCCTATGACCGGTCCGACATGGCGGGCTGGCCGATCTCGCCCTCCGATCTGGCGGACTCCTACCGCCGGGTGGCGGTGCGCATCGGCCTGTCGGGCAGCGACGACGACGATCTGGCGACGGCGCAAGGGGTGGGCCTGCCGCTACAGCCCCCCCTGGCGCCCACCGGGGCGGCGGCCATGATGCTGGAGCGCTACCGGGCGCGGGGCGGAACCGGCGACGGCTTTCGCCTCGGCCTCGCCCGCAACGCGGTGCTGTCGGCCGGCCTGGGACGGCGGCGGGGCTGCACCTTGTGCAAGGGTTGCATGTGGGGGTGTCCGCAGGGCTCCATCTACACCAGCGCCGACGAGGTGGAGGACCTGCTCCGCCACCCCAACGCCCGGCTGGAGACCGGTTGGCTGGTCGAGACGCTGCGCCGCGACGGCGACGGCTGGACCGTGGCCGCCCGCGACCTGCGTCACGGCGACCGGCGCGATTTCTCCGCCCCCCGGGTGGTGCTGGCGGCCGGCGCCCTGGCCACCACCCGGCTGGCCCTGGTGGCCACCGGACGAATCGGCATCGAGCGGCCGCTGGTCAGCGCGCCCTGCTTCGCCTTCGCGGCGGTGATGCCGTCGCGCCTGGGAACGGGGCTGGACGGTCACGGCTTCGGCATGGCGCAACTGGCGTTCGACCTGCGCCGGCCGGGCGGTCCCGGCGATGCGGTATTCGGCTCGCTCTACGAGGCCGACGGCTTTGCCGTGGCCGACCTGGCCGCCGGCCTGCCGCTGACCCGGCGCGGAGCAGCGTCGCTGTTCGGCCTGCTGATGCCGGCGCTGCTGATCGGCCTGGGCTATGTGCCGGGGCGGTGGTCGCGCAACCGCGTCCGGCTGACGGCGGACGGAGCGCTGGAGGTGAATGGCGGCGTCGCCGACGGCCACGGCCGCGAGCTGAAGGAGATCGGCGCCGGCCTCGGCCGCCACTTCCGCCGGCTGGGGGCGTGGATGCTGCCGGGCTCGCTCCAGCCGTTCTCGCCGGGGACCGAGGTCCACTACGCCGGCAGCCTCGCCATGGGCGAGATGACCGATTGCGGCGGCGAGATGACCGGCGCCCCCGGCCTGTTCATCGCCGACGGCGCCGCCCTGCCGGGGGTGTCGGCCAAGCACCACACCTTCACCATGATGGCCAACGCCGATCGCATCGGACAGCGGCTGGCGACGGCAAAACTGCCGGAACGCAGCTGAAGCGTTGAAACCGGTCCAGGTTCGGACTATTGTGCCGACCCGCATTGCTGGGGCGTCGCCAAGCGGTAAGGCACCGGTTTTTGGTACCGGCATTCCCAGGTTCGAATCCTGGCGCCCCAGCCAGGCGGTCTTGCAGGGCTCGTGTCCCGCCGGGACACGGTCTGGGCCCTGACCACGGAGATTTCATGCAAAAGGTTGACAAGCCGGGCAAAGGCAAAGGCGTTGCCGGCTTTGATGAACGCAAGAACGCCGCCGCCGCCGCCAAGAAGGCGATGCTGGAGAAATGGCAGGCCAACAAGATCGACGTCACCGATCCGGCCTATCTGGAACAGCAGGCCATCCGTCAGGCCGCCGCCGCCGCCCGCGCCGAGCGCGATGCCCTGCGCAAGGCGGAAAAGGAAGCCGCCAAGGCCCAGGCCATCGCCGACCGCAAGGCGGCGCAAGACGCCGCCGCCGCCCAGGTCGTCGCCGACCGGCTTGCCGCCGAGGCCGCCGAGGCCGAGGCCGAGGCTGCCCAGATCGCACTTCAGGCCCAGCAAAAGGCCGCCCGCGACGCCCGCTACGCCGCCCGCAAGGCGCGGAAGTAGCCTCCTTCCCCCGTCATGGGCATCAGAACGCCGCCGGAGCCGGGCTGACCTCGTACGAACCCTGCGGCGCGATCTGACGAACCGTCAGGCCGCGTTCGGCGATTCCCGACGGCAGCAGCCGGAAGATGCCGTCGACCCCGGCAAAGCCGTTGGGGTTCTGCAACGTTGCGCTGGCATAGTCGCCCAGGCCGTTGCGGGCCAGGGCGGCGGCCAGGGCGGCGGCATCGTAGGCGATGCCGGCCACCCCGCCGACCCGTGGCGGCAACGGGCCGAACGCCTTGACATAGCGCTGCTCGAATTCGCGATGGGCGGCGGGCGGCGGCGCCGGATACCAGCCGCCGTCCAGCGACGGCTCGGTGATCAGGCGCGCGTCGTCCCACAGCAGGGTTCCCAGCAGCTTGGGCGGCTTATAGGCGTGATCGGCGCCCTCGCTGAGAAAGTAGGACAGCAGCGACGAGATGTTGCGCAGCCGCACTCCGTCGTCGGGCAGCAGGATGGCGTCGAAGGCGGCGGTCCGGCGGGCGGTGAACCGCTTGACCACCTGGGTGAAGTCGGTGGCGGCGGGATCGTAATAATCCAGCGCCACCAGTTCCAGGCCCAGGCTGGCGATGGCCTCCCTGGCCGCCTCGGCCACGGCGCGGCCGTAATCGTCGCTGCGGGCCAGCACGCCGATGCGGATGCGGCCCTGGTCGCGGGCATGGGCGAGGATACGGGTCACCTGCGGACCCGGCAGGAAGCCCATGGCGTAGATTCCGGCACCGGCCGCCGAGCGGTCGGTGGTGAAGGCCAGCATGGGGACGGCGTGTTCGCGGGCCAGCGCCGCCGCCGCCTTGACCTCGAAGCTGAACACCGGCCCCAGGATGATGTCGGCGCCCTGGGCCAGCGCCTGCTGGGTGGCGGCGACCGCGCCCTCGGCGCTTCCCCTGGTGTCGAGCGGAATCAGGCTGAACCTGGAATCGGCCATCTCGAACAGCGCCAGCTGGGCGGCATTGGACAGCGCCTGTCCGGTGGCGGCCTGCGGACCCGACAGCGGCAGCAGCAGCGCCGCCCGCACCTCGGACTTGGGCATGCCGGGCTGCGGAGGCGGCAACCCCGGCAGGGGCGGCTGAAGCGACGGCGTCACGGGCGGAGCCGGGGCCGGAACAGGCGGGGCCGGTGGAGCCGGCAGGGAGGCGACGACCGGCGGGGCCGCCGTTTCGGATGCGGGCTTGGTTCCGCCGAGCCAAGGTGATAACTCTGCCGGTTGTTGACAGCCCGACACCCCCAGACACATGGCGATCAATGGCAAGGCAGCGACGAGACGCCACCGGAACGCGGAGCGGCGCAAACGGACCCTCCTCTGACGAAACGGCCGACATCGCCGATCGGCCAGAGGGTAGACCGAGGATGGCCGGAAGTAAACCGGCGGCGGGCCTCTATCTGGTCGCCACCCCCATCGGCAATCTGCGCGACATCACGCTGAGGGCGCTGGACGTGCTGGCCGCCGCCGACCTGGTCGCCTGCGAAGATACCCGCGTCACCGGCCGGCTGCTGCAATTGCTGGGATTGAAGGCCGATCTTACCCCCTATCACGACCACAACGCCGACAAGGCCCGTCCCGCCCTGATCGCCCGGCTGGAGGCCGGGGCGGTGGTGGCGCTGGTCTCGGACGCCGGCACGCCGCTGGTTTCGGACCCCGGCTTCCGGCTGGTGCGCGATTGCGTCGAGCGCGGCATCAACGTCACCGCCCTGCCCGGCGCCTCGGCGGCCCTGGCCGGGTTGCAGCTGTCGGGATTGCCGGCCGACCGTTTCCTGTTCGCCGGCTTCCTGCCGTCCAGGACGGTGGCCCGCCGGGCCGCCCTCAAGGAACTGGACGCGGTTCCCGCCACCTTGGTGTTCTTCGAATCGCCCCACCGCGCCGCCGAGACATTGGCCGACATGGCCGTCGTGCTGGGCGACCGCCAGGCCGCCCTGGCCCGCGAGCTGACCAAGATGCACGAGGAGGTCGGGCGCGGCCTCCTGAGCGAACTGGCCGCCCGCTATGCCGCGACGCCGCCGCGCGGCGAGGTGGTGATCGTGGTCGCCGGCCCCGGCGAGGCCGATTCCGTCGCCCCGGATCAGCTGGAGACCCGGCTTGGCGCCGCCATCGCCGACGGCGCCTCGCTGAAGGACGCCGCCGCCCTGGTGGCGGCCGAAACCGGCCATCCCCGCCGCGAGGTCTATGCCCTGGCGCTCAGACTGTTCCGCGGGGGTAACGAGGAATGAAGTCCCAAGAGGGTCGGGAAGCCCGCCGCCGCGGCCGCATGGCCGAATTTCTGGCGGCGGCCTGGCTGCGGCTCAAATTCTACCGCATCCTGGCGCGCGGGGTGAGCGGCGGACGCGGCTCGGGCGCCGGCGAGATCGACATCGTGGCCCGGCGCGGCCGGATCATCGCCTTCGTCGAGGTCAAGAGCCGCCACACCCTGGCCGAAGCGGCGGATTCCCTGGGTCCGGCCCAGCGGCGCCGTATCGAGCGGGCGGCCGGCGCCTTCCTGGCGCGCCGTCCCCATCTGGCCGGCCTTCATGTCCGCTTCGACGCCGTGCTGGTTGCGCCGGGGCGCCTGCCGCGCCATATCCCCGATGCCTGGCGGCCCCAGTCCTGCTAGACTGCGCCCAATCAATTCGAGGAGGACCCCCGACGTGATCCGCGTTCGACCGCTGCTGAAAGTGATGATGGTCGCCCTGCTGGGCGGGGCCGTGTCCGGCTGCGCCGCCACCGTGATCGGAGCGGGAGCCACCGCCGGCGTCGCCGCCGCCGAGGAGCGCGGCCTGGAAGGCGCCCTGGACGACACCAAGATCCGGGTGGAGATCAACCGCCTGTGGTTCGACCGCGACGTCGACATGTACCGGCAGGTCACCCTGAACATCAGCGAGGGCCGGGTCATGCTGACCGGCGTGGTCAGCAGCGACCAGGCCCGCGCCGACGCCGTGAGGCTGAGCTGGCAGGTCGGCGGCGTCAGGGAGGTGCTGAACGAAATCCTGGTTCGCCCCGCCGGCGCCCCGGCCCTCGACCAGGCCGGCGACCTGTGGACGCAGCAGAAGCTGAAGGCCCGGCTGCTGACCGATTCCGAGGTCAAGAACATCAACTACATCGTCGACGTGACCGATTCGGTCGTCTATCTGCTGGGCATCGCCCAGGACCAGGCCGAGATGGACAGGGTGGTCGCCCATGCCCGCGACATCGGCGGCATCAAGCGGGTGGTCAATCACATCCGGCTCAAGTCCGATCCCCGGCGGCATGGCGGATGACGCGGTGAGCGAAACCACCGCCGCGGCACGGCTGAGGCTGGCGGAACTGGGACGGGCCGACGACCGCGATATCCGCCCGGCGGAAGCCGCCCTGCTGGTGGCGGGGCTGGGACGGCCGCACAAGCCGGTCGCGGCCTATCTGAGCTATCTGGCCGAACTGTCCGCCGAGATCCGCGCCGCGATCGGCGACGGCGGCGACGTGGAACGGCTGGCCGGCGCGCTGATGGAGGTGTTCGGCCGCCGGCACCGCTATCGCGGCGACGACCGCGACGACGAGGACGTCTCCAACACCAATCTGATGGATGTGATCGACCGCCGCCGAGGCGTCGCCGACGCGGTCGGGCTGGTGGCGCTGGATGCGGCGCGCGGCGCCGGGCTGGCGGCCGAGGGACTGGCCTTTCCCGTCCGCTTCCTGCTGCGCCTGGAAGACGATTGCGGCCGGCGGGCGATCCTGGACCCCTGCGCCGGCAGCGCCGCCCTGGACCCGCCGGCCATGCGCGCCCTGCTCAAGGCCGGCCTCGGCCTGGAGGCGGAGTTGGAGCCGGCCCATTACGCCGCCATGGGCAACCGCGACATGGTCGTCCGCCTTCAGACCGACACCAAGCTGCGCCTGCTGCGCTGCGGCCGGGTCGACCTGGCGCTGGCGGTGGTGGAGGCCACCTTGCTGCTGGCCCCAGGCGAGACGGCCCTGTGGCGCGAGGCCGGCCTGATGCACATGCGCCTCGACGACCATCCCGGCGCCGTGGCGGCGCTGGAACAGTTCGTCGCCCGGACCACCAACGCCCAGGCCCGCGCCCGCACCCTGGCGCTGCTGGCCGAGATCAAGGGCCACCTGACCTGACCGAAAGAAGGACGCACCCCATGAGCCTTGCCGTCGCCATCCAGATGGACCCCATGGAGGGCATCGACATCGATGCCGATTCCACCTTCGCCCTGGCGCTGGAGGCCCAAAGGCGCGGCCACGCCCTGTTCCACTACCTGCCGCGCCACATGGCGCTGCGCGACGGCCGCGTGCTGGCCCGCGTCCGGCCGCTGAGCGTGCGCCGCGTCGCGGGCGACCACTTCACCCTGGGCGAATCCCGGCTGGTCGACCTCGCCGCCATGGACGTGGTGCTGATGCGCCAGGACCCGCCCTTCGACATGGCCTACATCACCGCCACCCACCTGCTGGACCACATCCACCCCCGGACCCTGGTGGTCAACGACCCCACCCATGTCAGGAACGCCCCGGAAAAGCTGCTGGTGACCCATTTCGGCGGGCTGATGCCGCCGACCCTGATCACCTCGGACCGCGACCAGATCCTGGATTTCCGCGACGAGCACAAGGACATCATCGTCAAGCCGCTGTTCGGCAACGGCGGCACCGGCGTGTTCCACATCACGCCGGGCGACGAGAACCTGAACTCGCTGCTGGAGATGTTCACCCAGCTCTATCGCGAGCCGGTGATGGTGCAGCGCTACCTGCCCGAGGTCCGGATGGGCGACAAGCGCATCATCCTGGTGGACGGCGTCGCGGTGGGAGCGGTCAACCGGGTGCCGGCCGAGGGCGAGGCCCGCTCGAACCTGCATGTGGGCGGCACCGCCCGCAAGAGCGAACTGACCGCCCGCGAACGCGAGATCTGCGCCGCCATCGGCCCGACCCTGCGGGATCGCGGCCTGATCTTCGTCGGCATCGACGTCATCGGCGACTATCTGACCGAGATCAACGTGACCTCGCCCACCGGCATTCAGCAGATCGACCGGTTCGACGGCGTTTGCATCGAGGGCCTGATCTGGGACGCCATCGAGGCGCGCCGGGACGCGACAACCGCCTGATAAAAAACGATTTATCATGGCTGCGAACAACAATTGCAGTTGGCCGCGCCATCAAACTTCAAATGAAGTTGAGGGCCGCCGCCGCCCTTAACTTCAAACGTGGTTGATGCCCAACTGTCACCGCAGTTGGGTTGGCCGCAGCAGAATGGCCGGATTCTTTTCCTGTAATTCCCTCCCGGCATGCGCCGGGGAACCGTCATCGCCGGGAGTTCCCGAACTCTTCGTGGCGCCGCCCGTCCTCAGCCGCTATCATCGCCGCAGCCAATGGGGGAGGGGGTCGGGGTGGTTCTTCGCATCGAGGGCAGGGCAGCATGACCACCCACGCCCCCACAATCGCCTTTGCCGGCATCGATTGCCTGGACATCGACGTCCAGGTCCAGGTGGCCGCTGGTCTGCCGGCCTTCACCATCGTCGGCCTGCCCGACAAGGCGGTGGGGGAAAGCCGGGAACGGGTGCGGGCCGCCTTCAATTCCATCGGCCTCGCCCTGCCGCCGAAACGAATCACCGTCAACCTGGCGCCCGCCGACCTGCTGAAGGAGGGCAGCCATTTCGACCTGCCCATCGCGCTGGGATTGCTGGCCGGCATGGGGGTACTGCCGGCCGACGAGATCGAGGGCTATGTCAGCCTGGGCGAACTGGGCCTGGACGGCTCCATCGCCGCCGTGGCGGGGGTGCTGCCGGCCGCCATCGCCGCCCGGGCCGCCGACAGGGGACTGATCTGCCCGGCGGCGCAGGGCGGCGAGGCCGCCTGGGCCGGCGGCATCGAGGTGCTGGCCCCGGCCACCCTACTGGCGCTGATCAATCATTTCAAGGGCTCGCAGGTGCTGGGCGCCCCCACCCCCCAGATCGCCGAGGACGACGCCAGCCCGCTCGATCTCAGGGACATCAAGGGCCAGGAAAGCGCCAAGCGGGCGCTGGAGGTGGCCGCCGCCGGCGCCCACAACCTGCTGATGATGGGGCCGCCCGGTTCGGGCAAGTCCATGCTGGCCGCCCGCCTGCCCGGCCTGCTGCCGCCGCTCGGCCCCGCCGAAGCGCTGGAGGTCAGCATGATCCATTCAGTGGCCGGGCAACTGGCCGGCGGCAAGCTGCTGCGCCAGCGGCCGTTCCGCGACCCCCATCATTCCGCCTCGGTGCCGTCGCTGGTGGGCGGCGGCATGCGGGCACGGCCGGGCGAGGTGTCGCTGGCCCATAACGGCGTGCTGTTCCTGGACGAATTGCCCGAATTCCAGCGCGGCGCCCTGGAAGCGCTGCGCCAGCCGCTGGAATCGGGCCGCGCCGTGGTGGCCCGCGCCAACGCCCATGTCAGCTATCCCGCCCGCGTTCAGCTGGTGGCGGCGATGAATCCCTGCCGCTGCGGCCATCTGGGCGACGCCGCCCTGGCCTGCGCCAAGGCGCCAAAATGCGGCCAGGAGTATCAGTCGCGGATTTCCGGTCCGTTGTTCGACCGTATCGACCTGCACATGGAGGTGCCGGCGGTCGCCGCCGCCGACCTGTCGCTGCCGCCGCCGGCCGAGGGATCGGCCGAGGTAGCGGCCCGCGTCGCCGCCGCCCGCGCCGTCCAGGCCGAGCGCTATGCCGGTCTCGGCCCGCGCAGCAACGCCGAGGCCGATGGCGAGCTGTTGCAGAAGGTGGCCGCGCCCGACGCCGCCGGCCGGCAATTGCTGACCGAGGCGGCCGAGCGCATGCGGCTGTCGGCGCGCGGCTGGCACCGGGTGTTGCGGGTGGCCCGCACCCTGGCCGATCTCGATGGCCGGGACGCGGTGCGGCGCATCCATGTGGCCGAAGCCTTGTCCTATCGCCGGCTGATGCCGGGACGGAACGGATAGGGCGGTGCGGGCTGGAAGCCCGCGCTCCGATATGGGAGGCGACACTCTCCGGAGCGCGGGCATCCTGCCCGCTCTTATCCGGTCAATACTGCCGCAGCACCCGGCGCAGATAGTCCAGTTCCGGCGACGGGCGGGCCGGGTCGTTGGCGCGGCGGCGGATCTCATCGAGAATCTCGCGGGCGCGGCGGGTCTCGGCCTGGGCGGGCACCTTGGTCGAGCCGTCGTCGCGATGCCTGGTCCCCTGGCGCGACCGGCCCAGGGGGTCGCCGACGGTCAGGCCGCCCCTGCCCTGGCCGCGAGCCGCCGCCATGCGGTCCGCCAGTTCGCCGGCGCCGTCGCGCAGCAGCCGCAGCGCCTCGCCCTGCCAATCCGCCGCCAGCGGCCAGTCGCCCTTGTCCAGGCTGTCGGCCGCCTCGGCCATCATCCGGCCGGCGTCGTCCAGGGCGGGCGGCAGCAGGTCGCCGGCCTCGCCTCCAAGCCGCTTCAGCGCCTCGGCCAGATCCGTCTGCGCCCTGGCGGCGCGGCGGGCCTCGGCCTTGTCGGCGGCGGAGGGACGGACCGGCGGCGGCGAAGGGTCTTCGTCCTCCGCCACCGGGCCGGACTTGCGGAAACTGTGATCCAGCAGCTCGCGCTGGCGCCGCGCCAGCTCGCGCACCTCGCGCAGCGTCCTGGCGATGGCGCTGTCCGCCGGCCCGGACGATTGCGGCCGCCCCAACTCCGCCAGCAGCGACGACAGCTCCCCCAGCCGCCGCGCCAGGGCGTCGCGGTCGCCGCCTTCCGCCATGTCGCGCAGGGCATCCACCATGTCGGCCAGATCGTCGCCATCGATGACGTCGGCGTCTTCGGGGGCCAATTCGCCGGTTTCCGCGCCCGATCGGGCCAGAACGTCCAGCCACGCCGCCAGCGACTGGCGGTAGCGTTCCACCAGTTCGGCCAGGGCGGCGGGCGAGGCCCCCTCGGCGATGGCGCGTTCCAGATCGTCGCGGGCCTGATCCAGCTCCCGCTCGGCGGCGGGCAGGCCGCCGTCGTCGAGCCGGGTGGCGGCGTTCCACAGCAGGTCGCGCAATTCGGCCCGGTCGAAGCGTTCCGCCGCCAGCATGCGGCGCGCCAGCGCCAGGGCCAGGAACACCACCCGGTCGCCCCCGAACGATTCGGGATCGTCGGTCAGGCCGCGCAGCCGTTCCGCCACCTCCGGCCCCAGGCGCGGCGCCTCGCCGACCTGACGCCGCCACGAGATCAGGGCGCGGGCCACCGGATGGCGGAACACCCGCTCGGGCAGGGTGACGGTGATGGATTGGCCGGCGGCGACCTGGGCCGCCCCGTCCTCGGCATGGGGAACCAGGCGGACCGGCCGGCCGGCCCAGTCATGGGCGGCCAGGTCCAGCCGGTGGGACAGCGACAGGCTCTTGCGCCCACCCGGGGCCATCACCTCCCGGTTCAAGACGTCGCCGTCCGGCCCGTGAATCTCGATCCTGGCGCGGACGAGGCCGTAATCGTCGGAGGCCTCCAGCCCCACTTGCAGGCGGCCGCGCTCGTCCGCCACCGCCTCGCCGGCGAAGGCGATGGACGGCAGCGCATCGCGGACGATGGCGACCGGCCACGACCCGACGTCGCGCCAGCCCTGGCGCACCACCAGCTCGGAACCCTGGCGAATCTCGGCTTCCACCCGCTGGCCGCCGTCATTGCCCTGCTGGAACGGTATCGACAGATCGCCGATACGCAGGCTGGCGCGGCCCAGCCCGCCGGCCAGCACCGCCTTGACCACGCTGCCCTCGGCCACCGCCAGCGTCTTGGCCTTGTCCTGGCCGGGGCGTAGCGTCTGGGGCGGCAGTCCGGTATAGGACGGCGGCGTGATCCACGCCTCCAGGGCGTCCGGACCCAGCCCCGGCAGCGCCAGGGCCGGGGTGACGGCGCGAAGCAGCCGGCCGCGCCAGTCGGCCGCGCCGCCGGCCAGGGCCAGCACCAGCAGCAGCAGGGCGGCGAAGCGCAGGGCATAGGGGTCCTTGGCCGCCACCACCGGGCGGGGCCAGCCCGGCCGCAGGCCGTCGAGGGCGGCACGGGTCCGGGCCCGATGCGCGGCCCACAGGTCGGAATCGCCGTCGGCGAGGGAATCGTCCAGAACCGCCAGCGGCCGGTGCGAGATACCGGATTCCGATTCCAGCCGGCGGGCGGCCTCGGCCCCGGTCGGCGGCGGCAGCCGGACCATGCCGACCGCCAGAACGATGGCGGCGCCCCCCAGGACCAGCAGCGCCAGCGCGTGCAGCCAGCCGGGCAGCAGCGGCGCCACGTCGAACAGCGCCACGGCCACGGCCGCCGCCGCCAGCGATGCCAGGGCGGTCAGCCGGGGCGCCAGTCTTTCGCCCCACAGCGCCAGCCGGGTCAGACGCAACCGCCGGGAAAGGGCGGTTCCGGTCATCTCAGAACCAGTCGGGCAGGCTTTCCAGCGCCCGCATCTGCTCGAAGCTGGGTCGCGCCCGCACCACCTTGAATTCAGCCCCCCTGACCAGCACCTCGGGAATCAGCGGCCGGGTGTTGTAGGTGGACGACATGGCGGCGCCATAGGCCCCGGCGGTGCCGAACGCCAGCAGATCGCCGGCCGCCATGGGCGGCAGCGGCCGCTGCCTGGCGAAGGTGTCGCCGGTCTCGCAGACCGGCCCGACCACGTCCACGGCGGCCAGGACGGTCCCCGGACCCGGTTCCGCAACCGGAATGATGGCGTGGTGGGCGTCGTACAGCGCCGGACGCATCAGATCGTTCATGGCGGCGTCGACGATCAGGAAGGTGCGGGTCGACCCCTCCTTCACATGGATGACCCGCGACACCAGGATGCCGGCATTGCCCACCAGCAGGCGGCCGGGCTCGACGATGACGCGGCAGCCGAGGTCGCCCAGGGTGTCGCGCATGATCTCGGCATAGGCGGTCGGGCTGGGCGGGGTTTCGTCGTCGTAGGGAACGCCGAGGCCGCCGCCCAGGTCGAGCCGGCGGATGTCGACGCCGTCGGCGCGCAGCATGTCGACCAGGTCGCGCACCCGCAGGAAGGCCTGGCGGAACGGCTCGATCTCGGTCAGCTGCGAGCCGATGTGGCAGGCGATGCCGACCACGTCGAGCCCCGGCAGCGACCCGGCGAGATTGTAGACCTCGCGGATACGGTTCCATTCGATGCCGAACTTGTTCTCTTTCTTGCCGGTGGTGATCTTGGCATGGGTGCCGGCGTCGACGTCGGGATTGACCCGGATGGAAACCGGCATGCGAACGCCCCTGGCCGCCGCCACCTCGGACAGCATGCGAAGCTCGGGCTCGGATTCGACGTTGATCTGGAGAATGCCGGTGGCGACGGCGAAATCCAGCTCGGCCCGGGTCTTGCCGACTCCGGAAAAGACAATGCGCTCCGGCGGCACGCCGGCGGCCAGCGCTTGGCGCAATTCGCCCTCGCTGACCACGTCGGCGCCCGCCCCCAGGCGGGCCAGGGTATGGATCACCGCGATGTTGGGATTGGCCTTGCAGGCGAAGCAGACGGTGGCGTCCAGCCCGGCCGCCCCCAGCGCCCCGGCGAACACGGCGTAGTGACGTTCCAGGGTGGCGGTGGAATAGCAATAGAACGGCGTTCCCACCGCCTCGGCGATGCGGGCGATGGCGACGTCCTCAGCATGCAGTTCGCCGTCGATATAATGGAAGTGGTTCATTTGCTCCTGCCGGTCTCGGCCCTGGGGGACATGGGCGTATAGGGATAGTCGCGGGGATAGGTGCTGCCCTCGGGCGCCTCGGGGTTGCCCTTGCGGCCGCAGGCGGCGACGGACAGGGCCAGCGTCGCGGCCAGGACCAGGCTCAGCAGGGCGCGCATGTCAGGCTTCCTCCCGGCTTAATGCCGCCCGGGCGGCGGCGACGGCCTCGCGCACCCGCTCCGGCGCGGTGCCGCCGAAACTGACCCGGCTGGCCACCGACGAATCGACGCCCAGCACGGCGCGGGCCGCCTCGGTGATGCCGGGCTCGACGGCCTGCATCTCG
Source organism: Magnetospirillum sp. SS-4 (assembly GCF_902729425.1). Classification (GTDB taxonomy): domain Bacteria; phylum Pseudomonadota; class Alphaproteobacteria; order Rhodospirillales; family Magnetospirillaceae; genus Phaeospirillum. Next base: position 299,856 of record NZ_LR746530.1, on the reverse strand, counting down.
GCCAGCGACAGATCCTCCAGCCCGATTCCCTTGTCCTCGGCCAGCTTGACCAGCGAGCCGGCGACGTGGTGGGCGCGGCGGAACGGCATGCGCAGCGCCCGCACGCACCAGTCGGCGATGTCGGTGGCGGTGGTGAAGCCGGCGCCGGCGGCGACCTTCAGCACCTCGGCGTTGACGGTCATGTCGCCGACCATGCCGGTCATGGCGGCGATGGCCAGTTCCATGGTGTCGGCGGCCTCGAACACCGGTTCCTTGTCATCCTGCATGTCCTTGGAATAGGCCAGCGGCAGCCCCTTCATGACGATCAGCAGGGCGTTCAGGTCGCCGATCACTCGGCCGGTCTTGGCGCGCACCAGTTCGGCGGCGTCGGGATTGCGCTTCTGCGGCATGATGGACGAGCCGGTGGTGAAGGCGTCCGACAGGCGCACGAAGCGGAACTGGGCGCTGGTCCAGATCACCAGTTCCTCGGCCAGCCGCGACAGATGCACGGCGCAGATGGCGCAGGCGGACATGAATTCCAGGGCGAAGTCGCGATCCGACACCCCATCCAGCGAATTGCGCATGGGCCGCTCGAAGCCCAGCTCGGCGGCGGTGGCGTGGCGGTCGATGGGAAACGAGGTCCCGGCCAGCGCCGCCGAGCCCAGCGGGCATTCGTTCAGCCGTTCGCGGGCGTCGGCAAGACGGGACCGGTCGCGGCCGACCATCTCCACATAGGCCATCAGATGATGGCCAAAGGTCACCGGCTGGGCCGCCTGAAGATGGGTGAAGCCCGGCATCACCGTGGCGGCGTGCTCGTCGGCGCGGCGCAGCAGCACCTCGGTCAGGCCCTTCAGGGCGCGGTCCATGCCGTCGATGGCGTCCCTGACCCACAGGCGGAAATCGGTGGCGACCTGATCGTTGCGCGACCGCGCCGTGTGCAGCCGGCCGGCCGCCTCGCCGATCAGCTCGGCCAGGCGGGATTCCACGTTCATGTGGATGTCCTCCAGCGCCATGCTGAAGGGAAAGTCGCCGGCCTCGATCTCGGCCAGAACCTTGTCCAGCCCGGCGATGATGGCCTCGCCGTCCTCGGGCGTCAGGATGGATTGGCGCACCAGCATGCGGCAATGGGCCTTGGACCCCCGGATGTCCTGGGCGTACAGCCGCTTGTCGAAATCGATGGAGGCGTTGATCCGCTGCATGATGGCGGCGGGTCCGCCTTCGAAGCGGCCGCCCCACATGGCGGAGGCGGCGGAAGTCTTGGAGGTGTCGCTCATGGAATCCCGGACGGTCAGGGTGGAGTCCGCGTCAACCTACACCCTTCGCCGCTTTCCCGGAAGCGGCGGCGAAATCGCCGCCCGCATGAAACAAGGGAGCCGGCCCAACGGACCGGCTCCCGATTCGGCAACCGGACGGCCGGTTGCTACTTGTCGAACGGCGTCGGGCGCGGGGTGGCGTCGGACGACGGCGGCAGAAGCGGCAGCTTGAAGCTGGGCTGGTCGCCGGTCAGGGTCTTCAGGAACGCGACGATCTTGCCGTTTTCCTCGGCGGTGAAGCTCTTGCCCAGCTGAATCCGGCCCATGGTGTCGACCGCGTCCTTCAAGGTGGCGGCCTCGCCGTCGTGGAAGTAGGGATAGGTCAGCTCGACATTGCGCAGGGTCGGCACCTTGAAGTTGAAGCGGTCGGCCTCGTCCTTGGTGACCGAGACGCGGCCCTCGGCCGGGCTGGTGGCCTTGTAGGGCTCGACCACCCCCATCTTCTGGAAGGAATTGCCGCCCACCGCCGGACCGTTGTGGCAGGCGGTGCAGCCCGAATCCTTGAACAGCGCGTAGCCGGCCAGTTCGTCCTTGGTCAGCGCCTTGTTGTCGCCCTTCAGCCACTTGTCGAAGCGGGAATTGGGGGTGACCAGCGTCTCCTCGAAGGCGGCGATGGCCTTGGTGACGCCGTCGATGGTGATCTTGTCGGAGCCGAACACCGCCTTGAATTCCGCGACATAGCCCGGAATCGACTGCAACACGTCGACCGCCAGTTCATGGGTGAAGGCCATCTCGCCCGGATTGGCGATGGGGCCGCCGGCCTGGGCCTTCAGGTCCACGGCGCGGCCGTCCCAGAACTGGGCGACGTTCATGCTGGAATTCAGCACGGTCGGGGCGTTGATCGGCCCCTTCTGCCAGTTGTGGCCGATGGAGGTCTTGAGGTTGTCGGTGCCGCCCATGGACAGGTTGTGGCAGGAATTGCACGAGATGAAGCCCGACTTGGACAGGCGGGTGTCGAAATAGAGCTTCTTGCCCAGTTCGACGAGGCCGGCATTGGTCACCTTGGCCGGCGCGATGGGTTGAATCGGTTCGTCCTTGGCCGGCGCGGCCAAGGCCAGACCGGCCGACATGGTCATGGCGGCGGCCAGGGACAATACGTGGCGAAGCAGCATGGTGTTCCCCTTTCATCTATCGACCGGGACCCCGGCGAGAGCGTGACGGAGCCGATGCTTCCGCCTGCCGCGACTCCCATAGTCACAAAGATTTTAGGGGTATATTGATAAACGTCAAGTAGCTTTTTGAGTGATTCTAACTACAATCTATCCTATAAGGCCTTATGCCTCATACCTAATTTCTATAACCTCGATCATATCGAGACCGGATGGAGTGCGAACTCCGACACTGTCGCCCTCGGTCGCCTTCAGCAGGGCGCGGGCGATGGGCGAGACCCAGCTGATCAGGCCCTTGTCCATGTCGGCCTCGTCGACGCCGACGATGGTGACGGTGATTTCCTCGTCGCGGGAATTGGCATAGGTGACGGTGGCGCCGAAAAACACCTGACTCCGGTTCGTCTGCCGGGCGGGATCGACCACATGGGCCGATTCCAGGCGCTTGGTCAGAAAGCGGATGCGGCGGTCGATCTCGCGCAGCCGCTTCTTGCCATAGAGGTAATCGCCGTTTTCCGAACGGTCGCCGTTGCCGGCCGCCCACGAGACGATTTCCACCACCTTGGGCCGCTCCACCCGCATCAGCTGGCCGAGTTCATCCCTCAGCGCCTGGAAGCCCTGGGGCCGCATGTAGTTCTTGGCGCCGGGCGGCAGGCCCTTGGGCAGGGCGTCTTCGTCCTCGTCGCCGTCGCTCTCTTTCGTGAACGCCTTGCTCATGCTTTGACTCCCGCCCCGGACAGCTTGCGGGCATTGGGGTCCAGCGGCCAGCGCGGCCGGGGCGCGAAGTCGAGGCCGTCGACGAGGCCCAGGCGCAGCCGCTCGATGCCGGCCCAGGCGATCATGGCGGCGTTGTCGGTGCACAGCCCCAGCGGCGGGGCAAGGAACTCAAGCCCCGTTTCGGAGCCGAGCCGGATCAGGGACTGGCGCAGGCGGGTATTGGCGGCGACGCCGCCGGCCACCACCAGATGCCGCCCGGCCGGCCAGCGGACCTGAAAATCCCGGATGGCGCGCCGTGTGCGGTCGGCGATCGACTCGGCCACCGCCGCCTGAAAGCCGGCGGCGACGTCGGCGGCATCCTGCTGGCCCAGCGGCCGGGGCAGGCGTTCCACCAGCAGCCGCACCGCGTTCTTGAGGCCGGAAAAGCTGAAATCGCAGCCGGGCTTGCCCTTCATGGGGCGCGGCAGGGCGAAGCGGGTCTCGTCGCCCAGGGCGGCGGCCCGTTGCAGGGCCGGGCCGCCGGGATAGCCCAGACCGATCATCTTGGCCGCCTTGTCGAAGGCCTCGCCGGCGGCGTCGTCGATGGTGGCGCCCAGCCGGGTATAGCGCCCGACTCCTTCCACCGCCAGCAGCTGGCAATGCCCGCCCGAGGCCAGCAGCAGCAGATAGGGAAAGTCGATGCCGTGGGTCAACCGCGCCGTCAGGGCATGGCCTTCCAGATGATTGACCGCCAGGAACGGCTTGCCGGCGGCCAGGGCCAGGGCCTTGCCGGTCATGACGCCGACGATGACGCCGCCGATCAGGCCCGGCCCGCCGGTCGCCGCCACCCCGTCGAGATCGCCAAAGCCGATGCCGGCCCGCGCCATCGCCTCGGCCACCAGCCGGTCGATATGGTGAAGGTGCGAACGCGCCGCGATTTCCGGCACGATGCCGCCGAACGGGCGGTGTTCGTCCAGTTGCGACAGCACTACGTCGGCCAGGATGGTCCGCTCGCCGTCGACGATGGCGGCGGCGGTTTCGTCGCAGCTGGTTTCGATGCCGAGAATCAGCATTCCTGCCCCTCAATCGCCTCAGCATCGGCTTTGCCGATGCGAGACCTAATGGCCGGGCGCGTGCATCCGCACGCTTGGCCGCGCCGCACGAGCGGCGGGCGCTTCCAGCGGGCCATGGCCCGCCCGGACCTAAGGGCAACGCGCCAGTCGCTACGCTCCATCTTGCCTCCCAATCGCCATCCTCTTTCAAATCCCTTTGCAGAGGCGCTCACGACTTACTACAACAGCCTCATCATGACCACAAAACATCCCATCCTCAGAATTGGCACCCGCGGCTCGCCCCTGGCGCTGGCCCAGACCCACGAAACCCGCGACCGCCTTGCCGCCGCATGGCCGGAACTGGCCGAGGACGGCGCCATCGAGATCGAGGTCATCAAGACCACCGGCGATCTGGTGCAGGACCGTCCGCTGGCCGAGATCGGCGGCAAGGGCCTGTTCACCAAGGAACTGGACGAGGCCATGCTGTCCGGCCGCATCCACCTTGCCGTCCATTCCATGAAGGACGTGCCGACGGCGCTGCCCGACGGCATCGACCTGCCCTGCATCCTGCCGCGCGAGGACGTGCGCGACGCCTTCATCAGCCTGACCGCCAAAGGCATCGCCGATCTGCCCGAGGGCGCGGTGATCGGCAGCGCCAGCCTGCGGCGCGGCGCCCAGATCCTGCACCGGCGCCCTGATCTCAAGGTGGTGAACTTCCGGGGCAACGTCCAGACCCGGCTGCGCAAGCTGGAAGATGGGGTGGTCGACGCCACCTTGCTGGCCATGGCCGGCCTGCGCCGCCTCGGCCTCGACCGGCACGTCACCTGCGCCATCGAGACCGAGGACATGCTGCCGGCGGTGGCGCAAGGCGCCATCGGCATCACCTGCCGCACCGACGACAAGACCTCCCAGCGTTATCTGGCCGCGCTCAACTGCCCGGACTCCCAGGTCCGCGTCATCGCCGAGCGCGCCCTGCTGGCCCGGCTGGACGGGTCGTGCCGCACCCCCATCGCGGCGCTGGCCGAGCTGGACGGCGACCGCCTGAGCCTGCGCGGCCTGATCATCAGCCCCGATGGCACGGTCATTCACGCCACCCGCCGCGACGGCATCCGCGCCGAGGCCGCCGCCATGGGCCTTGACGCCGCCAACGAGCTGCTGGACCGGGCCGGGCCGGGCTTCTTCGACTTCAGGCAATAGGGCCGGGTCCGTGCGCGCCCTGGTCACCCGCCCGAGAGAGGATTCGGAAGGCGTGGCCCGCGCCCTGGAGGCCCGTGGCCTCGACGTGATGGTCGAGCCGCTGCTCGACATCGAGCCGGTTCCAGGCGCAAGGGTCGAGGCCGACGGCGCCCAGGGCATCCTGGTCACCAGCGCCAACGGTATCCGCGCCCTGGCCCGGCTGCACTCCGACCGCTCGCTGCCGGTCTGGGCGGTGGGCGATTCCTCGGCCGCGGTGTCGCGGGCGCTGGGCTATGACCGGGTGGAAAGCGCCGGGGGCGACGTCGATACCCTGGCCGGGCTGGTGGCCCGCCGCGTCGATCCCGCCGGCGGCGTCCTGCTGCACGCCGCCGGCAGCGTCACCGCCGGCGACCTTGCCGGATTGCTGGAGGCGCAAGGCTACCGGGTTCGCCGGCAAGTGCTGTACCGGGCGGTGACCGCCACCCGGCTGTCTGCCGAGCTCCACCGCGCCCTGAAAGGCGGCGCCGTCGATCTGGCGCTGTTTTTCTCTCCCCGCACCGCCGCCACCTTTGTTAGGCTGGTCGCCGCCGCCGGGCTGGAATCCAGCATCGCCCGGCTGGCCGCCTACGGCCTGTCGGCCAACGTCTCCGCCCAATTGGCGCCGCTGCCCTGGGCAAGGCTGCGCCAGGCCGCCGAGCCCACCCAGGCCGCCCTGCTGGCCGCGCTTGATCTTGACCTCACACGGGAATCCCTCTCATGACGCAACAGCCCGATTCCGAGCCCGTGGACACCGCGACGGTCGAGCCGGTTCCGGCCGCGACCGGAACCGGAACGGCCGAACCGCCGAGCCGGCCGCCAAGCCGATTCGGCATGGTGGCGGTGCCAATCCTGCTGGCGCTGGCCGCCGCCGCCACCTTCCCGCTGTGGCGCGATCAGGCCGGGCTGCCCGCCCCCGGCGGCGGCGTCGAGACGGAAAGCCTGCGGACCGAGCTGTCGGCCGTCACCCGGCGCCTGGCCCAGCTGGAAGCCCGGCCGGAACCGGCCGTTTCCGGTTCGGCGCCGGCGCCGGCCGACGATAGCCGCCTTGCCGCCCTGGAACAGGCCATGCGCGGTCTCCAGGCCCAGCCGGCGGCCCCGGCCACCCTGGCCGCCGATGTCGACTCCATATCGAAACAATTGGCCGAGATGCGCAAGACCGCCGCCGATTCCGCCACCATGCTGCGTCTGGTCGACCGGCTGGATCAGGTGGAGGCATCCTTGCGCGACCTTCAGGCCAGGCGGTCCTCGGCCGCCGCCCTGCTGCTGGCGGTGGGCCAGTTGCGCGAAGCGGTCAATGCCGGCCGCGCCTTCGACGCGGAACTGCGCGCCGTCAAGGTCCTGGCCGGTGACGAAGCCGCCCTGGCCGGCGCCGCCGATGCCATCGCCGAGCGGGCCGAGGCCGGGCTTGCCACCCGTCCCGCCCTGACCGCCCGGTTCGACGCCCTGGCGCCCCGCCTGATCCGCGCCGAGATCCTGCCGGACGAGGATGGCTGGCAGCGCCGGGTCATGGACCGTCTGCTCAATCTGGTCACCGTCCGACGCGAGGACGGCAACGCCGCCGGCGAGAGCGCCGCCGCCCAGGTGGCCCGCGCCCAGGCGGCGCTGGGCCGGGGCGACCTTGCCGCCGCCGTCTCCGAACTCGGGTCGCTGCCGCCGGGTCCCGCCGCCCAGGCCTCGTCATGGCTGGCCGAGGCCAAGGCCCGGCTGGCCGCCGACAAGGCCCTGTCCGAGATGGCGGCCCAGGCCGTCGCCCTGGCGGGAGCCAGGCCATGAGGCGGCTACTCGCCTTCCTGCTGCTTTCCGCCCTGGCGGTGGCCGGCGCGGTCTGGCTGGCCGACCGTCCCGGCGAGGTCACCATCCACTGGCAAGGCTGGCGCCTGGACACCACCGTGCCGGTGCTGCTGGCCACCGTCGCGCTTCTGACCGTGCTGCTGTCGCTGCTGGGCCGGGTGCTGCGGCTGGTGGTCGGCGGCCCCGGCCGGATGCTGGCGGCGCGGCGGACGCGGCTGACCCGCAAGGGCTATGTGGCGCTGTCGGACGGCCTGGCGGCGGTGGCCTCCGGCGATTCCCGGCAGGCGACCCGGCTGGCCCGCAAGGCCGACAAGCTGCTGAAGGATCAGGCGGTGACCGGCCTGCTGACCGTGCGGGCGGCCGAGATCAGCGGCGACCCCGCCACCTTGCGCGCCCGTTACGAGACCATGACCGAACGGCCCGAGACCGCCTATCTCGGCTTCAAGGGATTGATGGACCTGGCCCTGAGACAGGGCGACCGCGATGCCGCCCGCGCCCACGCCACCCGCGCCCTGGCGCTGCAACCCGGCGCCGAGGGGCTGGCCGGCGTCCTGTTCGATCTTCAGATGGAGGCCGGCCTGCTGGCCGAGGCCGAGCTGACCCTGGGCATCGCCCGCCGCCATTCCGTTCTTCCCAGCGCCGAGCTAGCCCACCGCCGCGCCCTGGTGCTGTTCGCCCGCGCCGAGGCGGCCGAGAAATCCGGCGATGCCGCCGCCGCCCTGGCGCTGGCGCTGGATTCCAGGGATGCCGAGCCCAGCTTCGTGCCGGCGGTGGCGATGGCGGCCCGGCTCCATCGGGCCAAAGGCAAGCCGCGCAAGGCGGAATCCCTGATCCGTTCGACCTTCCGGGTCGCCCCCCATCCGCTGCTGACGGCCGAATGGGCGGCGCTGGGTCAGGCCGATTCGCCCCTGGACCGGGTCAAGCGCATGCGGATTCTGGCCGAGGACAATCCCGCCGCCGCCTGCGGCCATGTCGCCCTGGCCGAGGCCGCGCTGGCCGCCCGGCTGTGGGGACAGGCCCGCACCCACCTGGAAAAGGCCCTGGAACAGCAGCCCTCCCGCCATGTGCTGGCCCTGCTGGCCCAGTTGGAACGCGACGAGCGCAAGGACGAGGCCGCCGCCCTGGCCTGGCTGGCCCGGTCCGGCGACGCCGGCACCGGACCGGCCTGGACCTGCGGCGGCTGCGGCCGGACCGCGCCGGCCTTCTCGGTCGCCTGTCCGGCCTGCCATGCCCCCGGACGGATGGAGTGGCGATGATGATTCCGGTTCTGCTGCTGGCCCTGACCGCCCTTCTTCCGGCCGGGACCGCCCAGGCGTCGCCGCTGGACGGCAAGGCGCTGTTCGCCGCCAAGGGCTGCCCCGCCTGCCACGGCGCCGACGGCCGCAAGGGCCTGGCCGCCACCCCGCATCTCGCCGGCCAGAACGCCGGCTACATGATCCGCCAGATGAACGAGATCGCCGACGGCACCCGCAACGCCCCGGCGGCCAGGCCGATGCGGCCGGTGATCGACAAGGTGAACGCCGACGAGCGCAAGGCCATCGCCACCTGGCTGGCGGTCCAGCCACCGGCCGGTCCGGCCCCGCCCGGCGACGCCGCCCGACTGGAGCAAGGCGCCATCCTGTTCGACGAACAGGGCTGCATCGGCTGCCACGGCGAGGCCGGAACCAGGCCGCTGGCCGATTATCCGGTGCTGGCCGGCCAGCGCCGCGACTATCTGGCCGCGCAGATTCGGGCGATACGCGATGAAATCCGCTCGACCCGCCGCGCCCGGCTGATGGTCGCCAACGTCCGAACCCTGAGGGACGATCAGGTCGAGCGGATCGCCGAATTCCTGTCGCAAACGAAACGGATTCAGGGACCGGTCCAGTGACGCCGCTGCCCTTGACCACCCTGGTGCTGGGTGGCGCCCGTTCGGGCAAGTCGGTTCATGCCGAGGCGCTGCTGGACGGCCGTCCCGCCCTCTATCTCGCCACCGGTCAGGCGCTGGACGGCGAGATGGCCGAACGCATCGACCGCCATCGCCGCCGTCGCGGCCCCACCTGGAGCACCCTGGAAGAACCGCTGGAACTGGCGGAAACCCTGGAACGGGTGGCGCGGCCCGACCGGCCGGTGCTGGTGGATTGCCTGACCCTGTGGCTGTCCAACCTGATGCAGGCCGGCCGCGACGTCGAGCGGGCGCTGGGTCAGCTTTGCGAGATCCTGGCCGAACCCGCCGGACCGGTGGTGCTGGTCTCCAACGAAGTCGGGCTGGGGCTGGTGCCCGACAACCGCCTCGCCCGCGAGTTCCGCGACCACCAGGGCCGCGTCAACCAGCGCGTCGCCGCCATCTGCCGCAAGGTGGTGTTCGTCGCCGCCGGCCTGCCGCTCGTCCTCAAGGAAGATTAAGCAATCATGAGCCGCAAGATCCCCGCCACCATCGTCACCGGCTTCCTGGGGGCCGGCAAGACCACCCTGGTCCGCCACCTGCTGGCCCACAACCAGGGCCGCCGCATCGCCCTGATCATCAACGAGTTCGGCGATCTCGGCGTCGATGGCGACCTGCTGGCCGCCTGCGGCGTCGCCGGATGCGCCGACGACGACATCATCGAGCTGGCCAATGGCTGCCTGTGCTGCACCGTGGCCGACGAGTTCCTGCCCACCATGCAGGCCCTGCTGGACCGCGCCGACCCACCGGACCATATCGTTATAGAAACGTCCGGACTGGCCCTGCCCAAGCCGCTGGTCAAGGCGTTCCACTGGCCGGAAATCCGTTCGCGCGTCACCGTCGATGGCGTGGTGGCGGTGGTGGACAGCCCGGCCGCCGCCGCCGGCCGCTTCGCCAGCACCGAGGAGGAGCGGGCGCGGCCCGACCACGACAACCCGCTGGAAGAGGTGTTCGAGGACCAGCTGGCCGCCGCCGACATGGTGCTGCTCAACAAGGCCGACCTGATGGAGGCGTCTGATCTAGCGGCGTTCGAGGCCGGCCTGCGCCCCCGCCTGCGCCCCGGCGTCAAGACCCTGCCGACCCGCCAGAGCGCCATCGATCCGCTGGTGGTGCTGGGCCTCGCCGCCGCCGCCGAGGACGATCTGGCGGCCAGGCCGTCGCACCATGACGCCGAGGACGGCCACGATCATGACGATTTCGAAAGCTTCGCCATCCGGCTGCCCGCCGTCGCCGATCCGGCGGCGCTGGAACGCCGGCTGATCGAGGTCATCGCCGGCCACGACATCCTGCGCCTCAAGGGCTTCCTCGCCATCGCCGGCAAGGACTCCCGTCAGGTGGTCCAGGCGGTGGGCGCCCGGATCGAACGCTATTTCGACCGGCCCTGGGCGATCGGCGAGGACCGCGCCGGCCATCTGGTGGTGATCGGCCGCAAGGGGCTCGACCGCGCCGCCATCGAGGCGGCGGTCAGGGGAAAGGGCCTCTAGGTGCACCTTCTCGCCGCCCAGGCCGGAAGCGTTTCCGACGGGGCCGAGGCCATCGACCTCGGCCAGGGTCCCGCCGAACTGGTGGTGCTGTCCGCCGCCGACACCGAACTGGCCGCCCTGGCGGCGGCGCACCGGGCCGGCCCCTTCACCCTGCGTCTCGCCAATCTGCTGCGCCTCGCCCACCACATGTCGGTGGACCTCTATGTGGAGCAGGTGATCGAGCACGCCCGGCTGGTGGTGGTGCGCCTGCTGGGCGGACGCGGCTACTGGCCCTATGGCGTCGAGCAGATCGTGGCCGCCTGCCGCCGCAAGGCGATTCCGCTGGCGCTGCTGCCGGGCGACGACCGCCCCGACGACGACCTTGCCCAGGACAGCACCCTGGAGCCCGAGGCCCGCGAGCGGCTGTGGCGCTATCTCATCCATGGCGGTCCCGACAATTGCCGTCACTTCCTCGGCCATGCCGCCTCCCTGATCGGCCATGCGGCCGAGTGGCTGGAGCCCCGGCCGCTACCGCCCGCCGGCCTGTACGGCCGCGCCGATTCCGAGGCCCAGGCGGTGGTGGTGTTCTACCGCGCCCTGGTGCTGGCCGGCGACACCGCCCCCGTCGACGCCCTGCTGGACGCCCTGCGCGCCGAGGGGCTGCGCGCCGGCGCCATCTTCGTCCACAGCCTGAAGGACGGCCTGTCGGCGGCGACGGTGGCCGCCCTGCTGGCCGAATCGCCGCCCGAGGTGATCCTCAACGCCACCGGCTTCGCGGTGTCGTCGCCGGGCCGGGCGGAAAGCGGCCCGTTCGACGCCGCCGATTGCCCGGTGCTGCAAGTGGTGCTGGCGGCGGGAAGCGAGCAGGCGTGGCGGGATGGCAGCCAGGGACTCGGCCCCCGCGACATCGCCATGAACATCGCCCTGCCCGAAGTGGACGGCCGCGTCATCACCCGGGCGATCTCGTTCAAGGCAGCCCGGCGCGACGAGGCCACCCAATGCGACATCGCCGTCCATGCCCCCGTCGCCGACCGCGTCGCCTTCGTCGCCCGGCTGGCGGCCAATTGGGCCAGACTGCGGCGCAAGCCGGCCCATGAGCGGCGAATCGCCATGGTGCTGGCCAATTACCCCAACCGCGACGGCCGCATCGGCAACGGCGTCGGCCTCGACACCCCCGCCGCCGCCATCGAGGCGCTGCGGGCCATGCGCCAGGCCGGCTATGACCTGGATCACATCCCCGAGGACGGCAACGCCCTGATCGAGCACCTTCAGGCCGGAGCCACCAACGACTGGCGGGCGCTGGGCGGACGTGAAACCCGGGAAACCCTGGCGCTGCCCGACTATTACGCCTTCTTCAACAGCCTGCCCCAATCGGCGCGAGACAAGGTCACCGCCCGCTGGGGAGCGCCCGAGGCCGATCCCTTCTTCGTCAAGGGCCGCCTGCATTGCGGCGATTTCGTGCTGCCGGCGACTCGTTTCGGCAAGGTAACGGTGGCGGTCCAGCCGGCGCGCGGCTACAACATCGACCCGTCGGCCTCGTATCACGACCCCGACCTGCCGCCACCCCACAATTACCTCGCCTTCCACGCCTGGCTCCAGGACGGCTTTCGCGCCGACGCGGTCATCCACATGGGCAAGCACGGCAACCTGGAATGGCTGCCGGGCAAGGCGCTGGCGCTGTCGGCCGAGTGCTTCCCCGAGGCGGCGCTGGGGCCGCTGCCCCATCTCTATCCCTTCATCGTCAACGATCCCGGCGAGGGCACCCAGGCCAAGCGCCGCGCCGCCGCCGTGATCGTCGACCACCTGACCCCGCCGTTGACCCGGGCCGAGAGCTATGGCCCGCTGCGCGAGCTGGAGCGGCTGGTGGACGAATATTACGACGCCGCCGGGCTCGATCCCCGCCGCCTCGCGGTGCTGCGGCGCGAGATCCTGACGCTGAGCACCGTGGCCGGTCTGGACGTGGATCTCGGCATCCGCCCCGACGACGATCCCGACGACGCCCTGAGGAAGCTGGACAACCATCTGTGCGAGCTGAAGGAATTGCAGATCCGGGACGGCCTGCACGTCTTCGGCCGCTCGCCGGACGGCGAACAGCTGACCGACCTGCTGGTGGCGCTGGCCCGCATCCGGCGGGGGACGGAGCCCGCCGACGAATCCCTGCTGCGCGCCCTGGCCGACGATCTGGGGCTCGGCTTCAATCCGCTCGACTGCGTGCTGGGCGACGAGTGGAACGGCCCCCGCCCCCCGGCCCTGGCCGGCGATGAGCCATGGCGGACCAGGGGCGACACGGTGGAGCGGCTGGAAGCCCTGGCCAAGGCGCTGATCACCGGAACCGCTGTTGCGCCACCGGATTGGAGCCGGACCGGGGCGGTGCTCGACTGGGTCGCCGCGACCATGCGCCCGACCCTGGCCGAATGCGGCCGGGCGGAACTGGCCGGCTTGCTGACCGGGCTGGACGGACGCTTCGTGGCGCCGGGACCGTCGGGGGCGCCGACCCGCGGCCGGCCCGACGTGCTGCCCACCGGCCGTAACTTCTATTCGGTCGATACCCGCGCCGTGCCGACGCCGGCGGCCTGGAGCCTGGGCTGGAAATCGGCCCAGCTGCTGCTGGAACGTCACCACCAGGACCACGGCGAATGGCCGAAATCCCTGGCCGTCACCGCCTGGGGAACCTCGAACATGCGCACCGGCGGCGACGACATCGCCCAGGGACTGGCCCTGATGGGGGTCAGGCCGCGCTGGGAACCGGGCTCGGGCCGGGTCACGGGCTTCGAGATCCTGCCGGCGGGCCTGTTGGATCGGCCCCGGATCGATGTCACCCTGCGGGTCTCGGGCTTTTTCCGCGATGCCTTTCCCGGCCTGATCGACCTGTTCGATTCGGCGGTACGCGACGTGGCGGCGCTGGATGAACCGCCCGAGGTCAATCCCCTGGCCGCCCGTGTCGCCGCCGAACGAAGCCGGCTGGAAGCCGGCGGCATGGCCTCCGGACAGGCGGCACGCCAGGCGTCGTTCCGGGTGTTCGGCTCCATGCCGGGGGCCTACGGCGCCGGATTGCAGGCGCTGATCGACGAGAAGGGCTGGACCGACCGCGCCGATCTGGCCGAATCCTACGTCGCCTGGGGCGGCTGGGCCTATGGCGCCGGCACCGGGGGCGAGGCCCAGCACGGAACCTTCCGCGCCCGGCTGTCCCAGGTGGACGCCGTCGTTCAGAACCAGGACAACCGCGAGCACGATCTGCTGGATTCCGACGATTACTACCAGTTCGAGGGCGGTCTGGCGGCGGCGGTGGAGCGGGAATCCGGCAAGGCGCCGGTGGTCTATCACGCCGACCACTCCCGCCCCGAGACCCCCCGCATCCGCACCCTGGACGAAGAGATCGCCCGCGTCGTGCGCGCCCGCGTGGTCAATCCCAAGTGGATCAGGGGCGTCATGCGCCACGGCTACAAGGGCGGATTCGAAATGGCGGCCAGCGTCGATTACCTGTTCGCCTTCGCCGCCACCACCCGCGCCGTCAAGGATCACCATTTCGATCTGGTGGCCGAGGCCTATCTGGAAGATGCCGAGGTACTGTCATTCCTGGAGAGCAACAATCCCGCCGCCCTGGCGGAAATCCGCGCCCGCCTTGGCGAGGCGCTGGACCGCGGGCTGTGGCATCCGCGCCGCAACCGCCTGCACGACCTGATCAACGGCGACAAAGAGGGGTCATGACGCCACGAGCATTGATACTGGCGGCACTGGCGCTGGCCGGCGTGCTGGCCGGCTATTGGCTGCGTCTGAAATTCTGAGGATCAGCGCCGAAATGTCGGCCTCCGACAAGGGCGCCTCGAAGGCGCAGCCCAGGGCGGTCCGATTGGGGGTGGCCCAACGCACCACTACCTCGAAGCGGTGGCCCTCGATCTCGACCAGCAGCGGCGAACCCGGCCCGATATCCACCTCGATCAGCGCGATCAGATCGGACGGCATCAGCTTGCAGCCGCCCTGGGACAGGTCGACCACCTGGGCCGGCTGCGCGATTCCGGACACCTCCAGCAGAACGGGATGGGCCCAGGACAACCTGGGATAGGCCCGCAGCTCGGTCCGTTCAAACGACATGCCCCACACTCCAGATAAGCAACCCAAGGTTCTGACTATAACGCTGATTATCCATTGCTCAACCGGCGCAACGGTATCGATTCCCCGCACCTATGGCGTAGGGCATCGACCCTAGTGCCCTGATCCATACAGAGGGTTCACCCCCGTGAACCATCCGTATGGTGAATCAGCGCACTATCTCAATATCTTGTGGGCCGATTCATCTTCCGGACGGTGAACCTTCCGAAAGGATCGGACCGCCAGTGAACCAGCCATTCCGGTAGGGTTCCGGCGCCCGGCGCCGCCATTTGTGATATCAAGGACGGGTTCGAGGAGACCATCGTGCCGAATCGCGCCGGGCTTATCTTGTTCCTGCTCCTGTTGCCGCTGACCCGGAATCCGGCCATGGCCGAACCCTGCGGCCAGGTTATCGGGATTGTCACCCACGACGCCACCACCACCCGCTATGTCTTGTCGACTCCGGCGGATGGCGCGGCGGCGTCCCCGCCGACCACCTTGCTGCTGCTGCCGGGCGGCGACGGCCATCTCGGTCTCGACGACGATGGTTGCCCGGCCCTGCTGGCTGGAAATTCCCTGGTGCGCATGCAATCGCTGTTTCAGCGCGACGGCTTCGCCACCGCCTTGGCAGATACGCCGTCGGACCATGCCGGCGAGGACGGGCTGAAAGGATTCCGCATCGAGCGGCAGCATGCCGAGGACCTGGGCGGCATCATCCTCGACCTGCGCCGCCGCGTCGGCGGGGCGGTCTGGCTGCTTGGCACCAGCCGGGGGACCATTTCGGCCGTCAATGCCGCCTCGCGCCTTCGGGGACCCGCCGCTCCGGACGGGCTGGTGCTGACCTCGGTACTGACGAACGGCGATGCCTTCGCCCGCAAGACCTGGGTGGCGCAGACCGTTTTCGACCTGCCGCTGGAGACCCTTGCAATGCCGGTGCTGCTGGTGGGACACAAGGACGACAGGTGCATCCGCTCGCCTCCGGACATGATGGCCGAGGTGGCCGCCCGGCTGAATCACGTCACCCGCCGTCAGGTGGCGGTGGTCGCCGGCGGTTCCGGCGGATCCGAATCATTTCGGGACATCGCGTCCTGCCGCGGCCAGTCGCCCCATGGGTTCTTCGGCCAGGAGGACGAGGTGGCGGCGACCATCGCCCGCTTCATCCACGACGCACCGGACCGGTGACGGCCGCCGCCGCCTACTTCCTGGGCTTTCCCTTGGGCATGCGCGATTCCATCAGCTGGAACAGCCTGGTGTCGAACAGGAAGATCATCACCCCCTCGTCGTCCTCCTTCATCTGGCCCTCCTGGGTGCCGTTGACCCAGCGGACGAAATAGGGCGCCTTCTGTACCGGCGCCCCCCAGCGGTCGGACAGGAAGGCGGCGGTCTTCTCGAAATAATCCTTGGGCTGGCGGGCGACGATCTGGAAGATACGCTGGCTGCCGGCCTCGTCCTCGATGGCCATGAACCAGAACTCGGTGGGAATGCCACTGAGCTGGCTGGGACGGATCACCCACTTGCCCTTACCGTCGTCGCTGAAAATGGCGCAGCGGTCGATTCCGGCGCTGGCCATGGCTCCCGGCAGCATCAGGTGGGCGTGCTCGGCCCCCGCCGGCTTGTCCTGGTCGCGGCCGCAGATCAGCCGGGAACCGGCGGGCAGGGCGGCGAAGCGCAGCTGGTTCAGCCGCATGCCGATCTGGGCCTGGGCGATTTCCAGGGGACGGCTGGTCTGGGCCTGGGCCGGCACGACGACCAGAATGGCGACAAGGGCGAGGATCAGGCGCATGGTCTCTTTCCAGCGGTGGGGACGTCAGTCGGAATTGGGCAGGGCGGGGGCGGGATTGGGCAGGGCGCCGGGCGAGCGCAGCAGCCGGCGGAGCCGCACGTCGTCGACGACGATCTTGAATTCGGACGGATGCTTGCCATCGACGAACATCAAGGTTTCATGCCGGCTGTCCACCCACGACAGATAGCGCGACCCGTCGGCGGCGCCCGGCCCCAGGGTGCCGCCCAGGGCGGCGGCGATCCTGTCCCACTGGTCGCGGGCGGCCGACAGGCGCACCTGAACCAGATTGAAGCGTCCGCCGGCGCCCTGTTCGACGAAAACCAGCCACAATCGCGCCGGACCGGCCAGGGTGGCGATGGCGGCCTGGGTCCAGACCTCGCCGCCGGCGGCCGGGGCGAACACGGAACAGCGGCGGACGCGGGCGGAACCGCGACCCGACTGCGGTTCCAGTATCCGCGCCGGCTCCAGCCGGGGCTTGTCGACGTCGGTGTCGCAGATCAGCCGCTGGCCGGGGGCGAGCGGCATGGCACGGGCCTCCTCGAAGGCGCTTCCAGGCAGCGGCAGGCCGGCGTCAAGGATGGCGACGGCGCGGGAATCGGCCCTGGCCCCACCCGCCGCCAGCGCAAACCCCGCCGCCATGATCAGCCAGTGGCCCGCCCGCATGCCGCATCGCCTCTATATCGCATCTGCGAATATGACACGGCCATGACGGCGCGTCATCGATTCTCGGCGCCCTGAACTTGCCCTCAAATGCCCAGGACGTCGCGCATGGAGTAAAGACCGGGCGACTGCCCCCTGGCCCACAGGGCGGCACGCACCGCGCCCCGGGCGAACACGGCGCGGTTGGAGGCCTTGTGGGTCAGCTCGACCCGCTCGCCCTCGGCGGCGAACATTACGGTGTGGTCGCCCACCACGTCGCCGCCCCTGAGGGTGGCGAAGCCGATCTCGCCCCGTGGCCGCGCGCCGGTATGTCCGTCGCGGCTCTTGCACCACACCGAATCCAGGGCCACCTCGCGGCCCCGGGCGGCGGCGCGACCCAGGCCCAAGGCGGTGCCGCTGGGGGAATCGACCTTGTGGCGGTGGTGCATCTCGACGATTTCGATATCGTAATCGTCGGCGAGAATGGCCGACGCCCGTTCGGTCAAGGCCATCAGCAGATTGACGCCGATGCTGAAATTAGGGGCATAGACGATGGCGGCGCGTTCGGCCGCCTCCCGCAAGCGCCCCTCGTCGTCGGAGGACAGGCCGGTGGTTCCCACCACCAGGACGCGGCCCAGCTCGGCCGCCAGGGCGGCATGGGCCAGGGTGGCGGCCGGCGCGGTGAAGTCGATCACCGCCTCGGACCGCTGGAACAGCAGCCGGGCGTCGGATTCCACCGGCACGCCGGCACGGTCGCGGCCGACCAGTTCGCCCAGGTCGGAATCGAGGGCGTCGCTGCCCAGCCGCTCGGTCCCGCCGGCCAGGACGCAGCCGTCGGTATCGAGCACCGCGTTGACCAGCATCCGTCCCATGCGCCCGGCGCAGCCGACAATTCCGATCCTCATGACACGTCCCTCAAGCTCCGGTGAACAGGCGATCTCGCGGCAAAACCATATCCGAACGAAGCCCGGTTGCACAGCACCATGGAAATGTCTTGATGATTCAAGACTTCAGTCCCACCTTTGAAAGACGGTGCGGACGAAGGGGGATGGGAACCATGGACTTCGCGACGTTTCTCGACCGGCGTCTCGCCGATCTGCCCGAATCCCTGACCGGCGGCGGCGCCGGACGGCTGATCCGGCACTATTTCTCCGGCATGGCCGAAGGCGACGTGGCCCGCAACGATCCTGAGCTGCTGTTCGGCGCGGCCCTGGGATTATTCACCTTCCTGCGCGACCGGCCGCCGGGCCGGCCGGCCATCCGGGTGTTCGACCCCGACCTGGACCGCCACGGCTGGGTGTCCAGCCATACGGTGATCGAGATCGTCAATGACGACATGCCGTTCCTGGTGGATTCGGTGTCCATGGAACTGGCGCGTCGCGGCATCGGCATCCACCTGCTGCTGCATCCGGTGATCTCGGTCCGCCGCACCGCGGCCGGCCGGATGGAGGACGTGCTGGGCAACGGCGCCGTCGCCGACGGCGCCCGCGAATCGGTGATGCACATCGAGATCGACCGCCAGCCGCCGGAAACCCACGCCGATGTCGCCGCCGCCCTCTCCGACGTGCTGGCGGAGGTCCGGCGGGCGGTGGACGACTGGCGCGCCATGCTGGCCCGCATGGGCGACGCCGTCGCCGAATTCGAGTCCGGCTCCGACGGCCTGGCCGCGGAAGAAAAGCGGGAGGCGCTGGCCTTCCTGGCCTGGCTGTCCGACAACCATTTCACCTTCCTCGGCTATCGCTGGTTCGAGCTGGGCGGGGACGATTCGGTCACCGCCGACGGCGGCAGCAGTCTCGGAATCCTGCGCGATCCCGATTCCCGCGTGTTCGACGACACCGTCACCCTGGCCGCCATGCCCATCGAGATGCGGGTCTTCCTGCGGCGGCCGGAACCGGTCCTGGTCACCAAATCGGCCCGTCACGCCCGCGTCCACCGGCCGGTACGCATGGACATCATCGGACTGAAGCGGTTCGGCCCCGATGGCTCGGTCGTCGGCATGCACGCCTTTCTCGGCCTGTTCACCTCGTCGGCCTACACCGACCGGCCGGCCCAGATTCCGCTGCTGCGCCGCAAGATCGCCCAGGTGGAGGCCCGCGCCGGCTTCCTGCGGTCCGGCCACGCCGCCAAGGCCCTGGCCAACATCCTGGAGACCTATCCCCGGGATGAGCTGTTCCAGACATCGGAAGAAGCGCTCCATGACACCGCCATCGGCATCCTGCACCTGCAGGAACGCCAGAACGTGGCGGTGTTCGTGCGCAAGGACGAGTTCGAGCGCTTCATCTCGTGCCTGGTGTTCGTGCCGCGCGACCGCTACGACACGCCGCTGCGCCTCGCCATCACCAGCATCCTGGAGGAAAGCTTCGCCGGCACGCTGGACACCTTCTACACCCAGGTGGCCGACCAGCCGCAGGCGCGGCTGCATTTCATCCTCCGCACCTCGCCCGGCGCGGTGCCGCCGGTGGACCGCCAGGCGCTGGAGGCCCGCATCACCGAGGCGTCGCGCAGCTGGGCCGAGCATCTGCGCGACTGCCTGATCCAGTCCCATGGCGAGGCCGCCGGGCTGGCGCTGGCGCGGCGCTGGGCCCAAACCTTTCCGGCATCGTATCGGGAACGCTATTCGGTGCTGGTGGCGGTATCCGACGTCGACCGCATCGAGGCGGCGGCAGCGGGCGGCATCGGCCTCAACCTGTATCGCCCAGTGGCGGCGGCGGCCCATCAGGGCCGCCTCAAGCTGTACCGGGCCGGCGAGCCGGTGGCGCTGTCGGCGGTGCTGCCCATGCTCGAAGCCATGGGTCTGGTGGTCATCGCCGAGGTCCCGCACGAGGTGCGGCCGGCGACGCCGGGCGCCCGGGCGGTGTGGATTCACGATTTCGAGGTGGAAAGCGCCAACGGCGCCGCCCTGGACGTGGCCGAGCGCCGCGATTTCTTCCACGACGCCCTGGCGGCGGTGTGGCGGAACGACGCCGAAAGCGACGGCTTCAACCGCCTGGTACTGACCGCCGGCCTCGGCTGGCGGGAAGTGATGGTGCTGCGCGCCTACACCAAGTATCTGCGTCAGGCCGGCACCACCTACAGCCAGGCCTACATCGAGCAGGCGCTGTGCGGCAACCCGGCCATGGCCCAGGCGCTGGTGCGGCTGTTCCTGGCCATCTTCGACCCCAGGGGAGAATCGGGCGACGCCGCCCGGGCCGAGACCGAATTGCTGGCCGGCCTCGAGGCGGTGGTCAGCGCCGACGACGACCGCATCCTGCGCCGATTCCTCAACCTGATCCGTTCCACCTTGAGAACGAACTATTTCCAGACGACCCCGGACGGTGGCCCCAAGCCCTATTTCTCGTTCAAGCTGGATTCGCGCCAGGTGGACGACCTGCCGGCGCCGCGCCCCATGGTCGAGGTGTTCGTCTATTCCCCCAGGGTCGAGGCCATCCACCTGCGCGGCGGCAAGGTGGCGCGCGGCGGCATCCGCTGGTCGGACCGGCGGGAAGACTTCCGCACCGAGATCCTGGGCCTGATGAAGGCCCAGATGGTCAAGAACGCGGTGATCGTGCCGGTGGGAGCCAAGGGCGGCTTCGTGGTCAAGCGCCCCCCCGCCGCCGGCGGCCGCGAGGCGTTCCTGGCCGAGGGCGTCGAGTGCTACAAGACCCTGATGCGCGGCCTGCTGGACATCACCGACAACCTGGCCGGCGAAACGGTGGTGCCGCCGCCCGACACGGTGCGCCGGGACGGCGACGACCCCTATCTGGTGGTGGCGGCCGACAAGGGCACCGCCACCTTCTCCGACATCGCCAATTCCATCTCGCTGGAACGCGGCTTCTGGCTGGGCGACGCCTTCGCCTCGGGCGGCAGCCAGGGCTACGACCACAAGAAGATGGGCATCACCGCCCGCGGCGCCTGGGTGGCGGTGGAACGCCACTTCCGCGAGATGGGCGTCGACACCCGCACCCAGGATTTCACCTGCGTCGGCGTCGGCGACATGTCGGGCGACGTGTTCGGCAACGGCATGCTGCGTTCGCCCCATATCCGGCTGGTGGCGGCGCTCAACCACGCCCATGTCTTCCTCGACCCCAATCCCGATCCGCAGCGGACCTTCGCCGAGCGCGAACGGCTGTTCAATGCCGCCAAGGCGTGGCCGGATTACGACGTCTCGACCATTTCCGAAGGCGGCGGCATCTTTCCCCGCACCGCCAAGACCATCCCGATCAGCCCGCAGGTCAGGGATTGTTTCGGTATCGATGCCGACCAGCTCACCCCCACCGAACTGATCCGGGTGCTGCTGAGGGCGCCGGTGGACCTGCTGTTCTTCGGTGGCATCGGCACCTATGTGAAGGCGTCGGGCGAGACCAACGCCGACGCCGGCGACCGCGCCAACGATTCGCTGCGCGTCGACGGCCGCGACATCAACGCCCGCGTGGTCGGCGAAGGCGCCAATCTGGGCTTCACCCAGCTTGGCCGCATCGAATACGCCCAGTCGGGAGCCGGGGGACAGGGAGGGCGCATCGACACCGACGCCATCGACAATTCCGCCGGGGTCGATTGCTCGGACCACGAGGTCAACATCAAGATCCTGGTCAACGATCTGGTCGCCGCCGGCGACCTGACCCCCAAGCAGCGCGACAGGCTGCTGGTGGAGATGACCGAGGAGGTTGGCGCCCTGGTGCTGCGCGACAATTACCTTCAGACCCAGGCCATCTCGATGATGGAGGCGCAAGGGGCCGACCTGCTGGACGCCCAGGGCCGCTTCATGCGCCTGCTGGAAAAGGCCGGCCGGCTGGACCGGTCCATCGAGTTCCTGCCCCCGGACGAGACCCTGACCGAGCGCGCAGCCCGCCGCCAGGGCCTGACCCGGCCGGAACTGGCGGTGCTGCTGGCCTATGGCAAGATCTGGCTGTACGAGCACATCCTGGCCTCGGACCTGCCCGGCGACCCCTTCATGGCGGCCGATCTCAGCAAGTACTTCCCCACCGCCCTGCAAAACCGTTTTGGTAACGATATAAGCCGCCACCGGCTGCGGCGCGAGATCGTGGCCACGGTGGTGACCAACTCGATCGTCAACAGGGTCGGCGGCGCCTTCGTCGCCGAACTGATGGAAACCACCGGCCACCCCCCCGCCCAGGTGGCGCGCGCCTACATCGTCGCCCGCGACGCCTTCCGCCTGCGCGAGGTGTGGCGCGCCATCGAGGCGCTGGACGGGCTGGTGCCGGCCTCGGCCCAGACCGCCATGCTGGCCGAGGCCAACCGGCTGGTGGAGCGCGCCACCTTGTGGGTGCTGCGCTCGATGCCGTCTCCGTTCGCGCTGGGCGCCGGCATCAGCGAATTGTCGCCCGGCGTCGCCGCGCTGGAGGCGGCGGTGCCCGCCATCCTGCCGCCCGACGCGGCGGCGGCGGTGGCGGCGCGCATCCAGATGTTCGTCGACCAGGGCGTGCCGGAGGATCTGGCGCGCCGGGTCGGCAACCTGATCGTCCTGGCCTCGGCCGCCGATATCCTGCGCATCGCCACCCGCCGGTCAATTTCCATCGACGCCGCCGGCAGCCTGTATTTCGCGGTCGGCGCCCGCTTCTCGCTCGGCTGGCTGCGCGCCTCGGCCGAGCAGTTGTCCGGGCGCGGCCATTGGTTGAAGCTGGCGGCGGCGGCGGCCATCGAGGACCTGTACGGCCACCAGCGCGACATCACCAACCGAGTGGCGGAATCCCAGCCGGGACGTCCCGCCGCCCAGGCCCTCGCCGCCTGGGAGGACAGCTGCCGCGCCGCCGTCGAACGGGCGGAATCGCTGCTGGCCGAGATGAAGGCGGCATCCCACATCGATCTGCCCATGATCATGGTGGCGGGCCGCCAGTTGCGCACCCTGACCGAGACAACCGTTGCCGCGGGCATGGAGAACGGCTAAGGAAGTCGAGGCCAACCAAACTGAGGCACGAAACGCATGGAATTCGCGTCGTTCCTGGACCGGCAGATCGCCGAACACGCAGAAACCCTCGGCCGCACCGGCGAAGCCGTGCGCGAGCCGTTCCAGCGGCTGGTCGAGGCCTGCCTGACCAGCCTGGCCAATGGCGGCAAGATCCTGTTCTTCGGCAACGGCGGCAGCGCCGCCGACGCCCAGCACCTGGCCACCGAACTGGTGATCCGCTATCGCTACAACCGCAAGGCCCTGGCGGCGCTGGCCCTGACCACCGACACCTCGCTGCTGACCGCCTGCGCCAACGATTTTTCCTACGACGAGATCTTTTCGCGCCAGATCGAGGCCCTGGGCCGCGCCGGCGACGTCGCCATCGGCATCTCGACCTCGGGCAACAGCCCCAACGTGCTGACCGCCCTGGCGGTGGCCCGCGACATGGGACTGGTGGCCGCCGGCTTCGGCGGCCGCGACGGCGGCAAGATGGTGGGGGTCGCCGATCCCCTGCTGATCGTGCCCAGCACCATCACCGCCCGCATCCAGGAAATGCATATCCTGATTGGTCACGCGCTCTGCGATCAGGTCGAGGCCAAGGCGGCGCCCAGGGAAGAGGTGCGTGCCTGAATCCGGCCCACCTCCGTCGTGACACCCCGGCCGTCATGTGCTAGAAGTCCCCGACTTTTCACAACAGGGTGATCAGGCTCGATGAGCAAGCCGCAAGCAACCATCGACGGCCAGTCCCACGCCCGTCAGGTGGAGATGGGATCGGACCGCGCCTTCGGGCTGGTCTTCGCCGCCGTGTTCGCCATCGTCGGCCTGTGGCCCCTGACCGGCGGCGGCGAGCCCCGGTTGTGGGCCGGCGCTGTCGCCCTGGCCTTCCTGGTGGCGTCGCTCACCGTTCCCCGCCTGCTGAAACCCCTCAACCGGGTCTGGTTCCTGTTCGGCATGCTGCTGCACAAGGTGGTGTCGCCGCTGGTGATGGGGCTGATCTTCTTTCTCACCGTAACGCCGATCGCCCTGGTGATGCGGGCGCTGGGCAAGGACCCGCTGCGCCTGTCGCGCGACGACACGGCCGCCAGCTACTGGATCAACCGCACCCCGCCGGGACCCGTCCCCGACACCATGCGCCGTCAGTTCTAGGAGATTCAACCGTGGCCTTCCTCATCGAGCTTTGGCAGTTCCTGCGGGAACGCAAGAAGTTCTGGCTGTTGCCGATTCTGATCATGATGGTGGTGTTCGGCGGCCTGATCGTCCTGTCGCAAGGCTCCGCCGTGGCACCCTTCATCTACACCCTGTTCTAGGCGGCCGCCCTTGCGAATTCTCGGCATTTCCGCGCTCTACCACGACAGCGCCGCCGCCCTGGTCGAGGATGGCCGCGTCGTCGCGGCGGCCCAGGAGGAACGCTTCACCCGCAAGAAGCACGATGCCGGCTTTCCCGAGCACGCCATCGCCTATTGCCTGCGGGAAGCGGGCGTCACCTTGTCGGACATCGACAACGTGGTGTTCTACGACAAGCCGTTCCTGAAGTTCGAGCGCCTGCTGGAAACCTACGTGGCCTTCGCGCCGCGCGGCTTTACCTCGTTCAAGACGGCCATGCCGGTCTGGCTCAGGGAAAAGCTGTTCCAGAAGGACCTGCTGGCCAGGGAACTGAAGGCCTTCGCCAAGGATTTCGACTGGGTGGGGCGGCTGCTGTTCGCCGAGCATCATCTCAGTCACGCCGCCTCGGCCTTCTTCCCGTCGCCGTTCGAGGACGCCGCCGTCCTGACCATGGACGGCGTCGGCGAATGGACCACCACCTCGCTGGCCATGGGGTCGGGCAACCGGCTGGAGATTCACAAGGAACTGCACTTCCCCCATTCGCTGGGGCTGCTGTATTCCGCCTTCACCTATTACACCGGCTTCAAGGTCAATTCCGGCGAATACAAGCTGATGGGCCTCGCCCCCTACGGCGACCCCAAATACACCCAGGTGATCCTGGACAATCTGGTCGACCTCAAGGAGGACGGCAGCTTCCGGCTGGACCAGTCGTATTTCGACTATTGCACCGGCCTGACCATGACCAACGACCGCTTCGCCGCCCTGTTCGGCCAGCCGGTCCGGCGCGCCGACAAGGACCCGCTGACCCAGTTCCACATGGATATCGCCGCCTCGATCCAGGAGGTCACCGAGATCATCGTGTCCAAGCTGGCCAGGGGCATCAAGGCCGAGACCGGGGCGAGGAACCTGTGCCTGGCCGGCGGCGTGGCGCTCAACTGCGTCGCCAACGGCAAGATCCTGCGCCAGAACATCTTTGACAACATCTGGATTCAGCCGGCGGCCGGCGACGCCGGCGGCGCCCTGGGCGCCGCCCTGGCCGGCTATCACCTGTTCAAGGGCCAGCCCCGCACTGTCGCCGGCGGCGGCAGGGATGCCATGAAGGGGTCCTATCTGGGACCGGTGTTCGAGCAGGCCGACATCGAATCCCGCCTGGCTGCCGCCGGCGCCAGATTCGAGGTGCTGGACGAGGACGAGGTCATCAAGGCCACCGCCCAGGCCCTGGCCGATGAAAAGGCGGTCGGCTGGATGCAGGGCCGGATGGAATTCGGCCCGCGCGCGCTCGGCGGCCGCTCCATCCTGGGCGACCCGCGCTCGCCCTCCATGCAGAAGACCCTGAATCTCAAGGTCAAGTACCGCGAGAGCTTCCGCCCGTTCGCGCCGTCGGTGCTGCGGGAAGACGTGGCCGAGTGGTTCGATCTCGACGGCGATTCCCCCTACATGCTGCTGGTGGCCCCGGTGGCGGAACGGCACCGCCGCGCCATGACCGAGGACGAGCAGAAGCTGTTCGGCATCGACAAGCTGAACGTGCCGCGCTCGGCCCTGCCGGCCATCACCCACGTTGATTATTCCGCTCGCGTACAGACCATCCACGCCGACACCAATCCGCGCTATCACGCCCTGATCACCGCCTTCAAGGCGCTGACCGGCTGCGGCGTGGTGGTCAACACCAGCTTCAACGTGCGGGGCGAGCCCATCGTCTGCACCCCGGAGGACGCCTTCCGCTGCTTCATGGGCAGCGAGATCGAGGTGCTGGTGGTGGGGAACTGCCTGCTGCGCAAGGAAGAACAGGACCCCGCCCTCAAGCTCGACTACAAGAACGCCTTCGAGCTGGATTAGACCCCTCTCGGCACCGCGAACGGCCGGTCGTGGTCGAGGCAGGGAATCTTCTTGCGGGCTTCGTCCACCTTGCGCGGATCGATCTCGGCCATCACCCAGCCGGGCTGTTCCAGGGCATCGGCCAAAATCTCGCCCCACGGGCTGACGATCAGGGAGTGTCCGTAGGTCTGACGGTCGTTGACGTGCTCGCCGCACTGGGCCGGGGCGAACACGTAGCAGCCGGTCTCGATGGCCCTGGCCCGCAGCAGGACATGCCAATGGGCCTTGCCGGTGGTCCGCGTGAAGGCCGCCGGCACCGCCAGGAAGGCGCAGCCCGACTTGGCCAGCGCCCGGAACAGGTGGGGAAAGCGCAGGTCGTAGCAGATGGACAGGCCCAGCCGCCCCCACGGCAGGGCGACGCTGGTCGCCTGGTCGCCGGGGGTGAAGGTGGCCGATTCCCGGTAGACCTCGCCCAGCCCCAGGTCCACGTCGAACATGTGGATCTTGTCGTATTTGGCGGCGACGGCGCCGTCGGGACGGATCACGAAGGTGCGGTTGGCCACCATGCCGTCGCCCACCAGCACATGCAGGCTGCCGACATGCAGCCACGCCCCGATCTCGCGGGCGAGGTCGCGAAAGAACGACAGCGCCAGATGCTCGTCCTCGGGCATGGCCTTCAGCAC
This sequence comes from Magnetospirillum sp. SS-4, assembly GCF_902729425.1. Lineage (GTDB taxonomy): Bacteria > Pseudomonadota > Alphaproteobacteria > Rhodospirillales > Magnetospirillaceae > Phaeospirillum. The sequence continues at coordinate 273,101 of NZ_LR746530.1, read as the reverse complement.
GATGTTCGAACGCCCCCATTCCATCATGGCGACGTTCTCGGGCATCAGGATCAGCTCGGCGCCGGCGGCGCGGGCTTCCACCGCCAGACTGGCGGCGGCCTCGCAATTGGCCATCAGGTCATTGGAGGCGTTGACCTGGAGACAGGCCGCCTTGAAGCCGGTCACGCCCCGACCGCCAGCAGGGGGTCAAGCTTGCCGGCCCGGTCCAGATCGTAAAGGTCGTCGCAACCGCCCACATGCACGCCGCCGATGAAGATCTGCGGCACCGTGCGCCGCCCGCCGGCCCGGCTGGTCATATACTGGCGCAGGCCGTCGTCGGTGGAGACGTCGATCTCGGTATAGGAAACACCCTTCTTGTCGAACAGCTTCTTGGCACGGACGCAATAGGGGCAGACTTCGGTGGTGTAGATCTCGATCTCGGGCATGACAGGCTCCGGCATTGGTGCTTCGCCATATATAACGTTCGAAGCCTAAAACTCAATTCTCAACACCCGGGCCAGGACCAGCGCGTCGACGCGGGCGGCGCCGGCCCGCAGCAGCACGCGGGCGCATTCGTCGACGGTGGCGCCGCTGGTCAGCACGTCGTCCACCAGCACGACCCGGCGTCCCTCCAGCAGACGGCGGCGGTGGTCGGGAACCGCGAAGGCCCCGGCGACGTTGTCGCGCCGCCCCGCCCGGCCGAGATGACCCTGCGGCGGGGTACGGCGATGGCGGACCATCAGGTCGGGCGCCGCCCTCACTCCGCTCAGCCGCGCCATCGCCAGGGCCAGCAGGGCGGCCTGGTTATAGCGGCGGGCCGCCAGCCGCCAGCGATGCAGCGGCACCGGCACCAGCAGGTCGGCGTCCTCCAGCAGGTCGGCACCGGCCCGGACCATCCAGCGGGCGAAGGCGGGCACGCCGTCCAGCCGGTCGGCATGCTTCAGCCGCAAGACCAGATCGCGGGACGCTTCGTCGTAACGAAACACCGCCCGCGCCCGGCCAAAGCGCGGCGGATCGGCGACGCATTCGCCGCACAGGGCGCCGGGGCCGGTCTCGAACTCGAAGGGCAGGCCGCAACAGGCGCAGAACGGCGGCGCCAGGAACGCCACCTTGGACCAGCATTCGGGGCACAGGCTGCCGGGCTCGCCGACCTCGGCCTGGCACGACAGGCACAGCGGCGGCAACACCGCGTCGATCAGCAGCCGTGCGATTCGGGCCAGCATGTCGCCTCTTCCCTCCGACCGGGTGGGCATGTCATACACCTTGGCATGAGGATCTTCGACCGAGCCCTGGTGCGCAAGCACCGAGACCGCGCCGCCCCTGGATTTGCCAGCCACGATTTCCTGGTGCGCGAGGTCGCCGAGCGGCTGGCCGACCGTCTGGACGACGTCACCCGCCGCTTTCCCACCGCCCTCGACCTCGGCTGCCATACCGGCGAGATGGCCGACACCCTGAAGGGGCGGGGCGGCATCGAGACCCTGGTCCAATGCGACCTGTCGCCGGCCATGGCGGCCCACGCCGCCGCCAACGGCCATCCCACCCTGGCGGCGGACGAGGAATGGCTGCCCTTCGCCCCGGCCAGCTTCGATCTGGTGATTTCCAGTCTGTCGCTGCACTGGGTCAACGACCTGCCCGGCACCCTGGCGCAGATCCGCCGCGTCCTGAAGCCCGACGGCCTGTTCCTCGCCGCCGTGCTGGGCGCCGGCACCCTGACCGAGCTGCGCCAGTCGCTGATGGAGGCGGAACTGGCCGAGGAAGGCGGCGTCAGCCCGCGCGTCTCGCCCTTCGCCGACGTCCGCGACCTGGGCGCGCTGCTGCAACGGGCCGGCTTCGCCCTGCCGGTGGTCGATACCGACGCCATCGCCGTCACCTATGCCGATCCCATGCGGCTGCTGGCCGACCTGCGCGGCATGGGCGAGACCAACGCGGTGGCCGAACAGCGCAAGGGCCTGACCCGGCGCGCCACCCTGCTGCACGCCATTTCCGCCTATCAGGGCCGCTTCGCCGGCCCCGACGGCCGCCTGCCCGCCACCTTCCAGGTCATGACCCTGACCGGCTGGGCGCCGCATCCCGGCCAGCAGAAGCCGCTGGCGCCCGGCGCCGCCACCCATCATCTGTCCGATATCCTGGGCGGCGGTCCCATCGGCGGCGGCTGGGGCGATGGCGGCTGGGGCGGCGACCGTCTCTCCGCCGACAAATCCTGATGCGTTTTCCCCAGCCCCTGGTCCGCGCCACCCTGATTCGCCGCTACAAGCGCTTCCTGGCCGACGTGACGCTGGATTCGGGCGAGGAGGTCACCGCCCATGTGGCCAATTCCGGCGCCATGCTGGGCACCGCCATTCCCGGCTCGGAAGTGTGGCTGTCGCCCGCCGCCAATCCGGATCGCAAGCTGAAATGGAACTGGGAACTGGTGACGGTGGACGGCCATCTGGTGGGCGTCAACACCGCCCATCCCAATCTGATCGTCGCCGAAGCCGTCCGGGACGGACTGATCGCCGAACTGGCGGGCTACGAATCCATCCGGCGCGAGGTCAGATACGGCGTCAATTCGCGCATCGACCTGTTGCTGGAAGCCTCCGGACGTCCCAAATGCTGGGTGGAGGTGAAGAACGTCCATCTGAAGCGCGGCGACTGGGCCGAGTTCCCCGATGCCGTCACCACCCGCGGCGCCAAGCACCTGACCGAGCTGCGCGGCCGGGTGGCGGCAGGAGAGCGGGCGGTGATGGTCTATCTGGTGCAGCGCGCCGACTGCCTGGGCTTTCGTCCCGCCGCCGACATCGACCCCACCTATGCCGCCGCCCTGGCCGAGGCAATAGGGGACGGCGTCGAGGCGATCTGCTATACCTGCCGATTGTCGCAAGAGGGCATCGCCCTCGGCCCGGCCTTGCCCATCACGGCGAACCCCGCCGATTTTGCACGGACCTGAAGGATCGATGGAACGGGAAGACAGGGAAAACTCACGCATCCGCCTGCACGGCCCCACCGATTTCGAGGGAATGCGCAGGGCCGGCCGCCTTGCCGCCGAGACCCTGGACTTCATCGCCCCCCATGTGGTGCCGGGCGTGACCACCGCCGCCATCGACCGGCTGTGCGCCGAGTTCATCATCGCCAGGGGCGGCGTCAACGCCCCCAAGAACTATCGCGGCTTTCCGAAATCCATCTGCACCTCGGTCAACCATGTAGTCTGCCACGGCATCCCCGGCGACCGGGTCCTGGACGACGGCGACATCGTCAATATCGACGTCACCCCCATCCTGGACGGCTGGCACGGCGATTCCAGCCGCATGTATTACGTCGGCAAGGTCGGCATCAAGGCCCGGAAGCTGGTGGAGATCACCTACGAATCGCTGATGCGCGCCATCGAGACGGTCAAGCCCGGCGCCACCCTGGGCGACATCGGCCACGCCATCCAGAGCTTCGTCGAACGGCACCGCTTCTCGGTGGTGCGCGATTTCTGCGGCCACGGCCTGGGCCGGGTGTTCCACGAGCCGCCCAACATCATGCATTTCGGCCGCCCCGGCGAGGGCGCGGTCCTGGAAGCCGGCATGTTCTTCACCATCGAGCCGATGATCAACGCCGGCAAGCCCGACACCAAGATCCTGGCGGACGGCTGGACGGCGGTCACCAAGGATAAATCGCTGTCGGCCCAGTTCGAGCACTCCATCGGAGTCACCGCCACCGGTTGCGAAATATTCACTCTTTCCCCCGCCGGTCATCACTGCCCGCCCTACTCCTGACGATTCATTCGCTCCTTGTGTGAACGCCTTCACATCGGCGCATGGAATCCACGTCTAGTATTGCAAACGATCTATCAGCGCCTCCTCGTCCTGGGGTATACCTGGAACGGGGTCGGGCAAACACCCTGCGGAAAGGAGACGGTCGTGGGAGCGGGTGTAGACGCCATGACCGATACGGCGACGGCTGTCGCCAGAATCAACAACGCCCTTCAGGGGCCGGTGGTGGAGATTCTCGGACAGTTCCTCCCGGAACTGAAGGCCTTGCCGCGCGAGCAGGCCTATGACCGGACTCTGGACGATATCGGCCTGCTGAACCGTTGCTTCCAGATTTTCCGCCAGGAACGCCAGCGCTTCCGTACCGTGCTGGTGGACGAGCGCCGCCGGCCGGTCTCCGACGACAATGTGCCGCTGTCGTGCGGCCGCACCCTGGCCGAGGTCATCGCCATGGTGGTGCGAACCGCCGCCAAGCGCTATTTCCGCCGCGCCATCGCCCCGCGTGCCGAGGCCGGCCCGGCCCGCAGTCCCGCCGACGAGCTGTACGACGCCATCAAGGCCTATCTGCTGCACGAATGGCAGGTGCCGCTGGTGCCGTCCTACGCCGGGATGGAGCCGTCGCTGGTGCGCCGCATCGGCGCCAAGCTGCTCGACGCCCGCGAGCCCGAGGCACTGGCCCGCCTGATCGCCGACCCCGACGCCTCGACCCGGCCCGACATGCCGCCTTCCAAGCCGATGGTGGTCGGAACCGCCGGGCACGCCGTCTTCCCGCCGATGGCGACCCAGCCGAGGCCGCTGACCCCGCCCTGCCGCCCCACCCATCCCCGCACCGCCCTGCTGGACGACATCCTGACGCCGGACCGCCTGCGCCTGCGGGCCGAGGCCTTCAACAACGCCCTGCTCGACCCCGAGGTCCGCGCCGCCCTGCCGAACGCCGATCAGATCATCAAGATCGGCGACGTGTTGCGCGGCGTGGGCGGCGTCCCCGCCGCCACCCTGGTGGACGGCATCGGCCTGCGTCAGGACCAGCTGGCGGTAATGCTGATCGTGGCCCACGACAGCATCGGCAGCACGGTGTTCGGACGCCTGTTCGGCCCCCACGCCGACCCCGAACTGGTGGCCCGCATCGTCGACCGGGCCAGATTGCGGGGAATCGGGCCGGATTCCGATGTCCTGGACTGCGCCATCTTCATGCGCGGCGTCTTTGCCCGTTTCGGCCATCGGGCACGGCGGGGCTGAGCGAAGGTAGGGCTGGGCGTTCCCTGAATTCGGCCCTAACATCCGGAGAGACGCTGACCAGATCGGATCGTCGATGCCGCGGTTGCCCTCCGAATCCCAGGCCGAAATCGTCCGCAGGATCAACCTGACCCTCGAAGGTCCGGTGGCCGAGGTCATGGCCCAGCTGGTTCCCGAACTGAAGAAGCTGCCGCGCCGGGGCGTGCTGGAACATGTGCTGGACGATCCCGAGTTGCTGGATCGCTGCTTCAAGGCCTTTCGCGCCAATACCGAACGCTTCCGCGCCCTGCTGGTGGATCAGCAGGGGGTGGCGGTGGACGAGGCCGACGCCTTGCTGGCCTGCGGACGTTCGCTCGACGACGTGGTCGCCATGGTGGTCCGCACCCACGCCAAGCGCCACTTCCGCAAACGCCTGGACGGCGGCAACCGCTCGCTCAAGGGCGGCGGCCGGACCGCGCCCAGGGCCGAAGGCGGCGGCGGCCTGATGGAACGCCTGGTCCGTCTGTTTTCCGCCGGCCAGACGGCGCAGGCCCCGGCGCGGGGCCGCGGCGAGGCGCTCTACGACGCCTTCAAGGAGCATCTGCGGCACGACTGGCAAGTGCCGCTGGTCCAGGAATATTCCACCTTGTCGCCGCAGCTGGTCCGCCGCCTGGGCAAGCGCATCCTCGACTACAAGGTTCCCGAGGATATCCGCCGCCTGAAGAAAAGCCCGAACGATCCACCGGTGCCCTCGACCCTGCCCGAGGCCATTCCGACCTTCCTGCAACCCGCCAGGACCGACTCTCCCAAGCCCGTCGCCGCCGAACGGCCGGTCGACCCGATCAGGCCGGTGGAGGAGGCGCCGGTTCCGGCCTCCGCCGGAACCGACCGGCGGGCGCGGTTGGCCGATGTTCTCACTCCGGACCAGAAACGGCTGCGGCCGGCGGCCTTCACCACGACGCTGCTCGACCCCGACGTCCGCGCCCAGCTGCCCAACGCCGAGCAGATGGTGCGCATCACCGGCCTGCTGTCCGAGATGGGCGGGTTGCCGGCCAGGATGCTGGTGGGCGAACTGGGATTGCGGACCGACCAGCTGGCGGTGACGGCGCTCAACATCCACGACCACCTGGGCGAGGACATGTTCCGCCGCTCGTTCGGCGTGCCGGGCAATCTGGACTACGTCGCCAAATTCGTCGAACGCGCCAAGGCCGCCGGTGTCACGCAGGACACTCCCCTGCCCGATCTGGTCGCCTTCATCGCCAGGATGTTCGGCGCCTCCGGAAAGTCGCCCCCCAATGTCATTGCATCTCGGAAATGATCCCTGGCGGCGCCGGTTTGCCCAGGCGGGCGTTGCGCTCGTACTTTGACAGGCCATCCATCATGGCGCCGCTGAACCAGTCGCCGGACGACGACGGGGCGGCGGGCTGGCCGGCGATGGCCGACAATCCCGACGAACCGCCGGCGGCCTGACTCGCCGCCATCTGCTGCACCATGGCCGGGCTGACCGGCGTGCGGCTGGGTTGCGAGCCGGTGATGGGGGTATTGGACCGGGAACTGTTGTTGGAAATGGCAATGCCGAGCGCCGGCGGCGAGCGGGTGGCGACCGGCGTGGTTCGGGGCGGCAACGGCATCAGACGGCCCTGGCGACTGTTCAGAAGCGGCATCGGATTGTGCTCGGCGGCGGCCACCGGAGCAACCGGGGCGGCGGCCGGCGGCGGTGGCGCGGCCTGGACGGCCGCCTGGACGGACGGCGGAGTGGCGGCGGCCTGGGCGATGGCGGCCCCGGGGGTGGAAGCGTCCGCGACCGGCCGGCCGGCGGCGGACTCCGGCATGTCGGGCAGCAGCACCGGCCGGGCGGCGGTCACATCCTCGGTCTTGCCGATGGACGGCGTTGCATCTGCCGATGCCGGCGGGGTCGACGGCGCGGCGGCCACGGCGGTGGCGGCGGCCGGGGCGTTCTCGTCCTTGAACAGGGCGATCAGATGACCGCCGGCGTCATGGCCGGTGGCCTCTTCCAGCACGCTGTTCAACGCGGCCCCGATCAGGCCGATGGGGCCGCCGAACAGGGTTCCCCCGACCAGACGGGCGCCGACGCCGATCTTGTCGCCGGTCAGTTCCCGATAGACGGAATTGACGATGGGAATGTGCTGAAGCGGGTTGATGACGTCGAGGAAATCCCAGAACGACGGTTCGTCGTCACCCTCGGCGAACATGCCAAGCCGCGACGAATCAGGGTTGGCGGTGGCGGCATTTTCCGACGGCAGCCGGGGCACGATCGACTCGAGCGTGTCGGACGGCTGGACGGGGGACGATACGGCGGAAACCGACATGACTCACCTCAGAGCAAGGGCGGAAACAGTCTTGCAAGGGTGATGCCAACCATAACCTATTGATATCAAACAGCCACGCCTGTCGGGAAGCCGGCATTATCGGGTCTTGGCCCGAGGATGGCGGCAGTTTCTTCCTACCGCCGCCCCCGGCGATGCCTCTGCCACACCGCCCGGTAGAGCCGCTCCAGCCGCCGGGTCCAGCCGGGACCGTCGCACAGCGACGACGCCAGCGTCCGCTGGCTCAGCTCGGCCCGGCGGCCGCGCCAGTCGTCCACCGACCGGGCCAGGGCGATGGCCTTGGCCACGTAATCCTCGGGACCGTCGGCGATCAGCCCGGGCAGCCGGACGGTGCGCAGCATCGAGGCGGTCCAGCGACTGACCATGCGGTCCTGGGGCATGGTCAGAACCGGCACCCCCATGGACAGGGCCTGGAAACTGGTGGTCGACCCGCTGAACGGGGCGGTGTCCAGGGCGACGTCCACATGGTGATACCGGGCGATGAAGGCCTCGTAGGGCTCCTTGGTCCCCACCATCTCGATCTGGCCGGGCCGGGCGCCGGCCGCGATCAGCCGTTCGGACAGGCGTTCGCGAAGGGTCGGCGATCCATAGGCCTCGTGGAATTTGAGGACCAGCCTGGAATCCGGCAGGGCGGCGAGAATGGCCCCCCACGCCCGGGCGATCGTCGGGGAAATCTTGATGGGGTTGTTGAAGCTGCAAAACACCGGCGGGCCGTGGCGGGGGACGGCGGGAACCGGCGACGCGCCTGGCGGCGGCCCGGCGACGTAGAAGCTGGGCAGCCGCAGACGCCGCTCGCTGAAATACTCGGCGCTGGGCCGGGCCAGCAGACGGCCGTCCCCGACGATATAGTCCATCTCCTCCAGGCCGCTGGTGGCGACGTCGTGCATGGAAATCTGGATGGGCGCCGGCCGGAACGCGCAGATCTGGGGGCGGTTCTGGTCGAACCGGCCGGCCAGGCTGACCAGAATGTCGATGCCGTCGGCGCGAATCCGGGCGGCGGCGGCGGCATCGGTCAGGGCGGTGATGTCGTGCCAGCCATCGGCCAGGGCGCGGAACTCGTCGGTATGGGCGTCGGTCTTGCTTACATGGGCGTAAAAGTGTATTTCGAATGCGGAACGATCATGGTTCCGGATCAGCGGCAGCAGATTGGTCCCCACCGGATGGTTACGCAGGTCCGACGACAGGTACCCGATCCGAATTTTGCCGGAATCGGACGCCGTCCCCGCCGGATCGGACGAATCCGGCCGCGGCCGGGCCATGGCGCGGCCATAGCGGCGGTGCGCCTCTCCCACCGCCTCGGCGTCGAGATCGTCGCGATACATGATGTTGTTCAAAAGGTTGCCGAAGGCCAGCGCATGATCGGGGTGACGGGAAATCACCGCCTCGTACAGCAGCGCGGCGTCCTGCTGCCGGTCCAGCGCCTGCAAGGCGTTGCCCAGATTGAGCTGGGCGGCCGGGAAATCGGGCCACAACTCCAGGGCCTGCCGATGGGCGGCGACCGCGTCGTCCAGCAGCCACTGTTCGAACAGAACCCGTCCCAGGGCGGTATGGATCTCGGCCGAGGCCGGATTGAGCCGCGCCGCCTCCTTCAATGCGGCGGCGCATTCCTCCTTGCGGCCCAGCATCTTCAGGATATTGGCGCGGGTAAGGTGGGCCTCGGCCAGATCGGGGCGCAGGCGAAGGGCGGTAGCGACCGAGTCCAGCGCCTGATCCGGCGATTGCCGCGCCGCCAGCGCCATGGCCAGGCCGTTATGGGCCAGGGCATATTCGGGTTGCAGGCGAAGGGCGGCATGTTGGCACCGGACGGCCTCGTCCAGTTCGCCGGTTCGCAGCAGGATCAGGCCGAGATTGACGTGGGCCGGCGGGAAATCCGGGGCCAGATCCACCGCCCGGCGCAATGTTTCGGCGGCGTCATCCAGTCTGTCGCCCAGACCCAGGACGATGCCCAGCGCGATGGTGGCGCGGACGTGGTCGGGAACCAGGGCCAGGGCGGCGCGCAGGCGGGATTCGGCCTCGCCCAGCCGCCGGCAATCGGTCAGGGCGACGCCGTGATTGACGTGAAACTCGACGAAATCGGGCCGCAGGCGAACCGCCTCGCCATAGGCCTCGGCGGCGTCATTCAGCCGCCCCAGCCGGCGCAGGCAATTGCCCAGGGAATTGCGGAAATCCCCCACGCCCGGAACCAGGGCGATGGCGGCGTTCCACGCCGCCGCCGCATCGGCCCAGCGGCCCAGCCGTTCCAGCGCCTGGGCGCGGCCGGCAGTGGCCTCGGGGTAATCCGGGCGCAGGCCAATGGCCGTTTCGAAAGCGGTACAAGCATCGCCGGCCCGATCCAGGCCCAGCAGGCAGATACCCAGATTGTTGTGGGCCTCGGCCATGTCCGGACGCAGCTCCAGGGCGCGGCGAAACGACGTCGCCGCCGCCTCGGTCCGGTTCATGGCCTTCAGCGCGTTGCCGAGATTGTTGTGGGCCTCGGGAAAATCCGGCCGGGCCGCCAGGGCGCGGCCGATCCATTCCACCGCATGGTCGGGATGGCCGGTCTGAAGCGCCATCACCCCCATCAGATGCAGGGCGGCGGCGTTGCCGGGATCACAGCTCAGGACCTCGCGGTACAGCGGCTCGGCCTTGCCCAACTGGCCGGCGCGATGAAAGGCCAGGGCCCGGTCGATCAGGTCTTGCGACATAGGGAATTCCCAAAAGAAAAGAGGGTGGCCGAAGCCACCCTCTCCCTTAGCGTAGTTCGTCCTTGACCGATTAGAAGGTCAGAGACAGACCGGTGCCGAAAGCGTAGCCGCTGTTGGCGTTGATATTGCTGTAGGCGGAGCCGTTGGCGGACAGTTCCGACTGGTACTCGGCGTAGCCGGCCATGGCGAGGATGTCCACGCCCGGGCCGATGTTGTACTTGCCCGAGGCCTGGTACATGTTGATGGTGTCCTTGCCTTCGAAGGCGATCGCGCCTTCCACTTCCGAATGGAAGTAGACGAAGCTGACCGCGTACGGGCCGCTGGCGTACTGCAGGCCGATGTCGAAGCCCTGCCCGCCGTAATCGACAGAACCACCCTTCTGAAGCGACCAGTCCACGCCGCCGATGACGCCGCCGAGGTTGGAGGTGGCACCAACGTTGCCGGCGCTGGTGACGGTCCGGGCCTGATCATGGGTGGCGCGGGTCCAGGACGAACCCAGGGTGAAGCCGGCATAGGACAGCTGGGCGCCGGTCGACAGGGTGTCGATGCCGTGTTCAGCACCGTTGGTGTCCCGGAACAGGTTGTAGTGCAGATAGCCGCCCGAAACCTTCAGGCCGACCGGGCCGAAGGTGTTGGCGTAGACGCCGCCGACGCCCCAGCCCAGGGCGCGGTTGCCCGGCTGGGCGCGGGTGTCCTCGCGGACGACGCTGGGGACCAGGGTGGCGCCCAGGGTCAGGCCCATGAAGCTCGGCGCGATGTAGCTGATCTTCTCGGCCTTGTTGTCGTCGATCGGGGCGGTGGTGTTGGTCGAGGTGGTCCAGCCAGCGCGCTGGTGCAGGCCCATCACCCGGTTGGCAGTACGGTTGACGGCGAAGTTGGCGCCCATCATCGACGCGCCGAGCTGGCCATGGGCCGCATCGGGAGCGGTGACATGGGTCAGGACGATGGCGTTCGGATGGTTGCCGAGCAGGACCTTACCGAAGCCGCCCTGGACCCAGGCGTAGCTGGCGTCGATCGGATCGGTGGTCATGTCGGAGTGGCCGCCGCCGGTCAGGCTGGCGAACACGCCGACGGTCAGGCCGTTGTCCAGCTTGGTGCTGCCCGAGAAATTGATCTCGTTGGCGCCCTTGACGTCGAAATTGGTCGCCTTGAGGCCGCGAGCGTCAAGATGGTCCTCATCCTGCCAGGCGCCCATCACCCACCACTTGGAGTAACCGCCCAGGTTCAACTTGATCTTGTCGGCGGCGTCGGCGGCGCCGGCATTCATCATCCCGGCGGCGACCAGCGCGGTGCTGGCGAACAGAAACTTCTTCATGGTATCTCCTCTCTTTGGCTTCCAGATGCCGACCCCCAATGGCCACACCCGCTATCCAAATGAACGAACTGCGACATATCGCCATAGGGTCCGGCAAAGATCAAGCGGCCCCGGCGGCTTCTGTGTCGAAACACGCGCAGTGTGACATGAACGCAACACATGGGGCCGGAGAGGGACGCGGACAAGGCCGGTCTCAGCGCCGCGCGGCGGCGCGGGCGATCATCATCAGGGCGCGGGACGCGATCTCGGCGGCGGGCATGCCGGTGGTCTTGCAATCGGCCTCGGCCTCGGTCAGCACGTCCAGGGCGCGGCCCAGCCGGTCCACCGGCCAGCGCCCAAGCTGGCGGCGAAAACGGTCGACCGCCTTGAAGATCACCGGCGGCTTCAGCCCCGCCATGGCCTGATCCATCGGCTTGCCCCGGGCCAGATGGCCGGCGGCCAGATGCAACCGCAGGAAATGGCGCGACACCCCGCGCAGCATCGCCACCGGATGGGCGCCTTCCCGCAGCAGCCGGTCCAGCACCCGCTGCGCCCCGGCGTGGTCGCCGTCGGCGGTGGCCAGCGCCAGATCGTCGAGGCCGAGCGCGGCGGTGTCGCCGACGCAGGCGATGGCGTCATCCAGGCCGATCCGGCCCGGCCCGCCCATGTACAGCGCCAGCTTGCCCAGTTCGGCCCGGGTCAGGCGGCGGTCGCCGCCGAGATGATCGATGAGATAGGCCATGGCGTCGGGCTCGGCCATCAGGCCGGCGGCCTTCAGCTCTTCCGAGATGACGGCGGCCAGCGAGCCGCCCTCGTCGGCGTAGCAGGCCAGGGCGGCGGCGTTGTCGGCGCCTTCGGCCAGCTTGCGCAAGGACGAGCGCGGCCCCAGCTCGCCGCCTTCCACCACCACCAGGGAATCGCCCCTGGCCTCGGCCAGCACCGCCGACAGGGCGGCGCTGTGGCTGTCGCCGGCGTCGCGCAGCACCACCACCCGGCGTCCGCCGCCCAGCGCCATGGCGCCGGCCTCGTCCAGCAGGCGGGACGGTTCCGCCTTGAGCATGGCCGGGCTGAGCTCGGCGACGCGGAACGGGTCGGACGGATTGTCGACCACGCCCTGGATCAGGCGCTGGACCCGCTCGCGCACCAGGCCGGAATCCGGCCCGAACACCAGCACGGCGCGGATTTTCGGGTCGGGCGACCGCAGAAAGGCTTCGACGCGGGCGCCGGAAAGCTTCACCGCCGCTCCGCCGGCGGCGAGACCCGGCGGCCGAGATAATCGACGCTGTCGCCGCGCCGATACCGGACGTCGCCGGGATTGGCCCGATAGCGGGCGATGGCCGCCGCCACCTGGCCACGAATGTCGTCGGCCAGCTGAACGATGGCGCGGTCGCGGGCATCGCGTTCGTTGGCGATACTGGCATAGCGCGGACCGATGTAGTCGAAGCTGGCCACCGAATTGGCGACGCCGCCATAAATGGAAAACCCGTCGCCCTGCACGTTGATATTCGCCGACAAGGTAAGATTGCCCAGGGTGGCCAGATTGTCGCGGCGATAGCCCAGGTCGGTGGTGCTCTCCGACACGGTGACCGTCAGGATATAAAGGTAGTCGGCCGGTTCGCCCCTGGGGGTGATGCGCTGGACCAGGGCATTGCGCAATTGCTGGCCCAGGCGGTCCTTGATGGGGGCGATGCGGATGCGCGACAGATCCTCGCTGACCGAACCGGCCGCCGGGGCTTCGCCGCCACGGGCGTAAAGCGGACTGAAGCCGCAGCCCATGGGACCCAGCGCCAGTAACGCCACAAAAAGTATGGTTACCGAGAATAACGGAGCGAAGCGACTATGCCCGTTGAGGGCGCCGCAGCGGTGCCGAAGCGTTAGCAAAGGCGCAAGCGAGGACAGCCAAGCATGCGGAGGCATGCGCCGGCGCCTGAGGGCACTAAATATATAAGCTCTAGACCACCACATTGACGATCCGGTTCGGAACCACCACCACCTTGCGGGCGGGTTTTCCCGACATTGCCGAAATGACCTGGGGTTGCGCAAGCGCCGTCCGCTCCGCCACGGCGGAATCGGCGTCCTTGGGCAGCTCGATGGTGGCGCGCAGCTTGCCGTTGACCTGCACCGCCACGGTGACGCTGTCGTCCACCAGCAAGGCGGGTTCGGCCGCCGGCCACGCCGCGTCGGCCAGCAGGCCGTCGCCCCCCAGCATCGCCCACATCTCCTCGGCCAGATGCGGCATCATCGGGCCGATCAGGCGGGCGGCGGCTTCCAGCCCTTCCCGCAGCACCCAGGCGTGATCGGCCTGGGCGGCGTCCAGCTCGGCCAGGCCGTTGGTCATCTCGCGGATGCGGGCCACCGCCTTGTTGAAGTGGAAGCGTTCGAGGTCGTCTCCCACCTGGGCGATGGTGCGATGCACCAGCCGGCGGACCTTGAAGGCCTCGGCCCCCAGGTCGGGCATGGCGGCGCCCCTGGCCGGCAGGCCGGCGGCGGCGGTCATGCGCCACAGCCGGTTGACGTAGCGCCAGGCGCCGTCGATGCCGGATTCGGTCCAGTCGAGATCGCGCTCGGGCGGGCTGTCGGACAGCATGAACAGCCGGGCGGTGTCGGCGCCGTAGCCGTCGATGATGCCGGCGGGATCGACCACGTTCTTCTTGGACTTGCTCATCTTTTCCGAACGGCCGGCACTGGCCGGCCGGCCGGTTCCGGCATGGACCAGCCCGCCGTCGGGACCGGCGGCGACCTCGGTCGGATACAGCCACTGGCCGTCCTCGGACTTGTAGGTCTCGTGGCAGATCATGCCCTGGGTCAGCAGGCCGGCGAACGGCTCCTTGACGCCCAGATAGCCGCAATCCTTCAGGGCGCGGGTGAAGAAGCGGGAGTAAAGCAGATGCAGCACGGCATGCTCGATGCCGCCGATATACTGGTCCACCGGCATCCAGTAATCCGCCGCCGCCCGGTCGAAGGCCACGTCGGCACGGTCCGGCGAAGTGAAGCGGGCGAAGTACCAGCTGGATTCGAAGAAGGTGTCGAAGGTGTCGGTCTCGCGCCGGGCCGGCTTGCCGCATCGGGGGCAGGCCACATGCTTCCAGGTCGGATGATGGTCCAGCGGATTGCCGGGCTTGTCGAAGCCGACATCCTCGGGCAGCACCACCGGCAGCTCGGCCGCCGGCACCGGCACCACGCCGCAGGATTCGCAGTGGATCACCGGAATCGGGCAGCCCCAGTAGCGCTGGCGCGACACGCCCCAATCGCGCAGGCGGTAGTTGATGGTGCGGCTGCCGCGCTTCATCTCCTCGATGCGGCGGATGGCCTCGGCCTTGGCCTCCTCGACGCCAAGGCCGTCGAGAAAGCGGGAATTGACGGCGACGCCGTCGCCGGCATAGGCCTCGCCCCTGGCGATGGCGGCGGCGACGTCCTCCTTGCCGGAGACCGGCTCGACCACCTGGGTCCAGCCCAGGCCGTACTTGTTGGCGAAGTCGAGATCGCGCTGATCGTGGGCCGGGCAGCCGAAGATGGCGCCGGAGCCGTAATCCATCAGCACGAAATTGGCGACATAGACCGGCAAGGTCCAGGAGGGGTCGAAGGGATGGACGGCGCGGATGCCGGTATCGAAGCCTTTCTTCTCGGCGGTCTCGATGGCGGCTTCCGAGGTGCCCATGCGGTTGCACTCGGCGACGAACCCGGCCAGGGCCGGATTGTCGGCGGCCAGTTCGGTGGCCAGGGGATGGTTGGCGGCGATGGCGACGAATTTGGCGCCGAACAGGGTGTCGGGGCGGGTGGTGAACACCTCCAGCCCGTCGGGGCGCCCCTCCAGTTCGAACAGCAGCCGGGCGCCCTCGGAACGGCCGATCCAGTTCTCCTGCATCAGGCGGACCCGCTCGGGCCAGCGCTCCAGCGTCGCCAGGCTGTCGAGCAGGTCCTGGGCGTAATCGGTGATCTTGAGGAACCACTGCGACAGCAGCCGCTTTTCCACCAGGGCGCCGGAACGCCAGCCGCGGCCGTCGATCACCTGCTCGTTGGCGAGCACGGTATTTTCCACCGGGTCCCAGTTGACCCAGGATTCCTTGCGGTAGACCAGCCCGGCTTCGAGGAAATCCAGGAACATCCTCTGTTCGTGGCGGTAGTACTCGGGCTCGCAGGTCGCCACCTCGCGCCGCCAGTCGTAGGACAGGCCCATGGACTTCAGCTGCTCGCGCATGGCGGCGATGTTTTCCCGCGTCCACTTGGCGGGATGGACGTTGTTGGCGATGGCGGCGTTCTCGGCGGGCAGGCCGAAGGCGTCCCAGCCCATGGGATGCAGCACGTTGAAGCCGCGGGCGCGCTTATAGCGGGCCACCACGTCGCCCAGGGTGTAGTTGCGGACATGGCCCATGTGGATGCGCCCCGACGGATAGGGAAACATCTCCAGCACATAGTACTTGGGGCGGGCGGGGTCCTCGGACACCTCGAAGCAGCGGCGCTCGTCCCAGACGCGCTGCCACTTGGCTTCGGTTTCCTTGACGTTATAGCGTTCGCCAGTGGTGCCGTCTGGGCGCGACATGGTTGGTCCGTTGCTGATGACAGGAAGAGGCGGAAGGTCTATTCGGTCGAGACGACGCGCAGCTGCCTGGCCCGGGTCAGGATCGAGTTCTCCAGGTCGGTGGCCATGCGCGGATCAACCCGGACATCGACCCAGTTGCCGCCGGAATCGCGGGCCTGCTTGAACAGCGACACCTTGACGCCGTCGGCGCGGAGCGTGCGGTCCATGATGAAGACGTTGACCTTGTAGCGCTCGTTGGGCGTCTCGGGCAGCTGGTACCAATCGGTGATGATGGTGCCGCCGAAGGCGTCGGCCGTGGTGATGGGCATGAACGAGATGGTGTCGAGCGAGGCCCGCCACAGGAAGGCGTTGACGCCGATGCCGGCTCCCTCGCCTTCCGGCTTGGACTTGCCGAACAATCCCTCCGGCCCGAAGATGGTTTCACGCTTCTCGTTGGACATGCGAGGCGCGTTCTGATTCTTCTCGTAGGTCGGATAGATGGCCTCGGTCTTGTCGCAGGCCGACAGCGAGATCGCGGCGCCGAAGGCGGCAAGGGTGGCGACGGCGGCGAAATTCTTCCTCATCATGTCACTTTTCATCCCGCCGCATCCCCGCAGGAAACGGCCTGTTGGCGCACGAAAGGCCCGCGAAACCGACAAACCGATTCCGCCGGCCGAGAATGCAACGAGACACCCCCCGGCGGCAAGCGTGGAATCCGACATCCCCAGGCAAAACGCCACCCGGCCGATGCAAGGGCGCCGGCCGGGTGGTCCGATCGGATGGATGAGCGCCGGGACGCGGGCCGCTACAGCGCCTCGGCGTTGCTTTCGCCGGTACGGATGCGGAAGGCCTGCTGGATGTCGGAGACGAAGATCTTGCCGTCGCCGATCTTGCCGGTGCGGGCGGCGGTCTGGATGGCCTCCACCACGCGATCGGCGAGATCGTCGTTGACGGCGACCTCGATCTTCACCTTGGGCAGGAAGTTCACCACGTATTCGGCGCCGCGATAGATTTCGGTCTGTCCCTTCTGGCGGCCGAATCCCTTGACCTCGCTCACGGTCAGGCCCTGCACCCCAAGCGGCGTGAGCGCCTCGCGGACTTCGTCCAGCTTGAAGGGCTTGATGATGGCCATGATCAGCTTCATCTGTCGTCCCCATTGAATTCCAAGGGTCCGTTCCGGCGCGGAAATGCCGCCTGACTGAGGGCGGACCGGATTGTGGACCACGGTTGATCGGTTGCAAGCCGCCTTGCGCTTCTTCCGCCCCCCTTCCCTTTCAAGGACCGTGCCGCGCCGCGCCGGCGGCCGCGCCGGCTGGTCTTCCCAGCGTTTCCGCCGTTTCGTCCGCCGACGGGACGAAGCATCTGCCTTAATATTAGGCGACAATCGCCCAGCCTGCCTGTTTCCTGCGCTACGCCATCGACATATGCGTTTCATGCATATCTGTCATGCGAAAGCTATGGCTGGGAACCTGCCCCGGCCGCACCAGATTCCAAAAAGGACGGCCGAGACTGCAACGGTCTGGCCGGTGGGGTCGGTCTCCCCTGCCACCCCACGCTCCTCACGGAGCCAATAGAGCGCCCGGTTACCCCCCTGACCGGGCGCTCTTTTCGTGCTATCGGCGGCCTGCTTATTCTCGGACATGGGGGATTGCCGCCTTGCGCCTCGTCACCTGGAACATCAATTCGATCCGCCTGCGCATCGATCATCTGCGGCGGCTGGTCTCCTTCATGTCCCCCGACCTGATCTGCCTTCAGGAGATCAAGGTGGAAGACGCCTTGTTTCCACTGGCCGAGTGCCGCGAGCTGGGCTATCCCCACGTCGCCTTCCACGGCATGAAGGGCTATAACGGCGTCGCCATCCTGTCCCGCCTGCCCATCGCCGAGATCCGGACGCCGTCGTGGTGCGGACGCGACGACCGCCGCCATCTGGTGGCGGTGCTCGAAGACGGCGTCCAGGTCCACAGCCTCTACGTTCCGGCCGGCGGCGACATTCCCGACCCCGAGGCCAACGACAAGTTCGCCCACAAGCTGGAGTTCGTCCGAGAAGTCGCCGCCTGGTTCAAAGGCTCGGTCCGCCCCGCCGACAAGGTGATCGTCGCCGGTGACTTCAATATCGCGCCGCTGGAAACCGACGTGTGGTCGCACAAGCAATTGCTGCGCGTGGTCAGCCACACCCCGGCGGAGGTGGACCTGCTGAACGCCCTGCAAGCCTCGGTGCCGTTCGTCGACGCGGTGCGCCATTTCGTGCCGCCGTCCGAGCGCCTGTTCACCTGGTGGAGCTATCGCTCGCCCGACTGGCGGAAGAACGATCGCGGCCGCCGGCTCGACCATGTCTGGGTGACGCCGGCTCTGGCGGCCGGCCTGCGCGCCGCCCTGGTGGCGCGGGAAGTCCGCTCGTGGGTCCAGCCATCCGATCATGTGCCGGTGATGGTGGACGTGGAGCTATAGCAGGGCGAGGCGGTAGCCGCCGCTTTCGGTCACCAGCAGGCCGGCGGCGGCCGGCTCCGATTCGATCTTGCGACGCAGCCGGTAGATATGGGTTTCCAGGGTGTGGGTGGCGATGGCGGCGGAATAGCCCCACACCTCCTCCAGCAGAATCTCGCGCGGCACCACCTGCCCGTTCGCCCGGCCGAGCCGATCCAGGATGGCCGCCTCCTTGCCGGTAAGGCGGACACCGCCGCCGCCGGCCCGGCTCAAGAGGCGCCGTTCGGCCTGGAACAGCCAGGGACCGAGGCGCAACCCGGCCGGCGCGGGCCGGCGGGCCAGCAATTCGGCGACACGGGCGGCCAGCCCCCCCAGCCGCAGGGGCTTGGCCAGCACCGCGTCGGCGACGCAGCCGGGAGGCGCGCCCCCCGGACCGCACAGCAGCAGCAGCGGCGCGGCCACGCCGGCCTCGCGCAGGATGCGGCAGGAATCGGGCGCAAGGCCGTCCTGGTCGATCACCACCACATCGTGGCCGATGGCCGTGGCCGGGACCTCGGCCACCGAACCGGCCTCGGTCACCGCCAGTCCGGCCGGGCCGCCCAGATGCTCGGCCACGGTCTGGCGCAGCATCGGGTCGGCGATGATCAGGAGAATGCGGGATGAGCCGCCCATGAACCCCGTCCCCCATCGGAAGCGGTATGACGGCATCACCATATCGCATGGGGCGGCGACGGCATAGACACCCACTGCCCAAGGCCCTTTTGCCCCTGGCGGAAAGCCTGTATGGTTCGGCCCTCGTTTCGCCCCAGCCCCTGGAACATCGTCCGTGACCCGGCATCTCGACATCGCCCCCCGACCGGAAACGCCAGCTCCCCAGCCCCTGATCACGGTGGACCGCGCCATCGCCGAACTGCGCCGGGGCGGTCTGGTCCTGGTGCGCGATTCCGGCGCCGCCGTGCTGATGCTGGCCGCCGAGGCGGTGGCGGACGAAACCCTGGCGCGGCTGGCCTCGGCCTCGGGCGGCACGCCGGTCCTGCTGCTGACCGGGCGGCGCGCCGGCGTCCTTGGCCTGACCGAGGCCGAATCCGGGGTCTACCGAATCAGCGGCAAGACTGGTTTCGATACGAAAACGATAGCCTTCCTCGCCGATCCCTGCGCCCGCTCGCTGGGAATCCCCGATCTGTCCGGGCTTGATGTCGAACCGGCGGCCGGACTTGGTCCGGCGGCGGTGTCGCTGGCCAAGCTGTCGCGGCTGCTGCCGGCGGCGGTGATCGCCGCGACCGGACTTCCCCCCGCCGACGTCATCGCGGTCGAGGCCGCCGACATCGCCGCCTACCAGACCACCGCCGCCCGCAGCCTGCGTCAGGTCAGCGAGGCCCGGGTACCGCTGGAAAACGCTGAAAACGCCCGCATCGTCGCCTTCCGCCCGTCGGACGGCGGCATCGAGCACCTCGCCATCGTCATCGGCGATCCCGATCCGGACCAGCCGGTGCTGACGCGGCTGCACTCCGAATGCTTCACCGGCGACCTGCTGGGGTCGTTGCGCTGCGATTGCGGCGACCAGCTGCGCGGCGCCATCGCCGAGATCGCCCAGGCCGGCAGCGGCGTATTGCTCTATCTCGCCCAGGAAGGACGCGGCATCGGCCTGGTCAACAAGTTGCGCGCCTATCAGTTGCAGGACGAGGGCTTCGACACCCTGGACGCCAATCTGCAACTGGGCTTCGACGACGACGAGAGAGTCTATCTGCCGGCGGCGCAGATGCTGCGCCTGCTGGGAATCGGCGGCGTGCGGCTGCTGACCAACAATCCCGGCAAGGTCGAGGCGCTGGCCCGCCACGGCATCCAGGTCGCCGAGCGGGTGCCGCACGTCTTTCCGTCCAACGACCACAATCGCGGCTATCTGGCCACCAAGGCCAGCCGCGGCGGACATCTATTCTAGAAAACCGCCGATGGCCGCCAGCCCGGCGGCCGATCCCCCGGGCAGCCGCCTTGCGCCGCGCCCGTCGACGCCGCCCAGCGCGATCACCGCCAGCCGGGCGGCGCGGCTCCACAACCCGAAACGGACCGGCCCGATCGGCGTCGCCCCCGCATGGCTGCGGGTGGCGAAGGCCGGCGACAGCAGCGCCGAATCGGCCCCCAGCCGGGCGGCGCGGCCCAGGGCGCTCCGGGAATGGCAGGCCACGCTCAGCAGCAGATTCCGCCGTCTCAGCCAGCCCAGGGCGGGGGCGAGGACGCCGTGGCGGGCCAGTCCCTCCGGCAGATGCAGGCCGTCGGCCCCCAGCCGCGCCGCCAGCCGCCAGTCGCCGGCCACCAGCAGCACCAGCCGGCGGCGCCGCGCCAGGGCGGCGACCGATCGGGCGAGATCCTGGCGGTCTGGCGACCGGTAATGGCGCAGCAGCACGCCGGCGCCGGGCGGCAGACGCATCATCGCCGGCAGCGGGTCGGGCAGCCGGACCTCGTCGGTGACCAGCAGCAGCGCCGGCCCCCGCCAGCGGCGATGGCGGGATGCGTTGAGGGAACGGGCGGCGTTTGCTAGGGTCATGTCAGGAAGTATAGAGGAGCATTCCCGATCTTGTCCGCCATCACCGCCGCCCTGGCCGCCGTCAAGGCCCGCATCGCCGAGGCGGCGGTAGCCGCCGGCCGCGACCCCGCCGCCGTCGCCCTGGTGGCGGTCGGCAAGACCCATCCCGCCGAGGCGGTGGCCGAGGCCGTCGCCGCCGGCCAGCGGATATTCGGCGAGAACCGGGTGCAGGAGGCCAAGGCCAAGTTTCCCGCCCTCAAGGCGGCCCATCCCGACCTGGAACTGCACCTGATCGGGCCGTTGCAAAGCAACAAGGTACGCGACGCGGTGGCCCTGTTCGACGTGATCGAGACGGTGGACCGGCCCAAGCTGGCCCGCGCCCTGGCCGACGAGATCGCCCGCTCGGGCCGCTCGCCCCGCGTGCTGGTCCAGGTCAATACCGGCCGCGAACCGCAGAAGGCGGGGGTGGACCCGGATCAGGCCGACGCCCTGGTGGCGCTGTGCCGCGACGTCTACCGATTGCGGGTCGAGGGGCTGATGTGCATTCCCCCAGACGGGGACGACCCCGATCCGCATTTCCGCCTGCTGGCCGAAATCGCCGCCCGCAACGGCCTGACGCTGCTCAGCATGGGCATGAGCGGCGATTATCCCCGGGCGGTGGCCCTGGGCGCCACCCATGTCCGGGTGGGCTCGGCCATTTTCGGCCACCGGGACCGAGCCCAGGTGACAGTGTGAAGAATCCGGGCTAAGAATTCCTCCCATGAAACAGGTCATCCAGAGCGCCAGAACCGGCAAGCTGAGCTTGCGCGACGTGCCCGAGCCCCGGGTCCGGTCCGGCCATCTGCTGGTGGCCAGCCGGGCGTCCCTGATCAGCGCCGGCACCGAGCGCATGGTGATCGATTTCGCCCGCAAAAGCTTGGCCGGCAAGGCGAAGGAGCGGCCCGACCTGGTGCGCAAGGTCATCGACAAGGCCCGGCGCGACGGCATCTTGTCCACCTTCAAGGCGGTGATGGCGCGGCTGGACGAGCCGCTGCCGCTGGGCTATTCCGCCGCCGGCCAGGTGGTGGCGGTGGGCGCCGGCCTCGAAGGCGCCTTCCGGGTCGGCCAAAGGGTGGCCATGGCCGGGGCCGGACTGGCCAACCATGCCGAACTGAACGTGGTGCCGCGCAATCTGGCCGCCGCCATTCCCGATGGCGTTCCGGACGAGCACGCCGCCTTCGGCACCGTCGGCGCCATCGCCATGGCCGGCATCCGCTCGCTGTCGGCGCAGCTGGGCGATGTGACGGCGGTGCTGGGCGTCGGCCTGATCGGCCAACTGGCGGTGCAATTGCTGGCCTTGCAGGGCGCCCGCGTCGTCGCCATCGATACCAATCCGCAACGGTTGGCCCTGGCCAAGACCCTGGGGGCCGAACTGACCTGGATTTTAGGCGAGCCCGGCCTGGCCGAGGCGGTTGCCGCCCTGTCCGGCGGCATCGGCTGCGATTCCGTCCTGATCGCGGCGGCCACTGAATCCTCCGATCCGCTGGACCTGGCCGCCGAACTGGCCCGCGACCGCGCCCGCGTGGTGCTGGTGGGCAAGACCGGCACCACCTTCGACTACGCCGCCTTCATGAAGAAGGAGCTGAGCTTGACGGTATCGCGCTCCTACGGCCCCGGCCGCTACGACGACGATTTCGAGGGGCGCGGCGTCAAATATCCGGTGGGCTGGGTGCGCTGGACCGAGACCGAGAATCTGCGGGAAGTGGTGCGCCTGATGGACCCGGCCCTGCCGCGCCGGCTCGACGTCGGCGCCCTGATCAGCCATCGTTTCGACTTCGGACAGGCCGAGACCGCCTATCGGCTGGTCACCGCCGGAACCGAACCCCATCTCGGCGTGGTGCTGACCTACGGCGGGGCCGCCGAGACCCGGCCGACCGGAATCTTCCCCGCGCCGCGCGGCAAGGCCGGCGCCTGCGTGCTCGGCGTGATCGGCGCCGGCAATTTCGCCCGCACCGTGCTGCTGCCCGAGCTGGCGCGGCTGCCAGGGGTGGAGATGCGCACCATCTGCACCCAGCGCGGCGCCAGCGCCGAGCACGGCCAGCAGACCTTCGGCTTCGCCAGCGCCACCACCGACATGGATTCGGTGCTGAACGATCCCGCCATCAACGCCGTGCTGGTGGCGACCCGCCACGCCAACCACGCCGAGATGGTGGCCCGCGTGCTGGCGGCCGGCAAGTCGGTGCTGGTGGAAAAGCCGCTGGCGCTGGATCGCGGGCAGCTGGAGCAGGTGAGCGCCGCCCGCGAGGGTTCGGCCGGCTTCTTCCTGGTGGGATTCAACCGCCGCTTCGCCCCCATGACCGTCAAGGCCCGCGCCCATCTGGCCCGCCACGCCGGCCCCAAGGTGCTGGTGCTCCGCGTCAACGCCGGAGCGCTGCCGGCGGAAAGCTGGGTCAATGCGGCGGAAGAGGGCGGCGGCCGCATCCTGGGCGAGCTGTGCCATTTCATCGACCTCGCCCGCGTCCTGGTGGCCTCACCCATCGCCACGGTGCAGGCCGATGCCGCCCGGGTGACCCATGGCGGCTGTGACGATCTGGCGGTAACCTTGACCTTCCAGGACGGCTCGCTGGCCACCATCGTCTACACCGCCCAGGGCGATTCGGCCCACAGCAAGGAACGCTTCGAGTGTTTTGCCGGCGGAACGGTTGTCGCCATCGACAATTTCCTGACCCTGTCGGTGACCGAGGCCGGCAAGACCCGGGTGGAAAAGGCGTTGGGCCAGGACAAGGGCCACCGCGCCGAACTGGAAGCCTTCGTCGGGGCGGTTCGGACCGGCGGACCGGCCCCGGCCGACGAGACCGAGCTGATGGAAACCAGCCTCGCCACCATCGCCGTGCTGGATTCCCTGCGCGACGGCGGGCGGGTCCGGGTAACCGGCGAGCCATGACCGCAACGGCCCTCGCCGTCGGCCTGGCATCGTTCGCCCTCAGCGTGGCCGCCACCCGCGTCGTCCTGGCGTGGCTGCGGCACCGCCAGATTCTCGACCATCCCAACGAACGCTCCAGCCACACCCTGCCGACGCCGCGCGGCGGCGGGCTGGCGGTGACGCCGGTGGTGGCCGTAATGCTGATCCTGCTGGCCTACCGGACCCCCGGCTATCCCGCCGTGCTGGCCGCCGGCGCCCTGATCTTGATGGCGGTGTCGTGGCTGGACGACCGCAGGGGACTGGCGCCATTGCCCCGCTTCCTGATGCAGGCGGTGGTGATCGCCGCCTATCTGCTGGGGCTGGAGCCGGAACAGATGGTGTTCCAGGGCGGGGTGCCGCTGTGGGCCGACCGGCTGCTGACCGGCCTGGGCTGGCTGTGGTTCGTCAATCTGTTCAATTTCATGGACGGCATCGACGGCATCACCGGAATCGAGACCGCCGCCATCGGCCTGGGGCTGGCCGCCCTTGGCGCCGCCACCACGCCGCAGGCCCTGGCGGTGGCGGGAGCCGGCCTCGGCTTCCTGGTGTGGAACTGGCATCCCGCCCGCATCTTCCTGGGCGATTCCGGCAGCATTCCGCTGGGCTTCGTCCTGGGCGGGCTGCTGATTCACCTGGCCTGCGCCGGCCAGCTGGCCGCCGCCCTGATCCTGCCGGCCTATTACCTGGCCGACGCCTCCATCACCTTGCTGTGGCGCCTCAGGGACGGCGAGAGGATCTGGCAGGCGCATCGCCGCCATTTCTACCAGCGCGCCGTCAGGGGCGGGCGCAGCCATGCCCAGGTGGCCCTGGCCATCCTGGGCGGCAACATCCTGCTGATCGGCTGCGCCGTGCTGGCGGCACGGGTCGACGCCGCCGCCGGGTCGCTGGCCGCCCTGGCGGTGGTGGCCGCGATGCTGACCCTGCTGACCCGCTGGGCCGGAGGAATCCTGCGATGACCGTCCTCGTGACCGGTGCCAGCGGATTCGTCGGCCGGCCGCTGTGCCGCCGGCTGGCCGAGCTTGGCCTTCCGGTCGCCGGCGCCGCCCGGCCCGGCGCCCGCCTGCCCGACGGCATCGAATCGCGCCGGGTCGCCGGCCTGTCGCCCACCACCAACTGGAGCGCGGCCCTGGCCGGAATGTCGGCGGTGGTGCATCTGGCCGCCCGCGTTCATGTCATGCACGACCGCGCCGCCGACCCCCTGGCGGAGTTCCGCGCCGCCAACGTGGCCGGCACCCTGCGGCTGGCCGAGCAGGCGGCAGAGGCCGGAATCCGCCATCTGGTGTTCATGAGCAGCATCAAGGCCAACGGCGAGGAGACCCACGCCGCCCCCTTCGGTCCCGACGGGGCGGCGCCGGTCGATCCCTACGGCGTCTCCAAGCTGGAAGCCGAACGGGGCCTGGCCGGCATCGCCGCCCGCACCGGCATGGCAGTGACGGTGCTGCGGCCGCCGCTGGTCCACGGCCCTGGCGTCAAGGGCAATTTCCGCGCCCTGATCGATCTGGTGGCGCGCGGCGTGCCGCTGCCGCTGGGGCTGGTCGACAACCGCCGCTCGCTGATCGGGCTGGACAATCTGGTGGACGCCATCCGCGCCTGCCTGGAGGCGCCGCCGGCGGCCGGCGGCTTTCGCGTCTATACTCTATGCGATAGCGAAACGGTTTCGACGCCCGAGCTGATCCGCCGCATCGGCGCCGCCCTGGGCCGGCCGGCCCGGCTGCTGCCGGTGCCGGTGGCGCTGCTGCGGCTGGCCGGAACCCTGACCGGCAAGAGCGCCGCCATCCAGCGGGTCACCGCGTCGCTGGAAGTCAGCGGCGCCGCCATCGCCGCCGACCTCGGCTGGAATCCGCCGCGAACGCTGAACCAGGGCCTCGCCGCCATCGCCGGCTGGTGGCGCGACAAGGAGATGTCCCCATGACCAAGGTCGTGCCCGTCATTCTGTCCGGCGGCGCCGGAACCCGGCTGTGGCCGCTGTCGCGCGAGCTGATGCCCAAGCAATTGCTGAAGCTGACCGGCGAACGCACCTTGTTGCAGGAAACCGCCCAGCGCCTGGACCTTGCTCCGGTGGTGGTATGCAATCACGAACACCGCTTCGTGGTGGCCGAACAGCTGCGCGAGGTCGATATCGAGGCCCGCGCCGTGGTGATCGAGCCGATGGGACGCAACACCGCCCCGGCGGCGGCGGTGGCGGCGCTGATGCTGGCCGCCGACGACCCCGGGGCGCTGATGCTGCTGATGCCGTCGGATCACCTGATCGCCGACGTGCCCGCCTTTCGCCGCGCCGTCGAGGCGGCGGTGCCGCTGGCCGAGGCCGGCCGGCTGGTCACCTTCGGCATCCGGCCCACCGGCCCCAATACCGGTTACGGCTACATCAAGGCCGGCGCGCCGCTGCCCGGCGGCAACGCGGTGGAACGTTTCGTCGAGAAGCCCGACCTGGCCACCGCCCAGGCCTATCTGGAATCCGGGGAATACACCTGGAACAGCGGCATCTTCCTGCTGCCGGCGGGAATGTTCCTGGCCGAGCTGGAGACCCATGCCCCCGGCATGGTGGCCGGCTGCCGCGCCGCCCTCGACCGGGGACGCGGAGATCTGTTCTTCTTCCGTCTCGACGACGAGGCCTTCGCCGGCATCGAAAGCCGGTCCATCGATTACGCGGTGATGGAGCGGTCCGACAAGGTGGCGGTGGTGCCGGTGGAGATGGGCTGGTCGGACATCGGCTCGTTCTCGGCGCTGTGGCAGGAATCGCCCCGGGATTCCGCCGGCAACGTGGTCAGGGGCGACGTCCTGGTGCTGGATTCCGCCGATTGCTATCTGCGCAGCCAGGATCATCTGGTCGCCGTGGTCGGCTGCCGCGACCTGGTTGTGGTGGCGACCGACGACGCGGTACTGGTGGCCGACAAGTCCCGCGACCAGGAGGTCAAGGCGGTGGTCGAGGCGCTGAAGCGCGGTGGCCGTCCCGAGGCGACCCAGGGCAGCCGGGGCTGGCGGCCGTGGGGCTGGTTCCAGACCATCGAGCAGGGCGAGCGCTTCAAGGTCAAGCACATCCATGTCGATCCGGGGGCGAAACTGTCGCTGCAAAAGCACTGGCACCGGTCGGAACACTGGGTGGTGGTCAAGGGCACCGCCATGGTCACCTGCGGCGACCGCTCGTTCGTGCTGCGCGAGAACGAATCCACCTTCATTCCGGCCGGCACGCCGCACCGGCTGGAAAACCCCGGCAAGGTGCCGCTGCGCCTGATCGAGGTCCAGTCGGGCGAATACGTGGGCGAGGACGATATCGTCCGCCTGGAAGACGCCTATGGCCGGGGAGCGGAATAGGGCGGGCCGCGCTCCCCGGTCCGGCCGTCAGGCGGTGGTGTCGATATTGGCGCCGGCCGGTTTGGGACCGCCCTTGGACACCCCCACCAGGGCCGGGCGCAAAAGACGGTCGTGGATGGTGTAGCCGGCCTGCATCACCAGCACCACGGTCCCCTCCGGCTGGCTGGCGTCCTCCATCTCCATCATGGCCTGATGCAGGTTGGGGTCGAAGCGCTCGCCCTGGGCCGCCACCGGCCGGATGCCATAGCGCTCGAAGGTGGCCAGCAGATCCCGCTCGGTCATCTCGACGCCGACCGCCAGGGCATCGACGCCCTCGTTGGCCTGGCGCAGGTCGGCCGGCAAGGCGTCCAGGGCGCGGCGCAGATTGTCGGCCACCGCCAGCACGTCCTTGGCGAAATTGCCGACGGCGTACTTGCCGCGATCCTCGGCCTGCTGCTCCAGCCGGCGGCGCACGTTCTCGGTGTCGGCGCGAGCGTAGAGCACGTCGTTCTTCAACTTGGCCAGTTCGGCCTCCAGCTCGGCCATCCGGTCGGCGGCGGGCTGCTCCGCCAGAGCCTCGGCGGGAGCGGCCTCGGCCGCCGGAGTGGTTTCCACCGGCTGTTCGCTGGTCTGGTCCTGGGTCATGGTATGCTGCCTTCAGTCTCTCAAGGTTGTCCGATAAGACGGCCGATCACCTTGGCGGTGTAATCGACCATGGGAATGATGCGGGCGTAGTTGATGCGCTGCGGCCCGATCACCCCGATGGCGCCGACGATGCGTTCGCGGGAATCGCGATAGGGCGCCACGATCATCGAGCAGCCGGTGACGCCGAACAGTTCGTTCTCGGCCCCGATGAAGATCTGGACGCCGTCGGCGGTCTGGGTCAGATCCACCAGCCGCAGGAACTGTTCCGAGGTTTCCAGCGCCTCGAACAGGGTGCGGATGCGCTCCAGATCCTCGACGGCGGTAACGTCTTCCAGCAGGTGCGACTGGCCGCGCACGATCAGCGCCCCCTTGTCGTCGCCGCCGGCCCAGGTGGCCAGCCCGGCCTCGACCACCCGTTGCGTCAGCGAATCGAGCTGGGAGCGGTGCTGCTCCAGCTCGGCCACGATCTCGTCCTTGACCTCGTCCAGGGTGCGCCCCGCCAGCCGGGCGTTGAGAAAGTTGCCGGCCTCGATCAGGGTCGACATCTCGACCCCGCCCGGCAGGTCGACGATGCGGTTTTCCACCATGCCGTCCTCGGTGACCAGCACCACCAGGGCGCGATGACGGCCCAGCCAGACGAATTCCACATGTTTCAGTACCCGCTGGACCTTGGGCGCCACCACCACGCCGGCACAGCGCGCCAGACCCGAGAGGGCGCTCAGCGCCTCGGTCAGCGCCTGTTCCATGCTCTTGCCGGCGGCGTGGCACTGGGCGTCGATGCGCGAGCGCTCGTCCTCGGCCATGCGGCCCACCTCCAGCAGGCCGTTGACGAACAGCCGCATCCCCGCCTGGGTCGGCAGCCGCCCGGCCGAGGTGTGCGGCGCGTAGAGCAGCCCGTAATCCTCCAGGTCAGCCATGACGTTGCGGATGGTGGCGGGCGACAGCGCCTGGGTCAGGCGCTGCGACACGGTGCGCGAGCCGATGGGCTCGCCCGTGGCCACATAGGCCTCGACGATCTTTCGGAATACCTCGCGCGAGCGCTCGTTCAGCTCGGTGATGACGGGAGCCTTGCCGCGGACCATGTCGTTCCTCTTCGAGTGCGGCCAATATCTAGTGCCGCCTTGGAGACAGCGCAAGGCAAACAGACGAGGCGGATATGGACGGCGGGGCCATGGCGGGTTAGGGTGCCCGCCCGAACCCGCCACAGGAATCCGAGTCCCCATGAGACCCTCCGGCCGCGCTCCCGACCAGCTTCGCACCGTCATCCTCGAAACCGGCGTGTCGCGCCATGCCGAGGGATCGTGCCTCGCCCGCTTCGGCGACACCCACGTCCTGTGCACCGCCTCCATCGAGGAGCGGGTGCCGCCCTTCCTGCGCAATACCGGCAAGGGCTGGGTCACCGCCGAATACGGCATGCTGCCGCGCTCGACCCATACCCGCACCGACCGCGAGGCCGCCAAGGGCAAGCAATCGGGCCGCACCCACGAGATTCAGCGCCTGATCGGCCGGTCGTTGCGTTCGGTTACCGATCTCGTCGCCATGGGCGAACGCCAGATCAAGGTCGATTGCGACGTGCTCCAGGCCGATGGCGGCACCCGCACCGCCTCGATCACCGGCGCCTTCGTGGCGCTGCACCTCGCCTTCGGCAAGCTGGTGGCCGACGGCGCCCTCAAGGCCGTGCCGCTGACCGATCACGTCGCCGCCGTCTCCTGCGGCATCTACGAGGGCGTCGCGGTGCTGGACCTGGATTACCCCGAGGATTCCGGCGCCCAGGCCGATTCCAATTTCGTGCTGACCGGCCAGGGCGGCATCGTCGAGGTCCAGGGTACCGCCGAGGAGCGCCCGTTCAGCCACGCCCAGTTCCTGGAACTGCTGGCCCTGGCCGACAAGGGCGTCGGCGAGCTGGTGATGCTTCAGAAAAAGGCGCTGGGGCTGGCATGACCGCGCGCCGGTTCCAGGGCGGAACCCTGGTCATCGCCAGCCACAATGCCGGCAAGGTCCGCGAGATCGGCGAATTGCTGGCCCCCTTCGGCGTCCAGGTGATCTCGGCCGGCGAACTGGGCTTGGCCGAGCCCGAGGAAACCGGCGAGACCTTCGCCGCCAATGCCGAGCTGAAGGCCCATGCCGCCGCCAGGGCCGCCAGCCTGCCGGCCCTGGCCGACGATTCCGGACTGGCGGTCGATGCCCTGGCCGGCGCGCCCGGCATCTATTCCGCCCGCTGGGCCGGGCCGGACAAGGATTTCTCCCGCGCCATGGCCAAGGTCAACCAGGCGCTGGGCAACGAAGCCGACCGCCGCGCCCGCTTCGTCTGCGCCCTGTCGCTGGCCTGGCCCGACGGCCATTGCGAGACCTTCGAGGGCACGGTCGAGGGCGAGATCGTCTGGCCGCCGCGAGGCGACGGGGGATTCGGCTACGATCCCATCTTCCTGCCCATCGCCGGCACCCTGACCTTCGGCGAGATGGAGGCCGGCGCCAAGCACGCCATCAGCCACCGCGCCGACGCCTTCCGCAAGCTGGTCGCCGCCTGCTTCGGGGGATAAGCCTATCTTGGCATCATCCCATCGGTCCCCAGCACGCTGTCGGACAGCAGCGGATAGCGGGCGCGGGCGTCCGGCAATTGATAATGCCACCACTCGTGGCTGTAGTATTCCCAGCCGGCGGCGGTCATCAGGCCGAGCAGAAGCAGCCGGTTGCGCTGGGCCTCGGCCGGGACGTCG
Source organism: Magnetospirillum sp. SS-4 (assembly GCF_902729425.1). Lineage (GTDB taxonomy): Bacteria > Pseudomonadota > Alphaproteobacteria > Rhodospirillales > Magnetospirillaceae > Phaeospirillum. The sequence continues at coordinate 242,792 of NZ_LR746530.1, read as the reverse complement.
CGGTTGGCGTGATAGGATCGGGAGGTGAATTCGTCGAAGACGCCGCCCATGTCCAGTGTCCGGCCGCTGGCGGCGTCGATCAGGTCGAGATCCACCGCCGTGCCGCGGGAATGCAGCGACCCGACGCGGGGGTCGGCGAGAAAATCCGGATCGGGGGTATGAGCCCACAACAGCCGCTGCGCCTCGGGCGGGCGAAAGGCGTCGAGCACCCGCAGACGCAGGCCCAGCGGCCGCGCCAGCCCGGCGGCGAGGCCCAGCTTCCGGGCGGCCTCGGGCACCAGCCAGCACCCGGCGTCGCGGCGATAGACCGGCCGGCCGGTGAAATTGTCATCCCCGGCATAGGCCAGGGTGATATGGACATCGAGGTCTGCCGGGGTGATCGCGACCAGCGGATTCGTCATTCGTCTTCCCTTTCTCGCCCGGTTTGACTATAGCGGCGCCATGATCGTCCTTGCCATCGACACATCGACCTCGGCCTGTTCGTCCGCCCTCTGGCGCGACGGCGCCGTCATGGCCCGCCGCCTTGCCGTCATGGCGCGGGGCCAGAGCGAGGCCCTGATGCCCATGGTGGCCGAGACGATGGCCGAATCCGGCCTCGGCTTCGCCGACCTCGACCTGCTGGCGGTGACGGTGGGGCCGGGCGCCTTCACCGGCCTGCGCATCGGACTGGCCGCCGCCCGCGGCCTCGCCCTGGCCTCAAACCTGCCCCTGGCCGGCATATCGACGCCGCTGGCGGTGGCCGCCGCCATTCCCGTGGCCCAGCGCCGGAGCCGAACCCTGCTCTCGGTGATCGATTCCCGGCGGGACGAGGCCTGGGTCCAGGCCTATGCCCCCGACCTCACCCCCCTGGGCGAGGTCGAGGCACTGCTACCCGCCCAGGCGGCCGAACGCTACCGGATGCCGGTGGTGGTGGCGGGCGACGGCGCCGCCGGCCTGCTGCCCCTGCTGGCCGATGGCGTCGCCGCCGATGCGCCGGGCTGGCCCGACGCAGCCCTGGTCGCCGAACTGGCCGCCCGCCATTGGACCGCCGGCACGGCGCTGTCGCCCGAGCCGCTGTATCTGCGCCCGCCCGACGTCACCGTGCCGTGAGCGCCATCGACCTCGTCCCCGCCGCCCTGGTGCATGCCGAGCTGCTGGCCGGCATGCACCGGATCTGCTTCGCCGATCCCTGGAGCGTCCGCTCCATGGCCGAGGTGCTGGCCATGCCGGGAACCGAGGGACTGATCGCCGTCGACGACGATGCCGGGCCGGCCGGGCTGGCGCTGTGGCGGAACATCCTCGATGAGGCCGAGATTCTGACCATCGCGGTATTGCCGCCCTGGCGCCGGGCCGGATTGGGCGGACGGCTGCTGAGCGCCGCCATGACCGGGGCGCGAAGCCGGGGCGCCGCCCACATGTTCCTGGAGGCCGCCGCCGACAACACCGCCGCCCTGGCCCTTTACCACCGCCATGGTTTCCGGCGGACCGGAACGCGCAAGGGATATTATGCCGGTGTCGACGCCGTCACCATGGGGTGCGACCTTTCAATCAAGGCATAATAAATTTACTAACCCTGCCCTTGAAATGCCGTTATTTCTTACGAATTAGGAGGCGATGGATTCCCTCTGGCCCCTCGCCCGGCTCTCTTGTCGTCGAGATGATTTCGTGGCCCAGCTCGGCGATGGATTTCGGTACATTTCCCAATGGTTCCGCACCTTTGAGACGAACTTCCAACATCTCTCCGGAAGCCATTCGCTCCACGAGTAACTTGGTCTTGACGAAGGTCATTGGGCAGACCTCCCCAGTGATGTCAAGGCTGTAGTTGGGCTTATCAGTCATGCGATCAACGTCACTTTCGTTTGTCGTAATGGTTATTGCCAGGGGTGATTGAACGATTTATATAAGGCCAATCATCGAATATGGAGGCATGCTCTAGATGTCGGAGCGCTCGAACACCAGCGACCTGCTTTCGCTCACCACCGAGATCGTGGCGGCGCACGTCGCCAACAACAGCGTGGCGGTCAGTGATCTCCCCCATCTGATTCAGGAGGTCTATCGCACCTTGTCGTCGGTCGGCAGCGTCCCCACGGCGCCCGAGCGCCCCCAGCCGGCGGTGGCGGTGAAGAAGTCGGTGACCCCCGACTACATCATCTGCCTGGAAGATGGCAAGAAGCTGAAGATGCTGAAGCGCCACCTCAAGACCGCCTACAACATGAGCCCGGAGGAATACCGGGATCGCTGGGGCCTGGCCGCCGACTATCCCATGGTGGCCCCCAACTACGCCCAGCACCGGTCCACCCTGGCCAAGAAGATCGGCCTGGGCACCAAGCCGCGCAAGCGCAAGCGGGCGGTCTGACGCCCGCTTTCCACCCGTTCCGGGGCGTCGGGGGGTTCCATGGCCCTTGCGGCGCCCTCGAATTGGAGAGACACTGCCTCCTCATGTGATCCGACGGAACGAACATGGTTTCACGCATCGAGCAGCGCTGCATCGACAAGAGCATGAAGATGACCGACCAGCGTCGCGTCATCGCCCGCGTGTTGTCCGACTCCGCCGACCACCCCGACGTGGAGGAGGTCTACCGCCGCGCCACCATGATCGACCCTCACATCAGCATCGCCACGGTCTACCGCACCGTGCGGCTGTTCGAGGAGGCCTCCATCCTGGAACGGCATGATTTCGGCGATGGCCGCGCCCGGTACGAGGAAGCCGCCGGCGATCACCACGATCATCTGATCGACATGAATTCGGGCAAGGTCATCGAGTTCACCAGTACCGAGATCGAGGCTCTTCAGCGCGAGATCGCCAAGCGCTATGGTTACCGGCTGGTCGGCCACCGGCTGGAGCTGTACGGCGTGCCGCTGGCCGCCGGCGAAGAACCCGGCAAAGAATAGCCGCATTCCGCGCCACCCGAGGATTCATGGATTCAGACAATCGGACCGAGGGCGCTTCCGACAGGCTTGAGGTCAGGCTGGCCCAAACCGCCGGGGAGGTCGCCGCGGCGCAGGCGCTGCGCTATCGCGTGTTCTACGAGGAGATGGGGGCCAGGCCCACCCCCGCCATGCGCGACCGGCTGGCCGATTTCGACGAATTCGACGCCGTCAGCGACCATCTGCTGGTGATCGACCGCGCCAAGGGATCGGGCGCCGCCGGCGTGGTCGGCACCTATCGTCTGATCCGCCGCCGGGTGGGCGAGGCCTTTGGCCGCTTCTACACCGCCAGCGAATACGACATCTCCAACATCTTGGAACGGGGCGGCAATTTCATGGAGCTGGGGCGGTCCTGCGTCGATTCCGACCATCGCGACGGCGCCACCATGAAAAAGCTGTGGGACGGCATCGCCGCCTATGTGTTCGATCACGGCATCGAGCTGATGTTTGGCTGCGCCAGCCTGCCCGGTACCGACCCGTCGGCGCTGGCCGGCCATCTCGGCTATCTGCACCACCATCATCTGGCGCCCGAGCCGATCCGGCCGCGCGCCCTGCCCCATCTCTACGTCGACATGAACCTGGCCGCCGGAGACAGCCTCAATCCCCGGCGGGCGCTGGCCCAGCTGCCGCCGCTGATCAAGGGCTATCTCCGCCTCGGCGGCTTTGTCGGCGATGGCGCCGTCATCGACCACCAGTTCAACACCACCGATATCTGCGTCATGGTCAAGACCGACCTGATCACCGCCAAGTACCGGGCGCATTACGATCGGAACGTCCGCGACGCCGCTCCGGAATCGGAACCGACATGATCTCACCCACCATCGCCGGCCTCAGATTCCTCGGCTTCGTCGTCTGGACCCTGCTGCTGCTGCCGCCATATCTGGCGTTGCAACTGGTCGCGCCGCGCCGCGGACCCGACTACACCCGCTTTTACTGGCGCATCGTCGCCCGCCTGATCGGCTATCGCGTGATCGTGCGGGGCCGGCCGCTGGAAGGCGATGGTCCGGTGGTGTTCCTGCCCAACCACGCCAGCTATCTCGACATCATCGTCCTGGGCGGCGTGGTGCGCGCCTTCTTCGTCGCCAAGAGCGAGGTGGCGGGCTGGCCCGGCTTCGGCTTCCTGGCCCGCATCTCGCGCACCGTGTTCATCGACCGCCGCCCCAGCGCCTCGGCGCGCGAGCGCAACGTCATCCGTGACCGCCTGGAAGCCGGCGATTCCCTGATCCTGTTCGCCGAGGGCACCAGCAACGACGGCAACCGGGTGCTGCCCTTCAAAAGCTCGTTCCTGGCGGTGGCGGAGCAGGACGTGGCGGGAGCCGACGGCCAGACCAGGCCCCTGCCGGTCCAGCCGGTCTCGATCGCCTATACCCGGCTGGACGGCCTGCCGATCAGCCGGGCGCTGCGGCCGTTCTTCGCCTGGTACGGCGACATGACCCTGGCCGGCCACCTGATCGGCGCGCTCGGCATGGGCCGCATCACCGTCGAGGTGGAATTCCACCCGCCGGTCACCCTGGCCGAGTTCGGCTCGCGCAAGCAACTGGCGCTGCACTGCCACAAGGTGGTGTCGCACGGCGTCTCCCGCCTGCTGGCGGGGCGCGAGACCTGATTATTCCGGCAGGTCGGCGCCGATATAGGCCGAGACGTCCTTCTTGGTCCGCCCCTCGGTGACCATGCGGCCGGTGACCCGGTAAAAGCCCAGCTCGGCGATGTTGGTGGCGTGGTCGCCGATGCGTTCCAGGTTCTTGGCGATGAACATCAGGTGCGAGCACGAGGTGATGGTGCGCGGATCTTCCATCATGTAGGTCAGAATCTCGCGGAACAGGGCGGAATAGACGTCGTCCAGCTCCTGGTCGCGCTCGCGCAGCGACAGCGCCCGCTCGGCGTCGCGGCCGAGATAGGCGTCCATCACCTCCCTGACCAGGGCCAGGGCCAGCCGCCCCAGGCGGATCAGCGAACGCATGGGCGCCACCGGCGGCAACTGGTTCAGCACCAGCGACCGCTTGGCGGCGTTGGCCGCCAGATCGGCGATGCGCTCGATCTCGCCGGCCACCTTCAGCGAGGTGACCACCGTGCGCAGGTCGTCGGCCACCGGCGCCCGCAGCGCCAGCACCTTGACGGTCTGCTCGTTGATGAAATGCTCGCCGTCGTCGACCTTGGCGTCGGCGCGCATGACGGCGGCGGCCTGCTCGCTGTCGCGGGCGTCAAGCGCCTCGATGGCGGCGGCCAGCTGGCTCTCGGCAAGGCCGCCCATGCGGGCCAGGCCCTCGTCGAGCTTGGCCAGTTCGGCGTCGAATGACTTGACGATATGCGGCATGACGATCCTCCTCAGCCGAAGCGGCCGGTGATGTAGCCCTGGGTCAGTTCGCTGGCCGGCGCGGTGAACACCTGTTCGGTGGCGCCGACCTCGACGATCCGGCCGAGATGAAAGAAGGCGGTGGTCTGCGACACCCGCGCCGCCTGCTGCATGGAATGGGTCACGATGACGATGGTGTAGGTCTGGCGCAGTTCGTCGATCAGTTCCTCGATACGGGCGGTGGCGATGGGGTCCAGCGCCGAGCACGGCTCGTCCATCAAGATCAGCTCGGGCTCGACCGCGATGGCCCGGGCGATGCACAGCCGCTGCTGCTGGCCGCCGGACAGGCCGGTGCCGCGCTCGTGCAGCCGGTCCTTGACCTCGCTCCACAATCCCGCCCGCTCCAAGCTGGTCCGCACCAGGGCGTCCAGGGCGTCGGCCTCGGACACCAGCCCGTGCAGGCGCGGCCCGAAGGCGACGTTGTCGTAGATGGATTTGGGAAACGGGTTCGGCCGCTGGAACACCATGCCGACCCGGGCGCGCAACAGCACCGGATCGATTCCGGACGGACCGTAGAGCGGCTCGCCGTCCAAGATGACCTCGCCGCTGACCCGGGCGCCGTCGATGGTGTCGTTCATGCGGTTGAGGCAGCGCAGGAACGTCGACTTGCCGCAGCCCGACGGACCGATCAGCGCCGTCACCTCGTTGGCCGCGACATCGAGGTCGACCTCGTGCAGGGCCCTCTTGTCGCCGTAATGGACGGACAGGCGGCGGGCGGTCATCTTGGCATCAGGCATGCCCATATCCTTGCGGCTCCGTGGCCCCGGTTATAGCGGTGCCCCTCCGTGACGCAATCCAAAAAGCATGAAGGATTTATGTCACCACGGTTATGGCGGTATAAGTGATTCACCCCCATATGTGGGGCCACTCCAGCAAAATGGATCTTCCGATGACCGAGGATAACGATTCCCGACACCGCGACAAGATGGCCAAGAAAAAGGCGTCCCGCGACAGGCTGATGGCGCGCAAGACCGGCGCCAAGGGTCTGGTCATCGTGCACACCGGCGCCGGCAAGGGCAAGTCCACCGCCGCCTTCGGCATGGCCATCCGCTGTGTCGGCCACGGCATGAAGGTGGGAATCGTCCAGTTCATCAAGGGCGCCTGGGACACCGCCGAGCGGCGGGTCCTGGAGGGCTTCGGCGATTTGGTCACCTTCCGCGCCATGGGCGAGGGCTTCACCTGGGAAACCCAGGACCGGGCCCGCGATGTCGAGGCCGCCGCCAGGGCCTGGGATCTGGCCGCCGGCCTGCTGGCCGATCCCGCCTATGCCATGGTGATCCTGGACGAGATCAACGTGGCGCTGCGCTACGAATACCTGCCGGCCGAGACCGTGCTGGCGGCCATCGCCGCCCGCCCCGCCGACCAGCATGTGGTGCTGACCGGCCGCAACGCCCAGCCCGCCGTCATCGAGGCCGCCGACCTGGTGACCGAGATGGCCATGATCAAGCACCCCTTCCGGGACGGCATCAAGGCCCAGAAGGGGGTCGAGTTCTAGCCTCCCCGCTTAAGGCCGAAACTCAGGCGCCGCAGCACTTCTTGTATTTCTGGCCGGAACCGCAGGGGCAGGGATCGTTGCGGCCGGCCTTGACGGCGACGCGGCGCTGTTCGGGCTTCGGCACCTGGCCGTCCACGTAGTACCAGCGCTCGCCATCCTTGCGGAACCGGGCGATTTCGCGGTGGGCCTCGGCGCGGCCGTCCATGCGGAACCGGGCGGTAAAATCGACGAAGCCTTCGGCATCATCCTCGCCGCCGCCGGAGGTCAGATGCACCTCAAGCCCCAGCCATTCCGAGTTCTTCGCCCATTTCAGGGTTTCGGCCCGGCTGAAATCGTCGCGCTGGTCGGGCGCCAGCGAGTTTTCCAGGTAATCCACGTCGGCGACGGTGAACGCCGAATAGCGCGAGCGCATCAGCGCCTCCGGCGTCGGCGCGATGGCAATGCCGGCGATGTAGGGCTGGCAGCAGGCTTCGAAGCTCCGGCGGGAGCCGCAGGGACAATCGCTCATGATGGCTTAGAACTCGATCAGGTTGGAGAACATGAACATGCCGATGACGGCGGCGAGATAGAAGGCCCCCCCCACCCCCAGCATGAACAGCACGTTGCCGGCCGTCTTGAGGGGGTGCATCTTGCGGTCGCGCTCGATGCGGTCCAGCGCCCGGCGCTCGAAGCCGCCGACGATGGTGACGAAATAGCGGCCGCCGACAAAGGGAAAGGTGATTCGGATATTGATGGGATGCTTGCGCCAGCTGACCGGCTTGGCGGCGTTCCACAACGCCGCCCGCTGTTCCGGCGTGAAGGTTTCAACCACCGCCGGCGGAATGTTCGCCAGCAATTCGTCCAGCGGCCCGCTTCCCTCGGCTGACGACATCGCCCCCCCTCCCTGCCTGACCCGACACAGCCATCCCGATGGCATTGTACAAAGGCATGGCCCGCCTTCATAGCCTGGAAATTCAGGGAGATGCGGCCAGGAGCTAAACCTCGTCCAGATCGTTGTCGGACCGGACCGGCGACCGCGCCAGCCGCGCCAGCACGTCATCGAGCTGTTCCAGCGAGCCATAGGCGATGGTCAGCTCGCCGCCCTTGCCCAGCGACCGGATGGTGACGCGGCAGCCCAGGCCGGCGGTCAGGTCGCGTTCCAGGGCGGCGATGTCGGGATCCCGGCCGGCATTGGCGGGGCGGCCGCCGCTGGTGGGCCTGGCCTTGCCCTCGTCGTTGACCAGCTTTTCGGTCTGACGCACGTTCAGCGCCCGGCCGACCACGTCGCGGGCCAGACGCAGCGGATCGGCGGCGGTCAGCAGGGCGCGGGCGTGACCCGCCGTCAGCTCGCCCTTTTCCAGCATGGCCTTCACCGGGTCGGGCAGGGCCAGCAGCCGGATCATGTTGGCGACGTGCGAGCGGCTCTTGCCCACCGCCTTGGCCAGTTCCTCCTGGGTGTGGGAAAAATCCTCCATCAGGCGGCGATAGCCGTCGGCTTCCTCCAGCGGCGTCAGGTCCTGACGCTGGAGGTTTTCGACCAGGGCGACCTCCAGGGCCTCGCGGTCCGACAGCTCGCGGACGATGACCGGCACCTCGTGCAGCTTGGCGCCCTGGGCGGCCCGCCAGCGCCGTTCGCCGGCGATGATCTCGAACCGGCCGGGCTGGCCGGGCAGCGGACGCACCAGCAGCGGCTGAAGGATGCCCTTCTCGCGGACCGATTCCACCAGATCGTTGATGCGGTCCTCGTCGAAGCTGCGGCGCGGCTGGAACTTGCCCGGCTGCAACTGCCCCACCGGCATCAGCCGCAAGCCCTTGATGGCCGCCGCCCCCTCCGGCCCGGCCGCCGCCGCGCTGGTCACCGCCTGGATAGCCGAGGCCGCGTGATCGCCCAGCAGGGCGGACAGGCCGCGCCCCAGACCTTTTTTCTTTTCGTCAGCCACGATCTCAACCCCTTAATTCGCGTTCGCGCTTCAGCACTTCCGAGGCCAGATGGATATAGGCCTCGGCCCCGCTGCACTTCATGTCGTAGAGCAGCACCGGCTTGCCATGGCTGGGCGCTTCCGACACCCGCACGTTGCGCGGGATCACCGTCTTGTAGACCTTGTCGCCGAAGAAGTCGCGCACGTCGGCCGCCACCTGGTCCGACAGGTTGTTGCGCTTGTCGAACATGGTCAGGATGATACCCTGCAATTCAAGGCCGGGATTGAAGGCCTGGCGGACCCGCTCGATGGTCTTGACCAGATGGCTGACGCCCTCCAGGGCGAAAAACTCGCATTGCAGCGGCACCATCACCGCGTCGGCCGCCACCAGGGCGTTCAGCGTCAGCAGGTTGAGCGACGGCGGGCAATCGATCAGGACGTAATCATAGGCGTCCAGCGATCCGGCCAGCGATTGCCGCAGCCGGTGCTCGCGCCGGTCGAACTCCACCAGTTCGATCTCGGCCCCCGACAGGTCGGTCCCCGAGGGCACCAGATGCAGGCCGGGAATGGTGGTGGCGATCACCGATTCGGCCAGCGCCGCCTCGCCGATCAGCACATGATAGGAATTGACCTCGCGGGCGTTGCGGTCGATGCCCAGCCCGGTGCTGGCGTTTCCCTGGGGATCGAGATCGATGATCAGCACGCTTTTCTTGGTCGCCGCCATGGCGGTGGCCAGATTGATGGCGGTGGTGGTCTTGCCCACCCCGCCCTTCTGGTTGGCGATGGCGATGACGCGGGCCGGCTTGGCCGCCGCGTTGCTCGGGCTATGATCGGCCACGGCATACCTCTCGAAGCTGAAGGACCTGACCGGCCGGGTCGGTCTCGGATGGACTCCGGTCGAGGGCGATATTCCATTCTTTCGCAGTGGCGGTCAATTCGTCTTCCACCCCCCTGCCCTTCAGGAACAGGCACCGCCCGCCCCCGGCCAGATGCGGTTCGGCCCAACCGAGCAACTGGCCCAGCGGCGCCAGGGCGCGGGCGGTGACGACGTCGGCGGCCAGCGGCGCCACCTTCTCGATGCGCTGGTTATGAATGGTGACGCCGGTCCCGGTGACGCGGGCGGCCTCCCGCAGGAAGGCGCATTTGCGGGAATCGCTTTCCACCAGATGAACGTCGGGCGCCCCCATCACCGCCAGCACCAGCCCGGGAAAGCCGGCGCCGCTGCCCAGGTCGGCCAGCCGGCGGGCCTCGGGCGGGATCAGCCGGAACAGCTGGGCGGAATCGAGGAAATGCCGCCGCCACAAATCGGGCAGCGTGTCCGGCCCCACCAGATTGATCCGCGCCTGCCACTTCACCAGCAGGTCGGCGTAGTGGGACAAGCGATCGAGTGTTTCACGTGAAACACCAGATTTTGTCATGAATTCCTCGGGGGTCACACAATTCCTCCCTGCCGCTTGACATGGCCCAGCAACGCCGTCACCGCCGCCGGGGTGATGCCGGGAATGCGGGCCGCCGCCGCCAGGGTCTCGGGCCGGGCCGCCGCCAGCTTCTGGCGAACCTCGTTGGACAGCGAGCCGATAAGGCCGTAATCCAGATCGGCCGGCAGCGCCAGGCCCTCCTCGCGGCGATAGGCCCTGATGTCGGCCTCCTGCCGCTGGAGATAGCCGGCATACTTGCCCTCGATCTCCAGCCGCTCGGCCACGTCGGGCTCGATGCCAGCCAGTTCGGGCCACACCTCCGCCAGCCGCGCCAGGGTCAGGTCGGGATAGGCGAGAAGATCCCATGCCGAACGCGCCACCCCGTCCTGGTTGACGCCAAGGCCGTGACCGCGCAGCACGTTGGGCGACGCCCGCAGGCTGTCCAGCACCGCCCTGGTCCGGGCGATGGCGGCACTTTTCTTGCGAAACCGGTCCGACCGCTCGCTGCGAATGCAGCCCATCGCCTCTCCCTTGGGGGTCAGGCGCGAATCGGCGTTGTCGGAGCGCAGCAGCAGCCGGTATTCCGCCCGCGAGGTGAACATGCGGTAGGGCTCGCTGGTGCCGAGACTCACCAGATCGTCGACCATCACCCCCATATAGGCGTCGGCGCGATCCAGGATCAGCGGGGCGGAGCCGGCGCAACTGCGGGCGGCGTTGAGGCCGGCGAGCAGGCCCTGGGCGCCGGCCTCCTCGTAGCCGGTGGTGCCGTTGATCTGGCCGGCCAGGAACAGGCCGCCCATCGCCCGGGTCTCCAGCGAGCGCGACAGCGAGCGCGGATCGACGAAATCGTATTCGATGGCGTAGCCGGGCCGGATCACGGCGCACCGCTCCAGACCGGGAATGGTGGCGATCATGGCGCGCTGCACCTCTTCCGGCAGCGAGGTGGAGATGCCGTTGGGATAGACGGTGTGGTCGTCGAGGCCTTCCGGCTCCAGGAAGATCTGGTGGCGGTCGCGGTCGGCGAAGCGCACCACCTTGTCCTCGATGCTGGGGCAATAGCGCGGCCCGGTGCTCTGAATCTGACCGGAATACATGGGTGCTCGGTGCAGGTTGGCGCGGATGACGGCGTGGGTCGCCGGCGTGGTGGCGGTGATGCCGCAGGCGATTTGCGGCGTGGCGATCCGCTGGGTCAGGAACGAGAACGGCACCGGCGGGTCGTCGCCGGCCTGGCTGTCCAGCGACTTCCAGTCGATGGTGCGACCGTCGAGCCGGGCCGGCGTGCCGGTCTTCAGCCGGCCGAGCGGCAGCCCGATCCGCTCCAGCGCACCCGACAGGCCCAGCGACGGCGCGTCGCCGATGCGCCCCGCCGGCCAGGTCTTTTCCCCCATGTGGATCAGGCCGCGCAGGAAGGTTCCGGTGGTAATCACCACCGCGCCGCAGGCGATGGTCCGGCCATCGGCCAGCACCACCCCGGCAACCCGTCCCGCCCTGACCACCAGATCCTCCACCGAGCCTTCGAGAAGGCCGAGGTTTCCGGTCTCGTCCAGGGCGTCGCGCATGGCGAGGCGATAGAGCTTGCGGTCGGCCTGGGCGCGCGGTCCCTGCACCGCCGGTCCCTTGCTGCGGTTGAGGATGCGGAACTGGATGCCGGCCCGGTCGATCACCCGTCCCATCAGGCCGTCCAGGGCGTCGATCTCGCGCACCAGCTGGCCCTTGGCCAGGCCGCCGATGGCGGGGTTGCACGACATTTCGCCGATGGTGTCCAGGCGCTGGGTGACCAGCAGGGTGGCGGCGCCGGTCCGCGCGGCGGAGGCGGCGGCCTCGCAGCCGGCATGTCCCGCCCCCACCACAATCACATCGCAAGAGCTTGTTTGTTTCACGTGAAACAGACCCTATAGGTAGGAGCTTACTTCCCGATACAGAACTCGCGGAAGATGACGTCCAGGATGTCATCCACCTCGATTCGCCCGGTGATGCGGCCGATGGCGCGGGCCGCCAGTCGGAGGTCCTCGGCCGCCAGCTCGGCCCCGGCGCGGGGGTCGAAGCGGGCCAGCGCCTCGCGGCATTCCTCCACCGCCGCCCGGTGCCGCACCCGCGTCAACATGGGGGCCGAGGTCACGGCGAACCGGGCCGCCACCCGGTCCTCCAGGGCGCGAACCATGGCGTCGATGCCCTGGCCGGTCCTGGCCGAGACCGCCAGCACCGGCCGGCCGGCCACCCGATCCGGACAAGCGCCGATATCGGCCTTGTTGGCCACCACCAGGGTGGCGTCGTCTATCACGGCCAGCGTCGCCAAGTCCAGGGTCGCGCCGTCCAGCACCGCCAGCTTGAGGTCGGCCGCCTCGGCGCGGGCCAGGGCGCGGCGCACCCCCTCGGCCTCGACGTCGCAGGCGGCGTCGCGCAGGCCGGCGGTATCGGCCAGCACCACCGGCCAGCCGCCCAGGTCGAGGTGAACCTCGATCACGTCCCGCGTCGTGCCGGCCTGGGCCGAGACGATGGCGGCGTCGCGCCCGGCCAGCCGGTTGAGCAGGCTGGACTTGCCGGCGTTGGGGGCGCCCAGGATGGCGATGTGGATGCCGTCCCTCAGCCGTTCGCCCCGGCGATTGTCGGCGAGGTGGCCGGCCAGTTCGCCGGCCAGGGCGGCGGCGGCCCCCGCCACCTGGTCCATCAGCCCGGCGGGAATATCCTCGTCGGCGAAGTCGATCTCGGCCTCCAGCCACGCCAGCAGGCCGACCACCCGTTCCCGCCAGCTATCGGCCAGCCGGGCAAGGCCACCATCCATCTGACGCAGCGCCTGCCTGCGCTGGGCCGCCGTCTCGGCGTCGACCAGATCGGCGATGGCCTCGGCCCGGGTCAGGTCCATCTTGCCGTTGAGGAAGGCGCGGCGCGTGAACTCGCCCGGCTCGGCCGGGCGCAGGCCCAATCGGCCGAGAGCCTCGGCCAGGGCTTGCGCGACGGCGCGGCCGCCATGCAGATGCAGCTCGGCCACGTCCTCTCCGGTAAAGCTCTGGGGCGCCGGAAACCACAGCGCCAGACCGTCGTCGATGACGTCGCCGGACGGATCGGCAAGGCGGACCCGCATCGCCCGGCGGGGAGCCGGCAGCGGCCGGCCGGTCAGGGCGGCCAGTGCCGGGCCGGCCCCGTCGCCCGACAGCCGCCACACCGCCACGCCGGCCCGGCCGGCGGCCGAGGCCAGGGCATAGATGGTCGCGGTCATTCCGCCTTGGCGGGCTTGTCCACCATCAGCCGCTCGACCCGGCCGCCCTTGACGATGTGGGTGTCCAGAATCTCGTCGATGTCGGCGACGGTGCTGAAGCCGTACCAGATGCCCTCGGGATAGATCACCATCACCGGGCCGGCGCCGCAACGATCGAGGCAGCCGGCCGAGTTGACGCGCACGTCCTTGAGACCCAGACGCTTCTGGGCGTCCTTGAGATGCTCGCGCAGCGGCTCGGACCCGCGCTGGGCGCACGAACCCCGGGGATTGTCGTCGGGACGGCGGTTGGTGCAGATGAAGACGTGCAGCCGGAAATAGGGCGGCGGATCGACGGTGGGGCTCAAGACTACTTCTCCTTGGGGCGGGTGCCGGAGGCGAACTGCGACCAGAACATCTTCTGCATCTGCTCCATGCCCTGGACGCCGGCCGGCAGCCAGACCTTGAACAGGGCCTCGGGTTCCATGGCGTGCAGGTTGGCGGCCATCTGATCCTGGATCTGGCGCATCAGGGCGTCCTGCATCGGCCGCACGTCGGGCAGGCCGAAGAAGGTCCGCAGCTCCTCGGGGGTGCAATCCACGTCCACGGTGATCTTCATGGTGATCCTGCCTTGATCAAGTGGGCCTCGCACCCAAACTAAGCCCAGAGACCAAGCCGCGCAATGTCCCTCGGGAGTTCCCCTTCATGACCCATAACCGACTGGCCGCCGAGACCAGCCCCTATCTGCTTCAGCATGCCGCCAATCCGGTGCATTGGTGGGCCTGGGGGCCGGATGCGCTGGCCGAGGCCAAGGCGACCGGAAAGCCCATTCTGCTGTCGGTGGGCTATTCCGCCTGCCACTGGTGCCATGTGATGGCGCACGAGAGCTTCGAGGATGCCGGCATCGCCGGCCTGATGAACGCCCTGTTCGTCAACATCAAGGTGGATCGCGAGGAACGCCCCGACCTGGATTCGCTCTACCAGCAATCCCTGGCCATGATGGGCCAGCCCGGCGGCTGGCCGCTGACCATGTTCCTGACTCCCGACGGAGAACCGTTCTGGGGCGGCACCTATTTCCCCGCCACCGCCAAATACGGCCGCGCCGCCTTTCCCGACGTGCTGGAAGGCATCAGCCACACCTGGCACCGCGACCCCGACAAGATCCGCCACAATGTCGGGCAACTGCGTCAGGCGCTTGCACGGCTCGCCAGTTCGCCCGGGGCCATGGGCCTCGATCTCGGCGTGCTCGACAACGGCGCCCTCGACATCCTGCGCATGATCGACCTGGACGACGGCGGTACGGTGGGTGCGCCCAAATTTCCCCAGCCCGGCCTGTTCCGCTTCCTGTGGAACGCCTGGCTGCGCACCGGCGACGAACGGCTGCGCCGCGCGGTGACGCTGACCCTGGACCATATCTGCCAGGGCGGCATCTACGATCACCTGGGCGGCGGCTTCATGCGCTATTCCACCGACCAGTCCTGGCTGGTGCCGCATTTCGAGAAGATGCTTTACGACAACGCCCAACTGGTGTCGCTGCTGTGCCGGGCGTGGAAGGGAACCGGTTCGGTCCTGTACCGGACGCGGGTGTTCGAGACCATCGGCTGGCTGCTGCGCGACATGACCGCCGAGGGCGGCGCCTTCGCCGCCGCGCTGGACGCCGACAGCGAGGGCGAGGAAGGCCTGTTCTACACCTGGACCGCCACCGAGATCGAAACGCTGCTGGACCGGGATTCGGCGCGGCGCTTCGCCCAGCTTTACGACGTCTCGCCGGGCGGCAATTGGGAAGGCCGCACTATCCTTCATCGCAACCATTCCCGGGGCGGCGGCGATGACGAGCCCCTGGCCGCCGCCAAGGCGGTCCTGCTGGCCCATCGCGACAGGCGGGTGCGGCCCGGCCGCGACGACAAGGTGCTGGCCGACTGGAACGGCATGATGATCGCCGCCCTGGTGGAGGCCGCCCAGACCTTCGACCGCCCGGACTGGCTGGCGGCGGCGGAAACCGCCTTCGCGGTGGTGACGGCGGGCATGAGCCGGCCCGGCCATCGCCTGGCCCACGCCCTGCGCCTGGGCCAGGCGGTCCATGCCGGAGTGATCGACGACCACGCCCACATGGCCCGGGCCGCCATCGCCCTGTTCAGCGCCAGCGACAACGGCGCCCTGCTGGATCACGCCCGGAACTGGCTGGATTCCGCCCATGCCCATTTCTGGGACGCCGGGGACGGCGGCTATCTGCTGTCGGCCGACGACACCACCGACATCATCATCCGCACCAAGCCCTGCTTCGATTCGGCGGTGCCGTCGGGCAACGGCGCCATGGCCGAGGCGCTGGCGCTGATGGCGCTGGCCACCGGCGAGACCAAATGGCGCGACCGGGCCGAGGCGGTGCTGGCCGCCTTCAGCGCGGCGGTGCCGGATCAGCTGCCCAACATGACCTCGCTGCTGGATGCCTTCGAGATGCTGGCCGATCCGGTGACGGTGACGGTGACCGGGGCGGACGACGACCCGACGACCCGTTCCCTGCTGCGGGCGGCGGCGACCGGCGGCGGACGCGTTCATCTGCTGCTGCGCGACCCCAATGGGCCGGCGGCGGCGATAATCTGCCGGGATTCCGTCTGCTCGGCCCCCATCTCTGATCCCGAGCGATTGCGCGAGGCCCTGGCGTCGCGATAGCATCGGGTTCGACCCAACATCAACGGGTGCGCCATGCCACAGCTTGCCTTCAACACCCCCATCGGTCCCCTGGCCCTGTTCGAGGCCGATGGCGCCATCGTCGCCATAGACTGGGGCTGGCTGCCCGAGAACGAGGACAGCCCGCTGCTGCTGAAGGCCCGCGACCAGCTGGAGGAGTATTTCGAGGGCAGGCGCACGACGTTCGACCTGCCGCTGGCGCCCCACGGCACTCCGTTCCAGCGCAGGGTCTGGAACGCGCTGTCCGAAATTCCCTTTGGCGCCACCCTCACCTACGGCCAGTTGGCGGACAGGCTTGGAACCGCGCCCCGTGCCCTGGGCGGCGCCTGCGGCCGCAATCCCATTCCGGTGGTGATTCCCTGTCACCGGGTACTGGCGGCGGGCGGCGGATTGGGTGGCTATTCCGGTATCGACGGCATCGAGACCAAGGAATTCCTGCTGCGTCTCGAAGGAATGCGACCATGACCCATGCCATCCGGGTTCACGCCACCGGCGGTCCCGAAGTCCTGACCTGGGAAGAGGTCCAGGTCCCCTCTCCGGCCAGGGGCGAGGTGCTGCTGCGCCAGACCGCCATCGGCCTCAACTTCATCGACGTCTATCATCGCACCGGATTATATCCGGCGCCCCTGCCCTTCGTTCCCGGCCTGGAAGGAGCCGGCGTGGTGGAGGCCATCGGCGAGGATGTCGCCGAATTCCAGTTGGGCGACCGGGTCGCCTATGCCAATCCGCCGCTGGGCGCCTATGCCGAGCGCCGGGTCATGCCGGCCGACCGTCTGGTGAGGATTCCCGATTCCATCACCGACCGGCAGGCCGCCGCCATGATGCTGCAAGGCATGACCGCGCAATACCTGCTGCGCCGCACCTATCCGGTCCGGGCCGGCGACACCGTCCTGATCCATGCCGCCGCCGGCGGTGTCGGCCTGCTGGCCTGCCAATGGGCGAAACATCTGGGCGCCACCATCATCGGCACGGTGGGTTCCGAGGACAAGGCCGAACTGGCCCGCCGCCATGGCTGCGACCACGCCATCCTCTACAAGACCGAGGATTTCGTGGCCCAAGTCAGGGAGATCACCAACGGCGCCGGCGTGCCGGTGGTCTACGATTCGGTGGGCCGCGACACCTTCCTCAAGTCGCTGGACTGCCTGAGCCCGCTGGGCATGATGGTCTCGTTCGGCCAGAGCTCGGGCAAGGTCGAGCCCTTCGACACCGGCCTGCTGGGGGCCAAGGGCTCGCTGTTCCTCACCCGGCCGTCGCTGATGACCTATACCGCCAAACGGGCCGACCTAGTGGCCGGCGCCGCCGAACTGTTCGAGGTGGTGGCCACGGGCGCGGTCAAGGTGGAAATCAACCAGACCTACCCCTTGAGCGAGGCGGCAAAGGCCCATCGCGACCTGGAGGCCCGCAGAACCACCGGTTCGACGCTGTTGTTACCCTCGTAAGGAAAAAGTATTAGACTACGGATCGCGGCAAAGGCCATGACCCGCAGGAGGACGATTTGAGAGGGTCCAAGCTTGGCAAGTGGACGGTGACCGGAATCAGCCTGATCTGGATGGCCTGGGCCGGTTGGGACCAGTTCGGCAACATATCCGAATCCGATGTGGAAAACCACTCGTCGAGCTCGGTGCAAGAGCGCCTGAAGGATTGCACCGGCACCTTCAAGCAGCGTTACGAGTGCAAGGAAAGCATCGTCATCCAAAGCACCAACAGTACTTTCTATGCCATGCTCGGCCGCCTGTCCATCGTGGTGGTTCCGCCCATTCTGCTGGCGGCGGCCTTTCACATGCTGACGCGGCGCCGGTCCGACGACGACGGCCCCAGCGACGAACTGTTGCAGGAACATCACCGCCGCCATCGCCGCCGCCGCACGTCCGGCCACTCCTGACTGGGAAAGCCCCCATATCCATGTCCCTGATCGACGTCGGAATCGACGGCCGGCTGGCCGTCCTTACCATGACCAACCAGCCCAAGCGCAACGCCCTGTCGGAAGCCATGATCGACGGCATCCTGGCGGGCCTGGATCAGGCCCGCGCCGTCGGGGCGCGCTGCGTCATCCTGCGGGCGGAACCGGGCGTCCGCATCTGGTCTTCCGGCCACGACATCTCGGAATTGCCGAAATCCCATCGCGACCCGCTGGGCTGGAGCGATCCCTTGCGGGTGGTGATCCGCGCCATCGAGGAATTTCCCGCCCCCATCATCGCCCTGATCGAGGGCGGCGTCTGGGGCGGCGCCTGCGAAATGGCCCTGGCCTGCGACATCATCGTGGCGACGCCGGATTCCACCTTCGCCATCACTCCGGCCAAGCTGGGCATTCCCTACAACGTCACCGGCCTGCTGACCTTCATGAACGCCGCCTCCTTGCATACCGTCAAGGAAATGGCCTTTACCGCCCGG
Source organism: Magnetospirillum sp. SS-4 (assembly GCF_902729425.1). Taxonomy (GTDB): domain Bacteria; phylum Pseudomonadota; class Alphaproteobacteria; order Rhodospirillales; family Magnetospirillaceae; genus Phaeospirillum. Next base: position 224,449 of record NZ_LR746530.1, on the reverse strand, counting down.
CCCATCGATGCCGAGCGCGCCCTGCTGGTCGGCCTGATCAACCATTTGAAGCAACCCGACGAGATCACCGGCTTTTGCGTCGAAATGGCCCGCGGCATCGAACGGATGGCGCCGTTGGCCATCGCGGTGATGAAGGAGGAATTGCGGGTGCTGGCCTCGGCCCATTCCATCACGCCCCGCATGTTCGAGCGGGTTCAGGGCATGCGCCGCGAGGTTTACGACAGCAACGATTATCAGGAAGGCGTCAGGGCGTTCCAGGAAAAGCGGCCGCCGGTGTTCCAGGGCGAATAGCAAAAACCCCCGGATCATCTCCGGGGGTTTTGTTTCACGTGAATCAGGAGTTCATCGCCTCGAAGAAATCGCCGTTGTTCTTCGAATGCTTCAGCTTGTCCACCAGGAATTCCATGGCGTCGACCACGCCCATGGGCATCAGGATGCGGCGCAGCACCCACATCTTGGACAGCACGCCCTTGTCCACCAGCAGTTCCTCCTTGCGGGTGCCCGACTTGGTGATGTCGATGGCCGGGAAGGTGCGCTTGTCCGACAGCTTGCGGTCCAGGATGATCTCGGAATTGCCGGTGCCCTTGAATTCCTCGAAGATCACCTCGTCCATGCGCGAACCGGTGTCGATCAGGGCGGTGGCGATGATGGACAGCGAGCCGCCCTCCTCGATATTGCGGGCCGCGCCGAAAAAGCGCTTGGGACGTTGCAGGGCGTTGGCGTCGACGCCACCGGTCAGCACCTTGCCCGAACTGGGCACCACGGTGTTGTAGGCCCGCGCCAGCCGGGTGATGGAATCCAGCAAGATCACCACGTCGCGCTTGTGCTCCACCAGCCGCTTGGCCTTCTCTAGCACCATTTCGGTGACCTGGACATGACGCGACGCCGGCTCGTCGAAGGTGGAACTGATGACCTCGCCCCGCACCGAGCGGGCCATGTCGGTCACTTCCTCGGGACGTTCGTCGATCAGCAGAACAATCAGGTAGACGTCGGGATGGTTGAGGGAGATGGCGTGGGCCATATTCTGGAGCATCACCGTCTTGCCGGTGCGCGGCGGCGCCACGATCAGGGCGCGCTGGCCCTTGCCGATGGGGGCCACCAGATCGATGACGCGGGTGGTGAGGTCCTTGCGGGTAGGGTCCTCGATCTCCAGCTTCAGCTTCTCGTCGGGATAAAGCGGCGTCAGGTTGTCGAAGTTGATGCGGTGGCGGACCTTTTCCGGGTCCTCGAAATTGATGTTGTTGACCTTCAGCAGGGCGAAATAACGTTCCCCGTCCTTGGGGCTGCGGATCTGGCCCTCGACGGTATCGCCGGTGCGCAGGCCGAAACGGCGAACCTGGCTGGGACTGATGTAGATGTCATCGGGACCGGGCAGGTAATTGGCTTCCGGACTGCGCAGGAAGCCGAAGCCGTCTTGCAGGATCTCCAGAACGCCATCGCCGTAGATGGCGACGTCGTTGTCCGCCAGTTGCTTCAGGATGGCGAACATCATGTCCTGCTTCCTGAGGGTGCTGGCGTTCTCGACCTCTAGTTCCTCGGCGAAGGCCAGCAGTTCGGCCGGTGTTTTTTTCTTCAATTCCTGGAGATGCATGGAAGGCTGTCCGTTCAAGACCCTGACGTGGGAGGAATCGGCGCGAAATACGCGGGCTCGACCAAGCAAGCCTGGTGCCGATCAACGGCGACGGATGCGAACGATCCGAAGAGGGCGGGTAAATCCGGGGATGGGCCGGTTGCGGCCCTTGGGAATTGGGCTCAGCTTTAGACAATCGCCGGGCCGCTGTCAAACGGGATTAATGGCCGAACGCCGGCTTGACGATCACCAGGATGACGATGACGATCATCAGCAGGGTCGGCCCCTCGTTGACGACGCGATAGAATTTCTGGCCGCGGCGGTTGCGGTCCTCGGCGAATTCGGTCTTGCAGCGGGCCAGGAAAACGTGAAATCCGGTCATCAGGCAGACCGCCAGCAGTTTCACATGAAACCAGTGCTGGGCGAACAGGCCGCCGTCCACCGCCATGACCAGGCCGAGAATCCAGGCCACCACCATGGCCGGAGTCATGATGGCCTTCAACAGCCGGCGCTCCATCACCTTGAAGGTTTCCGAGGTCTCGGACTTGGGATGAACGTCGCAGTGATAGACGAACAGCCGGGGCAGATAGAGCAGGCCGGCCATCCACGAAATGATCGCGATGACGTGGACCGCCTTGACCCACAGATAGGCCTCTCCGCTCAGCATGGGCAGACCTTTCCCGCCTGGCGGCAGGCTTGTCCGGCCAAGCGGCCGGGATCGCGCACCAGATCAGCCAGCCCCCGGATGAACGACGGATGGCACCCCAGCGCCGGCACCCGCACATAGCCGGGCACGCCCAGTTCCCCGGCGCGGTGACGGTATTCCATGTCCAGTTCCACCAGGGTTTCGGAATGTTCCGAGACGAAGGCCACCGGCACCACCACCACCGGCACCCCGTCGCGGCCGGCACGCTCAAGTTCGGCCTCGGTGCTGGGACCGATCCATTCCAGCGGGCCGACCCGGCTCTGATAGCAGATCGACCAGTCGGAATCGGCGAGGCCGGCGGCGGCGGCCACGGCGGCGGCGGTCTGTTCCACCTGTGCCTGATAGGGGTCGCCGCGCTCGATCACCTTTTTCGGCAGGCCATGGGCCGAGAACAGGACGCGGGGCCTGCCCTTGGCCAAGGCTTCGGCATAACCCCGGCTTACCAGATCGGCCATGGCGGCCACCAGATCCGGCTGAACCGGATAGCAGCATACCTGCCGGGTCGGCGCGGCCAGCCCGGCGCGTCCGGCCTCGCGCCGCCATTGCGCCAGCGACGAACCGGTGGTGGTGGTGGAAAACTGCGGGTAAAGCGGCAGCAGGACGATCTCGGTGGCGCCCCAGTCCTTGATGGCGGCGACCGCCTCGTGAGCGAAGGGATGCCAGTAGCGCATGGCGATGAAGCAGCGGTAGCCCTTGCCCAGCCGATGCTCCAGGGCGCGGGCCTGCGCCTCGGTCTCGGGCACCAGCGGCGACCGGCCACCGATATGGGCGTAGATCTCGCGAGCCATCGGCGCCCGCCGGCCGGAGATGAACTTGGCGAGCAGCCAGCGGATAGGCCCCGGCGCGCCGATGATCGCCTTGTCGTTGAACAGGTTGAACAAAAACGGCTTTACCGCCTCGGGACTGTCGGGACCGCCGAGGTTGAACAGGACGACCGCCGTTCTTGTTCCCGGATTCATCCCCGCCATCCCTTCACCCGTTCGGCCAGCCGCGCCACGTTGTCGGGCGGCGTCGGCGGCACGATGCCGTGGCCGAGATTGAAGATGAACGGCCCCTTGCCCAGCACCCGCAGCACCCGGTCTATGCCGGAATCCAGCGCCTCGCCGCCGGCCACCAGCAGCAGCGGATCGAGATTGCCCTGCACGGTGCAATGGGGCTGCAACTCGGCCGCCGCCCAGTCCAGCGGCACCGACGGGTCCAGCGACACGCCGCTGACCTTGGTCTCGGCGACGTAGCGCTTGTAGAGATACCCCGCCTGACGGGGAAAGCCGATCACCGGAATCCCCGGCCGCTCGGCGCGGATACGCTCGACCAGCTGCCGGGTCGGGCCGATCACCCAGCGGTCGAACTGGTCTTCGGGCAGGGCGCCGGCCCAGGTGTCGAAGATCTGGATGGCCTCGGCGCCGCTGTCGATCTGGCGGATCAGATAATCGCCGGTGGCCTGGGTCAGCAGCGCCATCAGCCGTCCGAACAGCTCCGGCTGGCCGAACATCATGCCCTTGGCCTTGGCGAAGTCCTTGGAGCCGCTGCCCTCGATCATGTAGGTGGCCACCGTCCACGGCGCGCCGGCAAAGCCGATCAGGGCGGTGGCGGCCGGAATGGCCTTGGACAGGTTGGAAACGGTGTTGTAGACGGGGGCAAGGTGGTCGTGGAGGCCCGAGAGGTCGAGACCGTCCAGATCCATTGCCGAGCGAATCGGCGTCAGCACCGGTCCCTCGCCCTCCCGGAAGGCGACCTGCTGGCCCAGGGCGTCGGGAATCACCAGAATGTCGGAAAACAGGATGGCGGCGTCGAATCCGTAGCGGCGCAGCGGTTGCAGGGTCACTTCCGTGGCCAGGGCGGGATTGTAGCACAGGTCGAGGAAGCTGCCGGCTTCGGTCCGGGTGGCGCGGTATTCCGGCAGGTAGCGTCCGGCTTGTCGCATCAGCCAGAAAGGCGGGGGGGTCAGCGTCTCGCCGGCAAGAGCTCGCAGGAACGGCTTGGTGGACGTGGAAATGGATGTCGACACGGGAGACCGCCTTGGTTCGGGTTCGTCCTCTCTTACAGTCTTTAGGGTTTAGAGAAAAGGTGGCTGTGGCAAGTGGGTGCCTGTGGAAGATGGGGATGCGCCGCGCCACCCATGTTTTCCACACTGCGGTCCCGAGATGGCGGCGATGGCGGCAAGCCTTGTGGATGGCGCGGCGATCGCCTTGATTCCCAAGGACGATCATTGCGCCGGGGATCGGGACAAGCCGGGGAAATCGGATGTGAAACCGATGAATTCACGCTATCCTCGGCGACGGTCGATATTGTTTTCGACAGGCGGATGACCGGTCGGGCGGATTTGGCGTCAGCGGGGAGCGATTTGGCCCGTTGCCGCCGGACCCCCGGTTATCCCCGCACTTGCGGGTTATCCACAGGCATGCAGGACTTTCACCTTCATCTGGTTTCCGACGCCACCGGCGAAACCGTCACCTCGGTGACCCGCGCCTGTCTGGTGCAGTTCGAGGGGGTTCACCCCATCCAGCACAATTGGTGGCTGGTCCGCACCCAGGGTCAGGTGGAACGCGCCATCGCCGGCATCGAGGAAAATCCCGGCCCGGTGCTGTTCACCCTGGTGGACGGCGCGGTTCGCGGCCTGCTGGAGGAAGCCTGCCGCCGGCGCAACATTCCGTGCATTTCGCTGCTGGACCCGGTGATGGCCGGGCTGTCGGCCTATCTGGGCACCGAGGTCAAGGCGCTGCCCGGCCGGCAATACCAGCTGGACGCCGAATACTTTCATCGCATCGACGCCATGCAGTTCACCCTGGCCCATGACGACGGCCAGCTGATCGAGCTGGTGGAAAACGCCGATATCGTGCTGGTCGGGGTGTCGCGCACCTCCAAGACCCCCACCTGCATGTACATCGCCAATCGCGGCCTGAAATGCGCCAATTATCCGCTGGTGCCGGGGGTGCCGCTGCCGCCCGAGCTGGAGCGGGCCAGGAAGCCGCTGGTGGTGGGGCTGACCAAGGACCCGAAAAGCCTGTCGGACATCCGGCGGTCCCGGCTTCGCCTGCTGAACCAGCAGGAGGAGGCCGAATACGCCCAGTTCGAACGGGTGAAGGAGGAGGTTCAGGCGGCACGGCGCATCTTTTCCCGCCTCGGCTGGCCGGTGGTTGACGTGACCCGGCGTTCCATCGAGGAAGCCGCCGCCGCCATTATCCAGCTTTACACCCGGCATCAGGAAGCGCGGGAACAGGCGGCGAAGGGACAATCATGATCGTGCTTGCCTCGGCCAGCGCCGCCCGGCGCGCCATGCTGGAATCGGCGGGGGTGTCGCTGGCGGTCGATGTCGCCGCCATCGACGAGGGCGCGGTCAAGGCCGGATTGCGGCTGGAGACCGCGAATCCCGCCCGGGTGGCCGAAACCCTGGCGGAGCTGAAGGCGGTGCGGGTGTCGGCCCGCCATCCCGGCGCCATCGTCATCGGCGCCGACCAGATGCTGGACCACGGCGGGGTATGGTTCGACAAGCCGCGCGATCTGGCGGAGGCCCGGCAGCAATTGCTGGAACTGCGGCACCGCACCCACCGGCTGACCAGCGCGGTGGTGGCGATCAGGGACGGGTCGCGGCTGTGGTATCACACCGAGCCGGCCCTGCTGACCATGCGCAATTTTTCCGAAGCCTTCCTTGATGATTATCTGGCCCGTACCGGCGACGAGGCATTGACCACGGTGGGGGCCTATCGGCTGGAAGGACTGGGGGCGCAGCTGTTCCTCAAGGTGGAGGGGGATTTCTTCACCGTGCTCGGTCTGCCGCTGCTTCCCCTGCTGGATTTTCTGCGGGAAAACGGAGAATTGATCCCATGATGCTCTCGGGCCGGGCCAGGCTGGCCGGCGTATTGGGCTGGCCGGTGTCGCATTCGCGTTCGCCGCGCCTGCACGGCCATTGGTTGGACCGGCTGGGCATCGACGGCGCCTATGTGCCGCTGGCGGTGGCGCCGGATGACCTCGAGATGGTGATCCGCGCCTTGCCGCGCATGGGATTTCGCGGCGCCAACCTCACCGTTCCCCACAAGGAGGCGGTGCTGGCGCTGGTGGACGAACTGGAACCGCTGGCGCGACGCATCGGCGCCGTCAACACCCTGGTGGCGGGCGAGGACGGCCGCCTGATCGGCCGCAACACCGATGCCTTCGGATTTTACGAGAATCTGCGGCGCGGCTGCCCCGCCTGGAGTCTCGCCGCCGGCCCGGCGGTGGTGATCGGGGCCGGCGGCGCCGCCCGCGCCGTGGTGGCGGCCCTGACCGATGCCGGTGTTCCCGCCATCCGTCTGACCAATCGCAGCCGCGACCGGGCCGAGAGTCTGGCGGCGGACCTGGGCGGACCGGTCGAGGTGGTGGACTGGGCCGGACGCCATGCCGCCCTCGACGGCGCCGCCCTGCTGGTCAACACCACCACCCTGGGGATGACCGGCCAGCCGCCGCTTGATCTCGACCTTGCCGCCCTGCCGGCGGCGGCGGTGGTCAACGATATCGTCTACGTGCCGCTGGAAACCGATCTGTTGACCCGCGCTCGCGCCCGGGGCAATCCGGCGGTGGACGGGCTCGGGATGCTGCTGTTCCAGGCGGTGCCCGGTTTCGAGGCTTGGTTCGGCGTACGGCCGGAGGTCACCGACGAGTTGCGGAGTTTCGTGCTGGGATGAAGATTCTCGGCCTGACCGGCTCCATCGGCATGGGCAAGACCACGGCGGCGGCCATGCTGCGCCGGCTGGGGGTGCCGGTTCACGACGCCGACGCCACCGTCCACACCCTGTTCGCGCCGGGCGGCGCGGCGGTGGCCAAGGTGGCGGCCGCCTTTCCCGGCGTGGTCAGGAATGGCGCCGTCGACCGTGCCGCCCTGGGGGGCATCGTGTTCGGCGACGATTCGGCGCTGAAGCGGCTGGAAGCCATCGTCCACCCGCTGGTGCGCCGCGCCGAGCGGGAGTTCCTGGCCCGCCAGCGCCGCCGCCATGTCCGCCTGGTGGTGCTGGACGTCCCGCTGCTGTTCGAAAGCGGCGGCGGCCGCCGCTGCGACAAGGTGGCGGTGGTGAGTTGCCCGGCCTTTCTCCAGGCGCAGCGGGTGCTGGCGCGGCCGGGCATGACCGCGGAGCGGCTGGCCGCCATCCGCGCCAAGCAGATGCCGGACCCGGAGAAACGCAGGCGGGCCGATTTCGTGATACAGACCGGCCTGGGCCGGCCGTTCGCCATTCGCCGGCTGAAGCGGATGGTGAAGCGGATGTGGGAAGGGGAATGTTGATGCGCGAGATCGTGCTGGATACCGAAACCACCGGCTTTGATCCCCTGACCGGGCACCGCATGGTGGAAATCGGCTGTGTCGAACTGATGAACCACCTGCCCACCGGCGAGGTGTTCCACCGTTATCTCAATCCCGAACGCGACATGCCGGAAGAAGCCTTCAAGGTCCATGGCCTTTCGGCGGCCTTCTTGTCGGACAAGCCGGTCTTCGCCGAGGTGGTGGCCGATTTCCTGGACTTCATCGCCGATTCGCCGCTGGTGATCCATAATGCCGAATTCGACATGCGGTTCATCAACGCCGAACTGACGCGGCTGGGCTTTCCCACCCTGCCCATGAGCCGTTCCATCGATACCGTCGCCATGGCGCGCAAGCGCTTTCCCGGCGCCCAGGCCAACCTGGACGCCCTGTGCCGCCGGTTCGAGATCGACAATACCCACCGCACCCATCACGGGGCGCTGCTGGACGCCGAATTGCTGGCCGAGGTCTATCTTCAGCTGATCGGCGGCCGTCAACCCGGCCTGGAACTGGCGATGGGCAAGGGCGACGGCGGTTCGGCCGCCAACGGTTCGCCCCGCGCTCCGCGCCAGGCCCGCCCTCCCCGGCCGCATGCCCCGACCGAGGCCGAGACGGCGGCGCACGCCGCCTTCGTCGGCAAGCTGAAGAACGCGATCTGGCTGAAGGAATAGGAGCGTCGAGCCCTATATCAGAAGGTCGATATAGGTGCCGCGCGGCGCGCCGCGGTCCAGGCTGTCCAGCGGAGTGTCGGGGGCCAGCATGCGCCGGCCGCGCGGACCGTTGGGAGACGCGCCGAGGCCGGGACCGATGGCGGCGACGTCGCGGGCCGGCCGCGACTCGCGGTTGAAGGAATCGCGAATGCCGCCGGCCGGGCCGCCCAGCCCCGCCGAGCCGATTCCACGAGAAACATCCACCATGTCCGCAAGACCCCGCCGCACGATAAACGGGCCATCCTAGCACCTTCTCCCGCAGTGGGAAAGAAGATGCTGCGCCAATATCCTTGCCCACCACTCGATCTTGTGGCTCAATGGGCCAATGGTCGCCGCATCCGCCCCCATCGCCGATCCCCTGCTCGCCAGACCGACCGATCTGGCCAGCCATTTCATGGAATGCGGCGCGCTCAACACCAATCTCAGCATGGCGCCGGGCGAGCGGCTGGTCATTACCGACGACCTGCTGAACGGCAGCATCGTCGACTATACCGCCATGACCATGGCGGCCATCGTCGCCCGCGACGGTCAGGTGGCCCGCGCCGCCATCATTCCGCTGTCGGTGGCGGCCAACAAGGTCAAGCCGCGCGACCGCCACAAGTACGAGCGACTGTTCCAGCTGATCGAGGAAACCGCCTTCGACGAATCGGTCCGCGACTCGGCCGAGGCGCTGATCGCCGCCAATTTCCGCGACTCCCAGATTCGCGAACTGGCGGCCGAACTGGGCGGCACCATCGGTCCGGCCCGCGTCCGCTACCGCGCCTTTCTCGACATCATCAGGATGCTGACCGAGAAGCGGATTTCCGAAGGGGCCTTCCTGGACGAATTCCTCGACTTCACCCGCAACGTCGCCGGCAAGCTGGATTTCGGCATCTACGCCCTGTGCGTCGACCGCCTGTTCGTCAGCGAATACATCCCGGTGGCGGTCAAGCTGTCGCTGTTCGCCGAGATTCTCAAATACCCGCCGCTGGTGCGCAAGGAGCTGGTGACCAACCTGCTGTCCTCGCCCAAGGCCCATCCCGACCTGGTTCGCCACGCCCGCGGCCAACTGGCCGGCGGCATGAGCCGCAACCAGCTGACCGAGATCATCTTGTTCACTATGTTGAAGCAATCCTGGCAGTTCCAGAAACTGGCCCCCGGCCGTCCCACCATCTAAGAGACCTCTCCCATGAAAGCCGTCATCTGCCCCGCGTTCGGCCAGCCCCTGGTCGTGACCGAATTTCCCTCGCCCGCCATGATCAATGGCGGCGTGCGCGTCAAGGTCCACGCCGCCGGGGTCAATTTCGCCGATTCCCTGATCACCGGCGGCAAGTATCAGGAAAAGATGGAGCCCCCCTTCGTGCCGGGGATGGAATTGTCCGGGGTGGTGGTCGAGGTGGCCGAGGGGGTGACGTCGTGCCGGCCCGGCGACCGGGTGATGGCCAACGTCACCGGCGGCGCCTTCGCCGAGGAGGCGGTGGCTCACTGGACCGACGTCCACATCCTGCCCGACGCCCTGGATTTCGTTACCGCCGCCGGTTTCCCGGTGGCCTACGGCACCTCGCATCTCGGACTGAAAAAGGCCGGCCTTGGGCCGGGCGAGATTCTGGTGGTGCACGGCGCTGCCGGCGGTGTCGGCCTGACCGCCGTCGAGGTGGGCAAGGCGCTGGGCGCCACCGTCATCGGCACCGCCGGCGGGCCGGACAAGGTCAAGGTGGCGCTGGAGCATGGCGCCGATTTCGGCATCGACTACAAGGCCGAGGATATCCGCGAGCGGGTCAAGGCCCTGACCGGCGGCCGGGGGGCCGACGTGATCTACGACCCGGTGGGCGGCGCCGTGTTCGACGCCTCGCTGCGCTGCATCGCCGCCGACGGCCGCATCCTGATCATCGGTTTCGCCAGCGGCACGGTGCCGCAGATTCCCGCCAACATCCTGCTGGTCAAGAACGTCACGGTGATCGGCTATTACTGGGGCGCCTATCGCGGCCTGGCGCCGGACATGGTGCGGGAATCCATGGCCGAGGCGTTGGAGTGGTGGGCGGCGGGCCGGCTCTGCCCCCATGTCTCGAAGGTGATGGGGCTGGACGAGGCGGTGGCCGCCATCGACATGCTGAAGACCCGCGCCGCCACCGGCAAGATCGTGCTGACCACCGGCGCATAGAAAACCGGCGCCGGAGTAATCCGGCGCCGGCTTCGCCGCGCTCTACACCAGCCGGTTCTTGACGTAGGAGCCGGGCGCGTCCTCAATCGCCTTCAGCTTGCCCGACCCCGGCACCCGGGCCGGGACCGGCTTGCCCGCGAACTTGGAGACCCAGGCCTGCCAGTCGGTCCACCACGATCCGGGCTGCTCGGCGGCGCCGGCCAGCCAGACCTCGGGATTCTTGGGCTTCTTGGCATTGGTCCAATAGCAATACTTGTTGGCGGCGGGGGGATTGACCACGCCGGCGATATGGCCCGAGGCCGACAGCACGAACTTCACCGGGCCGGAGACGTGCTGGGTCATGGCATAGGTGCTCTGCCACGGCGCGATATGGTCCTCGCGGGTCGACAGCATGTAGATGGGGGTCTTGATGGTGGTCAGGTCGATCTTGACCCCGGCCAGCTCGATGCCGCCCGGCTCGATCAGCTTGTTTTCCTGGTACATCTTGCGAAGGTAGAAGCTGTGCATGGCGGCCGGCATGCGGGTGGAATCCGAATTCCAGTACAGCAGGTCGAACGGGAACGGGTCCTTGCCCAGCAGGTAGTTGTTGACCACGAACGACCAGATCAGGTCGTTGGCCCGCATCATGTTGAAGGTGGTCGCCATGTCGCGGCCGTCGAGATAGCCGGTCTCGGCCATCTTGCTTTCCAGGGCGGTCAGCTGTTCCTCGTCGATGAAGACGCCCAGTTCGCCCGGTTCCTTGAAGTCGCTCATGGTGGTGAAGAAGGTGGCCGACGCGATGCGGTCGTCGTTCTTGGCCGCCATGTAGGCCAGGGTGCAGGTCAGCAGGGTTCCGCCCAGGCAATAGCCGATGGCGTTTACCTGCTTGGCGCCGGTGGCCTTTCCGATGGCGTCGAGCGCGGCCAGGGTGCCTTCCTTCAGGTAGGAGGTGAAATCCTTGTCGGCCAGCGATTCGTCGGGATTGACCCACGAGATGACGAACACGGTATGACCCTGGTCCACCGCCCACTTGATGAACGAGTTCTTCGGCCTGAGATCGAGAATGTAGAACTTGTTGATCCACGGCGGTACGATCAGCAGCGGCTTCTCGAACGCCTGTTCGGTGGCGGGCGTGTATTGCAGCAGCTGGATCAGGTCGTTCTGGTAGACCACCTTGCCGGGGGTGACGGCGATGTTCTCGCCCACCTTGAAGGCGTCGTAATCGGTCATCTTGATGGCGAGGTTGCCCTTGCCGCGTTCCAGGTCGTCCAGCAGGTTGTTGAGGCCCTTCAGCAGGTTTTCGCCCCGCGTCTCGACGGTGGCGCGCAGCACCTCGGGATTGGTGGCGACGAAATTGGTCGGCGCCATGGCGTCGACGAACTGGCGGGTATAGAAATCCAGCTTCTTGGCGGTGTGGTCGTCGAGGCCCTCCACATCCTTCACCACGCCCTGCATCCAGCGGGCCGACAGCAGGTAGGACTGCTTGATGAAGTCGAAGATCTCGTTTTGCTCCCACATCTCGTCCTTGAACCGGCGATCGGCCGAATCGGGCCTGACCACCGGCTCGGGCGTCTCGCCCAGCATTCGCCGGGCGGTGTTCTGCCACAAGGTCATGTAGTCCTGCCACAGGCTGAGATTGGCCTCGACCATCTTGGCGGGATCGCTCATCAGCTTGGCCGTCATCTCGAGGAAGGCGTTGCCGATGTTGAGAGGATCGGCGGACCCGAAATTGGGGTCCGAGGCCTGGCGAGTCAGGAAATCGGTGACGATGCGCTGGCTGCGCTCGGCGATGCTGGTCATCGCCTTGGAAAGTTCGGCCGGATCGACCATCTTGGTTTCGGTACCCGTCTGTTCGGCCATAAGTACCCCTCATTACGGTGCATCCAGAGTGTAATCCCGGCCGGCGGCGTGCCGTTTCGCGGGATTCGGCCGATGGGAACTGGTGCACCCCCAATCCCATTCGGCCCGTGCCATAGTTCTATATACTTTCGATCCATGGCCTGATAAACGTGAACTTGCCGTAAAAATCGGTCCGATCAAAATATAATCTCGATACCGGGGGCTGCAGTTCGTCCATGATCGATTGCATCGAGGCTTGGCGCCGGCGTCACGAGGGGCGCGCCATCATCGTCGGGAAAAGCGTTGTCGCGGTCGCGCTGATCGCCGGCTGTTCCTGGGTTCCCGATGCGGTCAATCCCGTCGAGTGGTACAAGGGGGTCGCCGATAGCTTCAGCGATGACGAGGAACCCGAGGTCGCCTCGCCCCGCCGGCCCGACGGCAGCTTCCCCAGCGTCAATTCCCAGCCGGCCGCCGCGACCGGGCGCAAGGAGCTGGCCAAGGGCCTGGTCGCCGATCGGGATAATTCCAAGTATGCCGAAGCGGTGAAGCGCGAGCCGTCCCCCACCAAGCAGCTGGCGCGCAAGACGCCGCCGGCCACGACCCAGACGGCCCAGGGCGTTCCGTCGCTGGACCGGCCGATGGCCACGGCGCGTGACGACGGCCCCCAGGCGCCGCCGCAGGTCGCCATGGGAGGCCCGCCGCCACGTCCCGAGATTCCCGAGACGGTGCCGACCCGCCGCTCGCTGCTGCAAGACCACTATCAGCAGCGGCTGGCCCAGTCCGCCGCCGCCACCAACAAGAACGATCCCTTCGCCGCGGTTCCGCCGTCGCGGCCGGAATCGTCCTACAATCAGCCGGTTCACACCTATGCGGTTCCGGCGGGGGCGCCGGTCAGCTATGCCGCCGGCTACGGCAACGCCATGCCGGCCGGTCACGCCGTCGACCATGGCGCCGCGGCGCCGCAGCTGATTCCCCCCAAGGGGGTCAAGACCGCCCGGGGCGCCAAGGGCGCGGTCATTCCGTCGGGACCGGCCGCCTCGTTCCAGGTGGCCTCGGTCCAGTTCGGCAAGGACGGCGACCTGACCGAATCCGACCGCGCCGCCCTGCGCGAGGTCGCCCAGCTGCAAAAGCGTACCGGCGGCGTGGTCCGCGTGCTTGGCCTGTCCTCGCCCGGGGCCGTCTCCTTTGTCGGCCTGAGCCCGGAAATGGTGGCCGGTGCCCGCGCCCGGACGGTGGCCCGGACCCTGGCCAGCCTGGGGGTGCCGGCCCGCAAGGTGGTGACCGCTTCCGATTCGGCCGGCCTGTCCGGCGGTCCCGACGACAGTGGCGCCAGGATTTCCATCGAGTACTGAACGAGATGGATCGGGACTTTCCACCGGATCACGCGGCTTCCGCCTCGCCCGTCGGCGGATGCCGTTATCTTGAACCCCTGCGCCAACCCGGTGCCCGAGGGATGTGAATCATGAATAAAGCCCCCCTGAAAATCGCCGTCGCCGGTCTGGGAACCGTCGGCGGCGGCACCGTCCAGCTTCTGCACGATCAGGCGGACCTGCTGGCCGCCCGCGCCGGCCGTCCGCTGGCCGTGGTGGGGGCCGCCGCCCTGGTCCGGCCGCCGGAATTGCCGCTGGACGGCGTGCCGTTCTTCGAGGACGCCCGCGTCATGGCGCGCGAGTGCGATTACGACGTGCTGGTCGAGCTGATCGGCGGCGCCGATGGCATTGCCCTCGACGTGGTCAGGATGGCGCTGGGGCGCGGCCGCTCGGTGGTGACCGCCAACAAGGCGATGATCGCCCATCATGGAATCGAGCTGGCGCGGCTGGCCGAATCCACCGGCGCGAACATCGGGTTCGAGGCCTCGGTGGGCGGCGGCATCCCCATCATCAAGTCGCTGCGCGAAGGTCTGGCCGGCAATCGGGTCACCAAGGTGATGGGCATCCTCAACGGCACCTGCAACTACATCTTGTCGACTATGCGCGATTCGGGACGCGACTTCGCCGACGTGCTGGCCGAGGCCCAGGCGCTGGGCTATGCCGAGGCCGATCCCAGCTTCGACATCGACGGTATCGACACCGCCCACAAGCTGGCCATCCTGGTCAGTCTCGCCTTCGCCACCCCGATCGATCTCGACCGGGTGGCGTGCGAGGGCATCCGCCATGTCTCGGCGCTGGATATCCGCTATGCCGACGAACTGGGCTACCGCATCAAGCTGCTGGGCGTCGCCGGCCTGACCGAATCCGGAATCGAGGCCCGTGTTTATCCCGCCATGGTGCCGCTGTCGTTTCCGCTGGCCCACGTCAACGGCCCGTTCAACGCCATCGTCACCGAGGGCGACTTCGTCGGCCGCACCGTGCTGGAAGGCCGCGGCGCCGGGGCGCGGCCCACCGCGTCGGCGGTGGCGGCCGACCTGATGGATCTGGCCCGCGGCCGGACCATGCCGGCCTTCGGCGTGCCGGTGGAACGGCTGGCGTCGCTGCCGACCGCCGCCGCCGGCGCTCACCGCAGCGCCTATTACATCCGCCTGATGGTCAGGGACGAACCGGGGGTGTTCGCCGACATCGCCGCCGCGCTCCGCGACGAGAAGGTGTCCATGGAGCAGATCATCCAGCGTGGCCGGGCCCCGTCCGAGACCGTGCCGGTGGTGATGACCGTCCACGAGACCGGCGAGGCCGCCATGCTGAAGGCCATCGGCCGCATCAGGGCGCTGGCTTCGGTTGCCGATCTCCAGGTGATCCGTATCGAGAATCTGTAAGAGCCCGTTCGGGAGGTTGTGATGGCCGAATCTTCCGTGTCCGCGATTCTCGACCGCAATCTGGCCCTTGAGGTGGTGCGGGTCACCGAGGCCAGCGCCCTGGCCGCCGCCCGCCATGCCGGGCGCGGCGATGAGAAAAGCGCTGACGAGGCCGCCTGCGCCGCCATGCGCACCGCGCTGAACCGTCTGACCATGGACGGGGTGATCGTCAACGGCGAGGGCGACGACGCCAGCCAGCCGCTGCATACCGACGAGAAGGTCGGCACCGGCAGCGGTCCCAAGGTGGACATCGTCCTGACGGCGCTGGAGGGCCGTTCCATCTGCGCGCGGGGCGCCCACAATGCCCTGTCGGTGGTGGCCATGACCGAAGAGGGATCGTTCCTCAAGGTGCCGCAGCATTCCTACATGGACAAGATCGCGGTGGGGGCCGAGGTTCCAACCGGGGTGATCGACCTGGATTGCTCGCCGGAGGAGAATCTGGCCCGCATCGCCGAGGCCAAGGGCCGCGCCGTCACCGATCTGACGGTCAGCGTGCTGGACCGGCCGCGCCATGCCGACCTGATCGAACGGCTTTACGCCGCCGGCGCCCGGGTGATGCTGTTCGACGACGGCGACATGTCGGGCGCGCTGGCCGCCGGTCTGCCGGAAAGCGGCATCGACGTCTACATGGGATCGGGCGGTGCCGCCCAGGGCGTGCTGGCCGCCGCCGGCCTCAAATGCCTGGGCGGGCGGATGCAGTGCCGTTTTCTCGCCCGGACCGAGGACGACAACCGGATGCTGCGCAAGATCGGCATCGCCGATCCCCGCCGCAACTGGGACATCGACGAGATGGTCCGGGGCGACGTCATGTTCGCCGCCACCGGCATCACCGACGGCCATGTGCTGAAGGGGGCCAGGCTGCTGCCCGGCAACCGCGCCGTCAGTCATTCGCTGGTGATGCGTTCGGTGACCGGCACCATTCGCCATCTTACGGTTCAGCACGATCTCGACCGCAGCCATCTGCTGCCATGACGCCGCCGCCGGCCGCCTTCCTGGGCGTCGAGCGCTCGCTGACCGGCCGGCGCTGGCAGGCGCGGCCCGGCGACGAGCGTCTGGCCCTCGCCCTGTCGCAGCGCCACGCCCTGCCCGAGGTGGTCGGCCGCGTCCTGGCGGCGCGGGGCGTGGGGCTGGACGAGGCCGAGGCCTTCCTCAATCCGACGCTGCGCGACCTGCTGCCCGATCCCTCGCATCTCAGGGACATGGACCGGGCGGTGGAGCGGCTGGTGGCCGCCGTGGTCGGCGACGAGCTGATCGGCATCTTCGGCGATTACGACGTGGACGGCGCCACCTCGTCGGCGCTGCTCAAGAATTATCTGGATGCGGCCGGCGCCCGGACGCGGGTCTACATTCCCGACCGCATGAAGGAGGGATATGGCCCCAACGCCGCCGCGCTGCTGCGCCTCAAGGCCGAGGGCGCCGGGGTGGTGGTGACGGTGGATTGCGGCACCACCGCCTTCGAGCCGCTGGCCGCCGCCGCCGAGGCCGGGCTCGACATGATCGTGGTGGATCACCACGTCGCCGAGGCGGCGCTGCCCCGGGCGCTGGCGGTGATCAATCCCAACCGCCTGGACGAGGACAGCCCGCACGGCCATCTGGCCGCGGTGGGCGTGGCGTTCCTGCTGGCGGTCGGACTCAATCGCGGCCTGAAGCAGGCCGGACGGTTCGCGGCGCGGCCGGCGCCCGACCTGATGCGCTGGCTCGACCTGGTGGCGCTGGGCACGGTGTGCGACGTGGTGCCGCTGGTGGGGGTCAACCGGGCGCTGGTCACCCAGGGACTCAAGGTCATGGCCCGGCGCGGCAACGCCGGCCTTGCCGCCCTGGCCGACATCGCCGCCGTCAAGGAGACGCCCGGCGCCTACCACCTCGGCTATATCATGGGGCCGAGGGTCAATGCCGGCGGCCGGGTGGGCGAGGCCAAGCTGGGAACCCGGCTGCTGTCGACCACGGATGCGGCCGAGGCCGTCGAACTCGCCCGCCAGCTGGACGGCTACAACAAGGATCGCCAGGAAATCGAGGCGGCGGTGCTGCGCGACGCCATCGAGCAGGTGGAATCGCGGCCCGACGACGGCAGCCCGCTGCTGGTGGCGGCGGGGGAGGGCTGGCACCAGGGGGTGATCGGCATCGTCGCCGGCCGGCTGAAGGAACGCTACGGCCGCGCCGCCTGCGTGGTGGCGCTGGAGGGCGGCGAGGGCAAGGGCTCGGGCCGCTCGGTCGCCGGCCTCGATCTCGGCGCCGCCGTCATCGCGGCGCGTCAGGCCGGCCTGCTCAAGGCCGGCGGCGGTCACGCCATGGCCGCCGGTTTCGCCTTGTCGCGCGAGCGGCTGGGCGAGTTTCAGGCTTTTGTCGCCGCCAGACTGCGGGCGCAGTTGAGCGGCGAGCTGGTGCCGCTGCTGGAACTCGACGGGGCCCTGGATGCCGGCGCGGCCTCGGTCGATCTGGTGGAGACCCTGGCTCAGGTGGGACCGTTCGGTTCCGGCAATCCCGAACCGCGCTTCGCCATCTCGGCGGCCCGCATCGCCAAGGCCGACGTGGTCGGATCGGGTCATGTCCGACTGATGCTGGCCGGGGCCGGCGGCAAGCGGCTCAAGGCCATCGCCTTTCGCGCCGCCGACAGCGAGATGGGTCACGCCCTGCTGTCGTCGTCGGGCGCCAGCTTCCATCTGGCCGGCGCCCTGCGGGTCGATTCCTGGCAGGGACTGTCCAGCGTTCAGCTGGTGGTGGACGACGCCGCCCCGGCCCGCTGAGAAAGCCGGTGTAACAAAACCGTCATCTATGGTAATGAAGCGGCGCCCGGTTACGGGCGCAGCGCAAATTGCCGGGGACGATTCCGATGTTCTTCCGCCTGTTCCGCTCCTTGATGCCCAAGGAAGGGAAGTTCGTCGAGCTTTTCATCGAGCATGCGGCCAAGGTTCACGCCGCCGCCCGGGAACTGGAGAAGATGATGGCGGAAGGCGCCGACATGGCGCTTCACTTCCGCCAGATCTGCGCCTACGAGGGCGAGGCCGACGCCATCACCCGCAAGACCCTGCTGGAACTGCACCGCAGCTTCATCACCCCCTTCGACCGCGACCAGATTCACGGCCTGATCACCACCATGGACGACACCGTGGACGGCATCGAGGACGTGGCGCAGCGCATCGACCTGTACGGCGTGCGCGAATTCAATCCCGACATGCGGGCCTTGGCCGCCGGTATCGTCGAATGCGCCCGCCTGCTGGAACAGGCCATTCCGCTGCTGGACGGCATCTCGCGCAATTCCGAGGCCATCAACAAGCTGTGCGACGACATCGGCCGCCAGGAAAGCGCCGCCGACGCCCGTCAGCACGAGGGGTTGCGCGCCCTGTTCGCCACCGAGAAGGACCCGGTCAGGCTGATCACCCGCAAGGAGATCTATCAGCGGCTGGAAAAGGTGTCGGACCGGTTCGACGACGTCGCCAACGTCATCGAGACCATCGTCATCGAGCAGGTGTAGGCCATGGAGGCCTCGGTCGCTTTTCCGATCATCGTCGCCCTGGTGATCGTGGCGCTGGCGTTCGACTTCCTGAACGGCCTGCACGACGCCGCCAATTCCATCGCCACCGTGGTGGCGACACGGGTGCTGCCGCCGTCCTATGCCGTCGTCTGGGCGGCGTTCTTCAACACCATCGCCATCCTGTTCTTCACCCACAGCGTCGCCAAGACGGTGGGAACCGGCATCGTCTCGCCCGGCATCATCGATACCCATGTGATCTTCGGCGCCCTGATGGGGGCCATCGCCTGGAACATCATCACCTGGCTGCTGGGGATTCCGTCGTCCAGCTCGCACGCCCTGATCGGCGGCATCGTCGGCGCCGGCGTCACCAAGGGCGGGGTCGCGTCGCTGGTTCCCACCGGCCTGATCAAGACCGGATCCGCCATCGTGCTGTCGCCGCTGGTCGGGCTGATCCTGGCCATGCTGCTGATCTTGTCGGTCTCGTGGATATGCCGCCGCATCCCGCCGTTCGCGGTGGATTCCCGATTCCGGATATTGCAATTCTTCTCGGCCGCCATGTATTCGCTCGGCCATGGCGGCAACGACGCCCAGAAGACCATGGGCATCATCGCCGTGCTGCTGTTCAGCCAGGGAATGCTGGGCCCTCAGTTCCATGTGCCGCTGTGGGTGGCGATCACCTGCCAGCTGGCCATGGGTCTCGGCACCCTGTTCGGCGGCTGGCGCATCGTCAAGACCATGGGGTCCAAGATCACCGACCTGAAGCCGGTCCAGGGCTTCTGTGCCGAAACCGGGGGCGCCATCACCCTGTTCGCCGCGACCTGGATGGGCATCCCGGTGTCGACCACCCACACCATCACCGGCGCCATCGTCGGAGTCGGCGCCGCCCGCAAGCTGTCGGCGGTGCGCTGGCATGTGGCCGGCAACATCGTCATCGCCTGGGTGCTGACCATTCCGGCGGCGGGCAGCATCGCCGCCCTGTTCTATTGGCTGTCCACCTCGTGGTGGTGAGACGATTGCCCACTCCTTGGGCAATCGACCTGACTGCCTTCGAATAGGTCTGGCGGCGGAACGCGACCGCCTTCTATACTCGAAGGCTCCGGCTCAACGTCGTCGTGTTTTCCCGCCATGATCAAGATCGCCGACCAGCGCGCCATCATCGACCGTCGGGCCGTCATCGCCGACCTAGCCGGGCTCGCGGCCCTGGACCTGCCCAAGAACAAGCGCCGGATGAAGGTGCTGGACCTGTTCAAGCAGGTGCTGGCCCGCGGCCGCGGCGAGGTCCGGCGCCGCTTCGACGGCCACGGCGACGGCGCCGCCACGGTGCGCGAGACCTGTTTCCTGATCGATCAGCTGGTCCGTCTGGTCCACGATTTCGCCGCCGACCATGAATTTCCCCAAGGCGTGCGGACCTCGGGCGAGGCCATGAGCCTGGTTGCGGTGGGCGGTTACGGCCGCGGCGAGCTGTCGCCCCATTCCGACATCGACCTGTTGTTCCTGTTGCCCTACAAGCGGGTGCCCTATCACGAACAGGTGGTGGAATACATCCTCTACATGCTGTGGGACGTGGGGTTGAAGGTCGGTCACTCCACCCGTTCGGCCGAAGAGTGCATCCGCAACGCCAGGGACGATCTCACCATCCGCACCGCGCTGCTGGAGATGCGCTGGCTATGGGGGGATCAGGCGCTGTTCCGCGATTTGTGGAACCGCTACCGCACCGAGATCATGGCGAACACGGCGGTGGAATTCGTCGAGTCCAAGCTGGCCGAACGCGATGCCCGCCATTCCCAGATGGGCGATTCGCGCTATGTGCTGGAACCCAACGTCAAGGAGGGCAAGGGTGGTCTGCGCGACCTGCACACGCTGTACTGGATCGCCAAGTACATGTACCGCATCAACGACATCGCCGAACTGGCCGAGGCCGGCATCATCTCGCGTCCGGCGGCCAAGGGCTTCGCCAAGGCCCAGACGTTCCTGTGGACGGTGCGCTGCCATCTGCACTACCTGACCGACCGGCCCGAGGACCGCCTGACCTTCGACGTGCAGCAGGAAATCGCCTCGCGCATGCATTACGCCGACCGCGGCGGGTCCAGGGGCGTCGAGCGGTTCATGAAGCACTATTTCCTGATCGCCAAGGACGTGGGCGACCTGACCCGGTTGTTCTGCGCCCTGGCCGAGGAGCAGCACAAGCGCAAGCCCCGGCGGCTTCAGCTGTCCCGCCTGTTTTCGCGCCGCGCCTCCATCGCCGGCTTCATCGTCGAGGGCGGCCGCCTGGACACCGCCCGCGACGACCAGTTCGAGACCGATCCGGTGGCGATGATCCGCCTGTTCCACACCGCCCTGGAGCACGAGGTCGACATCCATCCCAAGGCGCTGGACCGGGTGCACCGTTCGCTGAAGCGTATCGATTCCGCCCTTCGCGCCGACCCGGACGCCAACCGCCTGTTCATCGAGATGCTGACGTCGCGCAAGAATCCCGAGGTGGCGCTGCGCCACATGAACGAGGCCGGAGTTCTGGGCCGGTTCATCCCCGATTTCGGGCGGGTGGTGGCGCAGATGCAATACGACATGTACCACGTCTTCACCGTCGACGAGCATACGGTGCAGGCGCTGGGTATCCTGCATTCCATCGAGGCCGGCGAGCTGACCGCCGAGGCGCCGGCCAGCAGCGAGGTCATCCACCAGGTGGCGTCGCGCCGGGCGCTTTATGTCGCCGCCTTCCTGCACGACATCGCCAAGGGCCGCAACGGCGACCATTCGGTGCTGGGAGCCGAGGTGGCGCTGAAGCTGGGGCCGCGCCTGGGTCTTACCGACGAGGAGACCGAGACCAGCGCCTGGCTGGTGCGCGAACACCTGTCCATGAGCCGCATCGCCTTCAAGCGCGACATCGACGATCCCAAGACCATCTCGGATTTCGTCGCCCTGGTGCAGTCACCCGAGCGGCTGCGCCTGCTCTTGTGCCTGACCGTCGCCGACATCCGCGCCGTCGGCCCGACGGTGTGGAACGCCTGGAAGGCCGGGCTGCTGCGCGAACTGTTCCAGCGGGCGCTGGACGTGATGACCGGCGGGCTGTCCGCCGCCGCCCACGGCACCCGGGTCAAGGCGGCCCAGGCCAGTCTGCGGGCCGAGCTGGAGCGGCTGGGCTGGACCGGCGACGAGATCGACGCCCATCTGGGGCGCGGCTATCCCAGCTACTGGACCACCTGCGATCTCGCCACCCATCTTCGCCATGCCCGTCTGGTGCGCGAAGCCGAGGCGGTGCGGGCGCCGCTGACGGTCGAACCCCGGGTCGACACCCAGCGGGCGGTCACCGAGATCATCGTCTATACCGGCGACCATCCCGGCCTGTTCTCGCAGATCGCCGGGGCCATGGCGGTATCGGGCGCCAACATCGTCGATGCCAAGATCATCACGCTGGCCAACGGCATGGCGCTCGACACCTTCTTCATCCAGGATTCCGGCGGCGGGCCGTTCGCCGGGCCGTCCAGGCTGGCCAAGCTGTCGGCCACCATCGAGCAGGTGCTGTCGGGCCGGCTGCGGCTGGATCGCGAGCTGGCGACCCGCAAGGGCAAGTTGCCGTCGCGGGCCCATGTCTTCAAGGTGCCACCGCGCGCCCTGGTGGACAACAAGCCGTCGCGCTCGC
Organism: Magnetospirillum sp. SS-4; assembly: GCF_902729425.1. Taxonomy (GTDB): domain Bacteria; phylum Pseudomonadota; class Alphaproteobacteria; order Rhodospirillales; family Magnetospirillaceae; genus Phaeospirillum. The sequence goes on along the minus strand of NZ_LR746530.1, from coordinate 202,336 downwards.
ACACCGTCATCGAGGTCAACGGCCGCGACCGGCCCGGCCTGCTTTACGACATTACCAACGCCATGACCAATCTGGGCCTGCAAATCTCGTCGGCCCACATCTCCACCTATGGCGAGCGGGTGGTGGACGTGTTCTATGTCAAGGACGTGTTCGGCCACAAGATCGAGCATGGCCGCAAGCTGGAACAGATTCGCGCCACCTTGCTGAAGGCGCTGGACGATCCCGAGGCGGCCAGGGCGGCGGAGTGATCCGCCGCCGCCTCGGTATTCCGCTCAAATCTCAATGATCGGCCTTGCCGATCATGGCGCCCAGACGGCGGCCGCCGAATATGTGGAAGTGCAGGTGCGGCACCTCCTGGTGGCCGTTGGCGCCGACATTGCTGAGTGCCCGCCAGCCATCGGCGGCGACGCCCGCCATCTCGGCCACCTTGCCCAGCGCCCGGATCAGCCCGGCGATCTCGGCCTCCGAGGCCCTGGCGCTGAAATCGTTCATCGAGACGTAGGCGCCCTTGGGAATCACCAGGATGTGGACCGGGGCCTGGGGATTGATGTCGTGGAAGGCGAGGGCGAACTCGTCCTCGTAGACCTTGCCGCACGGGATTTCGCCCCTGAGGATGCGGGCGAAGATGTTGTTGGAATCGTAGGTCATCGGTTCCTCCGCCACGGAAATCACTTCTTGGCGCGCGACTTCTTCTCGTCGATGCCCGAGGTGCCGGCGCGGCGCGCCAGCTCGGCCCAGACCTTGGCCGGCTCGACGCCGCAATCGGCCCACAGCACCAGCAGGTGGTAAAGGGTGTCGGCGCTTTCCGCCACCAGCTGCTCCTTGCCCTCGGACAGGGCGGCGACCACGGTTTCCACCGCCTCCTCGCCGAATTTCTGGGCGATCTTGCCGCGCCCGCGCGAAAACAGCTTGGCGGTATAGGACTTGTCGGGGTCGGTCCCCTTGCGGCTGGCGATGGTGCCGTACAGCTCTTCGAGGATAGCGCTTGTCTGAGCCATGGCCCGGGCCTTTCTGGAACAACTCGATAATGTCATTTTCCGCGCATCTGCCTATCAGATGGCGGAGAGCCTGTCACCCTTTATGGCCGCACCGGAATTCCGGCGGCCCGCATGTGGGCCTTGGCCTGGGCGATGGTGAAGGTTCCGAAATGAAAGATCGAGGCGGCCAGCACGGCGGTGGCGTGGCCGTCGCGGATGCCCTCCACCAGATGGTCCAGGGTGCCGACCCCGCCCGAGGCGATAACCGGCACCGGCACCGCGTCGGCGACCGCCCGGGTCAGTGGGATGTTGAAGCCCTGCTTGGTGCCGTCGCGGTCCATGGAGGTCAGCAGGATCTCGCCGGCACCGTAGGCGACCATGCGCCTCGCCCATTCCACCGCGTCGATGCCGGTGGGGTTGCGGCCGCCATGGGTGAAGATCTCGAACCTGCCCGACGCCACCTGCTTGGCGTCGATGGCGACGACGATGCACTGGCTGCCGAACTTCTCGGCGGCTTCCTTGACGAATTCGGGGCGATGCACGGCGGCGGTGTTGATGGAGACCTTGTCGGCGCCGGCCAGCAGCAGCTTGCGGATGTCGTCGTTGACCCGGACGCCGCCGCCCACCGTCAGCGGCATGAAGCAGGCCTCGGCGGTGCGTCGGACCACGTCGTAGATGGTGTCGCGGTTGTCGACGCTGGCGGTGATGTCGAGGAAGGTCAGTTCGTCGGCGCCGGCCCTGTCATAGATCTTGGCCTGCTCCACCGGATCGCCCGCATCGATCAGATCGACGAAGTTGACCCCCTTGACGACGCGGCCGTCCTTGACGTCCAGGCAGGGGATGACGCGCATCTTGAGCACCGCGCCTACTCCTTCAGCAGCCGGATGGCCTGGGCGACGTCGATGCGGCCGTCATAGATGGCGCGGCCCGAGATGACGCCCTCCAGCTTGGGATGGGCCTTCAGCGCCCGGAGATCGTCCAGCGACGACACCCCGCCCGAGGCGATCACCGGAATGGAGATGGCATCGGCCAGGGCGGCGGTGGCGGCGACATTGGGACCGGCCAGCACGCCGTCGCGGTCGATGTCGGTGTAGATCAGGGCGGCGACGCCGCAATCTCCGAACTTGCGGGCCAGGTCCAGCACGCCGAGGTCCGAGGTCTCGGCCCAGCCCTCCACCGCCACCTTGCCGCCCTTGGCGTCGATGCCCACCGCCACCCGGCCGGGAAAGCGCTTGCAGGCGTCCCTGACCAGCTGCGGGTCCTTCAGCGCCACCGTGCCCAGGATCACCCGGCGAATGCCCTGCTCCAGCCAGCGTTCGATGGTGGCCATGTCGCGGATGCCGCCACCCAATTGAACCGGAACCGAAACGGCCCTCAGGATGGCGTCCACCGCCCCGGCATTGACCGGCTTGCCGGCGAAGGCGCCGTTCAGGTCGACCACATGAATCCACTCGGCCCCGGCGTCGGCGAAGCTTTTCGCCTGGGCGCCGGGATCGAGGTTGAAGACGGTGGCGTCCTCCATCAGGCCCAGCTTAAGCCGGACGCAGGCGCCGTCCTTGAGGTCGATGGCGGGAAAGAGAATCATTGTCTAGGGCGTCCAGGTCAGGAAATTGGCGATCACCCGCAGTCCCGTCGCCTGGGACTTCTCGGGATGGAACTGGGTGCCGACGATGTTGTCGCGGCCGATCATGGCGGCGATGGCGCCGCCATAGCCCACATGGGCGATCCGGTGGGCCGGGTCGGCGCAGACGAAACGATAGGAATGGACGAAATAGGCGTGGGCCTCGGAATCAAGCCCGGCCAGCAGGGGATGGCCCGGCTGGTCGGGCTCCAGCTGGTTCCAGCCCATGTGCGGCACCTTCAGTCCCTGGCCCTCGACGTCCAGCGGCACCACCTCGCCCTTGATCCAGCCCAGCCCGGCATGCTCGCCATGCTCGCGCCCGATGGTGGCCAGCAGTTGCATGCCGACGCAGATGCCAAGGAACGGACGCCGGCGCACCAGCACCTGGCCGATCAGGGTCTCGACCATGCCGGGCAGGCGCGACAGCCCGGCCTTGCAATCGGCGAAGGCGCCGACGCCGGGCAGGACGATGCGCTCGGCGGTGTCGACCACCTGCGGGTCCGAGGTCACCTCGACGGTCAGGCCGAGGCCGGTTTCGGCGACCACCCGCTCGAACGCCTTGGCGGCCGAGCGCAGATTGCCCGAGCCGTAATCGATGATGGCGACCAGACCGCTCACAGGGTTCCCCCCAGCGTCCCCTTGGTGGAGGGAACCGCGTCGGCCTTGCGCGGGTCGATCTCGACGGCGTCGCGAAGGGCGCGGGCCAGGGCCTTGAAGCAGCTTTCGACGATATGGTGGTCGTTGTCGCCGTACAGGCATTCCACATGCAGGGTGGCGCCGGCCGCCTGGGCGAAGGCCTGGAACCATTCCTTGAACAGCTCGGTGTCCATGGTGCCCAGCTTGTCGCGGCCGAACGCCACCTTCCAGATCAGGTAGGGCCGGTTGGACAGGTCCAGGGCGACGCGGGTCAGCGCCTCGTCCATGGGGACGTAGGCCGAACCATAGCGGCGGATGCCCTTGCGCTCGCCCAGCGCCTGGCTGACCGCCTGGCCGATGGCGATGCCCACGTCCTCGGTGGTGTGGTGGGCGTCGATGTGAAGATCGCCCTTGGCCTTGACCTCAAGATCGATCAGCGAGTGGCGCGACAGCTGCTCCAGCATGTGGTCGAGAAAGCCGATGCCGGTATCGACCGCATAGCGTCCGCCGCCATCGAGGTCGAGGGAGACGGAGATGCTGGTCTCGGTGGTGTTGCGCGCGATGCTGCCCTGGCGCATGGAAGCCTCCTGATCGCAAGGAATTCTCTAGTAGCCCGTATTTTTCGCAGTGTCGAGAACGCAAAGCGGGGCCGGGTCCTCGCCGAGGGGGCTTTACTCGGCGGGAAAATGTGATATCAACGCAAGGCATCATGCAACTCATTTGCATTCGCCCGTCGAGGATTCGCCCCATGCACGCTCCCCTTCGCCTGACCGCTCTCGCCCTCGCCGCCGCCCTGCTGGGGCCGGGCCTCGCCTCGGCCCAGGAGGTCAACGTCTATTCGGCCCGCAAGGATCACCTGATCAAGCCGGTCCTGAACGAATTCACCAGCAAGACCGGCATCAAGGTCAACCTGCTGCCGGCGGGCGAGGATCAGTTGCTGGAGCGCCTGAAGAGCGAGGGCGCCAACAGCCCGGCCGACGTTCTGATCACCACCGACGTCGCGCATCTGCACAAGGCGCGCGTCGCCGGCGTGTTGCAGCCGACCGCCTCGGCCGAGATCGAGCGCAACATTCCCGCTCATTTCCGCGATCCCCAGGGCTATTGGTTCGGATTGTCGGCCCGCGCCCGGGTGCTGTTCTACGCCAAGGACCGCGTCAAGCCGGCCGAGCTGTCCACCTACGAGGACCTGGCCGATCCCAGGTGGAAGGGCCGCATCTGCGTCCGCTCGTCCTCGTCGTCTTACAATCAGTCGCTGCTGGCCAACCTGATCGCGGTTCACGGTCCCGACAAGGCGGAAGCCTGGGCCAAGGGCGTGGTCACCAATTTCGCCCGCAAGCCCCAGGGCGGCGACCGCGACCAGATCACCGCCGTCGCCGCCGGCCAGTGCGACATCGCCATCGCCAACACCTATTACTATGGAAACCTTCAAAGCTCCGCCAAGGCCGAGGAACGCGACGCCGCCGCCAAGGTCGGCATCTTCTTTCCCAACCAGCAAGGTCGCGGCGCCCACATGAACGTGGCCGGAGCCGGCGTGACCGCGTCGGCCAAGAACAAGGACGCGGCGGTCCGGCTGATCGCCTTCCTCTCCGGTCCCGAGGCCCAGAAGGCCTTCGCCGAGGTCAACAGCGAGTTTCCGGTACTGCCCTCGGCCAGCGTCTCGCCGCTGGTGGCCGGGTGGGGCCGGTTCAAGGGCGAGGAGATCAACGTCGCCATGCTGGGCGAGAACAACGCCAACGCGGTCCGCATCTTCGACCGGGTCGGCTGGCGCTGAGGGGCGGCGGCGGCCAAGACTGGACAGGGTCCGTTTGCGGCGATATGGACGGCGGCCGGCCGGCTTGCTATGACAGATCCGTCACCTGACAGGGTCTCGAGGAGTTCGGCCGTGAAGTATCTGTGTCCGTCATGCCGCAGCCCGCTGGAACTCAGCGGCGACCGCCTTGTCTGCTCTCCTTGCGGCGGCGGGCACGCCAGTCTGATCGATGGCATGATCGAATTTGACGGCTGCACCGACAAGGAGAGCTTTTTTGAAAAGCAGGCCATTGAGCGGTTGGACAGGTTCTATGCCGATTATGACGCCGACAAGTTCCAGGAGGTCCTGAAGCGGGTCCATCTGTGGCAAATGGATTGGGCCAACAAGCGGGTCGGCATCGCCCGCAAGTTCTGGTGGGAACCCCATATCGGCCCGATCCGCGACAAGGCGGTCCTGGAGATCGGCTGCGGCGTCAATTATATCGTCCCGTCCTTCCTGCTGAACGGCAACAGGGTGTTCGCCTTCGACATCTGCAAGGGCAGCGTCGATTTCCTGCGCAAAATCCTGGGCCGTATCGGCGCTCCCACCGAACGGCTGGAGCTGGCGGTGGCTGACGCCACCCGGCTGGAGTTGGGCGAAAAATTCGACATCGTTGATATCAATAACGTGCTGCATCACATCGATGACAGGCCGGCAGTGTTCGAGCGTGTCCATCGTCATCTCAAGGATGATGGCAAGTTGATCATTGTCGAACCCAATTATTACTATCCACCGCGCTGGATGATCGAGACGGATTCCCTGGATCCATTCAACTTCGTCAAGGATTATTTTGTTCGTAATGACCTGATCGAAAAAGGTGAAAAGGCCATCATCTTTCCACGTATGCGCCGCCAGTTACTTGATGCCGGATTCAAGATCGATGCGACCTTCAAGGATCCTAATTTCCTGGGTTATTTCACCCAGTACTGGATCAGGGAAGATACCGGTCTGGCGCGAGCCATATTCAAACTGGACGAGATGCTATTCCGCCATATCCTGCCGGCGGCGGTGGCGCCCTTTCAGTACATCATCGCTTCGAAAGCTTAGCGCATTCCCCTGCCTTGGCGATCTGGTAGGGGTCGACGCCGCCTTGCCCGAACAGTCCGTCGGCCAGGCACAGCCGCTCCAGCAGCTTGGCCCGCTTGGCCTCGGGCATGGTTTGGAGCTGGATGTTGATGGCGCGACGGTTGTGGTAGAGCCCATTGATCATGTAATCGGGGCTTTGCAGGATGGCGGTCTGCACCGCCAGCACTCCGGCCAGCACCAGCAGCCACGTTGCCGTCCGGTTGCGTCGCCGTCGCCACGCCGACTCATCCAGCGGCCCCGAGGTACGTTCTCCCAGGCGCAGCAAGCCCTCCATCAGCCACTTCATGGCTTTCCTCCCTCGGCCTGGCGAGGCTTTATCGCCATGACCCCCAGGGTTCCGGCGCAGGAAAGCGACACCTCACCCGCCATCAGGCGGTGGCCGTGCAGTAGCGAGCGGATGCAATAATCCACCTCGGATTCGTTCGGGCGGCGAATCCTGGCTTCGGCTGGACTCATCCGCACCAATTCGGCGGGAGTGACCCCCCCCATATTGGCGGCGACCGGTGAATTGACCGAGCTCCAGGGCCGGTAACCCAGCAACATGATCGCCACCGCCACCGCCAGCAATCCGTTTCGCCACGGCCGTCCACCCGGCGCAAGGGCGACCGACAGGATCGCCGCCAGGAACAGCGGCGCGTTGGCCAGGGTCAGCCAGACCTGATGGGTGATACCGTGCTGATCATGGCGAATCAGCACCCAGCCGGCCAGCAGGATCAGCAGGAACACCTCGGCCACGCGATGAATCTCGCGGCGTTCCGGTTCCCTGGCGATCAACCGGCCGGTGGCCCAAATGGGCAGCAGCCAGCACTTTACCGTCACCAGGGCCAGAATGGCGATGATTCCGAGTGAATAATGCTGGTGATGCAGAGCCAGGATGTTGTCCTGATTGATCAGGGCGTCGCCGATATTGGGGTAGTAATCCAATGCTGGCCGCCCACCCAGCGGATTGGTCAAGGTCAGCTTGATGCTGACGTCGGGAAACGGTTTGGGCCGGGACGCCACCGTCAGAATCTGGGCGGTGGTGACCAGGCCGGCCAGGATGGTCACCGGCTGTAGCGCCTGGCGGGGAAATCTCGCCGCCACCCACAGGAAGGCCAGGGCCGGCAGGTAGAAGATCGAGGTCTTGGCCGCGACCATGGCCGCCAGCAGGAACAGAAGGTCGCGGGCGCCACGCTCGGGAGGGTCGCGATCCAGGAAGATGATGATTCCCACCTCCATCACCAGGATGACGTAAAGGAAGGTGGAATAATTGATGCAGGTATCGATCTCGCGATGGAAGACCAGCAGGCCCGCCGCGATGATCGCCGCCGATCCATATGGCGTCATGTCGGAGCGGCGCATCATCACGAAGGCGAAGCGCGAGAACGCCAGGAACAATAGCAGGAAGCGGATTTCGATGGCCTGGAGCATGGTGCCCCTGGGCAAGAGCGCCGCCAGGGTGGTCAGAACCGCCGGCGGCAGGATGTGGTTGGCGGTCATCTCCCAGGGATAATGACTGGGAACCCGAACCGGTCCGAAATAATCGGCCTGGAAGAACTCGACCAGCGGTCCCAGGAAATAAGGCTCTTCACCCATGACGATGAAGGGAAAGGCGAAGCGGATCGAGATGGCCAGTCCCAGGGCCATCGCCAGCAGGACACAAAGGATGGTTCGCCTGTCTGGACGGTCCGGCCATGTCAGGGCGCCGACGGCGATCTGGCGGCCGAGGATCACCCAGCCGGCCAGGATGCCGATGCGGGCCAGCGGCAACATCAGCAATGGGGCGAACCAGGCCAGGCTGGCGTTGACGGCGGAAATCAGGATCAGACCGGCCAGGAACTGGCGCCAGGGCGGAGAATCCGGCAGCAATGCCCGGCCAAGGCCCAGGCAGCCGATTCCGGCCAGGATCACCAGGGGATAGAAGTAGGGCCAATCCGCCAGGAACGACATTGCCTTCCCGATCCTTCAATTTCCCGTGTTCAGAATTTCCGGGCCGCCACCAGGTCGCGGGGCATGCGGCGCATGCGGATGAACTGGGCCAGGACGTGCATCAGCGACTGGTGCACGTCCTCGACGATTCCGTAATTGTCGGCGGCGACGTGCAGGTTGACCTCGGCCAGCTTGGCGGTGCGTCCGCCGGTGAAGCCGGTCATGGCGATGGTGCGCAATCCGTTGTCCTTGGCCCATTGCATGGCGCGGACCACGTTTTCCGAATCGCCCGACGAACTGATGGTGATCAGCACGTCGCCCGGCCGGGCGTAACTCTTCAGCTGATAGGCGAACACCTCGGCGTAATCCAGATCGTTGGCGATGGCGGTGATCATCTCGATGGTGGCCGACAGTGAATGCACCCGGGGCTTCAGCGCCGTGTCGGTCTGTATCCCCTTGACGTGGTCGCAGACCAGATGATTGGAGATGGCGGCCGAACCGCCGTTGCCGCAGGCATAGACATGGGCGTCGGCGTCCATGGCGTCGCCCAGCAGGATATCGGCCGCCGCCAGGGCGCTCTTGGGCACCGAGGCCAGCGCCTGGGCGATCTGTTCGGCATAGGTTTCAAAATAGGCGGCGATGCTGGAATATTGCTTGGCGGGAAAGGTCATGGGGAATCCTCAGAAGCTGTCTTCGAGCACGGCGACGATGCGGTCCGCCGCATGGCCGTCCCAGAATTCGGGAATGCGGCCGGCCTTGCCGCCGGTGGCGAGCGCCGTCCTGGCGGCGGCCAGGATGCGGGCGGGGTCGCGTCCCACCAGGGTATTGGTGCCGAACTCCACCGTCGACGGCCGTTCGGTGTTGTCGCGCAGCGTCAGGCAGGGGATGCCCAGGGCGGTGGTTTCCTCCTGGATGCCGCCGGAATCGGTCAGCACCAGCGTCGCCGCCTTCATCAGCCCCAGCATGGCCAGGTAACCCTGCGGTCCCAGCGCCAGGATGCGGGTTCCGTCCAGCCGGCCGGTCAGTCCGGCCGCGTCGATGCGGGCGCGGGTGCGGGGATGCAGCGGCAGCACCACCGGCAGGCCGGCGCCGATCTCGGCGAGGCAGTCCAGCAGCCGTCCCAGCACCACCGGATCATCCACATTGGCGGGGCGGTGCAAGGTGGACAGGGCGAAGCGGCCGGCCGGGATCTGTCCGGCGGTGGCCAGGGTCTCGGCCGGTGGAATGGCGCGCGGCAGGTTGGCCACCAGGGTGTCGATCATCACGTTGCCGACGAAATGGACGCGCTGGGCGGCGATGCCTTCGGCGGCCAGGTTGGCGGCGGCGCTTTTCTCGGTGGTGAACAGCAGGTCCGAGATCTGGTCGGTCAGCACCCGGTTGATCTCTTCCGGCATGGCGCGGTCGCCGGAGCGCAGCCCGGCTTCCACATGCACCACCGGGATTCCCTTCTTGGCGGCGACCAGGGCGCAGGCGATGGTGGAGTTCACGTCGCCCACCACCAGGACGATGGGATCGGGGGCGGAATCCAGCACCGGCTCGAACCGCATCATCACCTGGGCGGTCTGCACCGCGTGGCTGGCCGAGCCCACCTCCAGGTTGGAATCGGGCGCCGGCATCCCCAGCTCGGCGAAGAAGCGTTCGTTCATGTCGGGGTCGTAGTGCTGGCCGGTGTGGACCAGCAGCGGCGCCAGCCGGGCCGAACGCCTCAGCGCCGCCACGATGGGGGCCGCCTTCATGTAATTCGGCCGGGCGCCGACCACGCAGATGACCGTCCTGGGACCTTTGACCATGAATTCCAGCCTGTTGCGGTGCCGGTTGTATATAGCCGCCGCGATCAGGCGAATCCAGCGTTTACGCCGGGCGCGATTTGCTATATGCCCCCAGCAAACCCGTCTTGCCGGAGGTCCCTTCGCATGTCCGACCCGTCACCCATCCGCCGCGCCCTGATCTCGGTCTCGGACAAGACCGGATTGCTGGATTTCGCCCGTTTCCTCGAGGGCCGGGGGGTCGAGATCCTCTCCACCGGCGGTTCGGCCAAGGCGATGCGCGACGCCGGCATCACGGTGACCGAAGTGGCCGACCATACCGGTTTTCCCGAGATGCTGGACGGCCGGGTCAAGACGCTGCACCCCAAGGTGCATGGCGGCCTGCTGGGCATTCGCGGCAACGCCGAGCACGAGGCCGCCATGGCCGAGCACGGCATCGCCCCCATCGACCTGCTGGTGGTGAATCTCTATCCGTTCGAGGCGACGGTGGCCAAGGGCGCCGGCTATGACGAATGCGTCGAGAACATCGACATCGGCGGGCCGGCCATGATCCGCGCCGCCTCCAAGAATCACGCCGCCGTCGCCGTGGTGGTGGACGTCGAGGACTACGCCGTGATCCGGGCCGAGATGGAGGCCAATGGCGGCGCCACCACCCTGGCGCTGAGAAAGCGTCTGGCCGCCACCGCCTATGCCCGCACCGGCGCCTACGATGCCGCCATCAGCCAGTGGTTCGCCCGCGAACTGGGCGATACCTTTCCCCGTCGCGTGGTGGTGGCGGGCGAGCTGAAGCAGAGCCTGCGCTACGGCGAGAACCCGCACCAGCGGGCCGCCTTCTACGTCAACGGCCAGCACCGCCCGGGCGTCGCCACCGCCCGGCAATTGCAGGGCAAGGAGCTCAGCTACAACAACCTCAACGACACCGACGCCGCCTACGAGCTGGTGGCCGAGTTCGACCAGCCCGCCGTCGCCATCATCAAGCACGCCAATCCCTGCGGCGTCGCGGTGGGCACGGACATCGTCACCGCCTACAAGGCGGCGCTGGCCACCGACCCGGTGTCGGCGTTCGGCGGCATCGTCGCCATCAACCGCAAGCTGGACGGCGCCACCGCCGAGGAGATCGCCAAGCTGTTCACCGAGGTGGTGATCGCCCCCGATGCCGACGAGGCGGCGGTGGCCGCCTTCGCCGCCAAGAAGAATTTGCGCCTGCTGGTCACCGGCGGCATGCCCGACCCCAATGAGCCCGGCATGACGCTGCGCCCGGTGGCCGGCGGCTATCTGTTCCAGACCAAGGACAACGGCCGCGTCAGCCTTCAGGAGCTGAAGGTGGTGACCAAACGCGCGCCCACCGAGCAGGAGATGCGAGATCTGCTGTTCGCCTTCCGCGTTTGCAAGCACGTCAAGTCCAACGCCATCATCTACGTCAAGAACGGCACCACCGTCGGCATCGGCGCCGGCCAGATGAGCCGGGTGGACAGCTCGCGCATCGCCGCCTGGAAAAGTCAGGAGGCCGCCACCGCCGCCGGTCTGGCCCAGCCCGCCACCATCGGCTCGGTGGTGGCCTCGGACGCCTTCTTCCCGTTCGCCGACGGCCTGCTGGCGGCGGCGGCGGCGGGCGCGACGGCGGTAATCCAGCCCGGCGGCTCCATGCGCGACGCCGAGGTGATCGCGGCGGCGGACGAAAAGGGCCTTGCCATGGTGTTCACCGGCATGCGTCACTTCCGCCACTGAACCTGGGGAGTTGGGCCAATGACCGCCACCAAGCTGACCGTCGTCATTCCCTGCTATAACGAGGAAAAGACGCTGGCGGCCATCGTCGAGCGGGTGCTGGCGGCCGATTGCTGCGGTCTCGACCTGGAAATCGTCATTGTCGACGACGCCTCCCGCGACCGCTCGGTGGAGGTGATGGCCGAGCTTGCCGCCCGCCATCCCGAGATCACCACCGCCGGCCACGCCGTCAACCAGGGCAAGGGCGCCGCGCTCAGGACCGGCTTCGCCAAGGCCACCGGCGACATCGTGCTGGTGCAGGACGCCGACCTGGAATACAGCCCCGCCGATTACCCGAAGCTGCTGAAGCCGTTCCTGGACGGCCGCGCCGACGTGGTGTTCGGCTCGCGCTTCAAGGGCGGCGACGAAAGCCGGGTGCTGTATTTCTGGCATTCCATCGGTAACAAGGTGCTGACGCTGGCGTCAAACATGTTCACCGATCTCAACCTCACCGACATGGAAACCTGCTACAAGGCCTTCCGCCGCGAGATCATCCAGGGCATCGCCATCGTCGAGAACCGGTTCGGCTTCGAACCCGAGATCACCGCCAAGGTCGCCCGGCTGCGTCCGCGTCCTCGCATCTACGAGGTCGGCATCAGCTATTCCGGCCGCACCTACGAGGAAGGCAAGAAGATCGGCTGGAGGGACGGGGTGCGGGCGCTTTACTGCATCGTCCGCTACAACCTGCTGGATTGACATGAAGCGGGTCCTTCCGGTCCTGGCCTGGGTCTGGGTGATTGGAGTGCTGGTCGCCTGGCTGGCCCAGTTCCGCGACATCGCGCCGGTGCTGGCGAGGATCTGGCTGCGCTGAACCAGACGGGTCCGGCCATCTTTCCCCCTTCTCGATCCAGCGGGGTCCTTGCTACCATGCTGGTATGACCACTGCCTTCCCTCCGTCCGAGACCAGGGCCGTCTTCTGCCTGTGCGTGGCGGAGGTGCTGACCATGGTGGGCGTGTTCGCGTTTCCCGCCCTGCTGCCCGGCTTCGTCGCCGAGTGGTCGCTGAGCAATACCGAGGCCGGCTGGATTTCCGGGGTGGTGTTCGCCGGCTATACCGTGGCGGTGCCGATTCTGACCACGCTGACCGACCGCGTCGACGCCAAGCGGGTCTATGTCTTCGGGGCCCTGGTCGCCGCCCTGTCGGGGCTGGGCTTCGCCGTGGCCGCCGAAGGCTTCTGGTCGGCCCTGGCGTGGCGGGCGCTGGCGGGAATCGGGCTGGCCGGCACCTACATGCCGGGTCTCAAGGCGCTGGTGGACCGGGTGTCCGGCTCCGGCCAAGCCCGCTGGATCAGCTATTACACCGCCAGTTTCTCGCTGGGGACCTCGGGTTCGTTCCTGATCACCGGCTGGGTGGCCGAGGCGTTCGGCTGGCCCGCCGCCTTCGCCCTGTCCGGATTGGCGGCGGCGCTAGCGGCGGTGCTGGTGCTGGCCATGCTGGTCCCGGCCCGGCCGCAGGCTCCGGCGGTGAAGAGCAATCCGTTCGATTTCGGCCCGGTGCTGCGCAACCGCGCCGCCATGGGCTATGTGCTGGGCTATGCCACCCATGTCTGGGAACTGTTTGGCGCCCGCTCGTGGATGGTGGCCTTCCTGGTCTGGGTGCTGGCGTCGCAGCCCGGTGCCGCCGGGCCGTCGCCCACCACGGTCGCCACCATCTCGGCGCTGCTGGCCATGCTTGCCAGCATGGTCGGAGCCGACCTCGCCGTGCGTTTCGACCGCCGCCGGGTCTGCGCCCTGTCCATGCTGGCCTCGGCGGCGCTGGCTCTGGCGCTGGGGTTCACCGGCGGCCTGCCCTATGGCGTGGTCGCCGGACTGGTGTTGCTGCACGCCACCCTGGTTCAGATCGATTCGGCGGCCCTGACCACCGGCGCGGTGCAGATGGCCGATCCGGCGCGGCGCGGAGCCACCATCGCCATCCATTCCCTGCTGGGTTTCGGCGCCGGCTTCGTCGGGCCGCTGGCCTTCGGCATGGTGCTGGACATGGCCGGCGGCGGCAGCAGCTCGCTGGCCTGGGGGCTGGCCTTCGCCTCGCTCGGGGTGGTGGCGGCGCTGGGACCGCTGGCCCTCAGGCTGCGCTGACCACGTTGTCCAGATACCAGCGATAGGCCTCCGCCATGCCGGCCTCCAGCGAGGTCGACGAGCGCCAGCCGAGATCGTGGATGCGGGTGCAGTCCAACAGCTTGCGCGGGATGCCGTCGGGCTTGGAGGCGTCGAACGCCAGCCGGCCCTCATAGCCCACCGTCCGGGCGATGGTCTCGGCCAGTTGCCGGATGGTGATCTCGATGCCCGATCCCACATTGACCGGCGCCTCGCCGGAATAGGTCCGCATCAGGAAGACGCAGGCGTCGGCCATGTCCTCGGAATAAAGGAATTCCCTGAGCGGCGAGCCGGTGCCCCATAATTCGACCGCCTCGCGGCCCTCGGTCTTGGCGGTGTGGAACTTCATGATCATCGCCGCCACCACATGGCCGTGGGTGGGGTCAAAGCGGTCGTTGAGGCCGAACAGGTTGTTGGGCACCACGGTGATGAAATCGCAGCCGTATTGCCGGCGATAGGCCTGGCAGAGCTTCAGCCCGGCGATCTTGGCCAGGGCGTACCACTCGTTGGTGGGTTCCACCAGCCCGGTCAGCAGGGCGTCTTCCGCCACCGGCTGGGCCGCCTCGCGCGGATACATGCACGACGCGCCGAGGAACAGCAGCTTGGCCACCCCCACCTCGCGGGCGGCGTTGACGATGTTGGCCTCGATGGCGAGGTTGTCGTAGAGAAACTCGGCCGGCCGGGTGGAATTGGCGATGATGCCGCCCACCGTCGCCGAGGCCACGAACACCGCCTCGGGCCGGTTGGCCCTCATCCAGGCCTCGGTCTCGGCCTGCCGGCGAAGGTCAAGCTCGGCCCTGGTGGCGGTCAGGAGGGTGCAGCCCTCCCGCTCCAGCCGGCGACAGATGGCCGAGCCGGCCATGCCGCGATGCCCGGCCACGTAGACGCGCCTGCCGGCCAGGGAAAAGTTCTCGGTGGTCATGATTGGGGATCATCCTGCTTGGGTGTGGTGCAGGACATAATCCCGCAAGGCGGCATTGATTCGGGTCTGGTAGCCTTCGCCGGCGGCGTGGTCCTTGAACCAGGCGATCAGGTCGGCATCGATCCGCAAGGTGATCTGCTGCTTGACCGGCCGGTAGAACCGACCGCGCCGGGCGAAGGCCCAGTTCCCGGCCGGCGCCTCGGGAATGTCACCGGTATCGATCCGCTCGTCCGGTAACGCCGCCAGCGCCTTCAGTTCCGCCTGTTCGTCCGGCCTAAGGGGCTTCTTGCTCATAACGCCTCCGTTCGTGCGGGGTCGCCTTTCGCGCGCCGATGATCCGGATGATCCCGCCATCATCCCCGCGATAGGCGTGGACGACCACTAGAATCGCCACGCCCCCGACCATTCCGATCGCATGCCACCGTTCCTCGCCGTTCTCGATGCGATCGGGAACGATGACATGCAGCGGATCATCCCACACCCGCCGGGCCAGATCGAAACCGACCCCGTGCTTGGCGAGGTTGGCTCGCGCCTTGTCGGGGTCCCAGGCCCAGCGCATGGCGAATCCGTTTGTAACTACAGAAATGTAGTGCCGATGATCTCCATCGTCAAGTCGACGCCTTCCAGCGCAGGACCGGCGCGCGGGCCGCCAGGGTCTCGTCCAGACGGCGACGCGGCGTCAGGCGGGGCGCCGCCTTGAAGTCCTCGGCGGCGCCGGCCTTGGCTCGTCCGGCCAGACCCTTCACCACCGCGATGAACTGGTCCAGGGTTTCCCTGGACTCGGTCTCGGTCGGCTCCATCAGCAGGGCGCCGTGCACCACCAGCGGGAAGTACATGGTCATGGGATGATAGCCCTCGTCGATCAGCGCCTTGGCGAAGTCCAGCGTGGTCACCCCGGTATCCTTGAGGAAGCGGTCGTCGAACAGCGCCTCGTGCATGCAGGGGCCGTCGAACGAGGCGGTCAGGGCGTCGCTCAGCGAGGCTTGCAGGTAATTGGCGTTCAGCACCGCGTCGCCCGAGGCCTGGCGCAGGCCGTCGGCGCCCATGGAGGCGATATAGGCCAGGGCGCGCACGAACACGCCGAACTGGCCGTGGAAGCCCTTGACCCGGCCGAACGGCTTGGCTCCCTCGCGGGCGCCTTCCACCAGTTCGAGGCCCTGGGGACCGTGGACCACATAGGGGACCGGCGCGTAGGGAGCCAGGGCCGCCGACAGCACGGTCGGGCCGGCGCCGGGGCCGCCGCCGCCATGGGGGGTGGAAAAGGTCTTGTGCAGGTTGATGTGCATGCAGTCGATGCCGAGATCGGCGACGCGCACCCGCCCGACGATGGCGTTGAAATTGGCGCCGTCGCAGTAGAAATAGCCGCCGGCCCCGTGGATGGCCGCCGCGATCTCGATGATCTCGGATTCGAACAGGCCGCAGGTGTTGGGGTTGGTCAGCATCAGTCCGGCGACGTCGGGACCCAGCTTGGCCTTCATCGCGTCGAGATCGACCCGGCCGTTGTCCTTGGCCGGAATGGGATCGACGGTGAAGCCGCACATGGCGGCCGAGGCCGGATTGGTGCCGTGGGCGCTTTCCGGCACCAGCATCCGGCGGCGATGGCCTTCCCCCCTGTCCTCGTGGGCGGCGCGAATCGCCATCAGGCCGCACCACTCGCCATGGGCTCCGGCGGCGGGGCTCATGGCGATGGCGGGCAGGCCGGTCAGCTCCTTCAGCCAGAAGGCCAGCGAGTCGATGACTTCCAGCGCGCCCTGGACGGTCTTTTGCGGCTGCAACGGGTGCAGGTCGGCCAGACCGGGCAGGCGGGCCATCTTTTCCGACAGGCGGGGATTGTGCTTCATGGTGCACGAGCCCAGCGGATAGAAGCCGGAATCGATGCCGTAATTCTTCTGCGACAGCCGGGTGAAGTGACGCACCACCTGCGGCTCGGATAGGTCGGGCAGGCCGATGCGGCCGCGCCGGGCGACGCCGCCCATGCGGTCGAGGTCGATGGGGCCGGGCTCGGGCAGGTCGACGGCGACCGAGCCGGGATTGTCCATCTCGAAGATCAGCTTCTCCTCGATCTGAAGGCCGCGATTGCCGCTGAGAGTCGGTTGTCCGCTCATTGCTGATGCCCCTCAAACGCCGGGTTCATGACAGCACCTCCTTCAGGGCGGAAACCAGACTGTCCATGTCGGCCTCGGTATTGGTCTCGGTGGCGGCCAGGATCAGCACCGGCCGCAATTCCGGCCAGCTGGGCCAGAAGCGCGACGCCGGCACGCCGCCCAGGATGCCCCGGTCGGCAAGCGCGTCCACCACCTGGGCGGCATCGACATCGTCGCCCAGATGGACGGCGAATTCGTTGTAATAGCTGCCCGCCAGCACCCGCAGACCCTTGACCGCCTTCAGCTTGCCTTCCAACCGCACCGCCGCCGCGTGGTTCAGTTCGGCCAGCCGGGCGTAGCCGGTCTCGCCCAGCAGGGTCAGGTGGATCGAGAACGCCAGGGCGCACAGGCCGGAATTGGTGCAGATGTTGCTGGTGGCCTTCTCGCGGCGGATATGCTGCTCGCGGGTCGACAGCGTCAGCACCCAGCCGCGCTTGCCGTCCACGTCCACCGTCTGGCCGGCGAGACGCCCCGGCATCTGGCGGACGAACTTGTCGCGGGTGGCGAACAGGCCGAGACCCGGCCCGCCGAAATTCATGCCGATGCCCAGCGACTGGCCCTCGGCCACCACGATGTCGGCCCCCATGGCGCCGGGCGAGTCGAACAGGCCCAGGCTGGTGGGTTCGGCCACCATCACCACCAGCAGGGCGCCGGCCCCGTGGCAGGCGGCGGCCAGCGGCCGCAGGTCCTTCACGCCGCCGAAGAAGCCGGGATTTTGGACCACGACGCAGGCGGTGGCGGCGTCGATCCGGCCCAGCAGGTCCTCGAAGCCCAGCGGGTCGGGCGGCAGCGCCTCGGCCGTCATCTCGGTGTAGCGCAGGCTGGTTTCGGTGGTCTCGACGTAATGGGGGTGCAGGGTGCCCGACAGGATCACCCTGTTCCGCTTGGTGACGCGGCACGCCATGATCGCCGCCTCGGCGGCGGCGGTGGCGCCGTCGTACATGGAGGCGTTGGCCACGTCCATGCCGGTGATCATCGCCACCTGGGTCTGGAACTGGAACAGCGCCTGAAGGGTGCCCTGGCTGACCTCGGGCTGGTAGGGGGTATAGGCGGTGAGGAACTCGCCGCGCAGCAGCAGCTGGTCCAGGCTGGCCGGAATGTGGTGGCGATACACCCCGGCACCGATGAAGAAGGGCGCGCATCCCGCCGACAGGTTCTTGTGGGCCATGCGGGTGAAGGCGCGCTCCACCTCCATCTCGCCCTGGTGGCGGGGCAGCGGCAAGGCCTCGGCGAGACGGGCGGCGGCGGGAACGTCCCGGAACAGCTCGTCCACGTCCTTGGCCCCGATCACGTCCAGCATGGCGCGGCGGTCGGACTCGGTCAGCGGCAGGTAGCGCATGGGGTGAAAGCCTATTCCAGGGTCTTCAGGTAGCCGTCATAGGTGGCGCGGTCCATCAGGCCGGCCAGCTCGGCCGGATCGGACAGGCGGATCTTGAAGAACCAGGCGGCGCCCTCGGCGCCCTCGTTGACCAGCCCCGGCTGGTCGGCGATGGCCTGATTGATGGCGATCACCTCGCCCGAGGCCGGCGAATAGACCTCGGAGGCGGCCTTGACCGATTCCACCACGGCGGCCTCGGCCCCCTGGGCGAGGTGGCGGCCGATCTCGGGCAGCTCGACGAAGACGATGTCGCCCAGGGCGTGCTGGGCATGGTCGCTGATGCCGATTGTGCCGATGTCGCCGGCGACGGAAATCCACTCATGATCCTTGGTGAAGCGCGTATCGCTCATGACTCAGCCCTTGACGTAGCGGTGGGGAACGAAAGGAAGCGCCGCGACCTCGGCGTCCAGCGGCTTGCCGCGCACCATCAGCGTCAGTCTGGTGCCGATGGCGGCGAAGGCGCGGGGCACATAGCCCATGGCGATGGGCCGGTCGGCCGAGGGACCGAATCCGCCGGAGCAGATTTCCCCCAGCCGGTTACCGGCCGCGTCGGTGATCTCGGTATGGGCGCGGGCCGGCGCGCGGCCCAGCGGCTGGATGCCGATTCTAAGGCGCGCCGGCCCCTCGGCCAGCTGCTTCTGGATGACGTCCGCGCCGGGAAAGCCGCCTTCGGCCCGGCGGCGCTTGTTCATGATCCAGGACAGGTTGGCCTCGACCGGCGTGGTGGCGGCGTCGATGTCCGAGCCGTAGAGGCACAGCCCGGCTTCCAGGCGCAGCGAATCGCGGGCGCCCAGGCCGGCCGGCATGACGTCGGGCAGGGCCAGCAGGGTCTGGACCAGGTCCTCGGCGCGGCCGGCCGGCACCGAGATTTCCCAGCCGTCCTCGCCGGTATAGCCCGACCGGGTGGCGAGACAGGCGATGCCGGCGATATCGATCTCGCGGATGGTCATGAAGGTCATGTCCAGCGCGCCCGGCGCCACCCTGGCCATGGCCTCGGCCGCCTTGGGGCCTTGCAGCGCCACCAGCGCCCGGTCCCCGATCAGGCGCAGATCGACCTTGCCGCCGAGCCGGGCCTGCATGTGGGCGAAATCGGCGGCCTTGCAGGCGGCGTTGATGACCACGAACAGGTGGTCCTCGGCCAGCTTGCTGACCATCAGGTCGTCGAGGATGCCGCCCTGGTCGTTGGTGAAGACGGTGTAGCGGGTCTTGCCGACGCCAAGGCCCTGAATCTCGCCCGGCACCAGGGTTTCCAGCCAGCGGGCGCAGCCTTCGCCCCTGATCTCCACCTGTCCCATGTGCGAGACGTCGAACAGCGACGCCTTGGCCCGGGTGTGGAGATGCTCGGTCATGATGCCGGCGGAATACTGCACCGGCATGGCGTAGCCGGCGAACGGAACCATCTTGCCGCCGAGCCGGCGGTGCAGCGCGTCGAGCGGCGTGGTCAGCAACGGGGACTCGGATTCGTTCACCGGGTTCCTCCTTGACGGGCATGGCGGCCCGCCGTGGTTGAGGGGCGCGGGCGTAGCTGTGGCGTCGCCCGGTTTGCCCCCCTCTGTCTGGGAACCTGAAAGATTCACCGCGTCGGCCCCAGGGGGCGGTCGCGGCTTACATCGTCGGTGGGCCGATCTGCCGTCCTCGGCCTATCGACACGCTTTCCAGAGGCTCATCCCCCCGCGGTCCGTTTGCCTGAGAGTTTCCAGGGGCGGTTGCTCCTTCGGCGCCGCCTTCGGCCCTTGCGGGCGGGGGCGGTCTCTCCCACGGGGTTCGTCTGCGCCGGCCATCTTAGCCGCCGCGGCCATGGTGTCAATCAAAGTCCAGCGCGCTTGCATCGGGGCGGGGTTTGAACGACAGTGGGGCGGTCCCCACCTCAGTTCCGTGCAGGTCCGGCGCTTCATCCATGAGCATGTCGTCCGTCCTCATCGTCTCCCTGGCTGCCGGCATCATACTCGTGGTCGGCGGCGGCCTAGTGATATACATGGCCGGCCTGGTCCGCAACGCCTACGAACTGAAGGTCCAGCTCAACAGCGACATGGAGGAGCGCCTCGGCAAGATGACCGAGGATCTCGACAAGAAAAGCCGCTGGATCAAGCGCGACCTGCTGGAGGAGATCGAGAAGATCAAGACCAACCTGGAGGCCGACAACGCCCGCAAGTTCCAGGAACTGGCCGAACCGGTGGTCAAGCGCATCGAGGAGATGGACCAGCTTGTCCGCAAGGAACGCGACGAATGGGTCAAGGCCATCGAAAGCGATCGCGAGAACCTGACCAAGCTGGACGCCAAGATCGGAGTGCTGCGGCGCGATCTCAAGCAGCTGGAAACGAAGGGTCCGGGGGGCGGTCCACTCGCCGCCGAATCCGCCCTGGATGCCGCCGCCGCCCTGGCGGCGAAATCGGCGGCCAATGGCGCCGTTCCGCCGGCCGACCCCGCCGTTTCCCCCGCCGGTTCCGATGACGTCGCCGCCGCCCTGGCGGCGACGGCGGTCAAGCCGGTCGGCGCCGGAACCCTTGCCGCCGCGCCTGCTGACGCTGGCGCCGGCAAGACCTGATCAGCCCTTGCGACGCCAGCGGGCGACGAAGTAGGGGAACCACAGCTTGCCGGGCAGGCGGTTGTACAGCCGCTCGGCGGCGAACAGGGCGGGGGCCATGCCAGCCTTGCGTTCGACGCTGATGCGAAACAGCAGGCTGTTGAGAATCAGGAAATAGGCCGGTCCGCCCATGTGACGGCTGTATTCGACCTCGAACCACGGTTCGCCAAGCCGGGCGACCGCGTCGTGGTTGAGCGCCGCCTCGGTCGAGGCGTCGAAATACTTGTCCATCCGGTACCAGATCTTGCGGCCAAGCTCCAGGAAGCACTGGCTGCTGGGTTCCACCATGAAGAAATGCCCGCCGGGCCTGACCATGGCCGCGACGTTGCGCAGGGCCGCGGTCAGGTCGCTGACGCAATGGTGCAGGCCGACCACGATCATGGCGGCGTCCACCTGGATGTCCGGCGGGGTCTGGCTGCACAGGTCGAACTGGCGGCATTCGGCCCCCACGTTCTTGCGGTAGCCCTCCACCGCCATGTCCGAGATGTCGAAGCCCATGGTGGCGACGCCGGGATAGCGCTGTTTCAGCGACACCGAATTGTGACCGCTGCCGCAGGCCAGATCGGCCACCGTCTTGCCGTTCAAGTTCACGTCGCCGAACATGGGATCGTAGATGAACTCGCGGCGGTAGGCCATGGACGACGGGTCGTAGTAATGGCGCTCGTAATCCTCGTGGATGGATTCGTAGAGCTCTTTCTGGACCTGATTCGGCGTGGTCATGGGATATCCCCGACAGGCGGTTCAGCGGCCCGCAGTAGAGAGGAAAGGCCAATTCCTGTCAATCGCCGGCCGGACGCCGGGACCGGGTCGCGCCTGGGGCGGGCGTCGTATCGGCCGGGCCGAGAAGGCCGTGGTTGCGCCTGGGGACGTTTTGAACTAATGGGTAGCCCCATCCAGAGGTGGGCGCAGCGAGGAAACAGGTGAACAGGGTCATCGTCGCCGGAGGTGCCGGGTTCGTCGGCTCATCCCTCGCCTTGTCCATCAAGCGTGATCATCCGGACAGCGATGTGATCGCCCTCGACAACCTGAAGCGGCGCGGCAGCGAACTGGCGCTGGAACGGCTGCGCGAATGCGGCGTCGGATTCGCCCACGGCGACATCCGCTGTCCCGAGGACCTGGCCGCCGCCGGGCCGTGCGACCTGTTCCTGGATTGCTCGGCCGAGCCCAGCGTCCACGCCGGCTATGGCGGTTCCCCCGCCTATCTGATCAACACCAACCTGCTGGGAACCATCAACGGGCTGGAGCACGCCCGCGCCCATGGCGCCGCCTTCGTGCTGATCTCCACCAGCCGGGTCTATCCCATCGCGCCGCTGCGCGCCCTGCCGCTGGCGGTGAGCGGCGACCGGCTGGACCTTCCCGCCGACGCCGCCGGCCCCGGCTGGTCCAGGGCCGGCATCGCCGAGGACTTTCCCCTGGCCGGGCCGCGCTCGCTCTACGGCGCCACCAAGCTGGCCTCGGAAATGCTGGTGGAGGAATACCGCGCCGCCTACGGCCTTCGGACCCTGGTCTACCGTTCCGGCGTGCTGGCCGGGCCGTGGCAGATGGGCAAGGTCGATCAGGGTTTCATGGTGCTGTGGGCGTCCCGCCACCTGTATGGCGGCGGCCTGTCCTACATGGGGTTCGGCGGACACGGCCATCAGGTGCGCGACGTCTTGCACGTCGATGACCTTTACGACATCCTGCGTTTGCAGTTGAGCGATCTGGAGCGCTGGGACGGTTCGTTGTTCAACGTGGGCGGCGGCGCGGCCAATTCGGTGTCCTTGCGCGAACTTTCCGCCCTGTGCGCAAAGGCCGCCGGCCGGCCGCTGGAGATCGGCGGCGTGGCCGAGACCCGCGACGCCGACATTCCCTGGTACGTCACCGATTGCGCCCGCGTCACCGCGGCCACCGGCTGGCGTCCGACCCGGTCGATAGAGCGGATCGTCGACGACATCGCCCGCTGGCTGGTGGACAACCGCGCCCGGCTGGAACCGATTCTACGGTAAGGATATCAAGCAGATGAGCGTTGTGATCGTTACCGGCTCGGCCGGGCTGATCGGTTCCGAGGCGGCCCGCTTCTTCCACGGCAAGGGCCTGGACGTCGTCGGCATCGACAACGACATGCGCCGGGTGTTCTTCGGCGACGGCGCCAGCACCGCATGGTCGCAGACCCAGCTTGAATCCGAGCTGAGGAACTACAGCCACCAGACCATCGATATCCGCGATACCGCCGCCATCGACGCCCTGTTCGCCCGCCACGGCAAGTCCATCGCGGCGGTGATCCATACGGCGGCGCAGCCGTCGCACGACTGGGCGGCCCGCGATCCCCACACCGATTTCACGGTGAACGCCAACGGCACCCTGTCGCTGCTGGAAGCCACCCGCAGGCATTGCCCGGATTCGCCCTTCATCCACTGCTCGACCAACAAGGTCTACGGCGACACCCCCAACCGCCTGCCCCTGGTGGAGATGGAAACCCGCTGGGAGCTGGACCCGTCGCATCCCTATGCCAGGCACGGCATCGACGAGAGCATGAGCATCGACGGCTGCATGCATTCGCTGTTCGGCGTGTCCAAGGCGGCGTCCGACCTGATGGTCCAGGAATACGGCCGCTATTTCGACATGAAGACCGCCTGCTTCCGGGGTGGCTGCCTGACCGGCCCCAACCATTCCGGCGCCCAGCTGCATGGGTTCCTGTCCTATCTGGTCAAGTGCGCCGTCACCGGCGACCCCTATACCGTGTTCGGCTACAAGGGCAAGCAGGTCAGGGACAACATCCACGCCTTCGATCTGGTCAACGCCTTCTGGCACGTGGTGCAAAAGCCGCGCTCGGCCGAGATCTACAATATCGGCGGCTCGCGCCATTCCAACTGCTCCATGCTGGAAGCCATCGCGGTGTGCGAGGACCTGACCGGCCGGCCCATGAACTGGAGCTACGCCGACGGCAACCGCGCCGGCGACCACATCTGGTGGATCAGCGACGTGCGCCGCTTCCAGTCGCATTATCCCGACTGGGCCTATACCCACGACATCCGCTCCATCCTGGCCGAGATTCATCAGGCCATGTCCGAAAGAGCCAGGGCGTGAGCGACATCGCCGTCCCGTCGCGGGCGGATTGGGTGGCGGCCGGCGTGCCCGGCCTGCTGTCGGTGGTGATTCCCGCCCACAACGAAGAGGGCAATCTGTGCGTCACGGTGCCGGCGCTGATCCAGGCGCTGGAGGCGGCCGGCATCGCCCACGAGATCGTGGTGGTCAACGACAATTCCAGCGACGGCACCAAGGCCGAGCTGCTGGACCTGGAATCCCGCTATCCGGCGCTGCGCCACGTCGACAACACGCCCCCCAACGGTTTCGGCTTCGCGGTCCGGCGCGGACTGGCGGAATTCCGGGGCGAGGCGGTCGCCGTGGTCATGGCCGACATGTCGGATTCCCCCGACGATCTGGTGGTGTACTGGAAGACGTTGCAGCAGGGCCACGACTGCGTGTTCGGCTCGCGCTTCATCAAGGGCGGCAAGGTGGTGGATTATCCGCTGCACAAGCTGTTGCTGAACCGGATGGCCAACACCTTCATCCGGGTGCTGTTCGGGTTGAAGCTGAACGACACCACCAACGCCTTCAAGTGCTTCCGCCGCGAGGTGATCGCCGGGGTTCAGCCGATCCTGGCGCACCATTTCAACCTGACGGTGGAACTGCCGCTGAAGGCCATCATCCGCGGCTATTCCTACGCGGTGGTGCCGATCTCGTGGCACAACCGCAAGACCGGCGTTTCCAAGCTGCGCATTCGCGAGATGGGCTCGCGCTATCTGTTCATCGTGCTCTATTGCCTGATCGAGCGGCTGCTGTCGCGCGGCGACTACCGCACCCGGCCGACCCAACGGGGATAAGGCCGATGTCGTTCTGTCACAGCCGACCTCACCCTGAGGAGGCCCCTTCGGGGGCCGTCTCGAAGGGCGAGGTCTTGGCCCGCCTCGATCCTTCGAGGCTTCGCACCTCAGGATGAGGCTATTGGCAATGAGTCAGGTCGAGGGTTGATCAGCATGATTCCCCTGCGCGGCCGCGCCCTGGTCGCCGCCGCCGCCCTGGCGGTCGCCGCCGCCCTGCTGCTGCTGCTGGTCCGCGCCGAATCCGCCATCTCGTTCGCCCGGCCGCTGCTGGTGGTGACCAGCGGCGCCGAGGAGGAAGGCGTGCTCGGCATCCTGCGCGCCATGGACGGCGCCGCCTATACCGATCCGTCGCGGATTCCGTTCGCCGCCAGCTATTACAACTGGCTGTTCTTCGGCCTGTTCGCCACCGCGATCGGCGCGGTCAAGGGGGCGTTGGGCCTCGACGTCGCCTGGGTTCCCACCATCGGCCGCTTCGTCGGGCTGGCCGGGGCGCTGCTGTGCGGCTGGATTGCCTGGGCCTGCCTGCGCCGGGCGGCGCCGTCGGGAAATGCGCTGGTCAACGCCCACAACCGGCTGCTGGCCGTCTGGCTGGCCATCGGCCCCCTGGTGGGGTGGTGGGCGCTGTCGCTCAATCCGGAACTGTGGGCCACCGCCCTGTCGGAAGCCGCCATCCTGGCGGTGCTGACGGGATACGAGCGGCGCCGGCTGGCCTCGGTGGCCCTGGCGGCCGCCCTGGCGGCGGCGGCCTGGGGCTTCAAGCAATCCTATCTGTTCGTGCCGCTGGGCCTGGGGCTGTTCTTGCTGCTGCGCCTGGAGATCAGGGCCATCATGGTGCTGGCGGCGGTGTTCGCGGCGGGGGTGGCGGCGCCGGTCCTGCTGGGCGGTCCCGAATACCGGGGCATGTTGCTGGCCTTCCAGGGCTCGGATTTCGCATGGTGGCAACTGGAGCGCAACCTGCTCAACACCGCGCCGAAGATCGTGCCGGTGGTGCTCGGCGCCCTGCTGGTCCTGCCGCTGCTGCGGCGCTGGCGGGCGGTGCAGGACGACACCCCGCTGCTGCTCGGCCTGTGCTGCGTGCTGGCCTGCCTGCCGGTGCTGCCGGCCAGCGCCAAGGTCGGCGCGGCGGAGAATTATTACTTTCCGCTGGTGTTCTTTCTGGCCCTGCTGGCGGGACGCGGCGTGGCGGGCCTGGAGCAGCGCGGCTGGCCGCGCCTGCCCACCATCGCCCTGACGGCGGCGTGGCTGCTGGAACTGGCCGCCTGCGCCCTGGTGGTGGCCGGCATCGGCGGCGTCAGAAGCGTGCGCGACATGGATGCCCGCTATCGGGTTCTGCGCGACTGCGTCGCCGCCCTGCCGGCGCCGATGTATTCCCACGACCCCTATCTGCAATTGCCGTGGATGCGGGAAGACGGGCCGCGCTTCGTGCTGGCCTACCAATACGACATGGAACGCGCCAAGGGCCGCGTCTTCGAGGGCGGCGGCGTGGGCGGGCTGATCCGCGACGGCTGGTTCGCGTCGCTGGCGTTGCCCGGCGGCCGCGCGGTCATCGACGGCGCCACCCTGGAGCGCTACCGGCGGCTGCCGGAGACCTGCAACGGGCTCGACCTCTATCTGAGGCGCTGATCCTCAGGCCTTCATGCGCTCGCGGAAATAGGCGATGGTGCGCTCCAGCCCCTGTTCCAGCGGGATGGTCGGTCCCCAGCCCAGCTTTTCCCCGGCCAGGGCGATGTCGGGCTGGCGCTGGCGCGGGTCGTCGGCGGGCAGCGGCAGGAATTCCAGCTTCGAGGCGGATTTGGTCAGGCGCAGCACCGTCTCGGCCAGTTCCAGCATGGTGAACTCGCCGGGATTGCCCAGGTTGATGGGGCCGGTGACGTCGTCGGGCGAGCCCATCAGGCGGACGAAGCCCTCGATCAGGTCGTCGACGTAGCAGAACGAGCGGGTCTGGCTGCCGTCGCCGTACATGGTGATCGGACGGCCTTCCAGCGCCTGGACGATGAAGTTGGACACCACGCGGCCGTCGTTGGGGTGCATGCGCGGGCCGTAGGTGTTGAAGATGCGCGCCACCTTGATGCGCAGGCCGTGCTGGCGCCAGTAATCGAAGAACAGGGTCTCGGCGCAGCGCTTGCCCTCGTCGTAGCAGGCGCGCGGCCCGATGGGATTGACGCTGCCGCGGTAATCCTCGGTCTGGGGATGGATCTCGGGATCGCCATAGACCTCGGAGGTGGAGGCCTGGAAGATCTTGGCGCGGACCCGCTTGGCCAGGCCCAGCATGTTGATGGCGCCGTGCACCGAGGTCTTGGTGGTCTGGACCGGATCGCGCTGATAGTGAATCGGCGAGGCCGGACAGGCCAGGTTGTAGATCTCGTCCACCTCGACGTAGAGCGGGAAGGTGACGTCGTGGCGGACCAGCTCGAAATAGGGATTGCCCAGCAGGTGGGCGATGTTGTCCTTGACGCCGGTGAACAGGTTGTCGACGCACATGACGTCGCAGCCCTCGGCCAGCAGGCGTTCGCACAGATGCGATCCCAGGAACCCGGCCCCACCCGTCACCAGAACCCGCTTGCGACCGTATTTCATGGATGTGAATCCCCAGAATGATGCCCCGCCTTCCTAAGGCAATGGCTTGGAAATGACAAGCGAAGTCACTCTCCGGTTCCGTTCTCGCCGGGCCGGTATTCCGGCACCAGGCGGCGGACGATGGACAGGGCCGGTTCCGGCTGGTGCGCCCGGCAGGCCTGGGCCAGCTCGTCGATGGCGATGCCTAGCTCCTCGGCGTCCACCGCGCGGGGCGAGGCCACCAGCACGCCGGGGCGGCCGGTGGCGACCGGCGGCTCGGCGCCGTGGAAGATTTCCTCGAACAGCTTTTCGCCGGGCCTGAGGCCGGTGAAGACGATTCCGACGTCATGGTCGGGGCGCAGTCCGGCCAGCCGGATCATCTGGCGGGCGAGATGGACGATCCGGACCGGCTCGCCCATGTCGAGCACGAAGATCTTGCCGCGATAATCGGGATGCTCCACCCCGAAGGCCGAGGCTTGCAGCACCAGTTCCACCGCCTCGTGCACCGTCATGAAATAGCGGGTCATGTCGGGATGGGTGACGGTGATGGGGCCGCCCTCGGCCAGCTGCTTCTGGAACAAGGGCACTACCGAACCGGTCGAGCCCAGCACGTTGCCGAAACGCACGGTGACGAAGCGGGTGCCGCCGGGGGTCTGGCCGGCCACCAGGTCCAGCGCCTGGGCGTACATCTCGGCCACCCGCTTGGACGCGCCCATGACGTTGGTGGGATTGACCGCCTTGTCGGTGGAAATCTGCACCATCAGCGACACGCCGGCGGCGACGCAGGCATCGGCGACGATGCGGGTGCCGACCGCGTTGGTCAGCATGCCTTCCTCGGGATTGTACTCCACCATGGGAACGTGCTTGAGGGCGGCGGCGTGGAACACCAGTTCCGGCCGGTGCCGCTCCATCACCGAACGGACCCGGACCGCGTCACGCACGTCGCCCAGCACCGGCACGTGTTCCGGCCCGTCCTCCTGGCGCGACAGCTCCTGGTCGATGGTGTAGAGGTTGAACTCGCAGGCCTCGAACAGCACCAGCCGTTCCGGCCCGAACGCGCCGATCTGGCGAACCAGTTCCGAGCCGATGCTGCCGCCGGCGCCGGTCACCATCACCCGGCGGCCCCTGATCAGGCGTTCCATGTCGGCGCGGTCCAGCGCCAGCTGGGGCCGGCCCAGCAGGTCCTCCACCGCGATCGGGCGCAGCGTCAGCGTGTCGGCGATGCCGTCCTTCAGGTCGGTCAGCCGCGGAATGCGGGCCAGGCTCATCCCCAGCCGGTCGGCGGCGTCCAGCAGGTCGCGCACCACGGCGCCGTCCAGCCGGTGATCGGTGATGATCAGGCGCTGCGGAGTCTGGCCCCGGCGCGCCAGCCCGGCCACCACCTCGTCCAGGTCGTCGATGGTGCCCAGCACGTCGATGCCGTGGATGTTGCGGCCGACCCGACCGCCGCGCTCGGCCACCAGCCCGATTGCGCGATACTCGCCGTGATCGGCGCGGGTGGCGCGGATGAACAGCTCGGCCTCGTCGCCGGCGCCCACCAACAGGACGGGAATGGAATCGCCGCGGGCCGAACGCGCCGCCTGGAGGCGGTCCTTGACGGTGCGGTAGAGGAATCGGGGCCCACCCAGCAGAGCCAGCAGCACGAACCAGTTGATGACCAGCACCGAGCGCGGCATGCTTTGCAGCCGGGTCATCAGGAACAGCACCGCCAGGAACACCAGCACCGTCAGGGTGGCGGCGCGGACCAGGGCCAGCAGGTCGTTGACCGAGGCGTAGCGCCATACGCCGCGATACAGCTTCTGCGACAGGAACACCGGCATGGCCACCAGGGCGAACAGCCCGGTGCCCAGCGCCAGGTCGCCGCTGCCCCAGTACAGCCAGATGTCGTCGCCCAGGCGCAGGTACAGCGCCGCCACGAACGACACCGCCGCCATGACGACGTCATGGACGAAGGCCACATGGGCGCGAGACAGCGTTTCCTTCATTCCCCCGACCCTGGGATGCCAGACGGACCCCATGTTTAGCCGACAGCGCCGCCCGGTCCAAGTCGAAACGCCTTCCCTGGAACGTGGCGGGGAAATGCGCTATGGCTTTGCTCCGCCGTCCCGATTCCCGGAGCCCCGCGCCCGCATGTGTGGTCTTGTCGCCCTCTTCGCCCACGGCCCGGACGCCCGTCTGGTCGATCCCATGGAGATGATCCGCATCCGGGACGCCATGCGGGCGCGCGGCCCCGATGGCGACGGCGCCTGGATGGGGGCCTATGGCCGGGTGGTGATGGGGCATCGGCGGCTGTCGATCATCGATCCCAGCCCGGCCGGCGCCCAGCCCATGGTGGCGGGCGAGGGCCGGGACGAGACCGCCATCGTCTTCAACGGCGAGATCTACAATTACCGGGCGCTGAAAAAGCGGCTGGAGATTCAGGGCGTCAAATTCCGTTCCGGTTCCGATACGGAAGTGGTGCTGGAGATGTACCGCCGCGAGGGGCCGGCCATGCTGGCCAGCCTGCGCGGCATGTTCGCCCTGGCCATCTGGGACGGCCGCCGCCAGGGATTGCTGGTGGCCCGCGACGGCCTGGGCATCAAGCCGCTCTATATCGCCGATGACGGCAAGACGGTGCGGGTGGCGTCGCAGGTCAAGGCGCTGCTGGCCGGGGGCCGCATCGACACCGCTCCCGATCCGGCTGGCCATGCCGGCTTCTTCCTGTGGGGCCATGTGCCCGAGCCGCATACCCTGTACCGGGGCATCCGCGCCGCCCGGCCCGGCGCCTGGGAATGGTGGGGGCCGGGCGGCCGGGACGGCGGCACCTTCTTCGACCTGGGGGCCGAACTGCGCCGCCCCCAGCCGGTGGCCGGCGTCGACCTGAAGGCGGCGCTGGAGGATTCGGTGGCGCATCACCTGATCGCCGACGTGCCGGTGGGGGTGTTCCTGTCGGCCGGCCTCGATTCCACCACGCTCTGCGCCATGGCGGCGCGCCAGGCCGGCGGCCGGCTGCTGTCGGTCACCCTGGCCTTCGCCGAATTCGAGGGCACCGAACATGACGAGGCGCCGCTGGCCGAGCTGGCCGCCCATCATTTCGGAACCGATCACGTCACCGCCCGCATTCCCGCCGCCGCCTTCGCCGCCCAGCGCGGCCGAATCCTGGCCGACATGGATCAACCCTCCATCGATGGCGTCAACGTCTGGTTCGTCGCCCGCGCCGCCGCCGCCCGCGGCCTCAAGGTGGCGCTGTCGGGGCTGGGCGGCGACGAGTTGTTCGCCGGCTACGACACTTTCCGCCAGATTCCCCGGATGGTCTCGGCGCTGGGGCCGTTCGGGGCGATGCCGGCGCTTGGACGCGGCTTCCGAAGGGTCAGCGCCGGGCTGGTCCGCCGCTTCGCCTCGCCCAAGCTGGCCGGCATTCTCGAATACGGCACCTCGCTGCCGGACGCCTATCTGCTCAGGCGCGGCCTGTTCATGCCGTGGGAGCTGGACCGGGTGATGGACGCCGACATGGCCCATGCCGGGCTGGAGGCGCTGGCGCCGCGCCTGCGGCTGGCCGAGGCGGCCGGCGGCATAGCCGACGACCGGCTGGCCATCTCGGCGCTGGAAATGCAGTTCTACATGCGCAACCAGCTGCTGCGCGACGCCGATTGGGCCGGCATGGCCCATTCGCTGGAAATCCGGGTGCCGCTGGTGGACACCGCCCTGCTGCGCGGCGTGCTGGCCCTGCACGCCGCCGACCGGGCGCCCACCAAGCGGGACATGGCGCTGTGCGCCAGTCCGGCGCTGCCCGCCGCCATTCTGGGACGGCCCAAGACCGGCTTTTTCGTGCCGGTGGCCCAATGGCTGGGCGAGACCTCGCTGCGCGGCTGGGCCGGGCGGGTCCACGCCGCCGCCCTGGGGCGGACATGAGACCGCGCGAGCTGCTGGCTCCGCCCGCCCTGGCGGCCACCCGGCTGTTGCGGCGGTTCAGGCCGGACGGCGGCATCCGCATCCTGATGCTGCATGACGTTCCGATATCGCAACGGCCAGCCCTGGCCGCCCTGGTGGCCGGGTTGAAGGCTGCCGGAACCCTGCTCGACCCCGCCACCGCCCGCCGGCGGCTGGAGGGCGAGCCCGGCCCCGGCGGGGTGCTGCTCAGTTTCGACGACGGCTTCGCCTCCAACCTGGAGGCGGCCGAGACCATCCTGGCGCCGCTGGAGGTCCGGGCGCTGTTCTTCGTCTGCCCCGGCCTGATCGATCTGGGCGAGGCCGAGCAGCGGGCCGCCATCGCCGCCAACATCCTGCGCGGCCAAAGGCCGGCCCCGGAGGGCCTGATGGACTGGCGCGGCGTCGAGCGCCTGGCGGCGCTGGGCCACACCATCGGCAGCCATACCCGCGACCATCTGCGGCTGGCCGGACTGAGCCCCGACCGTCAGGCGGAACAGGTCGGCGACGCCGCCCGGCTGCTGGCGTCAAGGCTGGGGGCGGCGCCGGACTGGTTCGCCTACACCTTCGGCGACATCGACAGCATCGACCGCTCCGCCCTGGCCGAGATCGGCCGCCATCACCGATTGTGCCGCTCCGGCGTGCGCGGCCTCAACACCGCCGACACCCCCAGGCTGGCGTTGCGCGGCGATCATGTGGACCTGGAGGCCTCGGCGGTCTGGCGGGCGCTGACCGTCGAGGGCGGCCTCGACCCGCTCTATCGCAAGCAACGGCGGCGGCTGGACGGAATGGTTCCATGAGTTTTGGCCTCTATATTCACTGGCCGTTCTGCCTTTCCAAATGTCCCTATTGCGATTTCAACAGCCACGCCGCCGGCGTCATCGACCACGCCCGCTGGCGCCGCGCCCTGCTGGCCGAGCTGGATCATTTCGCTTCCGAGACCAGGGGCCGCCGGCTTGACTCGGTGTTTTTCGGTGGCGGCACC
Organism: Magnetospirillum sp. SS-4; assembly: GCF_902729425.1. Lineage (GTDB taxonomy): Bacteria > Pseudomonadota > Alphaproteobacteria > Rhodospirillales > Magnetospirillaceae > Phaeospirillum. Next base: position 170,358 of record NZ_LR746530.1, on the reverse strand, counting down.
CCGTCGTTGATGGAGCCCGGCACCGTCGCCGCCCTGATGGAAGCAGCCGGCCGGCACTGGAGCCTCGCCCCCGATCTGGAGGCGACGTTGGAGGCCAATCCCACCAGCGTCGAGACCGGCCGCTTCCGCGCCTTCCGCGAGGCCGGCATCAATCGGCTGTCGCTGGGCATCCAGGCGCTGGACGACGAGTCGCTGCGCTTTCTCGGCCGCCGCCATTCGGGCGCCGAGGCGCTGGCGGCGCTGGCCGCCGCCCGGGCGGTGTTTCCCCGCGTCTCGTTCGACCTGATCTACGCCCGCCCCGGCCAGACCCGCGAGCGGTGGCGCGACGAACTGGCCCTCGCCCTCGCCCTGGCCGGCGGGCATCTGTCGCTCTACCAGCTCACCGTCGAGGACGGCACCGCCTTCGCCCCGCTCCATCGGGCCGGGGCCTTCGCCCTGCCTGGGGACGACGAGGCCGCCGCCCTGTTCGAGCTGACCCAGGAGATGACGGCATTGGCCGGATTGCCGGCCTACGAGATTTCCAACCACGCCCGCCCCGGCGCCGAATGCCGCCATAACCTGATCTATTGGCGGGGCGGCGACTGGGTGGGGATCGGGCCGGGCGCCCATGGCCGGCTGAACGGCGAGGCCACGGCCCAGGCGCGTTCACCCTCCCAATGGCTGGCGGCGGTGGAGGCCGCCGGCCACGCCACCGAGACCCGCGAGATGCTGGACGCGGATTCCCTGCGCCAGGAGCGGTTGCTGATGGGATTGCGCCTGACAGAGGGAATCGGGCCGGACCGGCTGGCCGGGCTGGAGCCGGTCCTGGACGCCGCCGGGCTGAAGCGTATGATCGACGGCGGTTTCGTCACCCGCGACGCCGCCGGATTGCGGGCCACCGCCCGCGGCCGGCTGGTGCTGAACGGGGTGCTGGCGGCGCTGGTGGCCGGCTGATTTCTATGATTTTCCGCTGCCGGACCGGTGGCGCGGCTCCTCCGGCCGGTCCGGCGCGCGCGAGGCGGCCGCCACCTCCACCTTGCCGTCGCGCACCGCGACCGGAAAGGGCTCCAGCCCGCGGCCCGAGCAGGGGCCGCGCACGCAGCGGCCGCTATGAATCTCGAACAGGGCGAAATGATTGGCGCAGAGGATGTTGGCCTTGAACAGATCGAGGAACGCATCGTCCTCCAGGTTCAGCGGCGCTCCCACATGCGGGCAGGAATTGACGTAGCCGAACACCCGCCCATCGCGGCGCACCACGAATATCCGGAGCCGGGCCCCGTTCCGGTCCACCACGAAGCCCTTGGCGCCGGGGTCGTCGAGGTCGTCGAAATCGCAAAGAACGGTGGGTGGGATGCTCATGACATCCCATATGGGACGCGGCGGGTGAAACGGCCAGTGCCGCCGGCTCACCCGACCGATTGTCCGGCCTGGGCGCGGCTACCGCGCCGCCGCCCTGGCCTTGGCGCGGGCCTGCACCCGTTCGTCCTTGAGCTGCTCGGCGATCAGGAAGGCCAGTTCCAGCGCCTGGGTGGCGTTCAGCCGGGGGTCGCAATGGGTGTGATAGCGGTCGCCCAGGCTGGCCTCGGTGACGGCGGTCATGCCGCCGACGCATTCGGTGACGTCCTGGCCGGTCATCTCGAAATGGACGCCGCCGGCGTGCGAGCCCTCGGCCTTGTGGACGGCGAAGAAGGCGCGGACCTCGGCCAGGATGGAATCGAACACCCGGGTCTTGTAGCCGCTGGCCGCCTTGACGGTGTTGGCGTGCATGGGATCGCACGACCACACCACCGAGCGGCCCTCGCGCTGGACGGCGCGGATCAGCGGCGGCAGCGCGGAGGCGATCTTCTCCGCCCCCATGCGGGTGATGACGGTGATGCGGCCGGGCTCGTTGCCGGGATTGAGCTGGTCCAAAAGGCGCAGCAACTCGTCCGGGGCCATGCCGGGGCCGGCCTTGAAGCCCAGCGGGTTGCGGACGCCGCGCAGGAATTCCACATGTCCGGCGTCGAGCTGGCGGGTGCGCTCGCCGATCCACAGCATGTGGGCCGAGCAGTCGTACCACTCGCCGCTGGTGGAATCGACGCGGGTCAGCGCCTGTTCGTAGGGCAGCAGCAGCGCTTCGTGCGAGGTGAAGAAATCGGTCTCGCGCAGTTGCGGCGTGGTCTCCGAGGTCAGGCCGCAGGCCTCCATGAAGGCCAGGGTCTCGTCCAGGCGGGCGCACAGGTCCTGATAGCGGGCGCCCTGAAGGGTGCCGGCGACGCAGGACAGCGTCCACTGATGCACCTTGTGCAGGTCGGCATAGCCGCCCTGGGCGAAGGCGCGCAGCAGGTTCAAGGTCGCGGCCGACTGGTTGTAGGCGCGGATCATGCGCTGCGGGTCGGGGATGCGGGATTCGGGGGTGAACTCGATACCGTTGATGTTGTCGCCGCGATAGCTGGGCAGGGTGATGCCGTCGATGGTCTCGGTATCGGCCGAGCGCGGCTTGGCGAACTGGCCGGCCATGCGGCCGACCTTGACCACCGGCATGGCGGCGCCATAGGTCAGGACCACCGCCATCTGGAGCAGGGCGCGGAAGGTGTCGCGGATGTTGTTGGCGCGGAACTCGACGAAGCTTTCGGCGCAATCGCCGCCTTGCAGCAGAAAGGCCCTGCCCTCGGCGACATTGGCCAGGGCGGCGTTCAGGCGCCGGGCCTCGCCGGCGAACACCAGCGGCGGGAAGTTGCGCAGCGTCTCCTCGGCCTCGGCCAGGGCGTCCTGGTCGGGATAGGTGGGAACCTGATGGATCGGCTTCGCGCGCCAGCTTTCCGGCGACCAGTTCTCGGACATGGACTCCCTTTCTCGCGACTGCGAAGAACAATGGGCTTCTATACGACTCCCGGCGTCATATTTCCAGTACCTCTCTCATCCTGTATTATGTCGGCGAATCGAGGATGGGCGGGATCATGACCGGACGCAGGGATCATTGGGAAACGGTGTGGACCACCAAGTCGCCCGAGGCGGTGTCGTGGCATCAGGACGATCCGGCGCCGTCCCTGGCGATGATCGAGGCGGCCGGCTTGCGCAAGGACGCCGCCATCGTCGACGTGGGCGGCGGCGCATCGGTGCTGGTGGACCGGCTGCTGGAACGGGGCCACGTCCATGTGGCGGTGCTCGACGTGTCGGGCGCGGCGCTCCGGGTGGCGGCGGAGCGGCTGGGGCCGCTGGGCGACGACGTTCACTGGATCGAATCCGACGTCACGTCGTGGTCGCCGGTACCGGGGCTGTTCGACCTGTGGCACGACCGCGCCGTGCTGCACTTCCTGACCGACCCGGCCGAGCAGGCGGCCTATGCGGCGGTGCTGAAGCGGGCGACCGGGCCGGGGGCGACGGTGATCCTGGCCACCTTCGCTCCCGACGGTCCGGAAAAATGTTCCGGCCTGCCGGTGCGCCGCCATGACGGGGCCACGTTGTCGGCGCTGCTGGGTCCGGACTTCCGCCTGATCGAGGAACGGCGCCAGGCCCACGTCACTCCGGGCGGCTCCACCCAGAATTTCGCATGGTGCCGCTTCGCCAGAGTCTGAGGCCGCCCGGCCGGGGCCGGGCGGCCCGCCGCGACCTATTTCCAGCCGGCTTCCTTTTCGCAGGCCTTCATTTCGGCGGGGTTCTTCTTTTCCCAGGCGGTGATGGACAGGGTCTCGTTATCGTCCATCTTGTTGTTCATGCAGGTGCAATACTTGGTCACCACCTCCACGGACACCTTGGCGTCGGCATTGTCGCTGACGCATTTGGCGACCCACTTGACATCGTCGGCGCCGGCATGGGCGGCGCCGCCCGCCAGCACGGCCACGGAAAGACAGAGCGCGCCAATCGTGAATTTCATGGTATTCCTCCCGACAGAGATTGCCCCCGAGCGCCTATGGCCTTCGTTCAGGCCAAAAGCATGGTACTCTGATGATTCGGGCCGGAGAAGCCGTTTCTCGGCCCTGGATGGCGGACGCGCCATCTGTCATTGTGCCGCCATGAAAAATCATGACGACCTCTGGGTGTTCGGCTACGGCTCGCTGATGTGGCGGCCCGGCTTCGAGTACGACGAGGTCCGCCCGGCCGTGCTGGAGGGCTGGCGCCGCGACTTCTGCGTCTGGTCGCGGCACTGGCGCGGCACGCCCGAGCGTCCGGGGCTGGTGCTGGGGCTGGACAAAGGGGGGTCGTGCCGGGGACTGGCCTTCCGGGTGCCGGGCGAGCGGGCCGCCGCCGTGATCGACTACCTCGACGAACGCGAACTGATCGGCTACGCCTACCAGGCCCGCACCCTGCCGGTGCGGCTGGATGGGGGCGCGACGGTGGAGGCCTATACCTTCGTCGCCGACACCGCCCACCACCATTATGCCGGCGCCATGCCGCTGGAACGGGCGGCGGCCATCATCATGGACGCCGAGGGCCGGGCCGGCCTCAACCGCGACTACCTGATCAACACCATCCGCCAGTTGGAGAAGGACGGGTTCGCCGAACCCGGCCTGCACCGCCTGCTGGTGGAGGTGGAACGCCAGACCGGCATCATCGAGGCCGGATCGGGCATCTGATCCAAGGGGCAATGGTATTACTATGGGCCGGCGCTTAAGTATTAACAGGCGCCGAACAGGAGAAATTGTCCTTTGAACAGAATGTAATATGGATGCTCCGGTATTATTGTAATTCGATATAGGGCGTATGTATGTAGAATATTGCCCGTATTCAACCTTGGCCCATATCCGAACAGTATGATGATGAATGAACATCACTGGTCGGAGCTAGGGACATGACTCTGTCAAACATCAAAATCGGCGCGAAAATCCTTCTGATCGTCGGATTGATGGCGGCATTCATGGCCGGCATCGCCGTCACCGGCGTTTCATCCCTGTCCAGCATGCACAATGCCTCCGAGGAGATGCATCTGGCCGGGACCGAGGCGGTCCTGGGGGCCCGGATCAACGGCAACGTGCTGGCGCTCAACCGGGCCGAATTCCGCGCCGCCGCCGCCCTGACCGAGGAGAACGTCCGCGAGGCCAAGAGCGCCGTCGCCGAACAGCGCGCCCTGGTGGAAAGCCGGCTGAAACAGGTTATGGCCACCGCCGGCCCGCGCCAGACCGAATTGCTGAAGACGGTCGAGACGGCCTACAAGGCCTATCTGCGCGAGCTGGACGACACCCTGGCCAAGGCCGAACAGCATGCCGGCAAGGTGGAGATCACCGGCGGCCAGCAGGAGGTCTCGGCCTCGGCCATGGCCAGCCGGGCCGCCGCCGCCAGGCTCCAGGACTCCATGCGGGCCTATATCGAGTTCACCGACGGAAAGTCGGAACAGTTCGCCCAATCCGCCGACGCGACCTATGACAGCATGCGCACCCTGCTGATCGCGGCGGCGCTGGCCGGAATCGTCATCGGCGTCGTGTTGGGGATGCTGATTTCCACCAAGGGAGTGGCCCAGCCGATCCGGATGATCGTAGCGGCGCTTCAGCGTCTGGCCCAGGGCGACCTGACCACCGAGGTGGTCGGCGCGTCGCGCCGCGACGAGGTCGGCGACATCGCGCGGACCATGCAGGTGTTCAAGGACAACATGATCCGCAACAGGCAGATGGAGGAGGAGGCCAAGGCCGCTGAGCTTCGCGCCGCCGAGGAGCGCCGCCGCGCCATGCTGGCCCTGGCCGATTCGTTCGAGGCCTCGGTCAAGGGCATCGTCCATTCGGTGTCGTCGGCGGCGACCGAGATGCAGACCACCGCCGGCGCCATGAGCGCCAACGCCGAACAGACCTCGCGCCAGTCCACCGTCGTCGCCTCGGCGTCGGATCAGGCGACGGCCAGCGTCCAGACCGTCGCCGCCGCCACCGAGGAACTGAGCAGCTCCATCGGCGAGATATCGCGCCAGGTCAGTCAGGCGGCCAGTTCGTCGCAAAGCGCGGTGGGCCAGGCCGAGGACGCCAACAGGCGGGTGCAGGATCTGTCGGAGGCGGCGACCCGCATCAGCCAGGTGATCAGCCTGATCACCGACATCGCCTCCCAGACCAACCTGCTGGCGCTGAACGCCACCATCGAGGCGGCCCGCGCCGGCGAGGCCGGCAAGGGCTTCGCCGTGGTGGCGGGCGAGGTCAAGAACCTCGCCAACCAGACCGCGCGGGCGACCGAGGAGATCTCCCAGCAGATCAGCGCGGTGCAGACCTCCACCAATCTGGCGGTCAACGCCATCGGCAACATCGTCGGCACTATCCGCGACATCAACGCCATTTCCTCGGCCATCGCCTCGGCGGTCGAGGAGCAGGCGGCCGCCACCGGCGAGATCAGCCGTAATGTGGAACAGGCGGCGGCCGGCACCCAGGAGGTTTCCAGCAATATCGCCGGGGTCCGCGACGCCGCCACCGAAACCGGCGCCGCCGCCAATCAGGTGCTGGGCGCCGCCAGCGAACTGGCCCAGCAATCGGAAAGCCTGCGCGGCGCCGTGGACGGCTTCATCCAGCAGGTCCGGGCGGGGTAGGGCCTTTCCGTCCGGAACCATCATCGTCCTTGGGCAGGGGCGGCCGGTCTGACCGGCCGCCCCGCTTGCGTATCCGCCGCCGTCGGCGACCCTGCCCGGCGATACAAAGAATCAGTGGCGAATCGCCCCACAAACGTTGTAACTAGCTGCCGTTCGCCTGGACGATTCCTCGTCCGGGTTTTTCGGGTTGTTCGCGCATGACCGGCAAGTATCTCGTCACCGGGGCAACCGGATTCGTCGGTTCGGCCATCGTCCGCGCCCTGCTGGCGCGCGGCGAGACGGTGTGCGTGCTGGCCCGGCCCGGCTCCAACCGCCACAACGTCGCCAGCCTGAAGGTGGCGGTGGTCGAGGGGCGGCTGGAGGACGAGGCCTCGCTCCGCCGGGCCATGCACGGCTGCGCCCGCCTGATTCACGCCGCCGCCGATTACCGCATCTGGGTTCCCGATCCGGCGGCCATGATGGCGGCCAATGTCGATGGCACCCGCGCCCTGATGCGGGCCGCCCTGGCGGAAGGGGTCGAACGGGTGGTCTACACCTCCTCGGTCGCCACCCTGGGGCATGTGGAGGGCGGCTCGGCCGACGAGGACACGCCCAGCACCATCGCCGACAAGGTCGGCCCCTACAAGCAGTCCAAGTTCCTGGCCGAGGAGGCGGTGCGCCGCATGGTGGCCGAGGACGGCCTGCCGGCGGTGATCGTCAATCCCTCGACCCCCGTCGGTCCCGGCGACGTCAAGCCGACCCCCACCGGCCGCATGATCGTCGAGGCCGCCTCGGGGCGCATGCCGGCCTATGTGGATACCGGCCTCAACATCGTGCATGTGGAGGACGTGGCCGAGGGGCATCTGCTGGCCATGGAGAAGGGCCGCGTCGGCGAGCGCTACATCCTGGGCGGCGACAACATGAGCCTGGCCGGCATCCTGGCCGAGATCGCCCGGATCACCGGCGGACGTCCGCCGGTGATGAAGCTGCCCCGGGCGCCGCTCTATCCGCTGGCCGTGGCGGCCGAGGCCTGGGCGCGGATCAGCGGCAAGGAGCCGTTCGTCACCGTCGATGGCCTTAGGATGTCGCGATGGCACATGTTCTTCTCCTCGGCCAAGGCCGAGCGCGAGCTGGGCTACCGCCACCGTTCCGCGCACGAGGCGCTGAAGGCGGCGGTGGAATGGTTCCAGGCCAAGGGGGATGTGTCATGAGTCTCGCGTCCCTCGCCGGATTGATGGCGCTGGCCGCCTGGGGCTGGCTGCTGACCATGCGGGGCGGCTTCTGGCGGGTCGAGCCGGCTGTCCGCCGGCCCCCTCCGGCCGAATGGCCCGAGGTGGTGGCGGTGATTCCCGCCCGCGACGAGGCAACGGTGATCGGCGACGCGGTGGAATCGCTGCTGTCGCAGAACTATCCCGGTCGGGTGTCGGTGGTGGTGGTGGATGATCACAGCGGCGACGGCACCGCCGAGATCGCCCAGGCCCGCGCCGAATCCCTGGGGGTGGCGGCGCGGCTGACCGTGGTTCGGGCTCCCGACCTGCCGCCGGGCTGGACCGGCAAGATGTGGGCGCAGCATCACGGCGTCGCCACGGCGCGGGCATTGCGTCCCGATGCCGGATTGCTGCTGCTGACCGACGCCGATATCGGCCACGGCAAGGGCGAACTGCGCCACATGGTGGCCCGGCTGCTGGGCGAACGCCTGGACATGGCGTCGCTGATGGTCAGGCTGCGCGCCCGCACGTTGTGGGAACAGGCGATCGTGCCGGCCTTCGTGTTCTTCTTCCGCATGCTTTATCCGTTCTCGTGGGTGTCTGATCCGCGCAGCACCACGGCGGCGGCGGCGGGCGGCTATGTGCTGATCCGCCCGGCCATGCTGGAGCGCATCGGCGGCGTCAAGGCCGTCCGGGACGCCCTGATCGACGACTGCACCCTGGCCGCCAGGGTCAAGGAGAAGGGCGGAAGGCTGTCGCTGGATCTCGCCGAGGAGACCGTGTCCCTGCGCGGTTATGACGGTCCCGAGGGCCTGTGGCGGATGATTTCGCGTTCCGCCTACACCCAGCTGCGCCATTCGCCGGTGCTGCTGGCCGGCACGGTGGCGTCCATGCTGCTGGTATTCGTGGCGCCGCCGCTGCTGGCGCTGCGCGGCCACGGCGGCTCGACCGCCGGCGCCCTGGCCTGGGCGGCCATGACCCTGGCCTATCTGCCCATGATCCGTCATTACCGCCTGCCGCCGTTCTGGGCGCCGCTGCTGCCGGCGGTGGCGCTGTTCTATCTGGGCGCCACCATCCACTCGGCGGTCCGCTATTGGCAGGGCGGTGGCGGCGAGTGGAAGGGCCGCATCCAGGACGGCCTTGCCGGCGCCGCGCCCGAGGGGTCCGGGGGACCGTCGTCATGACCGCCCTGGCGATCGACGCCGGCCAGTACGCCATGGTCGCCGACAAGGTCCGCGCCTCCGGGTCGTCGTTCTACTGGGGCATGCGGCTGCTGAGCCGGCCGCGCCGCTTCGCCATGTACGCCATCTACGCCTTCTGCCGCGAGGTGGACGACATCGCCGACGAGCCGGGCGATCCCGAGACCAAGCGGCGTCAGCTGGCCGAATGGCGCGACGAGATCGACCGCCTCTACCAGGGCCGCCCCGCCCATCCCATCGCCCTGGCCCTGGCGGGGCCGGTGCGGCAGTTCGCCTTGCCCAGGGAGGATTTCATCGCGGTCATCGCCGGCTGCGAGATGGACGGCCGCAACGAGATGGTGCGTCCCTCCATGGCCGATCTGGAGCTGTATTGCGACCGGGTCGCCTGCGCCGTCGGGCGGCTGTCGGTACGGGTGTTCGGCGAGATGCGGCCGCGCTCGCTCGACGTCGCCAACGCCACCGGCATGGCGCTGCAATTGACCAATATCCTGCGCGACGTGGCGGTGGACGCACGGATCGGCCGTCTTTACCTGCCCGACGAGCTGCTGAGCGCCCACGGCATCGCCAGCCGCGATCCGGCCGAGGTGCTGGCGCATCCGAACCTGGTGGCGGCGTGCCGCGATCTCGGCGCCACCGCCCGGCGCTATTTCGAGGACTCCGACCGGGGCATGGCCGAATGCTCGCGTGCCGCCATGCGGCCGGCGACCCTGATGAAGGAAATGTACCGGGCGATATTCCGCGAGGTCGAAGCCGAGGGCTTCGTTCCCCGCGACCCGCCGGTGAAGCTGTCCAAGGGATTCAAGGTGTGGTGCATCATCCGCCACGGCTTGCTGTAGGCAATGATCGACGAGCCGATGACGACGTCATTGGCGAGGAGTTGCGGGCAAAGCCCGGCGCGGCTTATGCCGCGGGAGCCAAGCCGCCGGAGGCGGCGCCCGGCGATTGAGGGCAATTATTCGAAGAGGTCGACCGTGTCGTTCAGCGAAAAGATTTCCCTCGAAAAGGTGATCAGCGACTCCGCCGCCGCCCTGATGGCCAAGCAGAGGGATGACGGCCATTGGGTGTTCCAGCTGGAGGCCGACGCCACCATCCCGGCCGAATACGTGCTGTACCTGCACTATCTCGACGAGCGCGATCCCGAGATGGAGCGGCGCATCGGCGTCTATCTGCGCGACATCCAGGACCGGACCCACGGCGGCTGGCCGCTGTTCCACGGCGGCGACCTCAACATCAGCGCCTCGGTGAAGGCCTATTACGCGCTGAAGGCCATCGGCGACGACGTTGACGCGCCCCACATGAGGACGGCGCGGGAAGCGATCCTGGCCCATGGCGGCGCCGCCGCCTCCAACGTCTTCACCCGTACCCTGCTGGCGCTGTTCGGACAGATCCCGTGGCGGGGCGTGCCGATCATGCCGGTCGAGATCATGCTGCTGCCCAAGTGGTTCCCGTTCCACCTGGACAAGGTCAGCTACTGGTCGCGCACCGTCATCGTGCCGCTGGTGGTGCTGATGAGCCTGCGCCCCAGGGCGCGCAACCCGCTGAACGTCAATATCCCGGAACTGTTCGTCACCCCGCCCGAGACCGTGACCAACTGGTACCTGGACGAGGCGCGCTCCAACTGGGCCTATGTGTTCCGGGCGCTGGACCGGGTGCTGCACAAGGTTTTCCCCTTCTTTCCCAAGGGACTGCGCCGGCGGGCCATCGACAGGGCCGTCGCCTTCGTCGACGAACGCCTGAACGGAATCGACGGACTGGGCGCCATCTTTCCCGCCATGGTCAATTCGGTGCTGATGTACGACGTGCTGGGCGTGCCCAAGGACGATCCCCGCGTGGTCATCGCCAAGCAGTCGATCCGCAACCTGATCGTCGAGGAGGGCGAGCGCGCCTGGGTCCAGCCCTGCCTGTCGCCGATCTGGGACACCGCCCTGGCCACCCACGCCATGCTGGAGGTCGGCGGCCCCGAGGCCGAGGCGGCCGCCCGCAAGGCCTGCGACTGGATGGTGGAACGCCAGATCACCGACGTGGTCGGCGACTGGGCGGCGCAGCGCCCCGGGCTGGAACCGGGCGGCTGGGCCTTCCAGTACGCCAATCCCCATTACCCCGACGTGGATGACACCGCCGTGGTGATGGCGGCGCTGGACCGGGTCGATCCGCAGGCTTACGGGGAGTCCATCCGCAAGGGCGCGGTGTGGCTGCGCGGCATGCAGTGCAAGGACGGCGGCTGGGGGGCGTTCGACGCCGAGAACACCGCCTATTACCTCAACCACATTCCCTTCGCCGATCACGGCGCCCTGCTGGACCCGCCCACCGCCGACGTGTCGGCCCGCTGCGTCTCGGTGCTGTCGGTCCTGGGCAAGCGTCATTCCGACGTGACCGCGCATGAAGGCGTCGATTACCTGCTGCGCGAGCAGGAGGCCGACGGCTCGTGGTTCGGCCGCTGGGGCACCAATTACATCTACGGCACCTGGTCGTCGCTGGCGGCGCTGAACGCCGCCGGCATCGCCCACGACCATCCCGCCATGCGCAAGGCGGTGCGCTGGCTGGAATCGAAGCAGCGCGAGGACGGCGGCTGGGGCGAGGACGGGCGCTCGTACTGGACCGACCAGCCGCGCGGCGAGGCGACGGTGTCGACGCCGTCCCAGACCGCCTGGGCTCTGCTGGGCCTGATGGCCGCCGGCGAGGTCGCCAATCCGGCGGTGGCGCGTGGCGTCGACTATCTGATGCGCACCCGCAACGACGAGGGATTGTGGGACGAGGCGCATTACACCGCCGTCGGCTTTCCCCGCGTGTTCTACCTGCGCTACCACGGTTACCGGCAGTTCTTCCCGGTGTGGGCCCTGGCCCGCTACCGCAACCTGACCACCGGCAATGCCGGGCCGGTGATGCACGCGCTGTGACGCCGGGGCGCCGGATCAGCGGAAGAAATCGTCCACCGCGATGGCGAAGTTGAGACCGTCGGCGTCGCGGATGTGGAAGGTGGTGATGCCCACCAGATTGCCGGCGGAATCGAACAGGCCGCCGCCCGACGAGCCGGCCGAGATCGGGGCGCTGGTCTGGACGTAGCGGATGCCCTTGATGCTGCGCAGGCCGGACACCAGCCCCTGGCCCAGCGTCGCCTCCAATCCCCTGGGGGCGCCGATGGAATAGACGGTCTCGCCCACCTTCAGGTCGTCCCACGACCGCACGCCGGGCACCGCCGACAGCCGGCCCGGCGACACCGTCAGCTGGCAGCGGTCGGTTTCGGAATCGCCGCCCGACGGCGTGGCGCGGACCATCTGGCGGCCCTGGCGCAGCCAGACCGACGCCATTTCGGCGATGACGTGGCAATTGGTGACCAGGGTGCGTTCATCCATGGCGACGGCCGAGCCATAGCGGACCTTGCGTTCCCTGAGATCGTCGTCGTTGCGCGCCGCGACCACCACATGGACGGACCGGCCGACGGTGGCGAACACGTCTTCGGCCCCCATCCGGGCGCGGCCGGGCGAGCGGCGCAGCGATGCCGGCAGCGGCTGCCATTGCGGCAGCTTGGCGGCCTCGGCGGCGACGGCGCCATGGCCGGCGGGGGGAACTCCCAGGGCGGCGGGAACCTCGACCGGCCCCTGGCGTTCGGGCAGGCGTCCGGGACGCCACGCCGCCGCCGAGGTCTCGACCTTGGCCAGCAGGTCGGAGGGAATCGCCTTGGCCAGCTCCGCCTTGAGAAAATAGGATTCGGCGGCGCAATCGCCGTAGCGGAAACGGCTTTCGAACAGGGGATGGCTTTCCGGCCGGCCCAGGTCGCGGCGGCTGCCCGCCGCCACCATCACCCAGAACAGCGCCTGCGACCGGTTCTTTTCCAGCCAGCCGCCGCGATCGTGGCCGTGGGCCATCCGCAGCTGGGCCAGGCAATTCCCCTCGGCGGCGAGGGAGGAATACAGCTCGGCGGCGGCGGCGCCGTCCTCGCCTTCCAGCAGGTAGGCGCGGACCAGCCGCGCCCAGGGCGCGCCCTGGGCGGCGGCCCGGTCGAGATAGGAACGCGCCAGGGCGGCGTTCCTATCGGCGCCACGGCCATACCAGTAGGCGTCGAACAGGCGGCGCAGGGCGGTGGTGCCGCCGCCGTTCGCCGCCCGCTCCCACCAGCCGATGGCGGCGGCGGGGTCGTAGGCCGGGCTGGCGGCATTGGCCAGGACGTCGCCCAGCCATAAGGCGGCGACCGTGTCGCCCGCTTGGGCGGCGACGGTGCATTGGCCGAGTTCCGAGGGGCTGGCTGGCTTCGCCGTGCACGCCGCCTCGGCCGGAATTCCCGGCCAAAGGGCGAACGAAGCCGCCAGGACCCATCCCCGCCACGAGCCCATGGTTTCTCCCCTGATGCTCTGACAGACTTTGAGGACGCATCATAGCGCGGACACTGCCCTCAGGTCTTCACCCTATTTTAATTTTTGGCATGGTTCGAAAATCGGGCCTATCCCTTGAGCTTGTAGCCGGTGGCCAGCATGCGCCAGGTGGCGGCCAGCAGCAGGCAGTCGGCCACCGCCACCACGGCCACGCCCACCGCCGCCGGGGCGTCGCCGTGGCCGATGAAGCCGGCCCGGAACCCGTCGATCATGTAGAAGAACGGATTGGCCAGGGCGAAGGCGTGCAGATTCTCGGGCAGGCGCTCGATGGAATAGAAGGTGCCCGACAGGAACGACAGCGGCGTGACGATGAAATTGGTGACGGCGGCCATGTGGTCGAACTTGTCGGCCCAGATGCCGCCCAGCATGCCCAGCAGCGACAGCATCAGCGAGCCCATCACCGCGTGATAGACGATCAGGCCGGGGGCCGAGGCCTGCATGGGCACGAACACCACCATGGCGGCGGTGACGGCGCAGCCCACCGCCAGGCCGCGGGCGACGCCGCCCAGCGCCACCGCCAGGGTCATCTCGATGCCCGACAGCGGCGGCATCAGCATGTCGATGATGTTGCCCTGGACCTTGGCGATGATCAGCGACGACGAGGTATTGGCGAAGGCGTTCTGGACCATGGCCATCATGATCAGGCCGGGGGCGAGGAACTGGATGAACGGCACCCCCCCGACCTCGGCCGCGACCGGGCCCAGCGCCAGCGAGAACACCGCCAGGAACAGCAAGGTGGTGACCACCGGGGCCATGATGGTCTGGAAATAGACCTTGAGGAAGCGGCGGACCTCCTTCATGAACAGGGTCCAGGCTCCCAGCCAGTTGACGGCGCCGTAGCTGCGCGGCGGCGGGGGCAGGGGATTGGCGTCGTCTCTCATGCTATACCTCTTCCCATGACCACCCGGACCGAGCGGCGTCCGCCGCCCAAGATCACCGCATCCTATATCGAGAATGCAGCGCTGCATTATCTCGAACGCTTCGCGTCGTCCAGGGCCAATCTCCGCCGGGTGCTGATGCGCAAGGCCGACCGCTCGCTGGCCCATTGGGGCGGCGAGCGGTCCGACGCCGCCCAGGTGGTGGATTCGGTGATCGCCCGGCTGGCGGGGCTGGGCTATCTCGATGACGGCGCCTATGCCGAGGCCAGGGTCCGCGCCCTGCACCGCCGGGGCGGCAGCCTGCGGACCATCCGCGCCACCCTGGCGGCCAAGGGGGTCGAGGCCGAAACCGCCGAGGCGGCGCTGGAGACCTTGGCCGAATCCCATCCGGTTCCCGACCGGGCCGCCGCCATCGCCCTGGCGCGGCGGCGGCGGCTGGGGCCGTTCCGCGCCGGCGGCAAGCGGGCGGAATTCCGCGACCGCGACCTTGCCGCCCTGGGCCGGGCCGGCTTTCCCTGGGAAATCTGCCGCGCCGTGATCGAGGCCGAGGACGCGGCGGCGCTGGAAGAGATGCTGGCCGAGGAACAGGGCGTCACGCCCCGATGAATTCGCCGGCCAGCCGGTATTCCTCGCCGTTCATACCGCGCTTGAAGGCGGCGATGCCCGGCGTCAGCTTGTCGTCGATGCCGCCCAGGTCGAGCCAGCGCACCCCCAGCCGGGGCAAGTCCACCACCGCCTGCCACAGCAGCCGGTTGCTGGCCTTGAGGCGGCGGCCGTCGTCGCCGCTCCAGCCGATCAGATAGGTGGCGGCATCGCCATGGCGGGCCAGCAGGATGCCGGCCACCGAATCGTGGCCGCCACCCGATTCGGCCGCGCTCTGGGCGCGCAGCACCAGCATGTCGTCGGGGCGGAAGGCGTGCTCGGCCAGCGCTTCCACCAGGGCCGGGGGCGTGGCGCCGAAGCCCTTGTCGCGCAGCAATTCGCGGTAACGGTCCAGCAGCCAGGGCAGATAGCCGGGCGAGGCCTCCACCAGCAGGCCGGCCTTTTCCGAGGCGTTCAGCATGTTGCGCCATTTGCCGTCCAGGCGCTTGCGCAGGGTCTCGGGCGGCTGGGTCAGGTCCAGCCAGGCCGAGCACCAGCGATCGGCGGCGCGCGGCCGGAATCCCGGCACCACGACGCCCTCGGGCAGTTCCGGGGCCAGCGCCAGCGCCGCCAGCTTGTACCAGCGCCAGCGCGAGCGTAGCGCCTCGATCACCACCAGCCTGTCCTTGGCCGACAGGTCGTGGCGCAGCCAGACCGGGCCGCGGTTGAGCCGTCCGATCCGGACCAGCCCACCCACCCGCTTTTCCAGCACCTGGGCCAGCGCCACCGGCTGGCCCGCCCAGATCACCGCCGCCCGATGGGGCCGCCAGCCGTCGACGGCACGCTTGGCCTCGCCCCAGGCCCAGCTCTGCACCAGGGTCGAGCGCCCGGCCTGGGCGAACAGGGATTCCCAGGCGGGACGGTCCAGCAGGTTCCACTCGACCAGAAGGCTCATCGCAACACCTTGGCATAGGCCGCCGCCAGACGGCCGGGCTCCAGGGCGCCGTGAACCGGCAGCAGCAGGACCGAGCGGCGCAGCAGCACCGCGCCCTCGGCATGGGCGGGATCGGCCAGCACCTCGGGCGGCAGGTCGGGCCAGCTTTCCACCGGCAGCCTGGCCCGGCGCAGCGCCTGGTAGCGCAAGGCCGCCGCCTTGGGCGAGGCGGCCCGCAGCGCCAGCCGGTAGGGTACCCAATCGCCGGCGGCGAACAGCGGCCGCAGGTCGGGCAGGGGGGCGAGGGCCTCGCGCAGGGCGGCATCGTTGTCCTGGCGCCGCCCGGCCTCGCGCTCGGGGTCGGCCGCCGCCAGCAGCCGGCGGGAGAGCCCCGACGGCGCCTCGGGCGGCGCCATGTCCATGGTCGGCGGATCGGTCAGGAAATCGGTCTGGCCGCCCTGGGGCAGCCAGCGGCGCGCCATGTCGGGAATCAGCCGTTGAATCAGGCGCCGCGCCAGCCAGCGGTGGTCATTGGCCGCCGTCGCCGGCCGGCCGAGGGAATCGGCGATGGAGCCGCTCCACTCCCCGGCGCGGGGACGCACCGCCAGGACGGCGCCCTCCGGCACCGCCAGCAGCTTGTGCGGCGAATACAGCACCATGTCGCCGGCCTCGTGAATGCCGGGGCCGGGCATCAGCGCATGGGCGGCGTCCTCGACCAGCAGGGCGCCGCGCCGGCTGGCGAAATCGCGGGCCGCATCCATCCCGGCGGGACGGCCAAAGGTATGAACCACCACCACCACGTCGATGCCGCCCAGCGCCTCGGCGGCGGCCCAGTCCATGCCGCCGTCGGGCAGCACCGGCAGGAACGTCAGCTCCGCCCCGGTCCGGCGCAGCGGCCACAGCGACTGATCGCAGATCCAGCCGGGCAGCAGGACGCGGGCCGGCAGGCCGGCGCGCGTCGACACCGCCCCGGCGATGGCGGCCAGCGACCACGCGGTGCGGGGCGTGAGGAATCCCGAATCCCACGGCTTCAGCCAGGGCGAGATCGCCACCGGATCGGCGGGAACGGCGCGGGCCAGCCGGGCGAGGTCGGACCATCGGGGCAGCGGCGCGGTGGTGATCATGCCGCCGTCGCCTCCCAGCGTTCCAGCACCAGCAGCGCCCACACCGCCAGCGAGCAATCGCGGCGGCCGGCGCGGTGCTCGGCCAGCAGGCGCTCCACCGCCGGCCAGTCCAGGCCAAGGGCGGCCATGCGCTCCGGCACCAGCCGTTCGGCCACCATGGCGGCCAGTTCATTTTTCAGCCACAACCCCATGGGCGGGTTGAAGCCCAGCTTGGGCCGGTCGACGATGGCGGCGGGCAGCAGGCGGCGCGCCGCCGATTTCAGCAGGGTCTTCTTGCCGGCGGCAAAGCGCAGGCCGGCCGACAGGTCCTGCACCAGTTCGATCAGCCGGTGATCCAGCAGCGGCAGCCGCAGTTCCAGGGCGTGCATCATGCTCATGGCGTCGCCATAGGCCATCAGATTGCCGGGCAGGAACGACAGCAGGTCGGTCTCCTGCATGGCATCCAGCGGATCGGTCCGCCCGGTGGCGCGGTAGAGATCGGCGATGGGCCTGGACGGCAGGCCGCCGCCCAGCAGGGCCCGGCGCTCCCCGGGCGGGAAGTATTCCACCCACGAGGCGTACATCTCGGCATCCTCCAGGCCAGCGCCGGCGACGAATTCGCGGATGCGGCGCAGGGAATGATTGCCCGACGAGCTTTCCGGCAGCAGGGCCACGGCGGGCTCGATCACTCCCTTGCGCAGGAATACCGGAATCCGCCGCCATCTGGCCGCCAGCAGGCCGCCGTGATAGCGGGGATAGCCGGCGAACACCTCGTCGCCGCCGTCGCCCACCAGCGCCACGGTGACGTGGCGTCTTGCGCTGGCCGCGAGATCGCCGATCAGCAGGGCGGTGGGATTGCCGAACGGCTCGCCGAACGCGGCGATCATGCGGTCCAGCCCGTCCACCAGCCCGGCCGAGGCCGGCAATTCGGTGTGCAGGGTTCCCACATGCGCCGACACCACCTTGGCGGCGTCGCGCTCGTCATAGGCGGCCTGATCGAAGGTCATGGTGAAGCTGGAAACCTGATTGCGGCCCCGCGCCTCGGCCATCAGGGCGGCGATCACCGAGGAATCGATGCCGCCCGACAGGAAGCAACCCACCGGCACGTCGGCCACCATGCAGGACCGCACGGCGGCCCGGAGGGCCGGCATCAGCTCCTCGGTGGCCTCGTCCACCGACAGGGCGCGGCCTCCGGTGAAGGCGGGCCGCCACCAGCACTCGATTACCGGGGCGGTTCCGGGGCTCCAGCGCAGGACATGGCCGGGGGGAAGCTTCCTGATGCCGGCATGGATGGTGCGCGGCGCCGGCACGTAGAGGCAGGCGAGGAATTCGCTCATGGCCCGGCGGTCGGTGTCCAGGTCGATGCCCGGCACCGTCTTCAGCGCCGCGATCTCGGAGGCGAAGGCCAGTCCGCCGCCGGGCAGGGCGCCATAGACCAGCGGCTTGATGCCGACCCGGTCGCGGGCCAGCAGCACCCGCCCGGTGTGGCGGTCCAGCAGGGCGAAGGCGAACATGCCCACCAGCCGGCTCAGCGCCGCCTCGCCCTCGCCGGCCAGCAGGGCCAGCAGCACCTCGGTATCGCTGGCGCTGCGGAAGGAATGGCCGCGCCCCTCCAACTCGGCCCGCAACTGGGCGTGGTTGTAGATCTCGCCGTTGAAGGCGATCACCCAGCGGCCGCATGGCGATTCCATGGGCTGGCGGCCGCCCTCGCTGAGGTCGATCACCGCGAGGCGGGTATGGACGAGTCCAAAGCCGGTACGCTCGCAGACCAACGTCCCCGACCCGTCGGGACCGCGATGGGCGAGGATGTCTCCCAGCCGGGCGAGGATGTCGGGGGTGGCGGCCGACAGGCCGGCTATGCCGCACATGGGCTCACCTCCTCGGCCGGTTTCAGCCGCGCCAGGAAATCGGGGCGGTCGCCGTCGGCGAAGGGCAGGCGGATCAGCATTTCGGCAAGGCGCAGCGGGCACAGCGCCAGCTGACGGACGACGCCGGCCCACTCGCCCCGGACGCGGTAGCCCTGCACCGCCTCGTAATGGATGATCAGGGCGCGCAGCAGCACCGGAACCAGCACCGGACCGGGCAGGCGCTTCAGGATGCCCATGTGGCGGTGGAGAATCGCCAGCGAGCACGCCACCTTGCGGTCGATGCGGCTGGTGATGCCCTCGGGTGCCAGGGTATAGCGCAGCAGCGGATCGGCGAAGGTCTCGAACCGCCGGCCGGCACCGGCCAGCACCGCCAGCCACAATTCGTAATCCTGGGCCGAGCGCAAGGTGTCGTCGAAGCCGCCCACCGCCACCACCGCGTCGCGCCGCACCAGCACGGTGGACGACGAGATGAAGCCGCGCAGGAACAAGGTGCGGTAGGGATCGGAGGGATCGCGCAGCCAGCGGGCACGGCTGTCGTTCAGGGTCTCGGTCCCGTCGGGGGCGACGTTGAACAGGTTGTGCGACGACATGATCAGGCCGCCGTCTTGCGAGACCCGCAGCGAACGCTCCAGCTTGGCCGGCAGCCACTCGTCGTCGGAATCGAGAAAGGCCAGCCAGCCACCCGCCGCTTCCGCCACCGCCCGGTTGCGGGCCGCTCCGGCGCCGGCGTTGCGTTGGGTGAACAGCCGCAGCCGGATGCCGTTCATGTGCCCCATCATGGACCGGACCCGCGCCACCGTGTCGTCGGTGGAGCCGTCGTCCACCACGATGACCTCGCGCGGCCGGAGTGTCTGGGCGGCGATGGAGGCCAGGGCGCGCTCCACCGTCGCCGCCGCGTTGAAGGCGGGCATCACCACCGAGACGTCGGCGAGGTCAGCCATCGGCCATCTCCGCCAGTCCGAAGGCGGGCGCCTCGGCATGCGATCCTTCCACATGCAGCCGCACCGTCAGCTCCAGCGCCAGCAGGGCGTAAAGGCGGAAGGCGTGGCGGCCGGGATCACGCAGCAGGCGTTCGATGCCGTCCCGGCTCCACCAGCCGCGCTCCAGGGTTTCCTTCCGGGTCAGCAGCCGCCGCGCCAGCGGCGTCAGCCCGCCCTGGGCGAACCAGGCCGGCACCGGCGAGGCGAAGCCCTGCTTGGGGGCGCTCAGCAGCGCCTCGGGCAGGTAATCGGCGGCGATGGCGCGTTCCAGCGCCTTTTGGCGGCCGCCGGGGGTGCGGATGGCGGGCGGCACCGCCAGGGCGGCCTCCACCAGCCGGTGGTCCAGCAGCGGCACCCGGCCCTCCACCGAATGGGCCATGGTGGTGCGGTCCAGCAGGCACAGCAGGTCTTCCGGCAGATAGGTCTGCAACTCGGCATACAGCGCGCCGCTGTCGGCGGGGCCGGCGAACTCGGCGAAGAAGCGCGACTGGGCCGGCGCCGCGCCGGGCAGGCTGCCGCCCAGCAGGGCGCGGACCGGCGGCGGAAACAAGGTGGAATGGTCGTGCAAATAGCCGCCGCGATCGGTGTCGAACTTTTCGGCGCGGGCCAGTTGCCACGCCAGGAAGGGGTTGACGGTCCCCACCAGGGATTCGGCCAGCCGGCGCAGTGGTCGCGGCAGGCGCAGCCAGCGGGCTTCCACCGGCAGCCGGAAATAGCGGCCGTAGCCGGCGAACAGTTCGTCGCCGCCGGTGCCGTTCAGCACCACCCGGGTTTCGCGGCCAATCACCTGATTGATCAGGTGATTGGGCAGCAGCGAGGCGTCGGCCAACGGCTCGTCGGCGTGCCAGGCGAGGCGGGGCAGCAATTGGGCGGCGCTGCCGGTCTCCAGCTCGAACACGGTGTGGTCGGTGCCGTAGCGCTGTGCCACCGCCGCCGCCAGCGGCGTCTCGTCGACGCCGGCCCCCAGGAAGCGCACGGTATAGGTCTTCAGCGGCCGGTCCAGCCGCCCGGCCGCCAGCGCCACCAGCAGCCCGGAATCCAGGCCGCCCGACAGCATGGCGCCCACCGGCACGTCCGAGCGCAGTTGCAGCCCCACCGCGTCGTCCAGGATCTCCACCAGATGGGCGCGGATGCCGGCCTCGTCGGTGGGCAGGCCGGCGGCGGGAGCAGGCCGCCAATAGCGCTCGACCGCGATGGTGCCATCGGATTCGACGCTCAGGATCGAGGCCGGCGGCAGCTTGAACACCCCGCCATAGAGGGTGGCCGGCGCCGGCACGTAGCCGTGCGCCAGGAAGGTGGCCACCGCGTCCTGGTCGATCCGGGGCGCGATCAGGCCCGAGGCGAACAGCGCCTTGATCTCGGAGGCGAAGACGATGCCGCCGCCCGCCGCTTTCGCCCAGTACAGCGGCTTGACGCCCAGGCGGTCGCGGATCAGCAGCAGGCGGTGGGACGAGCGCTCGTACAGCGCCATGGCGTACATGCCGTTGAGGTCGTGGACGAAGCCCCGTCCCCGGGCGATGAAGCATTCCAGCGCCGCTTCCATGTCGCCCTGGGTGCGGAAGACATGGCCCCGGATACTCAACTCCGAACGCAGTTTGCGGTAGTTGTAGACCTCGCCATTGCCCAGCAGCACGGTCTCGCCGCCGTTCCGGACCAGCGGCTGGTCGCCGGTGGCGAGGTCGATGATGGCGAGGCGGGTGAAGCCGGCCTGGAACCGGCGGTCGTCCGAGACGTGGCGGCCGGCGCCGTCGGGGCCGCGATGGCGCATCACCGCCAGCATGGCGGCGATGTCGGCCTCGACCACGGGAACGGTCCGGGGCAGGAAAAGGCCGGCGAGGCCGCACATGTCAGGATGATTCCGGCCGGTTGCGCATGGGGATGCTTGTACTCTGCCGCATCCTCAGCGGCAAGCCCGGGCCGGCCGAAACGAAAACTTGAACAGCGGGGGGGGATACGTCGTATTCTGCCGCTGCAAATCCGGCGATGCATGGTTCCATGAATATTCTTTTCGTCATTCCGATCTTCAATGACTGGGCGTCGTTTCGCCATCTCGTCAATGATATCGACGCCACTCTTGCCGGCTTCGATGGCAGTGCCACGATTTTGGCGATCGACGACGGATCGTCGGTGGAGGTGGACCGTGCCCAATGGGCCGGTTCGGCCTTCCAGCGGGTGGCGCGAGTGGACATTGTCCGCCTTGCCTGCAATCTGGGCCATCAGAAGGCGATCACCATCGGTCTCAGCCTGGCCTCCAAGCGCGACGGCGTCGATGCCGTGGTGGTGATGGATGGCGACGGCGAGGACGATCCCGCCGACCTGCCCCGCCTGCTGGAGGCACTGGCCCGGCGTCAGGCGCCCATCGTGCTGGCGCATCGGGCCAAGCGCTCCGAAGGCAGGGTGTTTCGGGTGTTCTACGCCATCTACAAGTCGCTGTTCCGCCGCCTGACCGGAGTCGGGCTGTCATTCGGCAATTATTCGGCCATGACGGTGGCGGCGGCGCGGCGGCTGTCCTTCATGCCTAATCTGTGGAACAGCCTGCCGGCCACCTGCCTGCGTTCCAAATTGCCCATCCACACCGTTTCCACCATTCGCGGGCGGCGCTACGAGGGGCAGCCCAAGATGAATTTCGTCAGCCTGATCCTGCATGGGATGCAGGCCATCACCGTCTTTTCCGATACGGTCCTGGTGCGGTTGTCGCTGGCGGCCATGGCGGTGACGGGCATCGCCGCCCTGGGCGTGGTGATCATCCGCTTCAGCGGCAGCGACTGGATGATTCCGGGCTGGGCGTCGAACATGATCGGTTTTCTGGCGCTGTCGCTGTTGACGGTGCTGTTCGGGTTGCTGTCCACCAGCCTGCTGACCTTGCAGGAACGCAGCAACATGCCGATGATTCCCCATCTGCACGCCGACATGTACGTGCAAAGCATCGACACGCTGGTCGAATGAGCGATTCCGCCACCACCATGGACTACCAGGGCGCCGAACTGACGCTGTTCGCCCATGCCCTGAACTGGAAGCGCTATTTCGCCGGCCAGATCCGGCCCTATCTCGGAGACGAGGCCATCGAGGTGGGGGCCGGCCTGGGGGGGACCACCGCCCTGCTGTTTTCCGGGCAACGCTCGTGGCTGTGCCTCGAACCCGATCCGGCCATGGCCGCCGCCATCGGGGACGGCATCGCCGCCGGCCGCCTGCCCGCCGCCTGCCGGGTCGAAGCTGGAATCGTCGCCGATCTTCTGGCCCAGGGGCGGGAGGCCTGCTGCGACAGCGTCGTCTATATCGACGTGCTGGAGCATATCGAGCACGACGCGGCCGAGCTTGAGGGGGCATGGCGGTTGCTGCGGCCCGGCGGCCATCTGATCGTATTGTCGCCGGCATTTGCGTGGCTGTTCACTCCGTTCGACGAGGCGGTCGGGCACTTCCGCCGCTATCATCGCGCCGGCCTGCTGGCGATCGCTCCGTCGGCGGCGCGGCCGGTCCGGGTCCGCTATCTGGATTCGGTGGGGCTGCTGGCCTCGCTGGCCAACCGCCTGCTGCTGCGGTCGGGAATGCCCACACAAAGCCAAGTGTTGACCTGGGACCGTCTGATGGTGCCATTGTCACGTCTGGCCGACCCGTTGGCCGGGTATTCCTTCGGCCGCTCCGTCCTCGCCGTCTGGCAGAAATAGGCAGGTCCATGCGCATCCTGATCATCAACCCCCCGGATCGGAACAAGGTCATCGAGAACCCCGACGAAAAGGGTGAGGAGTTTCTGGAGGCCGATTCGTTCGGCGACTTTCCGCCGCTGGGGGCGCTGTACGTGCTGTCGCATCTGGAGGCCAGGACCACCGGTCACCAGCTGTTCTTCAAGGATTGCGTCGCCGAGCGCATCGGGTATCCGGAGTTGAAGGCCTATATCGAGGAGATCCGTCCCGACGTGGCCGGCATCACCAGCTTCACCGTCTGCCTGATGGACGTGGTGCTGACGGCGCGGCTGATCCGCGAGGTGGTGCCCCACGTCCACCTCTGCCTGGGCGGTCATCATCCCATCGCCTATCCGAAGGAGGCGGCTGAACTGCCGGAATTCGATTCGGTGGTGGTGGGCGAAGGCGAAGAGGTGTTCACCCAGCTGGTCGATTGCCTGGAGAAGGGCGAGGACTTTACCCACATCAAGGGCGTCTATACCAGCGAGACCATCAAGCATCACCTCAACAACCCGGTGCGCGACAAGCGGTTCCTGGCCCGCGTCAACGTGCCGGCCGCCTATGTCGACGACCTGGAGAGCCTGCCTCGCGTCAACCGCAAGTACATCCGCCAATACCGCTATCACAACATCATCGGCTCGACCGACGATCTGGCCACCATCTTGTCGTCGCGGGGGTGCCCCTATCTCTGTACCTTCTGCGACGTTCCCATCAAGAGCTACCGCGAACGTTCGCCGGCCAGCGTCTGCGACGAGATCGAGGAATGCCTGGCCATGGGCTACAAGGAATTCCGTTTCTACGACGATCTGTTCAACATCAACGAGAAGAAGGTGCTGGCGTTCTGCGACGAACTGGACCGCCGCAAGCTGAAGATCACCTGGGATTTCCGCGGCAGGGTCAATACCGTCAGCCGCGCCTCGCTGGTCCGCGCCAAGGCTTCGGGGTTGCGGATGATCTCGTTCGGCGTCGAGACCGGCAGCGACGAGGGACTGAAGATCCTCAAGAAGGCCACCACCACCGAGAAGGTGCGCAACGCCTTCATGTGGTGCCGCGAGCTGGGCATCCTCACCGTCGCCGATTTCATCATCGGCCAGCCGTTCGAGAAGACCCCGGCCGACGTCAGGCGCAACATCGAATTCCTGATGGAACTGGACCCCGATTACGCCCAGGTGTCGGTCCTCAAGCTTTATCCCAATACCGAGATGTATGAGAACGCGGTCAGGCAGGGGGTGATCGCCGCCGGCCGTTGGCAGGATTTCGCCAAGGCGCCGTCCAAGGACTTCATCGTCGATCACTGGAACGAGTTCATGGACCTCGCCACCCTGGTCAATCTTCAGAAATGGTCCTATCGCCGCTTTTATTTCCGGCCGCGCTACATTCTGCGCAGCGTGATCCAGACCGGCTCGCTCTATCAGTTCATGTCCAAGGCCAAGGGCGCCATCAAGCTGATCAAGACCAACATGCGGATGGCGGGATGACGGTTCCCGCCCGGCGTCTTTTCCACTGCCTGGGCTTTGGCGAAAGCGCGCTGGGCTGGCGTGAAAGCCCTGACCGCTACCGCTTTTTCGACCGGATGCCGCAGGGGGCATGCATTCCCATGGGGGCCGGATTGTCGTTGGCCGGCGCCAGCTTCGGCGAGGGTGTGCGTAGCGTCGAGATGCGTCGTTTCGACCGCATCCTGGATTTCGACCCGGTCCAGGGCGCCATCACCGTCGAGGCCGGCATCACCCTGGGCCGTCTGTTCGAGTTCCTGGCGCCGCGCGGCTGGCTGGTGGCGGTGCAGCCGGGTTATCCCGACATCACCGTCGGCGGCTGCGTCGCCGGCAACGTCCACGGCAAGAATCCGCTGGCCCATGGCTGCTTCGGTCGTTGGGTGACGGCGTTGGAACTGGCCCATCCCGCCCATGGCCGGTTGCGCCTGTCGGCGGATGAACGGCCCGACCTGCTGGAGCTGACCATCGGCGGTTTTGGCCTGACCGGTTGGATTTTGTCGGTCACCCTGCGGCTGCTGCCGCTGCCGGGCGGGCCGGTGGTGACCGAGCCGGTCAAGGTGGACTCGCTGGAGCAGGCGGCGGAAATTCTGGCGGTCCGCAAGGACGGGGCCGACCTGCTGTATTCCTGGCACGATCTGGCGATGCCCGGCCGATCCGGCGCCGGGCTGGTGTTTGTCGGCCGTCACCTGGATGAACCGAAGGTCGCCGCCATTCCGGGGCGTTGCCGGGCACTGGATCAGGACCGTCGTGCCTTGCCGGTGGGCGTGATGAACCGTGCCGGTATCGCCGTCCTCAACCGGATGCAGGCGTGGCGGTGGCGCGGCACCAAGAGCCAGGACGCCGCCGCCGCCACCTTCCCCTTCGCGGCCAATCCCGAATATTTCTATCTCTATGGCCGTAACGGCTTCATCGAGCATCAGACCCTGATCCCCTGGGACATGGCCGAAGCCTACATCGCCCGCCTGCGCCATCTGCTCGACCGTCACTCGGTCACGCCGGGGTTGTGCGTGATGAAGCCGTTCGGCGGCGCGCCGTGCCTGCTGCGTTTCGAGGGCGACGGGCTCAGCCTCGCCATCGAGGTGGCGCGGGGGCGCGCCGCCCTGGCGCTGTTCGCCGATCTCGACGCGCTGGACGTCGAACTGGGCTGCCGCGCCAACATCTTGAAGGACGCCCGCCTGCCCGCCGCCGCCGTGGCGGCGCAGTATTCCGGGCTGGAGACGTTCCGGTCCCGCCTGCTGGCCTTTGATCCCGACCGGCTGATGCAGTCCTCGCTGTCGCGGAGGATCGGGCTGTGAAGGCGGTGGTGATCGGCGCCTCGGCCGGACTGGGCCGCGCCCTGGCCGGCTGTCTGGCCGAGGCCGGGCACGAGGTGATGCTGGTGGCCCGCGACGGCCGCGATCTCGACCCGGTGGCCCGCGATCTCTCCATACGCTTCGATGCCCGCGTCCAGTGGCTGGAGGCGGATCTGGCCGCCCCCGACGTTGCGGAACTGCGGACCGGGGTGCTGGAACGGATGGGGGGACTCGATGCGTTGTTCATGGTTGCCGGTCTAGGCGATGACGCCGATGCCGGAATCATGGAGGATGTGGCGCTGCGCCGCCTGATCGACGTCAACCTCACCGGGCCGGCATCGATCATCAACGCCTTCCTGCCCGACCTGATGCGGAACGGTCAGTCCCATCTGGTGGGAGTGGGGTCGGTGGCCGCCGTTCGCGGCCGTTCGCGCAACATGGTCTACGGTTCGGCCAAGCGCGGCCTGGAATTCTATTTCGAGGCGTTGCGGCATCGCCTGGACGGTGGCGGTTGCCGCGTCCAGTTCTATCGGGCCGGCTTCATGGACACCACCATGCTGGGAAACGAGCGTCCCGGTCCGCTGGTGGTCCGCCCGGAAGCCGTGGCCCGCGCCATGGTCGCGCGCCTGGGCGGTCCGTCCGGCATGGCCTATCTGCCGCGCCGCTGGCTGCTGGCGGCGCTGATTCTCAGGCTGTTGCCGTGGCCGCTGTTCCGCAGGATGCGGCGGTAGTCACCTGGACCGCATGCGGTAGGGGTGCAGCGGATAGACCCCGAGTATCCGCACCTCGTGGCTGAAGAAGTCCAGTTCCTCCAGCGCCTGGCGCAGGTTGCGGTTGGCGGGGTGGCCCTCCACGTCGGCGAAGAACTGGGTGGCGGCGAACTCGCCGCCCACCATGTAGCTTTCCAGCCGGGTCATGTTGATGCCGTTGGTGGCGAAGCCGCCCAGCGCCTTGTACAGTGCCGCCGCCACGTTGCGCACCCGGAACACGAAGGTGGTGATGCAGGGCTGGTTGGGGTTGGGCTCCAGCGCGTCCCTGGCCATGACCACGAAGCGGGTGGTGTTGTGCTCGGCATCCTCGATGCCGGCCTTCAGCGACACCAGGCCATAGGCCTCCGCCGCCAGTTCCGAGGCGATGGCGGCGACCGAGGGGTCCTTGCGCTCGGCGATCTCGGCGGCCGAGCCGGCGGTGTCGGCGCCGACCACGATCTTCAGGCCCAGTTCGCGGATCAGGTTGCGGCACTGGCCAAGGGCGTGGACGTGGCTTTTCACCGTCTTGATGGTTTCCAGCGAGGCGCCCGGCACCGCCAGCAGATGGTGGCTGATGCGCTCGAAATGCTCGCCGATGATGTGCAGCCCGGCATAGGGCATCAGGTGATGCACGTCGGCCACCCGCCCCGCCACCGAATTGTCGATGGGGATCATGGCATAGCGGGCGCGGCCCTCGCGCACGGCGGCGAAGGTGTCCTCGAAGGTGGCGCAGGGCAGCGGCTGCATGGCCGGATAGGCGTTGCGGCAGGCCAGATGCGAATAGGCGCCGGGCTCACCCTGGAAGGAAATGGCGCGGCTGGGATCGGGGGTGCTGGTCATTTGGAATTCACCGTTCAGCGCAGCAGGGCGCGGGCCCGTTCGAGGTCGGCGGGAGTATCGACACCCAGCGGAACGGTGTCAACCAGGGCGGCGTCGATGCGCATGCCGTTCTCCAGGGCGCGCAATTGCTCCAGCTTCTCGCGCCGTTCCAGCACGCCCTGGGGCAACTGGACGAATTTGGCCAGCGCCTTGCGGCGATAGGCGTACAGCCCGATGTGGTGGTAATGCGGTCCGGCATTGGCCGGCACGGTGGCGCGCGAGAAATACAGCGCCCGGCCGATGGCCTGGCCGGGGGCGAGGCCGACCACCGCCTTGACCACGTTGGGGTTGGCGCGTTCCTCCTCCACGGCGATCTCGGTCACCAGGGTGGAGATGTCGACGCCCTTGGTCTTCAGCGGCGTGAACACGGCGCGGATCACCGCCGGATCGATGGTGGGCAGGTCGCCCTGGACATTGACCACGGCGTTGAAGCCGTGCTCGGGATCGATGGCGCACAGCGCCTGCCACACCCGGTCCGAACCGGTGGGCAGGTCGGGATCGGTCATCACCGCGTTGCCGCCATGGGCATGGACGGCGTCGAACACCTCGGTCTCGGCGCAGGCCACCACCACCGGCCCGATGCCGGCCTGGACGGCGCGGCGCCAGACATGGACGATCATGGGCTCGCCATGGATGTCGGCCAGCGGCTTGCCCGGCAGGCGGGTGGCGTGCATGCGGGCCGGAATGATGACGACGGGGTTGAGGGCCATGGCGGTTTCCAATTCCTCTGCGCTGGCGTCAACCATATATCGGGCGGCTGCGACTTGCCAGCCGCGCCGGACCGTGCAACCTTCGGAAAAACGACAGCCCCGGCAGGCATGAAGGGGTGGACGAGGGAGACCCCCCGCGCAAGGAGCCCAAGGATGACCGAGTTGGTGCTTACCCAGGTAGACGGCGGCGTCATGATCATTCGCATGAACCGGCCCGACAAGAAGAACGCCCTGGTCGGCGAGATGTACGCCGCCCTGGCCGAGGCCTTCGCCAGGGGCGAGGCCGACGACGACATCGGCGTCTTCCTGCTGGCCGGCGTCGGCGCCGATTTCACCGCCGGCAACGACCTCAAGGACTTCCTCACCTGGGAGGCGCTGACCGGTTCGGTGGCCGACGCCTTCATCCGCGCCGTGGTCACCGCGAAGAAGCCGGTGGTCGCCATGGTGCGGGGTGCCGCCATGGGGATCGGCGCCACCATCCTACCCCATTGCGATCTGGCCTATGCCAGTCCCACCGCCCGCTTCCTGACGCCGTTCATCAATCTGGGCATCGTGCCCGAGGCCGGGTCCAGCCAGACCCTGGCCCAGCTGGCCGGGCATCGCAAGGCGGCCGAGCTGCTGATGCTGGGCGAGCCGTTCGACGCCGCCACCGCCCTGGCGGCCGGCCTGCTCAACGCCGTGGTGCCCGACGACGAGCTGGAAGCGGTCGCCATGGCCGCCTGCCGCAAACTGGCGGCCAAGCCGCGCGCCACCTTGCTGATGGTCAAGGCGCTGATGAAGACCGCTCCGGAACCGATCCTCGACCGCCTGACCCGCGAGGCGGCGGTGTTCGACCTCTGCCTGAAGCGTCCCGAGCTGAAGGAGGCGGTCGCCGCCTTCGCCGAGAAGCGTCCGCCGGATTTTTCCAAATGTCCCCGATGACGATCATTCACGAACGCCCATCGGCTTCCCATATAGTGAGGCGGCCCGTTTCGCCGAGGACATTTCCATGATCGATCCGTTTGGCCGCGTCGTCAGCTATCTGCGGGTATCGGTCACCGACCGTTGCGACCTGCGCTGCGTCTATTGCATGGGCGAGGACATGCATTTCCTGCCCAAGGCCGAGGTGCTGTCGCTGGAGGAGCTGGAGCGGCTGTGCGCCGCCTTCGTCCGTGCCGGGGTCCGCAAGCTGAGGCTGACCGGCGGCGAGCCGCTGGTGCGGCGCAACATCATGAGCCTGATCGACAATCTGGGCCAACTGGTCAAGGACGGCCGGCTGGACGAGCTGACGCTCACCACCAACGCCACCCAGCTGGCCAAATATGCCGACGGGCTGGCGGCGGCGGGCGTCCGGCGCATCAACATCTCGCTCGACAGCCTGAACCCCGAACGCTTCCAGGCCATCACCCGCTGGGGCCGGCTGGATCAGGTGATCGAGGGCATCATGGCGGCCAAGGCCGCCGGCCTCGCCGTCAAGATCAACACGGTGGCCCTGAAGGAAGGCAACGAGGACGAGCACGACCATCTGGTGGAATGGTGCGGCGAGCACGGCTTCGACCTCACCTTCATCGAGACCATGCCCATGGGCGAGATCCACGCCGACCGGACGGAACAGTACCTGCCGCTGACCCTGGTGCGCCAGCGGCTGGAGCACCGCTGGACCCTGACCGACATCGATTACCGCACCGGCGGGCCGGCCACCTATGTGCGGGTCGAGGAAACCGGCCGGCGCATCGGCTTCATCACCCCCATGACCCACAATTTCTGTGAATCCTGCAACCGCGTGCGGGTGACCTGCACCGGCACGCTGTATATGTGCCTGGGCCAGAACGACGCCGCCGACCTCAGGACGCCGTTGCGCGCCTCGGAATCCGACCACCTGCTGGACGCCGCCATCACCGAGGCCATCGGCCGCAAGCCCAAGGGCCACGACTTCATCATCGACCGCGCCGCCCACCCGGCGGTCGGCCGTCACATGAGCGTCACCGGGGGATAGGGCGCGGGGCGACGCCCGCCTTCATCATTTGCGGGTTATGGGGCGCCCGACACACCGTGCAAATAACTACACGTCCAGGTTGGAGACCTTCAGGGCGTTGGTCTGGATGAACTCGCGCCGGGGTTCGACCACGTCGCCCATCAGGGTCGAGAACACCTGCTCGGCGTCGTCGGCCTGGGCGACGCGGACCTGAAGCAGCGAGCGCGCCTGCGGGTCCAGGGTGGTTTCCCACAGCTGTTCCGGGTTCATCTCGCCCAAGCCCTTGTAGCGCTGGATGCCGATGCCCTTGCGGCCCTGTTCCATGATGGCGGAAACCAGGGCGACCGGGCCGGACAGGGTGGTCTCCTTGTCCTTGGCGATCAGGGTGGCGGCCTCCTGGAAGGTTTCGCGCAGCACCGGCGCCGAATCGTGCAGCCTGCGCGCCTCGGCCGATCGGACGATGGCGGAATCCAGGTGGTGGGTCTCGGTGACGCCCCTCAGGGTGCGGGTGAAGGTGAAGCCGTCGCCTTCCGTCCACTCGCCGCGCCAGCCGCGTTCCAGGGGATTTTCCAGGGCGTCGAGACGGCCGGCCACCGTCTCCGCCGCCTGGGCGCCGCGGACGGAATCGGTCAGCACGGTGGAATCCAGGGCACCGGCGATGGCGGCCTGTTCCACCACCTTCATGGGAACCCGGCGCGACAGCGGACCCAGCAGGGTCTTGGCGGTGCGGGCTTGGTCGGTGAGGGCGCGCAGGTCGGCCCCGAGCATGCGGGCGCCGCCGGCGAGGCGCAGCACCGCGTCGGTCAGGCCGGCGTCGATCAGGTATTCCTCCAGCGCCCGGTCGTCCTTCAGATAGACCTCGCTCTGGCCGCGCTTGGCCCGGTACAGCGGCGGCTGGGCGATGTAGAGATAGCCCCTGTCGAGCAGTTCCGGCATCTGGCGATAGAAGAAGGTCAGCAGCAGGGTGCGGATATGGCTGCCGTCGACGTCGGCGTCGGTCATGATGATGATCTTGTGGTAGCGCGCCTTGTCGACGTTGAAATCCTCGCGGCCGATGCCGGTGCCCAGCGCGGCGATCAGGGTGCCGATCTCGGCCGAGGACAGCATCTTGTCGAAGCGGGCGCGCTCGACGTTGAGGATCTTGCCGCGCAGCGGCAGGATCGCCTGATTGGCGCGGTTGCGCCCCTGCTTGGCCGAGCCGCCGGCGGAATCGCCCTCGACGATGAACAGTTCCGACAGCGCCGGATCGCGCTCCTGGCAATCGGCCAGCTTGCCGGGCAGGGTGGCGATGTCGAGCACGCCCTTGCGCCGGGTCAGTTCGCGCGCCTTGCGGGCGGCCTCGCGGGCGGCGGCGGCCTCGACCACCTTGGTGACGATCTTGCGGGCTTCCTGGGGATGTTCCTCGAACCACTCGGCCAGCTTCTCGCCGACGACGCTTTCGACCACCGGGCGGACCTCGGACGATACCAGCTTGTCCTTGGTCTGGCTGCTGAACTTGGGGTCGGGGACCTTGACCGACAGCACGCAGGTCAGGCCCTCGCGCATGTCGTCGCCGGACAGCGCCACCTTCTCCTTCTTGGCGATGCCGGATTCGTTGGCGTAGTTGTTGACGGTCCGGGTCAGGGCGCCGCGGAAGCCGGCCAGATGGGTGCCGCCGTCGCGCTGCGGGATGTTGTTGGTGAAGCACAGCTGGGTCTCGTGATAGCTGTCGGTCCATTCCATGGCGACCTCGGCGGTGATGCCGTCCTTCTCGCCCCGGACCACGATCGGCGGGCTGTGCAGCGCCGTCTTGGACCGGTCGAGATAATGGACGAAGGCCTCGGTGCCGCCCTCGTAATGCAGGTCGGAGATCACCGCCTCGCCATGGCGCAGGTCGGTCAGGCGGAGATGGACGCCGGAATTGAGGAAGGCCAGCTCGCGCAGGCGGTGCTCCAGGGTGGTGAAGTCGAACTCGGTCTTGGTGAAGATGGTCGGGCTGGGCAGGAAGGTGACCTCGGTGCCGGTCCTGTCGCCGCAATCGGCGACGATCCTCAGCGGCGCCTCGGCCTCGCCCATGCGAAAGCGCATGGCGTGCTCCTTGCCGGCGCGCCAGACCCGCAGGTCCAGGATTTCGGACAGCGCGTTGACCACCGAGACGCCGACGCCGTGCAGGCCGCCCGACACCTTGTAGGAGTTCTGGTCGAACTTTCCGCCGGCATGCAACTGGGTCATGATGACCTCGGCCGCCGATATGCCCTCTTCCTTGTGGATGTCGGTGGGAATGCCGCGGCCGTCGTCGCGCACCGTCACCGAGCCGTCGCCGTTCAAGGTGACGTCGACGCGGGTGCACCAGCCGGCCAGGCTTTCGTCGATGGCGTTGTCCACCACCTCGTAGACCATGTGATGCAGGCCCGAGCCGTCGTCGGTGTCGCCGATATACATGCCCGGCCGCTTGCGCACGGCTTCCAGGCCGCGCAGCACCTTGATGGCATCGGCGCCGTATTCCTCGGCCGCCGCCTGGGTGGCGGTCAGTTCGGGCACGGGAGGCTGGGTCGTCATAACGTCACCTTGCTGTATGTTGCCGGGGCAGAACGGTCGCGTCCGCCACCCGGAAGAACTGAGCCCTTTCACCGAAGCCGTCGAACAGGACATCGTCGGTTCCGGTCATCCAGCTTTGCGCCCCCAGGACGCAAAGCTCGTCGAACAGGGCGGCGCGCCGGATATCGTCCAGATGCGCCACCACCTCGTCCAGCAGCAGCAGCGGCGCCCGTCCGGTTTCGGCGGCCTGCACCCTGGCCTGCGCCAGCACCATCGCCACCAGCACCGCCTTCTGCTCGCCGGTGGAGCATTGCGCCGCCGGCGTGTCCCTGGCCGCGTGCCGCACCGCCATGTCGCTGCGGTGCGGTCCGGTCGTGGCGCCGCCCGCCGCCTCGTCGCGCGGCCGCGCCTGGCGCAACGCCGCCCGCAGCCGTTCCTCGGCCTGGGCCGGGTCCATGCCGGCCGCCAGCCAGGTCTCCACGTCGCCCTTCACCGCCAGACTGGCGGCGGGAAACGGCCCCAGTCCCTGGCGGCAGGCCGCGTCCAGCCGGATCGCCGTCCGCAGCCGGGCGGCGGCCACCGCGATTCCGTGGCGCGCCATGCCGTCCTCCAGCGCCGCCAGCCAGGAGGAATCGCCCCCTCCGGCCTTCAGCAGGCGCGAGCGCTCGCGCATGGCGTGCTCGTAGGCGCTTGCCTGGGCGGCGTGGCCCGGTTCGACCCCGAACACCATGCGGTCCAGGAAGCGGCGCCGGCCGCCGGCCCCCTCGGTGAACAGGCGGTCCATGGCCGGGGTCAGCCACAGCGCCGAAACCTTGGCCGCCAGATCGCCCGGACGGGCCGGCTGCCCGTCCAGTCGGACGGTCCGTCGCTCGGCTCCCGCCTCGCGGCCGGTGCCGATCTCGGTGCCGTCGGCCAGCACCGCCGCCACCGCCCAGGGCGCTCCGGCCTCCAGGCCGTGGCGGGCGAGGTCGCCCAGGCTGGCGCGGCGCATGCCCCGGCCGGGAACCAGGAAGGACAGCGCCTCCAGCAGATTGGTCTTGCCGGCGCCGTTGGGTCCGGTCAGCACCACCGGCCGGGATTCCACCTCCAGGCGCAGGCGCCTGTAGCAGCGGAAATCGCCAAGGCTGAGGCGGAGGACCGCCAGCCGGTTCAAGCCGCCGCCCGTCTTGTCGGCGTCCGGTCCGATCACACCCGCATCGGCATCAGGACATAGACGGCGCCGCTGTCGGCGACCTCGCGCACTACCGTCGGCGAGGCGGCGTCGGCCATGGCGAACAGGGCGGTCTCGCCCTCGACCTGGGCCAGGATGTCCATCAGGTAGCGCGAGTTGAAGCCGATTTCCAGCGGTGTCGAGTCGTAATTGGCCTCGATCTCCTCGACGGCGCTGCCGTTCTCGGGGCTGGAGGCCGACAGGGTGGCGGTACCCTTTTCCAGGCTCAGCTTGATGGCGCGGCTTTTCTCGGTGGAGATGGCGGAAACGCGGTCCACCGCCTGGGCGAAGCTCTTGCAGTCGACTTCCAGGATCTTGTCGTTGCCGTCCGGGATCACTCGCTCGTAATCGGGGAAGGTGCCGTCGATCAGCTTGGAGGTCAGCACCGCGTCGCCGAAGGCGAATTTCAGCTTGGTCTCGGACAGCGACACCGTGATCTCGCACTCGGTCTCGTCGATCAGCTTGCGGATCTCGGTGACGGTCTTGCGCGGGATGATGATGCCGGGCATGCCGGCGGCCCCATTGGGCAGGGTGATCTCGGCCCGCGCCAGACGGTGGCCGTCGGTGGCGACGGCGCGCATGACGTCGCCGCCACCGGCGTTGGTGGCGTGCAGGTAGATGCCGTTCAGGTAGTAGCGCGTCTCCTCGGTGGAGATGGCGAAGCGGGTGCGGTCGATCAGGGTCTTCAGCTCGGCGGCGGCCAGGGTGAAGCTGAACGGCAGATCGCCGCCCGACAGGACCGGGAAATCCTCGACCGGCAGGCAGGACAGCGAGAACTTGGACCGGCCCGAGCGCAGCGTCAGCTGGGAATCGTCGGCGTTGAATTCGATCTCGACCTGGCTGCCGTCGGGCAGCTTGCGGACGATCTCGTAGAAGGTGTGGGCGGGCGCGGTGGTGGCGCCGGGGCGCACCACGTCGGCGGCGACCGATTCGACGATGTCCAGGTCCATGTCGGTGGCGTTCAGGGACAGCGCGCCGGACCGGCCTTCCAGTTTGACGTTCGACAGGATCGGAATGGTGGTCCGACGCTCGACGACGCTCTGCACATGGGCCAGCGACTTCAACAGCGCGGCACGCTCGATGGTCAGTTTCATGGCGGTTTGCTGACTACCTGAAGTGAACGAGGACTGCCCCCCGAGGCAGGGCTGGGCAGTATATCACAGGCGTCGGACTCCAAAAGCGTTTTCGCCGGCCGCCGCTACCCTCGTCCCGCCTCCAGGCTTCGGGCCAGATTGGTCTCGTACTGGCCCTTGCCCGACAGGTACTGGCGTGGCCAGGCGATGTCGGCGAAGCCGATGCGGGCGGCTTCATGCAGGGTCCAGGCGGGATCGGCCAGATGCGGCCTCGCCACCGCGCACAGGTCGGCGCGGCCGGCGGCGATGATGGAATTGGCCTGATCGGCGTCCGAGATGGCGCCCACCGCGATGGTGGGAACACCCAGCTCGTTCCTGATGCGGTCCGAGAACGGCGTCTGGTACATGCGGCCATAGACCGGGGAATCGTCCTTCCACACCTGGCCCGAGGAACAGTCGATCAGGTCGGCGCCGGCGTCTCGGAACATCCCGGCGAAGACGACGGCGTCGTCGGGGGTGTTGCCGCCCTCGAACCAGTCGTGACACGACAGCCGCACCGAGAGGGGGCGTTCGGCCGGCCATGCCGCCCGCACCGCGCGGAACACCTCCAGGGGAAAGCGGGCGCGGCCGGCGTGGTCGCCGCCATATTGGTCGTCGCGGCGGTTGGTCAGCGGCGACAGGAACGCCGACAGCAGATAGCCGTGGGCGCAATGCAGTTCCAGGATGTCGGCGCCGGTCTCGGCCGCCAGCCGGGTGGAGCGGACGAAATCGGCGATCACCCGGTCCATGTCGTCCCGGTCCATGGCCCGCGGCGTCGGGCTGTGCGGAAGATAGGGCAGGGCCGAGGCCGAGATCAGCGGCCAGCCGCCGCTGTCAAGGGGCTGATCCATGCCGTCCCACGCCACCCGGGTCGACCCCTTGCGGCCGGCGTGGCCCAGCTGGATGCCGAATTTCGCCGCCGAGTTGGCGTGGACGAAAGCGACGATGCGTTTCCACGCCGCCGCCTGTTCCTCGGTCCACAGGCCGGCGCAGGCCGGGGTGATGCGGGCGTCGGGCGACACGCAGGTCATCTCGCCGTAGATCAGGCCGGCGCCGCCCAGGGCGCGGGCGCCGAGATGGACCAGATGGAAATCGCCCGGCACGCCGTCGACCGAGGAATACATGGCCATGGGCGACACCACCACCCGGTTGGGCACGGTCATGCCCCGCAGGGCGAAGGGGGTCAGCATGGGCGGCGGCGGGCGGCGGGCCTGGGGGACCGTCAGGCCGGAACGGCCGGCGTACCAGCGCTCATAGTCCTCCAGCCAAGCCTGGTCGCGGACCCGCAGGTTCTCGTGGCCGATGCGCTGCGAACGGGTCAGCAGCGAATACATGAACTGCTCAGGCTCCAGCGCGTCGGCATAGCGCCGCCCCACCACCTCGAACCATTCCATGGCGTTGCGGGCCGCGTTCTGGATGCGGGCGGTTTCGACCTTGCGCAGGGATTCGTAGGCGGCCAGCGCCTCGGGAATGGCGGCGGCGGAATGTCCCCTGGCGTCGAATTGCCGCGCCAGCTCGATGGCGTCGTCCACCGCCAGCTTGGTCCCCGAGCCGATGGCGAAATGGGCGGTGTGAACGGCGTCGCCCATCAGCGCCACATGGCTGCGGCCGTTGTGCAGGTGCCATGTGCCGCAGATCAGCCGGTTGAAGTTCAGCCAGGCCGAGCCGCGCAGATGCCGGGCGTTGGACATCAGCCTCTCGCCGCCCAGCACCTCGGAGAACAGGGATTCGCAAAAGGCGATGGACTGGTCCAGGCTGAAGGATTCGATGCCGTGGGCGCGGAAGGTGTCCTCGGTGGTCTCGACGATGCAGGTGGAGGTCTCGTCATCGAACTTGTAGATGTGGGTCTGGAACCAGCCGTGCTCGGTGCGGCGGAAATCGAAGGTGAAGGCGTCGAACAGCTTGCCGGTGCCCAGCCAGATGTAGCGGTTGGGCCGCACCACCTGATCGGGCCGGAACACGTCGGCGTAGCGGGCGCGAATCCTGGAATTGATGCCGTCGCTGGCGATGATCAGGTCGGCGTCGGGAAAGTCGAGGTCGGACTCGACGTCGCGTTCAAACGCCAGCTCCACCCCCAGCCGCTCGCAGCGGGCTTGCAGGATGTTCAGCATCTTCTTGCGGCCGATGCCGACGAAGCCGTGGCCGCTGGTGCGCATGCGCCGGCCCTTGAACAGCACCTCGATATCGTCCCAGTGGTTGAAGGCCTGCTGGATCTCGTCGGCGCTTTCCGGGTCGTTGGCCCGCATCCCCTCCATGGTGGCGTCGGACATGACCACGCCCCAGCCGAAGGTGTCGTAGGGCCGGTTGCGCTCGACCACCGTGATATGGTGGGCGGGATGGCGCTTCTTCATCAGCAGCGCGAAATACAGCCCGGCCGGGCCTCCTCCGATACAGACGATGCGCATGGCGGCTCTCCTGGGTGACCTCGATAGTTAATATATAAACTAATTCGAGGTCGCATGGTAGCTTTATATGTAAAGCATATTCAGGCCGGTTCGCCGCCGCCGCCACGCCGTGCCGCCGGGGACGCGGCCACCGAGATTCTCAACTTGCCCAGCAATCCGTGCAGCTGGCGCAGTTCCTCCTCGCTCAGCCCGGCCATCACCGAGGAGATCCAGGCCTGATTGGCGGGCGCCATGTCGTCGAACAGCCGCCGCCCCTTGGGACTGAGGCGAACCCGCTGGACGCGGCGGTCGCCGCTGTCTTGCAGGCGCTCCACCAGCCCTTCTCCGGCCAGCCGGGCGATCAGGCCGGTGACGTTGCCGTTGGTGACCATCAGGCGATTGGACAATTCCCCCATGGTCATGCCGTCGGGGGCGCGGTAGAGCTGCGACAGCAGGTCGAAACGGGGCAGGGTCGAATCGAAGGATTCCCGCAGGTTGATGCGGACGACCGCCTCGATCTGCTTGACGGCGCTGAACAGGGCGAGCCACGCTCGAATTGGCAGCAGTCCTTCCTTTGTATTGCCGCCATCGGGATTTGAATTATCGATCATGTCCCACCCTCTGTAACGTATCTGTCCAGGAATAATCGGTCCTGAATAGGTGTTCAAGACCAATCATCGGGATGATCGGGGCCTGGATTTGTTGCCATGGTCAATATTGGACATGGTCAGCGACTTCCAGGACCTGCCTCCTTGCCGGAACGGGATGGCGATCATGGCCTCGCCATGGGCCATGCCGGGCGCCGGGGCAAGAGCCGCGCTTGCCCGCGCCGGTCCGACAGGGTAAACCGGACCGATCAGCAACGGGGGCGGCATGAACAGGATCGGCGTGGTCGGTGGGGGAGCCTGGGGCACGGCGCTGGCGCTGACGGCGCGCCGCGCCGGCCGCGACGTGGTGCTGTGGGCCCGCGAGGACGCGGTGATCCAGTCCATCAATACCGCTTGCGTCAACGCCGATTTCCTGCCCGGGGTGGCGCTGGACCCCGCCATCCGCGCTACCGCCGACCACGCCGAGGTCGCCGGGGCCGACGCCGTGCTGCTGGTGCCGCCGGCCCAGCATCTGCGCGCCACCTGCCGCGCCCTGGCGCCCCATTGGCGCAAAGGGGTTCCGGCGGTGATCTGCGCCAAGGGGATCGAGCTGTCCACCTCCGCCCTGATGGCCGAGGCGGTGGCCGCCGAACTGCCGGGCGCGGTGGTGGCGGTGCTGTCCGGCCCCACCTTCGCCATCGAGGTGGCGCGGGGATTGCCGACCGCCGTCACCCTGGCCTGCGCCGACGCCGGGCTGGGCGCGGCCCTGGTCAAGGCGCTGGGAACCGCCAGCTTCCGGCCCTATCTGTCCGACGACCTGACCGGCGCCCAGATCGGCGGCGCCGTCAAGAACGTGCTGGCCATCGCCTGCGGCATCGTCGAGGGCCGCGACCTGGGCGACAACGCCCGCGCCGCCCTGATCACCCGGGGGCTGGCCGAGATGACCCGCCTCGCCATGGCCAAGGGGGGGCGGCCGGAAACCCTGATGGGGCTGTCGGGCATGGGCGATCTGATCCTGACCGCCTCGTCGACCCAGTCGCGCAACTACTCGCTGGGCTTTGCCCTTGGCCAGGGGCGGAGCCTCGCCGACATCCTGGGCGAGCGCCGCTCGGTGACCGAGGGGGTCACCACCGCTGGCGCGGTGATGGAGATGACCGCCGTCCTGGGGGTGGAGATGCCGATCTGCGCCGCCGTCGACGCGGTGATCAACCATCACGTCGGCCTGGACGAGGCGATTCGGGCGCTGCTGTCGCGCCCCTTCCGCAACGAGGGGCTATGAGCGGGAATCAGGACTCGAAAAACCGTTCCTGGTCAAAGGCTTGGCTTGACGATAGCCCAAGGCTCGGTCATCCTTCCCCGATGAGCGGCGTCACTTTCCAAGGATGTTCAGACCCATGACCAAGTCGGAGCTGATCGCCCGTCTGGCCGAGCGCAATCCACACCTCTACCAGCGGGACGTTGAACGCATCGTCACCACCATTTTCGACGAGATCGCCGGCGCCCTGGCTCGTGGCGACCGGGTCGAGCTGCGCGGTTTCGGCGCCTTCTCGGTCAAGACGCGGCTGCCGCGCCAGGGCCGCAATCCCCGCACCGGCGAGACCGTGAGCGTCGAGGGCAAGGCCATACCGTTCTTCAAGACCGGCAAGCAATTGCGCGAGAAGCTCAATATCGACGGTAAGGACTGATGAGGGTCCTGGCCTGGCTTGTCGGCCTGCCCCTGGCCGCGGTGGCGGCGGTGTTCGCCGTCGCCAACCGGCAGGAGATCCGGCTCGACCTGTGGCCGTTGCCCGTCGGCCTGGAGATACCCGCCTATCTGGCCGTGCTGGGGCCGCTGGCGGCGGGGTTGCTGGCCGGCGCCCTGCTGGTGTGGCTGACCGCCGTGCCGGGCCGCCTGCGCGCCGGCCGCGACCGGCGCCGCGCCGCCAGCCTCGAACGGCGGCTGGCCGCCACCCGGATTTCCCCTCCCGTTCAGGACTGACATGCCCGCTTCCAATCCCGTCTTCGTCGCCCTCGACACCACCGAATCCGAAACCGCCGCCGCCCTGGCCGGCCGCCTGGCCGGTCTGGTGGGCGGGTTCAAGCTCGGCCTCGAATATTTCGTCGCCAACGGCCCCGCCGGCCTGCGGGCGGTGTCCAGCCTGGGCATGCCGCTGTTCGTCGATCTCAAGCTGCACGACATTCCCAATACCGTCGCCGCCGCCATGCGCGGCGTGGCGCGGCTGAACGCCGCCATCACCACCATCCACGCCTCGGGCGGGGCCGCCATGATCCGCGCCGCCGCTGACGCCGCCCGGGACGAGGCCGCCCGGCTGGGGGTGGCGCCGCCGGCGGTGGTGGCCGTCACCATCCTGACCAGCCTGGATCAGGCCGCCGCCGAGGCGGTGGGCTTCCACGGACCGGTGTCGGATCAGGTCAGGCGCCTTGCCGCCCTGGCGCAGGATTCGGGCGCCGACGGCATCGTCTGTTCGCCGCTGGAGGCCGATGCGGTGCGCGCCCAGTGCGGCCCCTCGTTCAAGCTGGTGATTCCCGGAATCCGCCCGGCCTGGAGCGAGGCCGGCGACCAGAAGCGCTTCCTGACGCCGGCCGAGGCCCGCGCCAAGGGCGCCGACGTGCTGGTGATCGGCCGCCCCATCACCGGCGCCGCCGATCCGGCCGAGGCCGCCCGGCGGATCAACCGGGAACTGGGACTGTGACCATGACGGCGCATGTCGAGATCAAGATCTGCGGCATCACCGACGACGAATCCATGGATGCCGCCATCGAGGCCGGCGCCGATTATATCGGTCTGGTGTTCTACCCCCCCAGCCCGCGGGCGGTCTCGGCCGAGCGGGCCGCCGAACTGGTGGAGTTCACCCCCGGCGAGGTGACCAAGGTGGGCCTGTTCGTCGATCCCAACAACGCCACCCTGGACGGGGTGCTGACCCAGGTGCGGCTGGATCTGCTGCAACTGCACGGCGGCGAGACGCCCGAGCGCATCGAGGCCATCCGCCTGGAATACGGCCTGCCGGTCATGAAGGTGATTCAGGTGGCCGAGGCGGCCGATCTGGCGGCAGCCGAACCGTTCCTCGCCGTTTCCGACCGGCTGCTGTTCGACGCCCGGC
Source organism: Magnetospirillum sp. SS-4 (assembly GCF_902729425.1). Lineage (GTDB taxonomy): Bacteria > Pseudomonadota > Alphaproteobacteria > Rhodospirillales > Magnetospirillaceae > Phaeospirillum. The sequence goes on along the minus strand of NZ_LR746530.1, from coordinate 129,132 downwards.
CGCCCAGGGGCGCGGTCCTGCCCGGCGGCAACGCCGTCAGTTTCGACTGGACCATCCTCAAGGGACGCAGCTGGGGGCTGCCGTGGATGCTGGCCGGCGGCCTTACCCCGGACAACGTGGCCGATGCCGTGCGCATTTCCGGCGCCCGGGCGGTGGATGTCTCGTCCGGGGTCGAAAGCGCCCCCGGCGTCAAGGACCCCGAGCGGATCCGGGCCTTCATCCGTGCCGCGCGGGGGGAATAGGGGGCGGCGTCACTCCGTCCGGGCCGGCCGCAGGATGGCCAGCAGCCGCTCCACCTGCTCGTCGGGCATGGCGCGCAGCCCCTGGCCCAGCCGGTTGGCCAGCTCGGTCCGGGCCGGCGACAGCCCCGAGGTGTCCAGGGTGACCTTGGGATGGGACAGCTCGGCAAGGCGCTTCAACTCCTCGGCCTCGTCCCAGATGCAGTCCAGATAGCCGCAGATTTGCATGACCAGCCCGGGGGCGGGCTTGCCGCGATGGCCGTGTTCCAGTGCCGACAGATAGGCGGCGGAAATGTTCAGGTCGGCCGCCATCCGGGTCAGCTGGATGCCCTTGGCGTCGCGCAATTCCCTGATCCTGGCGCCGAACGGAGTCATGGGCGCTGCCGTCGCAGCAAGACGTAAAGGGCGCCGTCGCCGCCATGGTGGGGACGGGCGTGGGAAAACCCCAGGATGCGCTCGCGCAGGGGGCTCTGGTTCAGCCAGCGCGGCACCTGGCCCTTCAGTATTCCGGCGCCCTTGATCCCCTTGCCGGTGACCACCAGGACACAGCGGCGACCCGCCGCCCAATTGCGCTGGATGAAGGCGATCAGCTCGGCATGGGCGATGTCCTGGCCGTGCCCGTGCAGGTCCAGGCTGGCCTCGATGGTCATTTCGCCGCGCTTCATGCGGTCGGCGGAGCGGCGGTCGAGGCCGGGGGCATGGCCATGGCTCAGCTCGGTCTGGGCGGCCCGCGGGCGGGGCGGATGCGGCGTGGCCGAGGGACGGGCAGGCGGCGGGCCGGGGGGAGGCGGCGGCGACGGCACGGTCTCCGGCGGCACGCTGTCGGGTTCGGGCGGCACCGTCCGGCCGGGCAGCGGATTGGCGTCCCGGATCACCGCCCGCCAGATCTGAATCTCGTCGGGGGTGACCGTCCGGCGGCGCGGCTGGCGCGGTTCGACCAGACGCGGCCGGCTCATGGCCGTGGCGGTGGGGGGACCACCTCGTCGCGGGGGGCCGGGTCGTCGATGGATTCCCAATGGGTGCGGGGCGCGGCCGATTCCACCGGGTCCGGCTGAAGGGAATCGGCCATGGGCTCGGCCTGGGGGACCGGTTCCGGCTCCGGTTCCGGCTCGGGCCGGGGGGGGGCGGCCCTGCTGACCGCAGGGGCGTTGGCCAGGGGCTCGGGACGCTGGGTTTCGCCCTCGCCGAGATTGCGGCGGATGAACTTGCGCCAGTCGCCCCTGGGGGCCAGGCAGGGGGGTTCGTTGCCGTTCCGCATCACCAGGGCGACGCCGCCCAGCTGCCACAGCGCCTGGAACTGGGCGACATTGTCGGTCAGGTAGGCGAGGGCGCGGATCTTCAGCCGCCAGGCGACGTAGTATTTGTTGCCGAACAGATGGGCCAGCACGCACAGGGTCATCACCACGATGCCGATGGCGATGCCGGCGGCCAGCAAGATGATCAGCGCCAGGGTCATCAGCAGGGTCAGCGGCAGCAGGTGGTCCCAGTGCTGATGTACCGGCGAGCCCGGAAAATCCAGGATGCGGGGGTCGGTGAACACCTGAACGCGGCCGGCCGCGAGTCCGCCGCGCAACTGGTCGTGCAGCAGTTCGTCCTCGCGGACCTTGCGATCGCGCCATTCGCTCAGCAACCGGCTCATCGGCCCCCGTCCATTCCGATTCAGCGTTCCGATCCGGTGCGAAGGATGACCAAGCGGGGGCGGCTTGGCAAGAGGCGGGTGCGGCTCAGCGTCCGGCCATGCGCGGACTGCGCGCCTTGGGCAGCAGCAGGGTCAGCCGGCCGGCGCTCTTCATGCGGCCGGCCTGATCGAAGGCGGCTTCACCCGCGCCCCAGAACACGTCGCCGCGCACCGGCCCCTTGATGGCGGCGCCGGTATCCTGGGCCATCATCAGGCGGTTCAGCGCCTGCCCCCGGGGATCGGTGGTCTCGACCCAGACCGGCGCGCCCAGCGGAATGTAGCGCGGGTCCACCGCCAGCGACCGTTCCGGGGTCAGCGCCACCCCCTCGGTGCCCAGCGGCCCGTCGCCGGCGTTGACGGCGTAGAAGATGTAGCGGGGGTTTCTGGCCAGCATGGCGCGGCCCTCGCCGGGATTGGCCTTGAGCCAGGCGCGGATGGCGGGCATGGAGCCATCCGTGCCCAGCTTGCCCGATTCCTTCAGCAGCTTGCCGATGCCGACGAATTTGTGGCCGTTGCTGCCGGCGACGCCGAGGCGGATCTGGCTGCCGTCCTCCAGCCGGACCCTTCCGGAGCCTTGAATCTGCATGATGGCGAAATCGGTGACGTCGTCGGTCCAGGCCATCACCGGCGCCTTGGCGTCGATGGCGCCGGCCTCGATCTCGGCGCGGGTGGCGTAGGGCAGCAGCCGCGAGCCGTCCAGCCGCCCCACCAGTTGCTCGCCGGCCAGATCGGGGCGGAACCGGCCCAGATCCGCCGTCACCAGATCGACCGGCCTGCCGTGGATGGGAACCGTGAAGCGGCCCTGACGATGGCGCGATCCCTTGATCTCGGGTTCGAAATAGCCGGTGAACAATCCGTCGGGCTTGCCGTCGGCCAGCACCTGCCAGGGCGAAAACCAGGTTTCGAACATGAGGCGGGCGGCCTGATGGTCGCCGGCTGGCACGCGGGCGGCGGCGGCGCAGGGGGCGTACCAGTCGGCGGCGGTGCCGCCGATGCCGTCGAAGCCGATGGAACGGTCGACGGGCAGCTTGGTGATGCGGTCGCAGGATTTCCGCATGGCCGGCAGCACGGCGGCGACGGACTCGCCGGCCCATCCCGCCAGTTGCCCGAAGCCGAGGGGAACAAGCTCCATGCGCCCGGTGACGGCGGGCGGTCCCGGCGGCGGCGGCGCGACCGGGGCGCAGGCGGCGGCGAGCAGCAACAGCGCCGCCGGAGCAAGGCCGCGGCGGAGCATGGGCTCAGTCCTCCGGGATATGGGTGGCGGACAAGGCCCAGTTGGGATCGGCGGAGCGGGTGTCGCGACGGAAGGTCCAGTCGTCGACGACCTCGATCACCCGTTCGGCGCTGCCCTCGACCACCACCCCCTCGGCATTGCGAAGGGCGTTGATCTGTTCGCTGACGATGCGCAGGGTCAGGATGGCGAAACTGCCGTCCAGCCGGGCCTCCACCGGCTCGACCGACCGGATGCCGATCAATTCGGTGGTCAGAACCTCGCCATTGCGCTGGCGGGCGTCGATGGCGTCGGCGAACTGGCGGAACACCTCGGGCGTCAGCAGCGGTTGCAGGGCGGCCTTGTCTCCGGCGGCGAAAGCTCCGACGATGAATTCGAAGGCGGCGCGGGCGCCGCCCAGGAAACCGTCCAGGTCGAATGCGCGGTCGGCGGCGCGGATGGCGGCGAGGCCCATGCCCACCGGCGAGGTCGGCGGCGGTTCCGAGGCCGAACGCCGCGCCGTCGCCAGATCGATCACCGTGGCGCCGGTGGCGGCTTCGGGCGGGGTCCACTGTTCCGGCGGCCGTTCGGTTCCGGTCCGGCGGCCCAGCACGCTTCTAAGCCGTAAAACCAGGAAGGCGGCGACCATGGCGAAAAAAACGATGTCGAGGATGTGGAAACCGTCGTTCATGAACCTCGTCCGGAGTAGGCTGACACGGGAATGTCGGCTCAGTTCAAGAGATAAGGCGAGTGGAGGGAAAGAGCAAGCATGGGTTGGCTGATCATTGCGGGTCTGGTTGCGGTTCCGGTGGTGGAAATCATGGCGTGGATCAGGCTGGCCGAGCTGATCGGCGGCTGGTGGACGCTGATCGTGTCGGTCGCCGCCGTCATGGCCGGACTGGCGATTCTGCGCCGGCAGGGGCTGGCGATGCTTCTGGACGCCCGCGCCCGGCTGGAACTGGGCGAGACGCCGGTGCGGGCGGCCTTCGACGGATTGTGCCTGGCCGTCGCCGGCGTCCTGCTGGCGGTGCCCGGCCTGGTGACCGATTGCGTCGCGCTGCCGCTGCTGCTGCCGCCGGTGCGGGGCGTCCTGTTCCGCCGGTTCGGCGGCCGGATGACCGTGGTCGGCGCCGCGTCCCGTCCGGCGGGCGGCGATGCCGACAGTTCCCGTCCGATGGTGATCGACGCCGAGTATGAAATCATCGATCCCGACCGCCCCGACCGCGCGTGAGAGCCGGCGTGGCGGCATTCAGGACGGGGTGTTGATCCGCGCCAGCTGAATCTTGAACCGGCCGGTCATCAGGCTGACCACCTCGTCCAGCGACAGGTGCTGGTAGAACCGGCAGCCGGCCAGTCCGTCCTTGGCCCAGATGGCGGAAGCGGCGAAGGTGGAGTTGGCGTTGTTGACGACGTTGATGTCGCGGGGCAGCGGCGACAGCGCCGCCATCGCCGATTCGACCTGTTCGAAGCGAAGCTTGAAGCCGCCGCGCGAGGCGTCGATCATGAAGGCCCGCGACTGGGCGTCGCCGATCAGGATCGTTCCGTCATTGCCGCAATTGTGGCGCTGCCACGAGCGCGAGCCCTGATCCGTGAAAGCCTGTGTCACTTGCCACGCCGCCTTCGACAATCATCCCTACTCCAAAGGTAGGGTGTGGGAAGGCCGCTGTCCAGAGCCGTTCGCGGGTGACGGGGCCAGCCCTTCCCCGGATGGGGGAAGGACCGGCCCCGAACCGGTCAGAACTTGACGACCACCGAGGTCTCGCCCAGCAGCCAGGTGCGGTCGGCCGGCCAGCCGGCGGCATTGGCGTTGAGCACCTGGCGGTAGCCGCTGCCGATGCGGGCGGCTCCGAACGCCGCCACCAGGGTGACGTGATCGTTGACCGCCCATTCGGCGGCGAAGTCGATCTCGCGCGCCAGGTTGTCGGAGGTGACGCCGGCGGTCTGCTCCTTGGCGTCGTAGTTGTAGGTGAAGCCGAGGACGCTCAGCTTGACGTTGTCCAGCGGATTGACCGAAAGGGTCAGCTGGTGGATGTTCACGTTGCTGTTGGCGATGACGTAATTGCCGATGATCTCGCCGATAAACCAGGTGCCGAAGCCGCGGGTGACGGCGTTGTAGAAGAAGGGATCATAGGCCTTCTTGGTGGTGTCGGTGGGGTCCTTGTCGCCGCTGAAATGGGCGTAACGGTAGGACAGCTTCGGTGTCCACGGCAGTTCGGACAACTGGTAGCCCGGCTCGATGTACCAGGCGTTGGCCTCGACCTTGCGGTTGGCCTTGCCGTTGTGCTGGTAGACGTAATTGCCGTACAGCGAGAAATCGGGCAGGAACGGCAGCATGTTGCCGCCGACATGGGCCGAAAACACGTTCATGCCGTCGCGATTGGACGAGATGGTGTTGGTGACCGAGGCGTTGCCGCCGTTGCCGGGGCTGTTGAAGCCGAGATTGCCGGCGCTGTTGGCGTCGAGGACGGTGAAATAGGTCAGGCCGGCATACCATTTGCGGTCGCCATAGGTGCGGGCGCCGTCCTTGGCCGCTCCGCCGGGTTCGGCGGCGACGCTTTCGAACAGTTCGACGTTGCCGCCGAACACCTTGGTCCGGGCGCTGTCGAACAGGCCGTCCGGCATCTTGCCGTTGGCGGATTCATTTTGCAGATAGAACAGGTCGCCGCGCACCGGCCCGTGGGCGGCGCGGACGATGCCGGTCTGCGAGAAGGCGGTACGCGACTGGGTCCACCAGCCGCCGCGCTTGCCCTGGTTGCTGACGCCGTTGCTGATCAGGAAGCCGTCGGCGATGCGGAAGCTCTGGCGGCCGCCCGAGATGTCGATGGCGTTCTCGTCGAGGCCGGAGAACAGCTTGGCCGACCGCCACCCGGCGTACAGGTTCTCGATATCGACCAGCACCGGATGGCCGTAGGTGGTGGAAATCAGACTGGGGTCGCCGTCGCCGCCGGTGGCGGTGACCTGGCCGCTGACATTGCCGTAGAAGGTTCCGAAGCCCTCGCTGGCGTAGGAGGCCTTCAGTTCCGGATGGATGAACCATTCCGACCAGACCGGCCGGCCGGAAATGCGCTTGCCGGTGGCGCCCTGGTTGTTGGTGAACGAGCCGACCCCGAACTGGGCGCCGGGGGAGACGAAGCCGGTCAGGCCGGCGGTCAGGGCGCCGTCGACCTTGAGGCCGCCCTGCTCGAACAGTGACACGTCGGCCCGGGCCGGCATGGCGGCCGCGCCCAGAACCGCGGACAGGATGGCGCCCGAGATCAGGCAGCGGGGCCGAAGACCAATTCCAACCATCGTAAATTCCCCTCTCGCAACCGCCTCGGCTAAATGTTATGTTATAACACTTGCTTCGGCTTGTTATGGTGCATCGCACGCGACATGCCGGGGAGAAAAGCAACCACCGTGCCAACCAGATCGTATTGATTCATCTTGGAATTTTTCTCAGCCTGATCGGAGGTTGCGCATTTTGTAGACGATGTCGCCAAAACAGCCTAAAATTTTGGCATATAGGTCGATGAGCATGTGAGAATTATTATCAATGACCCTTGACAGGCCGGTCGAAAACCCGTTACCTCCAGCCTCAGATTTGAGGATAATTCGCAGTCACATCCGAAGGGGATCAGCATGACAACTCAAGGACGCGGCGCGCTGGCGCCGCTTCTGCTCGCCGGGCTGCTTCTGGCGCCGTCGGCGGGGCGGGCCGAAGAGGCCGGCCAGGGATTCTGGGAGCGCGAGCAACTGACCGGCGATTGGGGCGGCCTGCGCACCAGCCTCGCCGACCGGGGCATCGAACTGACCGCCACCTATACCGCCGAGACCATGCGCACCATGAGCGGCGGCATCCGCAAGCGCACCATCGCCGCCGGGCTGCTCCAGGGCGACCTGGACATCGACCTTGAGAAGGCGGTCGGCTGGCAGGGTGGCAAGATCCACGCCACCGGCTTCCACATCCAGGGCCGTCAGCTGACCGCCAATTTTATCGGCGGCCTGATCCCGGTCAGCAGCATCGAGGCGGCCCCCTCGACCCGTCTGTTCTCGCTGTGGATGGAACAGAGCCTGCTGGACGACAAGGTCTCGGTCCGCTTCGGCAGCGTGCCGATGCAAGAAGAGTTCTACACCAGCACCTACGCCGCCTACATGGTCAACAGCGCCTTTGGCTGGCCGGCCATCTATGCCGCCAACCTGCCCTCGGGCGGCGGCGGCTATCCGCTGTCCAACGCCGGCGTGCGCCTCAAGGTGCAGCCCACCGAGGAAATCGCCCTGATGGCGGCCGTGTTCAGCGGCAACGTCGCCCCCGGAACCAATGTGGGCGGTGACGCCCAGAAGCGCAATCGCAGCGGTCTCGACTTCACCGTCGACCAGCCGCCGGTGTGGTTCGGCGAGGCCAGCTATTCCATCAATCAGGACAAGGAATCCAAGGGCCTGCCCGCCACCTTCAAGCTGGGCGGCTTCTACTACAACGGCCGCGCCACCGATCAGCATTACGACGAGGACGGGCTGTCGCTGGGCAGCGCCGCCTCCAGCGGCAACGCCCGTACCCATCACGGCAACTGGGCCGTCTACGGCATTGTCGACCACATGCTGTGGAAGCGTTCCGGCACCGTCGACAGCGGCCTCGGCGCCTTCTTCCGCACCACCGCCATGCCGGAGGACCGCAACCAGATGTCGTTCTGGTTCGACACCGGCCTGACCCTGAAGGGCACGTTCGAGAGTCGCGACGACGACGTCGCCGCCATCGCCTTCGCCTATGGCGGGATGAGCGACGAACTGGCCGCCCGCGACGCCGACGCCCGCCGTTTCGGCACCGCCAACGCGCCTGATCACGATTACGAGGCGGTGGTCGAGCTGATGTACAGCTATCAGGTGACACCGTGGTGGACCCTGGTCGGCGACGCCCAGTACCTGTTCAATCCGGGTGGCAGCGCCACCCTGCCCGACAATGGCGCCAAGGCCATTCCCGACGCCACCGTGCTGGGCCTCAGGACCGTCTTCAAGCTGTAGCCGGAAAGCCGTCACGGCGGAAAAATGAAAGGCCCGGAGCCGACGGCTCCGGGCCTTTCTTCCTGTCAGCTTACATGGGTGTCGCTGCTGACCAGCACCTGGGTGTCGTTCTTGCTGTACTGGGTGTAACTGTCCTGCTGGCCGTTGACCACCAGCTCCACCTGTCCCACCGCCTGCCAGCCGTTGTCGGCGAAGCTGACCGAGCCGCTGTCGGCGCCGATCACCACGAGCTGGTTGGCCTGGCCGGTGACGGCGTTGACGCCATTGGTCATGGACAGGATGTGGGCCAGGTCGAGGATGGCGCTGCCGTTGCCGGCGCGGCTGAGGTCCAGCACGTCGAAATTCTGCAAGGCGTTGGTCTGCAACTGGGTCATGTCGAACGCCTTGTTGAGGTCGGCGCTTTCCCACCACAACTGATTGCCGCCGCCCGAGCCGCCGTTGAGGAAGTGGAAGTCGTCGTCGCCGATTCCGACCACGTTGTTGCCGCCCTTGCCGATGAACACATCGTTGCCGCCGCCCAGATGGGCGACGTTGCCGCTGCCGGTGGCGATGACGTAGCTGTCGGTGATGCCGGTGTCGGAATACGAGGCGTTCGAGGTCATCACCGTGGCGGTTTGCGCCGTCAGCGTCAGGCCGGTATTGCTGAACACCGGGTCCAGCAGCCAGCCGCCGGCGCTGTTGTCCAGGCCGGTGATGGAATCGAACGCCCCGTCGTAGGACCCCCAGTTCAGCGCCAGGACCGGAAGGTCCGGCCGGGCCGAGGCCGAGACGTGCAGGACGCCGTCCAGGGTCAGGTTGCCGTCTACCCATAGCTGGTCGCTGGCTCCCGAACCGATGCCGGTGGGGCAGACGTCCAGGACGACGTGCGATTCGCCGCTCAGGATCAGGTCGCCGCTCACATGCAAGGTGCCGGCGATTCCGGCGGCGCCGGGGGTGATGTAGCCGTGATTGACGAAGGTGGCGTTGGTCACGTCGATGGTGCCGTTGCCCTGGATGTTGCCGTGGCTGTCGAACAGGGCGGCGGTGGACGGCGACGATCCCGCCACCGTCAGGGCGGCCCCCGTCCCCGATCCTCCCAGGATCAGCCGGCCATGGTTGTCGAAGTCGGCGACCGTCAGTTCCAGGGTGCGGTCCACCTGGAAGATGGCGTTGTTGTCGAGGCTGGCGGCATTGATGAAGTTGTGGCCCGCTTCGGCGCCGGACGACAGCAAGACGCCGTGATTGTCGAGAGCGCCGAGGACGTTGACGCCCGACCACGAATAGGAATTGCCGGAATGCAGGTTGAGGGTTCCCTGATTGGCGAATCCGTGCTCGAACACCACCGTCGAATCTGAATCGATCTCGTGGCCGATGAACAGCACGGTGGCGGCCGCGTTCTGGTAGGCGGCGCCGAAATAATTGTCGGCGCCGCGGATGGCGATGGTGCCGCCGGTCTGCGACACCGTGCCCGCGCCGGTCAGGGTGCCGCCGGACAGGCTGATCAGGCCGCCGGACGTCATCAGGCCGCCGGCCGCCAGTTCGACGCTGCCGCCGGACTCGACCGACAGCAGCGACGCCGCGTTGATCGAGGCCCCCACGTCGATGGTGACGCTTCCGCCGCTTACCGACAGGGTGGACGAGGTCAGGGACAGGCCGCCGACGGCATCGTTGCCGGCGCTGTGCCACAGGGTCGCGTTGTCCAGCGCCGCCAGTCCGAGGGGATCGGCCGCCAGCGGGTTCGATTCGAAGGCGTAGGCGGTCTGGTGTCCGTACACCTCGACCCGCTCGGTGTGCTGAAGCGTCCGGGTGCCGTCGCTGGCGCTCCAGGTGAAGCTGTCGATTCCGGTGAAATTGGCGTCGCTGGCGGCATAGCTGTAGGCGCCGGTCGTGGAATTCAGGGTCAGGACGCCGTGGCTGGGGCCGCTGATGGTGCCGAAGGTCAGGGGCGCGCCCTCGGGGTCCAGCACCGTGAAGGTTCCGGTGACGGCGGCGCCGTCGATGGCCGCCGCCAGCGCGGCCGAGGTCGCGACCGGCGTGCGGTCGGCGACGGTGATCGGCAGGGCGGTCTCGGTCACCAGGGTGTGGCCGGCGCCATCGGCGGAAATGTTCCATACCTTGACGGCGAGGTTGTCGCCGCCGCCGCCGTTCCAATAGGGATCGGCGGCGTAGGTGGCGGTGGCCAGGGCGGCGTTGATCCGGTCCAGGGTGCCGGTGACCACGATGGCCGACGAGCCGTTGACGGTTCCCGACCCGAAGGTCAGCCCGCCGGTGGCGGCCAGGGTGATGATGCCGTGTCCGGCGTCCAGCTCCAGCTGGTATTTCTGATAGCCGACGTCGCCGATGTCGTCGGTGACGGTCAGGCCAAGGACCTGGGCGCCGCAGCAATCGGTGGTGTAGGACGTAGCGCCGCTGATCTGCGGCGCCTGATGCACCTGGCGCACCAGGACGCCGATGGTGGCGTAGGTCAGGTTGCCGCTGCCGTCGTTGATGCCGATCATGAAGCTGTCGCTGCCGGCGAAATTGTCGTTGGGCGTATAGGCGTAGGCCAGGCTGGCGCCGCTGCCGGTGATGACGACGGTGCCGTTGTTCGCCTGCTGGGCGACGGCGGCGGTCATGGCGGCGTCGGGATCGCCGTCGATGGCCAGCAGGCCGCCACGCACCATGGTTCCCTCGCGGGTGGTGACGGTGTCGGCGTAGACCAGCGGCTTGACGCCCGACATGCTGACGCTGGTGCCGGTTCCGGCGGCGGTTCCGGTGGTGTCGGGGGCGGTTCCGGCCGACAGGTCGTCAAGGCGCCAGTTGCCGGCCAGGCCGTATTCGTCGCCGGACAGGCGGGTGTTCATGTAGCTCATGATGTCGGACTGGCTGCGGGCGTGGTTCCAGACCCGCACATCCGAGATCATGCCGGAGAAATAATCCGAGGAACTGGCGTCGACGACACGGGCGCCGATCGCCAGGGCGCTGGCGGTGGCCAGTTCGCCCATGCCGGCGGCGGTGTAGGTCGCCGCCACGCCGCCGTTGATCCACAAGGTGAAGGTGTCGCCGGAACCGGTGACCGCCACATGGCTCCACTGGCCGACGCTCAGCGCGCTTGCCGCCTTGAGGTAATAGTCCGAACCGCCGGTGTTCCAGAGGGTCTGCCCCAGTCCGTCGTTGGCCTGGAAGAACAGGCTGCCGTCCTTGACGCCAAGGCGGAATTCATGCCCGGCGGTCTCCTTGGACAGCAGCGTCGCCTCGCCGCTGGCGGATGCGAGGTTGACCCACGCCTCCAGCGTGAAATCGCCGCTGCCCAGGCTGGCGATGTCGCCGGTGTCGGGGACCGTGATCTTCGACGATGTTCCGTTGAACGACGTCGCCCGGCCGCCGACATTGACGAATTGCGGCACGGTCGAGTCATAGGCGGTTCCGCTGCCCAGGACCAGATGACGGCCGGCCCCGGACGAATCCGGGACAAAGGGATGGGCCACGCCCTGGCTGGCGTTCAGGACACGGTCCATCGACCACTGGGCCAGCAGGTGGTCGGCGTCCTCCAGGTCGCGGCGGCGGTAATCGTCGGCGATCTCGGCGGCGCTGCGCACGTCGTTGAAGATGCGGATCTCGTCCAGCTGGCCGGCGAAGAAATTCCCGCCGAACGCCTGGCCGATGGTCAGTGGACCGGTGCCGTTGAAGTCGCCGGCCATGGCCTGGCGCGCCACCTCGACGCCGTTCTTATACAAGACCGCCTGGTTGGTGGCGGCGTCGTAGCTGCCGGCCCAGTGCACCCAGGTGTTCAGATTGGGCGATGCGTCGGTATAGGTGATGGCGTCGCCCCAGAAATCCATCTTGAAGGTGTTGGAATTGACCTGATAGCCGATATGCAGGGACTGATCCAGGCTGGCCGAGGTTCCCTGGCCGATCAGCATCTCGTCGGCGTCGGTCCGGGTGCGGTTGGCCCATATCTCGAAGGTGAAGGACGTGTTGGCCAGAGAGATGGCGCTGCTCTGGGCATACTGGCTGGTGCCGTTGAACTGCAACGTCGCGCCGGCGGCGCCGATGCCGACCGGCTCGACCGGGCTTCCGACCTCGATGGCGATGGCTTTCTTGGTGATGGAGCCGCCGGCGCCGATGGCCTCGACGATGACGCTGTCGATGCCGTGCCAGTCGGCGTCCGGCACATAGACGAAGCTGCCGTCGCCCTGGATGGTGATGGTGCCGTGGGCGGTGTCGAACGCCGTGCCGGCGCTGCCGCCGGCCGGCGCCCAGGCGATGGCCCCCATGGACGATTCCGCCGCCAGAACGCCGTGATAGGGCGCGCCGAAATCGGCGTGGATCACCTGCTCGTAAATGGGCGAGCCGGTGGAAACCGGGGTCAGGGTACCGGTGACGGTACCGTTGTGGGGCGTTGCGGAGGAATCCGTCACCGAGACTCCGTCGACCGCGTCCAGGTGCCAATTACCCACCAGATCGGGAACGCTGCCCAGTTGCCGGCCCATGGCGTCCTCAATCTGGGCGGCGGTGCGAACCGTATCCCACACCCGGAGATCGGCCAGATCGCCGACGAAGGGATTCGCCCCCGGGGCGCCGGCATTCCAGCCGCTGCCGACGGCGGCATGGCCGGTCAGGTCGATGGAGGTTCCCAAGGTGCCGATGCCACTGGTCTGGCCATCGATGACGATCTGGTAATCGCCGGTGGCGCCGGTGACGCTGACCGCCACATGGTGCCACAGTCCGTCATTGACCACATCGTTGGAGGCAAGTGCCCCGGTCCCCGAGAACCCGGAGCCGATGCCGATCCGGCCATCGGCGAGGATCTGGATGGCCGCGCCCTGACCGGAGGCGGGTTCGCCATTGGCGTTGAACACCTGCCCCCGGATGGCGGCGGCGCTGGTGTCGCCGCCACTCAGGCTGTAATCCTGCCACGTCACCACGAAACCGCCGTTGGTAAGCCCGGTAACGCTTGGGATATTCTGGATTCCGGATGTCGTGGTGTTGACCAGGAACTCTCCGCCGATCTTGGTGCCGCTGGCATTGAAGACCTGTCCCCGGATGGCGGCGTCGCTGCCGTCGCCGCCGGTCTGGCTGTAATCTTCCCACGTCACCACGAAACCGCCGTTCGCCAGTCCCGACACACTGGCTGCATCCTGAGCGCCGGAAGTGGTGGTGTTGACCTGGAACTCGTTCCCGATCTTAGTGCCGCCGGCTGCGAACACCTGGCCGCGCACAGCATAGTCGCTGGTATCGCTACCGGTCTGGCTGAAATCTTCCCACGTCACCACGAAACCACCACCGGCCAAGTTCGATACGCTGGGAGCCAATTGGCCATTAAGAGTCGTGGTATTGACCAGGAATTCGCCGCCAGACTTTGCGCCACTGGAATCGAATATCTGCCCACGCACGGCATTGCCGCTGGTATCGCCGCCGGTCGCGCTGGCGTCAAACCAAGTCACCACGAATCCACCACCGTCAATCGCCGCCGTACTGGGGGCGTACTGCCCTCCAGTAGTCGTGGTATTGACCAGGAATTCGCCGCCGGTCTTGGCGCCGCTGGAATCGAACAGCTGTCCGCGCACGGCATAGCTGCTGGCGTCACCGCCACTCTGGCTGTAGTCCCGCCACGTCGCCACGAAGCCGCCGCCATCAAGCCCCGTCACGCTGGACTGGTCCTGGGCATTGTCGACCGTGGTGTTGACCAGGAATTCGCTGCCGGTCTTGGTGCCGCTGGCATTGAACATCTGCCCGCGCACGGCATAGAGGCTGGTGTCGCCGCCGCTGAAACTGCTGTCCGTCCACGTCACCACGAAGCCGCCGCCATCCAGCTTCGCGACGCTGGGCTCTTCCTGGTGCGACGCGGTCGTGGTGTTGACCACGAATTCGCCGCCGCTTTTGGCGCCGCTGGCCGTGAACAATTGTCCGCGGATGGCGTAGCTGCTGGTGTCGTCGCCGCTCTGGCTGAAATCCCGCCACGTCGCCACGAAGCCGCCACCATCAAGCCCCGTTACGCTTGGCTGATCCTGGATGCTGGCTGTCGTTGTATTGACCAGGAACTCGCTGGAGGCAGAGCCATTGCCGGCGACATAGAGATTCTGCGCCTGCCCGGTGGCGGAGGTCCGCACCCAGGTCTCGAAGGTGAAGTCGTGGACCCCCTGGGGAACGGTGGTGTTGCCCAGGTCAATGACAGTACCGCTGGCGAGATGCATGGCCGCGCTGGGTGGTTCGACGATGCGCGGCCCGCCATTATCGATGACGGTCACGGTCCCGATGATGGTGCCGTTGTGAGGAACCGACGCCACATCCACCACGGCGGTGCCGCCAACGATCTCGTTCATCTGCCAATTGCCCAGCAACGATCCCTCGGAGCCGGTCAACTGGGTGTTCATGCTGCCCTGAATCTCGGCAGCGGTGCGGATCGAGCCCCATATGCGGGTATCAGCGATATCACCCACGAACGTGTAGGCAGTGCCGTCGTAGGAGGTGCCGATGCGGGCCACGCCGGCGGTGAGGTCGTAGGTAAATGGTATGGAGCCGGTGCCGTCGGCGATGCCGTCGACGTAGAAGCTGACGGCGCCGTTACTGGCGATGGAGGCCGTGACCAGATGCCAATTTCCGTCGGCGACCACGGCATTGCCCTGTACATCGCCCCAACCGGACATCTCCACCCCCAGCTTGCCGGTGGGGCCGACAAACAGGGCGAGTCCGTTATGAGAGGCTCCGGAGCCGACGGCCATGATGGCCTTGTTGCTGCCGAGTGTCTCGCACCTGATCCAGGCTTCCATGGTCAACGGCCCGGTGCTCAGGCCGAGATTGTTCCCGATGTTGACCGAGGCCGAGCCGTCGAAATGCAGCGCCTTGTTCAACGGCGACGAGGTGTTGGGAGCAAGCCCGGTGGACAGATCGACGTCGTAGTTGCCGGACTGGTCCTCGAAGATGTTGCCGCCGTAATCCTGGCCGTTCAACTGGGCGATCAGGCCGTTGTCGTAATCGATCCGTTCATGGGCGGAATCGGCGATCTCGAAGGCGGTGCGGCCGCGATCCCATACCCGGATCTCGTCCATCATGCCGGTGAAGCTGCCGCCCAGCGTCAGGCTGCCGGCCGGCAGCAGCGAGGTGATGCCGGCGATGGTGTCGGCCGCCATCTGCTGCCCGTCGACGAACAGGGCGAACTCGCTGCCGTGGCGGGTGACCGCCACATGCGCCCACTGGCCGGCGGTCAGCGCCGCCGGGGCCTGCACGGTGGAGGTGACGCTATTGTCGGTGACGGTGAAGGAAAGCTTGCCAGCCACCAGCGACAGCGACAGGGCCTCGCCGCCGCTGCCCTTGGAGACCAGGGTCTGGGCGCCCGCGATAGTGACCGGATTGATCCAGGCCTCGATGGTGAAGTCACCCTGTCCCAGGAGCGCCATGGCCCCGGTATTGGCGATGGCGGCGGTCTGGCCGGCCTTGAAGGCCAGTACGGCATCCTGCTGGCGCGCTCC
Source organism: Magnetospirillum sp. SS-4 (assembly GCF_902729425.1). Classification (GTDB taxonomy): domain Bacteria; phylum Pseudomonadota; class Alphaproteobacteria; order Rhodospirillales; family Magnetospirillaceae; genus Phaeospirillum. The sequence goes on along the minus strand of NZ_LR746530.1, from coordinate 113,580 downwards.
CAGGATGTCGGTGGTGTCGCGCACTGTCAGCATCACCTCTTTGGTGGTGTCGCCGCGTCCGTCATTGACCTTCAGCACGAATTTATCGGGGCCGACATAGCCGGCATTCGGCGTATAGGCAAAGCTGCCGTCGGCATTGAGCGCGATGGCGCCATGCTCCGGATTGGTCGCCACCGAATAGGTCAACGCGGCGCCGCTGTCGTCGGTCGCCAGCAGGGTGCCGTGATAGGGCTGGTTCCTGTCGATCTCCAGGATGCTGTCGCCGAGATACAGCGTGCCCGCGACAGCCGCCACCGTGGCCCCGTCCAGGGTCAGGACATGGTTGTTGCCCGATGCGTCGGCCACGCCGTCGCCGGTCCACGACGCCACGAGGTCGTGGTCGGCGATGTCGGCGCGGTACATGTTTTCCGCGATATCCTCGGGGTCGCGGCTGTCGTTCCACAGCCTGACGCCGGCGATCTGGCCCTGGAAGCTGGTGGCGTTGTCGATGCCGGTGCCGCCGCTGCCGGCGCGGGCCCCCAGAAGCAGGTCGTAATCGTTGGCGAGGTTGAGGTCCGGACCCTGGACCACCCCCACCGGCTGGCCGTTGACGGTCAGCATGTACATGTCGTTCCAGCGGCTGACCGAGACGTGGGTCCACAGGCTGGCGGTCAGGGCCACGTTGCCGAACACCATGTCGGTGCCGGCGACGCTCAGGACCGGAATGCCCTCGTCCAGCCTCAGGCTGAAGCCCGGCTGGGTGGCGCCGACCGCGTCCTTGCTGACGATGACGTGCTCGCCGGTGATGCTGGTCGGCCTGACCCAGGCCTCGATGCAGAAATCGCCCCGGCCCAGGTCGAAGATGTCGCCGGCATTGGCCGCCTGATCGCCGGCGAAGGTGAGGGCGGTTTTCACGATCCCGCCGCCGGTAAGGTCGCCATGATCGGCCGTCACCCAGGCGGGGGTGCCGGAATAGGTCCCATTCTGCGCCGTACCCGCCAGATCGTAGGCGGTGGCGCCGCCGCCCTCGTCCAGCTTCCAATAGCCCACCAGCCCAGCCTCCTGGCCGGTCAGCTGGGTATTCATGTTGCGCTCGACGGCGCCGCTGGTCAGGGCGACGTTCCACACCCGCACATCGGCGATGTCGCCGGTGAACGGATTGGGCGTGCCGCTATCAAGACAGCTGCCGATGCGGCCGGCGCCATTGGTGATGTTCAGCGCCGGCTCGGCGGAGGCGAGCATCGTGTCCAGCGCGCCGTCCACGTAGACGCGGGCGTCCTGCCCCACCATGGTCACCACCACATGGTGCCACATCCCGTCATTGATGACGGCGGTGGAGGTGACGATCTGGGTACCCAGATGGTTCATCAGGGCGAGCTGGCCGTCATCGACGATCATCGAGACGCCGCCGGTGGCGGAACTGGTGTCGCCCAGCGACAAGATGGTGCCGGTTCCGACCATGGTGGTGCGGACCCAGGCCTCGTAGGTGACGGGGCCGGTGCCGCTGGCCAGGCCACCGGCGATGTCCACCGCCTGGCCGGTGTCGAAGCGGGCCGCCCGCAGCGGCGGCTGCCCGATATGGGCCGAGGACGACAGGGTCAGGTCGCTCCAGGAATTGCCGGCCAGATTCTCGGCGGTCGAGCCGGGCTGGTCGAAGCTCCAGTGCCCAACCAGTCCGGTGGCCGGGATGTCGCCGCCGCCGGCGATCTCGTCCGGGTTCAGCGTCCGGTTCCACAGCTTGACATTGTCGAACATCGCCGACAGCGAGGTGGCGCTGGTCTCCGGACCGATCAGCAGCTTGCCCGCGTCGGTCAGCATGTCGGCGGTGACGCCGGTGGTCGAGCCGCCGACCAGCCGGCCGTTCAGGTAGAGGTTGGCGCCGGCGCCGTCGAAGGTGACGGTGACGCGGTTCCAGTCCTGGTATTCGAACTCGGCGGAAGCGACGCTGGTCGCGCCCAGCCGGAGGCTGATATAGCCGTCGTTGTTGGCGGTGACCTCCAGATCGGCGACGCCGTTGTAATTGGCCAGGGCCACCAGCCGCTGCGTTCCCGAAACCGCGCCGGACAGCGAGACGTCGAATTCGATGCTGGCCTGATTGGCGCTGAAGTCGCGGCTGTCCAGCCGGGCGAGCGCCGCCTGTCCGGCTCCGTCGGCGAACAGAACCCCGGTGGCGGAGGCGACGCCGTGCACCACGGTGGAATCGGTGACGGTGACGGCGATGGTCCGCTCGGCGCTCAGGGTGCCGTCGGTGACCCGCAGGGTGAAGCTGTCGCCGCCGACATAGCCGGCGGTCGGGGTGTAGGCGTAGGTGCCGTCCGGATTGACGGTCAGGCTGCCGTGCAGCGGATCGCCGCCGGTCGCCATCGAGAAGGTCAGCGTGTCGCCGTCCAGGTCGAACGCCACCGCCCGGCCGTTGAGGGTGGTGCCCTCGCGCAGGGTCGGTTCGGTCAACGCGCCGGACGGCGCGCCGTCGGCGATCATGGTGATGCCGGACAGGCCGACGCCGATGGCGGACGGCGTGGTCCGGACAAGGCCGCCGGCCTCGACCACCCAATTGTACAGCAGGCCGGGCTCGTCGCCGATCATGTCGCGGTTCATGCCGCCGGAAATCTCGGCTCCGGTCCGGATGTCGTTCCATATCCGCACGTCGCCCAGATCGCCGGTGAAGCGCAGCGACAGGTTCTGGGCGGAACCGATGTCCAGTTCCTTGCCGGTCACCGCCAGGGTGCCGAGGCTGCCGCCGCCGCCGGGAGTGGTGGCCTGGGCGACGCCGTCGACATAGATGACGGCGGTCTTGCCGACGGAGTCGAAGCTGTAGGCGACGTGGTGCCACTGGCCGTCGGCCACCGGGGTGGAGGTGTCCCAGGTCTGGTAATCGCCGGCGCCGGTCTGCACCTGCACCCTCAGCGTGCCGCCGGACATCAGGTACAGGCTGGCGCCGCCATCCGTCGCCGGGTCGTGGGTGCCGATGATCTGCGCCTGCGAGGCGCCGCTGCCGGTCCGTATCCAGGTTTCGACGGTGTGGTCGGCGAAGCTGACCACGCTGGTCGTGGCCAGTTGGCTCGACCCGTTGAAATGCATCGCCTCGACCGGCGGGGCCAGGGTGGCGGCTCCGCCCGACAGGGTCAGCGGATGGCGGCCGGTCAGGTCGGCGACCATGCCGCCGCCGGCGGCGTCGAAAGTCCAGGCCGCGACCAGTCCGGGCTCGTCTCCGGTCGGCGAGACGCCCGCCTGCGCGGCCATTTCCAGCGGGGTTCTTTCCGTCGACCACACCCGCACATTGTCGATCATGCCGTTCAGGGTCTCGATGGCGGAGCCGTCGGCGGGGCCGCCGATGGAGATCCGGTCCACATTCATCAGACTGATGGGGAAGGCGTCGACGTGGCCGTATCCCTGCCCATCGACGACGATGGTGGCGACTCCGGTCTCGATCGAGACGGAAACGGAGACGTGATGCCAGCCATCGGGCGACAGGGTGGCGGTGCTGACCTGGGAGGTATTGCCCTCCTGGACGTAAATATGGCCGCTGGCATTCACCCCGATGATCATCTTGTCGGTCGGCGACTGGGTCGACGACAGGCTGATCAGTTGCTGGGTCACGTTGGCGACGTTGAGGTTGACGTCGAACTCGAACGTGGCCGCGACGCTCGGGAACAGGCTGCTGGGCATCGCCGCCGTGGCTCCGGCGACGCCGCCGTTCATGACCAGCGCTCCGCCGCGGGCGCTCACGCCGTGGAGGAGCGGGGCGTCGTTGACGTCGAGCGGAATTAGGTCGGCCACCGCCGGCGCGGAATAATGGGTGCCGTCGAACACCTTGTAGGTGATCCGGTCGGCGCCGTCGAAGCCGAAATCGGGGGTATAGACGAAGGCGCCGGTGCTGGGGTTGAGGGTGATGGTTCCGTGGGTCGGCTGATCGACGATGACATAGGTCAGGCTGCCCGATTCGGGATCGAATCCGGTCAGTTGGCCGTTGCCGCCGGCATCCAGCGTTGGGGTGACCGGCGCCCGGTCCGACACCTCGGGGGTGTATCCGGTCGCGGTGGTGCCGTGAAGCTGGCTGGGGGTGAGGTCGGCGACGATGGAACCGCTTTGTTCGTCCAGGCGCCAGTAACCGGCCAGATCGGTTTCGAATCCGCTCAGGCGGCCGGTCATGCCGGCCGTGATCTCGGCCTCGGTGCGGACGTCGTGCCATATCCGCACCTCGTCGACCAGGCCGCGATAGAACGAACTGCCGGCCGGCGACTGGCCGATGTGGAGGTTGCTCATGGTCGCGGGCAGCGAGCCGGCGGCGAAGCTGGCCGGGTCGGCGGCGACGCCGTCCACGTAGACCATCGCGACGCCGGTGGCGGCGTTCAGCGACAGCGCCACATGATGCCAGGCGTCATTGCCGAAGACGATGGAGCTTTCGGCCAGTTCGACCCCGTTGACCACCGGCACCAGGGTGAAGGACTCGGCGTCTGGCCCTTCCTTGACCAGCAGGCCGTAATCCATGGACAGGGTGCTCATGCCCTTGGCGAACAGGGTCCGGGCGCCGGGCGATTCGGTCCAGTCCGGCTTGATCCAGGCTTCCAGCGTTACCGAATCGGTGAAGGCCAGCCGGTTGTTGGGATCGGCGACGATGATCGACGACGGCGACGTGCCGTCGAAATAGCGGGCGTGGCCGGCGCCGTTGCCGGCCACCGGCGCCTGGTCGACGGCGTCGATACCGATGGTGACCGAGGCGGCGGCGGTCGTCGTCTGGCCGTCGGAGACCGTCACCGAGAAGAAATCGCCGGGGTGATAGGAACTGCCGTCGCTGAAATACTTCAGCCCCGCCATGCCGCCGCCGCCATTGTTGACGTCGGCCTGGGTGAAGGTCGATCCCACCGACAGCACGGCGCCGTTGACCATCAGGGCGCCATGGGCCGGCAGGGCGGTGATGGTGTAGACCAGCTGGCTGGCCGGCATGCCGTTGGCGGTATTGGCGTCGGTGGCGTTCAGCTGTCCGGCGCCGATGGCGGTGATGGCGCCCTGGTCGGCGGTCAGCGCACCGGTGGAGATCACCGGCGCCTCGTTGGTGCCGGCATAGATGCTGAGCGAGAAACTGCCGCTGCCGGTGCCGCCGATGCCGTCCGACAGCGAGGCCATGAACATGTCGGTTCCGGCATAGCCCGCGTCGGCGGCGAACTTCACCAATCCCTGGTTGATCTGGGCCTGGGTGAAGGTGCCGTTGACGCCCAGCGACGCGCCCGACAGGGTCAGGGTGCCGTGATCGACCGTGTCGGTCAGGGTGTAGACGATGGTGGAATCGTCCACCGGCAGCGTTTCCAAGGCCTTCAGATAGGCCGCGCCGATGCTCAGGGTGCCGCCCTGCGACACATGGGGGATGATGGTGCCGGGGATGGTCAGGCTGTGATAGGGATAGACGGCGACATTGATGGTCTCGGTATCGCTGCCGCCATGCCTGTCGGTGACGGTGACCGAAAAGCTGTCGCTGCCCTGGTAGCCGGCATTGGCCTGATAGTTGAAGGTCCCCGTCATCGAATCGATGGTGACGGTGCCATGGGCGGTCAGGGTGCCGCCGCCCAGCGAATAGGTCAGGATGTCGCCCGTGACGATGTCGGCGTCGGTGGCGACGACATGACCGGACCGGACCATGCCGGGTTCGGCGTTCAACAGCAGGCTCGGCGTCATCTGGGCGCCGTGGGTGACGCCCGACAGGACCGGGGCGTCGTTGACCGGAGTGACGGCCAGGGTGGCGTTGGCGGTCAGGGTGCTGTAGGCGCCGTAAACCGGGTCGGCGGCGGTCAGGTCGACGGTGGAACCGCTGGCGGCGTTGTCCGAGCGGTCCCAGGCGCGGAACATGAGTCCGACGTTGCCGCTGAAATCGGAATCGGGCACGAACCGCACCCTGGCGGCGGCGTCCAGGACCCGCGCCGCCGTGCCGGACACCATGCCCATGTCGGCCCAGGTGGCGCCGCCGTCGGTGCTGTATTCCCAATCGCCATGGGTGTCGTCGGCCCAGGTGATGGCGGCGCCCAGGACGGTTCCGACATTGGCGTCGCTGCCGTGGCCGGCCAGCAGGGCCGAGACCAGGGTGCCGGCATTGCCGGCGCCATCGCCGCTATCCTCGGCGATGGGAGACAGCGGCGAATTGGTCATGGAAATGTTGTCGATGGCGAACGTGCCGCTTTCGCCCCAGAACTGAACGCCGTTCCACAGGGTCGGGTTGGTCGCCGTCGAGGACACCCAATCCAGATGGGCGTCGAGGCCCTGCAAGCCGGTGATGGGGGTCCATGGCCCTGAATTGCTGAGATCGCGGTAGGACAGGCTGACGGTTCCCTGGCCGCCGTTGGCGCCGGTGTCCAGGTCGATGTGGAAGCGCAGCCACTGGCCGGGCGGGGTGAAGGCGATGGTGGTCGGGGTTCCGTCGGCGGCGAACAGGGTCAGGCTGCTGCCCTGGGGGTTCAGGAACAGGCCGATGGCCTGCTCGCCCACGTTGGGGGTCTCGTGATTGGGGCCGTATTCCAGAATGCTGCCGTTGGCGTTGGCGTCGTGGCCGACCCGGAAGGAACTGCCCCAATAATTATGGGACATGTCGAATTCCAGGGCCAGATTGGTGCCCTGGGTCAGGCTCGGCATCATCAGCGAACCGTTCGACAGGTGCGAGGCGCCGCGGGTGGTGTTGCCGCCGCTGTTGCCGGCGATGAAGGCGGTCGATCCGGCATAGTCGCCCGACGCGGTCGCCGCCGCCACCCCGGTCAGGTCGGTGGTATTGGCGACCCAGCCGTCCTGACCGTCGATGGTCTGGCCGGCGATCAGGTTGTCGAAGGTGTAAAGCGTCGTCTGCGTGCCGACCTGGGTCAGGACCGGCGCCGCATTGGGGGTCACGCCGTCCAGGCTGGACGGCGACGGCGGCGCGATGATTCCGGCCAGCTTGATCAGGGTGCCGTCGAAGCTGGTGCCGGTTCCCGCGCCCTTGACGTGCAGCCAGCCGTCGGTCCCGTCGGTGAAGAACACCAGCTTATTGTCGATGGCCGAGATCGCCCCCAGCGACGCCGCCAGCGAACCTTGCCACGAATAGGCGGTGGAGTCGTAGACGATGCCGCCGATCCCTTCGAACCGGATGACGTCCTGGCCCGACACGAAGCCGTTGATGACGTCGGTATCGGCGCCAGTCGAGTCCGTGGCGGCGGTATAGCGGTAGACGTCGGCTCCGCTCCCGCCGGCCAGGATGTCGGCCCCCAGTCCGCCGGTGATGGTGTCGTTGGCGACGCCGCCGACGATGGAATCGCCGATGGTCGATCCCACCAGGGCCACCATGTCGCCGGCCATGGCGGAACCGGCGTAATCCAGGGTGACGGAAACCGGAATGGTGCCGCCGAAGGTCAGTTGCGACAGATCGGCGCTGGCGCCGCCGGTCATCTTGAACACCAGCTGGGCCGAGGCGGTGCCCAGGGCGCCCAGGCCCTGGAACTCGACGGCCTGGCCGTTGAAATCGGCGGAGTTGAAGGTGTATTGGGTGTCGCGGACGACGATGCGCTCGATGCCGCTGATCGAGATCGAGTTGCTGTAGAAGCTGTAGTTGCTGCTCCCGTTGGCGCCGTTGCCGTTGGCCTGCAACGTGTCGAAACCGTCGCCGCCGCTGATGGTGGTGCCGACTCCCAGGTTGAGGCCGCTGGTGGTGAAGTCGAACAGGTCGTCGCCGCCGCCGCCGAGGAAGGTGTCGGCGCCGGAGGTGGCGATCAGGGTGTCGTTGCCCTCGCCGCCGTCCAGGGCATCGATCACCATGGTCGATTTGAGGACGTCGTCGCCGCTGCCGCCGATGAACGAGACCCGGTCGCCGATGGCGAAGCCGGACAGGCTGAGATTGCCGATGACCGTCCGGAAATCGGTGCCGACGCTGTCGTCGCCGTAGACGTACAAGGTCTCGTTGCCGGTCCCGGCCACCACCGAAAGCACCGAGCCCGACGGAATCTGGTCGGCCCGGATCATGGCGGAATAGCCGTTCAGGCTCAGCGTCTCGACGTCGGTGAAGCCGACGCCGCGCAGGTCGTTGCCGCCCATCAGCCTGATGGTGTCGAGGCCGCCGCCGCCGATGATGGTCTCGCCGGCCTGGGCGTCGTTGGCGAACAGCTGGAAGACGTCGTTGCCGCCGCCGCCATCCATCTTGTCGGCTCCGGCGCCGCCGGTCAGGGTGTCGGCATAGCCCGAGCCCAGCAGGTAATCGGCGCCGCTGCTGCCGGTCAGCGTCACCAGGCCGCTGGCCGAGGCGGCGTTCAGCTTGACGGAATTGCCGTTGGACGTGCTCCAGTCGCTCAGGTCGGTCCAGTTGGCGAAGGTGAAGCCCGAGGCGTCGAAGCCGGCGGTCAGCACCTCGACCTCCAGCCGGCTGCCGATGCCGGTGCCGGTAAGCTGAAGGGCGCTGGACAGGCCGGTGCCGAACTGGTCCTTGCCGAGGGTGACGGTGGAATACGAGCCGTTCACCGCCAGGGTCTCGATGCTGGCGATGCTTGCCGCCCGCAGGTCGGCGCCCTGGCTCAGCCAGATGGTGTCGCCGCCGCTGCCGCCGTCGATCACGTCGGCCTCGTGGACGCCGCCGTGCAACTGGAAGACATCGGCCCCGAAACCGCCGATCAAGGTGTCCACATCGGCGCTGTCGGCCACCCGCTCCACCGAGGAAACGGCCGTGGTGCCCAGGCTGGACATCACCGTGCCGGAGGCAAGGTTGACGGTGGCTCCTCCCGACAGGCCATAGAGGTCCAGCAGGTCATCGCCGCCGCCGCCATCGATGGTGTCGGCTCCTCCGCTGATTCCGAAGACGTCGTTGCCCGAACCGCCGGTGATGGTGTCGTCGCCGCCGCCGCCGGTGATGCGCAGCGCGTCCTCGGCCCCCCAATTGACCAGGGCAAGGGTGGCGGCATCGAATGTCGCGCCGCCGTCGGCCAGCCGCAGGTCCACGGTCAGCGCCGAATCGGTGTTCCCGCCGTCCAGGGTGACGCCGGCGGCCTGGCCCAGGGTCAGCGCCACCGTGGCGGCGCTGTTGCCCGCCTGGATGGCGATGGTCTCGACGCCGTTCAGAGTGGCCTGGGTCAGGTCGACCAGACCGCCATCGGCGACAAGGACCGTGTCGGAGCCGCCGCCGCCGTCGAGTATCCAGCCGTCATGGACCACGCCGGCATGGACGCTGATGGTGTCGTTGCCGCTGCCGCCCAGGATGGTGGTGACGGTGTTGATCCCCTCGCCCAGGGTCTGGCCGGTGGTCAGGGCCGAGGCGTCGAGGATCACGCGGTCAAGGTTGTAAAGCTGGGGAGAGCTGGTGTTGAGGATGTCGGTCAGGCTGCCGGAGCCGTCCACCGCGATGGTCAGCGAGGTCGGCGCCGCATCCAGACCGAAATCGATGCCGAGGACGCCGGTGCCCTCGGTCAGGGCCGAGGCGGCCATGGCTGAAAGTTGCGACAGGTTGACCGTCAGGTTCAACCCCTGGCTGGCCCCGGCGGTGATCATCTCGATGCCGTCGATCGTCGCGCCGCGCAGATCGGTGGTGGCGTTGACCTGCAAGGCGTCGGCGCCGGTGCCGCCGTGGATGGTGTCGCCGGTTCCCAGGCTAGCGAGATGGGTCGTCCAGAACAGATCGCCGGCGGCGCTGCCGGTCAGGGTGTTGCCGTACCAGCCGGCGATGACGGCGTGGAAGCCGCTAACGCTGTCGGCGCCGATTCCCGAACCGCTGGCGCTGCCGGCGGTCAGGTCGGCGGTGACCGCCCCGGTCGCCGCCGACAGGTCGAGGAAATCCGGGAAATACGGGCTGGCGTCATCCATGGCGACGCCGTTGCCGACCAGGATGTCGTTGGCGCTGCCACCCCTGATCTGGATGCCGGGGCCACCGCCGGCATGGTTGACGTTCACCGCCCCGACGGAGTCCGAGGCGTCGACCAGCGCGATGCCGGCGGCCTGGGCCTCGGCGCCCAGGGTGACGGTGGCGGCCCCGGTCAGGGACAGGGTCTCGATGCCGGTGACGTTGGCGAAGGCGGTGTCGGCGATGACGCCGCCGCTAAGCTGGATCACGTCGCCGGAGGATACGCCGCCGATGATGGTGTCGGTGGATTCCAGCCCGTCGTGGAGGCGGAAGGTGGTGGGGCCGCCGCTACCGATCAGGGTGTCGGACCCGCCCGCGCCGGCGTCGATGACGTTGATGCCCCAATTGGTCCGGATGACGTCGTCGCCGGTTCCGCCGATCACGGTGGCGAGGCCGGCATTGTGCGCCAGGGTCAGGCTCTTGCCGTCGGCGAAGTAAAGCTCCTCGACGTCGGCGGCCATCAGGCTGGCGGTGGCGTAGGCCCCGGAGAACGAGGCCTGGAATCCGCCCGAGAAGCTGGACAGGGTCGCGTCGGCCTGATCGGCCAGCACCTGGACGCGATCCATTCCCGCCCCGCCCAGCAGCGAGGTGACGCCGCTGCCGGCCATCAGGGTGATTCCCGACGACATGGCCGAGGCGTCCACCGCCACCGAACCGGTGGTCAGCGCCGCGTCGACGGCGGCGATGCCGGCCGCCTGCGCCTCGGCCCCCAGGGCGATGGTCGCGGTGGTCACGCCCGCCGCCAGGGCCAGCCTCTCGACCCCGGAAACGTCGGCGAAGGCGGCGTCGGCCACGGTCGAGCCGGGCAGATTGGTCAGGATCAGGGTGTCGATCCCGCCGCCCAGATCGATGCTGCCGCCCGAGAATTCGCCGGCCAGGGTCACGGCGTCGTTGCCGTCGCCGCCGATCAGGGTCTCGACGCCGGCGACCGCCAGGGTCATGCCGCCGTTTTGCAAGGTGATGGTGTCGTTGCCGAAACTACCGTCGGCATAGGCCACTCCCGTCCCGACGATCAGATTGTCGTCGGCGACGGCGCCGATGATCTCGGTGCCGTTGCTGTTGACCGACAGGTGGTCGCCGCCGCCATAGTCGAGCCAGACATTGGCGCCGGACAGCAGGTCGTCCGATCCGCCGCTGCTGATGGCGACGGTGCCGCCGGCCACGGTGACCGTCTCGGCCGGCCCGGGCATGTTGAACTGGATGAAGTTGCCGCCGATGACGGTGTCGCTGCCGGCGCCGTCGAAGATGGTGATGCCGCTCGACATGGCGGCGGCGTTGATGGTGACCGCGCTGCTGTTGAAGGCCGTATCGATGACGGCGATGCCGGCGGCCTGGGCCTCGGCGCCCAGGGTGACGGTGGCGGCCCCGGTCAGGGACAGGGTCTCGATGCCGGTGACGTTGGCGAAGGCGGCGTCGGCGATGACGCCGCCGCCAAGCTGGATCACGTCGCCGGAGGACGCGCCGCCGATGACGGTGTCGGTGGATTCCAGCCCGTCGTGGAGGCGGAAGGTGGCGGGGCCGCCGCTGCCACTGATCAGGGTGTCGGACCCGCCCGCGCCGGCGTCGATGACGTTGATGCCCCAATTGGTCCGGATGACGTCGTCGCCGGTTCCGCCGATCACGGTGGCGAGGCCGGCATTGTGCGCCAGGGTCAGGCTCTTGCCGTCGGCGAAGTACAGTTCCTCGACGCCGGCGGCCATCAGGCTGGCGGTGGCATAGGCCCCGGAGAACGAGGCCTGGAATCCGCCCGAGAAGCTGGACAGGGTCGCGTCGGCCTGATCGGCCAGCACCTGGACGCGATCCGTTCCCGCCCCGCCCAGCAGCGAGGTGACGCCGCCGCCGGCCATCAGGGTGATTCCCGACGACATGGCCGAGGCGTCCACCGCCACCGAACCGGTGGTCAACGCCGCATCGACGGCGACGATGCCGGCCGCCTGCGCCTCGGCCCCCAGGATCAGTCCGGCCTGGGTCGCCCCGGAATCCAGGCTCAGCCTTTCCAGCCCGCTCACATTGGCGAAGGCGGCGTCGTCGAGCATGGCGAAGCCGGTCAGCGCGATGGTGTCGACGCCGCTGCCGCCGTTGACGGTAAGCGCCGAGGTCAGGCCGCCCACCGCCAGCGCGATGGTGTCGTCGCCCATGCCGGCGTCGATGGCGGCGATGCCGCTGCCGACATTGATCTGGTCCGCGCCGTCGCCGCCGGTCAGGGTGGCCCCATCCGCCACACCGCCGGTTAAGGTATAGCGCTGAGTGTAAATGCCGGTCTGATCGGCGTCAGGAGCATACCACGCCACCACCACATCACCGTTGGTCAGCGTGGTGATCACCGGATGATGCTCGCCGGTAAAGTTGTCGGTGGTGATCTGGAACTCGCTTCCGACCTTCTGGCCCAGCGCGCTGAAGCGCTGGCCGAAGACGTTGTGCGCCGTGGAGGCCGGTGGATAGGCGTCCCACACCGCCAGGAAGCCTCCATCGGGCAGGGCGGTGACAGCGGGGTAGGCCTGGAAGCCGGCGGTGGTGGTGTTGACGATGAATTCCGCCCCCGGCACTCCGGAGGAATCGTAAACCCTCCCGATCACCCCGTAGTTGTCGCCGTCCTGCTGGTCGCTGTGCCACATCGCCACGAAGCCGCCGCCGCTCAGCGGCTGCGCCGCCGCGCCATGCTGGACACTGGCCTCGGTGGTGTTGACCTGGAAGACGCTTCCCACCTTGGCCCCGGATGGGCTGAAGCGCTGGGCGAAAACGCCGGACGTGGGGCTTGCGCCGGTTTCCTGGCCATCGGCGTGCCAGAAGACCACCATGTCGCCGCCAGGCAGCGTGATCAGGGACTCGACCGGATCGGCGACCGTGTTGGTGGAAATCTGGAACTCGTCGACCACCATGGAACTGTCGGCATCGAAACGCTTGCCGTAGATCTGGCGGGGGTTGCCGCCGTCCCAGGTCGCCATGAAACCGCCATCGGCAAGGGCGGTGACCGCCGGCCAAGCCTGGAAGCCGGTGGTGGTGGTGTTGACCAGGAACTCGCCGGCGGCGTTGGGGACGCCGTTCGCGTCGAACACCTTGCCGTAGACACCCCAGTCGCTGCCGTCCTGGCCGTTGCTGTGCCACAACACGACAAAGCCGCCACCGGCCAGCCCGGCCACGGTCTCGCCCCACTGCTCGGACCCCGTGGTGGTGTTGACCAGGGTCTCGACTCCCACCGGAGCACCGGCGGCATCGTAGCGCTGGGCATAGACGCCCCAGCTGTCGCCGTCCTGCGCGATACTCCGCCAGGTGACGACATAGCCGCCGCCGCTCAGCGCCGCCACATGCGGCATTTCCTGATTACTGGTGGTGACGGTATTGACCAGGGCGAGCGTCCCGGCGGCGGTGAGAGTGCCGAGGCTGCCATTGCCCATCGCGACGCTCAGCGTGCCGTCGGTGAACAGCAGTTGCTCGACATTGGCAAGCGTGTCGACGCCGTCGTCGCCGTCGCCGGGATTGATATCCTCGACCGTCAGGACGCCGTTGACGGCGCCGATGCGGTATCCGGCCATCGTGCCGCCATACGTCACCGTGTCGATGCCGTCGCCGCCGTCGAAGCTGTGGTTGCCGACGCCGCCGGTGAAGGTGTCGTCGCCCGACCCGCCGGTGGCGAAGATCGGCGTTCCGCCGGAACCGACGTCGATGGTGACGCCGCCGACGGAGTCCGAGGCGTCGACCATCATGATGCCGGTGGCCTGGGCCTCGGCCCCCAGGGTGACGGTGGCGGCCCCGGTCAGGGACAGGGTCTCGATGCCGGTGACGTTGGCGAAGGCGGCGTCGGCGATGACGCCGCCGCCAAGCTGGATCACGTCGCCGGAGGATACGCCGCCGATGATGGTGTCGGTGGATTCCAGCCCGTCGTGGAGGCGGAAGGTGGCGGGGCTGCCGCCGCCACTGATCAGGGTGTCGGACCCGCCCGCGCCGGCGTCGATGACGTTGACGCCCCAATTGGTCCGGATGACGTCGTCGCCGGTTCCGCCGATCACGGTGGCGAGGCCGGCGTTGTGCGCCAGGGTCAGGCTCTTGCCGTCGGCAAAGTACAGTTCCTCGACGCCGGCGGCCATCAGGCTGGCGGTGGCGTAGGCCCCGGAGAACGAGGCCTGGAATCCGCCCGAGAAGCTGGACAGGGCCGCGTCGGCCTGATCGGCCAGCACCTGGACGCGATCCGTTCCCGCCCCGCCCAGCAGCGAGGTGACGCCGCTGCCGGCCATCAGGGTGATTCCCGACGACATGGCCGAGGCGTCCACCGCCACCGAACCGGTGGTCAGCGCCGCGTCGACGGCGGCGATGCCGGCCGCCTGCGCCTCGGCCCCCAGGATCAGTCCGGCCTGGGTCGCCCCGGCATCCAGGCTCAGCCTTTCCACCCCGCTCACATTGGCGAAGGCGTCGTCGTCGAGCATGGCGAAGCCGGTCAGCGCGATGGTGTCGACGCCGCTGCCGCCGGCGATGGTGTCCTGGGCGTTGATCTGCGATGCGTCGAATGCGAAGACCTGATCGCCGGCATCGGCCATGATGACGTCGTCGCCGAAGCCGGCCTCGACGCGGGTCGTGGTGGCGCCCACCACCAGATGGTCGTTGCCGCCGCCGCCGGTCACGGTGGCGCCGCCGCCCCGGATTGCGACGGTTCCGTCGGAAAAGACGATGTCCTGGGACGCGCCGACAATCACGTCGATGCCGCCAGCGCCGACGATGGTGGTGGCGGCGGCGTTGACGGTGATGGCGGCATTGGCGCTGCTGCCCATCTCCATCTCGCCGCCGCTGCCGGCATTCATCCCGACCAGCGTGTTGATGCCGGCTCCACCGATCAGGGTGTCGTCGCCGGCGCCGCCGCGCAAGGTGAGGGCGTTGCTCCGCGCCGAGGCGTCGATGGTGACCCCCGCCGTCCAGCCCTGGCCGTCGACGGTGGTGATTCCCGCCGCCGCCGAGGCGGTGCCGAGGGTGATCGAGGCGGCGGTGGCGGTGGTGCCGTTGCCGTAAAGGCTCAGGGTCTGGATGGCGCTGACGTTGGCGAAGGCGGCATCGCCCACCGCGCCGCCCATGTAATTGCCGAAGGCCAGCGAGTTGAAGCCGGCGCCGCCGATGACGGTGGCCCCGCCGCCCAGGCTGGTCCGGAACTGGGTGTCGCCGGCGCCGCCGATCAGGGTATCGGCGCCGCCCCTGCCGTCCAGGACGTGGAAGCCGGAATCGCCACCCCTGATCACGTCGGCGGCTTCCGATCCGCGAATGCGGTAGATGCCGGTCAGGCTGTCGGTGCCGCCGAAGCCGTTGAGCACGGTTCCCGAGGCGACCGTGATGGTTCCCACCGTCAGGTCGGTGGCCGACAGGTTGGCGACGATGCCGGCGATGGCGTGCTGGTAGCTGACGGTGGTGGTGCCGCCGCCGCTCAGGGTGTTGTCGCCGCCCGCCCCCTCCAGCGTGACGTAGCCGGTGCCGCCGCTCAGGGTGTCGTCGAAGGCCGATCCGACGATGTGGTCGATATCGACCATCGTCGTCGTCACCCCGGCGAAGCTGGCGCCGAGGTTGTCGCCCACCACCGGCCCGGTGGCGAAGGTGAAGTTGACCTCGCCGCCGACGATGCCGCCATGCTGGGCGGCGGCGTCGCCGATCACGGTCTGATCGGCCTCGGCGATGAAGAAGGTGTCGTCGCCGCCGCCGCCGATCATGGTGGCGACGTTGGGATTGGACACGAATATCTCGGAGCCGGTGCCGCCGGTCAGGGTGGTCTGGCCCCCGACCGAACCGATGAAGGTCTCGTCGGGGTCGTTCTCGGAACCGGTGTGGACATGGCTGATGCCGGTGCCGGTGCCGGCGAACTGGTCCTGGACCACCAAGGTGCCGCCGCCGGCGGCGGGCGACAGGATCAGCGCCAGATCGTCGCCGATCTGCCGCGCGCCCTTGAATCCGGAATCCGGCACCGCCGAGGCGTCCAGCACATGGGTGTCGCCGGTCTCGACCAGGGTGAGGGTGCCGCTCATCGCCGCCGGCAGGACCAGATCGCCGCTGCCGCCGATCAGGGTGATGTCCAGGGCCGGGTCGCCGCCGCCCGCCAGGGTCAGCGGACCGGTGACGGCCGAGGTGTCGATGGTGCCGATGCCCGACAGCCCCGCCTGCGTTCCCACCGACAGGGTCGGACCGCCCAGGGCGGGCAGCTTCACCGTCTCGAAGCCCGAGGTCTGGCCGAAGACGGAATCCGTCACCAGGCCGGGCAGGCCGGTCAGGGTCAGGGTGTCGGCGCCGAGGCCGCCGCTCAGGGTGGCGAGGCCGGCGAGGTCGGCTCCCGCCAGGGTCAGCGAGTCGTCGCCGTCGCCCAGGTCGATCACGGCGAAGCCGCCGCCGCCGGTGACGTGCTCGACGCCGATGCCGCCCAGCAGGGTCTGGGTTCCGGCGCCGCCGGCCACCGTCAGGGTTCCGTCGGCGAAGATCAGGGTCTCGATGCCGGTCAGGCTGTCGGTGCCGTCGTTGGCCCCGCCATCGGCGACGGTCAGGGTGCCGCCGGCATCGGTGGAAATGGCGTAATCCGCCATCTGGCCGTCATAGACCACCGCGTCGGAGCCGGCTCCGCCGTTGATGACGTCGTCGCCGGCGCCGCTGTGGAAGGTGTCGTCGCCGACGGTGCCGATGGCCGGGGCGGTGATCGACACGTTGACGGTGACCGGGCTGGAAAGCTCGGAATGGCTGTCCATCGCCACCACCTGGAACGAATCGGCCTGGCTGTCGCCGACCTCCATCTCGCTGGTGGCGGGGGCGGGGGTATAGGTATAGACGCCGGTGACCGAATCGATGGTGACGGTGCCGTGCAGGGTGACCAGGCTGCCGGTCGGAGAGCTGCCGTCCCACAAATGATAGGTGACGGTGTCGCCGGTATCGACGTCGGTGGCCATGGCGGTATCGGTCGCCGTGGCGATGTTGGCGACGTCGAGCACCGATGCTCCGATCATGACCGGGGCGTCGTTGACGGCGTCGACGGTGAAGCTGAGCGTCTCGGTGGCGGTGAGCGGGCCGCCGGTGCCGAAATGACCCAGGTCGTCGATGGTGACGGTCAGCTGGTCGCTGCCGTTGAAATCCGGGTTGCCCAGATAGGACAGCGTCGCCAGCGCGTCGTTGACGGCGGTCTTGGCGCCGGTGAAGGTCATGGTGGCGTCGCCGGCGCCGTCGCCGACGGTGAAGGTCAGGCCGGTGGTGGACAGGGTCAGGACCCCGTGCTCCACCGTCAGGGTGACCAGGACATCGTCGGTCGGCAGGGAATCCGGATCGGACATGGACAGGCCCGACAGCGAGGAGGGACTGTCCTCGCCGACGCTGAAACTGCCGCCGACGCTGATCGATGGCGCCTCGTTGGGGTGCAGCACCTCCAGCAGCAGCGGCGAGGTGGCGGTCTGGCTGGCGCTGCCGTCGGTGGAAATCGCCTGGACGGTCAGGGTGGACGAGCCGTAATAGCCGGCGGCCGGGGTGAGCGACAGCCCCGACAGCTGCGCCGGGGTCAGGGTATAGGTGCCGTCCGACAGGGTTCCCGCCGACAAGGTGGCGCCGGCCGGCAGGCCGAAGATCTTGACCGCCACCGTGTCGGAGGTGTCGGGATTGGCCACCGACAGCGACAGGGCGATGTCGCCGTCCTGATTGCCGGACGCCGCCGGGGCGGTGATGGTGGGCAGGCTTGCCGTGTTGGCGACGTCCACATGCAAGGTGGAGGTGGCGGTCTGGGTCGAGGCGCCGTCGACGGTGACGGCCTGCACCGTCAGGTCGACCGGTCCGTTGAAATAGGCCGGCACCTGCATGGCGAGGCCGCTCAGCTGGGCCGGAGTCAGGGTGTAGGTGCCCCCCGACAGCGTGCCGGCCGAAAGCGTGGCGCCGGCCGGCAGGCCGGAAATCCGGATGGTCAGCGAATCGTCCGAGGTATCGGCGTTCACCGCCGACACGCTGAGCGGAATGACGGCGCCAAGCGCGGTTTCGGCGCCGGCGGCGGTGGGCGTGGTCAGGGTCGCGGCGCTGGCGACTGGGGCGATGACGAACGGCTTGACGCTGGCATAGGTCTGGCTCAGGCCGCCGTCGCTGACCAGGACCGCCACGTTCAGGCTGACGGTACCGTTGAAATAGGCCGGGGTGTTGATCTTCAGCGTCGCCAGGGTGTCGTTCAGGGCGGCGAGGTTGCTGCTGCCCGACAGGGTATAGGTGCCGCCCACCGCCGTCAGGGCGGTGGTGCCCAGCGACAGGCTGGTGCCGGCGGGCAGGCCGGAAATCTTTATGGAGTTGACGGTGTCTGCGGTGGTGATGGCGATCGGTGCGGCATGGGCGATTCCGGTCGACGCCTCGGTTCCGGCGGCCGACAGGACGACGGTGGGGGCGCTGAGCCCCGGCGCCACGTCCACATGCAGGGTCTTGACGGTCTTGGAGGTCTTGTTGACGTCGGTCAGGTCGGCCGAGGTCGCGGTGACGGTCAGATCGAAGCTGCCGTTGTAGTTCTGGGCCGGAATCAGCTTCAGGTCGGTCAGCTGCGCCGCGGTCAGGCTCCAGGTGCCGGAGCTGGTCATGGTGCCGGCCGACAGGCTGACATTGGCCGGCACGCCGGTGATCACCACCGACTTGATGAAATCGCTGGTGTCGGCGTCCGCCACCGTGATCGACAGCGGAACCTGCTGCAACGTGGCGGTGGTGTTCTCGTTGCCGCTGGCGCTGACGGTGGTGACGGTCGGCGCGGTGACCACCGCCTGAAGGCTGATGGAGCCGGTGGCGGCGGCGCTGGAATACAGTTCGCCGTCCGAGGCCTTCCACTGGAAGGTGTCGATGCCGTTGTAGTACTGGTTCGGCCGATAGGTCAGGTTGCCCAGCTGGGCGGCGCTGATCTCCTGGTTCAGGGTGACCGCCGTTCCGTTCAGCAGCAAGGTGCCGTGGGCGGTCAGGGTCGAGATCATCACCTTGGACAGCGCCTGGCCGTTCAGGTCGGTATAGGCGTTGGTGAAGCTGCTGGCGGTGAAGGCGACGCTTTGCGAGCCGGAGGTGTTCTCCAGCCCCACCACCGTCAGGTTGGTGATGGTCGGCGCCACGTTGACGTGGTTGACCGTCACCGTCAGGGTGCCGGTGGTGGTGAACACCCGGTTGAGCGTCACCGAATCGGGGTCGGAATCCTCGACCTTGCTCTGGGCGACGTTGAGGGTCGCCGTGTTGGTCAGGGTATAGGTGATGGTCTCGGTGCCCGAGAAATACTTGTTGGGCGTATAGGTGATGGTGTTGTCGGAATTCAGCACCACGGTGCCGTTGGCGGCGCCGCTGATCGCCGACACCGTGGCGGTGCCGAGATAGGTGTCGTTGGACAGCACCCCGACCGTCACCTTGTTGGTGGCAAGGCCGATATTCTCGTTCAGGGTGGCGGAATCGGCCGCCGCCACCGGCGCCGCGCCGGTCTCGGCGGTTTTGATCGCCTGGGCGTTGGCGGCCTTGATGGTGGCGCTGACCTGCGACTTGAAATTGGCGAAGCCGGTCTCGATGGCGCCCACATTGGCCTGGACCTGCAACACCGCCTGGGTCGCCGCCTGGGCGATGGCGGTCTGGTTGGCGGCGACCAGCGCCTGGGCGTTGGTGTCGGCGCGTTCGGCCTGGGCCGCCGTCATGTCGGCGGCGTCGGGGGTCGCCTCGGCCGATAGCGCGGCGATGTCGATGACGTTCTGGTCGATGGCGGCGTCGGCGGTGGTCACCAGCTGGGCGGCGGCGTCGGCGGCGGTGGCCCTGGCGGCGGCCAGGGCGTCCAGTTGCCCCGCCTTGCCGATCAGGGTCGACAGGGTCGACAGGGTGGCGGTTCCCAGATCGGTCAGGTGATCGTTGTACCAGTCCTGCATGTCGGCAATGACGGCGGCAAGGCGTCCCTTGACGTCGTCGGTGGACCCGGCCGCGTCGTAGGTGTTGGCCGCCAGGGTGGCCTGAGCCTGGGCGATGGTCTTGTTGGCCTCGGACGCCAGCGCCCGCGAGGCGATGTCGCCCTCGATGGCGTCGATCGCCCTGGCCAGCGCCGCCGTGGCGTCGGTGGCGGCGTCGGCGGCGGCGTCGGCGGCGTCGGCCGCCTTGGAATCGGCGGCGATGGCGGCGGTCTCGGCGGCGGTGGCGGCGGTGTCCGAGGCCTGGGCGGCGGTGGCCGAGGTCTGGGCGGCGGTCGCCAGCCTGGCGGCGGCCGAACCCACCGCCTGACCGCTGGCGGCGGTGGCGGCGCTGGCGGCGGCCGCATCGGCGGCGACGCTGGCGGCGCTGGCCGCATCCTGGGCGGCGCTGGCGGCGACGGCGGCGGCGTGGGCCAGGGCGGCATGGCTTGCCGCCGAATTGATCAGGGCGGAAATGTCGGCAAGGGGATCGGCGATGATGGCGTTGGCGGCATTGGCGGCGGCGTCGCCGGCCAGGGCGGCCTCGGCCTTGGCCTCGGCGGCCTTGGCCGTCGCGATGGCTTCCTGCGTCGCCGCGATGGCCGCCTGGGCGGCGGCGGTGTCGGCGTGAACCTTGGTGTTGGTCGCCGCCGTCAGCACCGAGGCCGCCGTGGTGGCGTTGCTTAGCTGGGTGGTGATGACGCCGGTATTGCCGGTAGCGGTGGCGGCGGCGGAATCGATCAGCACGGTGTACTGCGCCACCAGGTCGGCGGCGGCCTTGGCGTCGGTGGCGGCCTTGACGGCGTCCGACGCGGTGGCGGCGGCGGCGGCGGCGGTCTTGGCGGCCAGGGCGGCGGCCAGCTGGCCCTCCACGTCCAGGGCGGAGCCGGTCTTGTCGAACAGATCGGCCGCCTTGGTCCTGGCGGACTGGATCACTCCGTCGGCCTGCACCGCCAGCTTGTAGGCGGAATCGATCAGGGCGCGGGTCTGGGGATCGGCCGAGGCGGCGGCGGTCTGGTTCACCACCCAGGTGTTGTAAAGGGCGGTCAGGGTCGCCAGCCTGCCGGCGGCGGTGTTGGCGTCGCCCGAGGTGCCGACGGCGCTGGCGATAGTGGCGATGTCGGCCTGGGCCAGCGTCCGGTTGGCGTCGGCGGCGGCGTGGTAGTCGGTGGCGCTGGTGATGGCGGCCAGGATGGTGGTCTTGTTGACCGCCGACGAAACCAGGGTGGCGGCGTCGGAGACGTCGGCGCCGATCTGGGTTTGCAGGTTGGCGACGGTCGAGACCTTGGCGGCGGCGATGGCGACCTGGGTTCGGGCGGCGAAGGCGGCGTCGGCGGCGTCCTTGGCGGCGGCGGCGGCGGTGGCGGCGGCGGTGGCGGCGACGCCGTCGTCGCTGGTGGCGTCGGCGATGGCGTCCTGCGCCTCGGCGGTATCGGCGTTGGCGGTGGCGTCGGCGGCCTTCTGGCCGGCAAGGGTCGCCGCCGCCTGGGCATCGCCGAGGGCGGTGTCGGCCAGGGTATCGAGGCCGGCCAGGGTTCCCTCGGCCTCGATAATGGAATCATAGGCGGCGGCGATGCCGTTCAGCGCCGTTTCCCAGGCGGTGGTGATGGCGCCGGCGGTCCGCGCGGCGAGGGCGGCGGCCTCGAACCCGGCGCTGGCGAGGAACTCGGTCAGGGTTCCGGCGAAATCGGGGTCATTGTTGGCGTTGTAGTGGGTCAGCACCGCCTGGGCGTTGGTCTGGCCGGCGCCGCTGGACACCAGGCCCGCCAGGGTCGCCTCGAACGCATCCAGCTTGGTTGCCGCGCTGGTCGAGGCGGCGTCGAACTGCGCCCGGACATCGGCGAGGCCGCCGTCGCCGGCATCGGCGGCGCCGTCCAGCATGTGGGCCAGCTGATCGGCCTTGGCGGCGGCGGTGGCGGCGTCGGTCTCGGCGGCCTGGGCCTTGGTGACAGCCGCCTCGGTGGCCAGCCGCGCGGCGGCGACGTCGGCGGCGTCGGCCGCCTCCTGCTGTTCCTGCACCGCCTGCACCTGGGAATAGGCGTTGACGGCGGCCAGGCGCTGGGCGTCGGCCACGTCGGCCTCGCGGTTGACCTCGGCACTGATGGCCACCACCTTGGCGTAGTCGGCCTGGGCCTGGGCCAGCGCCTGGGTCCAGGCGGTCTTGGCCTGGGCCAGGGCGTCGTCGAGATTGGCGATGGTGGTGTTGGCCCAGTTCAGCGCCTTCAGCGCGTCGGCCAGGGCGGTATCGGCGACCAGGACGGCGTTCTCGGCGGCCTGATCGGCGGCGACGGCCAGGGCCAGGGCGGCATCGGCCTCGGTGACGGCCAGGGCCAGGGCGGCATCGTCGTCCAGGCCGAAGGCGGTCGCGGCGGCGGTGGCCTTGGCGGCGACGGTCGTGGCGGCGTCGGCGGCCTCGTCGGCCTTGGCCGAGGCGGTGGCCAGGGCGGCGGCGGCATCGGCCAGGGCATCGGCCAGCAGGCTGAGCGCCTGCTTTTCCGCCACCGACTCGCCGGCGATTTCCAGGGTCTCGGCCGAGGCCTCGGCGGCGGCGGCGGACGACAGGTTGTTCTGTGCCTGGGTGAAGGCGGTGGCCGCCTCGGTGGCCTGAAGCTGCAAGGTGGCGGCGCGGGCCACCGCCGCCTCGACCGCGGCGGTAGCCTCGGCGGCGGCGGTGGCCGCGTTTTCGTAGGCGGCGTAGGACGAATCGTAGGCGTCGTGCCAGGCTTCCGCCACCACGTCACCCGGGGCGGCGGCCCATTTGGCGGTGACGGCGGCGTTGATCTGGGCCTCGGTGGCGGCGTCGGCCAGGGCGGTTCCGGCCCAGGCGTTGACCTTGGCCACCAGGTCGGCCAGGGCGGTCGAGGCCGGGGTCTGGCCCAGGGCGTTCAGCAGCTTGTACAGCGCGGTATGGAGCGAATCCTGCTGCGAGACCAGGGTGGCGTCGGCGGCGGCCTGGGCCACCAGCGGATCGTTGGTGTCCTCCTCGGCCTGGGCGGCGGCGGCATAGGCCGTGTCATAGGCGGCCTTGGCGGCGGTCCAGGCGGCATTGGCGGTGACGGTGGCGGCGTCGGCGGCGATCCGGTCGCTGATCAGGGTGCCGGCGCGCCAGGATTCGGCGGCGGTGGCCAGGTCGTCGGCGGTGTCGGACAAGGCCTCGGCGATGGCGGCGGCCGACTTGGCGCGGGTCAGCGCCGTGCTGGCGGCGGCCACGTCCTGGGCGGCGGTCTGGTAGCCCTGTCCGGCCAGGGCGGCGGCGTCGAAGGCGGCCTGGGCCTCGGCGGCATAGCTCTTGGCCAGGGCGGCGTTGGCGGCGATCTTTTCCAGGTTGCCCGACCAGAAATCCAGATAGGTCTGGATTTCGGCGGTGACCGCGTCGGCGACGGTGACGCTGGTCCGTAGCTGGCCGCCCTCGGTATAGGTCTTGGCGGCGGTGTCGAGCCCGTCGAGCAGGCTGGCGCTGCCGGCCTTGGCGGCGGCGGTGGCGGCATGGGCGGCGGCGGTTTCGTGCGCCTGTTCCTCGGCGGCGGCGCGGGCCTGCTGGCGGGCGGTGATCTGGGCCTGGGCCTCGGCGGCGGCGGCCTCGGCGGCGGCCTCGGCGGCATCCTGGGCGGTCTGGGCGAACACCAGGGCGTCATGCTTGGCGGCGGCGGCGGTGGCGACGGTCAGGGCCTGATCGTAGGCGGTCGACGCGGTCTGGCTGTGCTTCAGCAGGGTGGCGACCTGGGATTCCAGGGCGGCGCGGGCCTGGGCGACGGCCAGTGCCTCGTTCTCGACGCCACCGCCCAGCGCCGCCAGATCCTCGGCGGCGGCGGCGATGACCGACAGGTGGGCCTGCGTTTCGGCCAGTTTTTCGGCAGCGGTGGTCTTGCGGGCCAGAACCAGGGCGACGGCGGTGTTGACCGCATCGGCGGAATTGTCGGCCAGGGTCATGTCGCCCAGCGCCGCCTTGGCGGCGGCCAGGGCGGCGTCAGCCTCGGTGGCGGCGGTGGCGGCGGCGGTGACGGCGGCGGCGGCGTCGGTGGCGGCGGCGTCGACCAGCGCGTCGACGATGGCGGCGGCCGAGGCGATGGCGGCGACGGTCTTGGCCTGGGCCAGCGTCGTCTGGACCGTGGCGATGTAAAGCGCGGTGACGACGTCGTCGGCGATGCCGGCGATGGTGGTGGCGATGGGGTCGCCGCTGGCGTAATCGCCGTTGGCGTCCAGCACCGTGTCGCCGGTGTCCGTATGAAGGTGGCGGTCCTGGCCCAGCAGGGTCTTGGCGTCGATCACGGTGGTCGCGGCCTGGACCTGGGCGGCCAGGGCGGCGGCTCGGTCGGCGGCGGCGTCGGCGGCGGCCTCGGCGGCCAGGGCATCGGTGCGATGGGTGGCCAGGGCGGCGACGTCGGCGCCGGCCTCGTCGGAATAACCGCCGAAGGCCGTGTGGGCGGCGTCGGCCAGGGCGATGGCGGAATCCGCCTGCTGGTCCTGGTAGGCGGCCTCGCTGGCGGCGGCGGCGGCCTCCTGCTTCAGCTTGGCCAGGGCGGCGCTGTTGGCGGCGGCCTCGGCGGCGTTCTTCTCGATGATGCCGCTGGCCACCGCCGCCGGATCGGGATCGGTGGCGATCACCAGATCCAGGGCGGCCTGGGTCGACAGCGCCACCGAATGGGCGGCGGCGGCGGCCTGCGACGCCTTCGACACCGCCGCCTGGGCGGCGGTCAGGCTGGCGGCCATGGACGCGGAATAGACGGCGTAGGTCTGGGCCCAGGCGATGGCGGCCTCGACCGCGGCCAGGGCGGTCTGGGCCTGCGCCAGGGCGGCGGCGGCGGCGGCGTCGAAGCCGTCGGCCAGGGTGTCGGCCTCCAGGGCGGAATCGTACAGGTTGGTATAGGCGGGGGCCTTGTTGGCCGGGGCCGACAGGTCGGGCTCGCTCAGGCCGGGGTTAACGTACGAATAGTTCTGGTCGCCCTGGAACAGGGCATAGGCGCTGTCGGCGGCGGTCTTGGCCTGGGCGGCGGCGGTGGCGGCGTCCAGCGGGTCGCCGTTGCCGTCCACGTTCGAGGTGCCGGGCGCGCCGGCCTTGGCCACGGCGGTGGCGGCATGGGCGGTGGCGGCGGCCAGGGCGGCGGCCAGATCGGTCTCGGCCTTGGCCTGGGCGGCGACGTGGGCGGCGTCCAGGTACCATTCCGCCGAGGCCTCGGTGGCGCGGGCCTCGCCGACGTCGTCGAGATGGTCGAGGGTGGTGCCGAGCTTGGCCTCGATCGCCGCCTGCTTGGCGGTGATCAGGGCGGCGTAGTCGTTGTAGTCGTCCTCGGCGGCGTCGGTGGCGGCCCGCTGCGTCGCCGCGTCGGCCTGGATGTCGGCGTGGGAATCGTCGTAGAGGTCGTAGAGACCGTCGTAATAGCCTTCCAGGCTGACCGCCGCGCTGGAGGCCTGCGAGATGACGATGGCGGCGGCGCCGGTCGCCACGTCGTCGTCGGTGTCGAGCCCGCTCAGCGCCGTCTGGGCGGTGGTGGCGACCTGCACCGCCACCGACCAGGAATTGACGGCGAAATCGGCGGCGGCGGCGGTGACGGCGGCGGTGAAGGTGGCGCCGCCCGAATCGGCGACGAACGCCGCCAGGGTGTCGGCCCAGTCGGGATTGTTGGCGTTGTAGTGGTCGAGGACCGCCTGATTGTAGCCGGCCTCGGCCAGGGCGACGGCCTGGTCGATCTTGGCGGCGGCGTCGGCGGCGAAGTCGTCGCGGATGGCCCCGGCCATTACTGCGACGGCGTTGTCGAGGTCGGAGGAGGCGCCGGAAAGCGTGGTCAGGAACGAGGAGCCCCAGGCGTCGAGGGCGCTTTGCGCCTTGGTCCGGAGCGCCAGCGCGGCGGCCTCGGCCACGTCATAGGCGGCCTGCACCGCCAGGGCGGTCTGGTAGGCGTTCAGCACGGTGGTCTCGCCATCGCGCAGCGTCTGCAATTCGCCGACCAGGGTGGTCAGCGCCGCCTGGTCCTGGACGACCAGCGCCTCGGCGGCCTCGCGCGCGGTCTCGGCGCTGGCCTCGGCAGCGGCGGCGGCGCCGGTGGTCCAGGCGTCCAGCACCGACAGGGCATAGGCCGACGGATCGGCCAGGATGGCGTCGATGCCGGCCACCGCCGTGGTCATGACCGCGGCCTGGGCGGCGGCGGCGTCGGATTCGACGGTCACCGCCTGCCGGGCGGCGTTGAACTCGGCGTTGAGCGTGGGATTGGCCCCGTTCAGGTCCAGGGTCTGCGCCTGAGCCTCCAGGGCGGCGATGTCGGCCAGCAGATCGGTCAGGGTGGCCTGCGTGCCGGCCACCGGGGCCGCCAGCGCGGCCAGGGTGTCTTCCAGGACGGCGTCGCCGCTCAGCCCGGCGTCGTCCATGGCGATGGCGGTCACCATGGCGTCCGAGACGGCGTCGACCTCGCCGGTCAGGGCGGCCGCCCGGTCGGCGGCGGCCTCGATGGCCGTGGCCAGCACCAGGAGGTTGGCCAGGACGACGGCGTCGGCGGCGTCCACCGCCAGGGCGGTGATCGCCGTCACCATCAGGAGGGCGGCATCGGCCTCGGCGCGGGCCAGGGGGAAGGCGCCGGCCACCTGGACCGCCTGGGCGGCGGCGGCCTCGGCGGCGACCTTCTGCTGGGCGATGGCGGCCTGAACGCCGGCGATGTCCTGAATCGCCTGCTGCACTGCCGCCGGCAACGGCGTGCCGTTCAGCTTCGCCTCCAGCACGGCGGCGGCGTTGGCGTCCAGCGCCGACTTCAGCGCCGCGATCTTGGCGGACAGCAGGTCATGCTGGCCCTGGGCGCCGGTCCTGGCCGACTGGGCGGATTGGCTGTGTCCCCGCGCCTGATTGAAGGCGCCGGCGCTGCCGTCGTCGATGATGCCGACGACCTGCCGGATGGGATTGCGGACATCGACGGGGCCGACCGGCGGCGGCGGTGGGACGAACAATCCGCCGGCCACCACCGGGCCGGGCGGCGGGGCCAGCGCCTTGAGGATGTTGACCAGCGGCTGCGCCTGGGCCTGGGCCTGTTCCTGCTGGGCCGGGTTCAGGATGGATTGCGGCTTCGGTCCCTCGGGCTGCGGCCCTTCCGGCTGCTGCTGTTCCTGCTGTTGCTGTTGCTGCTGCTGCTGGATCTGCTGCTGCACCTGCTGGGCGGCGGCGTTGTAGCTGTTGGACAGGGTGTTGGCGGCGTTGGGCAGCGAGGCGGCGGCGGTGCCGCCGATGCTCATCACCTGCTGCGGCGTGAAGGTGGTCGAGGTCAGCGTGCCGGCGGGGCCGAGGACGGCGGCCTGGCCGGGGCCGTTCAGGGTCAGGGTCTGGCCGCTGGCGGTGGTGATGACCACCTCGCCGGTGACGCCGCCCTTTTCCTCCATCATGGCGATGGTGTCGCCGTTGCCGGTCAGGCCGGTGCCGCGGATGCCGACCGTCATGGTCGGGGTCTTGAGGACCAGCGCGTCCGGCGTGGTCTTGGAAATCTGGCCCGACACCAGGGCGAAGCTGCCGCTGACGATGGACATCTGGGCTTCACCGGTCTTGGCGCCGGGGTCGTAGGACAGCTGGTCGAGGACCATGCGCCCCTTCTCGCCCAGCGACATGGTGGTGCCGTCGGCGAAGGTGACGCCCACCGCCGCGCCCTGGCCGGTGGCCAGGACGTCGCCCTCGAAGACGGAATCGCCCTTGGCCAGGGTTCCCTTGGTGCCGTCGGCGTGCTTGACCTCGACGCTGCCGTTCAGGGTGTCGATCCTGCCGATGGCGGTGCCGCCGTCGGCGCCGCCCACCTGGGCGTATTGACCGGGGGCCAGCGGCCCCGCCAGCTTGCCGGCCAGGGCGGCATCGATCATCGCCCCGCTTTCGGCGATCAGCGGCGGCGGCGTCTCGGACGCGAAATAGTCCTGGATGACGATTCGGGTGCCGTCGGCGCCCACCAGCACCAGATCGCCGCCCTGGCGGATATATTCGGCCATCAGCAGGAAATCGCCGCCCGGCACCATGACCCGGGCCAGGCCGGCCGCCGGAATGATCAGCGTGGGAACGGAAGCGGTGCCGTCGCCGCCGGCCGCGGCCGGTGGACGCGCCGATGCGCCGGTTCTGTCGGCCGCCGGTTCTGTCGGCCTTTCGTCCCTGGGGGTCATCGCCACCTCGTCCATCCACGACCATCGGTCGAGGAATGCCACGCCGCCCGACAGGCACACCTCACCACCTTGCACAATACAGGGTAAGGTGGTGCCGCGTCAATATACAGTGTTCACCTTACAAGGGCAAAACGGGGGGTTGCCATAATAAATATACAAGAACGCCAAGACAATATCGCCATAAACATATGCAATATCAGGTTGATTTGCTAATATGGGCGTCTCCAGATAACGCAAAATTATAATGCGATGCGTTTATATCTGTGGCACTTCCTGTGAAGTTCCGGTGGAACATTGATAAATCTGGTCGGATGCTCCCGCCCGCCCGTGGGCGTCCGAATCAAGTTGGCCGCCGACGGAAAATATCCGGCAATGTCTTGGGCGGCGGCCTCACTCCGGGGCGGTGTCGACGGCGGTTCCGGGGGCGTCCGGCAGGGAGAAGCGGAAGACGCTGCCGTGATGGAGCCGGGATTCCACCCACAGGCGGCCGCCGTGACGCTCGACGATCTTCTTGCAGATGGCCAGGCCGATTCCCGTGCCGGGATATTTCTCCCGGGTGTGCAGGCGCTGGAACACCAGGAAGATTCTGTCGAAATATTGGGATTCGATGCCGATGCCGTTGTCCGAGACGGAAATGGTCCAGCCGCCCTCGTCCCTGGCGGCGGCGACCGCGATTTCCGGCGGCCGGCCGGGGTGGCGGTATTTGAGGGCGTTGCCGATCAGGTTCTGCAACAGCCGCATGATCTGGGCCCGGTCGCCGGTCAGGCGCGGCATGGGACCGACCTCGATCCGGCCGCCGGTTTCGGCCAGGGCGGCGGCCAGATTGCGTCTCACGTCCTCCATCACGCCGGCGATGTCGAATTCGACGAAGGCCCCGCCCAGCCGCTCGACGCGGGAATATTCCAGCAGGTCCTGGATCATCCCCTGCATGCGCTTGGCGCCGTCCACCAGGAAGGCGATGAACTCGTCGGCGTCGCTGTCGAGGCGGCCGCGATAGCGGCGCTCGATCAGCTGGGCATAGCCGGCGATCATGCGCAGCGGCTCCTGGAGATCGTGGGAGGTGACGTAGGCGAACTGCTCCAGCTCCTTGTTGGAGGCGTCCAGCCGGGCCAGCAGCGTTCTGGTCCGGGCTTCCATGGCGCGGCGCTCGCTGACGTCGCGGCAGATGAACAGCAGGCAGGGTTCGCCGCCGACCTCGATGGGCTGGGCCGAGATCAGGACGGTGATGGCGGAGCCGTCCTTGCGCCGCAGCCGGGTCTCGAAATCCTCGGCCTGGCCGTCGCGGGCGACGATTTCCACGAGCCGGGCGCGGTCGCCGGGATCGGCCCAGACCCCGAGATCATGGGCGGTACGCCCCATCAGTTCCGCCTGATCGTAGCCCAGCATCAGGCAGAAGGCGCGGTTGACGTCCACATAGGCGCCGCCGGCTAGGGTGGAGATGGTCAGGGCGTCGGGGCTGCCGCGAAAGGCCTTGGAGAATTTCTCCTCGGACAGCCGCAGCCGCCGCTCCGCCTCCTTGGCGGCGGTGACGTCCTCGAAGGTGGCCACCAGATCGACCTCGCCCAGCATGGAGGCGCGCCCACGCACCCAGCGCAGGGCGCCGCCAGGGGTGCGGACGCGCAGTTCGGCGGAAAACTCGCCCCCCTGAGCCAGCGTGTCCCAGGCGCCGGCCACGGCGGGGCGGTCCTCGGCGGCGGCGAGGTCGAACCAGCGGGCGCCCAGCACGTCCTCGGGGCCGCGTCCGACGATTTCCAGCCAGCGGGGATTGGCGTAGAGGCAGGTTCCGTCCAGCCCCGCCTGGACCACCCCGACCGGCGAACGGTCGCTGAGCCGGCGAAAGCGTTCCTCGCTGGCGGCCAGGGCGGCCTGGGACCTCTGGCGCTCGGCCTGTCCGCGCGCCGACAGCGCCGCCAGTCCGGTCAGAACCAGCGCCAGGGTCAGCCCGATTCCCCCATGCAGCCAGATGTCGCTCCGCCACCGGTCCAGCGCCGCCCCGGTCCGCACTCCCACCGTCACCACCAGGGGGTAGAACTGCAATTGCCGATAGGCGGTGACGCGGTCGGCGCCATCGGTGCGTCCGGTTCCGTGCAGCACGCCCTGCGGTCCCTTCGACAGGCTGCGGATCACCTCGCCATCGCCCAGCCAGCGGCCGATCCACTTGTCCGGGTCGGGCACGCGGGCCAGCACCGTGCCCTCGGTCCGCAGCAAGGTGGCGGTGCCGCCGGAAGCCGGGCGGATGATGCCAAGCTGGTCCTCGAACGCCCGGGGATCGACCGTGATGGCGGCGATGCCGAGAAAGTCGCCGGACACGCCGCGCAGGGGGCGCGCGATGAATACGGACATCACCGGTTGAATCCGGCTGCGCAGGGGGGGCGAGATGTACAGCGGCAGATTGGCGTCGGCCTTCAGGGCGGTAAAGTACTCGCGGTCGTGAACCTCGATCCGGGGCATGCCGGCCAGGGTGCTGTGGGTGACGGTTCCGGCGGCGTCGGTGACGAAGGCGTTGCGGATGAAGGGCATGTGCTTCATCCGGCTGTTCAGCAGAGTGTTGAAGGCGGCCCTGTCCACGGCGTTGCCGCCATGGGCGAGGTCGGCGATCTCGCCCAGCAGCAGATCGATGCCGCGCACCATGCCGGTGATATGGTCTTCCGCCACCCGGGATAGGACCGAGGTCTGGGTCTTGATCTCCTCGATGGAGTCATGGCGGCTGCTCCAGATCTGCCAGCCCGTCAGGGCCAGGACGCAGACGACCGCCAGGGCCGCCGCCGACCGGACGCGACCGGCCGGCCTGACCGCCTTCGGGTCGGAACGCTTTCCGGAAGATCCGGGTGTCTGTCGAATATCCATTACGCCAAAAGCATAGGATATTTCGTATCCGACCACAACGATGGCGGGATTTCGATTCATCCCCGGGCCTGGACACGGAGGCCGGATCGTGCCCCAATAAGGATATTCCATCCTGAAGAACAGTCGCCCCGTCATGGCCAGACAATCCGCGCAAAATGTGGGAGAGGCCTTCGCCCACGCCATGGCGACCTGGGAGGCCGGCAATATCGCCGAGGCCCGGCGGCTGGCCCGCCGCATCGTCGATTCCGCGCCGGAATTCGGCGGCGCCCATTACCTGCTGGGGGTGATCGCCCTGGGGCAGGATCAGGCCCGCAAGGCAGCGGAGCACCTGTCGCGGGCGGTGGCCGCCGATCCGGCCCAGCCGGTGCCGCGCCTGGCGCTGGCCCGCGCCCTGGAGGCCCAGAACAGCCTGCATGCCGCCATCTTGCAGTACCGCGCCGTCCTCGCCGCCGCCCCGATGCATGTGGAGGCCGGCGCCCGTCTGGCCGAATTGCTGGGCCGCACCGGCAAGATCGACGAGGCCGTCGACCTGTGCCGCCGGACCATCGCGGCCTCGCCCCATCACGCCGAGGCCCTGTTCACCCTGGGAACCCTGCTGCATCGCCAGGGCAACGACGCCGAGGCCGCCCGCCATCTCGAACAGGCGCTGGCGCTGCGTCCCGACTGGGTGGCGGCGCTGCACAACTACGCCCTGGTGCTGCGGTCGCTGGGGCAGGCGGAACGGGCGGTGGCGATTCTGGGCGGCGCCCTCGACCTGTGCCGGGATCATGCCGGCAGCCGCGCCAATCTGGCGGGGGCGCTGCGCGATCTTGGCCGGCTCGACGAGGCGCGAATCCAGGCCGAGCGCGCCACCCGGCTGAATCCCCGCGATCCCGCCGGCTGGCTGGAACTGGGGCTGATCCGCGACCGCTTGGGAATTCCCGAGGGGGCGGCGGCGGCGTTCGAGCGCGCCGTCACCGCCGCCCCCCAATCGGCCGAGGCCCATTGGTGCCTGGCCGAGGCGCGGCGCGCCCTGGGCCAGCCGGCCCGCGCCGCCACCCTGTATCGCCGCTGCCTGGAACTGGACCCCGACGACCGCCACGGCGCCGCCCTCGGCCTGGCCCAGGTCACCGCCGCGCCGCCGCCGGAACGGGCGCCCGGCGCCTATGTCCGCCAGCTGTTCGACGATTATGCCGGAACCTTCGACGCCGCGCTGGTGGACAAGCTGGGCTATCGCGCCCCCGCCGTGCTGGCCGAGGCCCTGGGCCGGGTTCTCGGCGGCCGGACCGGCCTTGCCGTGCTGGACGCCGGCTGCGGCACCGGCCTCGCCGCGGCGGTGCTGCGGCCGCTGGCGGCGCGGCTGGACGGAATCGACCTGTCGCCGGCCATGGTGGACAAGGCCCGCCAGCGCCACCTGTACGACCGGTTGGACGTGGGCGAGCTGGTGCAGGCGCTGGCCGGCCGCGCCGGCGGCTACGATCTGGTGGCGGCGGCGGACGTGCTGGTCTATTTCGGCGAGCTGGCGCCGGTGATGGCCGCCGCCCATTCCGCCCTGCGCGACGGCGGCCTGTTCGCCTTCACGGTGGAGCGGGCCGACGACTGCGCGTCCTACGTGCTGGGCGCCAAGAACCGCTATGCCCACGCCGTCGAGCACATCCGCGACCGTGCCGCCGCCGCCGGCTTCGACGTGGCGGTGATGGAGCCCGCCGTCACCCGCCGCGAGGCTGGGGCCGACGTTCCGGGGCTGGTGGTGGTGTTGCGAAAGATCTGACGGGCCGCTACTGTCCTGCCCGGCTTGACCTCAAGGACGGGCGCTCATGTGCGGCTTTGCCGGCTTTCTCGATATCGGCGGCGCCACTCCCGGCCGGGAGGCGGCGGTGCGCGCCATGGCGGCGACGCTGGTCCATCGCGGTCCCGACGACGACGGGGTCTGGGTTGACGACGAGGCGGGAATCGCCCTGGGGTTCCGCCGCCTCGCCATTCTCGACCTCGGCCCCCAGGGCCATCAGCCCATGGTGTCCCACGACGGCCGCTGGGTGGTCAGTTTCAACGGCGAGATCTACAATCACGCCGCCCTGCGGGCGCGGCTGTCGCCGGCCATCGCCTGGCGCGGCCATTCCGACACCGAGGTGCTGCTGGAGGCGGTGGCCGAATGGGGAGTGGCGGCGGCGGTGGCGGCGTTCGACGGCATGTTCGCCTTCGCCCTGTGGGATCGCCTGACCCGAACCCTCACCCTGGGTCGGGACCGGTTCGGCGAAAAGCCGCTGTACTGGGCGGAATGCGGCGGCAGCCTGCTGTTCGGCTCCGAATTGAAGGCCCTGGCCGCCCATCCCGCCTGGGACGGCGCCATCGACCGCGATTGCCTGGGCCTTTACATGCGGCTGGGCTGGATTCCGGCGCCCCATACCATCCATGTCCATGCCCGCAAGCTGGAACCCGGCTCCCTGATGACCGTCGTCGGGGGGGATCGGCGCATCGCGTCCTATTGGTCGGCGGGCGAGCGCGCCGCCGCCGTCGAGGGCGGTTTCGCCGGCGATGCCGGGGCGGCGGCCGACCGGCTGGAGGACTTGCTGCGCGCCTCGGTCCGCCTGCGCATGCAGGCCGACGTTCCGGTGGGGCTGTTCCTGTCGGGCGGCATCGATTCGTCGCTGACCGCCGCCCTGATGTGCCAGGAGGCCGGCGGTCCGGTCCATTCCTTCACCATCGGCTTCGACCAGTCGTCGCTGGACGAAAGCCCCCATGCCCGCGCCGTCGCCCGCCATCTTGGCACCCGCCACGTCGAGGTGCGCGTCACCGATGCCGAGGCGCTGGACTTGGTGCCCCGCCTGCCGCAGGTCTATGACGAACCCTTCGCCGACAGCGCCGCCCTGCCCACCTGCCTGCTGGCCCAGGTGACCCGGCGCGACGTGACCGTGGCCCTGTCGGGCGACGGCGCCGACGAATTGTTCGGCGGCTATGGCATCTATCGCTCGATCCCCCGGGACTGGCAGGCCCTCGCCCGTCATCCCGTGGGATGGCGCGCCCCCCTGGCCGGGGCCGCCCGCCGGCTGGCCGGACCGGCCGAGACGCTGGCCGGACTGGCCGCCGTCCTGCGCAAGCGGCGCAGCCATCCCGGCCACCGGCTGGGGCGGATCGCCGAACATCTGGAGGCGGACAGCCTGCCCCGGCTGCTGGGGCTGCATTATTCGCGATGGCGGGGCATGGACTCGCCCGTGCCCGGCGCCCGGCCGCCTGCCTGCCTGTTCGATGGGGAAAGTCCGGCGGTGAACGATCCCGCCCTGGCCACCATGGTGCTGGACGTGCTGGGCTATCTGCCCGACGATTTGTGCGTCAAGACCGACCGCGCCACCATGGCCGCCTCGCTGGAGGCCCGGCTGCCCTTCCTCGATCCCGCCATCGCCGAATTCGCCTGGAGCCTGCCCACCTCCCTCAAGATCGAGGGCGGGACCGGCAAGGCGGTGCTGCGCCGGGTCCTCTACCGCCATGTGCCGCGCGCCCTGGTGGACCGGCCCAAGATGGGGTTCGAGGTGCCGTTGCGCCGCTGGCTGGCCGGGGCGCTGCGGGATTGGGCCGACGACCTGCTGTCCGAGGACCGGCTGCGGCGCCAGGGCTGGCTGAACGCTCCGCTGGTGGCGCGCTGCTGGCGCGAGCACCGTTCCGGCGCCAAGAACTGGCAGACCGAGATATGGCACGCCCTGATGTTCCAGGCCTGGCTGGAGCGGGGCTGAAGCCCCCGGTCAGAAGCGGCGCCGCGCCCGCAACGCCGCGGTGATGGTGCCGTCGTCCAGGTGGTCCAGTTCGCCGCCCACCGGCACGCCGTGGGCCAGCCCGGTGACGCTGACCCCGCATCGGGCCAGCCGCTCGGCGATATAA
This sequence comes from Magnetospirillum sp. SS-4, assembly GCF_902729425.1. Classification (GTDB taxonomy): domain Bacteria; phylum Pseudomonadota; class Alphaproteobacteria; order Rhodospirillales; family Magnetospirillaceae; genus Phaeospirillum. The sequence goes on along the minus strand of NZ_LR746530.1, from coordinate 79,083 downwards.
TGGGCGGTGGTCTGGCCCTCGACGGTGGCCGGCGTGGCGAGAATGACCTCGCCGACGCGGCCGTCGCCGGCGCGTTCCACCAGCCGGGCGATGCCCAGGTCCTCCGGCCCGATTCCGTCCAGCGCCGACAGCAAACCGCCCAGAACGGCATAGCGGCCCTTGAAGCTGCCGGTGCGCTCCATGGCCCACAATCCGGCCACGTCCTCGACCACGCACAGCAGCGAGTCGTCGCGGCGGGGATCGGCGCAGATGGCGCAGGGATCGATGGTGTCGAAATTGCCGCAGACCGAACAGGCGCGGACCCTGGCGGCCGCCTCGGCCAGGGCACCGGCCAGGGGGATCAGCAGGGTTTCCCGCCGTTCCACCAGACGCAGGGCGGCGCGCCGGGCCGAACGCGGCCCCAGTCCCGGCAACCGCGACAAAAGCTGGATCAGGCGCTCGATCTCGGGTCCGACCATGACAGGCTCAGAACGGCAGCTTGAAGCCCTCGGGCAGGGTCAGGCCGCCGGTCAGCTTGGCCATCTCCTCGGCCATCAGGGCTTCTGCCTTGGTCTTGGCGTCGTTGAAGGCGGCCAGCAGCAGGTCTTCCAGCACCTCGACGTCGGAGGGATCGACCAGGGACGGATCGATCTTGACCTTCTTCATCTCGAACTTGCCGTTGAGGGTGACGGTCAGCATGCCGGCCCCGGCCGAGCCGGTGACCTCGATCTCCTGCATCTTGGCCTGCATCTCGCCCATCTTGGCCTGCATCTGCGAGGCCTGCTTCATCAGATTTCCAAGGTTCTTCATAGGTCCTGCTCTCCGGGAAACATCTCTTCGTCCATCTCGGCGACGGGTTCACCGTCCGCCGGCGGGGAATCGGGCGCCGCTTCGGGCTCCAGATCGCGCACCACCTGGATGGTGGTGCCGGGAAAGGCGGCCAGCACCGCCTTGACCAGCGGCAGTTCGGCGGCGTCCTGGCGGCGGCGCTGCTCGGCGCCGATTTCCTGCTCGGCCAGGGTGGGCTGGGCGGGATCGGCGGCGTTGACCGACACCGTCCAGCGCCGGCCGGTCCATTCCGACAGCAGCCGCGCCACCTTGGGCGCCAGGTCGGCGGCGGCGGCGGCGTGCTGGCGCCATTCCAGGCGGCCGGGCTCGAACGACACCAGGTTGACGTGATTGCGCAGATGCATGGCGACGACGCCTTCCCGCTTTTCGGCGAACAGGGCGGCCACCTCGGCGAAGCCGGCGGGCATGGCGGGAAGCCGGGCCGGCTGCGCCGCCACGGCCGGCTGCATCTTCAAGGCGGTGGCGCCGCCCCCGCCATTTCCGCCCACATGATGGCCGGCGACGGCATCGGCGGTTCCGCCGGCGAATCCGCCGCCGCCCGCCGGGCCTCGGGGAGGCGGCGGGGCCGGATTGGCGCGAATTCGCTCGACCAGCTCGGCCGGGGTGGGCAGTTCGGCGGCGTAGGCGAGGCGCACCACCGCCATCTCGGCCGCCTGGAGCGGATTGGGGGCCGAACGGGTCTCGGCCAGCCCCTTCAGCAGCATCTGCCACGCCCGCGTCAGGGCGGCCAGCGACAGCGAATCGGCCATCTGGCGGCCCTTGACCCGCTCGGTCTCGGACACGGTGACGGCCTCGGCGGCATCGGGAGTGACCTTGAGGCGGGTCAGCCAATGCACCAGTTCCAGCATGTCCTGCAACACCACGCCGGGGTCGGCGCCGGCGGCGTACTGGTCGGCGGTCTGGTCCAGGGCGGCGGCGATCTCGCCCTTCATCACCGCGTCCAGCAGGTCGAACACGCGGGCGCGGTCGGCCAGGCCCAGCATGTCGCGCACCTGGGTTTCCGACACCTGGCCGGCGCCGTGGCTGATGGCCTGGTCCAGCAGCGACAGGCCGTCGCGCACCGAGCCGTCGGCGGCCCGCGCGATCAGGCGCAGCGCCGCCGGTGCGATCTCGGCGCCTTCCTTTTCCGCGATGGCGGCGAAATGGGCGGCCAGCACCTCCATCTCGACCCGGCGCAGGTCGAAGCGCTGGCAGCGCGACAGCACCGTGACCGGTATCTTGCGGATCTCGGTGGTGGCGAAGACGAATTTCACATGCTCGGGCGGTTCCTCCAGCGTCTTCAGCAGGGCGTTGAACGCCGCCGTCGACAGCATGTGGACCTCGTCGACGATGTAGATCTTGTAGCGCGCCGAGGTCGGGCGATAGCGGACGCTGTCGATCAGGTCGCGGATGCCGTCGACGCCGGTGCGGCTGGCGGCGTCCATCTCCAGCACGTCCACATGGCGGTCCTCGGCGATGGCGCGGCAATGCTCGCACGCCCCGCAGGGCTCGATGGTGGGGCCGCCCCTGCCGTCGATTCCGATGCAGTTCAACGCCCGGGCGATGATGCGGGCGGTGGTGGTCTTGCCGACGCCGCGCACCCCGGTCAGGACGAAGGCGTGGGCCAGCCGCCCGGACTGGATGGCGTTGGACAGGGTGCGCACCAGCGCGTCCTGGCCGATCAGTCCGGCGAAGTCGGTCGGCCGGTACTTGCGGGCCAGGACGCGGTAGGGAACGGGGGCGGGGCTGTCGATCATGGCGACAAGATATATCGCGCCGCCGCCGAAGCAAAGGCCGGCATGGCCGGAACCGGCCCGACACCACTTGCAAGCGATTATCGACTGCATTAGGGTCCTGCCATGACGTCTTCCAGCCTGACTCCATCCTCGACCGCGATGGCCCGGAACCGGCCGGCCATGCCGGGCCGGGGCTGGTCGGTCACCGTGCTGGTCCTGGTGGCGGTGGTGTCGCTGCCGGTGCTGGCGGTGGCGGCCAATCTGCTGCGCCCCGCCGGCGACGTATGGACCCATCTGGTCGACACCGTCCTGGCGACCTATGTCGCCAATTCCGTCTGGCTGATGCTGGGCGTCGGGGTCGCCGTGGCCGTCGGCGGGGTGGGGACCGCCTGGCTGGTCACCATGTGCCGCTTTCCGCTGTCGCGGTCGCTGGAATGGGCCTTGCTGCTGCCCATGGCCATGCCGGCCTATGTGGTGGCCTACACCTATACCGGCCTGCTGGACTATGCCGGGCCGGTCCAGTCGCTGCTGCGGGCCGTGTTCGGCTGGGAATCGGCCAGGGATTACTGGTTCCCCGAGATCCGCTCGCTGGGCGGGGCGATCAGCGTCATGGCCATGGTGCTGTACCCCTACGTCTACATGCTGGCCCGCGCCGCCTTCCTGGAACAGTCGGTCTGCGTGCTGGAGGCCAGCCGCACCCTGGGCTGCCGGCCGTGGCGGGCCTTTCTCCAGGTAGCGCTGCCGCTGGCGCGGCCGGCGGTGGCGGCCGGCGTCGCCCTGGCCCTGATGGAGACCCTGAACGATTTCGGCACCGTCCACTATTTCGCCGTCGACACCTTCACCACCGGCATCTACCGGACCTGGCTGGGCATGGGCCAGCCGGTGGCGGCGGCCCAGCTGGGCGCGGTGCTGATGATGTTCGTGCTGGCCCTGGTGCTGGCCGAACGCCTGTCGCGCGGCTCGCGCCGGTTCCACCACACCACCGGCCGCTATCGCCGCCTGCCCCGGCTGCGGCTGCGGCCGCTGGCGGCGGCGGCGGCGCTGCTGTTCTGCCTGACGCCGATCGTGCTGGGCTTCGCCCTGCCGGCCGGGGTGCTGGCCGTGTGGACGGCCGAGGGCGGCTTCATCGCCGCGCTGGAGGGCGATTTCATGGTCCTGGCCCGCAACAGCATGGTGCTGGCGCTGGTGGCCGGGCTGGTGGCGGTGGCGGTGGCGCTGCTGCTGGTCTACGCCCAGCGCCTGCATCCCCGCCCGTTGGTCAGGGGCGGCGTGCGGCTGGCCTCGCTGGGCTATGCCGTTCCCGGCTCGGTGATCGCGGTGGGCACGCTGGTGCCGCTGACGGCGGTGGACCGGCTGCTGGCCGATTTCGCCCAGAACCGGCTGGGCTGGAGCGTCGGCCTGCTGCTGACCGGCTCCATCGCCGGGCTGGTCTACGCCTATGTGGTGCGTTTTCTCGGAGTGGCGGTGGGCGGGGTCGAGGCCAGCCTGGGCAAGGTGACGCCGTCGATGGAGGCCGCCGCCCGCACCCTGGGGGAAGGCAGCCTCGGCGCCTTGCGGCGGGTTCATCTGCCCATCATCCGGGGCAGCCTGCTGTCGGCGGGGCTGCTGGTGTTCGTCGACGTGATGAAGGAACTGCCCGCCACCTTGATCATGCGGCCGTTCAATTTCGACACCCTGGCGACCAAGACCTTCACCCTGGCCTCGGACGAACGGCTGGCCGAGGCGGGGGCGCCGGCGCTCGCCATCGTGCTGGTGGGGCTGTTGCCGGTGGTGCTGCTGAGCCGGACCATCGCCGGGTCGCGGCCGGGAGGGGGACAATGACGGACGGTTTGGTGCTGGAGGCGGTGGGCCACGATTACGACGGCGTGCCGGTGGTGGGCAAGGTCAGCCTGCGGGTGGGGCCGGGCGAGCTGGTCTGCCTGCTGGGGCCGTCGGGCTGCGGCAAGACCACCACCTTGCGCATCAGCGCCGGGCTGGAGGTGCCGCGTCGCGGCCGGGTGATCCTGAACGGCCGGGTGGTGTCGGGCGGCGGCGTCCACCTGCCGCCCGAGGAACGCCACGTCGGCTTTCTGTTCCAGGATTTCGCGCTGTTTCCCCATCTCGACGTGCTGGCCAACGTGGCGTTCGGCCTGACCGCCCTGGCCAGGCCGGCGCGGCGCGAGCGCGCCATGCAGATGCTGACCCAGGTGGGCATGGGCGATTACGCCGGGGCCTGGCCGCACCAGCTGTCGGGCGGCCAGCAGCAGCGGGTCGCCCTGGCCCGCGCCCTGGCGCCCAGCCCGGCGCTGATGCTGCTGGACGAGCCGTTTTCCGGCCTGGACAAGCGGCTGCGCGACCAGGTGCGCGACGAGACCCTGCATGTGCTGAAATCCAGCCGGGTCTCCACCCTGATGGTGACCCACGATCCCGAGGAGGCCATGTTCATGGCCGACCGCATCGCGGTGATGCGGGGCGGCGACATCGTCCAGATGGGCAGCCCGGACGAGTTGTACAACCATCCCCGGGATGCCTTCGTCGCCTCGTTCTTCGGCGAGGTCAACCTGCTGGACGGCGTGGTCCGCCACGGCCGCGTCGTGACGCCGCTGGGGGAATTCGCGGCTCCTCCGTCCCTGGCCGAGGGCAGCGCCGCCGAGGTGCTGGCCCGTCCCGAGGCGCTGTCGCTGACGGTTTCCGAGCGGGGCTGGGCCACGGTGCTGGCCTCCCGCCTGCTGGGCCGTTCCAGTCTGGTCCACCTGCGGGTGGAACGCGACGGCATGCCCGCCTGCCACCTGCACGCCCGCCTCAGCGCCGGCGTCACTCCGGCCGAGGGCCAGCGGGTCAGCATCGCGGTCGACCCGGCCAGGGTGTTCGTGTTTCCCGGCCCGAATTTGCCTTGAAGCGGGCAGTTGCGATAGACTCCTCCCCGTTCCGGTTCCGCCGGGGCGGGTTTCCTCTTGTGGAGAGTCAGCGGCCATGACCAATCCCATCCGGCTTCCCGCCTGGGCCGCCCTGGAAGCCAGGGCGGCGTCCGTCGGCTCGTGGTCCATGCGCGCCATGTTCGAGGCCGACCCCGACCGCTTCCGCCGCTTCTCGCTGTCGCTGGACGGGCTGCTGCTGGATTATTCCAAGAACCGCATCGATTCCGACACCCTGGGCCTGCTGGAGGCGCTGGCGGTTCAGGCCGGCCTGCCCCAGGCCCGCGACGCCATGTTCGCGGGCGAGCGGATCAACGTCACCGAGAACCGGCCGGCGCTGCATGTGGCGCTGCGCAACCGTTCCCATCGGGCGATGATGGTCGACGGCGTCGACGTGATGCCGAAGGTCCGCGCCGTGCTGGACAAGATGAGGGACTTCTCGGAGCGGGTGCGTTCGGGAGAGTGGCGGGGCGCCACCGGCAAGGCCATCGCCAGCGTGGTCAACATCGGCATCGGCGGCTCCGACCTGGGGCCGGTGATGGTGACCGAGGCGCTGAAGCCCTATCAGCGTCCCGGCCTGGCGGCGCGCTTCATCTCCAACGTCGACGGCAGCCACGCCGCCGAGGTGCTGAGGCTGTGCGATCCCGAAACCACCCTGTTCATCGTCGCGTCCAAGACCTTCACCACCCAGGAGACCATCGCCAACGCGCGGACCTGCCGCGACTGGCTGGTGGACAAACTGGGCGAGGCGGCGATTCCCCGCCACTTCGTCGCCCTGTCCACCAATGCCGGGGCGGTCGCCGAATTCGGCATCGACACCGCCAACATGTTCGAGTTCTGGGACTGGGTCGGCGGCCGCTATTCGCTGTGGTCGGCCATCGGCCTGTCCATCGCGGTGGCGGTCGGGTTCGAGCGGTTCGAGGAACTGCTGGACGGCGGCTTCGCCATGGACGAGCATTTCCGCACCGCGCCGCTGGCCGCCAACATGCCGGTGATCCTGGCGCTGCTGGGGGTGTGGTACGGCAACTTCCTCGGCGCCGGGGCCTATGCGGTGCTGCCCTACGACCAGTACCTGCATCGCCTGCCGGCCTATCTGCAACAGTTGGACATGGAAAGCAACGGCAAGGGTACCGCCCGGGACGGCCGACCCGCCACCTGGCAGACCGGCCAGATCGTGTTCGGCGAGCCCGGCACCAACGGCCAGCACGCCTTCTACCAGCTGATCCACCAGGGCACCAGGCTGATCCCCTGCGACTTCCTGGCCGCCGCCCAGAGCCACAATCCGCTGGGCGAGCATCACCTGATGCTGCTGTCCAACGTGCTGGCCCAGTCCGAGGCGCTGATGAAGGGCCGCGCCGAGGCCGAGGTCCGGGCCGAACTGGCCGCCGCCGGCATGGACGAGGCCGCCATCGCCCTTCATCTGCCGCATCGGGTGTTCGAGGGCAACCGCCCCAGCAACACCTTGCTCTATCGCCGCCTCGACCCCCGCACGCTCGGGATGCTGATCGCCATGTACGAGCACAAGGTGTTCGTCCAGGGCGTGGTCTGGGACGTCTACAGCTTCGACCAGTGGGGCGTCGAACTGGGCAAGGTCCTGGCCAAGGCCGTCCTGGCCGACCTGAAGGCCGATACTCCCCCGGCCGGCCACGACTGTTCCACCACCGGCCTGATCGAGGCGATTCGAGGCTTGCGGAAGTCCTGATAACCATCCGTCAAGAAACATCTCAATTCTTCCGCCGCCGTCATTTGAATTCATCTGGTATCCGCCCGACGGAATGGATATACCTTCCGCCGGGAAGGATAGTTCTCTGGTATTACCATAGACCAACGGGCTGGGCGGCCGATGACAACTGAAGATTGCCCCGAAACGGCCGCCGAACGGCGCCGCAAGGGGCCGCGCTTTGGCGCCAATTTCATGAACGTGCTGGAGGTGTCGCGGGATCTGGTCTGCCTGTGCGCCGACGGGGTGATCATCGACGTCAACAGCGCCGGCCGCGCCATGCTGGGCGCCGAAAGTCCGGACCAGCTGATCGGACGCGGTTTTTGCGAGATGGTGGGCGGCGATTACGCCCAGGTGCTGGACGAGCTTCTCTTGCTGCGCGAGATCGAGGTGGCGGCGATTCCGGCGCAGGTGCGGCGGCTGAGCGGCCGCGTCTTCGACGCCGAGATCCAGATTCATCCGGCGCGCGAGCTGGGCGGCGTTCACGCGGTGGTGACGGTGCGCGACATCAGCCGCCAGGGCCGGCTGGCCCGCACCGCCCGCGAGAGCGAGGACCGCTTCCGGGTGCTGGTGGAAAAGTCCATGCACCTGATCGCCCAGTGCCATGGCGGGCGCATCGTCTACCTCAACGCCGCCGGACTGAAGATGCTGGGGATCGAAAGTTCCGCCGATCTCGGGGCCATGATGGTCGCCGACATGTTCCACGGCGACTATCGCAGCATCTTCGCCGCCGATCTGTCGGCCCTGCTGGCCGAGCCCGGCATGCTGCCGGTCCGCCTCGCCCACCGCGACGGCTCGGCGTTCGACGCCCAGGTGCTGGTGACGCCGCTGCCGTCCAAGGGGGTGGTGCCGGAATACATGATCGAGGCCCGCGACATTTCCAGCCATCTTCGCGCCGTCGCGGCGCTGCGGCGCATGAACGACACCCTGGAAAGCCAGGTGGCGGTCCGCACCCGCGAACTGGCCAGGGAGCGGTCCTTGGCGCTGGAGGCCAAGGGATTCGTGGAAAGCCTGCTGGAGGCGGTGCCCAACCCGCTGTGGTGGAAGGGGCTGGATGGACGCTTCCGTGGCTATAACCGGGCGTTTCGCGAGATTCACGGCCTCGGCCCCACCGAGTGGATCGGGCGCACCACCGCCGAGACCTTGCCGCCGGCCTTCGTCGGCAGCGCCGTCGCGGCCGACGCCAGGGTTCTGGGCGGCGAGGGGGCGGTGCAGTACGAGGCCCGGCTCGACTTCATCGACGGACGGATACACGACGTGGTGGTCAGCAAGACCGCCTGGCGCTCGCGTCCCGACCGGCCCGAGGGCGTCATCGGCGTCATGCTCGACATCACCGAGCGCAAGCGGATGGAAGCCGAATTGCGGCGCATGGCCACGACAGACGCCCTGACCGGCATTTCCAACCGCCGCCATTTCATGTCCCTGGCCGCCGCCGAGGTGGAGAGGGCGCGCCGCCATTCCCGGCCGCTGGCCGCCCTGATGCTCGACATCGACCATTTCAAGCGCATCAACGACACCTTCGGCCACCCGGTCGGCGACGAGGCCATCAAGGCCATGGCCGCCGCCTGCACCCAGGCGCTGCGCGGCATCGATCACCTGGGCCGCCTCGGCGGCGAGGAATTCGCCGTCATCCTGCCCGATACCGATCAGGCCGCCGCCATGGCGGTGGCCGAGCGCATCCGCGCCGCCGTCGCCGCCATCGTCGTCGCCACCGGCCGGGGCGACGCGGTCTTCACCACCAGCATCGGCGTCGCCGCGCTGAACGATGCCGATGCGTCGGCGGAACCCCTGCTGTCGCGGGCCGACGCGGCGCTCTACGCCGCCAAGACCGGCGGCCGCAACAAGGTGGTGGCGGGATAGGGGCGGCCCCCGTTACACTCGGCCCATGTCCGTTCGCCTGCTTCCCCCCACCCTGGTCAACCAGATCGCCGCCGGCGAGGTGGTGGAGCGTCCCGCCTCGGCGGTGAAGGAACTGGTGGAAAACGCCCTCGACGCCGGGGCCGGCCGCGTCGAGGTGGCGCTGGTGGACGGCGGGCAGGCGCTGATCAGCGTCACCGACGACGGCGGCGGCATGACCCCCGACGACATGATGCTGGCGGTGGAGCGCCACGCCACCTCCAAGCTGCCCGACGACGATCTGGTGCGCATCCGCTTTCTCGGCTTCCGGGGCGAGGCGCTGCCCTCGATCGGCTCGGTGGCCCGCCTTGCCCTGACCAGCCGCCCCAGGGGCGCCGATACCGCCTGGAGCCTGTCGGTCGAGGGCGGCGCCAAGGGCGCTCCCATGCCGGCCGCCCATCCTCCCGGCACCCGGGTCGAGGTCCGCGACCTGTTCTACGCCACGCCGGCCCGCCTGAAATTCCTGAAATCGCCCCGCGCCGAGCTGGCCCAGGCGGTGGACGTGGTGGAACGCCTCGCCATGGCCCATCCCGCCGTGGCGTTCTCGCTGTCCGACGGCAGCCGGACGGTGCTGGACCTGCCGGCCCGGCGGGGCGAGCCCGCCGCCGCCCGGCTGGCCCGCGTCGCCGCCGTGGTCGGACGCGATTTCGAGGCCAACGCCCTGGCGCTGGACGCCGAGCGCGACGGCGTCCGCCTGACCGGCTGGGCCGGGCTGCCCACCTATAACCGCGCCAGTTCCGCCGCCCAGTACCTGTTCGTCAACGGCCGTCCGGTCAAGGACCGGCTGGTGATCGGGGCGGTGAGGGGGGCCTATCAGGACGTGCTGGCCCGCGACCGCCATCCGGTGGTGGCGCTGTTCCTCGATCTCGACCCCGACCAGGTCGATGTCAACGTCCATCCCGCCAAGGCCGAGGTGCGATTCCGCGATTCGGGGGGGGTGCGCGGCCTGATTGTCGGCGCCATCCGCCACGCCCTGGCCGCCGCCGGCCATCGCGCCAGCACCACCTTGACCGAATCCGCCCTGGGGGCGCTGGGCGGCGGGTCTTCGTCCCACGCCTTTCCGCCGCGCGCCTTTTCCACCATGCGCGCCTCCTCGCCGTCGCTGCTGCGCGAGGCCGGGCGGGCCCAGGCCCCCCTCTTGGGTCTGGCCGAGGCGCTGCCGGGCCTGGAGATGCCGCCCGCCGCCCCGCCCGGCGACACGGACGGGATGGCGGAGACCGGCTATCCGCTGGGCGCCGCCAAGGCCCAGCTGCACGACACCTACATCGTCGCCCAGACCGCCGACGGGCTGGTGATCGTCGATCAGCACGCCGCCCACGAACGCCTGGTGTTCGAGCGCATGAAGCAGGCCCTGGCCGAGGGCGGCGTCCGCCGCCAGGGGCTGCTGCTGCCCGAGGTGGTCGACCTGGGCGAGGCGGCCGCCGTCCGCGTCGTCGAGCGGGCCGGCGAACTGGCGGAGCTGGGGCTGGTGGTGGAGGCGTTCGGCGGCGGCGCCGTGGTGGTGCGCGAGGTTCCCGCCCTGCTGGGGGACGCCGACGTCCAGGGATTGGTGCGCGACCTTGCCGACGAACTGGCCGAATGGGGCCAGGGCCATTCGCTGCGGGAACGGCTGTTCGACGTCTGCGCCACCATGGCCTGCCACGGTTCGGTCCGGGCCGGCCGCCGTCTGGCCCCGGCCGAGATGAACGCCCTGCTACGCCGGATGGAGGCGACGCCGCTGTCGGGGCAATGCAACCACGGCCGTCCCACCCATGTCAGCCTCAGCCTCGCCGACATCGAGAAGCTGTTCGGCCGGCGCTAGCCGGATTTCAGTGGTCTTGCGTTCCAATGCCGAAGTGATAGCCTGGATTCCTTCTGTTCACGGGGCGGAAGGGGACGGGACTGAAAAGCGAAATGCAACTGCGCCGCCCTCTCGCCATGTCGCTGATGGGGGCGCTGGTCATCTGGACGCTGGTCGGCCTGCTGATCTGGCGCGACCGGGAAGAGACGCTGCGATCAAGCGGCCTGCTGACCCAGTCCCTGACCCGCACGGTGGCCGAGCATCTGGACGGGGCGCTGCGCGGCGTCGACCTGGTGCTTCAGGACGTGGTCGCCAGGGCCGCTGACCGCGCCGGCGGCGGCGATGCCGCCCTGGTCGCCTTCATGAAAAGCCGCAGCGCCGCCTTTCCTGAATTGCGCAACCTGTTCCTGATCGACGCCGCCGGCGTGGTCACGTCGTCGACCCTGCCGTCGCTGGTGGGGCAGGACCTCAGCCACCGGCCCTATTTCGCCGCCGCCAGGGCGACGCAGCGTCCGGTCCTGATGCTGAACCAGCCCGCCTACAGTCCGGTCACCGGGCGCATGGCGGTGGTGGCGTTCCGGCCGGTCGTGGGGCCGCTGGGGGATTTCAAGGGGGTGGTGGCCGGAGCCCTGAACCCCGAGTTCTTCCGGGAGGTCCTGACCGGCGCCCTTTCCGAGGAAGTCGACCGCGCCGTCATCGCCAATGCCCAGGGCGACGTGCTGGCCCGCCTGCCGGACGAGGCCGCCGCCGCCACCCCGTCCATCCGGGGCGGTCCGCTGTTTGCCCAGCATCTGCCCAGGGCGCGGTCCGGCACCTTCATCGCCGTCAGCGCCTTCGACGGTCTCGAACGGCTGGCTTCGTACGAGGCGCTGGAACGCTATCCGGTGGTGGTGTCGGTGGGGGCCACGGTGGCGACGGTCCTGCGCCGCTGGAGCCGCAACGCCGCCGTCATCGCCGCCGCCGGAGCGATGTTCAGCCTGCTGGTTCTGGTCATCGCCCTGCAACTGGACCGCCAGAACCGCGCCGAGCGCGCCGCCGCCGCCGCCCTGGCCGCCAGCGAGGAGAATTACCGCCCGCTGGTGGAGAACCAGGAAGACCTGATTCACCGCTATCGGCCCGATACGTCGCTGGTCTTCGTCAACCGGGCCTATGCCAGGTTCTACGGCGACGAGTCGGATTCGCTGATCGGACGGCGGTGGCTGGATTTCGTTCCCGCCGAGGAACACGCCGAGATCACCGGGCTGCTGCGGTCGCTGACCCCGGCCTCGCCATCCCGCGTCGACCGCCGTCTGGTGGTTCGCCCCGGACGGCCGGATTGCTGGATCGAGTGGCGCACCACCGCCCTGTTCGACGCCAGGGGCGTCCTCGCCGGATTCCAGACCATCGGCCACGACGTCACCGACGCCACCCTGGCGCAGCAGGCGATCGCCGAGCGCGAGGAACTCTACAGCCAGATATTTCACCGCAATCCGGCGGTCAAGCTGCTGATCGATCCGATGGACGGCCGCGTCGTCGACGCCAACGAATCCGCCTCCATGTTCTACGGCTATCCCGTCGACGTCCTGAAGGGCATGCGGATCACCGACATCAACATCCTGCCGCCCGACGCGGTGAAGGCCGAGATGGCGGCGGTGGCCCGGGGCGACCGTCCGTTCCTGCGGTTCAGGCACCGGCTGGCCTCGGGCGCCCTTCGCGACGTCGAGGTGTTCTCGTCGCCGCTGAATGTCAAGGGCCGGGCCTATCTCAGCAGCATCGTGGTCGACGTCACCGAGCGCAACCGCTTCGAGGCGGCGCTGGCGGCCAAGTCGGCCGAGCTGGAACGCTCCAACGCCGACCTGGAGCAGTTCGCCTATGTCGCCTCCCACGACCTGCGGCAGCCGCTTCGGATGGTATCCAGCTTCATCGCCCTGCTGGCGCGGCGGCTGGCGGGCAAGCTGGGGCCGGAGGAAACCGAATTCATGGACTTCGCCATCGCCGGGGTGAAGCGAATGGACGCCCTGATCCTGGCGTTGCTGGACTATTCGCGGGTCGGCCGCGGCGGCGAGACCCTCCGCCCGGTGGACCTGACCGAGGCGGTTCGCGAGGCCGCCGCCAATCTGGGCATCGGCGGCGCCGGACAGGACGCCTCGCTGGTCATCGGCGAGGGACTGCCGGTCATTCACGGAGTTCCGGGCGAGTTGATCCGCCTGTTCCAGAACCTGCTGGGCAACGCCCTCAAATACCGCCACCCGGACCGGCCTTCCCGCATCGCCGTCGGCGGGCGGCATGACCGGGGCGAATGGGTGGTCTGGGTCGAGGACAACGGCATCGGCATCGCACCCGAACATTTCGAGCGGATATTCAAGATGTTCCAGCGTCTCAACATCGACGACGCGGTCGAGGGCACCGGCATCGGCCTGCCCATCTGCCGCAAGATCGTCCAGACCCATGGCGGCCGCATCTGGGTCGAGACGCCGCCGGAGCAGGGCAGCCGGTTCTGCATCGCCTTTCCCGATGGCTCTTCCGGCGGCGGTTGACGCGGCCGGGGCTTTGCGCGAGCCTGGGCGCCGGGCCGAAGGGAGTGGCGAAGCATGAAGGTCGTGTCGATTTCGTTCAACGACAACCAGGGCGTCAGCATGGATGTGGAGGGGGTGACCCATATCGGGGCCGCGACCCCCATGGAACTGGAGGACGGCCGCTGGTTCCTGGAGCTTCTGATCCGTACCGCCTCGGGCACCGTGGCGCTGCAACTGGTGGCGGATTCCCCGGAAAAGTTGGTGATCGGCAGCTATGCCTGATCTCGGTGCTGCGACGCACAAGAAAGGCGCTTGACTCCAATCCGGTATTTTGGTACCACAATACACATTACTGCTTTGTCTCCCTTTCGATCTTGGCGGAACCCGGTGCTGAACCGAGTTCCGCCACTTTTTTGTCATGCGTCCAGCCGATTGCTGCGCCGCACAAAAATATATCGCATGGCGACGCCTGATTGAGGCACACTGGAACAACCGTGCGGGATGACGGCTCCGCCCATGGTGGGGCGGACTCGGCATCCGGGACGAAAGCAGAGGTCGAAAATGCTGGGACCAGCGGAATTGCGCGAAATCTACGACGCCCTCCACGGCATGGGGCTTCAGCCGGTGCGCCTGCCCGAGGGGCGCAGCCCCTATCTGTCGCCCGCCTTCGCCGCCGGCATGGCGATGACCAAGGCCCTGCGCAAGCCGGTTCCGGCCGGCTCCGCCGTGGCGGCGCCCACGTCCGGCGATGCCGCCCCGGCGAAGTAATGCCCCGTCACGGGGGGATTTTCCGACAGGATGGGCTGGCGCTTCGCGGCCGGGCGCTCTATATTGAGAGGGTCGGGCAACCGACTATGACGCTAAACGCCACGCGGAATAGACGTTACGGACCCGGGGGCGGTACCCGGCGCCTCCACCAGATCGTTCCGGCCACCCGCGACGGCCGGACCCCCTGGGGGCGAAACAGGATCGACGTGCGCAGTAAAGGTGTGGTTTGCGTTCGGCATGATACCACCGTTATCGGGTCAATCCTAACAAGTGCCAACGACAACGTTGAACTTGCCGCTGCGGCTTAACCCGTAAGCGCGGTCCGGGGGGCACCGGGCAACAGAAGCCCCCCACTTAATCGACGGCGTTCCGCTCTCGCGGGGCGCCCGGACTTCGCGAAGGGATGCCGGGGCCGATGGCGGTCGAAGAATTGCGCTACGACAAGATGGTGGAAGAGGCCCTGCGCGGCGTGGTGCGCGATGCGCTGACCTTGGCCGCCGAACTGGGATTGCCCGGCGACCACCATTTCTACGTCACCTTCCGCACCCACCATCCCGGCGTGGCGTTGTCCAAGCACATCCTGGCCCGTCATCCGGACGAGATGACCATCGTCCTCCAGCACCAGTTCTGGGACCTGGACGTCACTCACGATCAGTTCGCGGTCACCTTGTCCTTTTCCGGCAAGTCCGAGCGCCTGTTGATCCCGTTCTCGGCGGTGACCGGCTTCGCCGACCCGTCGGCCAAGTTCGGGTTGCAATTCCAGGCGGTGCCCGAGGATGCCTTCGAGGATGAGGACGAGGACGACGCGGACGAGGAGGTCGCCGCCGCCCCGCCGCCCGCGGGCGAGCCGGATTCCGGCCAGCCGGCCGGCGACGGCAAGGTGGTGACGCTGGACCGCTTCCGGAAGAAGTAGCTCCCTACTCCCTTGACGCCCCTCTGAAAAAGGTGTTTGACCAGAAACCGCCGTCCAGCCCCGACGGGTGGGGCGGCGTCATTCGCCCTCTCCTGCATAAGGTCGCCCGCCATGACCGGTTTCGCCTTCCACGAGATTTTTCCGCTCGGCCACGACGATACCCCCTATCGCAAGATCTCCAGCGACGGGATCGGCACCGCCAGCCTGAACGGCCAGAGCGTGGTGACGGTGGCGCCCGAGGCCATAATCCGGCTGACCAAGGAGGCGATCAAGGATACCTCGCACCTGCTGCGTCCCGGCCACCTCGCCCAGTTGCGCGCCATTCTCGACGATCCCGACGCCTCGGCCAACGACCGCTTCGTCGCCTACGACCTGCTGAAGAACGCCTGCATCGCCGCCGGCGGGGTGCTGCCCATGTGCCAAGACACCGGCACCGCCATCGTCATGGGCAAGAAGGGGCAGAACGTCTGGACCGGCGGCGATGACGAGGCCGCCATCTCGCAGGGCGTGCAGGAAGCCTATACCGAACTGAATCTGCGCTATTCCCAGACCGCGCCGCTCGGCATGTACGAGGAGGTCAACACCGGCACCAACCTGCCGGCCCAGATCGACCTCTACGCCACGGCGGGCGATTCCTACAAGTTCATGTTCATGGCCAAGGGCGGCGGCTCGGCCAACAAGACCTTCCTCTACCAGCAGACCAAGGCGCTGCTGAATCCGGATTCGCTGCTGAAGTTCCTGGACGCCCAGATCAGGACGCTGGGCACCTCGGCCTGCCCGCCCTATCACCTCGCCATCGTCATCGGCGGCCTGTCGGCCGAGATGTGCCTGAAGACGGTCAAGCTGGCGTCCGCCCGCTATCTCGATTCGCTGCCCGGCGAGGGCAACAAGTACGGCCAGGCCTTCCGCGACCGCGAGCTGGAGCAGGTGGTGCTCAAGATGACCCAGGACATGGGCATCGGCGCCCAGTTCGGCGGCAAGTACTTCTGCCACGACGTCCGCGTCATCCGCCTGCCGCGCCACGGCGCCTCGTGCCCGGTGGCCATCGGGGTGTCGTGCTCGGCCGACCGCCAGATTCTCGGCAAGATCACCCGGGACGGCGTCTATGTCGAGCGGATGGAGACCGATCCCGCCAGCTACCTGCCCGAGATCGACCCCTCCAAGCTGGCCGGCGACGTGGTCCGGATCGACCTCAGCCGCCCCATGGACGAGATCAGGAAGACCCTGTCGCAATACCCGGTCCGGACCCGCGTCTCGCTGACCGGGCCGATGATCGTGGCCCGCGACATCGCCCATGCCAAGCTGAAGGAACGCCTGGACCGGGGCGAGGGGCTGCCCGACTACTTCAAGCAGATGGGGGTCTATTACGCCGGCCCGGCCAAGACGCCGTCCAACTACGCCTCGGGCTCGTTCGGGCCGACCACGGCGGGGCGCATGGATTCCTACGTCGAGCAGTTCCAGGCCGCCGGCGGCTCCATGGTGATGATCGCCAAGGGCAACCGCTCCAAGGCCGTCACCGACGCCTGCAAGAAGCATGGCGGCTTCTACCTGGGCTCCATCGGCGGCGCCGCCGCCCGCCTCGCCCAGGACTGCATCAAGAAGGTCGAGGTCATCGAATACCCGGAACTGGGCATGGAGGCGATCTGGCGGATCGAGGTGGTGGACTTCCCCGCCTTCATCGTGGTCGACGACAAGGGCAACGACTTCTTCGCCGAGTTCGCGCACTGATGCCCGCGGGCGGGCGCCACGGAAGATGGTGCCCGCCCCGGAGCTGGGCTATAATGATCGCCGGGCTTACCGAACGGCCCTCTGCGGGAGAACAAGAATGACAGACCCGTTCAAGAGCATGCTGGAAATGCAACGCGCCATGCTGGATGGGTGGATGGCGTCCACCTCCCAGATGATGAAGTACTGGCAGCATATGCTGGAGTTGCAGGAACAACTCATCACCCAGGCGACCATCGTCGCCCGCACCCATGTGGAGATCGACGACGGCCCCTCCTTCACCGGCAAGTACGGCAAGCGCCGCTTCGATATCGATCCGGAACGCGATGTCTGACCGTCTCGCCGACTCGGTTGGGGGGTGGGCTCGGTGAGTCAGGAGGTCAATTCCCTCGGCCAGCCGGTGGGTGAACCGATTCCTGGCTGGACTCCCCGGCTGCGGCCACCGCACACGGTCATGGAGGGGCGGTTCTGCCGGGTCGAGCCCCTGGACGCCGCCCGCCATGCCGCTCAGCTTTACGCCGGCATCGCCGAGGACGTCGAGGGCCGCACCTGGACCTACCTGTTCTACGGTCCGTTCGAAAGCGAGGCCGGATTCCGGGCCTGGCTCGACGACGCCACCGCCAGCGCCGACCCTCAGTTCTACGCGGTGGTCGACCGCGCCAGCGGCATCGCCCTGGGGGTGGTCAGCTATCTGCGCATCGACGCCGCCGCCGGGGCCATCGCCGTCGGCCACATCATCTTCGCCCCGTCCCTGCGCCGCACCCCCGCCGCCACCGAGGGCATGTACCTCATGCTTCGCAACGCCTTCGACACCCTGGGCTACCGCCGTTGCGAATGGCGCTGCGACACGCTGAACACCTCGTCGCGCAATGCCGCCGAACGTTACGGCTTCCGCTTCGAGGGGGTGTTCCGGCAGGCGGCGGTCAACAAGGGCCGCAATCGCGATACCGCCTGCTATTCCATCATCGACGGGGAATGGCCGCACGTGCGGGACAGTTTCCAGCGCTGGCTCCGCCCCAATAATTTCGGCGCCGACGGGCGGCAGCGCGAACGGCTGTCGACCATGGTCGCCACCCTGACCGATGGCGCGTCTTAGCGGCGGGCCCCACATGCGCGCCGCATCGCGGGTCGCCAGCGACCAAACAACTTCATGAACCATTCCGCCCTGGTCATCGCCGGTCCCACCGCCTCGGGCAAGTCCGGGTTGGCGCTTCGTCTCGCCCACGAGTTCGGCGGCGTGGTGATCAACGCCGATTCCATGCAGGTCTATACCGGCCTGCCCATTCTCACCGCCCAGCCGTCCATGGAGGACCAGGCGCGGGCGCCGCATCGGCTGTACGGGGTTCTGCCGCCGTCGGAGACCTGTTCGGCCGAGCGCTGGCGGGACATGGCGGCGGCCGAGATGCGGGCGGCGTGGGAGGCCGGCCGGCTGCCGGTGGTGGTGGGCGGCACCGGCCTTTACATCCGCAGCCTGATGGAGGGGCTGTCGCCCGTTCCCGACATTCCCGAACCGGTGCGGGCGGCGACGCGGCAACGGCTGGCCGAGATCGGCAACCGGGCGTTTCACGCCTTGCTGGCCGAACGCGACCCCGAGATGGCGGCCCGGCTGGCGCCCGGCGATTCCCAGCGCATGGCCCGCGCCTGGGAAGTTCTGGAAGCCACCGATCGCTCGCTGGCCCGCTGGCAGGACGAGCCCCGCATCGGCGGCGTCGCGGCCCGCTGGCATGTCATCGCCCTGCTGCCGCCGCGCGAACGTCTTTACGCCGCCTGCGACGGCCGCTTCCAGGCCATGGTGGAAACCGGCGCCCTGGACGAGGTTCGCGCCGTCGCCGCCCTGGGGCTCGACCCCGCCCTGCCCGTCCTCAAGGCGTTGGGGTTTCGCGAACTGGCCGCTCATCTGGCCGGCGAGCTGGATTTGGCGACCGCCATCGCCCTGGCCCGGCAGGCCACCCGCAACTACGCCAAGCGCCAGACCACATGGCTGCGGCATCAGTTGATGGCGTCTGAAACCATCTCCGCGCAATTTTCGGAAAGTTTGATGGCCGCAATCTTTCTGAAAATTCGTCGGTTCCTCTTGACCACCCCGTGACATGAAGATAGTTTGTCCCGCTCTTGCCGCATTGCGGCGGAACGGTATTGCCGTGCTCCGACGGGGGCGGTTTCGATGCAACGAGATATGTAAGGTGCAGACATGGCGCATCACGATACGCTGACAGGGGCGGAAATCCTCCTCAAGGCCCTGGTCGACCAGGGGGTTGAGGTCATTTTCGGGTATCCCGGCGGCGCCGTACTGCCCATCTACGACGAGCTGTTCAAGCAGAACCGGCTGCGCCATGTCCTGGTGCGCCACGAACAGGCCGCCGTCCATGCCGCCGAGGGTTACGCCCGCTCCACCGGCAAGGTCGGCTGCGTGCTGGTGACCTCCGGCCCCGGCGCCACCAACGCCGTCACCGGGCTGGCCGACGCGCTGTGCGATTCAGTGCCGCTGGTCTGCCTGACCGGGCAGGTGCCGACCCATCTGATCGGCAACGACGCCTTCCAGGAAGCCGACATCACCGGCATCACCCGGCCCTGCACCAAGCACAATTACCTGGTCAAGGACGTCGCCGACTTGGCCCGGACGGTGCACGAGGCCTTTCACGTCGCCCGTTCCGGCCGGCCCGGCCCGGTGCTGGTCGACCTGCCCAAGGACGTGATCCAGAACAAGGGCGAGTATCAGGCGCCGTCCAAGGTGAAGTCCAAGTACAAGCCGCAGGTCAAGGGCGACCTCAAGGCTATCGAGAAGGCGGTCGAGATGATCGCCCACGCCAAGCGTCCCATCTTCTACGTGGGTGGCGGCGTGGTGAATTCCGGCCCGGCCGCCTGCCAGCTGCTGACCCAGTTCGTGCGCATGACCGGCTATCCCTGCACCCTGACCCTGATGGGCCTAGGCGCCTTTCCCGGCTCGGACCCGCTGTTCCTCGGCATGCTGGGCATGCACGGCACGGTCGAGGCCAACATGGCCATGCACGATTGCGACCTGATGATCAACATCGGCGCCCGCTTCGACGACCGCGTCACCGGCCGGGTCAACGGCTTCTCGCCCAATTCCAAGAAAATCCACGTCGACATCGACCCCAGCTCCATCAACAAGAACGTGGTGGTTGACCTGTCGGTGGTCGGCGATTGCGCCCATGTCCTGGAGGACATGATCAAGGTGTGGAAGGCCAAGCAGTGCCGGGTCAACGAAAAGGCGCTGAAGGAGTGGTGGAAGGCCATCGACGAATGGCGGGCCATGGACTGCCTCGCCTTCGAGAACTCCAACAAGCTGATCAAGCCGCAATACGCCATCCAGCGCATCTACGAGCTGACCCGCCACCGCAATCCCTATATCTGCACCGAGGTCGGGCAGCATCAGATGTGGGCGGCCCAGCACCTGAAATTCGACCTGCCGCATCATTGGCTGACCTCGGGCGGCCTCGGCACCATGGGCTACGGCATGCCGGCGGCCATGGGCGTGCAGATGGCGCACCCGGAAGCGCTGGTGATCGACATCGCCGGCGAATCCTCGATCCAGATGAACATCCAGGAGATCGCCACCCTGGTGCAGCATCGCCTGCCGGTGAAGGTGGTCATCCTCAACAACCAGTACATGGGCATGGTCCGCCAGTGGCAGGAGCTGATTCACGGCGGCCGCTACTCGGAAAGCCACATGAACCACCATCCCGATTTCGTCAAGCTGGCCGAGGCGTTCGGCGCCGTCGGCCTGAGGGCGGAGAAGCCGTCCGAGGTGGACGGCGTCATCAAGGAGATGATGGCGGTCGATCGCCCGGTGATCGTCGAGATGCGCACCGATGCGTCCGAGAACGTCTTCCCCATGATCATGCCCGGCATGGCCCACAACGAGATGGTGCTGGGGCCGGAAGACAAGAGCCGCGACAAGTCGGGCTCGGAAGAAGACGGCATGGTTCTGGTGTGAGAAGGGGGTAACGAACGTGACCAAAGCAGTCGAGGAAATCCAGCGCCACACCATCGCCGTCCTGGTCGACAACGAATCGGGCGTGCTGGCCCGCGTCATCGGCCTGTTCTCGGGGCGTGGCTACAACATCGAAAGCCTGACGGTGGCCGAGGTGGACTCGCACGACAAGCTGTCGCGCATCACCATCGTGACCTCGGGCACCGCCATGATCATCGAGCAGATCAAGAACCAGCTGCGCCGGCTGGTGCCGGTGCACAAGGTCCACGATCTCACCATCGAGGGGCCGCATGTCGCCCGCGAACTGGCGCTGATCAAGGTGGTGGCCGGCGGCGAGAAGCGGGTGGAATCGCTGCGCATCGCCGATATCTTCCGGGCGCGCGCCATCGATTCCACCAACGAATCCTTCGTGTTCGAGGTGGTGGGCTCGACCGAGAAGGTCGACGCCTTCATCAACCTGATGGAGCCGCTGGGGCTGGCCGATGTTTCGCGGACCGGCGTCGTCGCCATTGCACGCGGACCGAATCCGATTTAAGGAGAACGCCTCATCCCTCGAGACGCTTCGCTCCTCGGGATGAGGGTCTTGGAATATTGGGCGCCTCATCCTGAGGAGGCGCGGAGCGCCGCCCCGAAGGACGGCTAAGGAGAAGATACCATGCGCGTCTATTACGACCGGGATGCCGACGTCAATCTGATCAAGAGCAAGAAGGTGGTGGTGGTCGGCTATGGCAGCCAGGGCCACGCCCATGCCCTGAACCTGCGCGATTCCGGCGTCAAGGACGTGGCCGTGGCGTTGCGCGCCGGTTCGGCGACCGCCAAGAAGGCCGAGGCCGAGGGCCTCAAGGTCATGACCCCGGCCGAGGCCGCCAAGTGGGGCGACGTGGTGATGATCCTCACCCCGGACGAGCTTCAGGCCGAGCTGTACTACGCCGATCTGGCCCCGAACCTGAAGCAGGGCGCCGCCCTGGTGTTCGCCCACGGCCTCAACATCCACTTCAGGCTGATCGAGGCCCGCGCCGACCTCGACGTGTTCATGATCGCCCCCAAGGGCCCCGGCCACACCGTGCGCGGCGAATACCTGAAGGGCGGCGGCGTCCCCTGTCTGGTGGCGGTGGAGCAGAACTCCACCGGCAACGCCCTGGAAATCGCCCTGTCCTATGCGTCGGCCATCGGCGGCGGCCGTTCCGGCATCATCGAGACCAGCTTCCGCGAGGAATGCGAGACCGACCTGTTCGGCGAGCAGGTGGTGCTGTGCGGCGGCCTGACCAAGCTGATCCAGTACGGCTTCGAAACCCTGGTCGAGGCGGGCTACGCCCCCGAGATGGCCTATTTCGAGTGCCTGCACGAGGTCAAGCTGATCGTCGACCTGATCTATGAGGGCGGCATCGCCAACATGCGCTACTCCATCTCCAACACCGCGGAATACGGCGACTACGTCACCGGCCCGCGCATCATCACCGACGCCACCAAGGCCGAGATGAAGCGCGTGCTGGAAGACATCCAGTCCGGCCGCTTCGTGCGCGACTGGATGCTGGAATGCAAGGCCGGCCAGCCCAGTTTCAAGGCCACCCGGCGCCGTCAGGCCGAGCACGGCATCGAGCAGGTGGGCGAACGCCTGCGCGCCATGATGCCCTGGATCGCCAAGAACAAGCTGGTCGACAAGGCCAAGAACTGAGCCTTCGGACGTCCGGTCTGCCAACCAAGGCCCCGGCGGGAAACCGCCGGGGCCTTTCCATTTTCCGGACTGGCGGCCGTCGGGGCGAAAGACGTTCCAAGAAAAGCCGAAGCCCCGCGGGAGGCTTGATGCTCGGCGCGGGGCTTTTGGATTCAGGGCCCACAGGCCCTATATATTCGGCGCAAAGGCCGATAAGTCGGATATATGTAATTTGTAGTCAAACGATGCCAAATCAGCGGCACCTCATACTTGACCCGGTGGCGTCATATCTATTAGAACACCCTCCCATCCCCTACGGCCGGCTCCACCTGGGGCCGGCGGTCAGTGGATACTCTGGTGACTGCCGTCCAAGTCCTGTGATCCTCCTGATTTGTTATGAACTCATTATGGACCTGTTTGACAGTGATTGTCAATAAGGTGTCCGGAGCGGTCGTCGATGCATGCCCCGCTTATGGAAGCGTTAACGGTTGGGATGCCATATGGAGCATAACGTCCATCCGCACCCGGGACAGCATGTCCGATCCCGTTGACCGCTTCGCCTTTGGCGCCAACTGGCAGCGCTATCTGAAGGGCAGCTTCACTCCCGAGCGGGCCGAGATCGCCCGGCGGCAGCTGATGGCCTTTCTCCGGCTCGACAGCCTTGCCGGCCGGACCTTCCTCGACATCGGCAGCGGCAGCGGCATCCATTCGCTGGGGGCGTGGCAATCGGGGGCCGCCGAGGTGGTCAGCTTCGATTACGACCCCCAATCCGTCGCCGCCACCCGCTTGCTGCATGCGGCGGCGGGATCGCCCGCCAACTGGCGGGTCATGCAGGGTTCGATCCTGGACGAGGCCTTCTGCGACGCCCTGGGCGTGTTCGACGTCGTCTATTCCTGGGGGGTGCTGCACCACACCGGCGATCAGTGGCGGGCGTTCGACAATGCCGCGCGCCGCATGGCCGGGGGAGGGCGGTTCTACGTCGCCCTCTATGCCAGCGAGATCCACATCGATCCGTCGCCGGAGGAATGGCTGGACATCAAACGCCGCTACAATGCCGCCGGCCGGCTTGGGAAGCTGAGGCTGGAACTGTGGCAGTTGTGGGCGACCGTCCTGCGCCGCGACATCCGCAACATCGCCGCCCTGCCGAAATTGTCTCGCGACTACCGCCACTCGCGGGGCATGGCCATGATGGCCGATATCCGGGACTGGCTGGGCGGCTGGCCCATGGAATTCTCGTCCACCGCCGAGGTTCTGGATCATGCCGGCGCCCATGGTCTGGCGCCGGCGGCGGTTGCCGACGGTAACGTCAATACCGAATTCCTGCTGGTGCGCCGGTCGGAGGCCGCCGGTCTCGGACTGGCCGTGGTCGATGCCGGGCCGGCGATTCCGGTGCTGCGTGCCTTCACGGACTTGCCGGAGCGCCCGTTCTTTATTTTCGGCACGGCCCGAGGGGCGGAATTGCTGGTCCAGCGGCTGCGGCGGCGCGGCGGTCCGGAACTTGCCGGCTTCATCGATATCGAGCGGACCGGACGGTTCATGGGGCTTCCGGTCCTGTCGGTGGACGACTTCGCCGCGTCCTGGCCCGACGATACCCCGGTGGTGCTGTCGAACCGCCATGTCCTGCCCAATGCCGAAAGGCTGAGGGGACGGGGCCGCACCGCCCTCTGGAACGCCCATCCCCTGGTGATATCCTTGAATTACCGGGGGCCGTAGCCCGGGGCCGGCTCTCGCCTGGTCACGCTTCGTCGCGCGCCTTTCGTTTCGACATGATCGCCTTTTCCACCTCGATCACGACGAACAGCACGGTGGCGGCGGCAAGGATGCGGCCCCAGGCGGCCCAGCCGAGGGCGGCGCTGTCGAAGACCGCCTGCATGGGGGGCGCGTAGGTGAACAGCATCTGCCACGCCAGCACCATGACGATGGCGATGATGGCGGGACGGCTGACCGACAGCCCCCGCCGGGTCACGGCCGGGCTGTTCATCCGCCGCACGTTCAGCAGGTAGACCACCTCGCCCATCACCAGGGTGTTGACCGCCACGGTCCGGGCGGCGGCGATGTCGGCGTCCTGGGCGATGTCCCACAGGTAAAGTCCCATCACCGCCACCACCAGCAGCACCGACACCAGGACGATGCGCCAGATCAGGAAGCCGGACAGCAGCGGCTCGGCCGGGGGGCGGGGCGAGCGCCGCATGACGTCGTCTTCCGGCGGCTCGAAGGCCAGGGCCAGGGCCAGGGTGACGGCGGTGATCATGTTCACCCACAAAATCTGCTTGGCGGTGATGGGCAGGGCGATGCCCATCACGATGGCGCAGATCATCACCAGGGCCTCGCCGCCATTGGTGGGGAGGATGAAGGCGATGGCCTTCCTGATGTTGTCGTAGACGGTGCGGCCTTCCTCGACCGCGCGGGTGATGGAGGCGAAGTTGTCGTCGGCCAGGACGATCTCGGCGGCCTCCTTGGCCGCCTCGGTGCCCTTGCGGCCCATGGCGACGCCCACGTCGGCCTGCTTCAGGGCCGGGGCGTCGTTGACGCCGTCGCCGGTCATGGCGACCACATGGCCGTTGTCCTGGAGCGCCAGCACCAGCCGCAGCTTGTGTTCCGGCGCGGTGCGGGCGAAGACGTCGGACTCGTCCGCGGCCCGGCGCAAGGCAGCGTCGTCCAGGCCGTCGAGATCGGTCCCGACCATCACCCGCACCGTTCCCATTCCCATCTGCCGTCCGATGGCGGTGGCGGTGCCGGGGTGGTCGCCGGTGATCATCTTGACCGCGATGCCGGCGGCGCGGCATCGCCTGACCGCCGTGATGGCCTCGTCGCGCGGCGGATCGATCAGGCCGACCAGGCCGAGCAGGGTGAAGCCCGCCTCCACGTCGCCGAAGCTGAGTTCGCGCAGGTCCGCCCCGGCCGGCCGGATGGCGATGGCCAGCAGCCGTTCGCCGGTGGCGACCATCCGTTCCGCGGCCTTGTGCCAGCCGGGCGGGTCCAGCGCCTCGTCCTCGCCGTTCCGCCGCTGGCGGGCGCACATGGACAGCACCGCCTCGGGAGCGCCCTTGACCAGGATGAAGTGATGCCCGGCATGGTCATGGTGCAGCGAGGCCATGAAGCGGTGCCCAGATTCGAACGGAATGGCGTCCACCCGCGGAAAGCGTTCGCGTTCCAGGGCGCAATCCAGCGCCGCCTTGCCCGCCAGCGTCAGCAGGGCTCCCTCCATGGGATCGCCCGCCACCGTCCACTCGCCATCGGCTTCGCTCAGTTCGGCGTCGTTGCACAGGGTGGCGGCGCGGCCGATCTCCACCAGGTCCGGCATCAGGGCTGGATCGAGCCTGGCGCCGTCGCGGCAGAAGCCTCCCAGCGGGGCATAGCCCTCGCCCTCCACATGGAACGTTCCGCCGCCGGTGGCGATGCTGCGGACCGTCATCTCGTTGCGGGTCAGGGTCCCGGTCTTGTCGGAACAGATCACCGTCACCGCCCCCAGCGTCTCCACCGCCGGCAGGCGGCGGACGATGGCGTTGCGCGCCGCCATGCGCCGCACGCCGATGGCCAGGGTGATGGTGACGATGGCGGGCAGGCCCTCGGGAATGGCGGCCACCGCCAGCCCCACCGCAGCCAGGAACATGGAATCGGCGGAAAAGCCGTGGACCAGGATGCCAAAGGCGAAGGTCGCCGCCGCCAGCACCAGGATGGCGGCGGTCAGCTGCCGGCCGAACGTCGCCATCTTGCGCAGCAGCGGCGTGGTCAACCGGGGGACTTCGGCCAGCATCAGGCTGATGCGGCCGATCTCGGTGGCGCTTCCGATGGCCACCACCACCCCGGCGGCATGGCCGGCGACCACGCCGGTCCCGGAATAGGCCATGCACGACCGTTCCGCCAGCGCCGCCTCGGCGGCGACCGGATGGCTGGATTTCTCGCACGGCAGCGACTCTCCGGTCAGGACCGCTTCCTGGATGAGCAGGCTCCTGGCGTGGATGATGCGCAGGTCGGCCGAGACCTTGTCGCCGGACTGGAGCATGACCACGTCGCCGACCACCAGATCCTGGGCCGGAATCTCGTGCTTGTGGCCGTCCCTCATCACCATGGCGGTCGGCGTCAGCATTCGCCTGATGGCGTCGAGCGCCCGTTCCGCCTTGCCCTCCTGGATGAAGCCGATCAGGGCGTTCAGCATTACCACGGCGAAGATCACCGCCGCGTCGACGGCATGGCCGATCAGGGCGGTTCCCACCCCCGACACCAGCAGCACGTAGATCAGGACGTTGTGGAACTGCGCCAGCAGCATCATGACCGGTCCGCGCCGCCGGGGCTCGGGCAGGGAATTGGGGCCGTCGGAATGCCGGCGCCTCTCGGCTTCCTCCCGGGACAGGCCGGTGTGGTGGGATGCGGCCGCCGCGAGGACGTCGTCCGCCGTCATGGCATGCCATGCCCTGGCCGGTGCGTCTGTCATTTCACGTCTCTCCCCTGCGGTGGTGGCCGGACTCCGAGTGTGCCCTGGATCGGAACGTCGTGCCAGCGCGCCACAATGATGCCATAATCGGAATGACAGATAAGCCTTATCGATATTAAGCATGTTGCGGCGGTCGCGACGGGAGGGGCGTGGATGCGGGTCGGGTTGATGGGATTCGGCAAGACGGGACGGGCGGTGTCGTCCGTTCTCCTGGAGTCCAGGAGAACCGGCCTTCAATGGGTGATGCGGAGGTCCCATGCGCTGGAACACCGGTCGGTTCCCGAGTTCCTGGGGGTGGAATCCGACGAGCCCGGACGGATACATTCGATCGGGGACATAAGCGCCCAGGAATTGCTGGATCGCTATCCGGTCGATTTTATCGTCGATTTCTCGTCCGAGAACGGCATCGACTATTACGAAGAAGAGGCGGGGCGGCGCGGCGTCGCCGTCGTCAGCGCCGTGTCGGCCTATTCCGAGGACAAGCTGCGCCAGCTCCGGCGGCTGTCGGAACGCACGCGGGTGCTGCACTCGCCCAACATCACCCTCGGCGTCAATTTTCTGATCGTCGCCGCGAAGGTCTTGAAGAACATCGCTCCGCATGCTGACATCGAGATCGTCGAGGAGCACTTCAAGGCCAAGCAGGAGGTTTCTGGAACGGCGAGGGTCATCGCCGGGAATCTGAATTTGCCGGACGATTCCATCAAGACCATCCGGGCCGGCGGTATCATCGGCGTGCACGAGATCCTGTTCGGATTTCCTCATCAGACGGTCAGGCTGAAGCATGAATCCATCGCCAGGGAGGCCTTCGGCACCGGCATCTTGTTTGCCATCGACAATATGCCGAGGGAACCGAACGGCCTGTTCACCATGGAGGACCTGATGCGGCCCTATTTCAGGCTGAACGCCACTGAACGGGAATTCACGGACGAACGCAAGAATCCATGGTGGCGGATTTGGTAATCCGGAAACGCCATGCCTGCCATGCCGGTGACACAATCTGGTCTCATCATGGACGAGAGACGCCGGCCCTATCAGAAAGGTTAGATCGATGCTGATGGCATTCCGGTTCATCGTGCCGCTGCTGCTGGTCCTGGGCGGCATCGCCTGGGGGGCGACGCCGCTGGTGGGCGGACTGATCGAACGCTGGTTCCGCGCCGACGTGGATATGCGGTCCCAACTGGTGTTCCACTCGATTCAGGATACCGTCACCCGGCTGGCCGCCGCCGCCGCCGCCGCTCCCTCCGACCGCAAGGCCGGCCGCGAGATCACGGCCCTGTTCCAGCGCATCACCCAGGACGAGCGGCTGCTGGCCCTGGGGTTGTGTTCAGTCGACGGCCAGTTGAAGCACCATTCGTCGGCCTGGCCCAAGGGGTTGAACTGTCCGCCGGCGCCGCTGTCGGGGCAGGTCTCGACGGTCCAGCATCTCGACGAGGGGCCGGTTCTGGCCGCCAGTTTCGCCCTGGCCGTCGAAGGGGTTCCGTCCGGAACCCTGGTGATTCTCCACGACCTCAGTTTCA
Source organism: Magnetospirillum sp. SS-4 (assembly GCF_902729425.1). Lineage (GTDB taxonomy): Bacteria > Pseudomonadota > Alphaproteobacteria > Rhodospirillales > Magnetospirillaceae > Phaeospirillum. The sequence goes on along the minus strand of NZ_LR746530.1, from coordinate 50,788 downwards.
TCGAGCGGCGCAGTTCCAGCGCCGAGCTTTATCTGGCCGGGTTTCTCGGACTTCTCGGGGTGGGTGCGGCGGGCGTGACCGTCATCGTCGCCCGCCTGACCCTGCGCGGCTGGATTCGGGCCATGCGCAAGGGGCTGGCCTCCCGGGGCGACGGCAACGAGGACCGGACGCTGGGGCCGGACATCGCGCCGCTGGTGCGCGAGATGAGGACCATGCTGCGCCAGATGGACGCCCCCGGCCGTCTGGCCGATACCATCCGGGTCGACTGGAGCCCGGAATCGCTGCGCCGCGTGCTGCATACCGAACTGCCCGGGGCCGAGGTTCTGGTGGTTTCCAACCGCGAACCCTACATCCACAACATGGAGAACGGCGAAATCACCATGCAGCGGCCGGCCAGTGGGTTGGTGACGGCGCTGGAACCGATCATGCGGGCCTGCGGCGGCACCTGGATCGCCCACGGCAGCGGCTCGGCCGACCATCTGACCGTGGATTCCGCCGACCGGCTGCCGGTGCCGCCGGAATCTCCGGCCTACATGCTGCGGCGGGTCTGGCTGTCGGACGAGGAGCAGGACGGCTATTACTACGGTTTCGCCAACGAGGGGATGTGGCCGCTGTGCCACATCGCCTTCGTGCGCCCGACCTTTCGCGCCTCGGACTGGGAGCAGTACGTGGCGGTCAACCGGAAATTCGCCGACACCGTGGTGGCCGAGGCCCGCACCCCCAACCCGGTGGTGCTGGTCCAGGACTATCATTTCGCCCTGCTGCCCCGGATGATCCGCGAGCGCCTGCCCGAGGCCACCATCATTACCTTCTGGCATATTCCCTGGCCCAATCCCGAGGTGTTCAGCATCTGCCCATGGAAGGAGGAGATTCTGTCCGGTCTGCTGGGCTCTTCCATCCTGGGCTTCCATACCCAGTTCCATTGCATCAACTTCCTGGATTCGGTCGACCGCTTCCTGGAAAGCCATATCGACCGGGAACTGAGCACCGTCCGGACCGGCGACAGCACCACCCTGGTCCGGCCCTATCCCATTTCCATCGAATGGCCTCCCGCCGCCCTGGCCGGGCAGCCGCCGGTGGAGGAGTGCCGCAAGGACGTGCGCAAGCGGTTCGGAATCGCCGCCGACGTCCTGCTTGGTGTCGGCGTCGAGCGATTCGACTACACCAAGGGCATCGCCGACCGTTTCCACGCGGTGGAATGCCTGCTGGACAACCATCCCGAATGGATTGGCCGCTTCAGCCTGCTTCAGGTGGCCGCGCCCACCCGCTCGCGCCTGTCCGCCTATCGCGACACCCAGGTCGAGGCGGAAAAGACCGCCGAGGCCGTCAACGCCCGCTTCCGGCGCAAGGGCTGGCAGCCGATCATCCTGGTGCCCCGGCATCACGAGCCCGAGGAGGTGTTCACTTTGTTCCGCGCCGCCGATCTGTGCCTGGTCTCCAGCCTTCACGACGGCATGAATCTGGTGGCCAAGGAATTCGTCTCGGCCCGCGACGACGAGGATGGGGTTCTGATCCTGTCGACCTTCGCCGGAGCGTCCCGCGAATTGCTGGAGGCGCTGATCGTCAATCCCTACGACGTCCACGCCATGGGAGAGGCCCTGCATGCCGGCCTGTCGATGCCGGCCGAGCAGCGCCACGAACGCATGCGGCTGCTGCGCGAGATGGTCGGCGAGAACAACATCCACTTCTGGGCCGGCCGGATGCTGCTGGACGCCGCCCGCATGCGCAAGCGCCGCAATATCGAGCATCGCATCGCGGCGGTGTCGCACGGGCCGGAATCCCGGAACCGGAGTGCCTGACATGAGTGACGCCGCGCCGCCGCCGCTGGCCGACTGGGACGGCTGGGCCTTGTTCCTCGACATCGACGGAACCCTGCTCGATCTTGCCCCCACCCCGGACGAGGTCATCGTTCCCGCCACCTTGCCGCACCGGCTCGATTCCCTGACGGCCAAGCTGTCGGGGGCCCTGGCCCTGATCAGCGGCCGCAGCCTGACAGAGATCGACCGGCTGTTTCCCGACCGCCACGACGTCGCCGGAACCCATGGCGTCGAGTTGCGGGCCGGCGGGGTCCAGGCCATGCTGGCGACGGCCTGGCCCGATGACCTGACGGCCGCCATCAGGGCCGCCGCCGGCCGGCTGCCCGGCGTTCTGGTCGAGCGCAAGACCTGCGCCGTGGCGCTGCATCACGCCCGCGTCCCCCATCAGGCCGGCGCGGTGCTGTCCCTGGCGGAAAGCGTCATCGCCGGGGCGGCGGTTCCGCTTCGCCTGCTTCTTGGCAAGGGCGTGGTCGAACTGGTTCCCGACGGGGCCGGCAAGGGCCGGGCCATCGAACGGTTCATGGAAAATCCCCCCTATCTGGGCCGGACCCCGGTCTTCGTCGGCGATGACGTCACCGACGAGGACGGCTTCGCCGCCGTCAACCGCATGGGGGGGATGTCGATCCATGTGGGCGACCGGCCCTCGGCCGCGACGTACCGCTTGTCTAATCCGGCCTCGGTCCGGTGTTGGCTGGCGCATCTGGATGGTCTGACCGGAGATATGAACGATCATGAACACACTTGAACTCGGCGCCATCGGCAATTGCACCATCGCCGCCCTGATCGACGCCAGGGCCACCATCGTCTGGGCCTGCTTTCCCCGGCTGGACGGCGACGCGGCCTTTTCCGCCCTGCTGAACGACCATGTCGGCGGTGACGGCGGGCGGGATGGAGCGTTCTCCCTGGAACTGGCGGACCAGTTGCACGCCGACCAGGCGTACCTGCCCAATTCGGCGATTTTGCGGACCACCCTTTACGACCGCCACGGCGGCGTGGTGGAAATCACTGATTTCGCGCCGCGCTTCGCCCAGCACGAGCGGATGTTCCGTCCGCCGATGATCGTCCGGCGGATCACCCCCACCCAGGGGCGTCCCCGTCTGCTGGCCCGCCTACGGCCACGGTTCGAGAACGGCAGCCTGACGCCCGAGGTCACCCGGGGCAGCAATCACATCCGCTACGTCTCGCCGGGTCAGACCCTGCGCCTGACCACCAACGCCCCGGTTTCCTACATCATCGAGGAACGCCCCTTCGTCCTCGACCGCCCCATCGAGATGCTGTTGGGCAGCGACGAAAGCCTTCAATCCGGCATCGAGGCCACCGCCCGCGACCTGTTCGAGCGGACCCTGGACCACTGGCGCAGCTGGGTGCGGGCGCTGTCGATTCCATTCGAATGGCAAGATGCGGTGATCCGCGCCGCCATCACCTTGAAGCTGTGCAATTTCGAGGAGACCGGCGCCATCGTGGCCGCCCTGACCACCTCGATTCCCGAGGCGCCCGAGACCGAGCGCAACTGGGATTACCGGTTCTGCTGGCTGCGCGACGCCTATTTCGTCATCCATGCCCTGAACCGTCTGGGGGTCACCCGGACCATGGAGGACTATCTGCGCTTCATCAACGACATTGTCGAGGACACCACCGAAAGCGAGTTGCGGCCGGTCTACGGCATCACCCGCGACGCCTCGATCGACGAGAGGGTGGTTCCCCACCTGTCGGGATACCGGGGCTTTGGTCCGGTCCGGGTCGGCAACCAGGCCCATCTTCAGGTCCAGAATGACGTCTATGGCAGCGTCGTGCTGGCCTCGACCCACGCCTTCTTCGACCGGCGCCTGACCCATCCCGGCAATGCCGCCATGTTCGAACAGCTGGAACACCTGGGAAACCGCGCCGTCGCCGTCTTCGACAAGCCCGACGCCGGGCCGTGGGAATTGCGCACCATCGCCTCGGTCCACACTTTCTCGGCGGTGATGTGCTGGGCCGCCTGCGACCGGCTGGCCAAGATCGCGCGACATATCGGCATGGCCGATCGCGCCGTGCATTGGCGCCGCGAGGCCGACCGGCTGCATGCGGCCATTTGCGAGCAGGCGTGGAACGCTGAACTGGGCAGCTTCGTCTCCACCTTCGGCGGGCGGGAGATGGACGCCACCTTGCTGCTGCTGCACGAGGTCGACTTCCTGGAGACCGGCGATCCCCGCTTCGCCGCCACCGTCGACGCGGTGGCGGCAAGCCTGCGCATGGGCGACGTCCTGTTCCGCTACGCCGCCGAGGACGATTTCGGCCGGCCCAAGACCGCCTTCGTCATCTGCGTGTTCTGGTATATCGACGCCCTTGCCACCCTGGGGCGCCATGGCGAGGCCCGCGACCTGTTCGAGACCGTCCTGGCCAGGCGCAATCCGCTGGGCCTGCTGTCCGAGGACATCGACCCCCGCAGCGGCGAGTTGTGGGGCAATTTTCCCCAGACCTATTCCATGGTCGGCCTGATCAACTGCGCCATGCGGCTGTCGGCCAATTGGGAAGAGGCCTTCTGAGCGATCCCGACAGTTGCTATGGTCATGCCGACGATCATGTGGAGTCGGCGGCGATGCGCCCATACCTGGCCTTCGGAGGACGCGCGGTCGCTTTCGCCGTGCTGTACGTGCTGCTGGATGGGCTGAGTTTCGTCCATGACTTCCACGGCATGGCCATCACCCCCTGGAATCCCAACAGCGGTCTCGCCGTCGCCTTCCTGCTGCATTTCGGCCCGCGGCACTGGCCGATCGTCGGCGGGGCCGCCCTGATCGCCGATCTCAGCATTCGCGACATGCCCCTTGAGCTGTCCGTCCTGGGCGAACTCGCGTTCTCGGTCCTGTACGGGGCGGCCAGCCTGATCCTGCTGCGCCGGGGGGGGGAACGGCTTGCCCTTGCCCATCCCCGCGACATGGCCCTGTTCCTGTTCGTCGTCGCGGCTGCGTCGCTGCTGGTGGCGGCGTCGCGGGCCGGTCTCGCCGTTCTGCTGATTCCGGTGGATTCCGCCTGGGTCGGGGGCATGGTGATCCGGCAATGGATCGGCGACATGATCGGCATCGCCCTGGTGACGCCGCTCGCCCTTCTGCTGCTGTCCCGTCCGCGGGGCGGCATCCGCTTCACCCCCACCCTGGCGGGGCAACTGGCGGCGATGGCGGCGGCGGCGGCGATCGTGTTCGGCTGGGAGGCCACCGACGAGTTCAAGTTCTTCTATCTGCTGTTCATCCCGCTGGTGTGGGGAGCCCTGACCGGCGGGCTGCCGACGGCCCTGGTGCTGGTTCTGGTCGCCCAGCTGGGAATGATCCTGGCCACCTCGATGCGGGCCATGAACGACGACAAGGTGGTGGCGCTGCAATTCGCCATGCTGACCGCCGTCCTGACCGGCAGCTTTCTCGGGGCCACCGCCGATGCCCGCCGACGGGCCGAGCTGGATGCCCGCGAGCGGCTGGGAGATCTGGCCCGGCTGGGGCGGATATACTCGACCAACGAGATCGCCGCCGGCCTCGCCCACGAGATCAAGCAGCCCATGCTCGCCATCGTCAATTACGTGGGAGCCGCCGTCAGGCTGCTGGAGCAGTCGCCCCCCAACGTGGCCGAGGCCCTGCGCCTGATGCGCAACACCGACACCCAGGTGGCCCGCGCCGACGGGATCATCCGGCGCATGCGCGATTTCGTCCAGAAGGGCGAGAACCGCATCAGGTGTCTCGACATCGCCGAAATCGTCCAGGAGGCCATGGACCTGATGCTGCCCCTGACCCGGCGTCACGGCATCGCCGTCGAATTCCGCAAGGAAGGGGCGCTGCCGCCGGTGGTGGTGGACGATATCCAGATTCTTCAGGTGGTGGTCAACCTGTTGTCCAACAGCATCACCGCCATCGCCGAGGCCGGCGGTCCGGCGGGGACCATCTCGGTGGCGGCCCGCTTGGCGGGCCGCTCGTCCGTCGAGGTCGCCGTCTCGGACAGCGGCCCCGGATTGCCGGAGGACGTGGCCGATTCCTTGTTCCAGCCGTTCATGACCACCCGGCCGGAGGGGGTTGGAATCGGCCTCAGCATCAGCAAGGCCATCGTCGAGGCCCACGACGGCCGGCTGTGGTATGATCGGGCGGCTTCAGGAGCCGGGGCCACCTTCAGGTTCACCCTTCCGGCGGATGATGGGGATGATGAGGTCTGACGTCGAGATATGGATCGTCGACGACGACGACGCGGTGCGGGATTCGCTGGCGGCCCTGCTGGCGGGCGAGGGCTATCACGCGCGCGGCTTCGCCTCGGCGCGAGAGTTCCTGGACTTCATCGGCGACGGCGCGCGGGGATGCCTGATCAGCGACATCCGCATGCCGGGGCTGTCGGGCCTCGATCTTCAACAGCGTCTTCTCGAATCGGGCATCCGGATTCCCATCATCTTCATCACCGGCCATGCCGACGTGCCCATGGCGGTCAGGGCGCTGAAGGGCGGCGCCTTCGATTTCCTCGAAAAGCCGTTTCCCAACCATGTTCTGCTGACCTGCTTGGCCGAGGCGCTGGCCCGTTCCCCGGTGGGGGATCGCGAGCGCATCGCCGGAACCCTGGCCCGCTTCGCCCTGCTGACCGAGCGGGAACGCCAGGTGATGGCGCTGGTGGTCGACGGCTTCACCAGCAAGGAAGCAGCCCGCACCCTGGGGATATCGCCCCGGACGGTGGATATCCATCGTACCCGGGTGATGGAAAAGATGGGCGCCGACGGGCTGGCCGATCTGGTTCGCCAGGCGCTTCTGATCAACGCGGAACCGGCCGCGTCCGCCAATCCGTAGCATTACCTAGGCAGATGTCGCTAGGTGCTGGCGCGAACTGGCGCCGGGCCGACTATCTTGCTGTAATTCCTGACGAATAGGGGCACTGGCGCTCCATCGGAAGGACTATGGGCGATGCGGCCGAACTCCGTGGTCATTCTTGTCAGCGACGGTCTCGCCCGCGACTTTCTCGCCGGGTGGTGCCGGGATCGCGGCATCTCGGTCGCCTGGGCCGACGACCGCACCGACATCGTCGAGGCCATCGCCGCCACCGATGCCGGCGCCCTGATCACCGACCGTCTGCACCGTATCGGCTTTCGCCGCATCTCCATCGAGGAATTGCGGACACACTGTCCGGGCATCCGGATCGTGGCGGTTCCGGTGCGCGGCTATCTCGAAGGAGACATGGAACGTCTGGCCATGGTGGTCGGGGCCGACGAGATCCTGGCCGACCCGCGGGCGCCCGAAGCCGGCCGCAAGCCGCCGGAACGGGGGGGGACATGAGACACGCCCTCAGCCTCTTTCTGATTCTGTTCGGGCTGTGGCTGATCATGTCCGGCCATTACCTGGGCTGGCTGGTCGCCCTGGGCGCGGCGTCGGCGGCGCTGACCGTCTGGATCGCCCGCCGGCTGGAGGCCATCGACCACGAGGGGCACCCCCTGCATCTGGCGTGGCGCGGCATGCCCTATTGGGGCTGGCTGCTGGTGGAGATCGTCAAGTCCAACATCGACGTGGCCCGGGCCATCCTGTCCAGCCCGGCGGCCATCGATCCCAGCGTGTTCAAGATCAAGGCCGGACAGCGGGACGAACTGGGCTGGGCGGTTCACGCCAATTCCATCACCCTGACGCCCGGCACGGTGACCATGGCCATCGACGCCGACGGAACCTTCACCGTCCACGCCCTGACCCGCGCCTCGCGCCAGGGGGTGGAAAGCGGCGAGATGGACCGGCGCGTCTCCCGCCTGATGGGGGAAGCCTGATGTTCGCCGCCGCCGCCGCCGCGCTGCTGGTTGCCATGGCCATGGCGCTGGTCCGCGCGGTGGCCGGACCGACGGTCTACGACCGCATCCTGGCGGTCAACGCCATCGGCACCAAGACCCTGCTGATGATCGCGGTGGTGGGATTTCTCACCAGACGGCCGGAATTCCTCGACATCGCCCTGGTCTACGCCCTGATCAACTTTATCGGCACGGTGGCGGTGACCAAGTTCGTCAAGCATCGCCATCTCGGCCATCCCGCCAATCTGAACGGGGAGGGCGAGCTGTGATCGCCGGGCTGCTCGACATGGCAAGCTGGGGCCTGGTCCTGGCCGGGTCGCTGGTCATCCTGGTGGGGACCCTGGGGCTGCTCCGGCTGCCCGACCTGTTCACCCGCCTGCACGGAACCGGCATGACCGACACCATGGGCGCCGGCCTGCTGGTGCTCGGCATGCTGCTCCAGACCACCGACTGGCTGATCGCCGTCAAGCTGGTCCTGATCCTGGTGTTTCTCGCCATCACCAGCCCGACCACCTCTCACGCCCTGGCCAGTGCCGCCCTTTACGGCGGCCTGACGCCCTGGCGCCTGTCCGACCGCAAGGATGAGCCATGATCGAGCTGATCGACGTCGCCCTGCTGTGCATGATGGCGGTGTCGGCCCTCGCGGTGCTGTGGCTGCGCAACCTGTTCGCCGTGGCCATGCTGGCGGGAAGCTACAGCCTGATGGCGGCGACCCTCTACGTGGTTCTCGATGCCGTCGACGTCGCCTTCACCGAGGCCGCGGTGGGGGCGGGAATCTCCACCGTCCTGATGCTCGGCGCCCTGACCCTGGTGCCGCACGAGGAGAAGCCGTCCGGGCGTCACGCCTTGTCGGGGCTGGTGGTGACGGTCGGGCTGGGGGCGCTGCTGATCTACGCCACCCTTGACATGCCCAGCTTCGGCGATGCCGGCGCTCCGGTCCACCGGCACGTCGCCAACCGCTATATCGAGGATTCCGCGGCCGAGGTCGGGCTTCCCAACGTGGTCACCTCGGTCCTGGCCAGCTATCGTGGCTACGACACCCTGGGCGAGACCACCGTGATCTTCACCGCCGCCATCGGAGTCCTGGCGGTGCTTGGCTGGGGCGGGCGGCCCGGCCGGCGGCGGCCCCCCGCCGACGGGGAGACGCGGCCATGAGGGAAAAGCCGATCCTGCGGGTGGCGACCAAGCTGCTGGTTCCCTTCATCCTGCTGTTCGCCCTCTACGTCCAGTTCCACGGCGATTTCGGCCCGGGGGGCGGCTTTCAGGCCGGAGTGATCTTCGCTTCCGGCTTCATTCTCTACGCGCTGGTGTTCGGGCTGGATTTCGCCCGCGATGCGCTGCCGGCGGCGGTTCGGCGGGTCGGCATGTCCTGTGGCGTGCTGATCTATGCCGGCGTCGGGGTGGCCGGCATGCTGACCGGCGGGCGCTATCTCGACTACTCGGTGCTGGCGGCCGACCGCCTGGCGGGCCAGCACATCGGCATCTTTCTGGTGGAACTGGGGGTCGGGCTGTGCGTCTTCACCGCCCTGACCACCATCTTCTTCGTCTTCGCCGGGCGGAATCGGGACCTGGGGCCGGGAGACTGACCATGGAAGTTCCTGGGCTGTTCAATTACTGGATGGTGGTCGTGCTGATGATGGCGGGGCTTTACACCGTCATCGCGCGGGGCAATCTGGTCAAGAAGATCGTCGGGCTGAACGTGTTTCAGATCTCGGTCTTCGTCTTGTACATCACCATGGGCAAGATCACCGGCGGCACCGCGCCGATTCTGGGCGGCGGTCTCGCGCTTTATTCCAATCCGCTGCCGCATGTGCTGATCCTGACCGCCATCGTGGTCGGCGTCGCCACTACCGCCCTCGGCCTTGCCCTGATCGTGCGCATCCGCGAGGCCTACGGCACCATCGAGGAAGACGAGATCCTGGACATGGAGCGGGGCGAGACATGACCATCTCGGAGCATCTGCCGGCGCTGGTGGTGGTGCTGCCGCTGATGGCGGCGCCGGCCTGCGTCATGCTGCGCCATCCGTTCGCCGCCTGGCTGGTCGCCTCCGGGACGAGCTGGCTGTGCCTGCTGATGTCGGCGCTGTTGCTGCGCCAGGTCGCGGATCACGGGGCGTTCAGCTATCAGCTCGGCAACTGGGCGGCGCCCTGGGGCATCGAATATCGCATCGATATGGCCTCGGCCTTCATCCTGGTGATCGTTTCCGCCATCGCGGCGGTGGTGTCGCTGTACGCCCGCGCCAGCGTCGCGCACGAGATTGAGCAAAGCCGCCAATATCTGTTCCACGCCCTGTTCGTGGTGTGCCTCAGCGGCCTGCTGGGCATCGCGATCACCGGCGATGCCTTCAACCTGTTCGTCTTTCTGGAGATATCGTCACTGTCCACCTATGCCATGGTGGCGCTGGGGCGCGACCGGCGGGCGTTGACGGCGGCGATGCGCTATCTGGTCCTGGGGACGGTCGGCGCCACCTTCTACGTGATCGGCGTCGGCCTGGCCTACATGATGACCGGAACCCTGAACATGGCCGATCTGGCCGCCCGCCTGCCGGCGGTGATCCACACCAGCACGGCCCAGGCCGGCCTGGCCTTCCTGGTCATCGGCATCGGCCTGAAGATGGCGGCGTTTCCGCTGCATTTCTGGCTGCCCGACGCCTATGCCCACGCTCCGTCCGCCGCCTCGGCCTTCCTGGCCGGGACGGCGACCAAGGTCGCGGTCTACGCCTTCCTGCGCATGGTCGTCGGCGTGTTCGGCGCCACCGGAATCCTTGCCGTCGCCGCGATGGCCGACATGCTGATGGTGGTGGCGGTCCTCGGCATGGTGGTCGGCTCGGCGGTGGCCATCTGGCAGACCGATATCCGCCGGGCCCTGGCCTATTCCTCGGTGGCCCAGATCGGCTACGTCCTGTTGGGGATCAGCCTGCTGACCGAGGCCGGGCTGGCGGCCGGCATCGTCCACCTGTTCAATCACGCGGTGATGAAATCGGCCCTGTTCCTGGCCCTGGGATCGGTGTTCCTGCGGCTGGGGTCGGTGCGCATCGCCGATCTGGCGGGAATCGGCCGGCGGATGCCGCTGTCCATGGCGGCGTTCCTGGTGGCCGGGCTGAGCATGATCGGAGTTCCCCTGACCGTCGGCTTCGTCAGCAAATGGTATCTGGTCGAGGCCATCCTGCATAAGGGGCTGTGGCCGGTGGCGGTCCTGGTCCTGCTCAGCTCGCTGCTGGCCGTGGTCTACGTCTGGCGCGTCGTCGAGGTGATGTGGTTCGCCAAGCCGTCGGCCCTGGCGCTGACGGCGGTCGAGGCGCCCTTGTCCATGCTGGTTCCCACCTGGATGCTGGCCGGGGCGGCGGTGTGGTTCGGCGTTGACGCGACCGGGACCATGGCGGTGGCGCGCGCCGCCGCCGCCGTTCTGATGACGGGGGTGGGGCAATGACGCCGCAAACCCTGATCCTGCTTGCCCTGGCGATTCCGGTCGCCTGCATCGGGCCGGTCCTGCTGGCCCGGCGTCGGCCCGACCTGCGCGAGGCGTTCAGCCTGCTGGCCGGCATCGCCACCTTTGCCTGCGTCTTGCTGCTGTATGGGATGGTGGCGGCGGGCGAGCGGCCCGAACTGGTCCTGGGCGAGATGCTGCCCGGCCTGCCTCTGGTCCTCAGGATCGAGCCGCTGGGCATGCTGTTCGCGCTGATCGCCTCGGGCCTGTGGCCGGTGACCACGCTGTATGCCATCGGCTACATGCGCGGTCACCACGAGAAGAACCAGACGCGCTTCTACGCCTTTTTTGCCCTGGCGATCTCCTGTGCCCTCGGCATCGCCTTTTCCGGGAACATGCTGACCCTGTTCGTGTTCTACGAAGCCCTGACCATCGGCACCTTTCCCCTGGTCACCCATGCCGGGACCAAGGCGGCCAAGCGGGCGGGACGGGTGTATCTGGGGATATTGCTGGGAACCTCGGTCTGCTTCCTGCTGCTGGCCATCGTCTGGACCTGGACGATCGCCGGAACGCTGGATTTCGTTCCAGGCGGCATCCTGGCCGGCAAGGTCGCCGATTGGGCGGTGGCGCCGCTGCTGGCCCTTTACGTGTTCGGCATCGGCAAGGCGGCGCTGATGCCGTTCCACCGCTGGCTGCCGGCGGCCATGGTGGCGCCCACTCCGGTCAGCGCCCTGCTGCACGCGGTGGCGGTGGTCAAGGCCGGGGTGTTCACGGTGCTGAAGGTCACCGTCCACATCTTCGGCCTTGACCTGCTGAATGCCGGCGGCGGCGTGCCATGGCTGGCCGGAGCCGCCGGATTCACCATCATCGCCGCCTCGCTGGTGGCGATGTCCAAGGACAACCTGAAGGCGCGGCTGGCCTATTCGACCATATCGCAGCTGTCCTATGTCGTCCTGGGGGCGATGATCCTGGCGCCGCTGTCGGTGATGGGGGCCAGCATCCACATCGCCGCGCACGCCTTCGGCAAGATCACCCTGTTCTTCGCCGCCGGGGCGGTGATGGTGGCCAGCCACAAGACCGAGATCAGCCAGATGGCGGGAATCGGGCGGCGGATGCCGTGGACCATGGGCGCCTTCGCCGTCGGCGCGTTGTCGATGATCGGGCTTCCGCCCACCGCCGGCTTCGTCAGCAAGTGGTACGTGCTGAACGGCGCCGTCGAATCCGGCCACATGGCGGCGGTCGGCGTGGTGATCGTCAGCACCTTGCTGAACGCCGCCTATTTCCTGCCCATCATCCATTCGGCCTTCTTCGGCGAGGAAAAGCATGACGGCGACCATCGCAACGACCATGGCGAGGCGCCGTTGCCGGCGGTGGCGGCGCTGGTGATCACGGCGACGGCGACGGTGGCGTTCTTCGTGGCTCCGGACTGGGCGATCGGCCTGGGCGGCGATCTGGTGGGGAGGGCGCGATGACCGAGACGTCCCGACATGCGTCCGATGACCATTGGCTGGTCCGTCCGGCGACCGTAAGGCGGCTGTGGATCGGCGGCATCGCATTGCTGGCCGGGCTGGTGGCGGCGGGAACGGCGGTGCACGGCCATGCCTATTTCGGCGTCGACGGCCTGTTCGCCTTCAATGCCTGGTATGGTTTCGGCGCCTGCGCCGCCATGGTGGTGGCGGCCAAGGTCCTGGGCGTCCTCCTGAAGCGAAAGGACACCTATTATGACCATTGAGGGGCTGCCTCCGGGCCTGCTCATGATCGCCGGAGCGCTGCTGCTGCCGTTCGTCGGCGCGGCGGCGCGGCGGGTCATGGTGCTGGCCCTTCCCCTGGCGGTCCTGGCCCTGGTCTGGATGCTGCCGGAAGGGTCCGGCCCGGCCCTGTCCTTCCTCGGCCAGAGCATCGCGCCGCTGCGCGTCGACGCGCTGGGGCGGCTGTTCGCCACCATCTTCCTGCTGATGGCGGCGGCCGGCGCGCTGTTCGCCCTCGGTCAGAGCCGGTTGCTGGAAGGCGTCGCCGCCTTTGTCTATGCCGGCAGCGCCGTCGGTGTCGTGCTGGCCGGCGACCTGATCACCGTGTTCGTGTTCTGGGAACTGATGGCGGTGGGCTCGACCCTGGTGCTGTGGGCGGCGGGGACGCCGTCGGCGGCGCGGGCGGCGATGCGCTATGTCCAGGTCCATCTGCTGGGCGGCGTGGTTCTGATGGTCGGCATCGTCGCCCATGTCGCCGCCACCGGCCAGACCGCCTTCGAGGCCATGCGGCCGGAGACCCTGGGAACATGGCTGATCCTGGCCGGCTTCCTGATCAATGCCGGGGCGCCGCCGTTCTCGGCCTGGCTGCCCGACGCCTATCCCGAGGCATCGTGGAGCGGCATGGTGTTCCTGTCCGCCTTCACCACCAAGACGGCGGTCTACGCCCTGATCCGCGGCTTTCCGGGAGCCGAGATCCTGATCGCGATCGGCCTGTTCATGGTGTTCTACGGCATCATCTACGCCCTGCTGGAAAACGACATGCGGCGCATCCTCGCCTACAGCATCGTCAATCAGGTCGGGTTCATGGTGACCGGGGTTGGCATCGGCACGGAAATGGCGCTGAACGGCGCCGCCGCCCACGCCTTCGCCCATATTCTCTACAAGGCGCTGCTGCTGATGTCGGCCGGTTCGGTGCTGCTGATGACCGGGCGGCGGCTGTGCAGCGACCTGGGCGGCCTGTTTCGCACCATGCCGGTGACCACGGCGTGCGGCATCATCGGCGCGCTGGCGATTTCGTCCTTTCCCTGGACGTCGGGCTTCGTAGCCAAGTCGATGATCGGCCAGTCGGCCGCCGATGGCGGTCTCGCGCTGACGTGGTTCCTGCTGACCGCCGCCTCGGCCGGGGTGTTCCTGCACGCCGGCATCAAGTTTCCGTGGTTCGTGTTCTTCCAGAAGGATTCCGGGCTGCGGCCCGCCGATCCGCCGTGGAGCATGCGTCTCGCCATGATCTTGCTGTCGGCCCTGTGCGTCGGCATCGGCGTGTTTCCCGGCCTGCTTTACGGATTGCTGCCCCATCCGGTCGACTATCAGCCCTATACGGCGGCTCATGTGGTCGAGATGCTCCAGCTTCTGGGATTTTCCGGGCTGGCGTTCTTCCTGCTGCTGCCAATGATGAAGCGGACCCGGACCGTCACCCTGGACGCCGACTGGCTTTGGCGGCGTCCGGGAGCGGCGGCGGCGACGCGGCTGTGGACCGGCCTTGCCGCCGTTTTCGCGGAACTGACGGCGACCGCCGCCGCCGCCGTTCGAAGCGTGGCCGACCATGCCCGCGCCCTGCACGGCCCCCGGGGCATCCTGGCCCGGTCCATGTCGTCGGGGGGCATGGCGGCCTTCGCCCTGGTGGCCCTGGGTCTGGCGCTGGTCGCGCTGTACCGGTAACCGGGAAAGGTCTAGCCCTTTCCGCCGCGCAAATGGGTGAAGCCCTGTCCGGCGCCATGGGCATCGTACCACGCCACCTGCCGCCGCAGGCCGTCATCGAGGCCGATCGTCGTTTTCCAGCCGAACGCCGCCTCGGTGGCGGACGGGTCCAGCAGCAGGTTGGAGACGTCGTCGGCATTGGGCGGCATCACCGCCGGCGGTTCCGCCAGCCGGACGCCAAGAATGTCGGCCAAGCGGTCGAACACCGTCTTGATGGCATGGTCTTGTCCCGATCCCACGTTGAACACGCCGCCGGGTGCCTGATCGTCCAGCGCCAGGTCCATCAGGCGAAGGAAATCCTCCATGGCCACGAAGTCGCGGCGGGTGTCGGCGATGGTGCAGGAAAGGCCCGCCTTCAGGCGCTTGTAGAACGTGGGAATCGGTCCGGAATAATGGCGTGGGCCATAGATGATGGCCATGCGGAAGGAGGCGTAGGACAGGCCGCTGAGCCCCAGATACCGTTCGGCGGCGTTCTTGGAAACAGCGTAGCTGGACAATGGCGCCAGAGGATGAGCCAGGGTGACCGGCCGCTCCACCGCCCGCCCATAACACAGCGACGTCTGGAAATTGATGAACCGCCGCACCTTCAGGCGCATGGCGGCGCATGTGACGTTGATGGTTCCGATCACGTTGGTGGAGACGTCCTCGGCCCAATCGTCGGGGTCCTTGTAGGCGGCGGCGGAATGAACGACATGGCTGGGCCGGAACCGATCGAACAGATCATCGACCATGGCGCGGTCGGCGATGGTGCCGCTGACGCTTTCCAGATTGGGGTGGGGCGCCAGACTGGCCGCCGCCGAGGTGGCCTGATTGTCCACGGACAAGACGACGTCGCCGGCGGCCAGGAGATGCCCGATCACGTTCGCCCCCAGGCAACCGCCGCCGCCGGTGACCAGCACCCTGCGCATCAGGTGTTGTCCGCGTTGATCTTGAGGTGGGTGTAGCCGCCCACCACGCCGAATTCCTTGTAGTATTCCACCGCCTCGGCGACCAGTCGGGTCATGGGCGTGAACTCGATGTCGCCGAAATCGGCGAAGGTCCGGCTGGGATCAAGCAGGATGGAAGGGGCGTCGTCCGGCCCAAGCTCCCTGATCTCGGGCTCGGGGCTGTCATTCAGGTGCATGGCGCTCACCACCGCCCGGTACAGATCCATGATGGCCACGTCCTGGCCGCTGGAAAAATGGTAGGTCCCGCTGCCGATGCCGTCGGCGGCGCGGATGACCACGCGGGCCAAATCCTTGGCGGCGACGAAATCCCGCCGCGCCTTGGTGACGAAGCACCGCTTCCCCTGGCCCAGGCGCTGGAAGAAAATCGGCAGCGGCCCGCTGAGGCCGCGTGGTCCGGTGACGTTGGCCAGCCGGAACGTCACGTAATCCAGGCCGGAAATCTCCAGATACTCCTCCGCGGTGGTCTTGGAGACGGCATAGCTGGAATTGGCGGGATTGCGGGGATGATCCAGCGGAATGGGGGTCTTCAGGGGCTTCAGCCCGTAGCACAGCGCCGTCTGGAAATAAATGAAACGCCCGGTCCCATGCCGGCGGCTCGCCGCGATGACGTTGACGCCGCCGACGCAGTTGGTCATGGCGTCGCCATGCCAGTCGTCCGGGTCCTTGTAGGAGGCGGCGGTGTGAATCACGACGTCGGGGCGGAACGTGGCGAAGACCGTCTCGACCAGGTCGCGGTCGGCGATCGAGCCTTCCACCACCCGGACCCCCGGACGCGCCGGCAGATGCTCTGGACGGCCAGTGGCGAAGTTCTCGATACCCACCACATCATCGCCGCGAGCAGCCAGGAGGTCGGCAACGTGCGAGCCGATCTGGCCGCAGATGCCGGTAATCAGGATATTCATGGCAACAAACGCTCCCTCGTGGTTTCAGTTCCGCTCGCGCAGTCGCTCACCGACGGCCGTCGACAGGATAGCGCCTTTTCGCATGTCGAACAGCCCGGCCGATACCCTTGGCTTTTCGATCGGGATCGGGGTTAATGATAGGAAACTTGGCGGAAGCAGGGCATTGATTCCACAAGTCCCAAATCACGCCGTGGGAATAAAGCTTAATTCGAGGCCGTATAAGTGATGTGGCAATTCATCGCCTTGGCAAGAATCCGTCATGGTCTGGATCGTATGGCGGCGGAACCCCTGGCCGCGGCCGGAAAGACGGCCTGAGTCATGCCTGGACGCGACCGGATCAACACCCTGTATCTCCATGCAAACGGCGATGGCATGTGGATGATCAAGGTCGACACCATTCTGCGCGGTATCCTGGGCTATGGCGATGGCGCGCAGCCGCCGCTGCTCCTGCGCCGTTCGCGCAAGGTCAACGCCTATTTCCGGTCGCTGGAGGACCGCTACGCCCCCATGTCCTATATCGCCGACTGGCGCGAGGCGTTTTGCCAATCGCCCCGGCTGAGGGTGGATGTCTGCAACATCAACAATCTGGTGGAATACGCCGGCCGCCTCCTGCGCATCCGGGACTATGATCTGATCGTCATCTCCCATGCCGCCGCCGGCGACGACCTGACCGTCCTGCTGCATTCCACCTCCTGGCTCAGCCGTCGGCGGGGCAAGCTGGTCATGTTTATCGGCAACGAATACGCCCTGATGGACCAGAAGATCGCGGTGATGCGCCGCCTTACCCCCGATCTGGTTTGCAGCCAGCTGCCGCGGGAAGCCGCCCAGCACCTGTACGGCGACACGGGGGCGCGTCGAATCGTTCCCATGCCTCACGCCCTCAATCCCGATCATTACCGCCACGACCCCGCCAGCCGCAGGGAAACGGATATCGGCTTCATCGGCGACATCTATCCGCCCTTCATCGGCGACCGCGAACGCACCGCCATCATCGAGTGGTTCGAGAACCATGGTCCGGCGGCGGGGGTCGTCTGCGATATTCGCAAGCGCCGGGTGGGGCGTCGGGACTGGGCCGCTTTTCTTAACGGCTGCAAGGCCGTTATCGGCGCCGAGGCCGGAAGCTATTACCTGAACGACGATTGCCGCCTGTTGGAGCAGGCCCGCCAGTACAGCGTCCGGCAAGGCGCCCAGGTTCGATTCGACGACGTCTTCGAGCGCTTTTTCAAGAACGCGCCAAGGCTGCTTTCGGGGAAGGCCATTTCATCGCGGCACTTCGAACCCATCGGCACCCGCACCTGCCAGATTCTGCTGGAAGGTGGGTACAACGGCATCCTGGAGCCCGAAATCCACTATATCGCGGTGAAGAAGGACCTGTCCGACGTCCACGCCGCCATCGAGCGCTTTCGCGACGCGACCTACCGCGCCCGCATCACCGATCAGGCCTACGACCATGTCATGTCGGGGCACACCTATGCCCACCGGGTCAACGCCGTCATCGACCTGCTCAGCTAACCTCCTTCCGAGGGGGCGGCCCCCGGCGGAAGCAACACCGGAAAGAATCGAAAGTGAGCGCTTTTCTCCTCGACTCCAAGGCCCGGCACACCGCCATCGACCGCGACACCCGGCCGGATTCGCCATCGATGGCCGTGACCGCGCCGCCAGGCGAGAGCGCCTGACCATGTGCGGCATCATGGGCGTCCTGTCATTGAACGGCGATCCCGTCCTCATGCCGGAACGGCGGCTGGAGGTCATGGGCCGGCTGCTCGCCCATCGCGGCCCCGACGCCGCCGGGACCTGGGTGTCCGCGGACAGGCGCTGCGGCTTCGGTCACCGCCGGCTCAGCGTCATTGATCTCGGCGCCGGCGCCGCCCAACCCATGACCGCCCCCAATGGTGCCGTCATCACCTATAACGGCGAGATCTACAATTACCGGGAACTGCGCTCGACCCTGGCCGGCCACTGGAACTTCCGCACCAATTCCGACACCGAGACCATTCTGGCCGCCTATGATCGCTGGGGCACCGATTGCGTCAGCCATCTGCGCGGCATGTTCGCCTTCGCCATCAGGGACGGCGACACGTTGTTCTGCGCCGTCGACCGCTTCGGCATCAAGCCGTTCCAGTACGCCACCATTGACGGCGTCCTCCATTTTGCCTCCGAGGCCAAGGCGCTGCTGCCGTTCCTGCCGGAGATCGCCACTAACGATCAGGCGCTGGGGGAATATCTGACCTTCCAGTATACCCTGGGCGCCCAGACCCTGTTCCAGGGGATCAACAGGCTGATGCCGGCCCATGCCATGGTCGTCGAACGCGGCCATGTCCGGATCTGGCGGTATTGGGACGTGGATTATCAGGTCGATTTCGATCATTCGCCGGCCTACTTCACCCGCCACCTCCGCGAGCTGGCCGAGGAAGCGATCCACCTCCACCTTCGCAGCGACGTGCCGGTGGGGGCCTATCTCAGCGGCGGCCTCGATTCCAGTCTGGTCGCCATCCTGGCCGGCCGCCAGACGGCCGGACGGCTGCAAGCGTTCCACGGCAAGTTCACCTGCCACCCCGGCTACGATGAAAGCCGGCATGCCGAACGCGCCGCCGCCGCCGCCGGAGCCGGACTGCACCAGATCGACATTACCGCCGCCGACTTCGAGGCCAACATCGCCAAGGTGATCTATCACCTGGACCAGCCGGTGGCCGGACCCGGCTCGTTTCCGCAATTCATGGTCTCCGGCCTGGCCCGCCGTCACGTCAAGGTGGTGTTGGGCGGCCAGGGCGGAGACGAGATTTTCGGCGGCTATGCCCGCTACCTGATCGCCTATTTCGAGCAATGCATCAAGGCGGCCATCGACGGCACCTATCACAACGGCAATTTCGTGGTCACCGCCGAATCCATCATTCCCAATCTCACGCTATTGCAGGAATACAAGCCGCTGATGTCCGAGTTCTGGCGCGACGGCCTGTTCGGTCCGCTGGACGAGCGCTATTTCCGCCTGATCGACCGGTCGGTGGACATGGGTGACGAGATCGACTGGTCCGGCATCGACCGTCCTGGCGTGCTGGCCCGCTTCAAGGGGCTGTTCGCCAGCGCCCGCATCGGCCCCAAGGCATCCTATTTCGATTCCATGACCCACTTCGACGTCAAGGGCCTGCTGCCCGCCCTGCTGCATGTGGAAGACCGGATGAGCATGGCCCATGGCCTGGAATCCCGGGTGCCGCTGCTGGACCACCGGTTGATCGAGTTCGCCGCCCAGATTCCCGCCGACGTCAAATTCAAGGACGGCCGCACCAAACACATGCTTAAAAGCGCCTTCACCGATCTGCTGCCGACCGAACTGGCGGAACGCCGGGACAAGATGGGCTTTCCCGTGCCGCTGAAGGAATGGTTCTCCGGCGAACTGAGGGACATGGTGCGGGGCGTGCTGGAGCGGGGCCGCTGCCCGGTCATCGACACCAAGGCGGCGCTGGCCCGCTTCGACAAGGGCGCCCGTTTCTCCCGCGCCGCCTGGGGTCTGTTCAGCCTGGAACTGTGGCACCAGACCTTCCATGACCGTGCCGCCGAATTTCGCGCCATGATGGATTAGAATGGGCGGGCGGGGTGGGTGCGCAGCCAGCTTTCCAGCACCACCACCGCCCAGATGCGGTACGTCATGGGAGCGCGGTCCTGATCGGCCAGGAATGCCTCGATGCTGGCCTGCCCCAGCCATTGCGACAGGCGGTTCTCACCTGGGCGCAGCAGCGAACGGGCCACCGCCAGCAAATTGCGGTCGCCCCACCCACGCATCGGGATGCCGAAGCCCTTCTTGGGTCGCTCCAGCCATCCGGCGGGCAGATGGCGCCGGGCAACCTCCTTCAACACCAGCTTGCCGCGTCCCGGAGCGAAGCAGGAATCCTCGGCCAGACTGGCGGCGAATTCCGCCACCTTGATTCCCAGTAATGGCGCCCGCACCTCCAGGGAATGGCGCATGCTCATGCGGTCGACCTTTGACAATACCGCGCCCGGCAAGTAATCCCTGGCATCCAGCTCGCGCAAGCAATTGCCCAGCGGCCGGGTCTCCCGCAACAGCGCCTGCCGCAGGCCGGCCAGTTCCGCCGCCAGTCCCGGCGGCATCTCTCCGAACAGAATGGCGATGTCGCGTTCGGGGAATTGCAGCAGCCTCGTCGAATAATAGGCGAGGTCGGGCCGCCACTCCGGATAGGGCAATTCCCCCGCCCGGAAGCGGGCCTGATCGTACAAGGTGGAGAAGTAACGGTCATAGCCGCCGAACATCTCGTCGCCGCCATCTCCCGACAGCGCCACCGTCACCTTGCGGCGGGTCAGCCGGCTG
>NZ_LR746530.1:0-30000 GCF_902729425.1 Magnetospirillum sp. SS-4 | reverse complement strand
GCGCCTGCCGCAGGCCGGCCAGTTCCGCCGCCAGTCCCGGCGGCATCTCTCCGAACAGAATGGCGATGTCGCGTTCGGGGAATTGCAGCAGCCTCGTCGAATAATAGGCGAGGTCGGGCCGCCACTCCGGATAGGGCAATTCCCCCGCCCGGAAGCGGGCCTGATCGTACAAGGTGGAGAAGTAACGGTCATAGCCGCCGAACATCTCGTCGCCGCCATCTCCCGACAGCGCCACCGTCACCTTGCGGCGGGTCAGCCGGCTGAGAAGATGGGTCGGCAGGCAAGATGAGTCGGAGTTGGGTTCATCCAGCACCGTCCCAATCTCCACGGCGGCGGAACCGATGTCGGGGCTACAGATTTCGTCCTCGTGACGGGTGCCCAGCCAGCGGGCCATGGCGCGGGCGTCCTCGTGCTCGCTGCCGGCTGTTCCTTCGAACCCGATGGAGAAGGTATCCAGCGAGCGGTTGAGGCGTCGCGCCGCCAACGCCACCACCGTCGATGAATCGACCCCGCTCGACAGGAACGCCCCCAGCGGCACGTCGCTGATCATCCGGGTGCGAATGGTTTCCACCAGGATCTCCTCCAGCTCGTCCCCCAGATCGGCCAGCGACCGGCGAGAGGCGCGTTCGGCGGAGGTGCGGAAGCGATAACGCGAGATCTCCTCCGTCGCCCCATCGCCGCCCACGCGGACGACGGCGCCGGGCGGCACCTTGGCCGCGGCCCGGTAGATGGCGCGGGGAGCCCCGATATATTGGAACATGCAATAGGCCGCCATGGCCTCCACCTCGATCCGGTCGTCGAAATCGGGCAGTTCCGAGAGGGGGGCCAATTCCGAGGCAAAGGCGAAGACCGGGCCGGACCGATAGGTGTAAAGCGGCTTCTCGCCAAAGGGGTCGCGGGCCAGAAGCAGGGTCCGCTCCGCCCGTTTCCACCACGCAAAGGCGTACATGCCGTCCAGGTGGCGGACGAAATCGGCGCCATGACGGCGCAGGCCGGCCAGCAGCACCTCGGTGTCGCTGTGCGACGAGAACGTCTCTCCCGCCGCTTCCAGCCGGCGCCGTAATTCCTGGAAGTTGTAGATTTCGCCGTTGAAGGCGATCGCCGAGGCTCCGTCGGAGGCTTCCATGGGCTGATGCCCGGCCACCGAGGTGTCGATGATGGACAGCCGCCGATGGCCCAGAACCAGCCCGCCGGCGGGGTCGGCCCACACGCCGCCGTCATCCGGACCGCGATGAACCATCCGGTCGGTTATGCGGCCGCAAATCCCGGTCAGCCGTTCTCGCGGCCATTCTCCGCTGATATCCAGAATGCCGGCGATGCCGCACATGTCAGGCGGGCCTGGCGGGGTGGCGACGGTGGAAAGTGGTCATTCCGGCTCCGGGGGATCGCGTGCGGCATCGCTGTCATTCGATGGCCGACCTTAACAGTTTCATAAATGCTTTGGCACCTAGGATAGGACCCTCGCTCCCGTTCGGACCCGAACCGCCATGTCGCAAACCCAGACCCTTTCCGGCGCCTCCATCCTGGTGGTCGGAGGAGCGGGATTCGTTGGCGGCGCCTTGTGCCGGCACCTGCTGAAGCTGGCGCCGCGCCGCCTGACCATCGTGGACAACCTGCTGTCGGCAGACATCGCCAATGTGCCGGAGCACGACGTGGTGGAGTTCATTCCAGGGTCCATCGCCGACGACCGCGTGCTGACGCGGCTATCGGCCGATCTGGAATTCGTCTTTCACCTCGCCTGCTACCACGGCAATCAATCCTCCATCCTCGATCCCATCACCGATCATCAGAACAACACCCTGACCACCCTGAAGCTGTTCGAGCGGCTGAAGGACATGCCGGACCTGCGCAAGGTGGTCTATTCCGCCGCCGGCTGCGCCGTGGCCCGCAAGACCTTCGACACCGCCCAGGCCACGGCCGAGGATGCTCCCGTCTCCCTGATTCACGACAGCCCCTATTCCATCTCGAAGCTGGTGGGCGAGATGTACGGCAATTACTACTTTCGCCAGCATGGCCTGCCCTATGTGGCCGCCCGCTTCCAGAACGTCTACGGACCCGGTGAAATCCTGGGGGCCGGACAATGGCGTGGAACCCCGGCAACGGTATGGCGCAACGTCGTTCCCACCTTCATCTGGAAGGCTCTTCACGGCGAGGCGCTGCCGGTGGAAAACGGCGGCATCGCCAGCCGAGACTTCGTCTTCGTCGACGATATCGCCCAGGGCCTGATGGCCTGCGCCACGAACGGCACCCCGGGCGAGGCCTATAACATGGCGTCGGGAGTCGAGACCTCCATCGGGGAACTGGCGGAAACCATCAACCGGCTGGCCGGCAATTCCACTCCCGTCGCCATGGCTCCCGCCCGCCCATGGGATCATTCCGGCAAACGTTTCGGCGATCCGTCCAAGTCCCGCCACCGGCTGGGCTTCGCCGCCTCGGTGACGCTGGAGGACGGATTGGAGCGCACCATCCGCTGGACCCGCGACAACCGGAGCCGGATTCTGGCCGCCATGCGGCGCCACGCCCGCTTCGTGCCCGAGGTCAAGGCCTATGGCTAGGCTTCGCGTCCTCACCGTGGTGGGGGCAAGGCCGCAATTCATCAAGGCCGCGGCCGTCAGCCGCGCCCTTGCCCGGACCGGTTCCTTCCGGGAGAGCATGGTTCATACCGGCCAGCATTTCGATCCGGACATGTCCGACGTGTTCTTCGAGGAACTGGATTTGCCGCCTCCGTCCCATTTCCTTGGCATTCACGGCGGCGGCCATGGCGCGATGACCGGCCGGATGATGGAGGCGCTGGAACCGGTGATGCTGGCCGAGCGTCCGGATTGGGTGCTGGTTTACGGGGATACCAATTCCACCCTGGCCGGCGCCCTGGTGGCGGCCAAGCGGCAAATCCCGATCGCCCATGTGGAGGCCGGGCTGCGCTCGTTCAACCGCGCCATGCCGGAAGAGATCAACCGGGTGCTGACCGATCATGTCTCCACCCTGCTGTTCTGCCCCACCGCCGCCGCCCTGGACAATCTGCGGCGGGAGGGGGTGACGTCCGGCCTGCACGCCGTCGGCGACGTCATGTACGATTCCTGCCTGCATGCCAGGGCGAGGTCGGCAAGGTCGGACATTCTTTGCCGTCTGGGGTTGTCGGAAGGCGGGTACCGGCTGGCGACGGTGCATCGGGCGGAGAACACCCGCGATGCCTCGACGCTGGCCGCCATCGTGGACTATCTGCGGCGGCAACCCGGACCGGTGGTGCTGCCGCTGCATCCCGGCACCCGGGAGAAGGCCGGGGGATGGGGCGTCGACCTTTCGGGCCTGACGGTGATTCCCCCGGTGGGCTATCTGGACATGCACCGGCTGCTGGCGGGGGCGGCCCAGGTAATGACCGATTCCGGCGGCCTGCAAAAGGAGGCCTATTTCCACCGGGTGCCCTGCGTCACCCTGCGCGGCGAGACCGAATGGACCGAGACCATCGCCGCCGGCTGGAACCGCCTGTGGCGCGGTCCGGATTACCTGCCCCGACGCGACATCGACGAGTACGGCGACGGCCGCGCGGCGGATAAGGTGGTCGCGGCGCTGGCGGGGTAGCGGTCAGGCGATATCGAAATTCCAGATTTCCAGGAATTGCTGGGCCCGGATGCGGTCGCACCCGGCAAGCTCGGACACCAGACCGCTTTCCAGGTCCACCACCACCATCACCCCGCGGATGCGGTCCTCGGCGGCGATCAACCGCCCGGAAGCGGACCAGCGGGGATTTTGCAGGCAGTCGCCCTCATGGCCGAAAACCGCCCCCTCTCCCCATGCATCGCGCCGACCCACATGAATCAGCAGGGTTCCCGGCGTCGCGCCGGGGCCATGGGCCGCGACCCGAAGGCCATCGGGTGACAGCCGGGGCGTCGGATTGGCCGCCACCGACCACGGCGACAGAAGGCGAGGTGTCCCCCCCTCCCGCAAGGCGGCCACGGAATATGCCGACAGATCGGCGACATCCGCGGTTTCGAAGACGATCTCGCCATCGGCGGCAAGATCGGGGATGCCGCTGGCCCAGCGCGAGGTATCGTAGTGGATCGGCGTCTCGACGCCCTGCCAATCCACCTTGAACAAGCCGAACGCCTCGTCGTGGCGGCCGCTTTCGAAGACCACCCCGTCGCCGTCGGGCAGAAACGCCGGATAGCAATCCATGCGAGAATTCCGGGTAAGCCGCCGTGGCGCTCCCGTCCCCTCCCAGACATAAATTTCGCTGGTGTCTCCATGATCTATATCCAGCGCCTCGGCGGCGTGCCAGACCAGCCGTGTCCCCGCGCCATCCCAGGCCGGCATGGCGTTGTGGAGCCGTCCCTCGCTCAAGACGGTCAGCCGCCCCGATCCAAGATCGGCGATGACGATCTGGAACGCGGCGCCATCATGCTCGGCAAAGGCGAGCCGGCGACGGTCGGGCGAGAAGCGCGGCGTAATCTGGTCCCCGCCGAACGCCGAGCCGACGGGGCGCATTCCAGCGCCGTCGACCATCATGATGATGGCGCGGCCATCCCGAAACACCGAGACCGCCATGCGGGCATCGTGCCGCGCCAGAATCTCCCCACCGTTCCGGGGGCGGTCGGACGGCATGCGGATCAGGGGAACGCCCTGGGAATAATGGAGCCAGATGTCGGTCAAGGCCCGCTCCAGGCCCGCCATCATGCCACCCATGGCGTGCCGGGTCAGATCCTCCATCCGGCGGCGCAGCCGGGGACGCAGGCGCGCCAGTTCGTCCGGATCGCCCGCCAGCTTGCGGGCAATGCTGACGTAATCCGATGCGGATCGGGCGACCCATCCACTTCCGCCGACGGAGTCCAGCAGGCCGCGGCTGCTTCCCGACGCGGCTCCGTCCCCCTCCATGCAGATGACGGGAACCCCCATCCAGAGAGTGAAGGTGGTGGTGGTGCCGCCGGAATAGGGAAAGGAATCGAGGGCGATATCGACCGACGACACCAGATCCAGGAAGGCCCGGAGCGGCCGTTGGCCGGTAACCTCGATCCGCCCGGGGTCGATCCCGGCATCGCGGAACAAGGACCGGATATCATCCCTGATCGCCGGGCGATCGCCCCCGGGAACCACCATCAGAAGAGTGGAATCCGGCACGGCCCGGAGAACCGCCCCCCAGGTGGTGATCACCTGATCGTTCAGCTTGGCCGGCTTGTTGAACGACCCGAACCGGATGCGGTGGGAACCGAGGGACGGCGGGGAACGCAGGCCGGGGCAATCCACGGGCGGGCGGAAACTGGATTGCGCCGGCAGGCGCAGCAGGGTCTCGGTGTAGAACTCGTCATTGCGGCCGGGAGGATCGCTGCCCAGGTCGGTGATGCGGTAATCGATGCGGGTCAGCCCGGTGGTGTCGGGATAGCCCAGCCACGTGACCTGCACCGGCGCGGGCTTGCGAACGAAGACCGGCAAGCCGTTGCGGGCGCTGTGCCCGGCGAGATCGATCAGAATGTCGATTTCGTCGGCGCGGACCTGGGCGGCGGCCACATCGGCGGAAACGCCGGCGATGTTGCGCCAATGCGCCGCCTTGGCTTTCAGGCGCTCGGTCACCTCGTCCACGACGTTGTCGGTGTGATAGCAATAAATCTCGAAACGCCCGGTATCGTGGCGCTCCAGGATGGGCTCGAAGAACAGCGAAACCGCATGTTCCCGGAAATCGGGCGAAACGTAGCCGATGCGGAGACGGTCGTGCCGGCGGTCCAGGGCCGCCGGCGGCAAGGGAGCGGCCAGACGTTCCTGAATCTCGCCGTAGCGGCGGTGCTCCTCGAACAGGGACCGGGGGTCGAGCCCGTCCGAATGGCGGAGCAGGAACAGAAGATTGCTGTGGATGGCGGGGTCTTCGGGCGCCAGGTCATGGGCTCGCCGCAAGCACGCCAGCGCCTCGGCGTTGCGGCAGCGGTCCCCATGGACGGCTCCGAGATTGCTGTGAGCCTGGGCCAGGGATGGGTCGAGGTCGATGGCCCGCCGCAATGCGGCTTCCGCTTCGTCCAGATGATTGCGGGCGATTCCCACCACGCCAAGGCAATTCCATGCCCAGGCATTGTCCGGCGCCAGGGCGACCGCCCGCCGCAGCAGGGTCTCCGCCTGCTCGCGCCGCCGCAGGACATTGAGCGCCAGCGCCAGATTGCACGCCGTCTTCGGATCGTCGCCGTCAAGCCTCAGAGCCTCCTCGAAGGCGGCCACCGCCTCCTCCGCCAGCCCCATGGAGGTCAGCAGGTTGCCGAGATTGTTCGCGGCGGCGCTGCCGCCGCCCGGCAGGCGGACCGCGCGCTCGTAGCACTCGCGGGCGTCGGCCAGACGCCCCTGCCGCTGGCGCACGTCGCCCAGATTGATCAGCAGACCGCCCTGATCGTCAAAGCAGGGCAAGGCCGCCGTGAACGCCTCGGCGGCTTTCTCCAGTTCACCCCGCCCTGCCAGGATGTTGCCGAGATTGAACCAGGCCGCGCCATGATCCGGCCGGTGGGCGAGAAGGGCGCGGAACCGCGCGGCCGCGGCCTCGTCGCGGCCAAGCCGCCGGAGGGTCCAGGCCAGGTTGAAGGCGGCGCCGGCATGGTCCGGCCGTCGCTTCAGCTCCTGGTCGAACGCCGCCGCCGCCTCCTCCAGCAGGCCGCATCCCAGCCGGGCGATTCCCAACTCGAACCAGACGTCCGGCAAATCCGGCCAGTTCCCGGCAACTTGTCCGAAATGCGCCGCCGCCAGGGCGGCGTCGCCCTGATGCAGGACCAACCGTCCCAGCATTCGGCGGAATTCCGGATCATTCGATGCGTCAAGCCCGGCCTCCAGGGCGGTTCTCGCCTCGACCAGCCGCCCGGCCTGGATTAATTCGATGATGTCGTTCATCCCGCCGTCGCATGGATATGATTGGTCGAGCCGCGGCTATATTGCCGGATATCGTCGCCATCGGCCACGAAGGTGTTGATCATGCCTGTCCAGCAGTTGAATTCCCCGCAATAGCCCGGCCGGACCCCGGTCAGCTGCTGCTCGCGCAGCATCCGCATGGCTTCGCAGCGCCAGAGATCGGGGCCGGACATTTCGAACAGGCTGTCCTTGATTCCCAGGGTCTTGGCCATGGCGCCGCAGCTGACGAGACGGCCCTGATCGGTCAGATACAAGCCCTGCCACAGGGACCAGCACGGCATCCGGCTGGCCGGCCCCCACTCGACCTGATCGAAATGCGGCCGGTTGTGGTCGAAGATGGCGTATTGGGTCGAGAACTGGACATTGAAGCCGCGCTCGCCCCAATACCGGCGGTAGGCGTCACGCTCGCCCTCGTTCTCCGGGCCGACCACGAAGTTGATGGTGGCGGCGAAGCTGCCTCGCCGATTCTGGACGGCATCGCGATAGGCAAGGATGTTGCGCTCCACCTCCGTCAGGTCCCCCCCGGCCTGGAGATGGCGGTACTTGACCGGGTCCAGGGTGTCGACGCTGAATGCCACGCCGTCCAGCCCCGCGTCCAGCAGGCGTCCGCTCATCTCCGGCGTCAGCAGGGAGCCGTTGGTGGTGAAGCCGCAGGCATAGCCGGCGTCCTTGATCATGCGGACGATGTCGACGATGCGCGGATGCATCAGCGGCTCGCCGGTGATGGTGGGGTAGACCCCTCTCAATCGCCTGAAATCCTTGAACTTCTCCAAGATCATGGCAAAGCGGTCCAGGGACATCTCGCCCGGGTATTCCCGTTTGCGGGGCAGGGCCGACGAGTGGTACGGACACTTCACGCAGGTGTAATTGCACTGCCCGAACATATTCACCGAGGCGTTGCGCGGCGAATCGAACAGGGTCTCGAAGTGATCCACGTAGTAGAAGCGCCTGAGATCCAGGGAGAACCAGTGGCGGCCGCTCCCCGGCGTCCCGCACAGATTGAGGTAGCCGGGCGGCATCACCTTGACCCGTTGCCCCCGGATTCGGCTCAGGGCCGAGGGGGTGAGGCGTTCGAGAAAGTAGCCGGACAGACCGCATTCCTCACCGGTGGACAGCACATGGTCGAACCTGTCGAGGGGGAATTGGGCGGCGATTTCGGATGCCAGCCGGGAATGCAGGGGGTAATCCGGCGAGCGGACCCGCAGGATCACCGGCCAGTCCTCGGCCACTCCATCGAGAAACTCGAACAGGTCGCCCCATTGCCCCAGGGTCGGGCATTCGATCCCGTGGGCTTGGCGGGCCTTGAAGCGGTCTCCCTGGACTCCGGCGACGATCCAGGCGTCGCAGCCGAACAGGGCCGCGACCTCGGCCGGGGAGTTGGGCGAATCGGCCGCCTGATTCTCGATCAGTAGAATTGCACCCATCACACACACCCTCCAACCCCTTGCATCGATGCGGCAGCCTTGCTCAAGTCATCCCCAAGACCGGCAATGTCAGGGATGGCGTCGCCCCGGGCCGCGGCCATCCAGCATCCTGGATCGTCGCCAAGGCTCACCGCCGCCCGCGACGACCGCACGAAGTCGGTCACCGCCTCGACCCAGTGTTCCGGCGTCGACGTCGCGTCGACGAGACGGACGGCCACCACGATATCGGGCATCCGTCCGGCCCCCTCGATCCAGTTCAACGCCTCGGCCATGGAGGGCAAATGACCGGGCCGCTCCGGCCCGGGCGCCATGGCGGTGAAGAAACCGCGGCCATTCTCGTTGTCCCTGAACAGATAGACCTCGGCGTCCATCGCCAGGCGCGACGCCAACGACAAGGCCGCCCCGCCATCGGCGTAGCTGGCGCAGAAGGCGGCAAAGACCCAGCGCGAGCGGACCTCGGCCGGCGGCAAGGTGTGACTGGGCATCTCGAATTCAAGGTTTCGCCGGAATCGTCTCGCCACCCCCAGGCCAACCGACGCCAGCAGCCTCGGCAGGCGCCGCTCCGACAGGGACATCTCGTACAGCCGTCGCCGCCAGGGATCGCCCCGGGACCACTCGCGGGTATACCGGGCGACGAAGCGGCGCATGGCGGCGGCATGCCCGGCCAGGGGCGCGCGATCCAACGCGCGCGTTTCCCCCACCTTCCGGAAGATGCCGGTGGTGTAGGGATAGTGGTAGCCTTTCCAGGTCACATGCCCGGCGTCATCCATCGCCTCCACCGCGTATCCGCTCATGGACGCCAATGCGGTCAACGTCTCCGGCGTGAAGGTGACGGTGTGGTCGAGAAAGAAGTTCTGCCAGTAGAAGCCGTGGGGGATGCGGGCGTTGTTGGTCACGACCAGCATCATCCCGTCATCGGCGGTGATCCGGTTGATCTCCGCCAGGGACGCGACGGGGTCGGCCAGGTGCTCGATCACGTTGTCCATGATGACCAGATCGAAAGCCGCGTCGGCGAAGCGCAGGGACTCGAACATCCCGATGCGGATATCCAGGCCCCAGCGCCTGATCCCGAATTGCGCCAGGGAGGCTTCGGGATTCACCCCCGTCAGCACGAGGTCAAAGCCGGATTCGTCGCGAAGAACCGCCAGCAGCGCCCCGAAACTGCATCCGATATCGAGCACCCGCATGCCATTCCGGAGAAAGGGGCGCAGATGGGCCAGCCGAAGCCGGCCGATGGCCCTGATATGCTCCTCGAACGATAGGGGAATCGCCGCGATGGCGGGCTGGGTCGCGTCCATGTAGCGGGCGTAATAGGCCGCCAATTCGGTGTCGTCGGGCCGGGGCGATTGAAAGATCAGGCCGCATTCCCGGCACAGGCGGTTGCTGACCCGTATCCGCCCGGGGGCGCCAAAGCCGTAATATGGTTCGGACCCGGAACTCCCGCAGAGTGGACAGGCACCTACCCGGATCATCGGCCGTCATCCGCCTTGTCGTCCTCGCCGCGGCGCATCCAGGGAACGCCGCGATCCAGATTGTAGATGGAGGTCCAGTAGCCGTTTCGGTCGATGGCGCGGTTTCCCTCGGTGACCCGAGGCCATTGGAACT
This sequence comes from Magnetospirillum sp. SS-4, assembly GCF_902729425.1. Classification (GTDB taxonomy): domain Bacteria; phylum Pseudomonadota; class Alphaproteobacteria; order Rhodospirillales; family Magnetospirillaceae; genus Phaeospirillum. Next base: position 20,101 of record NZ_LR746530.1, on the reverse strand, counting down.
GGCATCGCCACCGGTCGCAGGTTTCGCAGAAGGTGTCGGTGTGGTCGCCGGAAATCAGCATCCGGCGAAACCGACTGATGGGCTCGTCCCTCCAGATTTCGGCCAGCGGCTTTTCATAGACGTTGCCAAGAATGGCGTTCGCCGTATTGGCGCGGGTTATGTAGATGCTGCAAGGGACGACATCGCCGTTGTGGCAGATCCCCAGGGTTTGCCAGGGCACGACGCAGATGGGGCGGCGCCGGATCTTCATCTGGGTCATTTCCTCCGAGAGGATTCCGCCGTTCTTGTCGTTGACCTCGCCCAGGGAGACGAAATTGACCCGGTCGATCCAGTGATCGACAAAGGCCTTCCGCTCCTCGGGGGTCTGTCCCAGATTGCAAAGCGATACCCCGACGCTGATGGGGGCGCCGGCCTTGTCGTTGGCGGCCAGGAAATATTCCACATTGGCCACCACCTTGTCGTAATCCGCTCCAAGACGGATTTTATTGAACCAGTCGCGATTGCCGTCGATGCTGAAGAAGATGCTTCCCTTGTAGAATGAGACGATCTCGTCTGCGAATTTCTTCGTGAACAAGGTTCCGTTGGTGTTGAAGTAGCTCTTTACCCCTTTTCCCTGAGCCAGCGTCAGGTAGTCCATGAAGTTCTTGTTCATCAATGGCTCGCCGTCATAGTTCATCAGGACGGCGGCATTGTTGGCCGCCGCCTCCGTCAGAACCCTGTCGGCGGTCTCCAGCCCCATGAACCCGCGATCCCGGGTGTAATGGGCAACGCCGAAGCGGTAATTGCAGTGGGTGCAGCGGATGTTGCACACATTGGTCACCTCCAGCGCGATATAGCTGGGGAAGGGGTCCAGCTTGCCATGCAGGACCTGATCCTGGTCGAGCTTGCTGATGGTCGGGTGGGGAAGCTCCGCCCCCGAGCCGAAGGTGCGGTCGATGGCCGGTTCATGGACCCATGGGCCGGAGGTTTCGTAGACCGGCCCTGGCTTGGTCTTGCTGTCGTCGCTCATGGTCATTCCCACCGTGCAGGCTGGCCGTCTGGGGTGGCCTCGCGCCGTTCCCAGACATCCCAGAATAGCGACCACACCTGGCAATCCTTGCAGTAGGGCAGGTCCTCGGCCCGATCGGTCAGGTGCTTCTCGCGGGCGATGCGCAGGGCATCGCCATGCCAGATATCCTCGAAATCCTGTTCCAGAATGTTGCCCATGCGATGCTCCACCGGATCGTTGCCGGTGATGTGCTGATGGCACTTCACCACATCGCCATTGGGCACGATCTTGGTGCAGTACCACAGCCATGCGCAGGGATAGCGCAGGGCGGGAACCGTCTCCTCCTCCAGGGGGGTGACATTGGGGTCGACCCGCCCGGCCCAATTGCCGTAGGGCCTGACCTGGACCCGATCGACCACTCCGGTCCAGCGGTCCAGGAAGGGCTGGAATTCGTGTTCCAGCTCCTTGATGCCGATGATGTGGGTCTGAATGCGCAGATGCGTGCCGCCGCGCCGGGCGCGGGTTTCCAGCAGGGTTTCCAGGTTGCGCACGGTCGCGTCGTAGGCATTGGATCCGGTCAGCCACTTGTAGGTTTCCGGCGAGCCCGTATCGAGCGAGAACTGTAGGACATCGATGCCGCTGGCGACGATCTTCTCGCATCGCTCGGCGTTCAGCACCGATCCGTTGGTGACCCAGACGATTTCGGCATTGGGGGCCATCCGGCGCGACAGGAACATGTAGTCGTCGGCGCGGGGATGGGTGAAGGTCTCGCCGAAGGCGCTGAACTCCAGATTCAGCTTGCGATCGCCAATGGGGGCCAGGGCCCGCGTCATGACCTCGTCGCTCATGATCTCGGGATTGGCCGGCACCTCGTTATGCATGGGGCACATGCGGCAACTGCGCGTACACTTGTAGCGCCCCAGCAATATGCTGTAGATATAGGGAAAGCTGTGGCGAATATAGTTCTCGCGCTCTATTCGCTTCCTTTCGCCGTAGATCTTCTCGGCAGCCATTTCATGTCCTTTCTGGAATCAGGCCACATCCACATGGATATTTCATCCATGCTAAAGATATTACATCAGTAATATCTCCCTGGTTCGTTCCGCTCCACAATTCATCAAGGCGTCGATGATGGACAATCCCGGCAGGAACCCATCACCGCCGCCAACCTGCGGATAAGCCGGGGGAACGAACCGGTTGTGGATCAGGGAGATTCCGCGACCTTCGTATTCCTCCGGCCTCTCATAGCCATCAGCGCCGTCTCCGGCCAAATAGGTATCCGCTCCAAGCGCTTGACACAAATGCGCGAGCAACGCGCTTCCGGCAAGCCCGGAGTTGGAATGGCGCAGGGACGACGCAACCTCGAAACGAGTCCCAATTCCAATAAGGTTGCAAATACCCATTATGTTATTAATGTTATATGCTGAGATACCCTCTTCCATTTCATGGATAAATCCAGACAGCAACGGAAACATCACCTTGAAATACTGCGACTTTCCATAGTTTATTTCAAGTGTCCTGCACATCTTGCGGCGCCATGGCTGGGAATTGTCGATTGCCACCGTATTGATCGCCTGATACTGCCCCGAAGCCCGATGAATGGGGCAACTGACCCATGCTGGGCGACCGCCAACCAGCAGGCGGACCCGGTTCGTCCAGCGTCCCGCCGATCGTGGTATTTGAACAGAATCCAGGAAGACGAACACATCGGCCCGGGCGATCTTGCGGAAATACCCCATCCACGGAAAGAAATTGGGCTGGTGAATGGCGGCGATCATGTCAGGGTCCGTCGCAAAGCCGCGATGTCGTCCAGGCTCAACATGCTTTTCACGACCACCCATCGGCCGTCGCGATCACGGTATCTGGCGCCCGGCCATGGTGCCACCAAAGCCCTCACCAAATTGTAAATCCGCTCATCGGGCCAGGACCAGTCGATGCACCCGTCCTCGGGCCGGCGGCGCGGCCATGTTCGGGCCGCGCTCTCCGGTTGGGGGCTGGCCGGCACGCGGCCCGCCATGGCGCGGGGCAGCCACTCGGTCAGCAGCGCCGCGGAGGCCACGGTCAGGCGCCCTTGTACATCGACCGCGCTGTCGGTGGGGGCGATGGGAACGCGGCTGGCCGCGATCACCGGGCCGGTATCAACGCCGGAATCGACGTAATGCAGGGTCGCGGCGGTGCTGGCCTCGCCGTTGATGATGGCCCATTGCAGGACATTGGCGCCCCGATAGGCTGGCAGCGGTCCCCCATGGAGATTGATCACGCCGAGAGGAAACCGCGTCAGGACTTCGGGCCACAGGATTCGGCTGTAGGAGGCGATCACCCCAAGGGCCGGAGCCAGGGATAGGATATCCGCCTCCATCTCGCCCCGTCCGTCGCGTCGCGGGTGGGTGAGAACGGGCATCTTCCATTCCAGCAGCGACGCGGCCTCGGCCGGGTTGACGCGAGACGGATCCACCACCACTCCGACGCAGTCGGCGGCAAAGGGGCGCAGCAGGCGCAAGCCCCAGGAATCGGCGAAACAGACGAACCCCGCATTCATTCCCCGGCATCCCCGGCATTCCAGATTCCGGCGGCCATTTCCCGGCGGATGGCGGGGCCGGTGGATTCGCGCCAGACCCGATTGCCGTCGAAGGCGTCGGCCAGCACGCCCACCTTGCGGCCCAGCGTCCGTCGCAGGATGGTGTCCATGGTGGCACCGCCAGCCAGCCAATTGAATGGGTGGAGAAGAATCTGGATCAGGGCCGGATCGCTGGTTCCGGCAAATGCCGCCAGGCCCTCGGCGGACTGGCGGAGATTGGAATCGGAGCGATAGCGCTCCGGCCCGAACCAGCGGGGATCGTAGGCGTTGATGAATCCGGCCCGACCGGCGGCGTCGTTCAGCCGTTCCAGGTCGCCCTCCGGATTGTGCCACGCCACCACCGGCCGGGTGGACGGGGCCAAGGCCGACAGCCATGCGAACTCGCGTTCCAATCGGGCCAGGTCCAGCGGCCCGTGGCCCTGATGATGAAAATGCAGCCCGATTCCCTGATCCAGGGCGGCCAGCCGAGCCAGGGCCGTTCGGCCGCCGGCCGAGGCGGGGTTGTACGATTCGGCGCTCATCAGCACGAAATAGGTGGCGGAAACCCCAAGGTCTCGGTTGACCTCGGCGGTGGCCACCGCCCAGTCCAGGTCGTAGTCCACGTCCAGGCGCAGCAGGCAGCCATGCGTCACCGCCGGATCGAAGTCCACCAGGGGACGCGGGCCGGCCGCCAGGGCGGTGATCAGCGCCGTGTAGGCGGACAGGCTGTAGGGTTCAGTCATTCCCGGCATTCACCTTGGCTGGCCGCCCCCAGGCACGGCTGCCCGGCGGAATATCGCCGAGGACGAGGCTCTGTGCTCCGATGACGCAATCGTCGCCGATGGTGACGCCCTTGGCGATCACCGTATTGGGGCCGATATAGACCCTCGATCCGATCCGGGTCGACGCCTTTGCCATCGCTGCCGTTCCACCGGATAGCGCCCAGGCGACGCTATCATGGCTGTAAATCTGGACGCCGGCCGAGATCGAGCAGAAATCGCCGATTTCGAGGCCGCCCGAACCGTCGAGTAGCGTAAACGGGCCGATCCAGCAATTCCGTCCCACGGCGACATCCCCAATGACCACGGAAGCGTCGTAGATACTGCTTCCTTCGCCAAAGCCAAGCAGCCGGGCCTTCTCCCATCGGTCGACCACGTAGTCGCCAAAAGGCAGGGTGCGCTTGAACTTCCCGTCCAGGTCCCGTTGGGCCTCCCGCCAGAATTTCGCGATGGCCGTGTGGAACAGAGCCTTCCCGGGGATCATAGAAGCGCCTTCAGTTCGGTCACCACGGCATCCTGCTCGTCATGGGTCATGTCGTGATAGAGCGGCAGAACCAGGCAATGATTGAACGCATGCAGGCTGCCCGGCAAGGGGCCGCTCACCCTGAGGCGGTCGCCGGGCTGGAACGCCAGTTCGCGATGAAGGGCGTAGGTGCCGATCTGCACCTCGATCCCCAGGGCGCGCATGTGACGCAGGATGCGGTCCCGATCATCCACGAAAATGGCGAAGGACTGACGGCAATGCTCGCCGCCGGGGGTGGTCGCCGACAGGGTCACTCCGTCGATGCCGGCCAGCTTTTCCTCGTAGCGGGACGACAGGGCCCGCCGGCGGCTCAGTATCTCGTCGATCATCTCCATCTGCGCCAGCCCTACCGCCGCCAGGATGTCGCTTAGCTTGCCATTGGTTCCGATCCGCTGAAAGAAGGGGTGGACCGTTCCGTCCACCACGCCCATTCCGAAATGCTTGTACGAGTTGATCCAGTCGGCCCACTCGGCGTTGTCGGTCACCACCAGCCCGCCTTCACCGGTGGTGATTATCTTGCGGGGATGCAGGCTGAACACGGTGATGTCGGCCAGCCGTCCCACCTTGACCCCGTCCAGGCTGGCCCCCAGGGCCGGGGCCGCATCCTCGATGACCCGGAAACCATGCTTTTCCTTAAGGGCGTTCAGGAGACGGTAATCCACCGGATTGCCGAAGGCCGAGACCGGCATCACCACCTTGGTCCGGGGCGACAGCGATCGTTCCAGCGACGCGAAATCCATGATCATGGTGCCGGAATCCACGTCGGCCAGCACTGTGGTGGCCCCGACGATGGCCACCGCGTCGGCGGTGGCGGGATAGGTGAAGTCGGGAACCACCACCTCGTCCCCGGGTCCCACCCCCAGCGCCCGAAGGGCCAGTTCAAGCCCCGTGGTGGCGCTGGTGACGGCGTGGACGTGGCCGCCGCCCAGGTAGTCGGAAACGGCTTTCTCGAAGGCGCGGGTCGCCGGACCTTCGCTGAGATAGCGGGAGTCCAGAACCGCGTTGACGCGATCCTTGACCGCCTGGGTGACGATGGGTCGGATCAGGGGAATATTGTACATGGGAGTCCTCGGAATGGGGCGACGCGACCGGCCGAGTCCGATTCGCGCATATTCGCGCTCCAGGCGTCCGGCGCAGGACGGGGTGGAATGCCATGCCAGGGCGAAGGCGCGGCTGGCCTCGCCGATGGACCGGCGCATCCCGGCATCCCGCACGAGATCGCGGAGCACATCGACCAGGGTCCGGGGGGTGGCGTTGACGATGGGGCATTCATCGACGCACCGGCGGGCCTCGCCGCTTTCCCCCCCCTCGGGCTTGAGGAATCCGACCACCGGCTTGCCCAGCATCAGGCATTCCCGCGCCTGGGCGCCGTAGCGCCCGAAATGGAGCTGATCGACGACGATGTCGGCCTGAACCTGGATGTAGCGAACCTCCCGGCTGGGCACCGCGTTCAGGAAGATCAGGCGAACGTTCAGGCCCTCGGATCGCAATTGCTCGATGGCGGCGAAGACCCATTTCGAGCCCTTGGGGTCCGCCCCGTTGCAGCCGCGCCGGGCTTGGTTGGCGAAGCCGTGCAGCACCAGCACCTCGCCGGGTTGGCGCTCGATGCGGTGGTGATCGGGAACCGCGATGTCGGGCGCCCAGAGGGTGGGATCGACCGGATAGCTGAGGGGAAAGCTCCGGACCTTGGGGTTGGCCAGATAATCCAGGCGGGGCATCATCTCGGCGCACACGAGATCGGCCATGGTGGCCAGCCGGTGCCCCCAGCCGAGATTGCGCAGGTCGGAACACACGCCGGGCTGGTCGCGAAAGCGGCACTGGCCGCACATGCCGCCGGTCCACCGGTTCCAGGCCGTCTGGGAAATGCCGTCGTTACAGCCGACGACGCTATAGACGATCTTGAGCCCCCGCCGCTTGAGATACTCGAACTCAAGAGGGTAGGCGGGCGTCTCGGGGCGGGCGCCGCCAATATTGAGATGCGGATTCACCACCATGTTGTTGATGCCATAGAAATGGATCGCCTTGAAGCGGCGGCCGATTTCGATCAGGACCTGCGCCCCCCGCAGCAATGACGCCGCGTCGGCGGCGAAGCGCAACAGCACGTCCTGGCCCTGATAGAGAAAATCGTCGTGGTCCACCATCCCGGCGGGATGAAGGCTGAGCGCGTCCCAGCCCCGGCGCCGCAATTCCGCCGCCATCAGGGTGAAGTGGTAATAGGCGTTATGGACGAAGACCACGCTCCTGCCGTCGCGGTCACGGGGGGCGGGCGGCAGCAGGGGGCTCAGCCACGCCCGCACGGTCAGCAGGCGATGCAAAAGCGGCTGCGACAGCAGGGAATTGACGGCGGCCAGTTCATCGACGACGCCGCCGTCAAGACCGGCCCGATCGCGGCAGAACCGATCGATCCGGTCGATGATCCCCCGCCGGACCCGTTCCAGCAGGACGTTCATGGCTCCGACGCTACGCTCAACCGATAACAGGCGTCGATACCGGCATACTGGCCGTTGCGCATGGGATAGCCCTGCCGGTCCAGTTCGATGTCCAGCAGGAAGCGGCGGCTTTCCGGTGGCAGGCGGCGGTCGGCGATGGCGGCGAAACGCCGGTGGTGGAACAGCCGCGTTTCCAGCATGGATACCGCGACGCCGGTCAACTCGGCCGCCAGTCCGGCCCGGGCGCACAACGCCTTGAACGCCTCGGGGCGATAACAGACGGAGATGGGGCAATCCACCGTGTCGGTACTGCGGGCGAAGGCCGCCATCAGATCATCGACCGGATACAATCCCTGCTCGATGCACAATTGCCAGGCGACGTTGAGGTGGAGCCACAGGCTGTCGCGATTGTAGACCATCACGTTCATGGACCCGTCCGGGCGAAGGACGCGGCGCAGTTCCCTCAGGATCGGCTCGGGATCGGGCGTGTGGTGAAGCACTCCGGAGCAATGGATATGGTCGAACGAGGCGTCATCGAACGGAAGCCTCGTCGCCTCGGGGTCGAGCAGGACGAGTTCGGCGGCAATATCGTGCAGCGACAGCCGATAGCGCGTCTCGGCCAGGGACGAGGGCGAGATATCGGCGCCAACCAGCCGTGACGGCCGCGAGTACACGCCAAACCCCACCAGATCATGGCCGGGACCGCAGCCGAAATCGAGGACGCTCCTCCCGTCCTGCCCATCCACCGGCATCAGGTTGATGTAGTTGAAATACTGGTCGTTGCGCCAATGGAAATATTCCAGTGATTCCGCCGCCGAGGAGAACTCGTGGTGTTCGGTCACGTTGAACGTGGTCCAGAAGTCGCGGGTGCTTCCGTCGGCCAGTGCCCGTCCTGTCGATTCCCCTATTGACTGTCCGGTCATTGCGCGTCCCTTTCCTTGTCGGAACCATGAGGATGGACGTGGCGCCTGACGCCGTTCTCCATGATGTAGGCCGGTTCAAAACCGGGAAAATGGAAAGCGCGGGCCTTGCGCTCGACCTCTTCGGCATCGGAGGGATCGCGGATACGGCGTTCGCCGTCAAGGGAATTGCGGCTCCAGTAGCGCCCGCCGCCCGCCTGCGGTGTCCGCGGCAAGGCCTGGTGGCTTGCCAGCCCCTCGATCAATCGGTCGACCAGGCGAAGGCCGGATTGGGTGGCCTTGCGATAGAGGCCGATCCCGGTCTCGGCGGCGGCGATGGGGAAGCGATCCTCGATGCAGATATCTCCGGTATCGGCCCCCTCGTCCATCCAGTGCATGGTGGTGCCGTATTCCGCATCCCCCCGCAGCAAGGCGTGGGTCGGCCCGAAGAAGCCGCGATAGGCGGGAAGGGGCGCCAGATGAAGGTTGAGGGCCCGGCCGCCGACCCGGTCCAGCAGGTTCCGCCCGATCAGCCGCGAATACTGGATGGATAAAATCATGTCGGCGCCCGTGGCCTCGATGAAGCGGGCCAAATCCGCCGAATCGCCGTCCAGGAAGGGTAAGCCCGTCCGGGCGCAGTGGCGGGCGATCGCCGCGCTGCCCCACCAGGTCCCCTCGGCGGAGGTGTTGGAACAGGCGCCGACGACGGCAAAGGCATCGCCCGAGGCCGCCAGCAGGCGCTGAAAAGCCGCTTCGCCCACCGGCTTGAGGGCGAGCACGGCGATCCTGGCGCTCACGTCGGCCGCCTTGGCAAGGCGCGGGCCGCCTCCAGGATCGGCGGCGCCACCAGATCCATGTACAGATCGTGGCCGAGCGGATTGAGATGGATGCCGTCGGGCATCAGGTAATCGACCGGCCGACCGGCCAGCATGGCGTCCACGTCGATCAGGCCGCAATCGGCCACCCGGGCCACGTCGCGCACGATGCCGCAGTAGCGGCGGCGCAGATCCTCGTAGCTTGCCCCCACCATGGGCAGTGTTTCCCGATGGGGGGTGGGGTGGCTGGTCATCAGCAGCAGTCTGCGTCCGCCGAACCGCCGCGCGCGGTCGACGATTTCCAGAAGATTGGCGCGGTAGCCCGCCTCCGACACCCGGGGGGCTCCCTGATCGGTCTGCCAGCAATTGCAATCGTTCATGCCGAATTGCACCACGATCATGTCCAGGCGATAGCGCTGGACATCGAACGCCATGCGTTCCAGCGCCATGCGGGTGGTGTTGCCGTTGATGGAGGTGTTGACCGTCAGGAAGCGGTCGCCATGCTCGTCCTCGATCCTGGCGGACAGCCGGACCACCCAACCGCGATGCGGGCTGACCAGTTCTCCGAACGAAATGGAATCGCCGAAGATCACGATGTTCTCGCGCCCGGTATCCTTGTGGGTGGGAAGCTTGCTGTCCATGGTCCGGGCTATTCCTCGCCGGGTTCGGGGGATCGTGGCGTGCCGTCAGGCTCCGCCATGGCGGAACGTCTGGCAAGGTCCTGGGCCAGGGGCTGCCCGTTGACGATTGACGAGCATCCGCGCGCCGCCAGTATCCTGGCATTTTCCAGGATATAGCGGTTGGAGAGGATCACGGTGGCGTCTCGCCGGACTTCCCCGCCGATGGCGTCCGGGCGGCGAACCGGCAGCCCCATCAGTTCGCCGGTCAGGTCCGTATCGATGAACCCCGCCGGCGATGCGCCGGTGGCCTGCCGGATATGCCGGCACAGCAGGCGGGCGCCGGCGCCGGTTCCGAAGATATGAACCTCTCCGGCGAGGGCGGCGGCGTCCACCAGCACCGGCAAGGCCATCTGGCACAGCTCGGATTCGCGCAAGGCCGCCTGTTCCCACGGCAGGACCGGGACGGTGGTCAGCGGCTGCCTCCTTCCGGACGGGTCCTGCGGGTCGAGCGCCACCCGGCGGAACAGACGCTTCGCCGAGGCGTCCATCGCCCGATGCCGCTCCAGGGGGGAGTCCTCCGGCGGAAGGTCGGGAAGGGCGAGATGGATCACCCCGAGAAGATTCACCCCCCGGGGAGGCCCCATCCTGGCGCGGAGCCGGGCCGCCACGTCCTCGGCAAGGCGGGCGTGGGAGAATCTGCCGGACAGGATGATCTCGTCGTAGCTGCGTTCGATCATCTCGCCCAGGCCGTCCAGGTCGTCGATACGGGCGAAGACCTCGTCCAGATTGCTGAAATCCTTGGCCAGCGGGATGTAATGGCGGTCCGGCCGCACCACGCCGGAATAGGTTCCCTCGAACATCACCAGCCCCGTCTTCAGAGAGATGGCCTCGAACACTCGGGGGGAAATCATGCTGGTCCGGCCGTGCCGTCCCTCCCGCTCGGCCAGGAACAGCCGCCGCGCCTCGGGGTAGGACAATTCCGGCCTGCGCGCCAGTTCCGCGTCGAGGGCGGCCCGCAGGCTGCCGTCATAGTCAAATACGTTGGATGCGCTTTCGCTGCCCAGCGTCACGCGGCAACGCTCGATGAACGCCGGCCAGGCATTGCCGTAGATGCGCTTGTCCTCGTCCCACTCGATGTCGGCGTCAATCCCGCGGGCCAGGCATTCCGCCCGCATGCGCTCACCGATTCGGAACTTGTCCTGCCCCAGGTCGCCGTAGCGGTAATGCAGCTTGCGGGCGCGATAGCCGATGGTGACCGGCCGCTCGGCCAGCGGGCGCAACGCGGCGGGCGGCGGCACGTTCAACGGCACGTACCCGGTCAGGGTATGGACGAACTCCACGCGATCGCCGATCTCGGCGCGAGGGTAGACCCGCTCGAAACAATCCTCGGTAATGGTGGTGTAGAATACGTCCACCCCCAGCCGACGGACCATTCCGATGGTGTTGGCGGTCAGATCGTACTCGTCTTGCACGAACAGAATCTTGGGTCCGGCAAATCGGCCGACCGCGTCCAGGTAGGCGGGATCAAGGTGGCCGTTCCGATAAATGCAGCAACTGTAGTGAATGATGATGCCGTCGAAGATATCCAGGTCGAAATACAGGCGAGACCCGGACGTGACGTCGGCGTAGATCACGTTGAAATGGGTGAACGCCTTGAAGCAGAGCAGATGGTCGCGGGTGGTGGTCGGTATCAGCGCCGCCGGGTCATATAAAACCAGGATGGTGTAGGCGTGATCGGGGGCGGCCGGGCAGACCGTTACCCGCGTCATGTCGCCGGGACCGGTTTCGCCGAGGGTGTTCTTTCTCATCATCGCGCATTCTGCCGGATGGATGACCGAGCCGGCCGCAGGTTAGAGAGTAAAACGATAATTATTCTTTAACCCCAGGCCGCCCAGTGTAGAACCTGGAGCAGCAACCTGTTGAATTGTGAGTTTCCCGCCAGTGGCCTCATCCCCACCCGCCATTTCCGACCGGTGCGGTCTGCCAGCCGACCTGGCCGAGGGGGACTTGTTCACCCGCCATGGCGTCCGGTGGCGTGTGCGCGACGGAATCCCAACCGAGGAGGTTCCCGACAGTCCTTCCCAATCCCATACGGCCGATCGGTTCGGCTATAAATGGTCGCGGCGGGACACATTTGAATCCGAGGCGGTGACGGCGCGGTCCCGCGCCTGGCTCGATGAACGCTATGGCGAGGCCGACCTCATTCTCCAGGCGGGACGGGGCGAACGCCCCTTGATCCTTGACGCCGGTTGCGGCGCCGGCCACTCCATCCTGGCCTGGGCCGGCGAGCGTCTCCGAGCCGTGGATTACGTGGGAATCGATGCGTCGGACGCGATCCGGGTCGCCCGGACCCGGTTCGGGGAGCGTGGATTGGCCGGCCTGTTCGTGCAAGGCAGCCTGATGCGGGTTCCGGTTCCGGAAGAGTGTTTCGACCTGATACTGGCGGAAGGCGTCCTTCACCATACCGACGATACCCGCGCCGCTCTCCTGGCCCTGACCTCGCGATTGCGCCGGGGCGGCCGGATGCTGTTCTACGTCTATCGCCGCAAGGGGCCGATCCGCGAGTTCACCGACGATTACCTTCGCGCCCGCCTGCACGAAATGTCGCCGACGCAGGGCTGGGAGGCGCTGATGCCGCTGACCCGCCTGGGCAAGGCGCTGGGAGATGCCGACGTCACCGTGGATGTCCCCGAGGCCATCGACCTGCTGGGCATTCCCGCGGGCCCCATCTCGGTGCAGCGCCTGTTCTACTGGCATGTCTTCAAGGCGTTCTACGCCCCCGAGATGACCGTGGACGAGATGAACCACGTCAATTTCGACTGGTACGCGCCGGTCAACGCGCGGCGTCACACCATTGAGGAGGTTCGGGAGTGGTGTGCCGAAGCGGGGCTCGAAATCGACCGCGAGGTCGTCGAGCCGGCCGGCATCACCATCGTCTCCACCAGGATGTGAAGGACGCCCCATGTGCGGCATCGCCGGCCTCCTGGATCATCGCGCCCCGGCCTCCCGGAAGGCCTTGAAGGCCATGGCGTCGGCCATGGCCCATCGCGGCCCCGATGGCGAGGGCGTTCATGTGGATGGCGGGCTGGGGCTGGCTTTTCGCCGCCTCGCCATCCTTGACCTGAGCGATGCCGCCGATCAGCCCATGACCAGCCCCGACGGCCGTCATGTCATCGTCCATAACGGCGAGGTCTATAATTTCCGCGACCTGCGCCGCGAGTTGGAGGCCGAGGGAATCCGCTTTCGCTCCACCGGCGATACCGAGGTGGTGCTGCATGCCCTGATCCGTTGGGGAGAAGCCGCCATCGAACGCTTCAACGGCATGTTCGCCCTGGCCTGGTGGGACAGTGCCCGGCGCGAATTGCTGCTGGCCCGCGATCGCTACGGCGCCAAGCCGCTGTATTGGCGGAACGGCTCCGGCCCGTTCCTGTTCGGGTCCGAGATCAAGGCCATCCTGGCGCATCCCGATGCCGGGGCCGGTCTCGACCCCGAAGGATTGCTGGAATACCTGACGTTCCAGAACTTCCTCGGCGAGCGCACCTTGTTCAAGGGCATCCGGATGCTGCCGGCCGGCACGACGCTCCGGATTGCCGGCGATGGCGTTCCCCGCATCCGAAGGTACTGGGATTTCAGCTTCCGTCCCGATCCTGGCCTGTGCAGCGAGGCCACGGCGCTGGATCTGCTGGAGGAGCGGTTCTCCACCGCGGTCGAACGGCAATTGGTGTCGGACGTGGATATCGGCGGCTATCTCAGCGGCGGCATCGATACCGGGCTGATCACCGCATTTGCCGCCCCCCGGCTCGACGGCATGCGATCGTACACCGTCGGCTTCGATCTTCACTCCGCGTCGGGCCTGGAATTGGGCTGCGACGAACGCCGCCCCGCCGAACTGATGTCCTATCTGGCGCAGACCGAGCATTACGAGATGGTCCTGAAGGCTGGCGACATGGCCCGAGCCCTGCCGGCAGTGGTCCGCCATCTGGAGGAACCCCGCGTGGGGCAGAGCTATCCCAATTTCTACGCGGCCAAGCTGGCGGGGAAATTCGCCAAGGTGGTGCTGTCGGGCACCGGCGGGGACGAGTTGTTCGCCGGTTATCCCTGGCGCTATCGCGCCGCCAGGTGGGGGGGCGGTCTCGACGGTTTCATCGATTCATATTTCGGCCAGTGGCAACGCCTGGTTCCGCCCGAACGGATGAACGACTTGCTGGCGCCCATCCGGGGACAGGTTAGCCACCTGTCGCCACGCGATATCTTCGCCGACACCTTTCCGGCTGGAACCCAGGCCCCCGCCTCCGCCGAGGACGCCATCAACCTCTGCCTGTATTTCGAGGCCAAGACCTTCCTGCACGGCCTGTTGGTGGTCGAGGACAAGCTGGGCATGGCTCACGGCCTGGAATCGCGCTTTCCCTTCCTGGACAACGATCTGGTGGATCTCGCCTGCCGCCTGCCGGTCTCCATGAAACTGAGGCGGCTCGATCACATCCCCGAGCAGAATGAGAACGAGCCGGGGGCCAAGAAGCACAGTTATTTCCAGCGCACCAATGACGGCAAGCTCCTGGTTCGGCGGCTGGCGGCAAGACGCATGCCCGCCGCCATCGCGGAAGCGGAAAAGCAAGGGTTCTCGGCCCCCGACGCCAGCTGGTTCCGGGGCGAGAGCATCGATTTCGTCCGCTCCACCCTGCTGGAGGAGAGTTCGGAGTTGTACAATGTGCTGGATCGCGCCACGGTCTTGTCGCTGGTCAATGAACACCTGAACGGCACCGTGAACCGTCGCCTCCTCATCTGGTCGTTGCTGTGCCTGGACCAGTGGCTGAAGATATGGAAGTGAACGCGAATATCGGCCTTACCTTCGACGTGGACTGGGCGCCTGACTGGGCTATCGCCCTGTGCGTCGATCTTTGCGCATCGGCGGGTGTCCCCGCCACGTTCTTTGTCACCCATTCCTGCGACATCCTGGCCGACCTGCGGCGCGCTCCGGACCGGACCGAGCTTGGGCTTCACCCCAATTTCCTGCCCGGCTCCAGTCACGGCGCCACCCCGGAAGCGGTCCTGGAGCACTGCCTGGCCCTGCTCCCCGAGGCGCGATCCATGCGGACCCACTCCCTGGTTCAGTCGACGCCCCTGCTGGGAATGGTGGCGGACCATACCCCTATCGACGTGGACGTGTCCCTGTTCCTGCCCTTCCACCGCTTCCTTCATGCGACCGCCCTTCCCGTGGGCCGGTCCGGCCGGATGATCAGACGCCTGCCTTATCTGTGGGAGGACGACATCGCCGCCGGATGGCCCGGCTGGGACTGGGAGACCGGCGGCGTCCCCACCGATGGCGGGCTGTGCATCCTTGCTTTCCACCCGATCCATGTCGCCCTCAATACCGCGTCCCTGGATCGCTACGACGCGCTCAAGGACAGTCTCGGCGGCCGCGGCCTCGCCAGCCTGACCGAGGCCGAGGCGGCGCGTTTCCACCGTCCCGGCTTCGGTGTCCGCGGGTTCCTGGAACGCCTGCTGGCCGACATTCCGGGCCATCGGTTCTCCACCATCGCCGGATTGGCGGGGGGCGCGTCATGAGAGTGGCGTTGCTGGGCCGCACCCGAGCGCTTCTGGAGGCCGGCCGATGCCTGATCGCCGCCGGGCATGACATTCCGCTGGTATGGACCTGCCGGGCCGAACCGTTCTATGACACCAGGGAAGAGGATTTCGAGGCTTTCGCCGGACTGATCGGAGCAGACTTCGTCAACGCCCTCGACATCCATTCCGGGGAAAGCCTGGACCGGATAAGGGACGCCCGGTGCGAGGCCGCCATTTCCATGAACTGGCTGACCTTGTTGCGGCCGCTCCTCCTCGATCTGTTTCCCCAGGGCGTCTGGAACGCCCATGCCGGCGACCTGCCGCGCTATCGCGGCAATGCCTGCCCCAACTGGGCGATTCTGGAGGGGGAGAGCCATGTGGGGCTTTGCATCCATCGCATGGTCGCCGCCCTGGACGCGGGGCCGGTGCTGGTCCGCGACCGGTTGCCGCTGACCGATGCGACCTATATTTCCGACGTCTATGATTGGATGGGCGTTCGCATCCCCCAAATGTTCCTGGAAGCCATCGACGGGTTGGAGCGAGGCACGGCGACGCCGGTTCCGCAACCCGACGACTCGGGCCAGGCGCTGCGCGTCTACCCGCGACGGCCGGAGGATGGCCGCATCGACTGGCGTTGGCCGGCCGATCATGTGCTGCGGCTGATCCGGGCGTCGTCGCGTCCCTTCGACGGGGCCTTCACCTCACTGGAGGGGATGCGCAAGGTGACCATCTGGCGGGCGGAACGGGCCGGTCATCCGGGGCCGTTCCGGGCCGTGCCGGGGCAGGTCTGCTTTTGCCTGGATGGAGACCCCGTCATTGCCTGTGGCGACGGCGTGATCAAACTGACCGATGTTGGCATGGACGGGCTGGGCGGGACCGAAGACGCCAAGGCCGTCATTGCCCGCAGCCTGCGCAACCGCTTGCTCTATTGAGGCGACCATGGATATTCGCGGAAAACGTCTGGTGGTGATCGGCGGCGCCGGCCTGATCGGCTCGCATACGGTCGATGCGCTGTTGTCCGAGGATGTGGGGTCGATCCTGATCTACGACAATTTCGTCCGGGGAACCATGGACAACCTGGACGGCGCGCTACGCGACCCCCGGGTGCGCATCCACGATATCGGCGGCGACGTCTGCCAGACCGATATTCTCGCCTCCGCCCTGGAGGGGGCCGACGGCGTCTTTCATTTCGCCGCGCTTTGGCTGCTGCAATGCCAGGACTTTCCGCGCGCCGCCTTCGACGTCAATATCCGGGGAACCTTCAACGTGCTGGAAGCCTGTGTCGCCAAGGGCGTCGGGCGGCTGGTCTATTCGTCGTCGGCCTCGGTCTATGGCGATGCGGTCTTCGAACCCATGGACGAGGACCATCCCTTCATGAACACCAATTTCTACGGCGCCACCAAGGTGGCCGGCGAGCAGATGGCCCGCGCCTTCCATCACCGCTGGGGTCTCGATTACGTCGGGCTGCGCTACATGAACGTGTATGGCCCGCGCCAGGATTATCGCGGCGCCTATATCGCGGTGATCATGAAGATGCTTGACGCCATCGATCGTGGCGAGCCGCTCAAGGTCTACGGCGACGGTACCCAGGCCTACGACTTCGTGGCGGTGGAGGATTGCGCCCACGCCAATGTTTGCGCCATGAAGGCCGCCAGCACGGATCGCTTCTACAATGTCGGCACCGGTATCCGCACTTCGATCCGCGAGGTTGCCGACTTGCTGGTCGAGATCACCGGCGCCACGGCCGGCATCGACTATCTGCCGGCCGGCCAGACCTTCGTCAGGAACCGGATCGGCTGCCCCAGGCGGGCGCGGGCCGAGATCGGCTTTTCCGCCCGGATTCCGCTGCGCCAGGGGCTGGAACGGCTGATTTCGTGGCGGAACGCCCACAAGGCGGCGGTGGAACGCTCGCGCGCGGCATCCGTTTGAGCGGCGGCGCGGGTTACAGCGCCGCTGGTCCGGCTCCATTGACGGCCGCAAGGCGCTGCACCACCTTGCGGCCGTCCTCGATGCCGTCTTCGAAGGCGACGACGGTCAGCCCGCGGGCGAGATCCAGCAATTCGCCGCGCCCCAGCAGGTGATCGGGATTGCGCGGCCGGCCGAACGATTCGTTGCCCAGCGCGAAGGTTTCGTAAAGCAGCGCGCCGCCGGCCTCCAGGCTGTCCAGCAGGTGGGGAAACAGGGGCCGCCACAGGTAGTTGGTCACCACCACGCCGGCGAAGCGCCGTCCCGCCAGCGGCCAGGGCGCGCCATTCTCCAGGTCGGCCTCGATTCGAAGGGCGCCGTCGGCCAGCCGCGCCTGGGCGATGTCGCGATCCACCGCCGTGACGGGATGGCCCCGGTCGAGGAACAGGCGCGAATGCCGGCCGCCGCCGCAGGCGACGTCCAGCACGGCGCCGCCCTGGCGGACCAGCGGCGCGAAACGGCGTATCCAGGGCGATGCCTCGGTCTTGAACGGGTCGGTTCCCATGCGCTTTATCGTGCTCTTGCCGGTGAAGGAGGGTAAACTGGCCGGGTCGCGATGTCCCGAGGGAACCGCTTTCCATGATTTTGTTCGAACTGCGCTGCACCCGCCAGCATCATTTCGAAGCCTGGTTCAAGGATGGCTCCACCTATGATTCGCAGGCGGCCACGGGCGGTGTCGCCTGTCCGGTCTGCGGCGACACCGGGGTGGAGAAGGCTCCCATGGCCCCCCGCCTCGCCAAGGGGCGCGGCGCCGCCCTCGACCTTCAGGCGGCGGCCGGCGAGATGCGCAAGGTGCTGGGCGAGTTCAAGCGCCAGGTTCAGCAAGGCTGCGATTACGTGGGCGAGCGCTTCCCCGAGGAGGCGCGCAAGATCCATTACGGCGATGTCGAGGCGCGGCCGATCTATGGCGAGGCCTCGGCCGAGGAGGCCGGCAAGCTGGAGGAGGAGGGCGTCTGCCTCCGGCGCATTCCCTGGATCGACGACGGCAACTGATTCCCCCGGCGGTCCGTCCATCCCCCCTCTTCCGGCCGATTCTTTCGGCCTATAATTTTTTCGGTCCCGCGTGATCGATTCGATGGAAAATCGCGCAGGTTCCATGCAAGCTTGGACCCGGACGACAATCCAGGCCGATCAACAAGGCCGGAACAGACAAGATAACGTGGGGGGAGACCCGTGCCGAACTCGGGCAATGCCAGGAATGCGCACGCATTCGCCGTGCGCCTGATGGAACATCTGGTGGTTCCGACCTTCGTGCTCGATTCCGAGCGCAGGGTCATCATCTGGAACAAGGCCTGCGAACGCCTGACCGGCGTCGCCGCGGCCGAGGTTCTGGGCACCGTCGATCATTGGCGGGCCTTCTACGAGGAGCCGCGCTACTGCCTGGCCGATGTGCTAGCCCTGGGGCGGACCGAGGAACTGGACGCCCTGTACGCCGCCCATTCCGAACCGGGAGAGGCGTCCCTCGGCCTCAGGGCGGAGAACTGGTGCATCATGCCCCGGGTCAAGAAGCGCCTGTACCTCGCCATCGACGCCGGCCCCATCTATGACGAGGACGGCAATCTGCTGGCGGTGGTCGAGACCCTGCGCGACACCACCGAGCAGAAGCTGGCCCAGATGGCGCTGCACAGCCTGGCGGTCAGGGACGGCCTGACCGGGCTGGCCAACCGGCGCTCGTTCGACGAGCGGCTGGAGGCCGACTGGCTGCATTCCATGCGGGAAGGGGCGCCGCTGTCGCTGCTGCTGGTGGATGTGGATCACTTCAAGCTCTACAACGACACCTATGGTCACCAGAAGGGCGATTCCTGCCTGAAGGCGGTGGCCGGAGCGCTGGACAGGCAGGTCTTCCGCCCCGCCGACCTGGCGGCCCGCTACGGCGGCGAGGAATTCGCGGTGATCATGCCGACCACCGACGAGGACGGCGCCCGCCATGTGGCCGAGCGGCTGCGCGAGGCGGTGTTCGAGCTCAACCTGCCGCACAGCGCCAGCCAGACCGCCGACCGGGTGACGCTGAGCGTCGGCATCGCCTCGGTCGTTCCGGTGGAGGGGATGACCCCCCAGGAACTGATCGAGGCCGCCGACGCCGCCTTGTACCGGGCCAAGCACCGGGGCCGCAACCGGGTGATGGGGCGCGAGCTGGAGCCGGCCTGAACCGGCCTATTCCCGGACCGGCTGCGGCATGCCGGATTTGGGCAGGGCGACCAGGAAGGCGCTGCCCTGGTCCAGGACCGATTCCACCCAGATCCGTCCGCCGTGGTGCTCGGCGATCTTGCGGCAGACCGCCAGGCCGATGCCGGTGCCTTCGTACTGCTCGCGGCTGACCAGGCGCTGGAAGATGCCGAACACCCGCTGAAGATCGTCGGGGCCGATGCCGATGCCGTTGTCCCTGACCGCGAAGACCCAATCCTCGCCGCCGTCGGCGCAGGTGATCTCGACGCGGGGCGGCCGGTCGGGAGCGCAATACTTGATGGCGTTGCCCACCAGGTTCTGGAACAGCCGGGTCAGTTCCGAGCGGTCGCCCGTGACGACGGGAAGGCCGGACTGCACCCGGACATCGGCGCCGACCTCGGCGGTGGCGACCTCCAGATGGCGCAGGCTGTCGCCGATCACCTCGCCCAGGTCGACGGCGTCGCGGGTTCCCGACGCCCGCCCGATCCGCGAGTATTCCAGCAGGTCGACGATCATGCGGTCCAGCCGCCGGGCGCCGTCGATGGCGAAGCCGAAGAAGGTCAGCGCGTCCTCGTTCAGGCTCGGCCCCAGGGTCTTGCGCAGCATGCCGAGATAGCCGCTGATCATGCGCAACGGCTGGCGCAGGTCGTGGGAGGCGACATAGGCGAACTGTTCCAGTTCCTCGTTGGAGCGGCGCAGTTCCCCCACCAGCGCCGCCAGACGGGTCTGGGTCTGCTTGCGCTCGGTGATGTCGGTCTTGATGGCGAGGAAATTGGTGACGGCGCCCTCGATGTT
>NZ_LR746533.1:3004-25222 GCF_902729425.1 Magnetospirillum sp. SS-4 | reverse complement strand
TGCCTCGGCAATGGCGTGGTTCAAATTGGCCGGGATTTGCCCTTGATGTTGCCATGTATAAATTTTATATATGGGTTGTAAACAGAACAAAGCATTGCGAAAGCAATGTATTTGAATAATACTATGTTTCACTATCAACATCTTTTACTTGCCACCCCCCCCCCCCCCAACGTGTAATAAGGTGGGGCAATCACCCGTCGAGGATATGGGTATTGTGGGAGAGGGTAATGTTCGCTACGAACGTTGGGGGGGCAAAGGCGTTGGCAATGGCGCCGACGGCTGGAAAGGCTGTGGTGATCGGTGTCAGTGCCGGGCTGGGCTGGGGGGTTCTCTCCGTACTCGCCGTGGCGGCATTGGGCTGCGTCTATCTCTGCCGCAGATTCGCCGGGACGCTTGATGAGCCCGTCAGCAGTCTTGAGGCATAGGCCACGATCGTCTCGTTTGCCACGCCATGCGTGACGATGATCTGGCCCGACTCGCGGAAAAAATCGCGCTGGCATGGCCGGGCGGCGACAGTCGGGCCATAACGCAGAAACAGGCGGTCGTTGCGTCGGTGCTCATGACGTTGCGCGAAATCAATGATCGTCGCCAACCGCAGTCCAGCGGAGATGCGCAATCAAAAGCCGCCGACCGGCGGAGCGGGCGTGACACCTCGGTCAGGCTTATCTGCTGTCCCGAGTGCGAAAGCATCATGCGGGATGCCGGCGCGTTGGCTCGGCACCGGCGGTTTTGCGTCATGGGGATGCGCAAGGTCCATCTCGGGGAAGGCTGATCGTTCCGACCATGCCCCCTCGACAGGAGGCCGGTCGGAACGGGTTTCATCAGGCCAGTTCTTCCCGCAAGATGTCTTCGTCGGCTCCCCCGTCCGCAGCCTTGCCGCGGTTCAGTTCCTTCTCGACCAGTTCAACACCGCGATCCCAGGCATATTTGGCGGCGACGCCGGCCACCAGGGCGGTGCCCAGCGACACGGCCAGGCCACCGCCGACGGCGGTCGCGGCCACGGCGGAAAGCGCGGTGGCCAGACCGGCACCGATGGTTTCCTTGCCGGTATCGATGGCCGCTTCGGTGTTGGTGATGCGCTTTTCCTTCAGGAGGCGGGCATTCTTGGCCAGGGCGGCGGCGCCACCGACCAGGGCGCCGAGAACGCCGATGCCGGGAACGGATTTCGCCAGATAGGGGGCAAGGTGAAAGGGCATTACGATGGTCCTTATGGTTTGAATGTCGGTCTCATTCCTGCCCGGCCGCTGCCAAAAGCGCGTCATCGGACAGGTCGGGAGTGCCATGGCGGCGCCGCGCCCAGGCATAGAGGGCGGCGGCTCCGACCAGTCCGGCGGCGCCCAGGATGAACGGTCCCCAGGCGCCGAGTCCCAGGCCCAGGCCCAGGCCCTTGGCCGACAGCATGGCGCTGCCGGTGCCGGCGGCGGTGATGGGGGTGACGGTATTGGCGCCGGCGGCCAGCAGCGATGCGGCCGACCCGGCGCCCACGGCGGCG
The DNA here is from genome assembly GCF_902729425.1 of Magnetospirillum sp. SS-4. Taxonomy (GTDB): domain Bacteria; phylum Pseudomonadota; class Alphaproteobacteria; order Rhodospirillales; family Magnetospirillaceae; genus Phaeospirillum. The sequence goes on along the minus strand of NZ_LR746533.1, from coordinate 23,730 downwards.
GCTCCGCCGGTGCCGGTGACGGCGGCCGGAATGAACTTGGCGGCAATGGCGCTGCCGCCGGCGGCCTTGCCCGCTCCGGCCGCCAGGGGCTTCAGCACCAGAAACTTGCCGGTGGTGCCACCAATGACGGGGCTGGGGGCGACGACGAAGGTCTTGCCCACCAGACCGCCGGTCTGTGTCACTGCGTTCTGGACGTTGATGGCGACCAGATCGCCGCCGCCGACCGGGTTGAGATACAGCAGGCCGGCCGCCTTGGTTCCGGCGGCGACGGGGGGCTGGGCGATGGTGAAGGTCTTGCCGGCCAGGGCGGGAATCTGAGCCGCCGCGCCGCCCCCCTCCACCTTCATCATCACCAGTTGCCCGGCGCCGGTGACGGCGGCGGCGGTTTTGGCGCCGGTGACCGGGGTCAGAGCGATCCAGTTGCCGATGCCGCCGATGGTGGTGGGGGTCTTGCCGACAACCACCGTCTTGCCGACCAGAGCCTGCAATTCAGCCACCTGTCGGGCCGCGTCCAGCTTGACGACGATCGGCGCCTGTCCGGCGGCGGTGGGGGTAATGGTGGCGAGATTGGTGGCGGCCGACACCTTGGTCACCGTCGCGGTCTGACCGGCGAGGGCGGAAACCTGGGCCGCCTGCATGGCGCTTTCAACCTTGGCCAGGAGAAGGTCCTGCATCGTGTCTGCCTTTCTTTACGGCGGCGAGAATGCCGCTAAGCGCCTGAAGCCGGTGGCGGCGTCAAGGCGGATGGACCCGATCTGGCACCGCGGTGCAGGCCGGGCCCGTCCAATGGTTTGCGATCAGACGAGTGCGACGAAATAGTTGATCAGCGGCAGACGCCAGGTGCGGCGCAGCGCCACCGAGGCCAGACCCGCGACCGACAGCACCAGCACGCCCATGGACGAGAAGCCGAACAGCCACTTGCCGATCAGCGGAAGGTGCAGGGCGAACATGGCCAGGACGCTCCACATCCACAGGACAAGGCCCTGCTTGGCGTGGAAGTACACATATTCGTCGTCCCGGCTCATCAGCAGCGGGACGAAGCAGAGGATGCCCAGATAGCTCAGGCCCGCCATCAGATAGGAGCGGCAGCCGCAAGGGGCGTTTTCGGTTTCGATCAAGATTGCCTCAGCCATTGTCATGCCCTCGTTCAAGTCGCATCGGCGGTGGCATCAACCTCCGCCTTGCAGTTCTTCAGTTTGCCGACCAGATAGGCGGCGCCCGCCAGCCCGGCGATGCCGAAAAGTACGGGGCCCCAGGCTCCAAGTCCCAGGCCGAGCCCGAGGCAGACCCCCTTGCCGGTCAGCAGGGTGTTGCCGACGGCGGCGGTTCCAACCGGAGAGGCGATGATGCCGCTTCCAACGCCGAGGGCGGCTCCGCCGGCTCCGACCCCCGCGGCGGCCGAAACCTTCGCGGGGGCGGTGGCACCCGCCAAAATCTGCCCTCCAACCTGAGCGGCCATGACTCTACACTCCGAATTTCCTATATGCAGCGCCGATAGGGTAATTGAAACAAGAGCCCAAGCAAACAAAAAATGCGCTGATAATTTGTCTCAACTTCTCTTTGGGGCGTATGATCTAGGGCTGGAGGGCGGCTATGCAGATTATGTCGAATTGTTTTGTGAGAGTGATTTGCAGGTGCATTGCGTGAGGGGCTGTTTGCCGGTCCCGGCCTGCTGATCTTTCGGGTGATCGCGGCGTTCACGGCGGATTGGTTCTTGCGCCGCATGCCCTGAAGCCGCGTTCCCTTTGGATGTTGACGGGGCCTCGCCCGTTGTGGCAGTCCGAAGTCACTATGATCATGAGGTGTTGCCATGATTGATCTTTGGGATGTGACCGCCGTGCTTGCCGTGGTGGTTTTGGCCGGGGCCTGGGCGACCCGGCGTTTTTACCGGGGCAATGGCGGCAGCCTCGGTTGCGGCGGCGGGTGCTGCAAGAATCCAAGGGCCGGAAAGTGCGACTGATTCGCGGCTTCCCTCGGCAAAAGAAAATAATAGTCGGTCGCAACTTCTCCATTATTTGAGAATTCGTTCTCGTAACGTGTTGTCCTCTGCCCTGATCTCATGTTATTCACATCGCTTGTCTGACGGGGGCTGCGTTTTCAGTCCTGCGCTGCTTGATTGTGAGGAGAACCGAGGTGCCAGCTCAGATCGCCAACGGAGTTATTTGCCCCGCAGGGACCCCGGCCGGAACCAAGGCCGCCGCCGCCGCCGTGGGCGAGATGGAGCGCGAGGGCGCCGCCGCCAAGGCGGGCGCGGGCAAGGCCGGCGCCGCCGCCAAGACCGGCACCGCCGCCACCAAGGCGGGCGCGGGCAAGGCCGCAGCCGCCGTTGCCGCTCCGGCGGCTCCGGCCAATGTCGCCGCGGCGCAGGGCGCAGGGACCAAGGTCGCCCTCGGCGCGGGCAAGGCCGCGGCCGGCGCCAAGGTCGTGGGCGGAACCATCTGGACCGGCAAGGGCCTGGGTCTCGGCCTGGGTCTGGGCTTGGGCGCCTGGGGGCCGATCATTCTCGGTGTCGTTGGCGCCGGGGCGGTTTACGCGTATATGAAGAGCCGGGATATCGAAGCCGCGCAGAGCGACGAAGAAGTCGAACTGCGCGACGCACTGGCCTGAACCAGGAGGAGGGGGGAATGACTGAAGCTATCCTTCGCAGTACGCTCGGTGCCCGCACGACGGTCATGGCGGCGCTGTCCTATCTCAGCGTCTTGTGCTTCGTGCCGCTTCTGGTGGACCGGGATGACGAGTTCGTCTACTTCCACGCCAAGCAGGGGCTGGTGATCTGGATGTGGGGCGTGTTGGCGCTGTTCGCGCTGCATGTTCCTGTTCTGGGGAAGTGGATTTTCGGTTTTTCGTCCATGGGAGTTCTGGTGTTCTCCCTGCTCGGGCTCGTCTCGGTGGTGTTCCAGCGGGCGTGGAAGCTGCCCCTGGTCAGCTGGGTCGCCGACCGGATCTGATCTTCGGACTCGAAGCCGCGCATCCCGACGTCTCGCTGTGGCGGTCGTCGGGATGTTTCGCTTTGGGGACCCCCGTCCGGGGATCGGCGGGCCGCCCCGCGGCCGCTTGCGGCACTTATTAATGGCTTGCCAAAAAGGCTGGCGATCATGAAGATCGCGCCAGCGGGTTCTGCCTGCCCGGTCGGCGGCAGCGAAGCCAGTGGAAGCGGAGCCTCATGGATAGCAACGAAAAGGGACAGCCTTCCGGCAAAAGCCGTCCCGGGCGACGTCGGGACGGCGGCAGTCAGGTGGTGGTTCTGTATCTGGCCGTAATCCTGGTGGGCGGCGTGCTGGCCTGGCCCTGGCTGGCGCCGCGTCTTGGAAATCTTCCCGGCCCCTGGGCCACATGGCTGGGCGGCGAGGTCGGCTCCATGGCCGCCGCGCCGCGACCGGCCAGCCTGGACGAGCGGGTGGAGATGCTGGAGGCATCCCTGGGGCCTTTGGCCATGCGGCTGGCGCAAGCCGAGCAGCGGCTGGTCATGGTTGAGGCCATGGCCCGCAAGGCGGAGCAGGAACCGCGCAAGGAGGCGGCCGTTCCCGCCGCCGATCAGGCGCAACTGGCGCGTCTGTCCGCCGAGATCGCCGCCATCAAGGGTGATCTGGACGTCGTCCGCAAGCTGGCGGCCGACGAAGGGGGCGCCACCAAGCTGTCCAGCGCGGTGGAAAAGGCGGAAGCCGCCTTTCGCCGCATCGCCGAGCGCCGCGATCGCGCGCCCCTGTTCCTGGCGGCGCTGGGACAACTGCGGGAAGCGGTGGATCGGGGCACGCCCTATCCCGCCCAGTTGAAGGCCGCCATGGCCCTGGCCGAGAAAAACGGCGCCGACAAGCTGGCGCCGCTGACCATGGGGGCGGGGACCGGGATCGTCTCGCGCGTGGCCCTGGCCGAGAGCTTCCGCATGACGGCGGCTTCGGCGCGCAGGCTCGCCGCCGCCGCCGAAACCGGCTGGATTCCTCCCAATATCCGGCATTGGCTGGGATCGGCGGTGGTGGTCCGGCGGGCGGAAAGCAGCAATGAAGGCCTCGACGGGGCCTTGAACAGCGCCTCCCGGCTGCTGGCGGGCGGCGATCTGGCCGGGGCGGTCACGGTACTGCGCCACGCCGAAGGTCCCGGCATGGTGGCGATCCAGCCCTGGCTGGACGCGGCGGAATTGCGTCTGACCGTGGACGCGGTGTTGTCTGAACTGTCGGCGACGGTCATGACCGTCGCCGCGTCCCGGGACGAGTGACCATGCTGTTGCGCCTCATCGTCCTTTTGATCTTCATGTCGCCGGTGGTGCTGGCCACCTTGTGGTTCTCGGATAATGCCGGGACGGTGCAGGTGGAATGGCTGGGCTGGCATGTGGACACCAATGTCCCCATGCTTCTTGGCATTCTTTTGGTTGTATTTATGGTGTTTTCCGGCTTGGCGAGGCTATCGGCGCTGGTGGCCGATCTGCCCGCCAAACTGGGCAAGTCCCGGCAGGTCCGGGGGCGGGAAAAGGGCATGCTCGCCCTTTTGGCGGCGTTGGACGCGGCCGAAAGCGGCGACGTCGGTGACGGCCGCCGCCTTGGCGCCGAGGCGGCCCGGTTGCTGGACAGTCCCGAGCTTGCCGCTCGCCTGGACCGGTTGATGCCGCGCCAGGCCGTGCCATCGGTCGCAACGTCCAGGCCCGCGCCGACCAAGGGACGATTGTTCGCGAAGAAGCCGCTCGCACCGCCGGCCGTCGAAAGGAAGCCGCCGCCGCCTGTCAAGGCTTCGCCGCCGCCCGCTCCTGCCGCTGTCGTCGAGGCCCCCGTCGTTCCCGCCGTGCCCAACGCCGAGGATGCCGCCGCTTTCGCCGCTAAACTCCGAGACGGGGAGTGGGAGGCGGCCCAGGCATGCATCGAAGCCGCCGTTTCCGCCGGGCGGCTGTCGCCCTTCCTGGCAGCGCGCTGGCGGGCGGTGGTGTTGGAAGGGCAAGCCTGCCGCGAGTCCTCCGATGATCCTGCCCGACCCTTGCTGCTGGCGCGTGAGGCCATGGCCGCTGATCCGAGCTTTCTTCCTGCCGCCCTGCATGTGGTTCGGCTAGAGGTGTCCAATGAGCGCCGGGCCGAGGCCGAGGCGGTTTTGGCTGCCGCTTGGCGGAACGCTCCCGCCCGGATTCTGCTGGAGGCCTGCGCCCCGTTATGGCGTGACGAGGATGCGAACGGCCGGCTGAAGCGGTTCGAGGCACTGGCGGAACTGGCTCCCCATGATCCCGACGGCCACCTTGCCGCCGGGGAGGCGGCTGTTTCCGCCGCCAAATGGGGCGTCGCCCGTCGTCATCTCATGGCGGCGCTGAAGATCGCGCCCGATGCGCTGGGATGTCGACTCATGGCCGAGATCGAGGACAAGGAGCCCGGCGGATCGGAACGGGCGGAAATTTGGCGCCGTCGCGAACGCGAAGCCCCGCCGGCGCCCGCCTGGGTATGCGACTCCTGTGGCGCAACCTCGGAGGCATGGACGCCCTGTTGTTCGGCCTGCGCCGCTGGGGCCACCATCCAATGGACTCGCCCGGCCCACAAGCCTGACAGTCCGCACGTCTCCGAGATTGCGCAGCCGCCTGCGGAGGCCCCGTCCGATGCCGTCGAATCTAGCGCTGAGCCAGTGTCGTGACCGTGTAGATGGCCAATCCCACCAGGCCGCCGACCACGGTGCCGTTGATGCGGATATACTGAAGATCCTTGCCGACATGGCTTTCGAGCTTCTCGATCAGGAACGGGGTACGCCAGCGCATGACCAGATCGGTGATCAACGAGCCGATCAACTCGCGCCGGGGCACCAGCAAGGCTTCGGTGGCGTTGCGGAGCCAGCGGTTCAGGGTCGCCCGCATGGCGGTGTCGTGCTCCAGCCGTTGGCCGATCTCGCGCAGGGCGTTTTCAATGAGCCGCTCCATGGTCTCGGCCTCCTCCATCAGATGGTCGTAGGCGTGGCTTCCCAGCTGAAGGAGATAGGTCTCCAGGGCAGGGTCGTCGAGAACCTGCATTTTGACCTCCTCGATCCGCTGGGCGAAATGCGGTGCGTTGGCCATGCCGTCGATGGTTTCGCGCACGAAGAGTTCGAATTTCAGCCGCCAGGGATGGTCATGGGCGGTCAATTCCTCCAGTGACCCGTCGATGCCGTGGGCGACGCCCTGGGCAATCTGGGTCTCTACCCACAGCGGCAGCCATTCCGGACATTCCTTTGCGACCTTGGCGCGAATGAAGGACCGGTTTTGGGCGACGAAGGAGCGGGCCTCGGTCACCAGATGATCCAAGACGGCGTGGTGATAGCCGCGCCCCACCATGTAGGATAGAATGTCGGCCATGCGCGGGGCGGTGATGGCGGTATCCACCACTTTGCGCAGGCCGCCGCCGATGGCGCTCCGCCACCTTTGCTGGCCGATTGTGTCGACGATGGGGGGAAGCGATCCGGCGATCCGGGCGGCGATCATGGTCGCCGTCTCCGGCTGGGCCAGCCAGCGCCCCAGCCGTCCGGCGGCATCTAGTTCCTCCAGCCGCTGGGCCAGCGCCTGCGACGCCAGCAGGTTGTCGGCGACGAACCGGCCGATGGCGGCGGCGATCCGGCCGTGATTGCGGGGAATGACGGCGGTGTGGGGGATGGGAAGCCCGAATGGATGGCGAAACAGGGCGGTGACCGCGAACCAGTCGGCGATGCCGCCGACCAGGGCGGCTTCGGCGAAGGCCCGCACCGGCGCCAGCCACGGCCAAGTCCCCCCCCCCCAGACGGAAAATGCGAACACAGCGGAGATCAAGGCAAGCAAAGCCGTAGCGTAAGTCCGCATGCGGGAAAGTCCGGCATGTTGCGTTCGATTATCGTTATCTTCCTGTGAAAAGAGCATCTGATCCGAATCCGAGGGCGGCGGCAGGAAATCGTGACTTTTTGTTTCGAGCATGTGCACGGAATCCGCTGAAGGCGGCGGATTGCGGGGTACCTTCGTATGAACCCTGTGTTTATGTGTTGTCAACCGCCCCCGACTCGCTGTTATAGTCCGACCGAATCGGAGGTGACGGGTGTCTCGAGTGGAAACAGCCGCGGCAGATGTTGAAGTGCGCCAGCACAACGCCCTTTATTTGCTGTCGGCGTTGTGCATGGTTTTCATGACCCTGGTGGTTGCTATTCAGCCGCTGTTTCTGCGAAACGTTCTTAATATCTCCTTTGAAACAGCCGGCGCCGTCAATGCCAATGTGCAGGTGGTGACCGAGGTTCTGGATCTCTTCATCTTCGCCTATCTCGGCTACCTGTCGGATCGGATCGGACGGGTCAGGATCATCGTGGCCGGTTTTCTGGTCGCCGCCGTCGGCGCGGTGATCGCGCCGCTCAGCCCCTGGATCGGCGGCGCCTCCATCGGGGCGCTGGTCGTTTATTACGTTTCGCGGGTCATCATGTCGGCGGGTAGCGGCGCGGTGTGGCCGCAACTGTCGGCCTTGGCCGGGGATTTCAGCGACGACGGCAACCGGGCGCGCCTGATGTCCAACACCGCGTTCATGATGGCCTTCGGGGTGACGCTGGTCTACGCCATTTTGATGCAGATTCCGCCCCATGCGGGCATCGCCGTGACTATGCTGCTGACGGCGGCCGTCTCCCTGGCCGGTGCCTGGCTGGCGGGAAAATTCCTGGTGGATGTCGCTCCGCGCACGCAAGAAACCTCGGTTCCCTGGCGGGCGGTCTGGAGCTTGGTGAAGGCGGAGCCCCGCTTGCGCTTGGCTTTCGCCAGTTCTCTGTTCGCCCGCAGCGACATGGTGTTCGTCGGGCTCTTCCTCATGCTGTGGTTTATTTACTTCGCCGATCTGATCAAGGTCGGGCAGGCCGAGGCGGCGGCGCGGGCCGGAATGCTGATCGGGCTGATGGGGGCGGTGGTCATGCTCTCGATTCCGGTCTGGCGGTCTTTTATCGAGCGTTTTGGCCGCATTCAGGCGGTTCTGCTGGGGATGGTGCTGTCCGCCTTGGGATTCATAATGCTGGGTTTCATCATCAATCCGTTCGACTGGTTTATCGTACTACCCATCCTGTTGATTGCGTCCGGGCAGGCGGGTTGTTTTGTGGCGCCACAAATATTAACCGTTGATTTCGCGCCTAGGGATTTGCTTGGGTCTGTGCTTGGCGCATTCAATGTTATTGGGTGTATTGGTGTTATTTTCTTTGTTCAGGTCGGTGGGTTTTTATTTGATTATATTGGCCCGCCTGCGCCTTTTGTCTTTACGGGTGTTGGAAATTTGATTATATCGGCGTATGCACTGCGCCTGCTGAAACGCGAGGTTCGTGACGTGGGCGGGGGCGACGCCCCAGGGGACGACGGGGTGGCGTAGCGCCATTCGCTCTGCATCAAGACTGGAGTAACGTTTATGCCAAGCGTGATTTTCGGACTGCTGGCGCTTGCCCTCGGATTGCTGGGGGTGACGGCATGGTGGTGGTCGGTGACCGAGTTTCTGCGCGGAGCGGTGCCGGTGGCCCTGATCGTCTTTGGCTTGGTCGCGCTGGCCGCCGGGGTGCAATCCGTGCGGTTGCCTCGTTCCAACAAAGGGGCCGCTTCAGACCCTGACATCGATGGTTGATGGCCATGTTCAATGGTGACGTAGAAGACGGCGGGCGCGGCGATGCTTCCTGCGGCAAGGATCTGAAGCGCTATCTGATGCTCATGGGCGTGGTCGCCCTGGTCGTCCTGTTTGGCGCCTTCATTTACCGGCAGTCCTCGGGCGGTCTTCGTCTCGGCGCCATGCTGGAGCAGATGGGGCGGGGCACCGGCCCTGCCGTCAATGTTCCGGTACAGCAGGGCGGGCCGTCGGCCGCCGCCAATCCGGCCATGTCGGTTCCGGCCGGTGCCCGCGTGGCGCCACCCTCGGCCGCCGGCGCCATCGCGACCATGCCTCCCATGGTGGATTTCGGACCGGCTCCCGTTGGGGCCGGGGGGCCGTTCTCCAGCGTCGTCACCTTGCTGCGCAACAGCGTCGTCGCCGTCACCGCGTCTTCGGCCAACGGGCAGGCCATGCCCGACCCCCTGGGTCTAGCCAATCCCGACGGGCTGCCCCGTTTCGCCAATCCCGCCACCCGGTCGGTGGAAAATATCGGCACCGGCGTGATCGTCCGCAACGACGGCTTCATCGTCACCAACTATCATGTGGTGCGCGGCGCCAATTCGGTGTTCGTCACCGTGCAGGACGACGTGGGTTCGACCCGCTATTCCGCCGAAATCATCAAGATGGACGAGGCTCTGGATCTCGCCCTGCTGAAGGTTGCCCCCAAGACGCCGTTGACCGCCGCCGTTCTGGGCGACAGCGACGCCGTGCGGGTCGCCGACGAAGTGATCGCCATCGGGACTCCCTTCGGTCTGGACATGACCGTCAGCCGCGGCATCATCTCCGCCAAGCGCAAGTCCATCGTGATCGAGGGCGTCACCCATTCCAATCTGCTGCAGACCGACGCAGCCATCAATCAGGGCAATTCGGGCGGTCCGCTGGTGATTTCCAACGGGACGGTGGTCGGCATCAATACCGCCATCTACACCCCCAACGGCGCCTTTGCCGGAATCGGATTCGCCGTGCCCAGCAATCAGGCCCGCCTGTTCATCCTGGATGAAGTGGGCTGGTTGCCGACCTCCACCGCCGAGGGGGCGTCCATGGGCCTAGTGGCCATGCAGCGTCCCATGGGCGGTGGCGTGGGCGCGGCGGGTCCGGCCATTCTCGTCGGGACTCCGGCGCCCCACGCCGATGGCCGGCAGAACATGGATTGCACCACCTGCCACGATCTGATTCCGGCCGGAAACGGGCGGCAGGCGCCGATGATGCCCATCGCCGCCCCGATTCCGCCGCCGCCGATCCCCATGGGCGCCGTCTCGCCCCATACCGATGGCCGCCAGAACATGAACTGCGCAAATTGCCATCAGATGCTGGGTGGTGCCGCGCCCATCGCCGCTCCGGGACCCGGCGGGGGGGCTTACCGCTTCGCGCAGCCGCCGGGAAGCCTAGCCATCAATATCCAGGGGCCACGCGGCGGACAGCCGGCCGCCGCCGGAACCAGACGGGTCACGCTACTGGGGGCCGCTCTTACTCCCATGTCGCAGCGCCTAGGGGGGCAAACCGGCGTGCCGGCCGGACGCGGAGTATTCATCTCCGGCGTCACTCCCAATACCCCGGCGGCGACGGCGGGACTGCGACCCGGCGACGTCCTGCTCAAGGTGGATGGTCGTCCCGTCCGCCTGCCGGAGGAGGTCTCGGCCATTATGGCCGAGATGCATAGTGGCCGTTCGGTGCGCCTTGGCGTCTTGCGGGATGGCGACGTGCGCAACATGACACTGATCGCGGGCCCTGCCGGTCTGACCGCCGCGGCGGTCCAGGCTCCGGCTGCGGCCGACGTGACACAGGCCCCCATGGGCGGCTTGGCCCCCGGCGTAGCCGCGGCTTCCGGTGGTCCGGGCGTCATGCCCAAGCCTCCGACCGAGTTCAACTGGCTGGGCATGGAGATCGAAGCCTTCCAGGCTCCACGTCCGATCACCGGCGTGCCGGGAGCGGTTCCGGTCCCCGGGGCCAAGGGAGCCATGGTCGCCGAGGTTCTGGCCGGTTCAAGGGCAGCCGTCGCGGGGCTTCAGGCCAATGACCTCATCCTCGAGGTCAACAATCGGCCGGTCGCCGGTCCGGCTCGTCTCGACGCAGCCATCAAGGGCGCGACGAACGCCGGGCAGCAGATTTTGCTGAAGGTCAACCGCAGTGGCCAAGAATTCTGGATTGTCCTTTGATGGTGGAGCGGGATAATGGCGACTAACCGGCGGGATCGCGGCAAGGGTGACGGAAGCCAGGACGAGGACCTGCTGTCGGGCGGCCGAATGCCGTCGGAGCCGGAGATCGTCTCGGTGACGGTCTATCCCTCGCCGACCTTGGCAGCACAGCCAGCGCCGGCGCCGCAAGGCGACATTTGGGTCAGTTTGCTGGAAAGTTCGCCCTGGTCGGCCAATCATGGCGGCCGGGTCGAAGCTGCCCAGCCCCCCCCCGCACTCGCCCGGCCTGCGGAGTCAGCCTCGGTTGGCGATCTGGTCAGCCGCTGGTCTCAACCGATATGGCGGACGCCTAGCCGCGTCGAGGAGGCCGAAGCCTCGGAGAGCAATTTCGTCATCGAGTTGGAGGCGTCCCAGCCGATCACTTCGGATATCACGGTGTCCGTCTCCGATCTGGTGATCGAGGTTCAGCCGATCCAGACCACCGAAGCCGAGCCGGAGCCCGAGCTTCCGGTGGCCGAGCCCGAGCCCGAAGTCGTGCCGGTGGAGGTTGTGGCCGAAGCCGAGCCGGAGCCCGAGCTTCCGGTGGCCGAGCCCGAGCCCGAAGTCGTGCCGGTGGAGGTTGTGGCCGAAGCCGAGCCGGAGCCCGAGCTTCCGGTGGCCGAGCCCGAGCCCGAAGTCGTGCCGGTGGAGGTTGTGGCCGAAGCCGAGCCGGAGCCCGAGCTTCCGGTGGCCGAGCCCGAATTGGTTCATGAGGCGGCTGTTTCCGAGCCGGTGGCCAAAAGCATCGAGGACGCGGTGGCGGTTCCCGCCCCGGCGACCAATTTCGGTCTTGCCGAACTGATGCAGGCGGCTGCGGCCATGGCCCCGGTTTTGCCCTCTTCCCCTTCCGTTGCCCCAGCGGCCAAGCCCGTCCGAGAGCCCGTAAAGAAGAGGAAGGCTCCGCCGGTCAGAAAGAAGGCCGCCACGGTTCAGGACGTTCCCGTCGAAGACCTTCTCGGTGGAATTTTCGGGATCGGCGGTTCGGCTGTGCGTAGTGTCCTCAGTCTTGGTGCCGAGCTCATTGGCGGTGTGGTCAGGGGGGGGCGCGTCATCGGGAACAACGTCGCCGCCGGTACGCGCCGGTTAACGGGGGCCGCGGAAGGGAGTTGCGGAACTTGCTCCACATCGCAATGCGATTCGGGGGACAAGAAAAATAGTCGGCAGCCGTGAATTGGTTATTTAGCACGCGAACGGAGTGACAAAAATGAGTGAAGGTGAAGGCCAAGCCAAGAACAGATTGTTTCTTGGCATCGACCTTGGGACTTCCCATACCGCGGTGATGTCGAGCCGGGGCAAGAAGTTCCTGCTGAAGTCGGTGGTTGGATACCCGAAGGATGTCATCGGTCTGAAGTTGCTCGGCCGCCCCTATGTGGTCGGTGACGAAGCCTTTGAGATGCGCTCCTACCTGGATGTCCGCTATCCGCTCCAGGATGGCGTGCTCAGCGAGATCAGTGACCGCGACATTGAGGTGGCGCGCCATCTGCTGACCCATGTGGTGAAGTCCGCCGATCCCGCCCCCAATGACGAGATCTGCGCCGTCATCGGAGTGCCGGCACGGGCATCGGCAGCGAACAAGGCGCTGCTGCTCAAGATGGCCCAGGAAGTGGTCCATACCGCCCTGGTGGTGTCCGAGCCGTTCATGGTCGGCTACGGCCTGGACAAGCTGATCAACACCATCATCGTCGATATCGGTGCCGGAACCACGGATATCTGCGCCCTGAAGGGCACCGTTCCCGGACCCGAGGATCAGGTCACCCTGACCAAGGCCGGCAATTACGTGGACGAACGGCTCCAGAACGCCATCCTGGAACGTCATCCTGAATTACAGATGAACGTGAATGTCGCTTGCGCGGTGAAAGAGCAGTTCTCCTTCGTTGGTACGCCGACGGAGGTTGCCTCGTTCGAGTTCCGCGCCGCCGGCAAGCCCGTGCGCGTCAATGTGACCGAACCGGTGAAGGTCGCCTGCGAGGCGCTGATGCCCGATATCATCGAAAGCATCGAGACGCTGCTGCGCTCCTTCCAGCCCGAATATCAGGCGTCCGTGCTGCAAAACATTGTGTTCGCCGGTGGCGGCTCGCGCATTCGTGGATTGGCGCCGTACGTCAGGGAGAAACTGCGCCCCTTCGGTGATGCGGAAGTGACCTGCGTGAAGGATCCCACTTTCGACGGCTGCCGGGGTGCCCTCCGTTTGGCGGAAGAGCTTCCGCCGCAGTATTGGCGTCAGCTTGGAGACGTCTCCGGCTCGTGACGGGGGGAGAGTTCGATATGCGGGACGGGGATACGCGGCAATCTAGGACAGTGGCATGGTAAGATTGATCGGATCGTTGGTGTTCGGCGGGTTGATCGTGCTGTTGGCGTCGTCCAACGCGCATATGGTCGAAACCCGCCTGGGACCACTGGCGATGATTGCGCCGCATTTCGTTGTTCTGGGCATAACGTTTTTTCTCGGTTTCGCCATCGGCATCATCTCTGTGATGGTAAACGTCATGAAGCAGCGTAAGCAGAAGGCGCCGGGAAAGAGCATCGTCATCAAGCGCTGAATCCCTTTGCTTGAGTTGAAGGCGGGGACGGGGCTTTGGAGTGAGTAAGGATGAGGAAGAGCGGTTGCACGGTCTGCAGCAGGAGCATCGGTTGGGTCGGCCTGGCCGTGAACACCGTGCTCATGGTCATGAAGGCGTTCGTCGGCCTGATCGGCGGGTCGCAGGCCATGCTCGCCGACGCCATGTATTCGCTGAAGGACATGCTGAATGCGTTGATGGTGGTGATCGGGACCACCATCTCGAGCAAGCCCCTTGATGCGGAACATCCCTATGGCCATGGCAAGGTCGAATTCATCCTGTCCATGGTGGTCAGCGTCGTTTTCATCGGGCTGACCGGCTATCTGCTGGTCCACGCCGTCCAGATTTTGCTGGATGAAAGCATGCACCGCACCCCGCATCTGATCGTGCTGTGGGCGGCGCTGGTTTCCGTCGGCGTCAATGTGGCCATGTATTTCTACTCCCGCTGCGTCGCCATCGAGACCAACAGTCCCATCATCAAGACCATGGCCAAGCATCACCATGGCGACGCCACCGCTTCGGGGGCCGTGGCGCTGGGTATCATCGGCGCCCATTACCTCAACATGCCGTGGATCGATCCGGCGGTCGCCCTGTGGGAAACCATCGACCTGCTGCTGCTGGGCAAGGTCGTCTTCATGGATGCCTATCGCGGCCTGATGGACCATACCGCGGGCGAGGCGGTGCAGAACCGCATCGTCGATACGGCGGAGCGGGTCCCCGGCGTGCGCGGCGTGATCCATCTGCGCGCCCGCTATGTGGGGCAGGATATCTGGGCCGACATGATCATCGGCGTCGACCCCGAGTACACGGTGGAGCAGGCCCACGAGATTTGCGAGGCGGTTCAAGCCGCGGTCTGCGGCAAGATGCGCCGCATCGAATCGCTTCATGTCAGCGCTGAGGCGCGGGAAGCCGGAGATACCAGCAGGCCGACCTTCTCGGAAGAGCCGCTGACTTACGATGAAGTCATGTTGTCGAAGGTGGATAATTAGGTGATCGGTTTTCTCACCCTTGCCGTATTTGTCGCGACGTTCGCCGTCATCTATCGGTGGGCGGAGGGTAGCCATCTGGCCGTTCTGGCCGGGGCGGCGGCATTGGTGGTGATCGGAACGGTCAGCGGCACCTACACGCCGATCATGGCGCTGCGGTCCGTCTATTTCGAGACCCTGGCCCTGATCTTCGGCATGGCGGCCATTTCCGCCCTCCTGGCCCGCTCCGGCGTCTATGCCTATCTGGCGGCGGGAACGGCGGAACTGTCACAGGGCCAAGGGCGCTGGATCTTGGTGATGATGGCGCTGGTGACCTACGGGATTTCGCTGGCCAGCAATTCCTTGGTGACGGTGGCTGTGGTGGTTCCGGTGACCTTGACCGTGTGCTTTCGCACCGGCATCGACCCCGTGCCGGTCATCATCGCCGAGATCGTCGCCGCCAATCTGGGCGGGGCCTCGACCATGATCGGCGACTTCCCTAACATGATTCTGGCCTCGGCGGGCAAGCTTCACTTCAACGATTTCATCGCCGGGATGATGCCCATCTGCCTGATCTTGCTGGCGGTGATGCTGGTCTTCTTCGAGCGGCGTCTGGGCGATTGGAAAGGCGCGGAAATTCCGGTGGATCCGGTCTGGGTCCAAGGGGAGGCGTTGCGCCACCGCGCCATCGACAGCCGGCTTTTGCGCTATGGACTGATCATTTTCGGCGTCACCGTCGCCGGTTTGATCCTGGCGGGGCCGCTGAAGGTGCGGCCGGGCTGGATCGCCTTTGTCGCCGGGGTGACAGCGCTGGGACTTGGGCGCTTCAAGGACGACGAGTTTTTCTCGGCCTGCGGTGGCACCGACATCTTGTTCTACGGCGGCCTGTTCGTGATGGTGGGGGGCTTGACCTCGGTGGGGATTCTCGACTGGGCGGTGAACTGGCTCGAAGGAATCACCGCCGCCCATGACCGCGTCCGCGCCATCTTGCTGATGTGGATGGCCGCCGCCGTCACCATTTTCGTGGGCGGTGGCACATCGGCGGCGGTCTTCGCCCCGTTGGCGGCGACGCTGCGCCTGGACGGGGACGGTCAGGCGGCCTGGTGGGCGCTGGCGCTGGGCATCATGGCGGGGTCGGTGGCGGCGCTGCCGGGCGCCACCGCGGGATCCCTGGCCATGACTCAATATTCCGGCTTCGTGAAGCGGCATCCGGAACTGGCATCCGCAGCCGCCGCCGGTCTGCAATTCACCCACCGGGAATATGTCCGCTGGGGCATGCCGCTGATGGGACTCTTCTTGGTGTTGGGGACCGTCTATATCGCGGTTCTCGCGGGATGAGAGATGACGACAGGAACCCGAATGAGCTTGGAACACAGCCATGATTGAAGTCGGCGAAACCATGGGCGATCTGCCCACCAACAAGATCGTCTTTTGCGAACGGTCGTGGAAGACGCCTGTCTCGATCCTGGCCTTCTTGATCTTCGTGACCTTCGCCTGGGGGATCTACCTCCTGGACCATTACGACGAGGACGATAATTTCCATGGGGCCGACGATCTGTCGGTGGGTCAGTTCCTGGTGCGCAACATCGCCATGCCGCATGTGCAGCGGCTGTATCACACGGTTCCCCCTGCGGTGGTCGGGGTCGGCGGCGGCGGGGTCAATGCCGGTCCGGTTGCCTCGGGGGCCATCGTGGGGGCCAACGGTTATGTGATCACCACCTTGCATTCGGTATCCAATCTGCCGGAGATTTCGGTCCAGGTGGCGACGACGGGAGGAATCCGGCGCTTTCCGGCCCAGGTGGTGAAGACTATTCCCGGGCATGATCTGGCGCTGCTGAAGATGCAGACCACCGAGAAATTCCTGCATTTCCGCATGGCCGACGTCCAGACGGTGGTGCCGGGCCAGCAGGTGTTCGCCTTCGGCCGCAACATGGCGGGGGCGCCGCTGGTGCGCCAGGGTCTGGTGCAGTCGGCGGATGCGCCGCTGGCGGTGGGAACCACCCGGATCACCCATCTGCTGCGCTCGGACGCGGTCTATAGCTGGGAACAGACCGGCGGCCCGCTGGTCAATGCCCAGGGCGATCTGGTGGGCATCAATATCGCCGCCACCGGCCCGACCGGCAGGGTGGAAGGCTTCACGGTCCCGGCCCAGGTGATCGTGTCCCATCTTCAGGACGTCGTTCGCTTCAAGACGGGTGCCACCGCTCCCGCCGTTTCCGGCCAGGCTCAGACCCAGACGGTCGCCGCCGGGTCCTCCAACTGGTGGTCCAAGGCCCGGGCTGTGGTCGGGGGACCGACCGCCATTCCGGGGATGGGCATGAACGTCGTCCAGGGCAACGCGGTGCAGGGCCGTGCCGCGCCCTCGATTCCCTCGGGCATGCCCTTCATCGACACGGACCATGTGGGAGGCGCCAAGATCGGCGGATATTCCATCGCCGACATCCTCGGCTTGGTGATGCTCGCCCTGGCCGCCGGCGTCACCGGCGGCATGATGACCATGGGCGGCGGGGTGCTCCAGGTCGCCGGCATGATGGTCTTCTTCGGCTATGGCATGTATCTGATCCGCCCGGTAGTCTTTCTGACCAACGTGGTGGTGTACGGCGCCGCCTCCTTGCGCAACGACAAGGCCCAACTGGTCCAGTGGGACAAGGTCAAGCCGCTGATTCCCTGGGGCGTCGGCGGCGTGATTCTGGGCTATTTCATCGGCAACGCCATCGGCGATTCGGTGGTGGGCGTTCTGCTGGGCCTGTTCGCCCTGATCATGGCGGGCAAGGCGGTCGTGGAAATTCTTCAGCCCAATGCCGGCGAGGAAACGGCCGAGGCCATTTCCGCTGCCGGGGCCGAAGACGAGATGGACGAGCTGATGGCCATGGCCGACGGCGCTGCTAGGCCCAAGGCCGGCGGCGTCGCCCTGTCGGAAGGACCCGTCCGTTCGGCGGTGCTGGGGCTGCCCATGGGGCTGTTCAGCGGAATTCTCGGCATCAGCGGCGGCGTTATCGAGGTTCCGTTGCAGCGTTATGTGGGGCGCATCAGCCTGCAGAACGCCATCGCCAACAGTTCGGTTCTGGTCTTCTGGGCCTCGGTGGCCGGTTCGGTGGTGGCCTTCTTCCACGGGGCCAGCACGGGACTGATCCACTGGGAAGCGCCGGTGACGCTGGCCCTGGTGATGATTCCCGGCGCCTATGTCGGCGGCATCGTCGGTGCGCGTCTGATGCGGGTCTTGCCGGTGCGGGTGCTGAAGGGCGTCTATGCGGCGACCATGGCAGCCATCGCTCTTAAGATGCTGACCTCGGTGTGATGATCATGGTGTTGGGATTGGCCGGACATGAATAGCAAGGTCGCGCTTCTGGTTGCGGGGCTCGTCATCGTCCTGGCGCTCGTTATCGGGCGGCAGGGGGCGGTCGCGCCTCAGGCCATGAATGCGCAGTCCCAGGCGATGGTCGCGGCGCCGGTGGCCTTTCCCCAGACCATCAATCCCCAGGCGACCAATGTGGCCATGCCGATGGAGCCCGATCCCGCCGCGGCGGGGGGGGCCTCGGCGACGATGGAAGCGCCGCTGCCCAATTTCGTTCCGCGCAAGCTGAAGGTGTTCGAAGGGCATTGGCAGGGCATGGACGGCCGCCTGATGACCGAGGAATTGGCCCGAAAGCTGAACTACCCACGTGGCCTGCAGGGAGTTCTGCTGGGCGAGGTCACGCTGAACGCGGCGTTTTCCGGGCTTCTGGCCGGCGATATCGTCGTCAGGATCGACGACACCCCGGTGACCGACATGGAGAGCTTCAAGGCGGCGAGCCGGATTGTGGCAAACCGCTCTGAGGCGCGGATCAGCGTGCTTCGCAAGGACAGCCGGCCGGGTGCCCCGGTACTGCGCAAGCTGACCATTGTCCTGCGTGAGGCCGAGGGCGGCTTGGGATTCGCCCAGTTGGAAGGCGCGCCCATGATCCAGGCGGGCGACCCCCGTCCGCACGGCTATCGCGGCGCCTGCACCGACTGCCACCCCATCGGCCAAGGGTTCGAGTTGACCCCCGATCCGGATCTGATAAGCCTGCCCCCGCCGCCGATCACGCGTGAGATGGTCGCCCGGGCCGTCAGTCCCCACGAAGTGCGTGGGCCGTGCGAAGCCTGCCACGTCATAAAGTGATCAGAGCCACCTGATTAGGATTTTGGAGAACAGTATGTCTAGCAAGCCGTCGGATATCCTTGACGAGGTCACTCTTTACGCCCACTACGGCCTTTCGGTGGCGAAGAAGCTCGGAACGAACATGGTCGACGCCTTCCGCGCCGCCTTTTCCGTCAATGATGACATCCGTCTGGTCTATTACCGCGACAAGGGCATCTCCCATGCCAAGGCCGGTCGCTATTCCCAGGCAGTCATGCTGCTGGAGCAGGTCTACGACGCCGACGCCTTCGATGTGGATGTGGCCCTGCACCTGGGGATCGCCTACGTGAAGACCGGCGCCGTCGATCGCGGCATCGAACTGCTCGAGCGCTCCCTGACCGATGCGCCCGATAACATCAAGGTGGCGACTGTTCTCGGCCTGACTTACGTGCAGGTGCAAAAATACGACTTGGCCGCTCCGCTGCTGGTCAAGGTGGCCGAGGCCAATCCCGTCAATTTCAACGTCCGCTTCCGTCTGGGCGTGGCCCTGGACAATCTCGGCCGCTTCGACGAAGCCATCGACAGCTTCAAGATCGCGCTGGGTCTGCGTCCCAATGAAGGCAAGGTGCATCGCGCCATCGCCTTCAGTTATGAGCAGATGGGCCGCCATGAGGAAGCCTTGCCGCATTTCAAGAAGGCGAATGAACTTGACGAGGGGGCCTCTATCTGAGGCCCTATGAGGGGATTATCCTCCACATGACGCGGATGGTGAGACGGATATGGCATTAGGCGATGCGAATGTGGGTTCGGCCCCGGAGGTCGAGTTCAGCGCGCTGCAACGGGTGAAGCAGTCGGAGGAGCTGCTTGCCCAGTTGTACGTGATCGAGGAGGCGCCGCGTCGTTTGGGGCGTGGCCCGGTGCACGTTCTGATGGTCATTTCGGTTTTGTCGGTTGTTGCGTTCATCACGACCTTGCTGATGCGCTACAACTCGTTTGTGACGATGTCGGAGGAGGCGCAGGCGAAGCGTTCGAATTACGAGGTCATGACCCAGCGCCGGGACAATTTGTTCGGCAATCTGGTGAAGCTGACGCTGAACCACGCGGCGCTGGAGCACTCGATCTTCTCGCACACGTCGGACAAGCGGACCGAGGCGGTCGAGGCGGGGAAGGGCGGTCCTGTCGGTTCGGCGCTGGAACAGTTGATGAAGCAGGGCGGGATCGGCAAGCTTCTGGGCGATGCGGGGGGCGGCAAGGCGCTGCTGGGGGCGGATGGCGGCTTCGGCAACGCGCTGGGTCGCCTGATGGCGGTGGTGGAGCAGTATCCGACCATCCAGTCGGTGGACACCTACAAGCACATGATGACGTCGCTGGTGGAGATGGAAGACCGGATCGCGGCGCGGCGGGAGGATTACAACGGGGCTGCCTCGGCCTATAACATCGAGATCACCAAGTGGCCGTGGAACTATCTGGCCTTCATCACCGGCTTCAAGCGGGCGGAGTATTTCCAGGAGAAGCCGGCGGGGGACACGCCGATTATCACGCCGCAGCTGTTCCAGGAACTGTTGCCCCTCAACCATGCGCAGGACGTCAAGAAATGATCTGGACGGCGGTGATCAAGGGAAGTGCGCTGGTGACCTTCGTGCAGGGCGCCATGGTGCTGGTGGACAAGATCTTCGGCGAGGAGATTTTGCCGCACCGGATCTACAGCAGCGCGGAAGCCTCGCAATTGCTGGGGATGGACCGTCTCGAGGTGCTGGGCCTGATTCGTTCTGGGACGATCAAGGCGAAGAAGGTGGGCGATAATTATCGTATCCTGGGCTCCAATCTTGTGGATTACATGAACCGATGAAGTTCGAAAATTGCAGGGATTGCCGCGAGGAAGTGGTGTGGTGGGCCTTTACCGCCGACATCTGCATGACCCTGTTCAAGGGGGTCCTCGGGCTGATGAGCGGCAGCGTGGCGCTGGTGGCGGATTCGCTGCATTCGGGGGCTGACGTGGTTGCCAGCGGGGTGACCCAACTCAGCTTGAGGATTTCGAACAAACCGGCGGACGAGCGCTATCCGTTCGGCTACGGCAATATCCAGTACATCTCGTCGTCCATCGTGGGCTCGCTGCTGCTGATCGGCGCCAGCTTCCTGATGTACGGCTCGGTGATGAAGCTGATCTCGGGAACCTACGAGGCGCCGAGCATCTTCGCGGCGGTCGGGGCGTCGGTGACGGTGATCGTCAACGAGCTGATGTATCGCTACCAGATTTGCGTGGGCAACGAGAACAACAGCCCGGCCATCATCGCCAATGCCTGGGACAACCGGTCGGACGCCATCTCGTCCGCGGCGGTGATGGTCGGCGTGATCGCCTCGGTGATCGG
>NZ_LR746533.1:0-2966 GCF_902729425.1 Magnetospirillum sp. SS-4 | reverse complement strand
CCGATGAAGTTCGAAAATTGCAGGGATTGCCGCGAGGAAGTGGTGTGGTGGGCCTTTACCGCCGACATCTGCATGACCCTGTTCAAGGGGGTCCTCGGGCTGATGAGCGGCAGCGTGGCGCTGGTGGCGGATTCGCTGCATTCGGGGGCTGACGTGGTTGCCAGCGGGGTGACCCAACTCAGCTTGAGGATTTCGAACAAACCGGCGGACGAGCGCTATCCGTTCGGCTACGGCAATATCCAGTACATCTCGTCGTCCATCGTGGGCTCGCTGCTGCTGATCGGCGCCAGCTTCCTGATGTACGGCTCGGTGATGAAGCTGATCTCGGGAACCTACGAGGCGCCGAGCATCTTCGCGGCGGTCGGGGCGTCGGTGACGGTGATCGTCAACGAGCTGATGTATCGCTACCAGATTTGCGTGGGCAACGAGAACAACAGCCCGGCCATCATCGCCAACGCCTGGGACAACCGGTCGGACGCCATCTCGTCCGCGGCGGTGATGGTCGGCGTGATCGCCTCGGTGATCGGCTTTCCCATCGCCGATACCATCGCCGCCATCGGCGTCTCGGCCCTGGTGGGGCACATCGGGCTGGAACTGATCGGAACCTCGATCCGCGGCCTGATGGACAGTTCGGTGGATACGGAACTGCTGCAGACCGCCTGGCAGGTGTCCATGGACACGCCGATGGTCCACAGCATCTATTTCCTGCGCGGCCGCCATGTGGGCGAGGATGTGCAGTTCGATATCCGCCTGCGGGTCGATCCCAATCTGCGCGTCAAGGACAGTTCCATGGTGGCCGAGGCGGTGCGTCGGCGCATCCAGGAGGAAATCCCCCACGCCCGCGACATCCGCCTGTTCGTCAGCCCGGCGCCCGCTGCCGCGGCCAGAGCCTGAGCGAGAGAGGGGCGGCATGGACTTCCGGCCAGAATACGTGGTGAGCCGCATTCGGCAGATGGTCGAAGGCATCGTGTCGCCCCAGTTGGTGCTCGGCCTTGGGGCCGTCCTGATTCTGGGAATGGTGGTGGCCGCCATGCTGCCTGACCGCTTCACCGGTGGCGGCAAGGCCGGTGGCGGCGTCACGGCTGGGGGCCAAGCCTTGCCGCTTCCCGCCGCCCTGCCGGGTCTGTCGCCTTTTACCCCGGCGACGCCCTTGCAGTTCAGCGGCCGCGTCACCCAGATAGCCAGCATCGGCAACGATGTCGGCTGGGGGCAGGTCCATATCTGGATCGACAACGGCACCGGTGTCTTGCAGGAGATTTCGGTGGCGCCGCAGGCCTATCTCACCCAGGTCGGCTGCCCGTCCTTCGACGGGGCGCGGGTCAGCGGCGTCGGATTCATATTCGATCCGGGACGGCCCAATGCCGAACTCTACGCCAAGTCCATCCTGGTCGGAGGGCGGACCTGCAAGTTGCGCGATGACGAGGGATTGGCACTGTGGATGGTGGTGCAGTGAGCCCGAGGAGACGGGGAAGGTGAGCAAGGAGGCGCCACGGCGCGGCCGTCGCTGGATGACCTTGGGGATGATCGCCTTGTTGGCGGCGATCGGGCTGGGACTCTATTGGGACCATCTGTCCAATCCTGTCGGCATTACGCCTGCCACCTCGCCCCGGCGTGCGGAAGGGCTGCTGCTGGGGCGGCTCCCGCTGCCCATGGAACCGTCGATTCTGTCGCCGCTGGAGCGGCTGCTAGAACCGCCACTGCGCTACAAGCTGATGACCATTCGCCATATCCCGCCGGTAAAGCCGGGCAGCGGCATGCCCCATCCCTATGTGGGCGATTGCATCTTGTGCCATCTGATGGTGGGGGGGGCGGCGGCCGGTTCACAATTCAAGACACCCTATGGGGCCATGCTGGAAAACCTGTCGCGGGTCCGCAAGCTGGGGCCGCCCATCCTGCCGACCTCTCGCCAGCCGCATCCGCCGGCCGGACGATGCATCAAATGCCACGACATCGTGGTCAAGGTGCCGGTGGACAAGAAAAGCGGCATGAGATGGCAATTATGATCGCGGGTGCCGTTTCCCGCTGACCTGGGATGGGCGGAACAATGCGGATCGCGGCGATCATCAATGCACGGGCGGGAGGCGTCGCCCGATCGTCGCCCTCGGCCGTTGCCGCCCGGTTGTCGGACGTCTGGGCCTCACTGGGGCATCAGGCCCATACCACCCTCGCCGAGGGAAAGGATGTGGGGCGCGCGATCCGCAAGGCGTGCCGCGATCCATCCGTCCAGGCGATCATTATCGGCGGCGGCGACGGTTCCCTGTCCCGCTCGCTCAAGCATGTGGTGGGAAGCGGCAAGTCCCTGGGCGTCCTGCCGCTGGGAACCATGAACTATGTGGCCCGTCAGTTCGGAGTGCCGTTCGACCTTGCCCGGGCGGCGGCGGCCTTGGCCGATGCGGTTCCCACCGCCATCGACCTGGGGCGGGTCAATGGCCGTTTCTTCCTGATCCGCGCCTGTCTCGGCGCGTTCCCGGAATTCATCCGCTCTCGGGACGACGCTCGTCGAAACGGTGGGAGTATTCTGGACGGAGCCTTGGCCGGGCTGACCAGCCTGGCCCGGGGCCATCGCGTGATCGAGGCGGAACTGGACGGACCGGACGGCCAGGCCCGGATCACCACTTCTTTCCTGATGGTGTCCAACAATATGTGCCGGGATTCCGATCCGTTCCTGCTCGAGCGCGAGCGCATGGACGGCGGAACGCTGGGTCTATACTTCGGGCGAGGGGCGGGGCCGATCAGCCTTGTGGAGTTGGGATTGCAGGTGGCCATGGGACGCTGGGCCAGCAACGAGGCACTCATCCAGGGATCGTTGCCATGGCTGGAGATTCGAACCAGCCAGCGCAAGCCGCTGGTTTCCATCGACGGCGAGGTGGAAAAGATGGAAGCTCCCTTCCGCTTCGACATTCTGCCCGGCGTACTGCCCATGCTGGTGCCTAAATAATCGCGGTTCCGCAGGGGGGGGGCGGTTG